>JBAZBC010000008.1:0-202126 GCA_041671745.1 Opitutaceae bacterium | reverse complement strand
ATAGGTCGGCATTAGAGATATCATCTCTATCGAGCGACCCTCTACATGGATATCATATCCATATTAGAGGTGTTCTCGTCCTTCTCACCTAAATGCTGTCAAGGTGGCACCCGCCCGGACGCTTACGATTGAGGAAGGCCGCGAGCCCGTCGCCTCCGACCCCCGCTCCAGTCGCGAAGTCGTCAACTACTTCGCCGGTCTGCGCTACGTGGAAAAACACGTCGCCAAGAAAACCATCCGGCACGACGACTTGTTTGATCTGCACCGCATCCTCGCTGGTGAAGTCATGGACCAAGGCGAAGCCGGTCGCTACCGCACCATCGCCGTGCGCGTAGGCCGCTACGTGCCTCCTGCCCCTGCCGACGTCTCCGGACTCATGTTCGAACTGCTCGACTGGTGGAATAAACACTCCGCCACGCTCTCGCCCGTGCTCAGCTCCGCCATTCTGCACTACCGCTTCGAAGCAATTCACCCCTTTGCCGATGGCAACGGCCGCACCGGACGCGCGCTCGCGTTGTGGGAACTTTATCGACGCGGCTTCGACACCCACCACATCTTCTCGGTGGACGAGTATTACTGGGAAAACCGCCCGCGTTACTACGCCGCGCTGGAAACCGTGCGCAAAGAAGGCGAAGACCTCACGAGCTGGCTGGAGTATTGCACCGAAGGCCTGCGCCAGACCCTCGAACGCGTGTGGCTGCGCGTGCAGGCCTACAATCTCAAGTCACAGACAAAGCTCGTGCTGCGCCCCAAACAGGAACGCCTGCTACAACTCCTCCGCGACCACGGCACCATGGCCCCGACTGAAATCTGGGCAGCACTCGATATTTCCAAACAAGGTGCCATGGACCTGCTGCGCCCGCTGCTCGAAGCAGGCCTGGTCGAGAAAACCGGCGGGAAAAAAACCGGCCGCTACTCGCTTCGATCCTAGGAGCTGTCTTCAACCAAAGCTACTCCTTCCCCGCCAGCAGCAAGCCCACCGCCTCCTGCGAGGCCGCCAGTCCGAACGCCCCCGTCACCCACACCGCCGTGCCAAACCCGCTCGCGCAATCGAGCTTCAGGTTGCTGCCCGGCTCCGGCTCGGCCTGACACGTCCCGTCCTCCCAGGGAAACACCGGACGCTCCGCCGAAAACACGCAACGCACTCCGTAACGGTGACCCGGTCCCTTTGCGAAACCGTGCTCACTCCGCAGTGTTTTGCGCACGAGTCGCAGCAGGTCATCGCCGCCCGACTCGCCCAGATCTCCCGCGCGGATCTGCGTCGCGTCACGTTTTCCACCGGCACCTCCCACCGTCACACAGGGCAGCCCGCGCTTCACACATTCCGCGATCAGCAACGCCTTGTTCCCTGTGTTGTCGATCGCGTCGACCACACAGTCGAACTTCACCGCGCCCAGCATCTCCTCGGCCGTCGCCGCCGTGAAAAAATCCATCAACGCCGTCACGCGACACTCCGGATTGATCAACTTCACGCGGTCCGCCAGCACCGCAACTTTCGGGCGCCCAATCTGCCCGTCGAGCGCGGGCAACTGCCGGTTCACATTGGTCACGCACACGTCATCCAGATCGATGAGCGTGAGCGCGCCCACGCCGCTGCGCGCCAGTCCTTCGACCGTCCACGAACCGACTCCGCCCACCCCGATCACACACACGTGCGCAGCTTGCAGGCGCTCAAGCGCGCCGCCGCCCAACAACCGCCCCACCCCACTGAATCGTTCCGCGTAACCGTCGTTCATTTGGCGTCCGCCACAAACGCTTCCATCGCCTCACGGGTGATCGTGTGCCGCGCCGCGCAACGCGGACAACGGATCTCGATCTTTTCATCGCCCGCAAAAAGCCCGTCCCCTTCCTGCCGAAAAATCGGTGCGAGCACCTCCAGCATACGTTTCTGGTTGCAGCCGCAATGCCAGCGATAAACCCGCTTCTCCAACTCGCCGAGCGGTTCCTTTACGGCCAACTCCGCAACTTGCTCCGAGGTGAGAGCCTCGAACCACGCCTCGTCGTAGTCCGGATGCGCCGCCACGAGAGCAAACTCCTCCTCGCTCGTCTGAAAAAACCGCGCCGGACGCTGCTCGCTCTTGCGGTAGTAAGTTTCGATCGCGACCAGCGGATCCGCCCCGGTGAACTCCACCGAGCTGCGTCGCTTGGGCTGCTTGCCCTGAATCACATCGGCAAAAAACAACCCCGTCGGCATGACCTTCACGTTTTCATCGAAGACCCTGCCTGCCACGGAGCCGTCTTCGTTGTCACCCGTGATGAAGAGGTTCACCAATGGATACTGAAAATTGATCGTCCACGCCGTGAGCTCGTTCCACGGACGCGAGACAGCGTGCAATACATACGCCGCCAGCGCGCGCTTGAACAACACATCATGCTCCGGCGTCACCTTGATCTTCTGATCGGCCAGATGGAGGTAGTAGTCGACGTAGAGCGGACCGAAGTCCGCCTTGGTGTAGAGCGCATTGCGGCTCCGCACAAACCAGGTGGTCACTTCCAGACCGGAGTTTTGAGGATTGACAGGAGTCGAATCAGGCATGTTCCCAGCCTTGTTCGGAAACGCCGGAAGTAAAGCCGCCAGCGCCGTTTGTGCGTGCATCCGACCTGGGGTAAAAACCTACCCCAGTGCCTTCTGCAGCTTGTCGATCTTGGGCCGGATCACCATCTGGCAATAACCGCCGTGCGGGTTCCGCCGGAAGTAATCCTGATGATAATCTTCGGCCTCGTAGAATTTCTCCAGCGGCACGATCTGCGTCACGATTCTCCCTCCCCAGCCGGGATTGGCCCGCACCAGTGACGCCTCCGCCGCGGCCTTCTGCTCGGCATCCGCATAAAAAATCACCGAGCGATACTGCGTGCCTTCGTCTGCGCCCTGCCGGTTGAGCGTGGTCGGATCGTGGATTTTCCAAAAATAATCCAACAACGCGTGCTGCGTGATTTTCTCCGGATCGTAATCGATACGGATCACCTCGGCATGACCGGAAACACCCGTGCATACCTGCTCGTAAGTGGGATTGGGTCGCGCCCCGCCCGCATACCCGCTCACCACGGCCGTGACCCCGGGCAGCAACTCGTAAGCCGCCTCGGTGCACCAGAAACAACCGCCGCCCAGAACCATAGATTGGGTTGATGACATATTTATCAAATATACAGTTTTAAGTTAGACGCCACACCCGGTTGGTAATAAAAAACATGTGAATTCTGAAAGCCTTTTTTAACCCTAAACCCGCGTCCGACCTACGGTGACCGGACGGCATGAGCATCGGAGAAGTATGCCATGAAAAACTCCCGGTCCGTTCTATTGTCACGTCCGCTGGTGATCACCGGCTTGATCGCCAGCTTTGTATTGGCCGCGTGCACTGCGATTCTATCCACGATATCCGTCCGCGATATCGCCTCAGCCAGTGTCCGCGTAAACTACACCCAAAAAACCCTGCTGGAGATCAACCAACTGCTGACCTCGCTCGTCGAAGCCGAGAACGGACAGCGCGGTTACATGCTGACCGGATTCGATCGGTATCTGGAACCCTACACCCGGGCCAATGCCGCCCTCGATGATCAGGTTTCCCGCCTGCGGCAACGCTTCGCCGACGCTCCCGCCCAACTCGCCACGCTCGATCAAATTCAAAAGCTCATCGGCATAAAACGAAAGGAGCTCGGCGATACCATCGCGTTGCGTCGCTCCGACGCCATGGCTCCCGCCCTCCAGATCATGGATTCGGACATCGGGGTAAACACCATGGAAGCGGTTCGTGCAGGCGTGCATGAGATGGAACTGCGTGAACTCGGCACGCTCACCCACAACTCGGCCTCGGTCGGCAGGAGGGCGACGGTTTTCCAAGTAGTCGGCCTGGGCATGCTGTTCGCCGCGTGCAGTCTCGGCACCGTTGGCGGCATCCTGCTCATGAGGCGTGTCTGCGAACTTGAATCCATGATCACCGTCTGCTCCTGGACCAAGCGCGTAAAATACAACGGCAAGTGGGTCAGCTTCGAAGAATACCTGCACTCCCGCTTCAAACTACAACTCACCCATAGCATCTCCGAGGAAGCTGCCGAAAAACTTAAATTGGATGAGGTCGAACTGGCGGAATGGCAACGGTTCCAATCCAGGTCACCGTTTGCCAAACCCGCGCCGCGCGACCCCGTGTGATCAGGCGCGCGTGAGCGGCCGGTATTTGATGCGGTGCGGCTGGTCCGCCTCCTTACCCTTGCGACGCTTAAAATCCTCAAGATAGGCCGAGTAGTTTCCGTTGAACCAGTGCACCTGCGAATCGCCCTCGAACGCAAGGATGTGCGTGGCCACACGGTCGAGGAACCAACGATCGTGCGACACCACAACCGCGCAACCGGCGAAGGTCTCCAAGCCCTCCTCCAGCGCGCGGATCGAGTTCACATCGAGATCGTTGGTCGGCTCATCTAGGAGGATCAGGTTGGCGCCGCTCTTGAGCAGGCGCGCCAAGTGCACGCGGTTGCGTTCACCGCCGGAGAGCACGCCGACTTTCTTCTGCTGGTCCGCGCCGGTGAAGCCGAACTGCGCACAGTAAGCGCGCGCGTTCATCTCGCGCGGTCCGAGTTTCAAGATCTCCTCTCCGCCACTGATTGCTTCGTAGATCGTCTGCGCATCGGGCAGCGAGTCGCGCGACTGGTCGACATGCGCGAGCTGCACCGTCGGTCCCACGCGCAACGCGCCCGCATCGGCTTGCTCCACGCCGGTGATGAGCCGGAACATCGTGGTCTTGCCAGCGCCGTTTGGCCCGATCACTCCCACGATTCCGCCGGGCGGCAGGGAAAAATTCACATCCTCGAACAACACGCGGTCTCCGTAGGCCTTGGTGAGTTTCTGAGCCTCGACCACCAACGAGCCGAGTCGCGGACCGGCCGGGATAATGATTTCAAACTCACGCTCTTTTTCGGCGACGTTCTGGTTGAGCATCGACTCGTAGGCCGTGATGCGCGCCTGCCCCTTGGCCTGCCGCGCCTTGGCCCCGGAACGAATCCACTCCAACTCGCGCGCCATCGCCTTCTGGCGGCGGTCCTCGGTGCGCTGCGTGACGGAAGCCCGAGCGTGTTTCTGCTCCAGCCACTCGGAGTAGTTGCCTTTCCACGGAATGCCGTGGCCGTGGTCGAGCTCGAGAATCCACTTGGCGACGTTGTCCAAAAAGTAGCGATCATGCGTCACCGCGATGATCGTGCCTTCGTAACGCGAGAGATGCTGCTCAAGCCATTGCACGCTCTCCGCATCGAGATGGTTGGTCGGTTCGTCGAGCAGAAGAATGTCGGGCTTCTGCAGGAGGAGTCGTGCCAGCGCGATGCGGCGCCGCTCACCGCCGGAAAGATGGTCCACCAATTCGTCGGGCGGCGGACAGCGAAGCGCGTCCATGGCCATCTCGACCTGCGGAGCCACGTCCCAGGCGCCGAGTGCGTCGATTTTTTCCTGCAACTCGCCCTGCTTCGTGGTGATGGCATCGCGCTCGTCATCGTCCTTGGCGGCGTCGATCTCATCCCAGGTCGCGTCATAAGCGGCGGTGAGATCGGTCAGGTGTTTCACGCCCTCCTCAACGCACGCGCGCACGGTCTTGCCGGCGGTGAGCTGCGGTTCCTGCTCGAGCAGGCCGATCGTGTAGCCGGGTTCGAAGTGCACCTGGCCGTCGAATTCTTTGTCGCGCCCGGCAAGCAGACGCATAAGGGAGGACTTGCCGGAGCCGTTGAACCCGAGGACGCCGATTTTCGCGCCGTAGTAAAACGACAGGGAGATGTCGCGGAGGATTTCCTTGCGCTCGATTTTCTTCGAGACGCGCATCATCGAAAAAATGATCTTGGGTTCGTCAGGCTTGGCCATGGGGCTTGATGCAACCGAGACGGCCGACGGGGTCAAGGAGGCGCAGGCATCCGAGGAGCTGTCTTCAAATCACAGCTTCAACCCTGCGGCGACTTCCTCGGGCAACAGTTCGCCGTTGGCCTCCAAGATACGGCGGGCCTGCGGAGCCAGGTCCTCGGCGGGCACCTCGACGATCTGCCCGTCGCGATATTGAATAATCGGCAGGCCAAAACGCAGATTTTCCAAAACAGCGTCGGCGTAGGCCTTGCGCATGGCTCGCATGGAACGGCGATCCACTTCTTCCGAAGTGAGTGCAGCGGGCTCCTCCACACGCCAGTCGTTGGGTGCATCCATCGTGAGAGAAATACTGGCCGCCGACTCGATTTGCGCAAGCTTCCCCGCATCTACAACCGTGAGCACACCATCCTGCTCCGACGCTACCAAGTAAGGCTGCTCATGGGTGTTGTCGTAGAGTCGCCACTTATCAAGTAGCTGCCTGTAAAGCGTCGCCAGATTTCGCACCCCCAGATGAAACCTCCGCTGCTGGACCTCATCGGGGATATTGTGGCCGCCCTTGGTGCCGCGTTGTTTCACCCTGCTGCGCGTGATTCCAAGCTCGGGAATCCAGAGAAAATCCATCCAAATACGATACCCTACCTCCCGCATTTCCTTTAGCAGGGGCGCGTAAGCTCTTCCCGAAAGCGTCGTCTCGAACGAGAAATCCACCCGCTTCGCCGCCAGTTCTCTCAACCGATTCAGCATGATGCGTCCCGCCTCGAACGCGGCTTTATCGGGAGCGAAAGGCGACAAACCTGCGGCGATCATATCCGCATTCACAAACTCCCTCGTCCGCATTTCCTCGGGAAGGAAGCGCCGCGCATAGGTCGTGTTTTTGAAATAGACCGGTCCAGCGGAAGTGAGAAAGGGCGCTCGGCCAAGGCGACCGAGGTGGAGGCGGGCCGCAGGCCCGTGCCACCGAGGGCAACGCTGGCCCAGTGCCCTTTCTCGCTTCCATCGCAGAGTGCCAGCGATGGGCTGGTTTATTTCAAAAATACGACCTTGGTCGTTTTCCCCGCACCATTGGGTCCCGCGATGACGAAGAGATTCGGCATGACCAAGAACGTTGGCCGGTTCAGGGCCGCGTGGCGAGTTCGAGCGCGGTCAGGTGCGACATCGCCTCGGCTGCACTCGCACCGCACATCTCCTGTGTCGGGCGCAGGCTCGCACAGAAGGCCGGACGCTCCGGTTTTCCGAAAACCGCGCACCTCATGTCGGGCAGGAGTTGGACACAGCGTTCGCCGGCTTTTTTCCCATTCGGCATCCCGGGAATCGGCGAGGTGATCGAGGGCGCGATGCAACACGCGCCGCATTCAGGACGGCAGTTCATCACGTCGCGCTCCTCGCCGCCAGTCGGGCGATCTGCTGTCCGGAGCCGTCGAAGTTCTCCGGTGCCAGCCAGCGGACGATCGCCGCGCGGCGGGCCGGCCATTCCGTATCGATAATCGAAAACCAGGCCGTGTCGCGGTTGCGGCCTTTCACCACCACGGCTTGGCGGAAAACACCTTCATGGGTGAATCCGAGCCGTTCCGCCGCCGCCCGCGACGGGACGTTGAGCGAATCACACTTCCACTCGCAGCGCCGGTAACCCAGCGCAAAGACGTGGTCGATCATCAGGAACATCGCCTCGGTCGCCGCCGTGGTGCGTTGCAACGCGGGAGAATACGCCAGGTGACCGATCTCGATCACTCCGTTGGCTGGATCGATGCGCAAGTAGGCCGCAAGACCGGCCGGTCGGCCAGTGTTCACATCGCAGATAGCATAAAACAATGGGTCCTCTCCACAACAGGTGCGCTGCATCCACGCATCATACTCGGCTCGCGCGGCAAAGGGTCCGTAGGGCAGATATGTCCACATGCGTCCGGCTTCATCGGCGGAATTGGCCGAAAAAAGTTCGTCTGCATGCAAACCGGCATTGAGCGGTTCGATCTGGCAGAAACGCCCGGACAGCGCCGCCCGTCCCGGACGTGGCGGCTTTGTCCATCCAACCAATGATCGGCCGACCGGCTGACGCAGGGAATCTTCAGCCATCCGATTAGCGCAATTGCAGGAACACCTTCGCGCCCTTGCCCGCGGGGGCGGGCGGGGTGAGGAAGAGGCGTCCGGCGTCAATCTCACCGCCGGCGAGCAGAGCGTCACGCACATGTTGCGCACGATCAGCGGCCAGTTGGCGAAGGTCGTCGTCGGAAACTGGAATGCCGGCGGCAAGCGCACGGCGTGCATCCTCCAAAGAGAGCGGAGCAGGTGCACCAGGCGTCGCCGCGGCCCCAGTCGCCGTCGGGTCAACAATCGTGACGACCGCCACTGGCTTGACCGGCTCGGGCTCACGCTTGGCCGACCGTGAGATCAAGGACGATGAACCATTGTAGATGCGCCGGGGTCCATGACTGGGCTGAGGAGCGGGTTTGGCCGGCGTCGAGACCTTGTCCGGCAGATTGACAAACTTGGGTGGCGGCGCGTTCACGGTGCCGTCCGTCGCGAGCGGCGTCTGCCCGGCCGGATAACGTTCCGTCACGAAGAGCCCGATAACACGAATCTCCTCCTCCGGAGAAACGGTGATCTGCTCGGGAGGCGGAGTGCTCGGGTCTTTGACCCGAGCTTCTTCCCAAAGGCGGTAACGGACCTGTTTGCTGAGAATTTGGTCGCGCACGGCCGCGAGGTCGGCCTCGCCATCGTAGCTGCCGGTGATATCGAGGTTGAGCGCGGGACGTCCCTTGAGCGCTTTACGCAAGGTTTCGATTTTCGACACCTCGGTGTCCAACGGCATCACCACACCGGGTGAAAAATTTTGGTAGGCGAGCTCGTCGCCACCGCCGCCAAACGCCGCTCCGATCAGCGAGAAGGGCGAGGTCGCCGCCTTCACCAGTAAGTTGACGATCACGTTTAACACGACCTTGCCGATCTTGAACTTCGGATCGTCGAGGCTGCCCTTCACCGGCAGGTCGATGACGATGTTGCCGTCGATGTCCTTCAAAAGCGCCACGCCAAGACGCACGGGGAGCTTGGTGGCCAGCGGATTGTTGGTGGCCGGACCGAAGGTGAATTGGTTGAGCGTGACGACGTTCTCCGTGTCGATCTTGCGCTCGGTGAGACGGGCTTTCACATCCACCGTAAGCCCGCTGCGCGCGAGCTCATAGCCGGCATAAGTGCCGACGTAAGGGGAAATGGGGGACAGATCGACGCCCTTCACATCCACCACGATTTCGGTGAGCGCGCCAGGGGCGAGGGTGGCGGCCTTGGCATCAAGCTTGCCGCTAATGGCGATCTTGCCCGTGCCATTGAGCTTGCCACTGATATCGACGTCGGCGCGCTGGAGATCGGCCGAGGACAGGCCGGAGATCGTGCCGTTAAAATGGTCGAGAGCGATGCGCGCGGCGGGTTTAATGGATCGGTCGGAGAGTGTGGCCGAACCGTTCACCAGGGTGAACTTGCCGAGCGACCAGACGGGTGCCGGAGCGGAGGATGCGACAGGCGCGGGCGACGCAGGCAGGGCAACGGTCACCGGAGCGGACTCCGTTCCGGCGACTTCCGCTGGCGCAGGCTGGGTGCGCAGAATGGTGTTCAGGTTGGTCGTCTTGTCTGCGTTGACCGCCACGCGAGCCGATGGATCAGTCAGCGTGATCTCGCCAATCTTGGCCGTAAGCGGTTCGGAGACAGCGTCGATGCCGCGAATGGCCAATTGCGTAAAGCCCGCAAAATCCTCGGCCTTGGCTCCGTCAACGGTGGCCAACTTGTCCACGACCACATCGCCTTGGAAGCTGGCAACCTTACCGTCGAGGCGAGCCTTGGCGTCAACCGACACGGTGCCATCGGAGATCTTGAGATTGAGCATCGGCTCGATGTAGGGCGTCGCACCGGCAAGCGGCATCGCAGCAACCTTCACGGTGAGATCTGCGGAGAGCGGTTCGCGCACCGCCGTGCCTTCAACATCCACCGTGCCGCCCGGCAACATGGCCATCGAAAGTTTCAGCGCGATGGGCGCCGCCGCCTCGGCGAGCGAAACGTTCTTCACTGACACATCCAGACGACCTATGCTGTTCTTCGCAGGGGTCGGAGTGGTGAGGTCCTCAATATCGATGGCGAGTCCGGTAAGGGCGAACTCAGCGAGTTTAACATCGGGCAACGCGGCGGGTGTCGCGGGAGTAGCCGAAGCAGCAACCTGCGCAACAGCAGGCACGGGGGCATTTGGATCGACCGGAACAACGAGGAGATTCAGCAGGTTGATGGAACCGTCTTTTTCGCGGACCACTGTCAGGCGTCCGCCATCGAGCGCGACGTGGCTGACGGTCGCGGCTTGCTTGAGCCCGTCGGCGTTCAGCCCGTCGATGGTGAAGGACGGCAGATCAATGAGCGCCGTAGTGGTTCCGCGCGCGGCGACTTTCAGATTGGAGAGTTTGATCACCGCATCGGAAAGCATCAGCTGCTGAGGCGTGCCGTCGCCGAGATCGATGGCGTAATGCGCGCTCACATCGAGCAGACCGTCGAGGAGGTCGGCGTTGATGCGGTCGGCATAGTAAGGCGCGTATTTCTTGAGGGCGATCTTGCCCAGATTGAACTCACCGGCGGAGCGCACGGGATCAATGGAAACGGTTCCCTTCCAGGCGAACGTCTCACCGGCCTCGGTGATGGCGGAAAATTCGTAAGGGGCCTTCGGATCACCCGCAGTGAGGAAGTTTGTGAGTGTAAAACTGAGCGGCCCCACGTCGGTCGAAAAAGATTGGGAACGGCTGGCATCGACAAAGGCCAGTGCCGCCGAAGTTACCTTGAGGCTCATGATACGAATAGGACGCGGCTTCGATGGAACCGGCTCCGGCACGGATGCAACCGGCTTCTCGGCGGGCGGCGGAATGAGGTCGGCGAAATTAAAGCTGCCATCCTTGGCGATAGCCACGCGTTGATGAAAACCATCAAGCGCAATCTCCTGAAAACGCCACTCGCCGGTAAAGAGCGAGAACGAGTCAAAGTTCACATAGAGACGTTTCCATCCGGTGAAGGGCGAACCGTCGCGGTCCTTGATTTCAAGGCCCTCGATCGTGATGGAAAGTGCGAGCGGGTTGAGGCGGATTTTTTCGATGGCAACCTCGCGGTGCAGAGCCTCAGAGAGATGCTTGATCGCCTGGGCCTTGATGATCGGCGGCAGCCCGAAAAAGCCGAAGAGCAGCAGACCCACGATCACTCCGACGGCGATCGACCAGCGACGACGGCGGCGTTTACGCGAGGTTTTTTCCTGGGCAACAATGGAGGCGGCGGAGGGTTGCAAAGACATGGTAAAGAGTAGTTAGTCTGGCCGAACGGATCCTAAAAAAAACCTGCGTAAAGTCCAGCGGCGAGACAATCCCATCAAGGATATCGAACCCGGCACCCGCGATCCATTTTAAGAACTAGGTCCGAACGGATGTTGGGAGTTGAACGTTGCGTCCATGGCGTTGAACGTTCGCCCCCGTTTACCGTGCCTGAACTGCTCAATACGCTCCATACTACCTTCGGTTATCCCGAATTTCGTCCGCTCCAGCGCGACATCATCGAAACGTCCCTAGCCGGCCGCGACGTCTTCGCCTTACTGCCTACCGGTGGCGGCAAGTCCCTTTGTTTCCAGATACCCGCCCTCCATCGCACCGGCCTGACCATCGTCGTCTCGCCGCTCATCGCGCTGATGAAGGACCAGGTCGATCAGCTCCAGGCTGCCGGCGTCGCCGCCACGTTTCTCAACTCCACGCTCTCGTCCGCCGAAGCCCGCTCGCGTCTCGCCGGTCTCCATCGCAACGAATGGCGGCTCCTCTACGTCGCCCCCGAGCGCCTCATGCTCGATAACTGGCAGGAAAACTTAAAAGCCTGGAACGTCGCCGCCATCGCCATCGACGAGGCCCACTGCGTCTCCGAATGGGGCCACGATTTCCGCCCCGAATATCGCCAGATTTCCAAGCTCCGCGAACTCCTCCCCGACGTCCCCTTGATGGCGCTCACCGCCACCGCCACCGAGCGCGTGCGCGCCGACATCATCAAGCACCTCAAGCTCAGATCCCCGTCCGTCTTCGTCGCGTCCTTCAACCGCCCCAACCTCACTTACAAAGTCCTCCCCAAGGACAAACCCACCGACCAGATCCTCGCCTGGGTCAAAAAACGCGAAGACGAGTCCGGTATCGTTTACTGCGCCTCCCGCGCCGCCACCGAGCGCGTCGCCGAAGCCCTCACCGGTCGCGGCTACTCCGCCCGCGCCTACCACGCCGGCCTCCCCGCCGACGAACGCGCCCGCAACCAGGAGCTGTTTCTCCGCGACGAGGTCCGCATCATGTGCGCGACCATCGCCTTCGGCATGGGCATCAACAAGCCCAACGTCCGCTGGGTCATCCACTACGATCTCCCCAAAAACATCGAGGGCTACTACCAGGAAACCGGTCGCGCCGGCCGCGACGGTCTTCCCGGCGATTGCCTGCTCCTCTTCTCGGCCGGCGATGCCTCGAAGCAGACGCATTTCATCGACGAGATGACCAACGAGCAGGAGCAACAGGTTGCCCGCAACCAGCTCCGCCAGATCATGCGCTACGCCGAGGGTTCCGTCTGCCGGCGCTCTGAACTCCTCGCCTACTTCGGCGAAAAATTCCCGCTCGATAACTGCGGTGCCTGCGACAACTGCCTCGAACCGCGCGACACCTACGACGGCACCATCGTCGCCCAAAAATTTCTCTCCTGCGTCTACCGCATCAACGCCGCCTCCCGCTTCGGCGTCGGCATCAACCACGTCTGCGAAGTCCTCACCGGCGCCGACACCGACAAAATTCGTCGCTGGGACCACGACCGCCTCTCGACCTACGGTATCGGCAAAGATCTCTCCCGTCCGGCTTGGGCCGCCATCGGACGCGATCTGTTGCGCCTCGGCCTGCTCACCCAGAGCGAAGGCGAATACCCCACTCTACTCCTCAGCGCCGAGGGCCTGGATGCGTTGAAAACCCGCTGCCCCATCACGCTCACCAAACCGATGGACTTGCCCAAAGTCCGCAAGGTCGTGCGCCGCGAAGGCGACATCGAGTGCGACGAGATCTTGTTCAGCCGCCTGCGCGAATTGCGCAAAAAACTCGCCGACGAACGCAAGGTTCCCGCCTACGTCATCTTCGGCGACGCCACGCTCCGTCAGATGGCCCGCGAATACCCGCAAGGGGACGACGCGATGTCCGGCATCTTCGGCATGGGCCAGAAAAAGCGCGTCGAGTTCAGCGAGCTCTTCGCCCGTGAAATCTCCGCCTACCTCCAGGACAACTCGCGCATGACGTTCAACGACTGAGTTTCCAGGCAGGGCGGGACCGCCGGGCCCGCCGCCGCTGTCCTTGTTCATTCGCAAATCCCGTGACCTTCCCCGTCTACCTCGATCTCTTCGGTCTCCATCTGCATCCGCACCCCGTGATCGAGGGCCTGGGCTACTTCGCGGGCGCACGGCTCTACTTCCACCTCAAGCGGCGCGCTCCCGAGGCCCCGCTGCCTTTCGAATCCACCCTCTGGATACTCCTCGGCTGCGTCTTCGGGGCTCTTCTCGGCTCCAAGCTGCTCGCCTTGCTCGAAGCCCCCGCCTACTACGGAGCCCTGCGCCACGACCTGCACGCCTTGTTTGGCGGCAAGACCATCGTCGGCGGCCTGCTCGGCGGCTGGGCCGGAGTCGAGCTGCTCAAACACTTTCTCCGCCTGCGTCGCTCCACCGGCGATCTCTTTGTCTATCCGCTGGCCCTCGGCACCGCCATCGGGCGCATCGGGTGTTTTCTCACCGGCCTCTCCGACCGCACCTATGGCATCGCCACCTCGCTGCCGTGGGGCGTCGATTTTGGCGATGGCGTCCGCCGCCACCCCGCCCAGCTCTACGAAAGCGCCTTCGTGTTGCTGCTGGCGCTCGCCTTGCGACTGGCAACCCATGGTCGATCTCTGCCTTCGGGTGTATTGTTCCGCCTCTATATCGCCGGCTACCTTGGTTTCCGTTTCAGCATCGAGTTCATCAAGCCCCGTGAGTTTCTCCTCCCCGGCCTCAGCGCAATCCAGCTCGCCAGCCTCGTCGGCCTGTTCTTGGCTGTCCGCAGCGCACGCCGCCTGCTCCGTTCCTCTCCGGCCAATTCCGCCCCACTTTAAATGGACCGCCCCTATCTCTTCGCCGAGCTCACCAACAGCCTGTGCTCCCACTGCCTGCGCAAGGTCGAGGCCAAGGTCGTCTACCAGGACGACAAGGTCTTCCTCCACAAGCACTGCCCCGACCACGGTTTCGAGCGCGTGCTCATCTCGACCGACATCGACTACTACAAACGCTGCCGCGCCACGTTGAAGCCCGGCCAGATGCCCGCCCACTTCAACACCCCGACGCGCTTCGGCTGCCCCTACGACTGCGGACTCTGCCCCGACCACGAACAGCACAGCTGCCTCACCCTCGTCGAGATCACCGACCAGTGTAATTTGCAGTGTCCGATCTGCTACGCCGAATCCTCACCCAAGCGCCAGACACACCGCTCGCTCGAACACGTTGAACGCATGCTCGACGCCGTCGTGCGCAACGAAGCCGAGCCCGACATCGTCCAGATCAGCGGAGGCGAACCGACCATTCATCCGCAGTTTTTCGAGATCCTCGACGCCGCCAAACGCCGCCCGATCAAGCATCTGATGCTGAACACCAATGGCATTCGCATCGCGCAGGACGCCGAGTTCGCCCGCCGTCTCGCAACTTACCAGCCTGGCTTCGAGGTCTACCTCCAATTCGACTCGCTCCGCCCCGAACCCATCCGCGAATTGCGCGGCGCCGACTTGCTCGACATCCGCCGTCGCGCCCTTGATCGCCTCAACGAGCTCAACCTCTCCACCACCCTCGTCGTCACCCTCAAAAAAGGTCTCAACGACGACGAAATGGGTGCCATTATCGACTTCGCCCTCAAACAGCGCTGCGTGCGCGGCGTGACGTTCCAGCCCATCCAGGATGCCGGTCGCGTTGAAAACTTCGATCCCGCCCGCGACCGCCTGACCCTCGGCGAGGTCCGCCAAAAAATCTTCGACCAAAGCCCCGTCTTCAAACCCGCAGACATCATCCCCGTCCCCTGCCATCCCGACTGCCTCGCCATGGGTTACGCATTGAAGCTCGGCGACAAGGTTACCCCGCTCACCGGCCTCATCCCGCCCGAGGTCCTCACGAAAGCCGAGGGCAGCACCATCGTTTACGAACGCGATCCCGCCCTGCGCAACGAGGTCTTCAAGCTCTTCTCCACCTCTCACTCGCCCGAGTCCGCCTCGATCGCGCTTCGCCAGCTCCTCTGCTGCCTTCCGCTGGTGAAAGCCCCGCCCGCCATCACCTACGACAACATTTTTCGCGTGATGATCATCCAGTTCCTCGACGCGCACAACTTCGACGTCCGCAGCGTCAAAAAGAGCTGCATCCACATCGTCCATCCCGACGGTCGTATCATTCCTTTTGATACCTTTAATCTGTTCTACCGCGACGAAAAGGAATCCCGCCTGAAGGAACTGCAGGCGATGCATGATCCTCAAAGCAGCAAACCAGCGCTGTCATGAACCTACAACCACCCGAAGACGAATCGCCTCCCCCGCCCTCCACATCCGGAAAAATCAGCCCCGTCGCCCTGGCGGCCTTTGGCTTTGTGGCCGCCCCGCTCATGATCGCGGCCACGATTCCGCTCAACTCACCGGCGCCCGCCCTGTTGTGTCTGGCCGGTGCCTTTGTCATGTTGTTTTTCAGATCCACCCGGGCCTTTGGACTCGGGTTCCTTTTGTTCGTAGGCGTCGCCTTCCTTGTGCTCCTCGCGATCTGCGGTCACTCCAGTTTTTAAACCTCCGCCCACGCCATGTCATGGGTTGCGAACTATCTCAAAAACGCCTGCGCCGTTTCCGCAACTACCACGTGCATGTCACCGCGACGGGCTCCGATGGTTCGGCCGTGACGGTGTTTTTTCGCGCCCCCGGTGTGCGGGCCGTTTTTGAACGTGTTTACCTCGGCGGAGACACGCCTCCACGCGTGCACAACGGCTGGCACGCGCGTGATCTCGGCCCCGCCATGCTTCGTGTCGCGCGTCGCCACGGACTCGCGATTTGCCTCCCCGACAGGCTCGTGCCCGAACTTCGTTCCGAAGCCTTGATCGTGCCGCAATATGTGTGTCTCAGCATTCCGCTTGAACCCACGTATGCCGCCTTGGTCGACAACCTCGGCTCCTCCGCCTCCGCTGATCTCCGCCGTGTGCGCAAACACGATTTCAACGTTCGCATCACCCGCGATGACGCGCATCTCGCCGAGTTTCAAAGACGGTTTCACGCGCCCACCATCAATGCCCGCTACGGAGCCGAGGGAATTCCCGCCACGCTGCCGGAACTGCGGGACATGATGACGCCCCCCGCGGCCGAATTGCTCCAGATTTTTATCGGCCAAACCTGGGTCGCCGGCCTGGTCGGCCGGTCCTTCGACGACCACTATCGCCTGTTTCGCCTCGGGTGGCTGGATGGCGACCCCGGTCTCCTGCAAAAGGGCGTGGTCGGCGCGATCTATGATTCCGCGATCCAGCGCACCTACGAACTCGGCCACCGCAAACTCGTCGCCGGCGCCACCCTGCCCTTCCTCGAAGACGGCGTCTTTGCCTACAAGGCCAAGTGGGGTGCCTGCATCGACATCGCCGAAACCAACCATCGCGACTTGGCGTGGCTCATCAATCCCGCGCACCCGCATCTGCGACGTTTCCTGCAAACCCACACCGTCATAGCCCGCGGACTTGATGGTCGCCTGGTGGCCTATGGCGCCCGCCCGCCAGGAAGCGACCGGACTTATTCGCGGGTGCGTTCATCGCTGGCGGCGTGGTATCAACTTCAAGACGCACCCGACCCCGTGAAGGGCACAAAGCACCCCGAGGTTCCTCCCTGCTTGCAACCTTGGTTTACGTCGGAATCGCTCGTATCCGGATCATAAACAGCCGTCGCTGAAACCCGCCTTGGATCAACCTGCGGGCGTGATTTCGCCGTAGCCCACCCGTGCGTCAAAGACTCCTCCTCCCGGCGAACCTCCCGCCGCCAGCGCCCGCCACACCCGGATCACGCCTGCGTGCGTGACGACCGCCACACGTCGCTCAGTCGCCCGCGCCAACACTTCGCGTCGCACCGAAGCCACCCTCGCCCACAACTCCAGACCCGTCTCGCCTCCCGGTGGCCTCCGTCCCCACGGATCCGACGCCCACGCTTCGCTCTCGGGTCCACGAAACGTCTCCCATCTGCGTCCTTCCCATTCGCCAAAATTCAGCTCCATCAACCGCTCGTCTTCGCGCATCGCGATCCGCCCCGTCGCCAGTCGCTCCGCCAACATCCGGCAGCGCGTTAACGGACTCGTCCAAATCTCCTCCGGCTCCCACGGCAGCGCCCGCCGCACCGTCTCCGCCTCCGCCGCAAAGCCGTCGGCCAACCCCACGTCCATGCGCCCGTAACACACTCCGGTCGCCACATTCACCCGCGTATGACGGATCAGGCACGCGTTCATAGCACCGCCAGCAAGGTCAACAACACCGCCACTTCCCCCACCTGTTGCGCCGCGCCGAGGCAATCTCCCGTATAGCCGCCGATGCGTTTCTCAAACCACCTCGCCAGCATCCACCGCACCGCCACCACCACCGCAATCGCCCACGCCGCGCGCGCCGGCAGTATTACCAGCGGTGCCACTCCCATCACGAGCATGCCCACCAGCCGCCCCGCCGGAATCCGGCCGACCAACGGCCGCGCTTTCGACGGCTCGTCCTCCGCCCGCGCGTAGTCGAGCGTCGCCATCAATGATCCCGCCGCCGCCCGGCTCAGGCTGTGCGCCGCGATCATCGCCGCCGGTGCGTATTCAAACGGCAGTGACGTCAACAGCCGCCACTTCAGCCCGAGCATCACAACCAGTCCGATCACGCCATAGGCCCCGATGTGCGAGTCCTTCATGATCGCCAGCGTCTTGTCCCTCGTGTGCCCGCCGCCGAAGCCGTCACACACGTCCGCCCAGCCGTCTTCGTGCAGCGCACCGGTCAGCAGCAGCGTCGCCACGATGCTCAGTCCCGCCGCCACATCAGCCGGCCACACCTGCGCCGCCGCCCACCAGACGGCCGCCGCCAAACCGCCCACACACCAGCCCGCCACCGGAAACCACAGGATCGCCCCGCGCAGGTGCGTCCCGTCGATGCGCACGCGCCCCACCAGCGGCAGTCGCGTGAAAAACATCAGCGCCGCCGCCAGCGTGCGCAGCTCCGAGGGTCGACTGGCGGGCTCGTCAGTCATTCAGACTCACCCCCGCCGACTCAAAGGTCGCCATGTCGCGCAAAAACACCGTAGCCGACACCAGCAGCGGCCACACCAGCACCGCGCCCGTGCCTTCGCCCAGCCGCAGGTCGAAGTCGATCAGCGGACGCACCCCGAGCGCGCGCACCGCCTTCGCGTGCCCCGTCTCGGCCGACGCATGCGAAAACACGCAGTAGTCCAGCACCCCCGGCCGCAGCCGCGACGCCACCACCGCCGCCGCCGTGGCGATGAAGCCGTCCACCACGATCAACTTTCTCGACGTCGCCGCGCCGAGCATCGCGCCCGCCATCATGGCGATTTCATAGCCGCCGAACGCCGCCAGCGCATCCACCGGCTCGGTCGCGCCGGCATGCCGCGCCGCCACCCGGTGCAACACCGCGCGCTTGTGCGCCAGCCCTGCGTCGTCATGCCCCGCCCCGCGTCCGATGCAGTCATCGAGCGGCAGACCAAGCAATACGCTGCACAGCAGCGCCGAGGGCGACGTGTTACCGATACCCATCTCGCCGGGCAGGATCGCCGCGACACCTTGCTCCGCCAGCTCAGTCGCCAGTCGTGCGCCGCGCGCCAGACATTCCATCACTTCGTCGCGCGTCATCGCCGGTTCGTGCAACGCGTTCCTTGTGCCGTTGGCCATACGTAGATTGATCAGGTCCGGGTGCTCCGGCAGTGGGCCGGCCACGCCGCAATCCACGACTTTCAGCGGCAGTCCGTGCTGACGCGAAAACGCGTTGATCGCCGCCCCGCCCGCCAAAAAATTCAGCACCATCTGCACCGTGATCACCTGCGGACACGGGCTCACCTTTTCGTGCGCCAATCCGTGGTCGCCGGCAAACACCAGCACCGTGCCTCCGCCCGCCAGCGTCGGCTCGGTCGTGCCTTGCATCAGGCCAAGCTTCAGCGCCAGTTCTTCCAGCCGGCCCAGCGAACCGAGCGGCTTCGTCTTGTTGTTGATGCGCGCGCGCAACGCCGCCTCCAACTCGCGGGCGAGCGGAGGAATTTCGGGCAGGGTCCAGGGGATTGTTTCGATCATCGTCATAAAATTATTTCAAGCGTAACGGACATCCGGATACCAACAGCCAGGCCTCGTCCGCCGCCGCCGCCGTGCGTTGCGCCAGCCAACCGGCCAGGTCGCGATAACGCCGCAGCACCGGGTGGTCGGGCACCGGACTCCAGCCGATCTCATTGCCCACGATCACCGCCGGCCACGGCGCCGCTTTGAACGCGTCCAGCAGCGCCGTCCATTCGGCGAGGATCGTCGCGTCGTCGCGATCCAGCCGGTCGCCCAGCCACAGCGTGATGCAGTCCAGCAGCACGCCTGCCGGCGGCGGATTGAACGCCGCCAACGCCGCCGGGATGTCCGTCGGCGCTTCGAGCGTGCGCCAGCCCGGACGCTCCGCCTGGTGCCGCCGCACGCGCGTCACCATCTCGGCGTCGTCCGCCCCGGGGCGATACGTTGCTACAAACACCGCGCCTTCGCCCCACACCTTCGCCAACTCCACTGCGCGACTGCTTTTCCCGCTGCGGACCGGTCCGGTAAGATAAATGAGTTTGCCCATGGTCAGCTCCGATAGATCAGCCACAACGCCGCCAATACGCAGGCCACCGCGCACACGGCGTGGTTCACATAGGAAACCGTGTTGATTTCCTTGTCTTCAATTTCCCTCGAATTCTCTCCGATCCACGGCTTCTCCACCCACTCGCCGTCGTAGCGATTGGGTCCGCCGAAACGCGCATCAATGATGCCCGCCAACGCCGCCTCGGGATACCCTGCGTTGGGACTCGCATGCGCACGGCCATAACGCCAAGCGAAACGCGCCCCGCGCACACTCCCGGTGACCAACACCATCAGCGCGGCCGTCAATCGCGCGGGGATAAAATTCGCCACGTCATCAAGCCGGGCCGCCGTCTTGCCAAACCACTCGTGCTTCTCGTCGTGATGGCCGATCATGGAATCAAGCGTATTGACCATCTTGTAGGCCATCATCGCCGGCACCCCGCCGAGCGCGAAGTAAAACAACGGCGCCACCACACCGTCGCACAGGTTCTCCGCCATCGTCTCGAAGGTCGCCGTGCGCACCTGCTGCGGCGTCAGGTTCGCCGTATCACGGCCGACGATACGCGAGAGCTGCCGCCGACCCGCATCCAGTCCCTCGCGCAACGCCGCAAACACCGCACGTCCTTCCGACACCAGCGTGCGGTTGGCCAACCCAAAAAAAACACCGATCATCGCCACGGCCACGCCTTCCCACACCGACAGCCACCGCGCCATCGCCAGCAATCCCGCCGTCACGCCCCACGCCCCCGCGACGGTCACCAAGGTAAAGAGCCCCCCACTCACCAAACGGACCGCCGCCGAGCCGCGGTTCAGATAACGATCACCGCAGGCAATGACGCTCCCGAACACCACCACCGGATGCGGCAACCAGCTCGGATCACCCAACACCAGGTCGAGCGTGTAGCCACCGACGAGCGGCGAGATCAGTAGCAGCGTGGGGTTCATCGCATTCATCGGCATCAGATCCCCAGGTAACGACGCACCAATCCAAGATCGACATGCGCGACCACATGATCGGCCATCGCGTCGTAAACCCGGCGACGTTTTTCCATCCAAGTAAAATCCGGGGTGCGATGCCCGGTGATGCCAGCCGCATCCGCGAGCCGCCGGCGCGTATCAGGCACCTCAAACCAACCATGCTGATACGTGCCCCAAATATTGCCCGCACGATGCCCTTCGGTCCTCGCCACCGTTCCGTCGAACACCGTCTGCAACGTCTCACACGGCGCAGTCGCCTCCGTGCGCCCCATGTGGATTTCGTAGGTCGTCCAACGGCGTCCATCGCACTCCGTCGTGAGCGGCCTCACGATCTTCGGGTTCTCAAAACGCGTCGCCACCGGCAGCAATCCGAGTCCGGGTTCGTCCCCCGCATCACCCGCCACGCCGTCCACATCCGACAACCGCTCGCCGAGTAATTGATAACCGCCGCAGATTCCGGTGACCGGCACGCCGCGTTTCGTCGCCGCGATAATCGCCTCGGCCATGCCGCTCGCCCGCAACCAGCGCAGGTCCGCCATCGTGTTCTTCGTTCCGGGGATAACGATGGCCCGCGCCGATGCCAGCAACGCCGGATCACCAACCCATCGCGTCCGCACGCCCGTGTCGTCCCACCAGGGTTGGCAATCGGTGAGATTCGCCGCATGCGGCAACCGTATCCACGCGATCACGTCGCCGTCGCCCCGATCCTCGTCGCCCGCACCGAGTCCGTCTTCTTCCTCCGGCTGCAAGTCCGGCCGAAACGGCACCGTGCCCAGAATCGGAAACCCCGGCGCATGCGGCGCGAGCCACGCGTTGGGGTCGGGAAACAATCCGATGTCGCCACGAAAGCGATTCACGATCGCCCCCAGCCCGCGCGCGCGGTCCTCCACCGGCAACAGGTTCCACGTGCCCGCGAACTGCGCGTAGATGCCGCCTCGATCGATGTCGCCAACGAGCAGCCAGCGGCCGTCGAGGTAACGCACGGGACGCAGATTGACCAGATCGCGCTCCATCAAGTTGAGCTCCACGGGGCTGCCCGCGCCTTCCATCACCAGCACGTCGCAACGGCTTTTCCAGCCGTCGAGCGTCTCGCGCACGATGGCCCAGTGCCGCTCGAAATCCGCATAGTAGTCACGCCCGTCCTGGTGCCGCTGCGCCTCGCCAAGCACGATCACCTGCGACCCCATGCGCCCGCTCGGCTTCAGCAAAATCGGGTTCATCTCCACGCACGGTTCGAGTCCGCACGCCTCGGCCTGCACCGCCTGTGCCCGCGCCATCTCGCCGCCGCCCGGCGTCACCCACGCGTTGTTGGACATGTTCTGCGCCTTGAACGGAGCCACCCGCACGCCTTCGCGCCGCAACCACGCGCACAACGCGGCCGTCATCCACGTTTTACCCGCGTTGGAGGAGGTGCCAAGGACGCCGAGCGCTTTCATGCGTAGAAGCGGTTGCCCACGAAACACACGAAAAGACACGAAAGGGAGAATAGCTGATTCGAGTTCACCGAGCAAATGTCACATCTGCCTAAATACATCTTCATTCCGTCTTCTATGACGCATCCAATTCGGTATTTTTTTAGTGTCATTTCGTGTGTTTCGTGGGCCCAAAATCAGGTCAAAACTCCACGCCCACCTGCGCCTTCACGCCGGTTTTGAAGGGGTGTTTGATTTCCGTCATCTCGGTCACAAGGTCCGCCAGCTCGATCAACGCCGGCGGTGCACCGCGTCCGGTGATGACCACGTGTTTTCCGGGAGCACGGTTTTTCAGCGCATCGATGATTTCAGCAACAGGCAGATAATCGTAGTCGAGGACGACGTTGAGTTCATCGAGCAGGACAAACTTCACCTCCGGATCGTTGAGAGCGATGACCGCGAGCTCCCAGCCGGCGCGCGCGGCGGCGATGTCCTTGGCTCGGTTCTGGGTGTCCCAGGTAAACCCTTCGCCGCAACGGTGCCAGGTCAACAGATCCGACTTCAGCGCCCGCGCGATGGCCGCATCCCCGGACTTCACAAACTGAGCCACCACACTACGGCGGCCATGCCCGATGTTGCGCGCTAGCATACCAAAGGCCGCCGTGCTCTTACCCTTGCCATTGCCGGTGTTGACGATGATCAGGTCGCGTTTCTCCTTCGCGGCGGCGATGCGGGCGTGCATTTCATCCTGCACTTCGCGCATACGGTCGGAGTGTTCCTCATCGGTGGGAAGGGTATGGTTTTCTTTGCTCATGGTAATTCAATGATAAGGCTTGGGCCCGGGCGGGCGGTGACTCCAAAAACGGTCATCAGCAACTCTGGCGTGAGCACCGTTTCCGGCGCCCCGTGCGCCGCCAGCCGGCCTTCGCTCAACACCACGACTTCGTCGAGGCAGTGCGCCAGCCGCAGGTCGTGCAACGATAGCACGACCGTCGCCCCGCCTCGCTTGAGTTCATCGGCCAACTTCAAGGTTTTCAACGCGTGGCGCACATCGAGCGCCGCCAGCGCCTCGTCCCACACCTGCACCGGTGCCGCCGTGGCCAACGCGCGCGCCAGCAACACCCGATGACGTTCGCCACCCGAAAGTCGGTTGACCGGACGGTTCGCGAGTCCTTGCAGATCCATGCGCGCCAATGCGTCGTCCACGCCCGCCCCGTCGTCGCCATGTGCATAGCGCCCTTGCCCCACCACCGCGCGCACCGTGAAGCCAAATTCAAAATGCGCCTCCTGCGCCACCCACGCAACTTGCCGTCCCCGGTCCAGCATCGGGATGCCCGCCAGTGGCCGGCCGTTCCAAAGCACTTCGCCTTGCGCGGGTAATAGTCCGCACAACGCCTGCAGCAGCGTGGATTTCCCGGAACCGTTGGGACCGACGAGTCCGATCAACCGTCCGGGCCCGAGCGACAGATTCACGTCGTTCAGCCGCCCGGGAACGGTGACTCCGCGCAGAGTGATGGCGGGAGTCATCGTCATACTTTCCTCCTTAGCAACCATAGGAAAAACGGTCCGCCGACCAACGACGTCACAATGCCCAATCGCAGGTTTCCGGCCGAGCGTCCGATCAAATCGCACGCCATCACAAAGACCGCTCCACCGACCAGCGACAGCGGCACCAGCCGGCGATGTTCGGGGCCAACCATCAGTCGCAGCAAGTGTGGCACCACCAATCCGACAAAGCCCACCGTGCCCGCAACCGCCGTCGCCAGCGCGGTCAGCACCGTGGCGAGTGCCAGCATGCGACGGCGCAGCACCCGCACGTTCACCCCGAGACTCTGCGCCTCGGTCGCACCGAGGCTGAGCAGATCCATCGGTCGGCCCAGCGGCCAGACCAGCACGGCCCCGATCAGGATGGGCGATGCGATCCACACGTGCTCCCAGCTGCGATCCTCCAGCCCGCCCATCAGCCAGAAAATAATCTGCGCGTTGCGTTCGTAGCTCAGTGTAAAATTGGACAACACATAACTCGTCACCGCCCCGAGCAACGCGTTGAGCGCGATACCCGCCAGCAGGAGACGTTCGGTTCCCGCGCCGCTGCGCGCCAGCATCACCACCGCGCCGGTCGCCACAAAAGCCCCCACCACGGCCAGCACCGGAATCGTCAGGATCGACTGCGAGGCCCAGCCCAGACCGATCGCAACCACCGCCCCCGCCGCACCACCGCTACTCACTCCAAGCAATCCCGGACTCGCCAGGCTGTTTCGAAAATACGCCTGCATCATCAAACCGGCCGACGACAGCGCCGCACCGATCAGACACGCGACCAACATGCGCGGCAGCCGTATTTGATAAAGCACGACAGCCGCGAGCTCGTCGCGATGCCACAGCCCGTTCCATATGCGCAGCGGATCAAGGCGCAAATCCCCCACCGCCAGCGACAGAATCACCAAGACGGCAAAGCCGGCCAGGGCGGCCGGCAGGGCGTAACGTTCGACTGTTCCGCGCGGGTTCACTCGAACACCTCCGGGTGCAACGCCTTCGCCAGCATCTCGTATCCCTCGACTCGATGATGTGAAACACTGCTCAACATGTAGGCCTCGATGCGCGCAATCCGCCGTTGGCGCACGGCGTCCATAAATTGATAGGGCGGCAGTTTCAAATACGGCGCCAGCGCGCTCTCGTCGTCGCCACCCTCCACGACTACGCGATCGACCGGCCAAGTGAGCATCTTCTCGATCGGCGGTGCCTGATGCCCGCGCAGTCCACCGAGCGTGTCGGCCAGGTTGACCGCACCGGCATGCGCACATAAATCAGCAAACGTCGTATCCGCTCCCGCAATCACGCCGTAGGTCGAGGGCGCGATCACGCGCACGGGTTTCACTCCTTTCAGTTTCGCGTCGAGCACCGCGACCCGGCGCGTGCAGTCGGCGATGATTGCCTCCGCCTTGGCCGGTGCCTCTCCACCGAGTTCGGTCGCGAGCAGACGCAGATTCGCGAAAGCGTCGTCGAGCGTATGATAACGAGTGATCAGGATCACCTTCACACCGGTGCGCCGCACCTGCTCAACCAACTCCAGCCGGCTGTAATCCGCCGCCAGGAGCAACGTCGGCCGGTATTTCAAAATCGTCTCCGCATCCCCGCGATCAAGCATCGGGTAGGCCTTCGCCTCCGTAACGACGGCGGAAAACTGCGGCTCGCGTGACAGGTGGCTCAGGCTCGCAATCTGGCCCGGCCCGGCCAATGCCAGCAGTAATTCATCGGTGCCCACAGTCTGCGACACGACGCGCACCGCCGCCTCCTCCGCCCGCAACGGTGGCAACACCAGCAGCAGCCCCAGCAGGAAGAGAAAACGGTGGAACGGTTTCATGTCGTGATCAGACAGTCTTTAAACCGGATCAAAAACGCCATTCCACACTGCCGTAGACGGCGAGTGGCAAAGACGGATAACCGCTGATCTCCGAGTATTTCTCATCCAGCAAGTTTTCCACTCGCGCCTTCACGAGAACAGCCTTCGTCACCTGATACTGGTTGAAGAGCCGCACCGTGGTGTAATCTTCGACGCGCACCGGAGCGGTGGTCGAACCGTCATAGCGGCGCGCGGCGAAGTGCACTCCGGCACCCACCAGCCACGCCTGCGTCGCCTGCCAGCTGGTCTCGGCGTCGAACACATGACGCGGACGACGGGTCAACGGCACACCGACCGTGTCGTTGGTCGCCTCCAGCCAGGTGTAGGCCAGACGGGTTTTCACGCCCTCGACCGGCGTCAGATTCAGCGAAAACTCCACGCCCTCGCTGGTCGCCGAACCGGTGTTGACGATGCCGGGAATCGTGAAGTCGTAGACAAACAGGTTGGTGAAATCGTTATGGAAATACGTCACCCCGAGCGTCGCGCGATCCTTCCAGATTTCCTGGTCAAATCCCGCGTCCCAGCCTTTGGATTCTTCAGGTTGCAGCGATGGGTTCGCGTTATAGAACGGACCTCCGACCACATAGACCGGACGGGGTGCATTGAAGCCCGTGCCGTAGTTGACCCGCAGCTTGGTCCGCGATGGCACGATGTAATACGACACACCCGTCTTCCAAGTCGTCGCATCGCCCGACTCGTCGTAATGGTCGTAACGCACGCCGCCGAGCACGGTGAGGTGTTCGACCGGCGTCACGTTCGCCAGCAGGTAGGCGGCCTGGGAGTCGTTGTTAAAATCATTGACCGTGGGGTCCGAGAAACTGTGCACCTTCTCGTAATCGAGCGTGCCGCCGCCGACCAGCGACAACCAGTCCGTCACCGCCCAGTCGTTCACCCAGTCGAAGACGTTGCGCGTGTCGCGGCTGTAATAATCGCTGTCGAACGCGTTGCCGCGCGGCGGGGCCTCGGCCGTGTAAGTGTATTCCTGCTGCACCCAGCCGTAGGTCAGCCGCGAGTGGAAGCTCTCCACCGGCGTCCACGCCGCATAGACAGTGGCCAACGTGTTCGTGGAATCCACGATGCCGACAAACGTCGAACCCACCGAACCGGGTGCGTCCGAGGTCGCGTCCTGGCCGCGCACGGTCACACCAACCAGCAGCACCGGCGTCAGCTGCGACTCCAACCGCGCGGAATACGACACGCTTTCATAATCATTGAAATCACGCTCATTCTGCGTCGAAAAGGACGACAGCGACGCACTGTAACCGATGGACTTCGAGCCGCCTTTCACTGCGGCGGAACTGCCGTAGGTGCCGAACGAACCCGCCTGGGTCGTCACGGATCCGCTGACCGGCCCGCAGCCGGACGCCGTGTCCACGAGGATCACGCCACCAAGCGCCGAACTGCCGTAAAGCGTGCTTTGCGGTCCGCTCAACACCTCGATGCGGCCGATACCCGCGTAATCCGCACCGCCGACAAAATTCGCCACCGTTGCGTCGCCCGTGTTCATCCGGATGCCATCAACCATCCACAGCGTGTGGTCGTTGCTCGCGCCGCGCATATAAACATACGTCGGGCCGCCAACCGCGCCGGTTCGCGCAACGTTCACCCCCGGAACCGTGGCGATCGCCGCCGCCAAATCCGGCGTCTGCGCGTTCGCAAGGTCCGTCGTGTTGAGCAAGGTGACCACGCTCGGCGTAGCCAGCGGATCGGTCGCCGTGCGCGTCGCGGATACGACGACATGGTCCAACAGGACTGGGTCGGCTTCGGTCTGCGCGTGCGCAGACGCGAGGATAAGCGGCACCGACAAGGCGCACGCCAAGCTGAGGCGGCCGGTAAGGCCACCGCGGATAGGTGTTTTCATAGAGGTCTGTCTCTGTCCAGAGCAAGAGCAGGCCTCCGCGTCCCCACAGGGCCGCGAAAACAGCTACTCTCACGCTTCATTTTGCGATGAAGATTTCGCGATCAACCGCCCGCAAAGTTTAGCGGTCGACGCGTGAGCATGCCCGGACGGGATATTCGGACTCCGTATTTGTCCGCACTTCGCGCGGAAATCCTAAATCTTAAGCCGCTAAATCCTAACCGCCGGCACAGCAGCCGGTTTGTTTTAGGATTTGGAGTTTGGGATTTAGGATTTCTCGCGCGCAGCGCGAGCCTCGCCCCTCGCCTTCACCGGATGCGACTCCGATTGGCTTTGCCCCTGCGTTCGTCCGCAAGGTCTGGGTCTGGATTGATACGTTACCGCAGCGCAACTGTAGCCGATTCTCACGGCATTCCCCGCTGCCCGGACATATGTAAAAAAGAACAACGAACCACCGACGAACCTGTCGCCCGTCACCAACCCCATCAACGCACAAGCCTGCGCACCGATTGGCAAACTTTCCGCGTTTTCTGTAGCCAGTTCCGAACAAAGATCGCCCTTCCTGAATCAATACATATCAACATATTCAAATATAAAGATATGTTTCTTGCAAATACGCCGTCGTTGCATTCCCTTTTCGCCGTCAAACCCTTTACAGCCATGTCGTCCGCCACACCCAAAATCTCCGCCGCCGAAATCGATCTCCGCCGCCTCCTCTCCGAGCGCGTCGCCATCATCGACGGCGCGATGGGCACGACTATCCGCACCTACAACATCACCGAGGAACAGGCGCGCGGCGAACGTTTCAGAGACGCCCCCAAGGATCTCAAAAACAACGGCGACATCTACTCGCTCACCCGCCCAAAGGAGATCGGCGACATCCACCGCCGTTTCCTTGAAGCCGGTGCCGACATCATCGAAACCAACACGTTCTCCGCCACCAGCATCGGCCAAAGCGAGTTCTTCATCGAAGACCCCCGCGAACACGGCAGCCGCAAAGACCCTGCGTTCTACCAAGGCGTGATCGAAAACAAGTTCCTCCAGGAGCTCGCCCACGACATCAACTTCCAGTCCGCCCGCCAGTGCCGCGAATGGGCCGACCGCATCGCCAACGCCACCGGCCGCCGCCGCTACGTCGCCGGCGCCATCGGACCGCTCACCGTTTCCCTCTCCAACTCCCCCGACGCCGACGACGCCGGTTTCCGCGTCATCACGTTCGACCAGGTCAAAGCCGACTACCGCCGCCAGATCCGTTCCCTCATCGCCGGCGGCTCCGACCTGCTCCTCGTCGAAACCATCTTCGATTCCCTCAACGCCAAGGCCGCCCTCGTCGCCATCGAGGAAATCTTCGCCGAGGACAACATCCGCCTCCCCCTCATGATCTCCGCCGCCGTCGGCCGCGGCGGCGAGACGATGATCTCCGCGCAAACCGTCGAAGCGCTCTGGAGCGCCGTCCACAGCCATCACCCACTGTCCATCGGACTCAACTGCTCCATCGGCCCCGACCTGATGCGCCCGTTCCTCGCGGAACTCTCCGAGAAGGCCCCCGACACGTTTATCTCCGCCTACCCGAACGCCGGCCTCCCGAATCCGCTCACGCCCACCGGCTTCGACCTCGAGCCCGCCGACATGGCGCGCTACATGGGCGAATTCGCCGACAGCCACCTGTGCAACATCGCCGGCGGCTGCTGCGGCAACACCCCCGAGCACATCGCCGCGATCGCCAATGCCCTCGCCCCGAAAACCCCGCGCAAACCCATCGCCACCCGCGTCACGCCCCCGCCCTCCGCTCCGAGCCCATCGTCCATCTCCCATCTCCCATCCCCCATCTCCGAGCCGCTTCCGCTCAAGCTCTCCGGCTCCCTCCCCTTCACCCAGCAGCCCGGCACCTACCTCATGGTCGGCGAGCGCACCAACGTCGCCGGCTCCCCCAAATTCGCCAAGCTCGTCAAAGCCGGCAACTACGAGGAAGCCGTCTCCGTCGCCCGCCAGCAGGTGGACAACGGCGCCAACGTCATCGACGTGTGCATGGACGACGGCCTCATCGACGGCGTGGCCGCCATGACGCGTTTCCTCCAGCTGATCGGCAGCGAGCCCGAGATCGCCAAAGTCCCCATCATGGTGGACTCCTCCAAATGGGAGGTCATCGAAGCCGGCCTGAAATGCCTTCAAGGCAAAGGCATCGTCAACTCCATCTCCCTCAAAGAAGGCGAAGCCAAGTTCCTCGAACAAGCCCGCGCCATCCTCCGCTACGGCGCTGCCGTCGTCGTCATGGCCTTCGACGAAAACGGACAAGCCGCCTCCTACGCCGAAAAAATCCGCATCTGCGAACGCGCCTACCGCCTCCTCGTCGATCAGGTCGGCTTCCCGCCCGAAGACATCATTTTCGACCCCAACATCCTCACGGTCGGCACCGGCATCGAGGAGCACAACAACTACGCCGTCGATTTCATCGAGGCCACGCGTTGGATTAAACAAAACCTCCCGCACGCCAAAGTCAGCGGCGGCGTCTCCAACGTCTCCTTCAGTTTCCGCGGCAACAACCCCGTGCGCGAAGCCATGCACTCCGCGTTCCTCTACCACGCCATCAAAGCCGGCATGGACATGGGCATCGTCAACCCGTCGATGCTCGAGGTTTACGAAGAGGTGGACAAAGAACTCCTCGTCCTCGTCGAAGACGTCATCCTCAACCGCCGCCCCGACGCCACCGAGCGCCTCGTCGACTACGGCGAAAAACTCAAAGCCTCCTCCGAAGGTAGGAGCCCACTTGTGGGCGATTCAGCCCGCACCGTCGAAGCCTGGCGCCAAGGCACCGTCGAAGAACGCCTCTCGCACGCCCTCGTCAAAGGCATCGACCAATTCATCGACACCGACACCGAGGAAGCCCGCCAGAAATACGGCAAGCCGCTCACCATCATCGAAGGCCCGCTGATGGACGGCATGCGCGTCGTCGGCGACCTCTTCGGCGCCGGCAAAATGTTCCTCCCGCAGGTCGTCAAAAGCGCCCGCGTGATGAAGAAGGCCGTCGCCTACCTCACGCCCTTCATGGAGGCGGAGAAAATCCGCGCCAAACGCGTCCGCGAACTCCGCCGCCTTGCCGTGTCCACCCCTCCCGGCCAACCCGTCACCCTCGCCGAAGATTTCAGCTACGAGCCCATGCCCGGCCTCTCCCCCGAGGCGCGCGCCATCGAGCAAAAGTTCGCCGCCGAGCTCGCCGCCGACCTCCCATATTGGGAAACCCGATACCACACGCTTTTCGACAAACTCTACGACCGCAACAACGCCCAGGAGCTTTCCCCCGACTACGCCGGCTCCGGCCCCGAAGACCGCGCCGCCCGCACCCGCTGGAGCGCCGCCACGCTCCACCCCGCCGGCGCCTTCATCGACTGGCTTTACCCGCGCCGCATCGCCGCGTTGCCCCCGGGCAGCCTCATCGCCTTCAACGCCGGCGGCCAGGGCAGCGGCAAAACCACCGCGTCGCTCGCCCTGGATGTCCTCCAGGAGCCTGCTCTCCTCATGGACGGCACACTCCAGAACGAACGCCGCAGCCGCGCCCAAATCGAGGCCGCCCTCGCCGCCGGACACGATGTAAACATTCGCTTCGTCTACTGCCCGTGGGAAAAAGCCGTGGTCAACATCCTCCGCCGCGCCAAAAACGAGGTTGGCCGCGTCGTCGCCCTCGACCGCGCCGCCCACGGCCACTTTCACGGTGCACGCACCTTGCTCGCGCTGTCACGCGATCTATTGTGGCCCACTAAAATCTACATCTTCGACAACACCATCTGGGGGCAATCCACTCTGCGTGACCTCGCCTGGCTCCAAAACCACCTCAACCCCGCCAAAGACAACCTGATTGCCTCGGGACAACGCGCCGCTAATCTCTTTTTCCATGAGCACGACATTGACCACCATCCCGAACTCCGCGCCCTCAGCGACGAGTTCTTTGCGCAAACCACCCAGCCCCGAGATGCAGGCCCGCATGGATCGCATGGCGGAAGCCACAATCCGCGCGCTGAACAAAGCCGGCCAGGCACAGGCGGCGAAGGAAGCCGCGACCAAGCAGCCGAAGCAGACCGCCTAAACGCCGCAGCAGCCGAAGCCTCTGAACTCGCCATAGCCGAGTCCGAGGCCCCGAAAAAATTCCTCATCGCCACCGTCAAAGGCGACGTCCACGACATCGGCAAGAACATCGTCGGCGTCGTTCTCGCCTGTAATAACTACGAAGTCATCGACCTCGGCGTCATGGTTTCGTGCGAGAAAATCCTCACCGCCGCCAAGGAGAAAAACGTGGACGTCATCGGCCTCTCCGGCCTCATCACGCCCTCCCTCGACGAGATGGTCCACGTCGCCAAGGAAATGGAACGCCAGGGCTTCAAGCTCCCGCTCCTCATCGGCGGAGCCACCACGTCCGCCGCGCATAACGCCGTGAAGATCGCCCCGCATTACTCCGAGCCCGTCATCCACGTGCTCGACGCCTCGCGCGTCATCGGCGTCGTCTCGCAACTCCTCAACCCCGACCACAAACCCGCCTACGTCGCCGACATCCGAGCCAAGCAGGCCAAGTCCCGCGAAGATTTCGCCAACCGCCGCGAACGCCGCCCGCTCCTCTCGCTCGAAGAAGCCCGCGCCCGCGCCGAGCGCTACGACTGGGCCACGATCGACATCCCCAAGCCCTCCTTCCTCGGCACGCAGATCTTCCGCGACACCACCGTCCGCGAACTGCTCGACCGCGAATTCATCGACTGGGGTCCGTTCTTCAGCGCCTGGGAACTCCACGGACGCTACCCCGACATCCTCACCGACGAAGTCGTCGGCGTCGAAGCCACCAAACTCTTCAACGACGCCAAAGCCCTCCTCGAACGCATCATCGCCGAAAACCGTTTCCAGCCGCAGGCCGTCCTCACCTTCTGGCCCGCCAACAGCATCGGCGACTCCGTTGAAATCTACACCGACGAATCCCGCACGCAGGTTCTGCACACCTTCCACTTCCTGCGCCAGCAACTCGAAAAAGGTGCCGGCCAGTTTAATCACTGCCTCGCCGACTACATCGCGCCAAAGTCGTCCGGCCGCCCCGATTACCTCGGCCAATTCGCCGTCACGGCAGGACCGGGAGTCGAGACGTTCTCCCACGAATTCAAAGCCGCCGGCGACGACTACAACGCGATCATGGTGCAGGCGCTTGGCGACCGCATCGCCGAAGCGATGGCCGAATTCTTCCACAAAAAAGAACGCGACCTCAGCGGCTTCGGCCTCACCGAAAACCTGAGCCCCTACGACATTATCCATGAAAAATACCGCGGCATCCGTCCGGCCCCGGGTTACCCCGCGTGCCCCGACCACCGCCACAAACTCCAAATCTGGAACCTGGTCCCGGTGGAAAAAGAAATCGGCATCACCCTCACCGAAAGCTGCGCCATGTATCCCGCCTCTTCGGTGAGCGGTTTCTACTTCAACCACCCCGACTCCAAATATTTCGCCGTAGGAAAGCTCGGCAAGGATCAGCTTGAAGACTACACCACCCGCACCGGAGCCCCGCTCGCCGAGCACGAGAAATGGCTAGGCGCCTACCTCGACTACGACCCCAGCTAAACAAATTGCTTAGGCAATCGCGTCCCTAAAGTCGCGTTCATGCACGATCAGCAAAGCATACCCCGCTTTGCGCAGCCGCAAAACACAGTAGGACCACTGGTTCAAAAATAACCCCGTCCCCGCTCAGGCGACACCGCCCCCATCCGATCCGCCGTCGGTGCCCGCACCCAGAACTTCCGATACTGGTCCGAAAATACATCGCATCGGGAAACCCGTCTCCGCCGCGATTCGCTTCATCGGCAACGTCGTTTCCTGCACGAGATAACGCGCACGCCTCAATCGCAGCCGGCCAACACCGCCTGCACCGTTTCCCCGGTCTGCCGTCGGAACAACAATCGGAAGTGCTTTGGACTCAACGTGACCGTCCGATAAAACGCATCCAACGCCTCCGGTTCCTCATAGTGACTCCCCAACCAAGCCACCGCTCTCGCCACCTCCGGATGTGTCGTCCGCACTTCGTCGCCCCCTGCTCCCTCCGCCTTTGCCCCAATCCAAAACGACGACAATGCCGCCTTCAACTCACCCTCGCATCCCAATATCCGCTCCCTTGATTCAGTTGCCTAAAACAATTCCAGTATCCGCTCAAACCGCTTGCGCTCCGTCCTCGGTTCCCCCACTTGCCGGCGAAACAACACGGAGGGAATCGTGACCGCACCCGACGAGAATTCGCACCTGAGCAACCGGCATCCTTTTGATGTCGCCGTCCACTCGCGCCGACACCACGCGGGCACATAAATCTGCTCACCTGCACCAACGCAGAATCTCCGTCCTTCAATGGTATAGTCCAAGGCGCCTTCCTCGATGAGAATAAACCGGTGCGTGACCGTATCCGGAGCATTCCAACGCGCGACAAACACCTGTCGTTTTGTCTTGGTGATTCGCAGGGGTGCTCGCAACACCCCCCCTCCAGCACGTCCATGCGGTCAATGATTTCGACCATGCATAAATCACATTAAAATCATTCGTTTTGTCTGTAATATGATTTGTTTTCGCCAACCGATCCCCCTTTAGCAGCCCGAAGCTCGGTCGCATTGTAAGAACACCCCTTCACTATGCGTTTTCTTCAAGAGCCTGCCCGTATCACGTCCGTCGCCTGTGAAACGGATCTCTGTATCATCGGCGGTTCATGCACCGGTGTTTTCGCGGCCGTGCACGCCGCCCGTCTCGGACTGTCGGTCGCCCTCGTCGAACAGAATTCGATTCTCGGCGGTATGGCCGCCGCCGCGCAGGTCAACGAATGGCACTCCCTCTGCGACACGGCCCACACACGCCCAATCATCGGCGGGCTGACCGTCGAGGTTGTCGAACGTCTCCGTCTTCGCGGTGCGTTGGAAGAGCTGCAACCAGGCCGTCGCGGACAATTTCGCTTCAACAGTGCCGAACTCGCCACCGAACTCGACGATCTCGTTCGCACCCATCGTATCAACGTCTTCCTCGCCGCACGTTGTGTCGCCGTCACCCGCGAAGGAGCCCGCATCACCTCCGCCATCATCGATGACCGCTCAGGACGCCGGGCCATCGGCGCGCCGTTCTTCATCGACGCCTCCGCGTGACGGAAATCTTCTCCGCCATGCAGGTTTCTCGGCCGAAAACCCCGACGTTCTTCAGCCCGTCAATCTCCAGGCCATCATCGCCGGCATCGATACTCCCGCCGGTTCGCCGCCGTGGAACGAGCTCATGCCTTCACTCGCGGCGAATAACTATCCCGAAACCAACAGCCGTCCGTGGTTTTTCCCGTTCCGGGCGCACCCGCCTTGCGCAATCTCTTCGGCGCACGCCTCAACGGCATTGATGCAAGCGATGCCGACTCCTACACCGCCGTGCTCCTCGAGGGATGTCGACTGCACCGGGCCTATCTCGATCCTGCACGCGACCATTCTCCCGAAACCCTCCCGGCAATTGTCGCCTGGCCCACGTTCTTGACGTGCGCGAGACATGGCACGCCCTCTGCCAGCATCGCCTCAGCGGAGAAGAAGTCCTCCACGGACTCACCTTCCTCGATTCCATTGCCCAAGGCACCTACCCGGTCGACATTCATTCCGCCGAAGGCACCCTGCCCCGTTACCTCGACGGACGTGAAGAGCGTATCGCCCGCGACGGATCCAGAACGTGGCACCGCTGGCACCCCGACGACACTCCGGTTCCGGCATGCTACCACATTCCCTACCGTTCGCTGCTCCCACTCGACGCCGAAAATCTGCTCGTCACCGGTCGTCTCCTAGACGCCGACCGCGTGGCCTTCGGAGGAGTCCGCGTGATGGTTAACATGAACCAGACCGGTGAAGCCGCCGGCGTCGCCACCGCCCTCGCGTTCGAAACCAACCAACCGCTCCGCGCCCTCAACGTCGCCGCGCTGTGCGCGAAACTCACCGCCGACGGCTCCGCACTCTGAACATCGTCAGGTAAGTGATGGATTCACCCTGAATCCCGCAGTGAAATAACCCATTGCATCCCTCAAATCCTTATATTTCCCACATTATATTGATCCTCAATAAATAGCTCAATCTCATATACACACGCGAAGCTCGACAGTGAATGCATTCTATCCTATGACTGGACATACGATATCGGATACCCCGCCCCCCCGCGCATGAATCCCCGTCCCCTGCGTATTCTGCATTTGGAAGACAAGTCGTTCGACCAAGAACTCGTGCGTCGTGCGCTGCTGAACAAAGGGATCGATTGCGAATTTGTCTATGTCCGGAGCAAGGCCGAATTTGAGACCGCCCTGAGTCGCGAAAAGTTCGGGCTCATTCTATCGGATTTCACCATACCCGGTTACGATGGATCGGCTGCGTTGACACTCGCACAGGCGACCTGCCCCGAAGTGCCCTTCGTCTTTGTTTCAGGCACCATTGGCGAAGACCGGGCGATCGAAAGCTTGAAAAACGGTGCGATCGACTACGTCCTAAAATCGAATCTCGAACGCCTCCAGCCCGCCGTGCTCCGTGCTCTGCGCGAGGCGCATGAACACACGATGGCCGCCGCCGCCCTCGCGGCATTACGCCGCAGCGAGGAGCGCTTCCGCGAGATGGCCGAACGCATCGGCAGCGTATTCTACAGCATCGATCTGCACACCGGGCACCACTCCTATGTCAGCCCGGCCTACGAACAGATTTGGGGTCTCGCGGCCACCGCGCTTTACGCGCAACCGGACCAATGGATCACCGCAGTCGTCATCGAAGACCGGCCGGCGGTGCTCGGTGCCTACGCCCAACTTGCGCGCGGCATGGAGCACTCCATCGAATACCGCATTCGACGTCCCGACGGAACACTGCGATGGATCGAAGATCGCGGCTATCTCATCCATGAACCGGATGGCAACATGAAGCGCGCCGTCGGCGTCGCGACAGACATCACCCGCCGCCATCAGCTCGAGGCACAGTTGCGACAGGCACAAAAGATGGAGGCGGTCGGACAGCTCGCCGGCGGAGTGGCGCACGATTTCAACAACATCCTCACCGTGGTCATCGGCTGGGCCCGGCTGCTGCTGAACCGTGAATCCATGCCCCCGGACGCGATCGGCCCGCTCACGGAGATCTTCAACGCCGGCAACCGTGCCGCCAACCTGACGCGCCAGCTTCTCGTCTTCAGCAACAAGCAGACGATCGAGCGCCAGACCATCGACCTCAATCACATCACCGGAGAAATCTCCGAGATGCTGCGCCGCCTGATCGGCGAACATATCACCCTCAACTTGGTGCAGTCGCCGCTCCCATGCCTGGCCGAAGCCGATGCAGGCATGATCGAGCAAGTGCTCATGAATCTCGCCGTGAATGCCCGCGACGCCATGCCCCGCGGCGGCACGCTCACGATCTCCACGGGAACGATCGTCGTCGACGAAGTGTCGGCCCGCTGCCACCCCGGCGCGCACGCGGGGAACTTCGCCTGCTTAAACGTGAGCGACACCGGCTGTGGTATCGCACCGGAAAACCTCCAGAAAATTTTTGAACCGTTCTTCACCACGAAAGAACCCGGTCAGGGCACCGGCCTCGGGCTGGCGATGGTGGCGGGCATCGTAAAGCAACACCAAGGCTGGATAGAGCTTGAGAGCACGAGGGATGTCGGCACGCGATTTCGAATACTGCTGCCGGCCGCGTCGGTGGCCGACTCCGGCACCGTCACTATCCCCTCGAGTCCGGAAGCGGTTGGCGGTGGGTCGGAGACCATCTTGTTGGTGGAGGACGAACCTACCGTGCGTGAATTTGCCGTCGCGGTCCTGAACAGCCACGGCTACCGCGTATTACAGGCCTGCTCCGGCATGGATGCGCTGGAAGTTTGGAGGCGGCATGCATCAAGAATCACCCTGCTCGTCACCGATCTGGTCATGCCCGACGGACTCAGTGGCGTGGAGCTCGCCGTGCGATTGCGCCGGGAAAAACCCGGGCTGAAAGTGGTGCTCACAAGCGGTTATTCAAACGGCACGACCAGCGGTGAATTCCAGCCTCCCGCCGACATGTATTTTGTCCAAAAGCCCTACAAACCCCAGGCGCTCGCCCAAGCCGTGCGCACCACACTGGACGGCGTCACCGCCGTCACCTGCCCCGGCCTTTAATTCGCCCCCATGACTCCTTCCATAAATGCCCGGCCCCCCCTGCGAATCCGGCGCGGCACCTCCTCCGCCACCGACGCACACGCCGCCGTGGACGAAATTCTTCAACTCATCCATCAGGAGCAAACACGACTGGTTTTGTTTTTTTGCTCGGCCAACTATGACCTCGCCGCACTCGCGTCGGAATTGCAGACGGCCTTTGGATCCATCCCCACCGTCGGCTGCACCGTGATCGGACACGTGGGATTGGATGGTTTTACCGACGGGGGCATCACCGCCATCAGCCTGACAGGGGACATCACCGTTCACCCCTATGCGATAGATATTTCCGATGCGAAAACCATCGTGCCGGACATCGCAGAAAAAACCAAACGGCTCATCGAATCCCACCGCGACCAACATTCATTCGGACTGCTTTTGGTGGATGGGCTTTCCCTGAAAGAGGAATCATTGGTATCGTTGCTATACCGACATCTGCCCCGCCTGCCGGTCGTGGGGGGATCGGCGAGCGGACACCGCCCCTCCGGCCCGACCCATGTCTATGCGGATGGGGAGTTCCGTTCGCACGCCGCCGTTTTTACGCTTTTTCAGACGAGTCTTCCTTTTCTACCGGTCAAGTTCGCGCACTTTGTGCCATCAAATGACACGCTGGTCATCACGCACTCCGATCCGGACAAACGCGTGGTCTATGAGATCAACGGCGAACCCGCCGCCCAAGTTTATGCCAACCTTATCGGGGTTCCCGTGGATACACTGAACGCGTCCGTTCTTTCCATGAACCCCCTCATCCTCGAAATGGGCGGAGAGCAATATGTGCGCGCCATTCAAAGCGCCAACCCCGATCAAAGCCTCACCCTGTATTGCGTCATTGAGGACGGCGTGGTCCTGAGCATCGGCCGCGCGGTGGATCCGGCCGCGACTGCCCGGACTGCATTTCAACGCGTGCGGGATGAAATCGGCGAGCCTGCCCTGGTGATCGCATGCGACTGCATCTCCCGCCGGCTTGAATTCGAAAACAACGGGCTGTGGGACACCATGGCCGGCATCATGAAAGCCAACCAGGCCTTTGGCTTCAGCACTTACGGGGAACAATACGACGGCCTGCACATGAACCAGACCTTCACCGGCATCGCCATCGGAAACAGCCATGCAACCTCCTGATCCAGTGCCATCCCCTGAAACCGTGGCCAGCCTGACTGCCCGCCTTGCGGCGGCGGAACGTGCGCTGACGGCGCGGGACAAAACCATCCAAGTGCTCGTGAGCCGTGAGAAAGACCGCACGGCGAAACGAGCCTCAACCTTCGGCGTCTTTGAGGAAAACGCCGGCCTACAACAGGTGGTCGCAAGCAAAACCCTCGAACTGGAGCAGCAAAACCGGAAACTGGAGCAGACAACCTACGCTCTCCGCGAAACCAGCGGACTGCTGGAAATGCTGCTGGAGAACATCCCCAGCCATATTTACTTCAAAGATAAAAAATCACGCTTCGTGCGTTTCAGTAAATCCGTCCAAAACACCTTCAATCCATCCGGTGACGTGGACCTCACCGGCAGAACCGACCTTGATTTCTATGACGAGCCGAGCGCCCGGGAAACCCTTGCGGACGAACAAGCCATCATCCACTCGGGCGAGGCGATCATAGGGAAAACCGAAAGACTGCGCTACGCCGACGGCCGCATCGCCTGGTCGCTCATCACCAAAATGCCTTGGCGTGACAAGGACGGTTGCATCATCGGAACCTTTGGCATCTCCACGGACCTTACGGCGATCAAGGCCGCGGAAGCCGAACTGGAAGCGGCGCACAAACAAGTCGTCGCCACATCCCACCAGGCTGGCATGGCGGAGGTTGCCACCGGGGTTCTCCATAACGTGGGCAATGTGCTCAACAGTGTTAACGTCTCCGCCACCCTGGTCTCCGATCAGGTGCGCCGCTCCAAAATCCCCAACGTGGGCAAGCTCGCCGATCTGCTCCATCAACATCGCGCCGGTCTCGGCGACTACCTGACCGACGATCCCAAGGGGAAGATCATTCCGGCCTATCTGATGACGCTGAAGGAAGATCTCGCCAAGGAACAGTCCCTCATTCTCGCCGAACTCGACAGTCTCCACAAAAACATCGGCCACATCAAAGACATCGTGGCCATGCAACAAAGCTACGCCAAGACCTCCGGCGTGGTCGAAACGATTTCGGTCCCCGACCTGATCGAGGACGCCATCCGCATGAACGCCGGTTCGCTCGCCCGCCACGATGTCGACGTCGCCCGTGAATATCACGTCCGCCCCGTCGTCACCCTCGAGAAAAATAAGGTTCTCCAAATCCTGGTCAACCTCGTGCGCAACGCCAAATACGCCTGCGACGAATCCGGTCGCCCCGACAAGCTCCTCACCATCCGCATCACCTCCGACGCCCGATATGTCACCATCACCGTCTCCGACAACGGTGTCGGCATCCCTCCGGAAAACCTCACCCGGATCTTTGCCCATGGCTTTACCACCCGCAAACAAGGCCACGGTTTCGGTCTTCACAGCGGTGCCCTCGCCGCGAAGGAACTCGGAGGTTCCCTGAGCGCGCACAGCGACGGTCTCAACCATGGGGCGACCTTTACCCTTAAGCTGCCCTACAAGCAGGAATCCGCCTCATGAAAAATCCTCCATCCGCACAAAACATCAGGATTCTTGTCGTGGACGACAACCGCTCCATCCATGGAGACTTTCGCAAGATCCTCTGCGGCCCCGACGCATCCGGCGAAACCGAATCGATGGAAGCCGCGTTGTTCGGAGAACCCACGGAGCAGCGCCGCGCAGTCACATTCGAGATCGACTCGGCCTACCAGGGACAGGAAGCGCTCGACATGGTCAGACAGGCCCTCGTCGAAACCCGCCCGTATGCGATGGCCTTCATGGATGTCCGCATGCCCCCCGGCTGGGACGGCATCGAAGCCACGGCAAAAATCTGGGAGATCGACCCAGACATGCAGATCGTCATCTGCACCGCCTACTCGGATTATTCCTGGGATTCGATGATCCAGAAACTCGGCCATTCCGACAAGCTGCTGATCCTGAAAAAACCCTTCGACAACGTCGAGGCGCTGCAACTGGCCTCCGCCCTGACCGAGAAGTGGCGCCTTTCCATCCAGGCGAAGTCCCAGCTCGAAAATCTGGAAAACCTCGTCGAGGAACGCACCAGCGAACTCCGTATCGCGAAGGAAGCCGCCGAGGTCGCCAACAAGGCCAAAAGCGAATTTCTCGCCAATATGAGCCACGAAATCCGCACGCCGATGAACGGCGTGATCGGCATGACCGGGCTCCTCCTCGATCTTGAGCTCGGAACGCTCCAGCGCGAATATGCCGAGACGATCCGCTCCAGCGCCGACACGCTGCTCACCGTCATCAACGACGTGCTCGACTTCTCCAAGATCGAGGCCGGCAAGCTCACCTTCGAGATGCTCGATTTCGATCTAAGCGAAACGGTGGAGAGCACGCTCGACATGCTCGCCGAGCGCGCTCAGGCCAAGGGCACCGAACTCGTCATGGCCATGGCCCCCGACGTCCCCCATTTCCTCCGCGGTGACCCGGGACGATTGCGCCAGGTGCTCGTAAACCTCGTCGGCAACGCCATCAAGTTCACCAAAGGCGGCGAAGTCGTCGTCCGGGTCAACCGTCAGCCCCGGGGAGAGTCACCCGTTGTCCTCGAGTTTTCCGTGCATGACACCGGGGTCGGCATTCCCCTGGAGGCGCAAGCTCAATTATTCCACGCCTTCACGCAGGCCGACGCCTCCACCACCCGCAAATACGGCGGCACCGGCCTCGGCCTCGCGATTTCCAAACAACTCGTGCTCATGATGGGCGGCGAGATCGGAATGGAAAGCGAGCCCGGCAGGGGATCGACCTTCTGGTTCACGGCCAAATTCGAAAAGTCCTCCGGCACCCAGGCTCCCATGGCGGGCGCACGCAACGGCTGGTCCGATCTGCGGGTCCTGGTCGTCGATGACAACGCGACGAGCCGGCAGATTCTGCGCCACCAAATCTTTGCCTGGAAACTCCAAAAGGGCAGCGCCGCCTGCGGCAACGAAGCCCTCCGTCTGCTGCGCGCCGCCGCCGCCGAAGGACACCCCTACGATGTCGCCCTCCTTGATGTCGAGATGCCGGAGATGGACGGTCTCACCCTGGCCCGCGCGATCAAAGCCGAACCGGCCATCGCCGGCACGCGGCTGATTGTCATGACACCCTTGGGACATGCGCCTCCTGACCGGAAGATGCTGGAAGCCGGCATCGACGCCTCTCTCAGCAAACCCATCAAGCAATCCCACCTCTTCGACAGCCTTGTCTCCGTCATCGGGAAAACCGGGATTGGCTCCCACAACGTCCCGAAATCCGGCATCCTGCCGTTGCCACCGCTCTCGGCGGACCTGCGCGCCCTGTTCGCCGGCACGCGCATCCTGCTTGCCGAGGACAACGCGGTGAACCAGAAAGTCGCGCTCGCGATCTTGACCAAGTTCGGCTGCTCCGCCGACGCCGTCGCCGACGGCATCGAGGTTCTCGACTCGCTCCAACGCATTCCATACCCGATGATTTTGATGGATTATCAAATGCCGGAAATGGACGGCCTCGAGGCGACGCGGATCATTCGCAAACGCGAACTCGACAGCGGTCAAGCGTGCCCCTGGAACGCACCGGTCTACATCATTGCGCTCACGGCCAGCGCCATGCAGGGAGATCGCGAAAAGTGTCTTGCTGTCGGCATGGACGACTACGTGAGCAAGCCCGTTCGTCCAGGCGAACTTCTGGCCGCGCTGGAACGATGGGCGGTCACTCTCAAAAATCAGCGCCCCGCCAGCAACGCGTAGATCAACACCGCGCCCGCCACCGAAACGTTGAGCGACTCCACGCGTCCGCTACCGGAGATCGTCACCAACCGCGTGCACGCGCGCTCCACATCGGACGCCAACCCGTGCTCCTCGTTGCCGAGCACGACTGCCACCGGCTTCGCCGGCCCCGCCAACAACACCGGATTGCCGCCGCGTGCCGCCGCGCCCGCCACATCATAGCCGGCCACCGCGAGTTCACGCATGAGTTTCGCCAGATCGGGCGTGCGCCAGACCTCGACCTGTTCGAGTCCGCCCTCGGACACGCGATAGGCCGCCTCGCCCGGCAGCGCCGCCTGCGGATGGGCCGGGATAATGATATTCTGCACGCCAAAAAACGCCGCCGTGCGCGCGATCGCACCGAGGTTGTGCGCGTTGCCAATGCGATCGAGCAACACCAGCGGCGTGCGCTTCGCCGCCCAGTTGGCCACCACCCGTGCGTCCGGTGCCTTCAGCTTGGGCGCATCGATCACCGCCACGATTCCGCCGTGATGAATGCTGCCCGCAATCTTCTCCAACTCGGCCGCCGGCACGCAGCGATAAACTTTTCGTGCGGCGGCGAGCGCCTTGCAGATCGCTCCGATCTTGCGCCCCGTCGCCTCGTCGAAAAACAGCCGCTTGATCGACGCCGGTTCGCGTTCAAAACGCGACCGCACCGCCACCAAACCGCACAAGTTGAGCTCGGATGATTTCACGCGGCGATGCTGCGCTGCAGACGCAGCCCTTGTCGAGCGAACCTACCCGGACTTTCAACAGTTAGAATGAATTCATGCTCCCTGTGATGGGCCTGATACTCTCTAGTCTCGTCGGTTAATCTGCGTTGTCACTTGGACGCGTTCTCTTCCCTCTCCATTTATACGTGAGCCTTACCCCTACTCCCCAATCGTCCCAAATAGCTACGAACCGACCCAAAGCGCAAACCTGGCAAGTCGGCACCCTCACCTACACCTCGGGCGGATTGATCACCCTGTTTCTGCTGCTGATGATGGGGGATGTCGCCTGGTCCATGCGCGACCGGTCCGTCGGCCCCATGGCGCAGTGGTATCTGTCGCACCTGAACGCTTCCAATCTGCTTTTCGGACTGCTCATGACGTCCTTTCCCGCCGCGATCGGACTGATTCTCGGTCCGATCCTCAGCGTCAAATCCGACCGGCACCGCGGGAAATGGGGACGGCGTATTCCCTACCTGCTGCTAACCACTCCCTTCGCCGCGCTCGGGATGATCGGTCTGGCGCTCACTCCGTTTATCTCACACTGGGTGCACGGTCATTTCCCGCAACTCAGCGCGACGACGGTCTCGCTCATCTGCTTCGGCCTCTTTTGGGCTGCCTTTGAATTTGCCACCATCGCCAGCCAGGCGGTTTTCGGCGGCCTGATCAACGACGTCGTTCCAGCCACCCTGATGGGACGTTTCTACGGTCTTTTTCGCGCCGTCAGCCTGATCATCGGGATCATTTTCAACTTCTGGATTTTCGGCAAAATCCCCTCCCACTTTACACTGATCCTGCTTACGGTCGGCGCGTTCTACAGCATCGCCTTCATGTGGGTCTGCCTCAAGGTCAAGGAAGGGCAATACCCGCCTCCGCCGGCACCACTCTCCCGTCCCGACAGGACCGGAATCGTTGAAGGGTTTTTGGGCGAAGTGCGCCGCTACTTTCGGGAGTGCTTCACCAATTATTACTACGTTTCCGTTTTCATCATGCTCGTGGTCGCGAGCCTGACATTCATTCCGGTCAATACCTTCGCCATTCCCTTTTCGAACAGCCTCGGCGTGAGCGAAGACATGTATGGGAAATCCCTCGCGCTTACGTTCAGCATTTCGCTGGTGATCGCCTATTTTCTCGGATGGGCGTGCGACGTCTTCCATCCGCTGCGAATGACGATCCTTTCCTTGGCCGCCTACTTTCTGGTGACCATCTATGGCGGCATTTGGGCGACCACCCCTCATACCTTTCTCATCGCGTGGGTGCTCCATGGAGTCATCTCGGGTTGCTTTTTCACCTGCTCTGCTTCCTTGGGCCAACGGCTTTTCCCCCATTCAAAATTCGCCCAGTTCTCCTCTGCGGCGGGGATTATCGCATCCGTCTCCACCATGGTGATCGGTCCCGCCATGGGAGTGGCCATCGACGCCTCCGGAAAGATATACCGTTACACATTCGTCCTGGGAGGCTTTCTCTCACTCGTCTCCCTGATCTCAGCCTGGGTTGTCTACAAACAATTCGTCCGCCTCGGCGGGCCCAAAGGCTACGTCGCACCGGAATAACTTCCTCAAGGGAGGGTCGAAAGTGACCGCTCCGTGACAATCCTCAGCCCGGAAGTGATTTGACCCGCCTGCGTGGCAGGGATGAATTCGTCTCCGCCTTGAGCCGCCGGTCCGGCTCTCATCCCCGCAATGTCCCCACGTATCACCCTCCGCGACATCGCCCGACACGCGGACGTCCACCTCTCCACCGTCAGCCTGGCACTGCGCAACAGCCCCAAGCTGAAACCCGAGATGCGCGCCCGTATCCAAAAGATCGCCACCACGCTCGGCTATACGCCGGATGCCGCCATGGCCGCTCTCGTCGCTTATCGCAAGGGAGTCCAAGTCACCTCCTACCAGTCCACCCTGGCCTGGCTCGACAACTGGCCGGGGCGCGGCCATCTCCGCGGCATCCAGTCCTTCAACGAATATTTCCTCGGTGCATCCGAGCGAGCCGGGCAATTCGGATACAAACTGGAGGAGTTTTCCCTGCATGCTCCCGGCATCACGCCCGCCCGCATGGCGTCGATCCTGCGTGCCCGCAACATCCAGGGCATCATCGTCCCGCCTCAGGAACACGACGGCAACAAGCTCGACTTCGACTTCACCGGCTTCTCCGCCGTCGCCCTCGGCTACAGCCTCCGCCCCGCCTCCCTCCACGTTGTCACCAACCACCAGTTCCGCTCCATTACCCTGCTGGTGAATAAACTCCGATCCCTCGGCTACCGGCGCATCGGACTCTGCCTGCACTCCGACTGGGACAACAAGGTCAACAATGGCTACACGAGCGGATTTACCTCGTCCCAAAGCGCTCTGCCGAAAAAAGACCGCATTCCCGCCCACCTCCTCGACGACCAAACCCCGGACGATTTTCGCAAATGGGTCGTCAAATACCGCCTCGACGCCATCATCACCCAAAGCATCCCGGGCGACTTGGCCGAATGGGTGCGCCCTCTCGGACTGCGCTGTCCCCGCGACATCGGCATTGCCGATCTCAGCGTCCATCCTGAGCCCAAACCAACCTTCGCCGGCGTCCATCAAAACGACCGCCTCATTGGCGCCACCGCCATCGACTTCTTGATCGGTATGCTTCAGCGCAACGAACGCGGCCTGCCGGCCACCATCATCTACACGCTGGTCGACGCAGTCTGGCATCCGGGCCCCAGCTTGCGCACGGACTGCGCACCTCAAGTCGGCCGGTGATTGTGACGATGCCCGCTTTCGCAAATCTGTTTCCTCACCTCCCCCCTCCGCTTTCGATAGTTTGAAAGCCTGCACCCTTCCCTCCTCCGGCCCGCCGGATAGTTTGCCCGCATGTTCCGCCTCCCCCCTCGGAAGACTCCCCGCTCCGCAACCGCGCACCCCCACGGCGCGTTTACCCTCATCGAACTGCTCGCCGTCATCGCCATCATCGGAGTGCTCGTCGCCATTCTGATTCCCATCGTCGGCAGCGTCCGCACGTCCGCCCGCGCCAGCAAGTGCGTCTCCAATCTCCGGCAATACAGCACCGCCTTCCAGCTCTACGGAAACGATAATCGCGGATTTTATCCCGCGCCGCGCCAGCCCGATGCCAACAACCCTTCGGCCAACGGCAATTCGTCCGGCGGGAACTGGCAGCTCGAACTGGCGCCCTATACTTCGCCTAAAATGGTGGACGGCGCGGTTAACTTTTACCGCCTCAAGGAGCGCGACGGAGAAATCAATATCGCCTACTGCCCCAGCTATGCGGATTTTTTCAGCAACGTCGCCGAGGTCCAGGCCACCAATCTCAACGCCCTCGGCTATGGCATGAATTTCAACCTCAATGTGGGCGGCGCCACTCTGAACACCAGCTCCGGTCTCGTCACCCGCTTCTGCGCCAGCCTCATCGTCAACCCCGCCCGCTCCGTCCTCGTCGGCGACAGCAGCGACTATCATCTCGACGGCAAGACCAGCGGCTGGGAAGTCGTTCCGGTCTCCTCCACACGCCCCGACGGCTACAATTCCGGCGCTCCCAAGCGCCACCGAGGCAGGGCCAACTACCTCTTCGCCGACGGCCATGTCGCCACGCTCGGCCCCTACGAGGCCATCGCAATCCTGCCCTTCCGACTCTGATTCGTGGGGGCGTGGCCCGACCACGCCCGCTCCGCCCCCGCCCCCCCCCGACACGCTTTCCCTCATGGTCTCCCTCCGCCTCTTCATCGCCCTGCTTCCTCTGGCTCTTTTCGCCTCCACCGGCCTGCACGCCCAGACCCCGCCCGCCACCCCGGTGCCGCCGCCCGCCAAACCTCCGATCGACCTCTCCAAGCTCCCCCCTCTCCCCGCCAACCCGCCCGCCGTCGTCCTGAAGGTCGACGACCTCGCCACCGGCGGCGGCAACGTTCCCCGCGGATGGAAACGCATCACCGACTTCGCCATTGAGCGTAAGATCAAGCTCTCCATCGGCATCATCACCCAGTCACTCGGCACCGCCAATCCGTCCTACATTAATTACATCAAGGATCTCCAGAAAACCGGTCTCTTCGAGTTCTGGTTCCACGGTTGGGATCACAAACAGTGGGAGGAAAACGGCCGAAAATTCCAAGAGTTCAAAGGCACGTCCTACGAGCACCAGAAAACCAGCTTCGTAAAGTCCCAGGCCCTCGCGCAGGAAAAGCTCGGCTTCACCTTCAGCGCCTTCGGTTCGCCGTTCAACAGCATGGACGAAAATACCTTCAAGGTTTTCGCCGAAGATCCGGAGATGAAAGTCTTCCTCTACGCCAATCGCGGCGACCAGCCCAAGATCCCCGGCAAGGTCATCCTTGAACGTGTGGGAGGAGTGAACATCGAAGACCCGCTCTTCGTCCCCAACGCCGACAAATTCATCGCCGGCTACCTAAAGAACGCGAAAGACCGTAGTTATTACGTGATACAAGGCCACCCCAACCAGTGGGACGACGCCCGCTGGGCCGAGTTCGTCCGCCTCATCGACTACCTCCAGCAAAACCACATCCCCATCGTCACCCCCACCGAAGCCGCCGCCCTCGTCCGCCTCCCTCCTTCCTGAATCGCCCGTTTTCAAAAGTTTGAAAGCCGTCGCCATTTCAATCGATGCGGACCGAGTTAAAGTCCGGTCCCTGTTGACCCTTCAGAAAATACCCCGCAGGGCACCGGTCCCGGTTCGCCTCCGCGATCTTTCAATCTCACCCCTCCACGCCTCCCTCCCATTACATACCATGAAAACACACCCCTCCCGCCCCGTCGCCTGTTGCCTCGTCAGCGCCTGCATCCTCGCGGCACTGGTCTCTTCCGCCCCCGTCCTGCATGCCACCGTCTATACTTGGGTCCCCACCACCGGCGGTGCATGGGACACCGCCACCGCCAACTGGAATGATGGAACGACCAACACCACTTGGGGCGACGGAAGCGGGAACAGCGTGGTCTTCAACGGCTTTTCCGCCGCTGCAACCGTTACCCAATCGGCCAACTGGACCTTGAGCAGCCTGACGCTAAATTCAACAGGAGGAACGAGCACTCTCACGCTGAATGGAGGGAAGTCTCTTGATGTGTCGAGCATCACCACAGCCTCGGCTGCCATTGATATGTATTCCAAACTCACCGGCAGTCATGGGCTCACCTACACCAGCACCGGCGGGGGGCGTCTCAACCTAAAGGTTGCCAACGACTATACCGGCAACACCACGCTCACAGGCTCGGCATATATACTCAGCGACACGGTCAATAATGCCCTCCCGACGGCGACCACTCTTGATATCGGCTCATCCGCCACCTTCCGCCTCACGAACAGCAAAAGCCAGCAGATTGGACTTTTGACCGGCTCCGGAACCGTTGTCAGCCAGGCCTCCGCCGCCGGCAACGTAAACACCCTGACGATCAACACCGCCAACGGAGCGAACGGCACTTTCTCCGGCACCATCAAGGTAAACAACACGGCCAACGACACCCTTAACCTGACTGTTTCCGGCTTAGGCACTCAGATTCTCACCGGAACAAACAGTTACAACGGAGCCACTCTCATTTCCGGCGGCACGCTCAGCCTCGGCTCCAATCTCTCCGCCACCAGTTCCGTCACCATCTCCGGCGGCACGCTCACCAGCACCGTCGCCAACGTGAAACTCGGCGTCGGCGGTGCTTCCATGAGTGCCGGCACCATCACGCCGGGCGGCACCGGCACGGTCGGCACCCTCACTCTCGCCGCCAGCCAAGCCTTTGCCACCACCGGCGGCACGCTCAACTTCGACCTGCTCGGCTCGTCGAGCTTCGACCAGATCATCAGCCTGGGCTCCGGTGCCTTCAGTCTCACGGACACCACCCTCGCGCTCAGCGGTCTCACCTCCGTCACCGGCACCTACCAGCTCTTCAGCGGCTTCACCTCCGGCTCCGTGTCCGGCCTGACCATCTCCGGCCTCGCCGACGGCTTTGCCGGCTCCCTCGACACCACCGGTCTCCTCACCGTGTCCGCCATCCCCGAGCCTTCCACCTACGCCGTGCTCGCCGGCACCGCCTTCCTCGGCTTCGCCGTCATGTATCGCCGCCCGGTTCGTCGCTAAGCACGGCAACCGCCCGTCCTGCCGCGTGCAACCGCCAGCGCGGATGCACGCGGCTTTTTCTTCCACCGACCCGATTCTCTCTCTTTCCGTATAATTCAACTCCCCCCGATGAAAAGCTCCGCACTCCTCGCCGTTCTCGCACTCAGTGGCACCGCCCTCACCGCCGATCCCGTCCCTCTCCTCTCCTGGAACTTCGACGAAGGCGGCGGCGACTATGCCACCAACCTGGGCTCCGCCAACGAGGCCAATCTCTATTTGGTGGGCCCCGCCGGGGACAAAATAAACGGCTTCAGCTCCGACGCCCAAGGTGTGTCGGGCAAACCCGGCGACTACGCCTTCGATCTGAGCAGTGCCACCGGCATGGGCGCCACCACCCCCAACTCCACCGGCCCCACCGCTGTCGTGTGGTCCAACTCATCCGGCCTCGCCTCCCTGTCGGGCCTCTCGTCCTTCACCCTCACCGGATGGATCAAACCTGAGACCACCATCACCGCCGCCGCGCGCATCGTAGCCACCAATGTGATCGCGCTCATGGCCGGCGTCGATGACCGCCTCACGATTCAGGTTAACGGCAAGAATTCTCCCGTTCAAAGCGAGCCACTCTACCGGGATGTCGGATCGTGGATCTTCTTCGCCGTCTCCTACGACGGCACCCGCACCACCGACAACGTCACCTACTATGTAGGCGACCCGGCCGCCAACAGCCTGATCACGGCCGGCACCGCCACCCTCGAGGCTGGCAAAGTCAAACCCTTCGCCGGCCAGTTCCTGCTCGGCAACAACTCGATCAATACCCCGCCCAACCGTCCGTTCAAGGGCCTCATGGACAACATCGCCATCTACGGTTCCATGAACGATGCCAGTGGCGCACTGCCTCTGGAAAAGATCGAAACCATCCGTGCCGCCGCCATCCGCTGACCGCCTCCGCCCGGTATCCTTCCGCCGTAGGGGCGCGGCTTGACCGCGCCCGCTCCGAATTTCCCGCCTCCCGTTGCTCCGGCTTTCGTGCCGGTCAAAAATCCTCCCCATGCCTCTCCGCCTTCTCCTCCTCATCGCAACCGCCGTGCTCCTGCGCGCCGACTCCCCTGCGAACACAAACCCCAACTACACCGGCCCCGGTGCACCCGGAGAGATTCTCCCCGACATGGCGATGCCGGCCGCGCAACCCTTCGTCCATCCCGGGCTCCTGCAAAGCCAGGCCGACATTGATTTCGTTCGCGCCCGCCTCGCCGCCGGGGAAGAACCCTGGACAAGCGCCCTCGCCGCCATGCGTGCCGGCGAGTTTTGCAGCCTCGACTACCGGCCCAAGATCATCCCCGTCATCAACCCCCACGACAAAACCGTCGGCTACCTGATGAAAGACGCCTCCTCCGCCTACGGCCACGCGCTTCTCTGGTGCCTCACCGGCGAACGCGCCCACGCCGACAGGGCCATTGAGATCCTCGACGCCAGCGGCTCCACACTTCAGGAAATCCTCATCGGCCGCAGCGATCAGGGCAAAGTCACCGCCGGCTTTGTCGGCGGAAAATTTGCCAACGCCGCCGAACTCATGGCCCATTGCCGCCAACCCGACGGCTCCACCGCCGGCTGGTCCGGGGAATCCGCCGACCGCTTCCGCCGGATGCTCCTCGCCGTCTTTTATCCCCGCGTTGAAACCTTCAAGCCCGAGTTCAACGGCAACTGGGACGCGTGCATGATCGCGACCATGATGTCGCTCGCCGTCTTCTGCGACGACCACGCCAAGTTCAACCGCGCCGTCGACTACTACCTCCACGGCAAAGGCAATGGCGCCATCACCCACTACATCTACACCCACGGCGAGAACCAGGAATCCGGCCGCGACCAGGTTCACGGCCAGATGGGACTCGGCTCGCTCGCCGCCTCTGCCGAGATTGGCAAGAAACAAGGCCTCGATCTCTACGGTGCCGCCGGCAACCGCCTCGCCGCGGGCTACGAACACATGGCGGCCTACCTCGCAGGTCAAGACGTGAAGATCGTCGGTCCTGTGCCCGTCAGCCCGCACGGACGCGACCGCTTCATGCCCGTATGGGAACTGGCCTACCAGCACTACGTCATCGAAAAGAAACTCACGCTCCCCTTCCTGCGCGAAGTCGCCGAGAAACATCGCCCTGAAGGAGTGGACCTCATCGTCCTCCAAAGCTGGGGCACGCTCACCAATTACCGCGGCCCCGCGACCCAACCGTCCGTCACGCCCTGACCTTAGTTCCCTCACTCGTTCTCATTCTTTGTCCGCACTCCGGCGTAGGAGCGCGGCTTGACCGCGCCCGCTCCGTCCCGCAGGCCTGTTTCATCGCCACGATGATCGAAAAACTCTTGCCCCTCTGCGCCGGGCTCCTGCTGGGCTGCGCATCCATCCACGCCCAATCCATCTCCGACGCCGCGCCCGTTGCGTCCCACGACGACACTCTCGCTGCGATCAAGGCGCTCAAAATCAATGATGCGACCATCACGTTTGTGCAACACGACGACGCGCCCACGATCACATCCCCCGACGGAAAAACCCAAAACAACGTCCCTCCGCGAACCATCGTGAAGCTGGTGCTCAATCCGGCCAAGGGCTCCAACATCATCGTCGAACTCTGGCTGCCCAACGCGGACAAGTGGAACACTCGCTTGATCGGTCTAGGCAACGGCGGAGCCGCAGGGCACATCGATCCAGCAACCCTCGCCTGGCCCCTGAACAGCGGTTACGCCGCCGTCACCACCGACATGGGCACCGCCCCCAACGCCGACTCCGGCATCGGCAACCGGGAAGTTTGGAAAGACTTCGGTTTCCGTGCGACCCACCTCATGACCGTCGCCGCCAAACAGATCATCACGGCCTACTATGGCAAAGGTCCCGAGTTCTCTTATTTCAACGGCGGCTCCACCGGCGGACAACAGGCGCTCCAGGAAGCACAACGTTATCCCGAGGACTACGACGGCATCGTCGCCGCCGTCCCCGCCCATTGCCGCACACCGCTTCACGCCTATTTCCTCTGGAACGACCAGATCCTCAAAAAAACTCCCTTCACCAAAGAACAGGAAGCCGCCGTCATCGCTGCGGGTAATGACTGCATGGCACCGCGCGAGGCTCCCGTCGTCGCCGGCAAGTTCATCTCCGATCCGCGCTGCGATGCCAAAGACATCGAAGCGGTCATCGCGCTCGCGCTGAAAAAAGACCCGACGCTCACGCCCGCCCACGCCGACGCACTCCGCAAACTCTTCGACGGTCCGCGCCACACCGTCACCGGCGAACGCATTTTCAACGGCATTCCCTTCGGTGCATCCCTGAGTTCCGCCCACGGACACCTCTATCTCTTCAAGTGGGTTTTCGGCGCGAACAAGAATCTCGCCGACATCAATTTCGGTGCCGACATCGATACCTGCACCGCCGCCCTCGGCCCGTATCTCAACGCGGAGAATCCCGACCTGACCGCCTTCGAAAAACGCGGCGGCAAACTCCTCATGATATCCGGCACGGCCGACTCGATCGTGCCCTACACCGCGACGCTCGACTATTATGAGCGTGTGGTCGAACACGTCGGCAGCCTCGAGGCAACCCGGTCGTTTTTCCGCTATTATATTATCCCCGGCCGCGATCACGGAAGCGGCCCCGGCATTCAAAACACGCCGAGCCTGCTCGATACCGTGCGCGCCTGGCGCGAGAAAGGGGTCGTCCCCGAAATGCTTCCGGGCAAGCGCATCGTCGCAGGCAAGACCGAACTGGAGATGCCGCTCTATCCCTACCCGACCAAGACCGGCTGGGATGCCGCCGCAGCAAGCTTCGTCCCGTTCGAAGGAACCCGTGGAGGCGTCGATCGCGTCGCCGCCCGCTTCCGCCCCGCCGCCGCCGAGTAATACCGATCGCTGTCCGCTTTTGAATTTTAGGGTAGGGCGTGGACTCCGTTCCGCGCCTCCGATCCGGCGGTGAACGGAGTCACCGCCCTACCGTCCACAGGTCAAAATCATTCAGCGATTGGTATCACAGGTGGTGGGAGGTCTTGATCAAAGATCACCAACGTCTTGTGCGTGCTGCCACGAGAATCCTCGCCGTCAGTTTTGGCGAATTGACGACGCACCGGGCGCGTTGCATGTTTTTCACATGAGCAACGCCGAAATCACCGCCGCCGCCCTTGCTTTGCCCCGGTCCGCCCGCCTGCGTCTCGCCGCTGCCGTGATTGCCAAGGAAGGGGACTCCGAGCGCGCCGCCGATCTTGAGGCGCTCGCCCGCTCCGCCGAAATGGACGAAGACCCTGCGCAGTTCATCGCCAAGGGTTCGCACACCGCCTTTATCGCGAAACTTCGTGCGGACCTCCGCCGCAAAGGCAGCCGCGTTGCACGCACCAAGAAAAAAAGATCCGCGACGGTGTGAACGTCCACGATACCACGCGCTACCGTTTGGAGGCAGTGGAGATACTCGCCCATTATCAAGCCGTCCGTAATCCGCTGGCGCTTCGCTTTCTCGCTGCCTTGGAGGAGGCGCACGCTCGCGCCGTTTCCACTCCGCTGGCGCACCGCGAACACAGGGACGGCGTGCGTGTGGTTTTGTTGCGCCGCTTTCCCTACCGCCTCCGCTTTCAGCTGAGCCTGGAAACGGCAGTCGGGCGGCGGAGTATCGCGCAAGATGTTGAGACGAATGGCGCCCGCGGAATCCCGAGATGCACCCGGTGGGTGCATTGAGCGGGTGACGCGGGTGGCAGGCGGCCAACAGGTTGTGCGAGACGACCCGATCCGACTGCCGTTTCTAGGCTGAGTGCAAATCACCGCTCGATCCGCGTTCTTTCGCTTACGCACACGGCCCGGAACCCGGAGTAAAGAACCTCGGGGCAAGCGGACTTTCCTCCGGCGTAGCGGCGAGCGCCTGCGAGCCGACCCACCACTCGCTGGCGCTCGCGGTCACGATTCCAAGCCAAAAGCCAAACCGGGCGCGCACAAGGCCACGCCCCTACAAATTTCAGTCCGTCTCCAACGTAGGGGCGCGGCTTGACCGCGCCCGCTCCGGCTTCACCCCTCGAAAATCACCGCTTCCCACGGACGCAACCGCTCCGCATCAACCGCGCCGCGATTGCCGAACAACGCCTCGCCCTGCGGCGCCGCCACCGGCCATGGCCGCGACTCGCCGCCCCAGTTCAGCACCACGGTCACGGCCGGATGCCCGTTCCATGCGCCGCGACGATACGCGATCACGTCGCCGGTCTCGGTGAGCGGCGTCAGGTCACCGTGGACGAGCGACTTCACCTTTCTGCGCAACGCGAGCAGCGCCGCGTATCCGTGATAGACCGACGCCGCATCGGCTTCCGCGCCCGCCGCATGCAGCAAACGGTGCGCATCGGGGATGCGCAGCCACGGCTCGCCCGTGCTGAAACCACCGCCCGGCGAATCGTCCCACGGCATCGGCGTGCGGCTGTTGTCGCGGCTGTCGGCCTGCACCGCCGCCAGCGCCTCCGCGGGCGATTTTCCCTTCGCGACCAGCGCGTGGTAATTGGTCACCGTCTGGATATCGCTGTAATCCTCGATGCGGTCATACGTCATGTCGGTCAGACCGAGTTCCTCGCCCTGAAAAAGAAACGGCGTCGCCGGCAGCGTGAGCAACCACGCCGCGAGCAGTGTCGCCGAAGCATAGCGGTGGTTCACCGGATCGCCGAACTTCGAAATAATGCGTCGCGAATCGTGATTGCCGAGCGTGACCGTGAGCCAGCTCCTCCCGCGCGTGACGCGGTAGAGCTTCATGAACTCGTCAAAATGTTCGCGACCCGTCTTGCAGCCGTGGAAATAAAAATGGAAGCAGCCGTTCAGCTCGCGACGGTCGTAGGCGGTGAAGTCGAGCGTGTTCGTCGAGTCGACCCACCACGTCTCGCCGACCGAGTAGAGTCCCTTGCCCTCGAACACCTCGCGGTTCATCTCGCGCAGGTAGTCATGAATCGGCGGCTGGTTGACGCCGTGCGTGTCGAGGTTGAGGAACGGCTCGGTGTTGCCCTCCGGACGCGGCACGTCGGGATAACCCGCCTGCTTCGCGATCATGTTGATCACGTCGAGCCGGAAGCCGTCGGCGCCGCGCACGACCCACGTCTTGAGCACGTCGTGGCAGGCGCGACGCACCTCGGGATTCCGCCAGTTCAGGTCGGGCTGCTTGCGCGAAAAACAATGCAGATAAAACTGGCGCGTGTGCGCGTCCCACTCCCACGCGGAGCCGCCGAAGACGGAGCGCCAGTTGTTGGGCGGGATCGGACGCCCCTCGGCGTCGAATCCCTTTGCGTCGACCCAATGATACCAGCCGCGCTTCGGATTGTCGCGCGACGAGCGGCTCTCGGCGAACCACGGATGCTCGTCGGAGGAGTGGTTGAGCACCTGGTCGAGGATGAGTTTCAGTCCGCGCTCCCTGAGTCCGGCGGTCAGCTTGAGGAAATCGTCGAGGTTGCCGTATTCGGCGCCGACTGCGGCGTAGTCGGAGACGTCGTAGCCGTTGTCGTCGTTGGGAGATTTATAGATCGGCGAGATCCACAGCGCGTCCACGCCGAGACGTTTGATGTAATCGAGCTTGCCGGTGATGCCCGCGAGATCGCCGACGCCGTCACCGTTCGAGTCGGCGAAACTGCGCGGATAAATCTGATAAAAAACAGCTTCTTTCCACCAGACGGCGGATTCGGAAAAGGCGGGCGATGACATGGGGGCGGAGAGGAGGCCGATCAGGACGCGGGCGGCGGAGGTTCGACGTCGATGAACTTGACCAGATACAACTCGTGCGTGACGGGACGGTCCGGCGACGGCAGTTCGTCAAAAATAATGGCGGTGATGCGCGCCTTGGGCGGGGCCACTTGCGGCGCGCTCACGCGGATGACCCAGCCGGTGGATTCTTTGGTCGCCGCCTGCATCCAGAACTGGCCGATCACGGGATAAGGCAGCACCCGGTCCCGGCCGGGTGAAAGCTCCGCCACGACCTCTTTGATCACGATTCTGGCCGCAACGTCGCGACGCGAAAAATTGAACAGGCGGATCGTTTCCGCGGGATGGGTCTGCCAGGAATCCTCCACCACCTGCGCAAGAACCTCACCCGGAGCCCCTGGCTTCGGAGCCATAAACACCAAAAACGGTCCGGCTCCGTTCAGACGCACCTCCGCCACGGTGAGCCGATGCGGCTTCCCCCCGGAGGTTTCGGCGGGCTGCAACCGATAGAAGACCACCCGCCCGCCCGTCGGAACCTCATAGGGTGTGGAGAGCCCCGCGTTCGCCGCCGCGACCGGCACGGGCTTGCCGTCCAACTCGTAGAAAACCTCCGAAATGTTCGAGCTGATCGCAAACGTCCGGAAGGTGGCGCGGGGTGGTTCGGGTTGCGCATGCGTGACCGATGCGAAGAACGTGAACGCCAGCACGGCGAGCAGCGCGAAAGGAAGCTTCAGGTATTCGCGGGCGCGCACAACGCGCGCCCCCACGCCGGAGGCGAAACGCGCATCCCCGTGGGGGCGTGGCTTGACCACGCCCGCTCCGGCGCGCGAATCCGTTCTGTGATCCGTATCTGCCCGGCCGTTCAAATATCGTTCAAGGAAAGCCATCGGAAGGAGATGATTTTATAACGGCGGCCGAATTTCTGGTTGTCGGCGTTTTGGAGGGCCCCCGGAACGGTGATCGCCGGATCACCGGCCGCCGAGCTGGTGGTTGCGTCGTTGACGTATTCGGGAACGCGTTGCACGACCGCCTCGCACCACGCACGGCCGATGATGCCCTGTGTGACCGGGTTCACCGCCTCGCCATACGTGCGGATTGTAAACGTGTCCGACCGGGCGCTGAGTCCCGCGCCGATCGCGGAAAGCACATCCGCCTGCGAGACATTCTGCGGAGCGAAGATCGAGCGAGAGCTGACCGGCGCGACGGAAGACGTCCCTCCTTGCATCAACTCGGTATCGTATTCCGGATACGCTTTGGTCCCGTTGGCCGGGTCAATCGGATAAATCGGCGCAATATCGAACGGGGCGGTCGCGGTGTTGGTCGCACCGGCGCCCGTGCGGGTGGTATCCAGCGCGGCCTGAATCACCCCCTTGGTGCGTTCGTCGATCCCGCTGGCCGCCGCCGTGCTGTCCACCAACCGGCGGTTCACGAAATCCGCCAGTGAAACAAACGGCCCGCGGTTGCGGATCTCGGCCACGATGTTGGTCGCGAGTTGCGCGATCTGGAATTCATCGAGAGCACGATAACCCTGCCAGCCCGTGCTGGCGGCCGGCGGAGTGGTCGGCTTGGCGAAACGCGGGAGGGCCGCCTGGAGCTTGGCGGAGACGGCGGAACCAGCCACGGGATCGAAGGCCAATTGGTTGATGCCGCCCAACACCGCGCGCCACGCCTGTTCGGAGGTGGAGTTGATGTTGAATCCGCCCTTGAGCAGCAGGTTGGCGGCGGCCTTGTCGGCGTCATGCAGGTCGACGGCTGCGGCCGTGCCATGCTTCACATGCCTGGGATTGGGCAGGAGGTCGGGAACGCCGGTCGAAGCGGTCACCAGCAGATCGGGAGAACCGGAATAGTTGGTGCCGGTCCCCTTGTTCGGCACGGAGGAAACAAAGGTGCGATCCCACAGTGCGCGGTTTAACAACCACGAGACATCGTAGTAGGAGGTCATCTGTGTGGTGGGCGGGTTGTCCACTCCGCTGGTCATGGTGTAGGGCACCAGAACCTGATCTCGTTTGTTCACAAAACGAAAATCGGCCAGGCTGTTGCCCACCACATAGGCGGGATGGGAGCTGTAGAGGGAAAGATTGGCGTGCTGAAACTGCCCGAGACCAAGCAAGGGTTGCGTGTCGGGACGGAACTCGAAAAGCGTGGTATCGACAACGGCGGTGGCCGAATCAAGCGACGTGCCCGAGGAAGCCCGCAGACCGGCGGGCTCAAATTTCGGGACGGGCCAGTTTTGTTTTCCACTGCCTGCCGCGAAATTGACCGGGTTGAGACTGCTCGCCGTCGGGGTGTTCGACTGGATTCCCGCGCGAGGATTCGACTGCGCAATCCAGCGCACGTTGGGATAGTTGACCTGCCCGTAGGGGAGATAACCGAAGCTCATCTGCATATCACAGGTCAGCGCCGCCGAAGGATAGAGCACACCGGCGATGGGTTGATCAAAAAAACCGGACGCATCCAAAGGTCCCTGCCAGTAGGTTCCGGTTCCGTTGACACTCCCCGGCGAAAGGCGGGAGATAAACTGGTGCCACTGGTAGTTATTGCTCCCATTGGTATTGAGGTAGCTGGCCGCGCCGGTGGTTCCGGCGGAGGAGACTTCACCCAGATAGGCGCAGAGCTCGCCGCCTTGGATCATGCCGCTCACCCGAAAATTTTTCGTGGACTCCCCCACATCAAATGCCGCCGAGCCGGCCAGCACGTAACCGCTGGCATTGAGACCTTTGGTGAGCGTGTGGATCGGCGGACCGTTGGACGGGGTATTGTAGTCGGCACCCCCCGTCGGCAGGGTAAAAATCAAACTGGCGCCCGGGGGAATGCCTTCAGGAGGGAGCTGAACCTTGAAGCGAATATAGGTATTGGACGTGCCGCCGGAAGTCGTGAGGTTACGGTTGAAACTGATCGTCTCCTTCGCCGTCCAGGTTCCTGCCGGATTCTCGACTTCAAGGATCGTCGTCTGGTTAAGGCTTCCGAAACGGCGAACGATACCCACCTCGAAAGTGTGTTCCCGAATCGTCGATGTGTAGGGGTTCCAAAGCACCACCAGCGGGAAGACCGCCAGCCGGATGGGCTGGGTATCGGCGACTCCGTTGGGTGCGACATATTTAAGCCCGAGCGAAATGTAACTCAACACGGGTGAGATGCCCACCCGCGCAGTGCCGGCCAGTCGCGAGTCCGGCAAGACGCCGGATGCGGAGGCGGTTTGCACAAACGACCGGAGCTGTCCCCAGGTCGGCACGCCCAACGAGTCCGTGCCCGTGCCCTCGGGCGTGAACAAATAGTCGGAGTCCGCCGGGCGAAACTCTCCCGCACCGACATCGGCAACGGCCTTATTCGCGAGCACGGCGGAGAGATCCTTCTTCAGTCCGCCGGTGTAGGCGTCGGCCAGCACGGTGGCCGAAGACGCCGTGAGATCGTGGAAGCGCAACTTCAACGCCGCCGGCAGCGTGGTGGCCGCCGTGGGCGTGAGCATCGAAAGCTGCCGGGGAGAAACCAGATTGGGCAACGTTTTCAACACGGGATCGTAGGCGGCGGTGCCGATCAAGTCGGTGGCGTTCGTCTTGCCCACTTCGTTTTTACCGTCCACCAGCTCGATGGCCGTGCGCTGCGCGGAAACAAACGCCGCCGGAGCCTGCGCATCGGTCGCCATCGGAAGATTCACCCGCGCCTTGGCCCCTTCGTCGCCCACCCACCACGCGTAACGGCCGATGGGCGCCGCCGACGCCAAACCTGGCACCGTGCCCGCTGCGGCGTTGATGGTCACCAACGGTGCCGACACGTAATCGCTCGGCGCGGTCGCGGACATCGAGCCGACGAGCAGCGCCTGCGTATCTGCTGCCGCCGGCGTGACGCTGGCCGTCGTGAGATTGATCGTGCTCGCCGGAGTGTAAGTGATCGTCGCAGGTGCCGTGACGATGTGTCCGTCCGTGCCGACGGTCGCGGTCGATGTGGGATCGAAGTCCGTGCCCTCGTTGCCGCTCACCAACCAGTTCAACAGTTTCGCCTGCGAACCCCTGGTATCCGAGTTCGCCGTAAGCGTCGCCGGGATTTTCGAAGGTTTGAGTGCGTAGGTCGTGTCCACCGGCGCGCCGTTTCCATAGGCGGCGAGCCAGCGGCCGTTGGCGGTGGTCACTTTGACCAGCGCGGGATCGATGTCCGCCCGCACCGTCGTGCGTTGGTCGGGTCCGGTGAATTTCTGCAACTGCCCGAGCGCGATGTTAAGCGCCATGAGCGCGTTCTGCCGCGCCTGCGAGAGCTGCTGGTTATTGCTCGCCACCTGTGTTTCCACGCGTGTCAACGAAGCCAGCGACACGAGCAGCAGCACCAAAAACGCCAGCAGCGTGATCGTGATGAGCAGGGCAAAGCCCGCTTGACGACGGAGCGACCGAACGGGAACAGGGGTTCTCCGAAAACCTACAGAGGGGCTATGATCAGGGATCATGAGTGGGGTAAGACAATGAATACGCCCTTCGAAAAACCGCCAAGCAACGCTTCTTTCAAACTGTTGAAAGCACCAAATCAATTCCTCCGGAGCGGTCTAAAGAATATCGCAGCCACTCGCGTGAGCGAGTGGCTGCGATTCAACACACGCACATTCCCCGCCACGCCCTGACAGACATTCATTCTCAAGACGGCGTAAGTGTATTTATTTATCAAATACATTAAATTTCACAAAAAATGCACATCGCGGCTTGCCCCTTTCGCCTTGCGTCTCAAAAATCGACTCATGGCCACGTTACATATTGATAAGAAACGGCCGCGCATTGCGATGGTATCAACCCATGGTTACGTAGCGGCTCATCCACCTCTCGGCGCAGCGGATACCGGCGGCCAGGTCGTTTACGTGATCGAACTCGCCAGGAAACTCGCCCAACTCGGCCACGAGGTCGACATCTGGACGCGTCGTTTCGAGGGACAACCCGAGATCGATATCGTCAATTCCCGTGTCCGAGTGATCCGTGCCCGCTGCGGCGGGGACAAATTCATCCCCAAGGAATACCTGCACCGCGACCTGATGGAGTGGTGCGAAAACGCCCTTCGCTACATCAAGAAGAAGGGACTCAACTACCACTTCATCAACTCCCACTACTGGGATGCCGGCGTCGCCGGCCAGCGTCTCTCCGAAGCCCTTTCCGTTCCGCATGTCCACACCCCGCATTCGCTCGGTCTCTGGAAAAAACAGCAGATGGAAACCGACTACCCCGAGAAAGCCGCTTCCTTCGAAAAGGAGTTCAACTTTGCCGAGCGTATTCAACACGAGACGATCCTCTATCGGACGTGCGACCTCGTCGTCGCCACCACGCCTCCCCAGCTCGACATGATCACCGGCGACTACGGCATCCCCGAACAGCGTGTGAACATGATCCCTCCCGGCTATGACGACAACCGGTTTTTCCCCGTCAGCGAAGCCTCGCGCCAGATGATCCGCCGTCGGCTCAACTTCAACAAACCCACCATCCTCGCCCTCGGCCGTCTCGCCACCAACAAGGGCTACGATCTCCTCATCAAGGCGTTTGCCCTCGTCGCCAAACGTTCCCCCGAGGTCATTCTTCACCTCGCGGTCGGTGGTGCCAAAATGGACCCGCAGGAAAAGCGCATCCTCGCCGAACTGAAAACCCTCGCGAAAAAACTCGACCTCGGGAAGCGCGTGAAATTCGCCGGCCACATCGCCAACGAGGATCTCGCCGACTACTATCGCGCCGCCGATCTCTTCGTGCTCAGCAGCCGCTACGAGCCCTTCGGCATGACCGCGATCGAGGCCATGGCCTGCGGTTGCCCCACCGTCGTGACCATCCACGGCGGTCTCTTCCGCGCCGTCACCTTCGGCCGCCACGCCCTGTTCGGCGATCCGTTCGACAAAGAAGACCTCGGCATCATGATGTTGAAGCCGTTCTGCCATCCGAAACTGTGGAACCGCCTTTCCCGCATGGGTGCCCACAAAGCGCGCAGCCTGTTCACCTGGACCGGCATCGCCCAACAACTCATCAGCATCGTCGAAGGCCGTCCGGCACAAAAAGCGCTGGACGACAACGAATGGGAAGAGCCCTGGAACGACGGCGATTGAGCCGAGTCCATCATTCCGCCACCTCCCTCACCCATCCTCGCCCGTGCCGAACGAAACCATCCGCCTTTTTTGCAGCGACATCGACAACACCCTCCTCGGCAACTCCGAGTCGGCCCGCCGGTTCGCCTCCGCATGGAAGTCCCTGCCCGCCGCCGACCGACCTCTGCTGGTCTACAACAGCGGGCGCCTTGTGCCCGACATGCAGCAACTCGTCGCCGACGGGCTGCTGCCCGCGCCCGACTACTACATCGGGGGCGTGGGCACGCGTATCCAGGATGCCCGTCGCAAAAAGAAGCTGGAAGAATTCTCGGTCCACATCCGACAGGGCTGGGATAGAAAACGCGCCGAGGAAGTCGTCGCGCACCTTCCCGGCATCCGTCCGCAGCCGTCTGATTTTCAGGAGGAGTTCAAGTCCAGCTGGTATCTCGAAAACGCCACGCAGAAGACCCTCGACGATCTGGGTCAGCGCCTCTCCGCCGCCGGCATTGAAACATGCATCGTGTATTCGAGCCACCGCGACCTCGACATCATTCCTTCCCGCGCCACCAAGGGCGGTGCCCTTCAATGGCTGGCCGGACACCTCGATATCGCCTTCGACGGGATTATCGTCGCCGGCGACACCGGCAACGACAGCAGCATGTTCCGCCTGCCGGGAGTGAAAGGCATCATCGTGGAAAACGCCCTGCCCGAGCTGTTTGAGGCCACCGTTGATGTGCCCGCCTACAGTTCGCGCCTGGTCATGGCCGACGGCGTGCTCGACGGTCTTCGTCACTACGGAGTCATTCAGACAATTCCCTCCGCGCAAAACTCCTCGCGGGCCGGCCACAAAACCACCCCCGGCTTCCGCATGCTTTTCACCGGCATGCGTCTCGGATCCCTCGTCGAAAGCGAAAAAACCTTCCTCAAGCTCGCCTACGAAAAAGCCCTCGTCGCCCTGCGGAAAAACATCACCCCGATCGGCTTCTCCGCCTGTTCCCTCACCGACAACACCGTCACCGGCACCGATGCCAACTACCGCAGCGTCTGGGCCCGCGACGGCGCCATCACCGTCATCAACACCCTCGACCTCGACGACACCGACATCCGCGACTGCCAGCGTCACACCCTCGAGACACTCCTCAACGCCGCGTCCCCCACCGGCCAGATTCCATCCAACGTCCGCATCGAAGACGGCATTCCCGACTACTCCGGCGTCGGCGGCATCTGCTCCATCGACAGCGGACTCTGGATCATCATCGCCTTCTACAACTTCGTCACCGCCACGGGTGAATACGATCTCCTCCATCGCTACGCCGAGCGTCTGCAACGAGCCATGGACTGGCTCAGTGCACACGACAGCAACAACGACGGACTCCTCGAAATCCCCGAGGCCGGCGACTGGACCGACCTCTTCGGCCGCAGTTACAACGTGCTTTACGACGAGGTCCTCTGGTATCGCGCCAACGTCTGCTACGGCCGCATCCTCGAGCTCCTCGGCGACTACGAACGCGCCGCCGACTACCTGCGCTGGTCCCAGCACATCCGCGGCCGCATTCTTGACCTCTTCTGGCCCAGCACCGCGCCCACCGATGCCGCCAAACGCCCCAACCGTTTCGCAGACCGCCAGTTTGGCATGGGTGACACCCAATACCTCATCGCCGAGATCACTCCCTTCGCCTTCAACTGGCGGTGCGACGTTTATGCCAACGTGCTCGCGTCGCTCATGAACCTGCTCGACGCCGACCGAGCCCGCACCGCCTTCCGGTTCATGTGGGGTGTCGGAGTCAACGAGCCGCACCCCGGTGCCAACCTTTACCCGGTCGTGCAAGCCGGCGATCCCGACTGGCGCGCCTACTATACGGTCAATCTCCTCAATCTTCCGCACCACTACCACAACGGCGGCATCTGGCCGTTCATCGGCGGCATGTGGGTGCGATTCATCCACCGCCTCGGTTTCCATGAGGTCGCCTGCCGCGAACTCGTGCGCCTCGCCAAACTCAACCAACTCGGTCGCGACCAGGAATGGGAGTTCAACGAATGGGCCCACGGCCAGACCGGCCGCCCCATGGGCAAGGCCTACCAGGCCTGGTCGGCTGCCTGTTTCATCCGCGCCTGCCAGGAAATCGAAGCCGACCCCGCCCACCTCACCAACGACTGATCCCTCCGACTCTTTCTCTTTTCTCTTAATCTTTCTCTTTCTCCCTCCCGCCGATCCCCTGACGAAAGAGAAAGATTAAGAGAACGAGAAAGATAACCTTACTTCATGCCCGACACTTCTTCCCCCCGCATCCTCTGCTTCGGCGAAATCCTCTGGGACTTCCTCCCCGCCGGTCTCTTCGCCGGCGGCGCACCCTTCAACGTCGGCTACCACCTCAAACAACAGGGAGCCGACGTGCGCCTGGTCTCCGCCGTCGGTCGTGACCTCCTCGGCGACGAACTGCTCCGCCGCCTGCGCCACTGGGAAATGGATACGGAGCTCATCACCCGCCACAGCGGCCTGCCCACCGGCTATGTGCGCGCCACGCTCGGCGACACCGGTGATGCCAGCTATGAGATCACCCCGAGCGTCGCCTGGGACCAGATTTTCATGAACCAGGATGTCGCCCGGGCCGCCGTCGGCGCGCAGGCCCTCGTCTTCGGCTCCCTCGCCCAGCGATCCGCCTTCAACCGCACCGTCCTCAACCGCATCTTTGATGTTCTCCCCGGCCGCGACGAGGCCTGGCGTGTGTTCGACGTCAACCTCCGCGCCCCGCACGACGATCTCGAACTTGTCCGCGCCCTCGCCCCCCGATCGACCCTGCTCAAACTCAACGCAGAGGAAGCGGCGCGCCTCTGCGGCGAAGACTCCGAGACTCCCGGCAAGGATGAAACCCACGCACGCGCTCTCTTCGCCACCACCGGTTGTCCGATAATCTGCATCACCGCCGCTGAACGCGGTGCCGGCCTGCTCCGCGAGGGCATGTGGCATTGGGAAGCCGGCCGCCCCGTCGAGGTCGACGACACGGTGGGCGCCGGTGATTCATTTCTCGCCTCTCTTTTGATCAACCTTCTACAGCGCCGGCACTCCGACGGAGAGTGCCTTGCCCGCGCCTGTCGCACCGGTGAATGGGTGGCAACCCAGCGCGGTGCCACCCCGGCCTACGATCCGTCGAGAATCATCAAAAACAAAACCTGATTCATGACCAACATCGTCGCCCCACTCCAACGCACCATGAAGCGCCGTCCACCCGAGGTTCCCAACGCCCGCACGCTCGCCGAACAGCTCAACCATAACGAGCACGCCCGCGTCTGAAGACCCCGCCAATCACGAATCACGGGGAACGGCGGACGGTTGACTTGTCCCGTCGTTCCGCATGCAAACGCAGCACCGTGTTTTACCGTTTCCGCATCGGTCTGCTTGTCAGCGTCGTCCTGCTCCCGATCTTCCGTGCGCAGTGCGCGCACGCGCAGGAGGTGCTCCCCCTCGTCTGGCCCACCCGCAACGCCGCCCCGCCTCCTTCCGGCGCTGCGGAGAATGCGGTTTACCTGCCCATGCTTCGTGCCGCCGTCGCCCGCCTGCCCGAAGCCGGCGTCGTCAATCTCGCCCTGACGCAGTCCTCCGCCCTCGGTCTCTCCACCACCGACTCCGACAAAATCAGCCGGCTCGTGTCGCAACGCTACGCCGCCATCGCCTCCGATCCTGTCTTCAAGAACACGCCGTCCGCCCTCGGATATTGCGTCTCCGAAACCCGCCCGACACAAGGGCTCGCCTTCCTCTACCGGCCCAAGGCGCCGACCGACGCACACACGCCCGTCCTCCTCTTTCTGCACGGCTACGGCGGCAGTTTTCTGTGGTATGTCCATCAGTTCGCCGAGTGGTTTCCCGACCATATCATCGTCTGCCCCGCCTACGGCACCGACCCGTCCGCTGTGCCCGCCGCCTACCTTGATGAGTGCCTCGCCGCCGCCGCCGTGCGCCTGAAACACCCGCTGGCCAAACCCTCCCTCGTCGGCATTTCCGCCGGCGGCTTTGGTGCCACCCGCGTCTATGCGGCCAACCCGGCGACCTACCGGCAACTCATCGTGCTCGCCGCCTACCCGCCCGACGACGCCTTCCGCTCCTGGCCCAAATCAGCCCGCGCCGGCTTTCTCGCAGGCGAACTCGAATACTACGTGAAAGACGGCGGCTTCGCCTCCTACGCCAAATCACTCGCCGCCCGCTCCGCCCGTTTCCAAGGCGTGGTAATCCCGAAAACCGATCACTTTTTCCTACTCACCCATCAGGCTGAAACCCGCCGCCAGCTTCAGGCTTGGCTGAAGTAAAAACGACGCGGCCTCACACCGCCGACCGGCGTCCATCCGGCAACGCATGCTCGTCCGTGGCTTCGCGACTCGGCAACACAACGAGCATCGGAGTCACCAGACGCGGCACGAACCACGCCCACGCCAATCTGGCAAAAAATGCCCCGCCCACCGCGATCAGCACGCCGCCCATGACCATCAGCCACATCTCGCGCACACCCGTGATCGTCGGCAACGCATGCAGCAGCTCCATAAAAATTCCGGCCCCGACAAATCCATATGCGTTTGGCTTATTCATACCTGCTCCCCTCGCCGGATCCGTGCCAGCCTGCCTCGCAAATTCTAAGCCGCCGAGCCCAAGAGCCTTGCCGATAACTGCACCTTCCCCTCCCTAAACATTCCGTGCAAAACGCACTGCACGCCGCAAGCGATGCATGCAATCTGCGAGCCGCCCTCATCCGTTCATCGACCTCCCGCGATCACAGATCCCCGAGTTGCGGACGCAGCACGATCTCCTCGACGACCGTGTTTCGGCCCAGCCGGTAAATATCGAAGAACGCCCGCGCCACATCCTCCGCCGGCATGATGCGCTCCTCCTTCACTCCGCTGCCCGACCACGACGGTGCCCACGTCGCCCCCGGATGCACACAGCACACGCGCACCCCGAGCTCCTTGGTCTCGGCCCGCAACACCGCAGCCAGTCCCGTCACGCCAAACTTTGCCGCGCAATACGCCGCGCTATTCGGATACGCGCCCAGTCCGGCTATCGAGCTCATGAAAAACACATCACCCTGTTTCTTCGCGGTCATCGCCGGCACAAAAGCACGCGTCATCAGAAACGCACTACGCAGGTTGGCCGCGATGATCCGGTCGAAATCCGTGATCTTCGTTTCCGCAAACGGAGCCGCCTCGAACACCCCGGCGTTATTGATGAGCACATCGACCCTGCCGAAACGTTTCACGACCGCAGCCTTGAGTGCGTCCACCGCACCTTCATCAGCGACATCGCACGGAAACGTCTCGACCACCGCGCCCGTCTTAGCGCACACCTTGGCCACCGTGCCCAGATTGCGGACATTGCGCGCCACCAGCGCGAGCCGCACACCCTTGAGCTCCTTGGCAAACACCTTGGCAATGGCCGCGCCGATGCCCTGCGAAGCACCGGTTATGAGAATGACGGGAATTTTTGAAACAGCCATGATTTGGATCCTTCTCTTCAGTCTTTATCTTAATCTTTCTCCAGTTCGCCCCGAAGACTTTGTTCCTGAAGAAAGAGAACGATTAAGAGAAAGAGGAAAGACTCGAAAAATCCGCTCAGCACCGCAGTAGTCCGAAGTCCGTGAAATCCGCCGACAAGCCGCCCGGCACGCCTTTGCAGATCACACTCACCGCATCGTGCGAATGCAGCGATTCCTGGTGCGAGCACGCCACTTGGAAATCTGCAATGCGTTTGTCCTTGGCCAGCTCCGCGTAAAGCAGCCGCGCGGCGTCCTCGACGAACTTCAGGTGCGCCCCGTTGAGCTCGGCGAATGCCTGCTCGTCCTCGCGCTTTACCATCACCTGCGTCTCGGTGCGCAACGCACGCACACAGAGCGCGTGGATGTCCTCGATCCAGATTTTTTTGCCCTCGACCTCCTCGATGAGCAGACGCGCCTTGCTGCGCTGCGAATGCGGCACCGTGTAGGCACCGCGCAGATCGCGCGCATGCTCCGACAACTCCGCCGAACACGGGCAGGCCGATGAATACACAAAGTCGAACTGGATGAACCGGCGGTAACGTCCGTCGGCCGTCATCACGCCCTCAAAGGCCACGTCGTAGAACTGAAAACCCTCGAGTCCGCTGCGCAGACTGGGCTGCGTCATCGGATAGGAAAAGCGGATCTTGAGTCGCGCCGCCTTGCTCTCGACCTTGCGCAGGTAGGCCTTGAGGACCTTGCCCATCCATTCGCCGGTGGTGACCTCGTCCTTGTGGTCGTAGAACGAGCGCATGATGCGGCTCATATTGATACCCTTCAGCTCGGCCTGAAGCGACACCGTGCCGGTCACGCTAGTCTCCAGAGTCAAAGTCTTGCCCGCCTTAGTGCGGTATTGCAGCGGCAACTTGAAGTTGGAGATGCCGACCTGCTGGATCGGCACATTGGCCCCGGGGATCGCCTCGGCCGTCTCCATCATATCGGGCAACGAAGCGCGGTAGGCGGGCGTGACTTTAAATTTCGTATCATAGCTGCGCTTGATGCGCGGATCCGCACCCGTGGCGGTGCGGTGGAGATACATGGGCTTGTTTTTGGATTTAGGCATATCGTTTTTGGGTTGGATGGCGCGTCAGGCGGGTGACGATAACCGCGGCGTCGCACGAGGCGGCGCACACTGTCGCGCAAGGAAAAGGAATCAGATGACGTGGGGACCGTGATATTCGGCGCAGTTGCGAGGGGTTTCGTAGAGCTTCACGCAAAACAGTCGCCCAGCGGGAATGTGCGGCTCGATTTCGTTCCAGAAAGCGATCACCAGATTTTCCGTCGAGGGAATCACGTCGCGGAGAAACTCCACCTCCTCGTTGAGATTCCGATGGTCGCATTTGTCCACGATAACTTCGTTCAAAATACGCTTCAGCTCTCCGAGATCCATGATGTAGCCAGTCACCGGATCGGGCTGACCGCGCACGTAAACCTCCAGCACATAGTTGTGCCCGTGCCAGTGCGCGTTGTTACACAGGCCGTAGCGCTCGGCGTTCCACCGGTCGCTCTTCGTCGGGTTGTGCAAGCGATGCGCCGCATTGAAGTATACCTGCTTCATGATGGTGACGACACCCGGCAGGACGCGCACGCGGGGCGCGGCGGCTTTGGTTTTGGCGGCTTTCTTCGGCATGTGGTCTGTTAGTCAGTAGCATAAAACCCCGCTTGGTCAATTCAGGCACCATGATCGTCGCAGACCGCCCCGCCCCGGATAAAAAATGCCCCTTGCGCGCCCGGGCCGTCGGCGCTTGATCAGATCCGAACATGGCGATGCGTTTCAGAATTCTCGGCAGCGGCAGTGCGGGCAATTGCGCCGTGCTGCGCACCGAGCAGACGCGCGTCCTCATCGACGCTGGTTTTACCCAGCGAAAACTCCGCCAACTCCTCCACGACGCCGGTGAAGCATTGGAGCACATCGACGCGGTTTTTCTGACGCACGAACACGGCGATCACGCAGCCGGCATCGACGGATTGAAGAAATTCCCGAACGTCCAGGTTTTTGCAAACGCCGCCACCGCCCGCGCCGTGCAGGCAAAGCTCGACCACAAGGTCGAGTGGAAGATATTCGAAACCGGCACGCGCTTCCTTTTCCGGGATCTCGAAATCGAAAGCTTCCACGTGCCGCACGACGCCCAGGAACCGGTCGGATTTACTTTTTCGCACGGACAGGAGTCAGATCTCTTCGCCCCGCGCCGGCGCATCGCTTGGCTGACCGATCTCGGCCACGCCCCGCAGCACATCCACGAACGCATCCGCGACGTCGATGTGGTTGTGGTGGAAAGCAATCACTGCCCGCGCCTGCTCGAAGCCGACATGAAGCGCCCGTGGCCCACCAAACAGCGCATCGCCGGCCGCCACGGGCATCTCTCCAACGACCGCGTCCGCGAATTGCTTGAGGCGGTCGCCAGCCCTCGCTGGCGTCACATTTTCCTCACGCACCTGTCACGCGATTGCAACAGCCACGAGGCCATCGAAACCGCCCTCGTCGGCCTGCGCTCCCGACTCGACTGCCAATTCAATATCGTCGCCTCCGGCGGCGGCACCTCCGTCTGCGAACTTTAGTCGGCGCAATAAGACATATCAGTCTTGTTTCGACTTCGGCATTTCGAGCATGGCAACTGCTTATGGGTGGTTGACCATCAGTCCGCCGAGTGGCTTGAATCTTACCGCTTATGCAAACGTCCACTTCCCTCCGCCGCACCAAGATCATCTTCACGCTTGGACCCGCGTCCATGAGCGAGGAAATGCTCGAAAAGCTCATTCGGGCAGGTGTCGATATCGCCCGTCTCAACATGGCCCACGCCAACCACGAGTGGACCCGCGCCGTCATCCGCCGCATCCGTGCCGTGTCGGCCAAGGTAGGTCGCGAGATTGGCATCATGATGGACATCAAGGGACCTGAAATCCGCACCGGCGATGTCGAGGCACCGATCATTTTGCAGGAAGGCGAAATTTTCGACTTCACCGTGCGCCCCGGCGACCGCGAAGGCGGCGTCGAGATCCGTTCGGTCAACGTCAACTATCAGGACCTCGTCAACGACATCAAGGTGGGCGACATCGTGCTCGTCGACAGCGGCATGATGCGCTTCGAAGTCCTCGACAAAAAGGACAACCACATCCGCTGCAAAGTCCTCACGCCCGGTGCGCTCAGTTCCCGCCGCCACATCAACCTTCCCGGCGTCAAAGTGAACCTCCCCTCCTTCACCGAGAAGGACCGCCTCGACACCCTCGTCGGCATCGAAGAAGGCATCGACTTCGTCGCCCTGTCTTTTGTTCGCGAGGCCCAGGACATCGTTCAACTCCGTGAATTCCTCGCGCTCAATAAATCCAACGCCAAGATCATCGCCAAGATCGAGGACCAGACTGCCATCTCCAATCTCGAAGAAATCATCCAGGCAACCGACTCGCTCATGGTTGCCCGCGGCGACCTCGGCATTGAGTGCCCACTCGAAGACCTGCCCGTTATCCAACGCCGCGCGGTCAAATCCTGCCTCGATTACGGCAAGCCCGTCATCATCGCCACGCACACCTTGGAATCAATGATCAGCTCGCCCGTGCCGACCCGCGCCGAGATCACCGACGTCGCCAACGCCGTCTACGAAAAAGCCGACTGCGTCATGCTCTCCGGCGAAACCACCGTCGGCAAATACCCCCTCGAATGCGTGCAAGTGCTCGACAAGATCGCCCGCCGCATCGAACAGGAGGGCCCCTTCGAATTCGCCGAACCCGAGTATATGACCGGCGACCGCATCAAACTGCTGCACTCCGCCGTGCTCCTCGCCCACCAAGTGCCCGGCTCGATGCTCCTCACGTTCACCCGCCACGGCACCATGGCCGGCGGACTCGCCGCACTCCGCCCCGCGCTCGCCCCGATCTTTGCCATGACCAACTCCATCGAGGTCCTGCGCCAACTCCGCTTGCTGCGCGGCGTCGAGCCCCACCTCCTCCCGCTCGACTCGGATCCGGACCAGACGATCAGCAGCGCGATCTTCCTCCTGCAAAAGGAACTGAAGGTCCAGAAGGGCGACAAACTCATCATCGCCACCGACATCCTCGCCGCCGACCGCCTCGTCAACAGCGTGCAGCTCCGCACCGTGCGCTGAGGTTTGCGTTTACCCCCGGCGTTCCCAATAGGTCATGGCCAATCCCATGGCTTACTCCGATGAACCCGTCCTCGTGACCCCGGCGCGCCGCTGGTCCGTCAAAACCATCGCCGTCATCACGTTCGTCGCCGTGATTGTCGGCGGCATCCTCTTCGTCCCGCTCTACCAGCACAATCTCGACGAAGAGGCCCACGACGCCCGCCGCGGTCCGCACCAAGGCGCACTCTACGACATATCCGCCTCCGGCACGCCTCACACCATCGAGCTGGGCTGGATCGCCCCCGCGCTCTCCGCCGTCATCACGCCAACCCCAGCATCCGACGCCACCCTTGAGGTCGTCGGCGACTTCGGCACCGAAACCCTCTCTTGGAACACGGAACTAAACGGCTTCGGCCCCGGCAAACTCCGCATCGATCCCTACGCTCACCAAAAGGTTAAACTTACCCTCCGCCAAGGCGACCGCGTCCTCTGGACCGACTCTCTTTGGCTCTACGGAGTCCCCGCCGGCCACGAGCACTGACGAACTCCGGCAGAACACTTTGACATAAATTAAGATGCTAACAATCACAAAATCAGCCATCTACATTAAAGTATGGCTCCACAACCATACTTTTAACTTGTCCGATATGGCTCCATAACCATACTCCATTTTCATTATGAAAATGACCATGCACATCGACGAGGATGTCTTGGATCGCGTGATGAAGATCACCGGCGCCAAGACCAAACGCGCCGCCGTTGAGTTCGCCCTCAACGAGATGGCCCGCCGCCATAAACTCAAAGAGCTCTTCTCGCAGGGCCTCGGCCTCACCGGTGAGCAACTCGCCGCCGAGTTCGCCCCCGGCCCCGCCGACGCTCTCGACGACCACGGCTGGAAAGCCGCCGAAGACCAAGCCCGCTATGGCGACAAGCCTGCTTCTTCCTGACAGCAGTTTCTACATCACGTGTGCACGTCAGCACCAAGATCCCTTTGTGGAGTTGGCGACGCGTGCAGAGGATTGGGAATTTGTCACCTGCGGTGTCGTGGTCGCCGAGGTGACTCGTGGTCGCGCCGATCCGTTTGTGCTGCGTAAATTCCGCGAGCGTTTCGCCGTGATGGTCTATCTCCCCACGACCAACGCCATCTGGGAACGCGCCGCGCAACTCGCCTGGTCGCTCGACCGCCAAGGCCTCGTTCTCCCGCTGCCCGACCTCGTCATCGCCGCCACCGCCCTCGAAGCCGACGCCACCGTGCTCACGTTCGACGCCCACTTCCAAAAAATCCCCGGCCTGCGCGCCGTCAACCGCCTGCCGTAAGCGCCCGAATCAATCATCGCCAGCGATTGCGCTTGTCAGTCCACTCGCGTCCCTTTGCCTCACGCGTCCCTCGTGTTTCGAGGTTTCCGCCTCTTTCACCACGCACGACTGACTCATGGACACGTTTATCTACGGCATCGATTTCGGCACCAGCAACTCCGCCGTCACCCTCTGGAACGCCACCACGCGCACCCTCGTGCGCGACCCGCGCATCGCCGGCGTCGACGCCACGTTCATGTATTTCCCCTACACGACGAGGCGCATCGCGCCCGTGTTGGGCAATGCCGCCAAGCTCCGCTACGTCGAGGACGAGATGCGCGGCCGTTTCTTCCAGGCAATCAAGACCATCCTCCCCTACTCCTCGTTCACCGAGACAGTCATCAACAACCAGACCTATACCATCGAGGACCTGGTCGCGATTTTCCTCCAGCACCTCAAGGCGCGCGGCGACGCCGTCACCGGCCAGAACGTCAAACGCGTCGTCCTCGGCCGCCCCGCCGTCTTCTCGGCCGATCCCGCCGAAGACCAACTCGCGGAGGACCGCCTGCGCCGCGCCGCCCAACTCGCCGGCTTCACCGAGATCCATTTCCAATACGAGCCCATCGCCGCCGCCTTCGCCTACGAGTCGCGCATCACGAAACCCGAACGCGTCCTCGTCGGCGACTTCGGCGGCGGCACGTCCGATTTCACTGTCGTCCAACTCGACCCCGCGCGCCAAGGCCTCACCGACCGCATGGCCGACATCCTCGCCACCGGCGGCCTGCCCGTCGCCGGCAACAAATACGACGCCGCCACCATGTGGCACAAAGTCACCCCGCTCTTCGGCCGCGGTGCCACCTACGACAGCTGGGGCAAACAGCTCGAAGTCCCCGATTCCCTCTACCGCACCATCTGCCAATGGGACCAGATCGTCTTCCTGCGAAACGCCAAAAAAATGGACCTCCTCTGGCGCCTCGTCGGCCTCTCCAACGACGCCCCCGCCTTCGAACGCTTCCAAGCTCTCATCAAAGAAAACCAAGGCTTTGCCCTTTTCCAAGTCCTCGAAGCCGCCAAGATCGATCTCACGACCAAAGTCACCACGCCGATCACCTTCACCCACCCGCGCATCCCCATCGACCTCCGACTGACGCGTTCGGAATTCAATAAAAACTCCGCCGACCTCACCGCTCAGATCACGGGTTATCTGGACAACTTTCTCACTGATGCCCGCCTGTCACCCACCGACATAGAAACGGTTTTCCTCACCGGCGGCACCTCCCTCATCCGCAGCCTTCGCGCCGAATTCGTTAACCGCTTCGGACAGGACAAAATCCGCGACGGCAACGAGTTCACCAGCGTCGCCGACGGCCTCGCCCTGAGCGCACCGCTCTTCTTTCCCGACTTACACCCCTGATCTCTCGCATCCGTCCTCAGACCGTCGCCGCGCGCAGGGTCTTGATCTCAAACGGTGTGAAGCGCAGCTCTGAGCCACATCGCGCATCACCGTTTTCCATCAAGTCGCACTCGTGCCAATCACGCTCCGGCAACCGCAGCACGACCTCGTCCGCCGTCACGTTGACCAGACGCCAGATCCAACCTCGACCATCCTCCGCGCGCTTGACTGCAGCGATCTCGATGCCCGCGATTCCCGGAGCCCATGCCGGTGTGCTCCACTCGTTCGGTTTCACCCGCCCCTCAACAACCGCCAGCGGCGTGTTGAACATCCGCGCCTCCGCCGTCAGCCGCGCCGAGTCTATCTCCGCACCGTGCGGACGCAGTGCGTAGGAAAACTCGTGCCGCCCCAGGTCACCGTAAACTTTGCCATCATGGCCATCCTCGCCGTCCGCCGAGTCGCCTTTGCCGATCAACGGGGTGCCTGGATACGGCACGCTGCGCAGCAAGGTCATATCGATCACTTGTCCCTTTACACGGAAGCCGTGCTTGCAGTCGTTGTAGAGCGCCACACCGCGACCGGACTCATCCGACAAGTCCACCCACTGCAACGCCGCCACCTCGATCTGCGCGCGCTCGACCAGCGTTTCTTCCCGCGTGCTGCGCTTGATGTGGCCAAACGGTATTTCGAACCGCGCAGTCTCTGCCTGCACATCCACCGGGAAGCGCACTCGCAACATCGTCGCCGGCTCGCGCCACTCCACTTCGGTTTCGAAAACCAACTGTTCCGCACCTGCAAATAACCTGATCGTCTGATGAATCTCCGACGAGCGATACGTCCACACCTGCCGCACCCACGCGCACGGTCCGTCCACGCCGGCCGTCGATTCGCGCAACATCGGCCGCTCGACTTCCCGCCGCAAGTAACCCCACACATCCTTGGCCACAAGGTCGGTCTCGAAATCCCACGCGTCACCTGTGTCCGCGATAACAACCAGATCGTTGCCAAACTCGCCCGCCGCCAATGCCTCGCAGCCACGACGTTTGTCGTAGACCGAAACGATACGTCCGTCCTCGGCAAAGACGATCCGCAGGTTTTCGTTTTCCAGCAAACGCTCCGAAACAGGTAGGGCAGGCACTCCGTGCCCGCCGCTCCGAAGCTCCGCACACCCCAACGCCGGCACCTCCACCCATGCCCAAACGCCGTCGTGCTTCACCCATTCCGCGCGTGCCCACCCCAACGAATTGAACACCGTCACCCCACCCTTCGGTGCCAGCGCCGCGTAACGCTCATGCGTCAACCGCGCCAACTCGTCCAGGATCACCGCGTAGCGTGCGTTGCACTCGTCGTAGACGCGCTTGATGGACGACCCCGGCAGGATGTCGTGAAACTGATAGAGCAACACTTCCTTCCACAGCCGATCCAGCTCCGCCGTCGGATACGGCACGCCGGCGCGGGTGGTCGCCAAATACGCCGCCCACTCCAGCTCACGCAGCGCGATTTCCGCACGGCGATTGTTACGCTTCACCAACGCCTGCGTCGTCAGCGTGCCTTGGTGACGCTCCAGATACAGCTCGCCACTCCACACCGGGAATTGATCGGCATCGCGACTCCAAACCTCGAAGAACTCGGACACCTTGCCGATTTTCACCTTCGGCATGCCGGGCAACTTCGGCGCACGACGCAGCCGCTCCAGATGCTCCGCGTCGGGCCCACCGCCGCCGTCACCGATACCAAAGGCCATGAGCGCATGGTTCGACACGTCGCGCTCCGCATATTCGCCGGCGATCTTGCGCAGCGACCGCGCTGCCGCCGGCCCGTTATACGTTTCCTCCGGCAACATGTGGGTGAGGATGCGCGTGCCGTCGATGCCCTCCCATTGAAACGAATGATGCCCAAAGCGGTTCACCACATTCCACGACAGCTTCTGCGTCATGAAATAGTCGTGTCCGCTCTTCTTGAGAATCTGCGGCAACTGACCGTGGTAACCAAACACGTCCGGCTGCCAGCAGTAGTTCGGCACAACCCCAAACTCCTCCTTAAAAAAACGCGCGCCGTGCAACACCTGCCGCACAAACGCCTCGCCCGACGGCATCGAACAATCCGGCTCCACCCAAAACGTCCCCTGTGGTTCGATGCGCCCCTCCGTCACCGCGTGTTTGATTTTTAAATACAACTCCGGTTGATGCTCCTTCAGCCACGCGTAGAGCTGGGGCTGACTCATGCCAAAGACGTATTCTGGGTAGCGTTCGATGTTGTAGAGCGCGCTGGCAAAGGTGCGTGCGCCCTTGCGAATCGTCTCACGGATCGGCCACAGCCATGCGAGGTCGAGATGGGCGTGCCCGATGGCATGAATCTGTAGCGGAACGGCGGAGCCGTTTCGAAAGCGCTCCGCGCTTCCGCTACCGTCGAACCAATGAGCCAACCGCTCACGTTCGCGGGCCACACTGTCCGGATCCTCGCAGTCCAACTCCGCGGCGACCGCCTCGAGATCTTCGCGCAGTCGAGCCGCCATGCCGACAAGATCGCGGGAACCGTCCCGGAGCGGGCGCGCGCAAGGCGCGCCCCTACACTCGTCTTCGTAGTAGGGGCGTGCCTCGTGCACGCCCGTTGCGGCTTCCTCCGGCAGCGTCAGCAGCCAGTCGCGCAGCGTTTCCAGATCGTAGTAAAGCGCCCGCACGTCCTCGCGCACGATGGCGATTTCCGCCAACGCCACGCGGCCCTCGTCCTTCACGAAACCAAACAAATCATTGAGCCCCGCATCGGCCCACAGCTCAACCACGCCATCGCGAATCGCCTCCGGCGGCAGTCGGTAGATCGTCTTTCCCGGCCCGCCCAGCGTCGGATCAAACGTGGACTTGATGTTGGTCAACCCACGCACCGGCACACCATCGCGATCCACGATGCACAACTCTCCGTTGACATCGATCCGCGCGACCAAGCCATCCGTCGACGTTCCCACAGGCAACCGCGCACAAAACCGTATCCACGCGCAGTCGAACAACCGCTCCGCCCAAGGCTCGCCCACCTGCACCTCAATACGTTCGCCGCTCTGCCTCTCTGCAAACGGCACCGGTTCGGACGTCCGCCATACGGTCAATGCGAACGGGACCATCACTTCGTAAATGGCCGCTCGAACTACCAGCAATACGTCATCCGTGTGACGACCACCCCCAAGACCTTGTTTGATCTGCGTCATTTTTGACTAACAATAGCCAGTTCGATCCAGCACGCCGTGGTCCTGATTGTATTGCTCATACTAAATCAGCCGGGACCTATGGAGTGTTGATTACCTCCAGCAACACCGGAACCATCGGTGCCAATGTCATTTCACGCCCAGCTACATTCGATTCGCCGATAAGATCTCGCACCGTTGCTCCGCTCCACGGGAGACGGATCGTCACCGGATTGGATCGCATGTTAGTGAGCGACACTAGCAGATTATCACCGTCCTTCACCTCGCGATATTCTACTCCCGTAACCTCTGATCCGTCCTCAGACAGCAGCGGATCGGCTTCGGGGATTTGCTTCCGTAGTTCACCTGCGAGATCGACCAAGAATTTGTTCGGCAACTTCACCAGCTTCACATCATCGGCCAGACAGCGCACATGATTATATGGGTCGAATGTCAGATTGCCCTCACCGATCGCTATCAGATTCCCTCCGTTCCGGGCAAACTCTCCAAGGGCATGCACCGTTGAGTCGGCCACGTGGGTGGCCTGCGGGAGAACGATCCATTCAACATCCCGGTTGGCCGAGGATCTCCGTCCTTCCGCCAATTGTCGCTCGCTGACGAACGTGACTTGATGCCCGCTCAGCGTCAGCGCCTCGTGCGTTGCAATCAATAGCTTCATGTATTCCGCATTCCAGAAAATGGAAGAAATTGAATACAAGATGGCAACCGAAGCGGTCGAACGGCTCACCTTGCCCAATGGCTCGGCCAGACGGTTCACATCCAGCATGACGCGCCCCGCAGCCAAAATATTGGCAGGTCTCATGTAGATACTCCCCGAAAGCGATGTCTCCGCTCCCGTGGGTTCCCAAACCCAAATGGCCGTCGCCGCCAGGTTATGCAGCGCTCCTTGCCACAGCGAGGCGTAGGTATGGGCTGCGGGGATGCATACTGCCGGACTATTGTCCCGGATCAGATGGTTCTCGGAGTTGTAGACGGACCGGCCATTGAAGGAATGCAACAGGTCATACCACAGTTCCATTTCGTGCCAACCGTAGGCGTAGCCATCATGCCCCTCCAACGGGGTTCCCGCATCGTTGCCGACAAAGTCGGTTATCCCCGCGATCAACTCCGGATCCACGCCCAGGCGCAGAGTCGAACGCGAAAAGATCAACGGCATGATTTTGACATGCGTAGGCACACCGGGCGCGGACTCCTTTACAAGACCGTTCATCCAACGGTGCCAGTTCGCGAAGTTTTCTTGATTGAAAATAATCCAGTCAAAATAGCGCCGGCGCTCGGACATGTCCTGCGTCGACAACCCTCCATCGGGCTCGTCAACCGGAACATCCTCCAGATTTGCATGGGAGCTTCCGTAGGTCTTGTTCAACGCAGTGACGTCGCCGTGCAAACGTCGCAAATACTCCACCCATCGCTCGCGAGTGACCGGGTCGTGGCCGCTGTTGGTCCACATCGGTTCGTTCGAAAGGCCAACGGAGAAAAGCGCCGGATGGCCACCGACCTGTTCCATGACACCGCGTATCCAATTTTCAGTTACCCATCGGGCCTTCGGGTGATCGATATCCTGCCGGATAAATCCGGCCGCACGCACCGAGCGTAACTCCGGGTTTTGCGCCAAAGCCCATTCGGGAAAATAGTGGGGAGACAACAGCAGGTCCACCTTCATGCCTTGCGCCCGCGCTTGATCAAGCGTGCGAAGAATACTGGTCTGAGGCTTCACTGAACCGTCTTCGTTCAACTCGTGCGGACCACGCTCCTGCTCGATCAGGCTGGCACCGGTCTTGGCAAAAAACGGCAAATCCTTTGCCGCTGTTCCGAAGTGTCCGTAGCCATAGGCATAGACCGGTCGGGATTCGCCCGACTTTCGGTCTCGCGCCATCAGAACTCCGTTTTCGATCGAGATATTACCGCCTCCCGAACCAACAATGATCTCCGGCGAACCCGTTCGCCCGGCACGCTCTTCAAGAAAGCCCATGACCTGCCCCAACTCCTCAACCTGCAAAACCGACCATTCCTCCCTTTGCTTGAGCCTTCCTTCCGTGACATCATCCAGTCGTTCCACAAAACGCTCCGCCACTGCCAAGCCGAGCACTACATACGAGTCGCTATTCATCTCCGGATGATTGTTCAGACGAGCACGGACAACCTCCAGTCGGCGCTTGATGAGGTCCAGGCGGGGGATGACCTGCTCCCCGAAGCTGAGCCTTGCGAAAACCCCGGTCGCGCGAACCGCCGCCCCTGCAGTGCCGTCCCGCACGGTGATTTGATAATTCCCGTCTTCATCAAGAAGTCGGCCCGGCACGCGAAAAGAAACCATACGCGCCTGCCCTTTGGCCAAATTGGTCAAATTCTCCTCGGCATCAATAGTCCGACCGGCCTTCGAGATAAACTCGAACCCGGCCTTGCCTGCCGATCTCCCGGCAAACGCGTATTCCCAATATTGACCGACAAGCGCATCCTGCGAACTGCGGGCCTTCGACGGCATCTTGAGCCAGGCTATACCCGAAGGAACGTCCTTGAGCAGGATCAGCCGCGCCAATGTTTCCCGACCACGAGCGTCATCGTTTGAGGGAACCACCCAGCGACCGATCATTTTGCGACCATCAGCCGAATCTGCGGACAAAACCACGTTGACGCCCAATTCAACCGGCAGTTGCGCCATGACTGGAGCCAAGCAACTCCACGGCAGACTGACCTTCGTCACATAACCATCGACGGTTTTCTTCGCCGCCAGCCTTGCCCTTGACCAATCGAAAGGCCGTTCGTCGACAACCTCCGCCGAGAGCCACTCCTGACCGGATACCAACGCCCGTCCTGTCACCATTCCATCGGAATCAGTGCGAAAGGAAAAGCGTTGCCTCTGATCAGCCGTTCCGTTCTCGCCAGGCAATGCCACGGTTAGCATCGCAATACCCGGGCTTCCGGACACACCGGCGGCCATAAATTCGAAATGCAAGGCATGCCTGTCGTAGGTTACACGCACACCGCCTTCGACCGCACTCCTCGGGGCGTCTTGCAATCGCACCATCGGCGCCAATTCATGATGATCGCCGTCCAAAACAGGATAAAAACCGGCGGATGCCGGCAGAACGTCCCATACCGCCGGATCGGCAATGGTAGTCTTATCATCGGCACCCGCCGGGTCGACCTTCACATCGTCTATCCACAGTCCCTTCACCTCATGAGTGACCAGCAACATAACCTCAAAGGTCGATGAAGCATCGGCCCTGAATCGGGTTGCAACTCTTTGCCAATCGTAAGTTCCCACCGGAAAACTATTTCTCAATGTCCATCCCGGTCCTCCGCCATACCAACCGGCACTTCCCTCGCCAATTGATTTAACCCACATTGAGATTTCATACTCCTTGCCGGGAACCAAACCCTCGACTCGCTGCATAAGTCGTCCAAAGCGACCGGCGCCAAAGGCCCCGGTCCCGGTCAAAAACAACGAAGAGCCGCCGCTGTGCTTTTCTTGTTTATCGATTCTGCACTCCACATCCGTCCCATCTGTTACGGACCAAGTCCAAGCATCGAGTTTATCGGTCTCAAAACCGCCGTCGGTGATTTTCCCATCCTGTTTTTCGGAACGGACAAGCGACACGTTCTCCAGCTCTTCAATGGAAACATCATCAACCCAAAAAGCCTCCACAGGCCCTTCCACTGCGATTAGCAACTCAAACGCCGATTCTTTTTCTCCGGTGGTGAAGTCCCTCGTTATCTTCCGCCATGAATAAGTGCCGGCAGGCACCACCTGACGGATTCCCCAGTCCACCCCGCCACCTATCCACGCATTTGCAAACCCGCCTGCACTGGAGACCTGACTCCCCTTTACCCATGCGCTAATTCGATATTTATGCAAAGGCACTACAGGCACCCGTTGCTTCAAAAGAATGAAAACATTGGATTCTCGCGGTGATAAATTGGAAATCTTGATGGACGCAGCACCGCTATATTTCTCCGTGCGATCCTGCTGAACGGAAGCCCTCGCACTGCCCCCTATAGTCCACCCCTCCAGACGCGGATCTTCAAAAGATCCGTTTTGGAGCGGAATGGCAGCGCACACAACCGCGACTGCAGACAGATATAGAAATATTTTACGCAACATATATACACTACAGCTACCAATAGCCATTAACCCCACACCTCGACCTCGCGACAGAAGCCTGTTAAAAAAAACCATTAATACCAGCACCCAGGACCTAGTAATCATACCCCTGAACCGGCTGATTCCCGTTGGTAGTCAGCCAACGCTTATATACACTATTGGCAGCAGAGGCCACGCCGTCTTTCCATGAATCATCCCTTACCCGGGATGCACTTCCATCCGCAAATCCGACCATGGCATACCCATCCCCATAGCCACCACAATTGTTCGTATCCAAATTGGCAACCAGCATGGCGTTTGCCGGTCTTGCAATAGTTGTCATCAGAATCCCTCTCTCGACAGTAGTCGGCTTCTGACGGCCTGTATTATTATAATAGGAGCTGTCCGCCAAACCAGAAATAACCGGCGAAGTCCTCAAACGCCCCTTCCATTCCCCGCCTTCTGCAAATGATATGGATGGATAGGGATCGGATCCGAATTGGGCCTGGGTGACGATGGAAGAAAACCAAATCGATGCATTTTTTGGCAAATAAGCAGTCATTTGACCGGCATTCACATAATACCAAGAGCCAAGATATTGTCCATATGGCAACGAGCCTCGATTATCTCCGGCATAGATTAACATGGACGAAGCCACTTGCCTGACGTTCGAAAGGCTCTCGGAACGTCTTGCCGAATCCTTCACCTTGCCAACCACCACCACAAGAAGTGCCGCCAACACCCCCAGTATTGCAATGACCGCCAAAAGCTCGACCAAGCTAAAGGCTGATCGACCATGATGCAAAAACCGAGAGGCTTTCGGGCGCGAGTCCATGACTACAATTTATAAAAATAGCGGCAGATCGTTTCCAGCAGACAATATCACCGGCGCCGGCAACGAATTCCGACACACACGGCGATTGCGAAAACACCCACATAGGCTGCCAGTGAAGCCGGCTCAGGGATATTACTGACAGATGCCACATTAATTGCATCTAAATCAAAAGTAACCGACTGAGTATTATTCAGTCCTTGTGCGCCAAAATATAAAAATTCTCCTCCAGTAGAAGTGGATCCATAAGCAATAGCCGTCGATGAAACCGATGTGACGCCATTACCAATGGTCACAAGATATGTTTTGGCCAATGGATCAATCTGTAGTGAAATGCTATAGGTAACGCCTGTCACAAGAGACATCCCCAACTGCTGTGCACCGGCACCGATTCCGACAGTCCATTGACCATCCTTAAGGGCGGAAATACGCCACGCATTAGAACTGGAGATTCCCGCCAGTCCCGAAGTATTATCACCAAAGAAATATACGCCACCCCCGGTAATATCCTCAATTCGCGTGGAAAACGAGATAGTATAGTCGGAGTTAAAATCAATCCCCGTCACGGAGTCATTCACAACACGACGTTGCACAAAACTACTCTGGGAACTGCCGGTCGATGTGGATACCATCTTAAAATAATTATCGCCTCCGCTCACCAGCGGATCGCTATTCTCCACTGTAATCGTTCGACTGCCGATGCTGCCAGAGCCCGCCCATGCCGTAGCCCATCCGCTGCCAACCATGCCATTAAAACCATCGACCACACTGGTGACCTTGCCTCCATCGAATTGAAGCGTAAGCACATCAGCGTGAAGTGAAACCGCGATAGCGGTGAAACCAAAATAGCAGGCAATAAGAATAGCGGGGATTTTCATAATATGTAGATTACCCTATCGGGGATGGGAAGGGGTTAACGGACGCGATCCTAATCCACGTTAATCCACAGTAAACCAACCTGTTGATTTACCGTGCATCATTCTCCACAAAACCCATTCGAAGCGGTTCTTGATCATCCCTAGGCTATACTTGCATTCGAGGGCGATTTACAGTGCATCACACAATGAAAGTTACCCTACGCGACATCGCTACTCGGGCCAACGTGTCCGCCACGGCGGTCAGTCAGGCTCTCCGAGGCACCGGCAGAATGAGCGCGGACCTGCGTAAACGTATCCAACTAATCGCGACAAAAATGGGTTACCGGGTAGACCCGATTATCTCGGCGGGCATGGCGCAACTCAGGCGTCATCCCGGCAAACGCTTCGAGTCCATTCTCGCATGGTTAAACGCAACGCCGTCTCCCGACCCGACTCAGCGCAATCCTGTGTTTCGCATGGTCTGGGACGGTGCACGCGCACAGGCGGAAAACCTCGGCTACAAGCTGGAGCCGTTTTGGCTGAACTCGCCCGACATGTCCCCACGTCGCCTCGCCTCGGTGTTTCGGGCGCGCGGCATCGAGGGGATACTGGTGTTGCAATACTATCACCAAGCCCCTCTGGACGCCCCGCCCATCGAGTTCGACTTCTCCGGGTTTGCCGCCACGAGTGTCACCACCCGCCTGAGCGGCAGCGACATCACCTTCGCCCAGTCGGATCACTTCGGCTGTGCAATGCTGGCGCTCCAGGAGATGCACAAGCTTGGCTACCGGCGCATCGGCTTGATTTGCCCGCCTTCGATTGACGCACTCACGCAACACCGCGTGCTGTCCGCCTATCACGGCTTTGTCAGTCTGCACGCCGACATGCCGCGCCTGTCCGTCTTCATAGACGAAGGCGTAAACGAGGCCAACTTACTAACGGATTGGTTAAAGACCGAAAAACCGGAGGCGGTTCTTGGGTGGAAGCCGCCCTCCGAATTCGAAGGGTTGGGCTTTAATATCCCGAGCGACCTTGGCGTCTGCATGGTGGACCGTGTTCGCGAACTTGGCGAATGCGCCGGCGTCGATCAAAGCCATCATGAGATCGGCGCTGCCGCCGTCCGCCAAGTCGTGTCCCAACTCCAACAAGGCCTGCGTGGCGTTCCTCCGTTATCGATGGCAACCATGGTCGAGGGAAGTTGGGTCCCGGGAAGCAGCCTGCAAAAGTGCAAACAGCGGTCGATCTGACGCAATCCAGAGCAAGATCACTGACGACGCAGATGGAGCACGATCGCGGAAAAATCCGCATCCACCCGTAAACATCCGGTCGGCAGCCGCACAATGCCGATGCCCCGTTCCTCCGCCACGACCCATTCGTTAGGCGACAGATCCACGGGGATCACCGCATCCATGGATTCACCAAACGCGTGCGCTACCACCAACGCCTCATCGCCATCGGGACGGGACAGCCGCGTAACGACCTGCCAACCACGGGGCCGCCGCCAGCTCTTGTCAACCGACCTGCGGATGCTCGACTCCCCGTCGCGGATCACATGCCTGACCCGCTCGTAAAATCCGAGATCGGCCAGCACGAGGGCGAAAGCATCGTTTCCCAACGACACCACATCACCGGACAGGCAAGCTCTCCCAAGAAACGTCGCCGCCAGTGAATAATGGATACGCTGCAACGAATCCGCCGCGTGAAGCACCGCCCATATCTGATTTTGGCGGGGAAGTATCAGGCGATGGAGATTGGCCGCGATAATCGGTATCTCCGGGCACTCGTGTGCATCGCTGAACGATCCCATCGACGAGAGCTCCATGAACGACGGTTCAAGCCTGTGCCCGCCAGACGAACACACTTCGATGATCAGCTCGGGCAACGCCTCGCGCAACATGCGGAAGAAGCGCCGCACGCCCTCCACGTGCCGACGAAGCCCCTCGCCGGGCGAGTCCGCATAATCACAACCGATACCCAGCGTATCATTGTAGTCGACTTTCAAATACCCAAATCCGTCGTCACGCAGGCGGTCGATGACCTTGCGCCGGAGATAGTCAAAGGTCCACGGGTCGGTGAAATCCCAAAAGTGCCGGGTTCCCACCTGCAACGTGCGACCGTCCCTGCGCAGCTTGTGGTCGTCGAGCGCAAAGGCCTCGGTGCCTACGGTGCACACCTCGAACTCGAACCACAGACCGGGCGTAAACCCCATCGCTCGCAGTTCGTCGGCGACGGGCTTGAGTCCGTGGGGGAAACGGCGCCTCTCGACATTCCAGTCGCCGTTGAACTGACCTGCGCCATCAGGTTTTTCAGCCCACCCGTCGTCGATAACGAAGACCTTAACTGGCGACCCCTTGAGACGGGCCGCCGTAGCGTGGATGAACTCCGGCGTCGGCAGCCCCCACGACGAGCACCACTCGTTGAAAATCACCGGCAGCTCCTCCTCCTGCGTCGGTAAATCAGCAAGCGCCACCGCCTGCATTCGCACCAAACGCTGAGAAATCGCGTCGATATCACCCGTGCCCACGGTCAAACACGCCTCCGGCGTCGTGAACGTCTCGCCCGGAACGACCGACTTCATCCAGTGACCGAACTCCCTGTCGGCCAACCCTCCGGACACCGACACCTTGTCATCCCACCGATAGACCTCCATCTGCCACGAGGAGCCACAGGCCAGCTGCATGGCCCACATCACACCCGCCTCCTTGTCCTCCACGGCGACAAAGGGAAACCAGACGCGCACAGGCATCGATCCCACCTGCCCGAAACGTTCGTTCACCACACTGGCATTCATCCAGGAGCGTTCGAGATGCAGATCCTCGAAGTCCACCGCCTCGTGCCGACCCTCGGCGGACCACGACGAGCGAAAACGATGCAAACGCAGCCGACCGACAGAGTCTTCCGCATCAAAGGGAGACAGCCCTCCAAGACAAAAGCTGGAGAGCATTTCCAACGTAAGCGGGATCTGTCCGAGATTCTCGAATTCGACGTGCAGTCGCACCGCCTCGCACCCCGCGTCATATCTCAACACATGGACACAGCGGTAGGCTCGTGCGCCCGACAACGTGGTTCTCACCAGAAAACCACCTCGGCCCGACGGTGTCACGGTCTGCTCCCGAAAACGGAGCGCCGAGACGGTGGTGTTGGCCCGCATGGAACGTCCGCCTGTGAAGCCGCCGGTCTGGTTGTCTTCGATTAATTTGAGCTGCACCAGCGAGGTCAATCCACGCCGAGCCGGAACAGGCTTCATGAAATCGGGCAAAACCTGAATCTCCGGCGTATCAAGCGCCTCCCGAGGAGTAACGGTTCGTTGCCTCAAGCATGTCGGGATCAAACCGAATTCAACCGTGCCGGTTGTCCGATCGAGTTGATATACCGCCTCGAAATCACCGCAGGAAAAAGAAACACAGGGCTCTTCGAGCGTCAAAACCGAGCAGACAGGAGAGGGCATCAATGACATGTCACAACGGCATTCACGCACAACCCCTTGCCTGTAAACTCCCGTGTTGATTGATCGTGCACCTAAGTAAGGGCCGGCCACGCAATCCCTTGGACGAGAGCCGAAGCGTGCGGCCTTCGTTGCTTGTCGGGATGACCGGGCTGGCTGCTAGAGCCGTTAAATGCCAGCGGAGCGTGCATTCACGATGCGGGACTTGGCCGAGCCGACAAAACCGACGTTAACCGAGCAACCGTCTCGATGGCCCTGCGCGCCCCACTCACTTGTTGGAAGGAACACGGGAGCGGATGCAGGAGGAGGACAAAGGGGCTACGCTGTTAAAGCGTGGGCCATCGTGCGTCCTCAAGCCCCACAGACCATCTTAACCACGAATGATATAACAAACATCTACCTGTAACGTCGCCGCGAACGTTATCGGGTCACACCACCCCAGTCACTCGCGAGCAGAGTTAAGCGGCTTCGTTGCGGCCGCCCGCTGCTCACGAGCACCGGCGCGCCGCTCCGTTGCGGCGGATGGTCGCTCCATTCTACCAAACCGCTACTCCGTTCCACCTTTTTGCCGCTCCGTTGTAGCTTTTCGCTGCTCCGTTGCATGATTTTGGCACTCCATTGCACCGCGCAGGCGCTCCGGAGCGGCCAGCCGCTGCTTCATTGCGGTTTTTTACCGCTCCGGTCCTCCCGTCCGCCGCTCGTGAGCGGCGGGCGACCGCTCTAAAATACCTTTGGGCTGCTCCATTGCGCCCATCCACCGCTTTTTGAGCCATATTCGGCGATATATCACGAAGACAGACTGTTATTAATCAGAAACGCTCCGCCATCCCTGTGACTACAAGACAGAAGCCCGATGAACACTATGGCGTTCATGATGCCTTGGTAATCCGCACCCATCTGCGAAATCCGCAGTTAAAAAATCCGACGGTTTGTCGCCACTCTCCTCGAAACATTCGCCAAGGGATTCCTCATTCGCCAACGTATCACCGGCCATGAAAGACCATGATCCCCTTTCCCCGCTGCTGGGCAGCTGGCAACACACGCCCTCTCCCGCGCCTGATTTCGCTGACAAGGTTTGGTCGCGCATCCGCACCGAAGTGAATTCCCCCTCCCCCGCGCCGATCATTCGTTTCCCCTTCGCGATTCCGCTCCCCCTCGCTGCCAGCGTGGCCGTCACCCTTTCCATACTCGCCGGATCACTCGGAGCACTCGCCGTCAACCGTTCCCAATCAACCGACCGCATGGCTGCCGCCTATGTCCGCACGATTGATCCGATCCAGATGACGGCCGGCGATCAAGTTCACACCGACTCGCCCTCGTGAAACGCGGTCTCATATTTGCTCTCTGCGTCCTAGTCGCCGGCCTCGCCTCCTTCGGCCTGACCCGCTGGCTGGCCTCACCCGCCGTCGTCGTGATGAACGACGAAATCACCTGGATACGCGACGAGTTCCATCTCTCGCCCGCCCAAACCGCCGCCATCGAAAAACTCCACGACGACTACTTCCCCGTCTGCATGGAACACTGCAAACTCGTGGTCGCCGCCCGCAAATCCCTCGCCTCCGCCCCCGTCTCCGAAAAACCCGCCGCGCAGGCCGAACTCCTCCGTCTCGAAACCGTCTGCCAGAACGCCACCCGCGCCCACTTGCAACGCGTCGCCGCCGTCATGCCGCCCGGCGAAGGGCAACGCTTCCTGGCCCTCGTCCTCCCCAAGCTCACGCACTTGGAGCACACCTCCCCGCTCGGGCTCAAATGACCCCCGACGCTGCTCCGACTCCCTCCGACGAGGTCCTCGCCTCCGCCCTGCGCCGCGGTGACGATTCCGCGCTCGATACGCTCATGCTGCGCTGGCAGGTCCCGCTTCGTTCCTTCCTCTACCGCCACCTGCAAAACGAGGCCGACGCCCTCGACCTCGCGCAGGAAACGTTTGTCCGCATCTACCGTCACCGCTCCAACTACCGGGACGGGTCTAAGTTCTCCACGTGGATGTTCCAGATTGCGCTCAACCTCTGCCGCGATCACGGCCGCCGCCGCACCCACCGTCCGCTGGTCGCACTCGACCAAGCCCCCGACCACGCCGACCCCCGCCCCGCCCCCGATTCGGCCACACTCAACGAAGAGCGCACGGTCGCCGTCCGCGCGGCTATCGCCGACCTTCCCGACCACCTGCGCACCGCTCTTATCCTGTTCGAATACGAAGACCAATCTCACGCGCAGATCGCCGCCATCGTTGCGGCCACGCCCAAAGCCGTGGAAACCCGCATCGCCCGCGCCCGCGATCTTCTGCGACAAAAGCTGACCCGGTTCCTCCGATAATCATGCGATCCCCTCTGTGCCCCCCCTCAGAGCCAAGACGTCACCCGATTTTCGCCAATTTCAAGCCACTCGGCGCTTGCCAATGCATTTTCCGGAGAGTCCCTTTGCCACTCACGCTAACGCTGCAAACGTCCTTCGCATGGCCGGCCGACTCTCCACTCTCCTCGATCCCTCCCGCATCACACTCAACGTCCAAAGTGCCAAACGCACCGTGGCGCTGAATGAAGTTGCGCGACTGCTCGATGGCCATGCCGACGTCACCAATTTCCAAGGTTTCTACAACGAGCTCCTCGCCCGCGAACGGCTCGACACAACGTGTCTGGGCAACGAGATCGCCCTGCCCCACGCCCGCACCGAGCACGTGCAAAAAATCGTGATCGCCGTCGGCCGCAGCGACACCGGGGTTCATTTCGAGAACAGCAACCAGAACGTGAAACTCATGTTCGTGCTCGGCACCCCCAAGTCGAATCCCACCGACTATCTCCAGATCGTCAGCGCCCTCTGCAAGATTTTCAAAGACCCCGCCAACCGCGAGGCGCTCATGAAGGCCTCATCCCCCGAGTCTTTCATCACCGCGATCGTCACCGCCGAGGAAAAACTCCTCCACCCGGTCGCCTGAACGCAACTCGTTCGCCTTCCCTCCCCGCACAGATGAGGAAGAAGCTGGGTTCCTCTGCACCACCCCCGGTCTCCCGCAGACTTACGTTGAGAGCACACGCGGGTGCGGGATGTGGAAATCGTAGTTTCCAGCAACCAGTGAGAGCGTCGGTTCACCCTCAATCGCGTCCGCCCGGCGAACCCCGGTGTGTTCGAGCCAGGGCGTGCCGTTGATCGTCATGTCCGTCAGCGCCGTTGCCGGTGGAACCGCCGCCGCCGTGGTGTTCGGAGGCACCAGAACCGACCATTGAAGACCTGCCTCATTGAGCATCCACGAACTTCGAATAAGACCGTGCGGACACTTCAGCGTAGCCTTGGCAAACGTGAGTCCGCCTCCCGGCCGCGGACGCAAAAGAATCCGCCGGAATCCCCGTTCCAGCAGATCAATCCCTCCCACCACCGCATACAGCCACTCACCGATCGCGCCGTAGGCGTAGTGGTTGAATGAATTCATTGCCGTTTCCCCGAAACCGCCCTGCGGCGTCCAGCTGTTCCAGCGTTCCCACATCGTCGTCGCCCCGTTTTTCACCGGGAAGAGCCAAGAAGGATAGGTTTCGTTGAGCACCAGACGGTAAGCCAGATCCGTGCGTCCCACCCGACTGAGCACCGGCGCAAGCAGCGGCGTGCCCACAAATCCCGTCGAGAGGTGGTAGTTGCGCCGCGCCAGCGCACGCTCGAGATGGACAACCGCGCGCGACCTCAACGCGACCGGCAGCAAATCAAAACCAAGCGCGAGCAAGTAGGCCGTCTGAGTGTCACCCAGCACACGGCCGTCGCCTGTGACATAGTTTCGGTTGAACGCACGAACGATCTTCTTCTGCAAACGCTCAAAGCGGCTGGCATCCGCATCCCGATCAAGAATGCGCGCAACCTGTGCCATGATGCCGGTAGTGCGCGCGAAATACGCCGTGCCGATGAGGTCACACGGAGTCGACGCCCAGTTCGGTCGTGCCGCGTCAGGAGCCAGCCAGTCTCCAAACGCGGTGTCAGGCCTGATGCAATCATCCGCCGTGCGCTCCTGATAATCGATCCAGCGCACCATCGATTCGTAATGGCGCCCGAGCACGGACACATCGCCGTAGCGCTGGTAAATCAGCCACGGGCAGATCACCCCGGCATCGGCCCAGGCGGCATTGCCGGCCTTGCGCTTGGGGCCATACATGAGCTTCAGCAAGTCCGGCGCGACATCGGGAAACGCCCCGCTCTCATGCTGGGCGTCGGTCAGGTCGCGTAGCCATTTGGTAAAAAATGCCGCGATATCGAAATTGAAGGACGCGGTCGTCAGGAAAATCTGCGCATCGCCCGTCCAGCCCAGGCGTTCATCGCGCTGCGGACAATCGGTCGGGACTTCGAGGAAGTTGCCCTTCTGGCCCCAGCGAATGCAGCGTTGCAGCTGGTTCAGCAGGGGATTCGACGTTTCGAACGTTCCCACCGGACTCATCTCGGTATGCATCACCACCGCGCGCACGTCCTTGGCCGCCAGTCCGCCCGGCAATCCCGAAATCTCCGCATAGCGAAACCCGTGGAACGTGAAACGCGGCTCGAAGATTTCAACGCCGCCGCCGCGCGCCACGTAATGATCGGTCGCCCGGGCGCTGCGCAAATTGTCGGTGTAAGGCTCGCCGTAGTCCTGCAGCATTTCCGCATGCCGCAGCGTGATCCGGGTTCCGCGGGGAGCCCGCAGGCGCAGGCGCACCACGCCCACGAGATTTTGACCGAAGTCCACCACCTGGCGGTCCGGCCCGGGCGTGCGGATGTCCACCGGCTTGACCATCTCGATCGCGCGCACGGGCGGCATCGTCTTGCCGTTGAGTTCGACCGCGGGGAAATCGGCCGGCTTGACCGGCATCCAGCCGCGCGATGAGCCGGGCCGCGCGTCGCTCCACCCGGCCAACTCACGGCGGGCGTCGTAGTTTTCTCCCTGATACAAATCGGCCGACAAAAGCGGTCCGGCACGCCAGATCCACGTGTCATCCGTTCCCAGCCAGCGAACCGTTCCGTCGGTCTCGACGAGTCGCAACACCGCCAGCAAGGCCGGTTGGGCGCCGTAATGCTGGCGGTTGGGCGACGCCTCCCAGCCGAGATGCCCGGCATACCAGCCGTTGGCGAGGACCACTCCGAGCGTGTTCGCCCCGCGACGCAGTTGCCCGGTGATGTCGTAGGTGAGGTATTCGATGCGCTTCCGGTAATCGGTCCACCCCGGCGTAAGCCGGTCGCGGCCAATCCGCCGACCGTTCAGGTGCGCTTCGAAAAGCCCCCGAGCCGTGATGTAGAGTCTCGCGCTGAGCGGGCGCGCCGTAAGCCGGAACCCGCCGCGCATAAACGGACAGGCCTCGCCCTCCGCCGACGCCGTGATCCACCGGGCCGCCGGCCATGCGGCGAAGGGAAGCAAAAAACCGGTTTCAAACCAGGCGTCCTCGCTCCACGGCGAGACTTTGTCCGCCTGATCCCAGATCCGCACGCGCCACTGATACCGCGTGTGCGGTTGCAGATCCGGCCCGGCATACGAAACGAGTGAATCGGCCGATTTCACCACGCCGGAATCCCAAAACTCCACGGATTTCACCTTTTCCGGCGAATCCTTGTGGTAAACACATACTTGATAACGCCGCTGGGCCGCCCCGGGTCTCTCATCATTCAATCTCCAGGATAAGTTAGGTGTAACTAAATCCAAACCAATTGGATTCATAATATTATCGCAGCGAAGATCCACCGGGCGAAGAGGTAGTTGAAGCACAGGCATCGGGCTTGCACGGAAGGTGGTGAAATGAATTAAATCAAATATAATCCAATAAAATCAAATAATGTTTGACTGAACCAAGAATTGATTCTTTTTCGGGATGCATGACGACTGCCCCGTTCAAGAAAGTTGCCCAGATTCACCAGGAATTGCGTGAACTCGTGGTGGCGGGCGAGTGGCCCGTGGGCGTGCGCCTCCCCACGGAGACCGAGCTTGCCGGACGGTTTGAGTGCAGTGTCGGCACGATGAACAAGGCCATGGCTCTGCTCGCCCACGAAGGACTCATTGAGCGTAAAGCCCGCGTCGGCACCCGTGTTTTGGGCATGCCCAAAGCCCCCGAATCACGCAGCACCGAACTGGATGCTTTCGCCTTCATTTACCCGAGCGATCAGCACGAGGGCATCTGGCGCAATCTCCGCGGCTTTCAGGAAGTCGCCAACCAGCGTAAACGTCGCGTGGTGATGCTCTCGACGAACGCCGAGTGCGACAAAGACACCGAATTCCTCAGCCGCCTGCAGGAGTTCGATGTGCGCGGCGCCGTGATTTTCCCGAATGTCTCCACACCGAAGGCTCAGGTGGAATTCTCCCAGCTGATCGTCAACGCCAAGGTTCCCCTTGTGCTGATATCGGTGAACCTGATGGGCCTCGGACGCCCGACGGTGGTGCTCGACAACATTCACGCCGGCTACTCCGTCACCCGCCACCTGATTGAGAAGGGCTGCCGCAACATCGGCTTCTTTTCAAACCGCGCCGGCAGCATGGCGATGCGCGACCGCTATCAGGGTTATCGTCGCGCGATGGAAGAAACCGGCCTGCCTGTATTGACCGAGAATGTCGTCATCGACGCCTCGATGAAGTCCGACTTCGCCCAACCGCTGCAGGAGCCGACCCTGCTGGCCGGCAGATATCTGTCCGCCGGTCGCAAGGTCGATGGCGTGGTGTGCGCGACGGACTACCTCGCCTACGGCATGGCCGAGGCCGCCAAGTCCGCCGGCCTTCGCGTCCCGCAGGACCTGAAGATCGTGGGCATCGACGGTTACTACACACCCGAGAACCGCGATTGCATCCACATTACCACCTACAAGTCGCCCTGCGAAAAAATCGGTCAGCTCGCGTTCGAAACCCTGGAAAAACTCGTTTCAGGTGTTCCGATTCCGCCCGATGAAATTTTGGTGCGCGGCCATATCGTCGTGCGTGATAGCAGCTGAGTTCCCGCCCTCGTCCACGACTGGCCCCCTCCCAACCCTACCCCGCATATCATATGAATACCCCTGCTCGCCTTGATTCTCCAACTCGCGCCATTCGCGCTGCCGGCAACTTTGCACGCCGCATCCGCTACTCTGCCTGCGCACTTCTGTTGGCCTCCGGCTCCGGCCTTGCCTGCGCGCAAACGTGGACCGGACTCGGTGCCGACAATAATTGGTCCACCTCGGCCAATTGGAGTTCGCTTCCCTCCAGTGGCACCACCACGGCACTCGTGTTTGCGGGCACCACCCGGCTCACTCCCAACGCGGATTCCCCCTTCACGGCCCAAAGCATCGTTTTCAACTCCACCGCCGGAGCCTTCACCCTGAGCGGCAGCCAGCTCTCGATCAACGGAACCGGAGCCGATGCCAACGGCATCGAGAACCAGTCCGCCTCCCTCATCACAATCAACAATTCGCTGAGGTTGCTGGCTGCCTCGCAAATCCGCGCGACCGGCGGCGATATGACCATCGGCGGTGCGGTGGATCTGAACGGAGTCTCGGCGGTTAACTTCAAGGCATCCGCAGGGAAAATCCTAAAGATGAACGGCATCATTTCCGGCAACGCAACCGGCACGGTCGGCTTCAACAGCGGCGGCACCATCCAGCTGAACGCCGACAACACCTACACCGCCACCACCACGCAGATACTCAACGCCACCGTCGTCGTGGGAGTGAACACGAACACCACGTCGGGTGCGTTCGGCAATGGCTCCAGCCAGATTCAAATGGGAACGACGGCTGCGGCCACCGCCCCCACGATCCTGCTCGGCGGCACCTACACTTTTGCCCGCGGCATCCTGATCAACACCCCGGGCACGGGCGTCACCACCGCCACGCTCGGCGGCAACACCGCGCATGTCTCTAACTTCACCGGAACGATCCAAAACGGCGTCGGCGGTGCCGCCGCCCAAGCTCTTACTCTCACCGCGGCCTCGGGAGGTCGCGTCAATTTCACAGCGAGCATCATCCGCTCTCCCTCGGGCACGGGCACCGGAACCGCTGACACCCTCACCAAAACAGGGCTCGGCACCGTCGCTCTCTCGGGAACGGGCAACAACTGGCAAGGCATCACGACCGTTCAACAGGGAACCCTGCTGGTCAACGGAACCATTCTCGGCGGCGGTGGCGCTGTCACCGTCAATTCCGCCGCCACACTCGGCGGTTTCGGCACGGTCAACCGCGACGTGAACATCCTCTCAGGCGGCGTGTTCTCGACCGGCGATCTTAATGCCTCGGGCGTCAGCACTGCGGGCACACTCGCCGTCGCCGGCAACCTCACGTTCGCCAATACCTCCCTCCTCAAATTCGACCTGGGCGCGATCAGTGACAGCGCTTCGGTCACGGGCAATCTCACCCTCGACGGTATTCTTGATGTCACCGCAGCCAGTGGTTTCGGCGTGGGAACCTACACGCTGCTCAGCTACACCGGCACATTCGTGAACAATAACCTCACGCTGAACACACTGCCCTCAGGCTACAATTATGCGCTGGACGTTAACACGGCTGGCCAAGTCAACCTGATCGTTTCCGCCATTCCGGAGCCGGCGTCGATCGCCGCGATATTAGGTGGCTGCGGACTGCTCGCCGCATTTGGTCGCCGCCGCCGGTCATCCCGCTAACGCGACAGAGAACCGCATACGTTCTATACGTATGAAACCAACACGCATCCACCTCTCCAGGCAGCCAAGGCTCGCCGCGTTCACACTCGTGGAGTTGCTTACGGTGATTGCGATCGTAGGAATCCTCGCAGGCATCATCATTCCGGTGATCAGCAGCGTGAGATCGTCCGCCAAGACCTCCAACTGTGCCGCCAACCTACGCCAGATCGCAGCCGGTTGCATGCTCTACAGTGCGGAGCACAAGAACCTGCTTATTCCGATAGCCGGTGGAACCAAGCCCAACGGTGCGGATGCACAGACATGGCGCCTATTGATCAGCCCTTATATTAATCAGGAAAACGCCATCGGCATCTTGGGATGCCCGGCTGACGACAGACTTGATTCCTTTGACACCAGCCGCGGTCTCCTGCCCGCATCCTACGGTATTAACAAAACCATCGGACTTCATCAGTATCTGACATCCGGAGTGAGCCATATCGCATCCGACGTCGTGCGTCCGACCAGCACGATCATGGTCAGCGACATTAGCTTCGTCGACAATCCCGGAGCACCGGCTGGCCAGTGGACGGACGCCCGACGCACCACCGGTTCCGGAAATTTCGGCTACGCCCGTTTCCCCTCGGATGGATTCTACTCGAGCGACCCATGGATCTCTTTTCCCCGCCACGGGAACAAGCTGAATGTCGCGTTTTACGACGGCCACGTTGAGAGCATTTCCCCAGCGCTCATCCTCGATAACACCTCCGGTCAAGTCGCCTGCATTTACGACAATAACTAAGCGGATAACCGGCGCATATCGATGCACACGCCTCCTCCGATCCATTTTACGCCATGAACCTACCTACCTTACCCTCATTTTTTGCCGCGACGATTTTCTCCGGACTCATCTCTGTGATCGCCACACCGACTAAAGCCAACGTCGAGCTCAGGGTAGGTGAAGGTGAACGATTCATCACCATTCAAGCCGCCGTCGACGCCGTCCCCGCACGTCCCGACCAGCCCTACGTCATCGTAGTCAAACCGGGCATCTACGCGGAGTCCGTCAAGATCACAGGAAAAGACACGTCACCCCGCCGTAGCCTGACCATCAAAAGCGAGAAGCTCAGCCGTGCCATCATCGACACCGGCGACAAACCGCATGCATTTCATCTGCTGGATCAAAACAACGTCATCCTCGACGGTCTTACCCTGAAAGGCGGCAACAGCTACGGCACCGTCTTCTTGCAGCGCGCCTCCCAAAACACCATCAGCCGCTGCGTCATCCAGGGCAGCAAAACCTACGACGGCATCACGCTCTCCGGCAGCACCGACAACCTGATCGAAAAAAACATCCTGCTCAAAAATGCCCGCGCGGGCATCTTCCTTATCAATCGGAGCAGGGACAACACCATCCGCTTCAACATCATCACCCTCAATAAATGGGGCGTCTTCAACGACACCTCGACGGATGACGCCTCCAGTGAACCGGTGCTCGAGCAGTGGAACGACTATTACGGAAACCAGAGCGGCAACGTCTCCGGTTTCACCTTGAGCGACACCAGCCTCACCGCCGACCCGGTCCTGATTGTCGAAAACAACACCGTGCGCCTGTCCACCCGATCCGACTTTCTCCGGTGGTCACCCGCAGGTGAGGCCACGCCCGAATCACCCGCGCCGAAGAGCACCAAGTAATCGAAATTCGGATACGCGTGATGACCGGTCAATCCCAGCTGGACGTGCCGCAATCTGCGGTGGATATCGGCTCGGATTCCGGCGCGTTTAGAATCCTCTGCATCGGCGACAGCATCACCTGCCACGGCTTTAACGACGACACGGTCCGCCGCCTCGGCTGGGGTCATGTGGCCGGCATGGCGGCAAGCGACGCTTCGCTTGATTACGCCCACCGACTGCAACGCAGAATTGGCACGATGTTGGCACCCCGCACGGTCGGGCTCCATTTTCACACCGGTGGCGGATCCGGCAGCATTCGCCACCGGCTTTCTGCGCTGGCCGAAGTCGCACCGGTCGCACCTCACCTCGTCGTAATCCAGCTGGGAGAACACGAAAAGGAATCCGACGGAGAGCAATCGCTCGACGCCTCTTATGCACTCCTGCTCGATCAAGTCCGCAGCTTCGCGTGCCGCCCTCTCGTGATCGCCACCGGCGTCTGGCAACCGGGAGAAGCCTGCACTGGCTGGGCCGCGACCATCGACCGCGTTTTCGCACAAGCCTGCCAAATCCGCGGCATTCCCTTTGTCTCGGTCGCCGATCTTGCCTCCGATCCCGCCTGCCACGGTGCCGGAACCACCCCGGGCGTCCAATGGCACCCCAACGACCAGGGCCACGCCGGCTACGCCGAGAAATTGTTCGCCGCCTTCAAGGTAGCCCGCACCGACCACCTATCATGAGATTATCCCTGCTCCTCCTCGCCTTGTTGCCGGCCGCCAATGTCGTCTTCGCCGATGCCAAGGCTGATGCCGACGCCGGCGACTTCCTATATTTTTTTCACAACGTCGCGGTAGCCGACAATCGTTTCACCTTCGAGCCGCAGGTCCGTCTCGCCAAAGAAGCCGGCCTCGGCAAATTCATCTTTAACAGCAGCCGTTTTCCACTGGTTGCCGATCCCAAGCCCGCCGACTGGGCCGCCACCGACGACCTGCTCGGTTTTTTCGAGAACATGGGGCCCGGAGTAACCGTGGCTCCGCGTATTTCGCTCATGACCAATGTAGGTGACGCCGGCCTCACCCAAGACTCCGCCATCGTCTATAAAAAAGGCCCTTCGCGCATCCTCTCGTGGACCGATCCCGCAGTGCAGGAAGCTGCCGTCAAAGCGATTCACTCGGTCGTGACCCACTGCGAGGCTTCGCCGTTCGCCGACCACATTTGGGGCTACCAATTCTCCGGCCGTGAAACCGGTGAATGGATACCCGATGGCTACCGTGTCCACGGTCCCGACTACTCGGATACGAATCGACGCGCCTTCCAGCGCTGGCTGAAAGCCCGCTACACGACGGATGAAACCCTTCAGGCGGCTTGGGGCGATGCAACCGTCATGCTCGACAACGCCGAAGTGCCCGTGGACAAAGACGAACGCTTTCCGGTGATCCCTCCGAAACCGGGCCGTATCATCAAAGCATTTTACGACCTGCCCGCCGAACAAAACTGGGTCGACTACTCCGAGTTCGTGTCCGATGAAAACGCCGGCAATCTGCTACGCTTGGCCGCCGAAGTGAAATCCGCATCCGCCGGGAAAAAAGCCGCGATCACGTTCTATGGTTACGTCTTTGAGCTGCCCGGCAGCATCTGCGGACACCTGAAAACCGGCATGCTGCTGAGAAATTCAGAAGTCGATTTCTTTGCCGCCCCCATTTCCTACGCTCCTTACGCGCAACGCCTCTCGAGCGGCCCCGGCGCGGCAATGGGCGCCGTGGATTCCTTTCCGCTCCACGGAAAAATCTGGGTCAACGAAGACGACCTGCACACCCACGTGAAACTCAAGGACGCCACCGTGCCCAAATGGTATTGGGATTCGTCCAAACCCGACTTCAAGATCCCTGCGAACGCAGCCGAGACCACTGGAATCCTGAGCCGCAACCTCGCATTTTCCGCCTTCCACCAAGGTGCCACCTGGTGGATGGATCTCTATGGCGGAGGCTGGTTCACCGATCCGAAAATCTGGAATCTCTGGAGCGGAGACTTCGGCAAAAAAATGCGCGCCGTCCGCAGCGAACGCACGCGCTACTCGCCCTCCGTGGCCGTGATCGTGGACGAAGAAAGTCGCCTCTATGAAAAGTTCACCTGGACCTTCAAAGAAATGTATCCGCCCCTGCGCAACGCCTGCAATGCGAGCGGCGCCACGGTCGGGTTTTACTATCTCGACGACTACCTCGACGGCTTGGTTCCCCCGACCGCGGCCACGGTTTTTGTGAATGCCTGGAGGCTCGACCCCGAACGTGAGCAAACCTTGAAAAAACGGCTACACGAACGCGGAGGTGTCGTCGTGTGGCAATATGCTCCCGGTTTCCTGAACGCCGGCTCCGACGGTATTTTTTTCCTCACCGGCATCCACACGCGTCACGACGACGGTATGACCGGTTCACACGGCACCGGCCCTCTGGATAAAATCACCTTTGGCGGCACCGTTCGCCTAGACCCACGCATCATTATCGATGATCCGGACACCACGCCACTAAGCCTCTACAACCAAGACGGCACCGTTTCGGGCGCGGTCAAAACCGTCGACGGCATAACCCACGTATTGATCGCCGACCACGGCTGGAACGCCGGTCTCGTGCACCAACTCCTCCGTCTCACCCAAGTTCCCTTGGTGACCGACACCCCGTCCGTGACCTTCGCCAACGCCAAAGAACTGTTCGTGTATGCCACTCAGGACGGTCCAGTCACGATCACTGCCCCCGCCGGCACGCGGTTCACCAACGGAGATACATCCTGCACCGTAACGGTGCAACGCAACGCGAACCATCTATTGTCACTCGAACCTGCCGCCGCTCCTTAACGCCCCCCCGAGGCCTTCATCACCGCGATCGTCACCGCCGAGGAAAAACTCCTCAACCCCGCCGCCTGAGCGCACGGTTTCCCGCTACTCCGCCTCCGACTGCATCGTTGGCTCAGCGGGTGTCCGGCAAACAATCCGGTCGGATTCCGACGTGGGAGCGAGCTGGCGCTGCGATGATCGGGCTCCCGTGAGCCAGCCCGCTCCACATCGGAACAACCCTTCTGTATCCGTGCAATCGGTGTCATCCGTGGTGGTTTGAACCGCCCGCTTCCCCGTTGAAACAATCTTGGCACTTGCAATGAAACATTTTTGAAATTGTTTCATAATCCGCATGGCCACCATTTACGACATCGCCAAGACCGCCGACGTTTCCCCCGCCACGGTCTCACGCGTGATCAACGGACGCCCCGGCGTGAAAGAAGAAACCGTCCTGCGCATTCGTAAGGCCATGGAAGCCTCCTCGTTTCAGCCGCGCTGGAAAGCCATCGACCGCAACCGCATCCTCGTCCTCCTTCCCGAGCACCGCGGTGCCCTGGACAGCGGCTACACGTCCCGCATCCTCAGCGGAGTCTGCGACGCGACCTTTACCGCAGGCTTCGGTCTGCAGATGCGCCCGTTCGTGCCCCAGATCCGCAACAACCGCGAACTCCGCCAGATGATCATGCGCGAAGGCGTCGCCGGATGCATCATCGTCACCATGTTTCAAGGCTACTCGCTGGCCGAGCGCCTAAGCCTCGCCCAGTTCCCCCACGCCATCGTCGGCTACAAATCCCAGGACGACGGCGCCCACCAAATCCTCCTCGACGACCGCGAGGCGGGGGCCAACGCCACGCGTTATCTCCTCTCTCTCGGCCACCGCAAAATCGCCATGGTCTCCTTCAAGCACATCGACCACGGCCACGAACAACGCTTCGCCGGTTACGCCGAAGCCATGAAGGCCGTGCGCGACGCCGCAAAACCGCAGTGCATCGAGTTCGACACCGCCACCATCGACAGCGGACGCAGCGCCGCCCGCCGCCTGCTCGGCCTCCTCGACCGCCCCACTGCCGTGATCGTCACCAACGAAGACCTCGCCATCGGTTTCCAGATCGAAGCCCGTGAAATGGGCCTGCACCTCCCGCGCGATCTCTCACTCATCGGTTTCGAAGAAACGGAAAAATTATCCTACCTCGATACCCCCATGACCGCGATGCGTATCCCCGCCCACGCGATGGGCACCGAAGCCGCCCGCATGATCTTTTCCTTGATCGGCGAAGCCGAGTTGGCGCGCAACAAAAAGCCCGCCGACATCCGCACCGTGCACACCCCGATTTCCCTGATCGTGCGCCACTCCACGGCGGCGATCTGAAGCCTCCCGACGTAGGTGCGCGCCTCGTGCGCGCCCGCTCCGACTGACTCCGCTTTTGTAGGCTTTTGTAGACCCGACCGCTGGTCGGGTGGCTTGGCGAATGGCAGGGAAAACCCCGACCAGCGGTCGGGCCTACATTCCAAACAGGTTACGTTTTATTTGACATGCTGTAACCGTGGAGGGCGGGCCGCCGTGCCCGCCGCGAATACCCGTCGCCAAACCAGCGACCCCGGCCGCACCATTCCTAAAACGACCCAAAAACATCTCATCCGCCAGAAATCGCTTGATTTTAGAAACTGTTTCATTTTCATTCCAGCCATACCCCTTACTCTTGGCGTTTTAACCCTGCCGCCGTTTACTCCGCCCCGCTTTAAATCACCGCTACGACCCTCCTCCTCTTTTTTATCCTGTTTTTGAAACTGTTTCATTTAATATGAGCATCCTCGCTCCCGCTCCCGTTGTCTCCGTCCCCCGTCGATCTGTCCCGCCGGGCACCCGGCGTATTTTCACCAAGCACCCGCTCAATCCCGTGCTGCGCCCGTCCGACTTCCCCGGCGACGTCATGTATGCCTTCAATCCCGGCGGCATCAAAGTCGGCGATGAATACCTGCTCTTGGTGGACGCCGCCACCTACGCCCAACCCGTCGTGCTCTGGCTCGCCCGCAGCCGCGATGGCGTAAACTGGAAGGTCGATGCGCAGCCCCTCGACTGGCCCGCCGCCGATCCGACCCATCCCGAGGACTGCATCTACGACCCCCGCATCACGCTCATCGATGGCGAATACGTCATCGTTTACGCCAGCAGCGCCGAGACCCAGGGCGTGCGCCTCGGCATCGTCAAGACGACCGACTTCAAGACCTTCACCCGTGTCTCCATCGCCAGCGAGCAGGGCAACCGCAACGGCGTCCTCTTCCCCGAAAAAATCAACGGCCTCTACGCCCGCTTCGACCGCCCCTTCGGCAATCCCAACGACTCCTGCGGCATCTGGGTGAGCTACTCGCCCGACCTCGTTTTCTGGGGCAAGGCCGAATACGTCATGGGCCCACGCGCCGGCCTCTGGGACAGCCTCAAGATCGGTGCCGGTGCCGTCCCCATCAAGACGGACAAAGGCTGGCTGAGCATCTACCACGGCGTCACCAACACCGGCGCGGGCATGATCTACCGTCTCGGCGTTTCGCTCCATGATTTGCACAATCCCGCCAAGGTGATCGCCCGCGGCGAGGACACCGTGCTCTGGCCCGAGCACGACTACGAATTAACCGGTCGCGTCGGCAACGTGGTGTTCACCTGCAATGCCACCGTCGAAGCCGACGGGACCGTGAAAATCTTCTACGGCGCCGCCGACACCTGCATCGGCCTCGCCGAAGCCAAACTCGGCGACCTGATCGACGCCTGCTTTACCCGCAACCGCCTGCGCCTGCGCGCCACCTGATTTCCTTCCCTCACATTCCAATCCCACCACCCCGAAAAATTCCCGCTATGAATCCACGCACCCTGCTACGCTCGCTTGTCATGGCCACCTCGCTGGTCACTATTGCTGCAACTCAATCCCAAGCTCAGAACCTTGTCCAAGGCACGTTTGAAGGCTGGAACACAACCACGGGCACTCCTCCGCGTGGCAATCCGTTTTTCTGGTCCGGCACCGTCACACAAACAGCGGGACTGGTAGGCGGCTCCAACTTCTCCGCCACGATCCAGCCGGCAACCACGTCGGACAACCTGTTCCAAACACCCTCCGACACCACGGTAAAAAACCTGTCCCTTTCTTTTCAATTCGTGGCCACCGACTCCGGTAGCGCATCCAACCGCAGCCTGCAGCTCATCTTGCAGCAACCGGGCTCAACTATTCCGATTAACATGATCATCACCCGGGGCACCAGCGCCGGCCTCCTCAGTCTTAAGGCAAGCGATGGAACCGCCTTCCAAACGATCGCGGAGGACATCTTCAGTGCCTCCACTTACAACTCCTCGACCGGCGTCTGGAGCTCCACCTCTGTTTATCAGATGACCCTCAATGTAAGCTTCGGTGCTGGAGCCATTGCGTCCAACTATTCGGTTTCCTATGGTCTTGTTGGCGGCGCTCAATCCACCCTCTCGAACATCAACATCTTCAGTGTCGCGCCGACCGACAACGGGGTTAACCAAGTTCGTTTCACGACCAACTCGTTTGGGTCCGCCTTTGCCATCGACAATGTGTCACTCACCGCGATTCCCGAGCCGGTCACGAGCGCAGTATTGTTAAGCGCGGGCACGCTTGCCTTCGCTGCTATGGTGCGCCGCCGCCAGTAACTCCTTTCAGCCAGAACACCCCCGTCCGCCCCCCCGCTGAAACGGTATCGGCCACTCCGTGGTCATAACGCTTCGCGCTCGGTGCAGTTTGCCTCATTGGTGAATGTCGTCCTGCTGCATCGCTGCGCCCGGACGATGAGCAGATTCCTAAAAACTCCACCCATCAGACTGTTTATTGACTCATGAAACTCCGTCTGCCGCTCTCCCTCATCTTCGCAGTCGTCCTTTGTGTTATCGCCGACGCATCCCAGCAAGATATCGTTCGTCTGACGCCTGACCTGCGGGCCACCAAAGCAGATATCGCCCTGTCCGAAGCGCCCGTTAAGACAGGCACAGGCAAGTGGCAGGCGACTCCCAATCTCAAATTGCATGCCTCCGAAAAAACCGGAGGGATCACCATTGAAACCCCGGATTCATTCATGGGTCGGCTACCCCTTCCGATATCCGGACAGGTCATCGTGGCCGAAGCCACGCTCAGGCCCACCGCCAGCGATGGCTGGCTCGCGCTCGGTATCGGCTCACCGCAATTCGGAAGCCCCGCCTGGGGTCTCGGCATCTATGTCTTTGTGAATGCAAAAGGCAGCTACACCTTGGCCGGCAATCCTGATCCTACGGATTGGGTTTCCAAAAAGACCGTTCGACTCAAAACCGGCACGGTCCCCGGATTTGCCACCTCGCGCAAAATGAAACTCAAGCTCGAGTATAACCGCGCCGCCGAAACCGTCTCTCTCTGGGCAGACGGCACCAAAGTGGTGGACGGCCTCGGACTAGCCGATAAAGGCTTCACCATAGAACCTGCCTTTGCAGGAATCTCCGGACACGCGCAGACCCCCGGCGAAGTGATCGTGGAAACCTTCAGTGTGGAAATCCAAAGGACCGCCCCGCTTCCGCCCTCCACCGCCTCTCAGGCAATGCAACCAGCCACCATCCCTGCTTGGTGGCAATTCGGACAAACCGTGCGCTTCGATGTAGTGGGCGGAAAATTACTCCCATCATCCACGGCATTGCAGGCCGTGGTGAACGACGTAACCGGACGGACTATTGCCCGTGATGAGATCACCCGCATTCAAGCGGAAACCTCCGGCTGGACGTGGACGCCTCCAGCCCCCGGTTTTTATACCGTTGAATTTTTCCAGGTAACCGCCGATGGCCAAGCCAGCGTTCTCGGCAGCTCGTTCGCTCTCCGAGCGCCGAATGGCGCACAACGTTCCTTTGTTCATACGCGTCAAGGCTTCGCCGTTTTACCCGAATTCAAACCTGTGACAAAAACCGTCGGGCAGTTCGGCTTCACCTATACGCTCAACCAGAAAAACATACTGCTTGCCCGTCTCATCGGCTTTGATTTGGCCAATATTCACCCGATCCCGTGGGGCGCCAATTTCACCAACCTCAACATGGCCATCGAGCCAGAAAAGGGCGTCTATCGCTGGGAGATGCTAGATCCGCACGTCGATGCGCTCAAGGCGGCCAACATGGAAATCGCCGGCCAGTTTTGTTATACGCCTCTCTGGGCATCTCCGCATCCGGAAAAAACCAACATCAACATCTGTGTTGTCGAAGCCACGGCCTACGCACCGAAAGACATCAACGACTACGGTCGCTTCGTCGAGGCCACCGTCAACCGCTACAAGGATCGCATCCACTTGTGGGAACTGTGGAATGAACCTGCCGTGCCCGGCGGAAGTGTCTTCTGGTCCGATACTCCCGAGAACTTCATCAAGCTCATCTCCACGGGCTACGAAACCATCAAACGCGTGCAGCCGGATTCCGAAGTCTGGCTAGGCGGCCTCGGTGGTCGCGCCGCCTACTACTCCTTCTACAACCGCCTGCTCCAGCTCGATGCGACAGCGCACTTCGACATCCTTTCGACCCACGGACGCACCGCCATCACGGAATTCCGTCGCCTCGAATCCGTTCACAAGGCTCCCTCCAAACCCGCCGTCGTCTCGGAATGGCACGCCATCCTGCAGGGCAACAGCCAGTCCACGCCCGTGCTCGACGAAGAAGTTCTTTCGTTCCGCATGATGCGCGATCTTTTCCTGCAACTGAAAGCCGGCGTGCAGCGCACCATCCTCTTCGAGATTTCCAATCTCGTCGAAAAAGAGACGCTCGTCTTTGCCGGCGACAACAAATGGTTTGTGCACAGCTCCGGTCTCTTTCGCGTCCGCCCCCAACCCGAGCCACGCCACGCCGCCGTCGTCATGTCGAACTTTCTTAATGCGTGCGGCCGTCAAGCCGCATACGCCAAGGAGTTTGTGCCTGCGAACGATGTGTTCGGCCTGCTCCTCTCCTCCGGACAGGGACCGCTTGTCACTTTTTGGAGCGAAAGCCGCGTCTTCGCTATCTCGGAGATCTCCTCATTGGCCACCACTCGATCCACCCTCATCGATTGGGAAGGTCGACCCGTTTCGCTCATCGATGGCGGCAAACTCGCGCCCAACCGCTTCTACTATCTGACCTCCCCGGACGAAGAGCACATCCGGGAGCTCGAGATCAGCGACCGCCTGCAGCCACCGGAAGCCATCGCCCGGCTAGCCCGAAAAACCGTCTCCGCGACATACCATGACGGCCCGCTCTTTACGTCGGTGGACTCCGATCCGAACGTTTCAAACTCCGCCTGGATCGACCGGGACTGGTCACTTACCGAGCTTAAATCATCCCCTGGCGAGAACCGGTTTTCCGCCCGCGCTGCAATCGGCGCCCACCCCGAAGGACTGGATATTGTCGTCGAGGTAAATGACCCCGTGCACGTCCAGACGGAAACGGTGCCCTCCTGGTGGCGTGCCGACAGCCTTCAAATCGGCATCGATAGCGAGGGATCTGGCCTAGTCGGCGGGCATACCGAAATTCTCGCCGCCCTCGGAACCCAAGTCCCTGTCCTTTGGAAAGTCGCGGCTGCGGACACGCGCGGCGACATTCCCGCCCTCTGGTCCCCCTCAAACGGCACCCTAAAGCACGGGAGCGCCCGAATTATCCGCCAAGGCGGCCAAACCCGCTACCAAGTTCGTATTCCATGGGCCGAATTGTATCCACTTACTTACGACAAATCAAAGCCTATTCAGCTCTCGCTAGTTGTGAACGACAGCAATGGATCGGGCCGTGCGCGTTATCTCGAATGGGGCAGCGGTATCGCCGGCGACAAAGATCCGTCCGGCTACGGCATCCTCGCTTCCGACCATCGATGATCAACTCCCTGCCATGCCTTCTGTTCCCTCAAGGTTGAAAACCACCCGTGCAGGCAAGTCGCTCGCACCCGTGGTGGATATCTTCCCCCAGATCACGGTCGGCCATCATGACGAGGCGCGAATCGCCGAAGAAATGCGCCTGCTCAAAACCCTGGGCTTCGAACGGGTTTATTTCGTGCTGTGCAATCCCGGCTATCCGATGTTTGCCAACCCCGCGCTCAGCCTGCAACCGGCGGACATCCCGGGATTGGACAATCACTCGGCTCGCTCGGTGTCCGCGCTCGGCGATCCCAACGCCGTCTACGCGCGGCAGTGCCGTCTGCACGGCATGGAAGCCTTCGCGATTCTAAAACCCTACGAGGGCGGTGGGGGCGCAACCGTGCCGCATGGTGCGAAGCTCCCTTGTGACATGCACAGGGAACCCGATGTCGGCGGAGACCGGATCGGCTTCGACGACCTGCTCAGCCGAAGACCCGATCTGCGGGTTCAGCGCAAACCGGTCGAGCATTACGACCGTCTGATGCAGGAGCCCGTGGAGCGCATCACCGCGCGCTTTTGCATCGGCCCCATCGCCGGCGTGAATGATAAGGTCTCTGCTTCCATCGAGGCATCCGCGCCCGTCCGCGTTCATCTGTTCACCAGTGAAGACAACGGCGCATACCACCGTCATGAGGGTTTGTTTTCCGTGCACGAAACCCGTTCCGATGAGAACGTGACCGACGCCAATGGAGTTCCCGTTTTTCCCACGACGGCTCCCTGCCGCATCTTCACATTGGAAGGGTTTAGCTTCCCGCCGGCCGTCCGCTACTTCGCGCTCGTTATTGAGTGTGAAACCCGTCTGCACACCATCCCGCAGTCCATGCTCGCACTGCACGGCCCTTCCGGACGCCTGCCCGCCACCCTGTCCGTCCACATTCGAAACGGCGGCAATCCGCTCCAGTCCGCACTGTCGCCGAGCGAACGGATTTGGGGCATGGAAAAACTGCCCTCCGGAGAGGATAAATCGGCGGAGAAAGCCATCGCCCGCCTGACCCAATGGGGATTTGAATACGAATGGTATGGCGCGGGCTTTTGGGGTCCGGGCTGGCAGTCAGGCTGCGTGTATGGATTAGCCCGCGGCGTCCTCCGGCACATGAAAGGCACCCCCTGCGAAGCCTATCCCGAAGTGCGGGCTTATTGGCTGGACTGGGTCGATCAAGCGATCGCCCAAGGCTTCGACGGTGTGGACCTGCGCCTGCAAAACCACTCCGGCATGGTGTCGGACTACATCCACTACGGCTACAATCCGCCGATCGTGGAGGCATACCGGGAAAAACATGGCGTCGATATTCTGCGTGATGAAGCCGATCCGTTGAAGATCATGGCCATTCGTGGTGATTACTTCACCACCTTCGTCGAACAAGCGGCCGCCAAGCTCCGCCACGCAGATCGTAAACTTCAGATTCACTTGCGCCACTGCCATGGGCAACCGAAGGCCAGCACTGAATTCAACGAGCTTGGCTTCTGGGCCATGCCGAAAATATGGCTGGAGCAATGGCGCCATTTGGTGGACCTCGCGGATGAGATCACCCTCAAGGACTACCACTTCAACCGCTACGACGCTTCACGGGCAGCCACGATCAAGGACTATGCGCACCGCCAGGGAAAACGCGTCTGGGTTCATTGCTACATATCGCAAGGTCGCGAACTCAACCCGGCCTTTTTCGAAAGCGTGGAACAGGACGACAAGGTCGGCGGCGTGCTGCTCTACGAAGTCGCCCACACCGAAAAAGTGGACGCCAACTTCGGACTCATCGAACAACACGGCCCCGTCGGCTTCCATGAACCCAACGTAGCTGCACTGCGGGAGATCATGGGCCTATGTGCCTTTACCTCAGGGAGCGCGTAACCCATCAAGCCACTTACCCCGTGTCGGCACACCGAAAGCACCCGCGCAGGCTAAATCAACAAGGTTTCGCCCTGCTCATCACCATCACGCTGCTCGCATTTTTGGTGCTGCTGCTGGTGTCGTTGGCCTCGCTCACGCGCGTCGAGACTCAGGTCGCGGGCAACAACCAGCAGCTCTCCCAAGCACGTCAAAATGCGCTAATGGCGCTCGATCTCGCCATGGGCCAGCTCCAAAAATACGCCGGACCGGACCAGCGGGTGACTGCACGCGCCGATCTTTACGACACGACGAACAGTGTCCCGGCCGCCAGCAGCGGCCTCGTGTCTCCCGCCAACGGCGCACGCTACTGGACCGGCGTATGGGCAAGGCGCAGCACCGCCGCCCAAGGCATCTACACCGAGGCCCCCACCCCCGTCCTGCTAAACTGGCTGGTGAGCGGCAACGAAAGCCTCACCCCCGACATCAATCCCGTCACCGGCGTGATGAACACCTCCGTGGCCGCCGCGCCCGCCTACCTTCCATCCCACGACCCGGCGCTCACCCTCTCCACCACCGCCACCTCCCCGCTCACGATCAATGGCAATCCCGCCGTCCTGCTCGTCGGCCCCAATACCACAGGCGGCACTCCCGTGGTGGTCGGCGATCTCGCCCGCTATATCGCCGCCCCACTCATTTCGATCTCGGTCAACACGTCCTCCGTCCCCGGGCTGGGTTCGTCCGGCACCACCTCCATCGGCCGCTATGCCTTCTGGGTCGGCGACGAAGGCGTGAAATCCTCCTACACCGCGAGGGACCCCTACGCCCCGGCCTCGGGCACTCCTATCGACCCGGCCACCACCCCGGCCGATGCAGGCGCACGTTACCGCTTTCAAGCCTCCCAGCGCCTCGGCAACGAATTGATCGCGGGATTCTCCGGCTATCCGGTCAACTCCACGCAACTCGATCAAATCGTTTCACCCCGCCAATTGAGTCTGGCCGACACCGCGTTGACTGCCCCGCTGCTCAACGCTCGCTATCACGACTACTCGACCTACTCGCGCGGCGTGCTGGCCGACACGCTCAACGGCGGACTCCGGCGCGATCTCACGCACGCATTCGAAACCGGGGCCATTCTCGACACGACCAATCCGAATCCCAACTTCAGCCCCGCCCAAAATAACATACTCCCCGCCGGCCTCAGCCCCAAGTATGGTCCCACGTGGGAAACACTCGCCGCCCACTACGCCCTGGCCGGTCGCATCGGCTCCATCGCCGCACCCGCGTTGGAACTCTCCGACGCAGTCGTCCGGTCTGCGGGCGTGACGCCGACCATCGTGCAGACCCGTTTCTTTTGGCGCCTGCACATCGATGCGGACGGCACACCGTATTTGCGCACCTTCACCGTCTTCGCACTGGGCAATCCCTACAACGTCCGGCTCAACGCCTCCGGCGGCGTTGATTTCGCTATCGATCCCGGGTCCGTCGGCGGTGTTCCCGCAAGTCACTTCTCCCTGCGCGCCATGATTGGGCCCACCAGCCCGTCCACCACCGCGTCCGCCGGCACACCGCCCGGGGACAATACCCGATATAATCTCTACCGCATCTTCAAGATACCCGGTTCGTCCGAAGCCTCCGCTCTCTCCGGCACGGTTTTCCGCCTGCCATCCCTGTCACTTGCGCCCGGCGAGGTCAGGTTGTTCGCCATTTCAGGCACCCCCTCCGGCACCGCCGTCGTCCCGCTTGCCGAAATCGGCGGCGGTGGTTTCCCTACCAACTATCTGCAGACCGCGTTGCCACCGCCGGTGACCGGACCCTCCACCGCCTGGACTGCCGGCACACCTGCCGAACACAGTCTTTGGGGCTGGATCGCCAATGCCTACTTCCGCACCCAATTGCGCCTCGCGGGCGGCACCGGCGTCCTTCAGGAGGTCGTCAACGGAGTCACCGTCGGCAACTACCAAAGCGCTCCCGGCCGCACGGGCAGTTCGACCGTCCCCTACTCGCTGCCCGCCGATGTCGATCTCGGCGGCATGCCCCTGAATCTCCTCCTGCCCGGCGCGGACTCCTCTGGCGGCACCTTCCAAAACAACCACGGCAATTTCCGCACCTATGCCGACTACAACCTGCGCGCCCGCACCCACATGATCCCCGGCTCGGCGCTCACGGATTACAACAAATCGTTCTTTGTCACCCCGCCCTACGCATCCTACCCCTACGCTTACGGCTCGCCCGCCGCCCCCAATTTCTCATCGGCCAACGGCTACACCTGGAACCTCGCCGCGCAATGGGGTCACGACCTCTTTGGTGCACAAAGCAGCGTCATCCTGTTCGACATTCCGCGCCGCTCCGGTGCCGACGATCCCCCGCTGCTTTCCCTGGGTGCCCTCCAACACGCCAACGCGACCGCCGACGATTGGTTTCCATTCATCGGCAGCCAGCCCGGCAACGCCGTCGGCAACTCGCTGTTCTCTCCCTACGTCACCACCAGCCGCTCCAGCGAAGCCCGCGCCAACACTTGGTGGAGCATGACCGGCACCACCACCTACTACGACATCAGTTATCTGCTGAATACCGCCCTCTGGGACCGCTATTTTTTCTCCGGCATTCCCCCGGCCGGCGGCACGTTCGCGCTCAACCCCGCCTCCGCGTCCCAAACCACGTTGCCCAACGCCCGCCTCCGCATCATCGAGAACACCGCCGCCACCCTCGCCGCGCTGCGCGACCTACGCGAACCCGCCGCCCGCCTGCTCATCAACGGCGCCTTCAACATCAACTCGACCTCCGAAGCCGCCTGGTCGGCCCTGCTCGCCGGCACGCGCAACCTTCTCCTTCAAGGCGATTCCAGCACCGGCACACCGTTCCCCCGGCAGCTCCTTCCCTCCCTCGCCAGCACCAACGCGTCCGTGGAAAAAAACGATGCCTCGTATGCCGGTTTCCGCCGGCTCACGGATGCGCAGATCGCCACCCTCGCCACTGAAATCGTCAAACAGGTTAAACTGCGCGGTCCGTTCCTCTCTCTCTCCCATTTCATCAACCGCACGCTCGCCGCATCCACGTCCCCTCAAAGTCTCAAAGGCCCTTTGCAGGCCGCCATCGATAACGCCGCCCTCAATAGCAGCCTCGTCGCCGGTCGCGCCGTTGTCTGGCCCAACAACGGCGGCGACGACGGCGGCGGCTCCACCGTCGGCCCCTACGCCGAAAACAAACTCACCCAGGGACTCTCCGCTTCCACCGGCATACCCGGCTGGCTCTCCCAAGCCGATTTGCTACAACCCCTCGGTCCGTCGCTCGCGGCCCGCTCCGACACCTTTGTGGTGCGCACCTACGGCGATGTGCTTGATCCCCTCAACTCGACGGCAGCGACGCCTGTTGTCATCAGCCGCGCGTGGTGTGAGGCCGTCGTCCAACGTTTCCCCGACTACATGGACGCCTCCTCGACCGGCAACGCTCCGACCATCGCTCCCTCTGCGGCCACCGCCGACAACCAGCAATTCGGCCGCCGCTTCCGCATCGTGTCATTCCGCTGGCTCACCCCCGATGAAATCTAAACGCCTCTCCCGCCGACTGCTGCTTGGCGTCGTTCTCCTCGCCTCCGCCGTTCGTCTTTGGGCCCAGGATACGGTCAGCATCGAATTCTCCGCCGTCACCTGGGGCGCCGAGCCCAGCGATGTTTTTTACCGCACCACCGGGAAAATCATCCCGCTCACCGTCCCTCACCTCACGGCAAAATCCAATCAGGTGTTCGCCTACACCGGACCGGCCAACCTGGAGCTGTTGCGCAAGAGCACCTCCGAAACCGGCGTCATCACTTACAACACCGCCGGCACCGTGCGGCTGCCGCCCGCCAGCCGGCGCGTTCTCCTCTTGTTCACTCCCCCTCCTCTGGAGACCGGGCAGACCCAAACTCTTTCCGCCATCGCACTCCCCGACGACCCGGAAAATTTCGCCAACGGGAAAATCCGCCTCACCAACTGCACACCCGCCCGCCTCGCCATCAAGTGCAACACCCAGGTCGTCGAACTCCCGCCCGGAGAGAGCCGCATCATCACGCCCGACTCGAACCAGATCATGCTGGAACTCGCCGCTTGGGACGGCGCCTCCTGGCGGATGATCGCCAATAATTTCCTCACGTTTCCCACCGATTCCCGGCTCAACGCGTTCGTCTATCTCGGCGGTCGCCTGGGAGAAACCGCCCCGCGCCCCGACCCGGCGGACCGCACCATCACCGCCCGTGATTTTTCTATCATCACGCTGGCCGACGCCGCCCCGTTGTAGCCCGCCCGCCCCGCTTTCCCACGCCACCCCATGAATACCCCACCCCCCGACTCCATCCCGCATCCCCGTTCGCCCCGGTTCTTCGCCTCGTTGCCCTTCTTGTCGCCGGCTTCCTCGGCCTGAATCTTCCCGCCGCCGACTACTACGTAAGCAGCACGGGGAACGACGCCAACGCCGGCACCTCCACGGTGGCCCCGTGGGCCACGGTTTCAAAAGTGAACGCATTCGCATTCTCCCCGGGCGATACGATCAGCTTCAAAGCCGGTGAGGTCTGGCGTGAAGCATTGGTGCCTTCGGTCAACGGCAGCGCCCTCGGACACATTACGTTTAAATCTTATTCCAGCGGCAACAAACCGAAGTTGGTCGGCTCCGTGAAACCCGGCACCTGGACCTCCCTAGGCGGCAACAAATGGCGAAGTGCCGCCAACCAATGCCCCTTCGACGTCGGCAACGTGATCCTGAATGGAGGAGCTCTTTTCGGCATTAAAAAGGCCAACCTCGCCGACCTCACCCAGCAAGGCCACTTCTGGTATGATGCGACGAACAAAGAGGTCGTCATGTATTCCACTCAAAACCCCGGGACATTCTACACCAGCATGGAATGCGCACTCAAACGCCACATCGTAAACTTGACCAACCGCCACTACATAAAACTCGAAGGACTGGAACTGGTTTACGGCGGAGCCCACGGCGTAAGCGGCACCAATTGTTCCCACATTGTGATCAACGGATGCAGCATCAGCTATATGGGTGGCTCGTATTTATCCGGCACCGTGCGCTACGGAAATGGCATCCAATTCTACAACGCCGCCCACGATTGCACCGTCACCAACAACTATATCAGGCAGATTTATGACACCGGTATAACCAACCAAGGCGACACCGCCGCCGGACACCAACAATACAACCTCTACTACCAGAACAACACCATCGATAACTGCGAATGGTCTTTCGAAATCTGGAGTTACTCGGCGTCATCGTCCATGGACTCGATTTATTTTGAGAACAGCCTCTGCCGCTATGCCGGCGACACGTGGGCCCACAGTCAGCGGCCGGACCCCTCCGGCGCCCATGTCCAGTTTTTCGCAAGTCAGGCTGACGCCACCAACATCTTCATCCGCTACAATACGTTTAACACCTCCACCGGCGTGATGATCGCCGCACAGTATTCACCCTATTGGAACGACATCGGCAACGTCGTCCTTGATCATAACGACTACGTTCAAGCCTCAGGCGACTTCGCGCAGTAGAACTACGTCACTTACATCATCGGCAGCTTCTCATCCGACCAGAGCGCCTCCGGCAAAGATGCCAACTCCACGCTCAATTGAGCTCCTGACCGCCGGTGAAAACAACCGCTGAAACCTCTGCCGGATAATGAAAATCGGCCGGAATAAAAAACTCATCTTCATCGGTGACTCCATCACCGACGCCGGGCGCACCAAACCCATCGGAGAAGGCCTGTGGGACGCCTACGGCAAAGGTTATGTCTGCCAGGTCGAAGCCCTGCTCACCTCCCACCTATCCGGATTCGGCCATTCGCATCGTCAACCAAGGCCTCTCCGGCAACACCGTGCGCGACCTCCAAACCCGCTGGCGGCAGGACGTCCTCGACCTGCGTCCCGACTGGCTCTCGATCATGATCGGCATCAACGACGCCTGGCGCCTTTTCGACATGCCGCTGCAATCCGAACTCCACGTCCCGCCCGACGAGTATGAAGAGAGACTGGAAGAGTTGGTCGCGAGCACCCGGCCCAAACTCGACGGCATGATTCTGATGTCCCCCTACGTCATCGAACCGAACCGCGCCGAACCCATGCGCGCACTCATGGATCGTTATGGCGAGATCGTCCAAAGAATCGCCCGCGCCCATGACGCCGTTTTTGTCGATGTGCAGGCCGCCTTCGACGCCGTCCTCGCACACCGCCACCCATGTCGCTGGCATGGGATCGCATTCATCCCGGCGCCGCCGGCCACATGATCATCACCCGGGCATTCCTTCAGGCCATCGATTATGCGTGGTGTCCATGAGCGGTGGATTTCCACGCAATTACGCCTCCCGGAAGCAAATTCATTCAATATTTTGCCTTAACCATACAATCCTTCCCGACCATTATCATGCTAGGCTCGTGAACCCCTCGTCTTGAGCACCATCCCCGCCCCGCATTCATGATCGGCTCCCTCCGTATTGCGCTGCTCCTGTCGATCACACCGATCCTGATGCCCGCGCGTATGCCTGCCGAGCCGTCGGCCAATCCGTTCGGCGTGTTTACCATCAATCGCGGCTTATGGGGTGCCAGAATGCCTGATGCCGCCTGGGATCGCGGCTTCGTCCGCCTTCACACAATCATCAAAAACCAAGACGGCACCTTTGCGTGGGCCGGCTCGCCAACCTCCCCGGGAGTGAGCAGCAATTTCTACGGGGCAGGTTGCTTCGAACGACTTCCGTCTGATCGCAATTGGGTCCTTTGTCTGGACGGCCTGCCCCCTTGGTTGCAGGCTGACCCAAAGGATGTTCTTACACCGAACAACTGGACGGACTTCGAGAACCTGATCAGCTGGGTCGTCGCCCAGTTTCCCCCACAGGTCAAAGTGCTGGAAATCGCCAACGAATACGGCTGGTGGGACACGACCAGCCGCGCGTGGCCCGATGCCGCCACCATGGCGGAGTATATCAAGCGCGTCAGCCGGACCGTCCGCCAACAACGCCCCGACCTCACGGTCGCCGGGCCCGCCTGGGTCAACACCTCGTCGTTTCTACGGGAGCGTTTCGCCGAGCTGGCCGCCTGCAAGTGGTCCGACGGCACGCGCACCCTGGATTGGCTGGGGGCGATCTCCATGCACAATTATTCCGGTCTCGACGAGGTCGGCGCGGAAGCGAAATTCGGCCGGTGGAGCGACGACCTCGCCGCATGGTATCAATGGGTGGATACGCTCGGCTACGCCCGCCTGCCGCACTATTGGACGGAATTCGGCTTCCCGCTGAAATATAATAACCAGGCTGACGGCCACCCCGCGGGTCGGGCTGTCACCGCAGCCGAAGCGGCGCGTTTCTACGCCCGCGCGATGACGCTCCTGAAAGCGAGAAACGCCGCGTGTATCCTGCCGTTTTCCCTCGCCTCCTTCGACGGCCACGGTGGCACGCAGGACTTCGGTTTCCACGACGAAACCAACACCACCCGTCGTCCTGCATACTTCGCGGCCACCACGACGATGGCTTTTCTCAAGGACGCCGGACCGGGCACCATACTTCATGACGGCACCCGGACCGTGGTGAATTTTAGTGATCGGGCCGTCATCTGGGACAGCGCCTCCCGCTATTCGTATGATCCGGGCTATACGATCCGCGCGGCGATTGATCTGAAGGGGGATCCCGTAATCCCCGCCAACGCACGCACGGTTCCCGTTGGCCCCGACCCTGTCTTCGTGACGAAGAAAGGTTCCTCGCTGTTTTCAATGGGACGGATTGATCGGGACGTAGCGGGAAGCGTGAGAAACCCGGGGTTGGAACGGGTTGCTCACGCTCCCCGCTACGGGAGGAAAGCCATGAAGGTCTACCTCCATGCCCCGTGCTCTTTCTCCATACCCCGGATCCACTCGCTGGCGCTCGTGGCCACGAGCGCCAGCGAGTGGATCCGGGCTGGTTGGCCAACCTTGATGACAAGTCCTCACGTCTGTCATCCACTGAAAACGGCAAAAAACCCTAAGAAAAACATCGGTTCACCATGACACCCCGGACGACCCATCGCAGCCTGCTCATCTTTCTGGCGGCAACTCTCTCGCTGCTCCTGCCTCAATCACGCGCGGCGGATCTCTCCGCCGGCTACGCGTGGAAACCGATGAAAATCGGCGGCGGCGGCTGGGTGACCGGACTGGACATCAGTCCCGTGAAAAAAGACCTCGTCTATGCGCGCACCGACGTGTCGGGTGCCTATCGTTGGGACGCCCCCACCTCGTCATGGAAACAGATCGTCACCACCGCCAGCATGCCGGCAGGCGTGTTGTCCTACGGGAACTTCGGCGGGGTGGACAGCCTCGTGAGCGCGCCCAAGGACCCGAACATCGCCTACATGGCCTTTGCCGCAAAACCCTACGGCGGCGGCGACGGGCAGATCTACAAGAGCACCAACCGGGGCAACACCTGGACCGCCACCAACTTCCTCCCCAAAAAAGTCAAAATGGAGCCCAACGGCGAAGGCCGCCAGGAAGGCGAGCGTCTCGCGGTGGACCCGGCCAACAGCGACGTGGTTTACTTTGGCTCCATCGATAACGGCCTCTGGTCTACCTCGAATGGCGGCAGCACTTGGAGCCAAGTCACCGCCATTCCCTCCGGCACTCCGGCACACGGCGTCAACACCGTTGTCTTCGACCCCGGCTCCGGCACCACCCAGTCCAAAACCAACGTGATCTACGTCACCGTGATGGACGGCGGCGTATTCAAAACCACCGACGCCGGATCCACCTGGACCACGATTTCGAACTCCGGTCCGGGCAACGCCGGCAAACCCCGCGACGCCGCCATCGGTCCCGACCGCACCTATTATGTTGTTTACGACGACCAAAGCGGCGCGACCGGCTCCGTTTGGAAATGTTCTTCCGCCGGAGTCTGGACCAACATCACGCCTCCGGTGCCCAATGGCGGCAGCAAGTCCTGGTGGGCCGTGACCGTAAACCCCGCCAACGCCAATCAAGTGGTCGCCATGATCCATGGAGGCCGCTGCTTCGTTTCCAACGACCAAGGCTCCACCTGGACCGATCACGGGTTCCGCCTCAAGAGCCCGACCGTCCTCTGGCAGGAGCAACAGACCAACTACTTCCTCAGCGTCGGCGAACTCGCCTTCGATCCCTTCAACCCCGGCCAACTCTGGTTCGCCGAAGGCTTCGGAGTCTGGCGCGCGACGGTCCCGGTGGCGACGCCCGAGATCGAATGGACTTCGGCCAGCGCCGGCATCGAGGAAATGTGCGGCAACGACGTGATCGCTCCCCCCGGCGGAAAACCGGTCGCCGCGATGTGGGATCTGGGCGCGTTTTATTTTAACGACCTCGACGCCTACACCGCCCAAAAATCCCACCCCGGCTTCATGTCGGCGTGGGCCCTCGACTGGTGCCCGGCGCAGCCGGGCTTTATTGCCGGAGTGTTTCGCAGCCACATCGACGTGGGGACCTACCCCCGTTCCAGCGGCTACTCGACCGACGGCGGGCGGACGTGGACCCGATTCGGCTCGTTGCAGACCAACACGCACCCGACCGACCTGGAATACGGCGTGATCGCGGTGTCCGCCAACAGCCCGGACAAGATCGTCTGGTCCCCCACCGCCGGGGCCCTGCCCTATTTCACCACCAACCGCGGCGCGACCTGGGCGCGCTGCTCGCTCGGCGGCGCGACCGCCACCGGGCAACACGCCAACTATGCGTCGCTGAAACCCCTCTGCGCGGATCGCGTCCTCGCCGACACGTTTTATCTCTACACACCGCAGGACGGACTGTTCCGGTCCACCGACGGGGGAGCGAACTTCGCCAAAGTCGGCAATCCGCTGGCCAACCGCTGGAGCCTCACCCTGAAATCCACCCCCGGCCGCGCCGGCCACCTCTGGTTTGCCGACGGCGGAGGCGTCGGGCTCTACCGCTCGACCGACGGCGGTGTAACCTGGGCCGGACTTCCCGGCCTGCAACAGGCGTTCACCGTCGCACTCGGCAAGGCGCGAACGGCCAACGGCTATCCGACTGTCTTCGTGGCCGGCATCAAGGACGGCGTGACCGGCATCTTCCGCTCCACCGACGAAGGCCAGACGTGGGACAAGGTCGGCGACTTTCCCCTCGGCATCACCGACTGGATCGACGCCCTGGACGCCGACAAAGACATCTTCGGCAAAGTCTACGTCGCCTTCGCCGGCGCCGGCTTCGCCTACGGCGAACCCTTGGAAACGCCCGGCCACGCCATTTACGGCGACGGGCTGCAGAATCTCTGGCGGGACAACGGCTGGGCGACCATCGACTACGCCAGCACCGAGCAGGCGCATGGCGGTGCCTCGTCGATCAAAGTCACGGATGTCGCCGGCACCTACCAGGCGCTCTACCTGCACCACGAGGCCTTCTCCCCCGCGATCTACCAAAGCCTTGTGTTCTGGTATCTTCCCACCACCGCCGGGGTCAATCAGGTGCAAGTCCAGGCCACCGTGGGCGGCGCGGCGCAAACCGCCGTCAGGCTGTCCTTCACGGCCGACCAGATAAACCGCTGGCAACGCATCGAGATCCCCCTGGCCGACCTCGGCGTGGCCGGCAACGCCGGCTTCGACGGCTTCTGGATCCAGAACATCAGCGGCGTTCCGCTGACCTTCTACGTGGACGACATCGCGCTGAAGGAAATCCCTCCGCCCTCCACCGTTTCGGTCTCGGTGAACGCCGCCGACGTGAGGGCCGTCATCGACGAGCGCATCTTCGGCCTCAACCTGCGCCTCGGCGACGAGTTTCTGGCCAACACCGCCACGCACGACCTGCTCGAGGAACTCGACACGCGCGTGGTTCGCATTTCCTGCGGCCTCAGCTCGGACGACTACGACTGGCACACCAACCGCAGCATCTCCAACGGCGGCACCTTTCAGTGGGTGAACAGCGCCGCGAGCTTTGCCCGCGTGGCCGAGACCCGCGGCGCGCAGGCCTACGTCAACGTCAACTACGGCAGCGGCACCCCCGAGCAGGCCGCCGCGTGGGTCGCCTACTACAACGGGGCGACGACCAGCGTGCTCCCGCTCGGCACCGATTCGAAGGGACGCGACTGGAAGACGGTCGGCTATTGGGCCGGGCTGCGCGCCTCCGCTCCGCTGGCGACCGACGACGGGTTCAATTTTCTGCGCGTGTCGCACCCGGCGCCTTACGGCTTCCGCCACTGGGAAATCGGCAACGAATGCTACGGCGATTGGGAATACGACCAGCATGGCGTTCCCGGCAGCGGCCTCGCCGGCGTCGCCCACGCCCCCTACACCTACACCCACGCGTTCAAGGAATTCCACGACCGCATGCTCGCCGTGGATCCGGACATTCTCATCGGCGCGGTGGTGACGGAAAACCCGGACAACTACGGCAACGGCACCCACGCCGTCCCCAATCCCAACGAAGGCGGCGCGCTCCACAGCGGATGGACGCCGGTCGTGCTCGCGACCCTGCGCAGCCTCGGCGTCACGCCGCACTTCGTCATCCACCACTTCTACCCGCAGGACTCCGGCGAGGAAAACGACGCCCTGCTCCTGCAGTCCACCGCGCGATTGGAAACGGACTCGGCCGCCATCCGCAAAATGCTCGTCGATTACCTCGGCCCCGCGGAGGCCTCCTCGGTGGAGCTGGCGCTCACGGAAATCAATTCCGTGACCTTCAACGCCGGCAAGCAGAGCACCAGCCTGGTGAACGCCCTCTACCTTGCCGACGCCTACGGGCATCTGGTCGCCGGCGGATACGACTCGTGCATGTGGTGGGTCCTGAGAAACGGCGTGCTCCACGGCAACGACTCCGCCTCCTTGTATGGCTGGCGCCAATACGGCGAATACGGCATCGTGGCGAGCGGCGACGTCCCCGGCACGCCGGCCGACACGCCCTTCCCCGCGTTCCACGCGACCAAGCTGCTGCGCTACTGGGGCCGCGGCGGCGATCGCCTCGTGAATGCCTCGAGCAATTACCCACAGCTCGCCTGTCATGCCGCGAAGCTCGCGACCGGCAGCCTCGCGCTCCTCGTGGTGAACAAACACCCGACCGCCGACCTGACCGCCCAGTTCTCGCTGGGGAATTTCACCCCCGGATCGACGACAGCGGAACTCGTCTGGTATGGAAAGCCGAACGACGATGCGCAGACCGGACTGACGACCGGAAGCATCGCCATTCCAGGGGCGAACTTCTCGCACACCTTCCCGGCGTATTCGATCAGCGTGGTGACCATCCCCGGACAGTTCGAATCCTGGCGGGAACAAAAATTCACGGAGGCCGAGCTGTCCGACTGGAATCTCAGCGGCGACCACGGCCAGCCCGCCGGTGACGGGATTCCCAATCTTCTGAAGTATGCGCTGAATCTCGACCCGAAGACACCGACCAGCTCTGGACTTCCCGGTCTCGGCACGGTTTCGACGAACGGCAAAACGTGGCCGACGCTCACCTTCACCCGACCCCGCGCCCTTGCCGACATTGTCTATGAGCCGCAAGTTTCCACCGATCTGCAGAACTGGAACTCGGGCCCCGTCTACGTGTTGCGAATGGACGACGGTAACACCGACACGGCGATTTACCGCGCGTTCACCGCCTTGGATGATGCCCCGCGCGTCTTCATGCGGCTGAGGGTCACTCGTCCCTAGCAGAGCCAGAAGCTCGGAAACCAAGGCGCGGTCGGCTCCGATAGGGTCGAGCCAACGCACCAGCCGGTGATGCCATCCGTGCCAGGCTGATGGATCCTTGTTTTTAGCGGCACATTTTTAGCGCTCTACACGCTCTCCAAAAAAGAAACCGCATCCAATCCTCGGCGGCCTTCGGCCGCATGCGAAGCAAGATGTGCGGATGGGAACACGCCCCAACCATCGCCATTTTCTCCGTAGGGATACGGACAGGGGTTGGGCTGGGAGGCGGTTCCCGTCAGCGGGAGTTGTGCGTGGTCGAGCCCGTCGGCCAGCCAAGGAACTGCTGCGGGCTCGACGCCATCGATCGTGGCAAAGCGTAGACCATCACTCAGGAGTCCGTAGGACATTTCCAATACATGGCCAAAACCCTCCCAGCGAAGGGTGCGCTGATTGATCCAGATGGTGTCGCGCAGGTGCGCGGCTCGCAGCATCTCGCGAAAGGTCTCCATATCCGTCTCATCGCGCGAGACCGCCACGGCGACAAATCCGTTGGTGGTTGCGAGCAACTCCTCGCGGGTAAACGTGCGTGGTTCGCCTTGGTAATTGGGGAAAAAGAGCAGTCGATATGCACCCGATTGGATGACGGAAAACTCCGGCGTCGACCCTCCCCAACTGCGAATGCCCAGCGGACGGACCGCCAGCATGAAGGGACCGTCTTCGATCCAAAGATGTCCCTCTTCAAATCGCACGTCATCCACCGTGTTGAGGTGTTCGGGCAGGATGATCGCGAGTCCCATGCGATGAATGGGTTGACCTGCCAGCGAGACGAGCGGACGAGCGGCGACCAGAGTGATGTTATCTTTATGCAGCGTGTGATAACTGCCTTTCTCGGGCACATAATCCACTTCGCCTTCATCATCTCCGCGGGGACTCACGGCCTTCATGCCCGGCAGGTAATCGTTGACGAGGTAACGCAGGGTCAGGTGCCGGATATCCGCCAAGGTGCGGGCCTGCGGTTGCGATGTGCGCCGATAGACAACGTGCCAGCGTTCGGCTTGGTTGATCCAATCACCGTTGCTGGTGCCGATCGCAAACGTGCCGGTCTGATAGGATCGCACCGCAATACGGCTGGCCGCGAAGTCACCATACGATTTCTCCTCGGTCAGAAAACCACCCTCCCCGCGCTCGGCGGTAGCGGAGAAAGCAAAGGGAAAGCTGCGTTGTTTAAGCCATGCGATCAGGTGAGCCGGTGGCTGCTGTTCGCAGGAGGCAAAAAACGCATTGTTGGCTGCGACAAAAAAATGGTCTCCGCCATGGTGAACGACGAGGCGGGTTTTCTTCGAGAAAATCCCGGGAGTCGGATCGGGGACAAAGTCGGGGCCGAAGGTTTGCCAGAGCAGAAATTGTAGATTGCTCAGATGACCGGCGGAATCGGTCGCATAGGCGCGTGAATACGGACCGGCTATGGCTCGCGTGGGAGCGTGGTAATGCGCCATCAGCTCGGCCCAAATATGTTCGCAGCACGCGGCGGCCAATTGACGCGCCTCGGCGTTGCCGGAGAACTTGGCGATCTCCGTGAGATTGGTGAGAGTGAGCGGAGTATAAGTCGGGCTGCAGTGTTCAGCGATGACCCCGCGGCGCGCCAGGATCAGGCGCAGTTGATGGAGATTCCACAGGCCGTGCTCCACTGCACGTGCATCACCAAAGTATTCGCCGCCCAGGATAAGTCCCAAGGTGGCCTTGGCGGGCATGTTGTCGTTGTAGCCATGGAACTGGAGATCCGCACGCGCTCCTCCGGGATTATCCATGATGGTGCGGCGGCCCCACTCCTCGAGTCGATCACGGGCGGCGGGCGTGAACTTGTCGCCGTGCTGAACGAGCAGGTGGAGCGCATGAGTATTGGCGAACACGCAGTAGGGCACGGCATCGGTGCCGATCTGCGGAGCCGAAAGCACGATGCGGCTTGCGAAGGCGCGGTCGGCTTCATCGCCATCCAACCAAGCGAATGTGGTCCAGAGCCATTCCCGCGTTTCCGGCGCAGTCGGCGTAGCGACCCAATCCCCCTGCGCATCAAAGTAGGGACGACTAAAACGACGAACCTGCGCCATATACTCACGGCGTCGCCGCTGTTGACCGGCAAGATCAAGGACGGGCGGAAGGCAGCGGAAAGCCGAAGCAGCTGGAGGACAAGTGCCGGATGGCATGGATGTAGGCATGAAGAGTTATACGGAGACCGGCGCGTCATGCGGCTCGATGTGCGCCTGCAAAACACGCGGCGGTGCGGTGCGATTGCCCAACTGACTGCGGATATGCGCGATCAAGGCATCGGCGGCGTCGGCGGCCTTGACCACCAGCCGATCAGCGGGAAACGGACAAAAAAGCGGGAACTCCGCGTTGGTGTGCAGGACCAGCTTGAGTTGATCGGGAACGGAGACCGAACGCATGCCAAGCGCCATCAAAGCGCCATTGGCCAGCGTGTCGGGATAGATGAAGAGGCCATCCGGTTTTTCCGCCTGATCCCAAAGTTGATTGAAGGCCTGAAAGCCGAAGGCCGTGAGGCCCATCTCTTCAACCTGTTTGGAAAGCGAAGGGATGCCCACGAGCCAGTCCGGGTTAAATGCCAAACCGAGCTTCGCGAGGGCGCTGCGTATACCGTTGTAGAAACCGAGTTGGTAACTGTCGGCCTTCGGGTCCTCATGCATGAGCAGAGGCGCGATCATGCCGATTTTCTTACAGCCGCGAGCGGCGAGCTGACGGACCGCCAGTCCGACCAGATCTTCGCGCACCCAGTTGAACGTGTGGGGTTGGTTAAGCGTGGAGATCGTCGCATGGGGAATGGGCAGACTGTTAAACCACTTCACCTCTTCAGGTGAGAGTGACGCGCTCACGACGCCTTGTATCCAGCGGGAGCGGGCATGCCGGCTGAGCTCCGGATGTGGTTCGACCGCGGAAACCTCCGGTTTGCGCATGTCGCTGATCACCTCTACGACAAAGCCCTTGGCGTGGCCGATGCGGTTGATCTCCGTCAGGATGGTGCGCTCAAAGCTGCTGAACTGCCGGGGCGATGAGGGCCGATGATAATAGGCGATACGCTGCAGCCCCTTGGGGGGCTCGGCGACGAAGGTGCCGACCCGCGGGGTTCGCACAAGGAGTCCCTCTTTGACCAACTGAACCAAGGCACGCTGGACCACATTGGCGTCAACCGAGAGTTGCTCCGCCAACTTAACCGTGGCCGGCAACTTTGACCCGGGTGCCAACTGGGACGTCTTGATCATCTGACGCATGCGAGCCGCGATCTGAAAGGTCGGAGACTCGACCTTTTCGACGAGCACTTGATTGAACACCGCCGGATCCACGGAGGCTAAAATTTGAGGAGCTGAAGACATGGTGAGAAACGATGTTGAAAGAATTCAGGGATTGATGGCCGACGGATCGAAGAACGGAGACGCGTCGCCCAAGGCGGCCTGGGCCAGCACCCATTCACGTGTCTTCTGGTCGACATGACCGTCGCAAAACACAAAAAAAGTGGAGTCTTTGTAGCGAAAAGCATCACTCCCTCCGATGTCTTTGGCGGACAGGGTCGTGGTAAGATTATCCCACGGCCAGTTGTTCGTCATGCTGGCGGCTCCCGACTGCCCGGGACCAAACAGGGCCAGCTTGCCGGGGTTGGCGATGGTGTTGATCGGACGTCCCGAGGCCCCGGCAGGAACATTCCCCCATGTGCCCGCGGGTAAACCGCTCAAATAAATGCGCGCCTTGCCATTGAGCGCGATATTCGGAACCGGCTTATTCAGGTAGGGGTTGACCGTGGTGTCCAAGGGGTCGTGGAGCACATAGTCTTCGCCAAAAGCGAGGTCCTTGATGTTGATGTCCATATTGGAATTCACGCGCGAGATGTAGGGGCCCAGACTTAGCTGCCAGTGGATCGCGCCCCCCGTGGCGGGCTGCTGATGAAACCAAGGCAGACGCCCCTTGTTGTCGGCGACATAGGACAACCCCGCCGCCCCGACTTGTCGCAAGCGGCTGATTAACTGGGTCTTTCTGGCTGACCGCCTCACCTCGCCCACCGTTGCCGTCAGAATCGCTGCAAGGATTCCGATAACCACAATTACAACCAAGAGCTCGATCAGCGAAAACCCCGACAACTTCAACACGGGGGGTTCATGGAGTTTTTCACGGCGGAAGGGCATAAGGGAATGATTCAATTTGAATCTATTAAATCAACAATATTTAATTGACGTATTAAAAATAAAATGATGCCCATGGAGCCACCTCGGCAGACAAGGCGACCGGGCCCCTAACCAAACACGCCCGCCCGCTAGCGCCCCTAAATCCACCGTATATTCCCCATGAAAATCGCCCCGCAAAAACTCCAACGCACATTCGCCAGCAAGGCCGCCGCCATGATGATGACGGCACTCGGGCTCGGCGCACTGTGCGCGCCTCCCGCGCACGCCACCGTGCTCTTCAGCCAAAACTTCCACACCGAAGTGGACGCCAGTCGCACGACCCTTACCGCATCCGACTGGAACAATGGCACCAATGGCTGGAATGATACGTATAACACCACCACGTTTGGCGTGGCGACCGCGACGACCAGTGGTGCCAATAACTTCAACTCGCTGTCCGGTCCCGCCCACACGACTGCCGGCATGAGTTTCAGCACACCGGGGGCCTCCTATGACATCAATTTCTCGGTGGCTACCGTAGCCTCCAACGGCTTTGGCAATTCAGATCGGTTTGTCGCCGGCGTCTCCCTGACCCAATCCGACCCCAATGGCATCTACGCCTTTATTAACAACGGCACCTTGTCCATTGGCACGGGCAATCCGGTGGGTGGCAACTGGGCCAGCTTCTCCTCGGTTTCTCTGGCGACCACCAGCGCGAACACATTCTACACCGTGACGCTCAACCTCACCAGCATCGCCGCGACGGCCACGGTTTACGACCAGTCGAACACCGTGCTGGGCACCACGTCCTACACCTTGCCAAGCGCACTTACTGGAACCCCCTACAACGCGGTCAGGATTGGCTCCCGCGATGTCGCCACCACTTCGCTGGTGTATTTCGCCTCTGTCTCTGCGGAGACCGCAGCCATCCCGGAACCGTCAACCTTCGCCATGTTGATCGGATCCACCGCGCTTGCGCTGGCGGCAATCCGCAGGCGTCGCGAATAAAGTCCGCCCCCGTCCTTCCTGAAACTCAGCCGGTGGCCGACCGGCGAGTTTCACCGTTCCCACCCATAGATCCCCTACCCAAACATGCCCCTTCCCCTTTCTTTTTTCGGATCAGCAAGCCGCCGGATGCTCGCCGGTTTATCCGCATGCCTGCTCTCGCTCTCCCCGGCAGTCGCCGAGAATAGCCCATCGCTTCAAGCCGACCTGACCAAACCCTTGGCGTCACCGCTTTGGCGATTTTTCGAAACCAAATGGGACATCGCACCGAGCCCCGCCGGACCGATCCTAATATCGACAGCCGAGGCCGACAACTCGCTGCTCTACAGCTTGAATCGCAGTGTGCAGCCACCGGTCGAGATCGATTTCGAGTTCCTGGTCTACAACAACAAAACCAATGCGAATCGGTTCCGCATCGGTTTCTACAGCGACACCGGCGGCCTCGCCCGCAAATATGAGGCCGAAATTATACCCGGAGGGCCCGCCAAGCTTTATCGTCTCGGTGGCGGCATGACCGAACTCTCGAAGGCCAGCGACGTGATCACCTTCCCGGAAAGCACCCTGTCCGCACAGTCCCCACTCGCCATGCATCCCGTGAAAGGCCGTCTGCTGTTTGCGAAAGATCATCGCTTGCAGCTCTTCATCGACGGACAGTTGGTGCTCACCTCCGACCGACCCGTTGAAGACCCGCTCAATATTTTCGCGATCAGCATCTGGAGTCGTATCTTCAAGGGCGAGCCCGCCAACCGTGTCGCGTTCACCAAGCTATCCGCAACCATCGCCCCATGATCCGCGCAGCCCTCGCTCCCTCCGGGAGCCGCCGCATCTGCCTCCCTCGGCTGCTGTCCGCCTGTCTTTTGACGGTCGCATGCCTGAGTGCATCCCGGTCGATGGCCGCCTCTCCGCCCGACGCCGAACTGGTGGTGCGGACCCATTTGCTGAGAACAGACGTCGCCGACCGGGTCCGGGCGGTCGTGTCGTCGCCCGGCATGTCGCTGCGCCTGCCCGAAGCAGCCCGCCTGGAATACGAGATTTTTCTCAACCCCGACAACGCCAGTTTCGCAACATCGGTTGATCTGCTCACCACCGAAGGGCCGCTGCAGAATTTCGGGGCAAAGGATCAGAATGGTCACCCGGCGGGGCCGCCGCCCCAGGCACTGGCCGCCGGGAAATGGTATGCCCGCATCATTGCGCTGGACAAGCTGGCCGGCAAAAGCGTCCAGGAGGTGATCGTCGATGGCTGCATGGCCATGCCCCCCCGCAAAGTCGGCCCCAACGAGATCGGCGTGCGCGGGCTGCGCATCGTTGATTCCCAAGGGAAAACGCTTTGGTCGTTTGACGCGACACCGTCCTCGGTAGGCTGGCCGCTGCCCATCACCGAAGGATACACTCCCGAAATCCGGCTGGAATCAGCGGGATTGGTTGCCGGCAATTTCATGCCCGACCGCTATCTATTGCCGGAAACCGAATCGCTAGGCGGTGAAATCGAGATCCACAATTTTGACCCGACTGAGCCGCACCCGATTGCCTATCAGTTTGACCTGCTCGTCCTCGAAAACGCCGACGGCTCGGCACCCGCCGCTCACGACCAGTCTGTTTTCACGACGTCCGGCGACGTGGTCGTCCCGCCGCTCCAGACCGTGCGCGTGCCGGTCACATTACCCCGATTGGCCGCCGCGCATTATCGACCGATTCTGCGGCTGGATGCCGGTGGGCGTGAAGGGGCAAATCAAGGCAACGCCGTCTCCGTGCTGACCGCCGCGGCATTTGCCGCCCGCAACGCACCGTTTACCCCGGGAGGGTTTGGCATGGGTGTGGTGCCCATCAGCGGGGGAGGCTCCGAATACGTCATGCCAGCCCTGCGCGAACAGGGCGGTAACTATTTCCAGCTCCGTCTGGACTGGGCCTCCATCGAACCTCGCCCCGGCGAATATGACGTGGAACGTCCGGCCCGCTACATCGCCATGGCCAAGGCCTGCGGGATGAAGCTACAGATCGATTTCTACAGCGGCTATCCCTCACACACCGTGCCCTCCTGGTATCGGTCCCAGCAGATGGAAACCAACACTGGCGATTTCACCGGCGGGCCCTTTGTGCCCATCGGCTATTTCACTCAGGCTCGTGAAGCCGGTTTGCGCGCATTCAAGGCCTTGACTGATCGCTACGGCGATGACGACACCGTCATCTCATGGAACGCTTGGATCGCGGGCAACATGGACGCCTTCTACGGGCTGAAACACAACCGGGAGCGCTTGCAATTGATGGACTACTCATCGTCGGCCCGGGAGCACTTCCGCATCTACCTGCGGGATGAGCGAGGCTTCACACTGGCAACACTGGCCGACCGCTACGGGCGGCCTGCCCCCTTTGGGAAATGGGAGGATATCGATCCGCCCCAACCGCTGACCGACCGCATCGACCTCAGTCCACAATGGGCTGACTTCATGGACTTCCGTCGTTGGGCTGTGGGCTATGTCCAGGCGGAGGCCGCGCACGCCCTGCTGGCGTCGGACAAAGACGCCGAAATGGAGTTTCTCTACGGCGGCGACCTCGGACAAATCGAGATCGGCAACGACTTCGATCAAGGAGTGAAAAACGCCCGTCGCTTTGGCGGATCACTCCATCAGACCTCGTCTCCCGGTGCGCTTACGAACGCCTACCTCGGTGGTGCGCGACGTGAGTTTGGCGTCCCCTTCAGCATCGAAACCGCAGGAACACCCGCCTTGGTGCCCGCGCATCAAAAAGCCATGTTCGAATTGATCACGGAAGGTGCATCCGCCTTCACTTGGATACAAAGCGGCGGGGTGCAAACCCTTCCTTCCCCTGAACACGGCTTTGGCGAATTACGCCCGGCACTGGAACGCCTTTCGGGCAGCATGTCAGTCGATCCCTCCATCGCCCTTCTTCACAGTTACAGCTCCAAGCTGATCGATATTTTCGGACGCCAGCTCGACAGTCATCGCCTCTCCACCGAACTCGCGGAGCACTTGGAAAAGGAGGGACGTAGTTTCAGTGTATTCACGGACGGCACTACGGATGTTCCTTGGGACAAATTTCCGGTCGTTATCGATGGATTTTCGGAATCACTTGCCCGGCAGTCGGTCGACCCACTTATCAAATATGTCCACGAAGGTGGTCGCCTCGTTTTATTTTCCTCGACCGGCCGCTACACCCCCGGTGAACCGGATACCCGCTATGCACTGTTACGTGCTCTAGGTGCCGGGCCAAAGGAATCGATGGGCGTGAGCATCGGAACGCCCAAGGCAACCTTTGCTGCGGATGGCCCGCTTGCCGGCACCTCGGTGGGACTGACCCGGCTACGTCCGTTGGAAACCCTCCCCGCGTCGGCGAGCGTATGGGCGGTTGATGCGGCCGGACGCCCCGCCGTTGTGAGTTGGCCTTTTGGCAAGGGACAGGTGCTGCTCTGGACCGGCTGGCCAGACCCGTCGAGCCCAGCCTATGCACAGATTCTCGATACTTTTGCACAACAGACGCCCTCCTCGCATGGAGAGACTGAGAATGTGCGCTGGAGGCTGCTGCACAAAGGCGATTCCACCTTCTTGGTTCTTTTCAACCAGCGGCCGATGCCCGTTGTGGCCAAGGTAACATTCCCGCGTGCCGTCACCAAGTCGTGGAAATATGGATACGACCTTGTCAATGAGACTGAGGTGACTCCGCCGGTCATGTCGATCGATGCTGCCAACGGCGAAAGCAAATTATCACATGCCATGCGGCCTTACGAAGTCACCGTGATTGAGTTCTCTGGGAAACCCATTGTGCCCATCACACGAGATTTCCCCAAGCGCACCCGACAGGTCGGCATTCCGCCCGGCGCGGTTTCGGGTGATGTGCTTACACCGGTCACCGACTCCACCATGGCACTCGACCTAAAAGTGCCTGCATCCGGGCTCTACGATTTATCCATGGTTGTGCGTGCACCTTCGCAATCCACCTCCCTGCGCATCACCGATGGTAACGGTGAACTGCTCCTATCCAAAGCCCCCTTGGCCAGCGTTCCTCAAGAGCTGCGGTTCCCCAAGCTACTGGCTCAAAACAGCGGATTGCATTTGAACATATCCACCGATCCCGCAGCCCTGCTCACCACCGATTGGGTTTTGGCCGCCCCGGTGCTCGACCCGGTCCGAAGCGTTTATGTAAGCGAAGCCATGGATAATCCCGCCCCATTCCCGGGACCGAATTACTCTGTGGAAACTCAGTCGGAGAAAATGGCGTTGTCTGCGGAAGGCGTGACGTCGCTTTGCTGGAAGAAACTGATCAGTGAGACCGGCTTCTACGACCTGTCCCAATTGACTGGTCGGAATGGCGGCATTCTCACTTTGGCGTGGGAGGAAAACTCTGAAGAAGAGAGAGTCGGTCTGCTGGTTTTCGGGGTGGACTACGGGTTGAAGCTCTGGGTCAACGGCACGTTGCAATTTGACTCGGTAAAAGACCGCCCGCTTCGAGGAGCGCCCTCCAGCGACGAATTCATCCTGCCCATCCCCCTGCGAAAAGGATCCAATCAACTCGTAGCCAAAGTAGCGGCAGGAAGCGGCGGATGGCGGGTTTGGCTGGCCTGCGCCCGGCAGTAACCACCTACGGAGCATTCGATCAAGTGGTCGGCCCGCTAAGCTACGACCATGAATCAAAGCAAAAAAACCGGTTTTTATTCAAAAACAGAAAGCTTCACTTCGGTGCCCGCGATTGCCCTGCTTCGCGGGCACGGTCGTGTTCGGAATACCCGCTTCATGATGACTCTCCCTATCCTCAGGTTGTCGACGCTTGTGATGACGGCTTTGTCCTGCCTGTTACCCACCCACACTCATGCGACGGACCTCTCCGCATCCTACACATGGAAACCCATGAAGATCGGCGGCGGCGGCTGGGTGACCGGTCTCGATATCAGTCCGACCGAAAAGAACCTCGTCTATGTGCGCACCGATGTCTCCGGTGCCTACCGCTGGAACGCCGCCACCTCGTCTTGGAAGCAGGTCGTCACCACCGCCAGCATGCCCGCAGGCGTGCTCTCGTATGGTAACTTCGGCGGTGTGGACAGCCTCGTGAGCGCCCCCAAAGACTCTCACATCGCCTACCTCGCCTTCCCCGCAAAATCCTACGGCGGCGCCGACGGACAAATCTACAAGAGCATCAATCGCGGCGACACCTGGACCGCCACCAACTTCCTTCCCCACAAAGTCAAAATGGAGCCCAACGGCGAGGGCCGGCAAGAGGGCGAACGTCTCGCCGTGGACCCCGCCAACAGCGATGTCGTTTACTTCGGCTCCATCGAAAACGGCCTTTGGACCACTCAAAACGGCGGCACCACCTGGACCCGGATGGAGGCCATTCCCGTCGGCACTCCGGCACACGGCGTCAACACCATCGTCTTCGATCGCGCCTCCGGAACCACCCAGAGCAAAACCAAGGTCATCTACGTCACCGTCATGGATGGGGGCGTATTCAAAACCGCCGACGCCGGCAAAACGTGGACCCGCATCTCCGACACCGGTCCAGGAAACGCCGGCAAACCACGCGATTCCGCCATCGGTCCCGACCGCACCTATTACGTCGCTTATGACAACACGGCCGGTGCGACCGGCTCCGTCTGGAAATACTCGCCCGCCGGAGTCTGGACCAACATCACGCCGCCCGCCCCCGATGGCGGCAGCAAGTCTTGGTGGGCGGTGGCGGTCGACCCGTTCGACGCCCAACAGGTGGTCTCCATGATCAACGGCGGGCGCTGTTTCGTCTCCAATGATCAGGGTGCCACGTGGACCAAACATGGCTTTCGCCTCAAGAGCCCGGTCGTCGAATGGCAGGAAAGGCAGTCCAATTATTATCTCAGCGTCGGTGAACTCGCCTTCGATCCGTTTCAATCCGGCACGCTCTGGTTTGCCGAGGGCTTCGGTGTCTGGCGCGCAAAAATTCCGCCTGAAAAACCAGAGATCGAATGGTATTCAGCGAGCGCCGGCATCGAGGAAATGTGCGGCAACGACGTGATCGCTCCCCCCGGCGGACAACCCGTCGCCGCCATGTGGGATCTCGGTGCGTTTTATTTTAACGACCTCGACGCCTACACCGCGCAAAAATCTCACCCCGGTTTCATGTCGGCGTGGGCGCTCGACTGGTGCCCCGCCGATCCCCAATTCATCGTGGGCGTCTTCCGCAGCCACCTCGACTTCGTGCCCAAGGCCAACTCCAGCGGCTACTCCACCGACGGCGGCATCACGTGGACGCGCTTCGCCGCCTTGGAAAACAACACCGCGCCCAAAGATCTCCAATACGGTGTCATCGCCGTGTCCGCAAAAAATCCAGACAACATCGTCTGGTGCCCCTCGGCCGGAGCCCTGCCCTACTACACCACGGACCGCGGTGTGACTTGGACGCGTTCTGCGCTCGGTGGAGTAAGCCCAACCGGACTCCAGTCCCACTACACATCACAGAAACCGCTCTGCGCCGACCGCGTCGATCCTGACACCTTTTATCTCTACACGCCGCAAGACGGCCTGCTCCGTTCGAGCGACCGTGGAGCGAACTTCTCCGTCGTCGGCAACCCGCTCGCCAATCGGTGGACCTGCACCCTGAAATCCACTCCCGGCCACGCCGGTCACCTCTGGTTTTCCGCCGGTGCCGGCGCCGGTCTGTGGCGTTCGATCGACGGCGGCGTCACCTGGACGGAAACCCCAAGTATCCAACAAGCCATCAATATCGGTCTCGGCAAAGCACGCACTCCAAACGGTTATCCGACGCTCTTCGTCGCAGGCATCAAAGACGGACAGCACGGCATCTACCGATCCACCGATGAAGGAAAGACCTGGGACAAGATCGGCGACTGGCCCCTCGGCATCACCGACTGGATCGATGCCATGGACGGGGACAAAGACATCTTCGGTAAAGTCTACGTCGCCTTCGCCGGTGCCGGCTTCACCTACGGATCGCCATCGGCCCAGTAATCCAACTCCGTCCCGATAGTCCGCCATACGAGGCTTGCCGCCCGTCCCTTCGCCGCCAGCATGCGTGATTCCGCGACGCATGATCCACTCTTTCATCTTCAGCGACGGCAAACTCGTCGGGCGCGACCTTGAGGTCGATGCCCTCCGGCTTGTGCGCGCCGACAAAGGCCTGGTCATCTGGGTCGATCTGGAAAACCCCACCGATGATGAGATCAAACTCGTCCTCTCCGACGTCTTCCAATTCCACCCGCTCGCCATCGAAGACTGCGTCACGCCCAGCGCCCTGCCCAAACTCGAGGACTACGACGACTACCTCTTCCTCGTCATGCACGCGGTCGACTTCACCCGCACCGAAAAGTTCAACACCACCGAACTCGATTTTTTCCTCGGCAAGGACTACCTCGTCACCTTCCACCACGTCCCGCTCAAATCGATCAACTCGATCATCGACCGCTTCGTCAAAGCAACTGGCGTGGTTGCCCGCGGGCCCGATCGCATTGCCCACCTCGTGCTCGACGCCATGGTAGACAATTTCAAACCCATCACCGACGAGCTTCGCACCGAGATCGAGCTCATCGAAGAGTCGGTGCTCAGCGATGAAACCACCAATCTCACCCCCAAGCTCATCGAGGTGCGTTCCGAACTGAACCATCTTCGCCAGATCGTCCGCCCCCAGCGCGACATCGCCGCCCGCCTCGCTCATGGCGAGTCCAAGATAGTCCGTGCGATCATGTATCCGTATTTTCGAGATCTGCGCGACAACCTCGTGCGCATCGACGAAACCGCCGCCAGCTACGCCGACCAGCTCCTCATCTCCTTCGACCTCTTCCTGAGCAAGTCCGGCTTCCAAGCCAACGAGGGCATCAAAGCCCTCACCGCCCTCACCGCGATCACCCTGCCCGCCATGCTCATCGGCTCTTGGTATGGCATGAACTTCGAACACATGCCCGAACTCAGCTCGGCCTACGGCTATCCGGTCGCCATTCTCGTCACCGGTGCCCTCACCGCCCTCATGTGGTGGTGGTGCAAAAAACGCCGGTGGATCTGACCGCGACGCAGTCGCGGAAATCCTAAACCCTAAAACTCTAAATCCTAAACCCGACCTTCAATCCGACCATTCGCCCCTTGCGCAACTGATCCTGTTTAGGATTTAGCCGCCTGGGATTTAGGATTTACGGCGCAGCCGTCGATATGATCAACACGCTCGTCTACCGCGACCATAAGTTCACCGGACAAAACCCGCCGGTGGAGTCTCTCGCGGCCCTTCGCCAAGAGCCCGGCATCATGCTCTGGATAGACCTCGCCGCCCCCACCCCTGCGGAAACCAAGCTCATCCTCGATGATCTCTTCGGCTTCCATCCGCTCGTCATCGAAGACTGCGTCAGCGACTCGCCGCTCCCCAAGCTCGAAGCCTACGACGACTACCTCTACTTCGTCATGCACGCGGTCGACTACTCGAAGACCGACAAGTTCACCACCACCGAGCTCGACCTTATCCTCGGCAAAAACTTCCTCGTCACCTTCCACCGCCAGCCACTCAAGCCTGTGCAGGCCGCCATCGACCGCTGTATGCGCACACTGTCCATACCGGTGCGCGGACCCGACCGTTTTGCCCACACGTTGCTCGACCTCATGGTCGACGCCTACAAACCCGCCCTCGATGAACTGCGCCAGGAGCTTGAAGAAATCGAGGAGGCCTCGCTCAACAATATCGAAGCCCGCGAACTCTTCCCCCGCGTCGTGGCATTGCGCAAAGAGCTCGCCCAACTCCGCCAGATCGTGCGTCCCCAGCGCGAAGTCGCCGCCGAACTCGCCGCCGGCAAAGCCCGGCTCATCCGCTCCGCCATCCTGCCCTACCTGCGCGATCTCTCCGAAGACCTCGCCCACATCGAAAATCAGGCCATCTCGTGGGCCGACCAGTTGATCCTCTCGTTCCGCGTCTACCTCAACAAATCCAGCCATGAAGCCAACGAAGGCATCCGTGTGCTCACCGCCCTGACCGCGCTCACCATCCCGCCCCTGCTGGTCGGCGGCTGGTTCGGCATGAACTTCAAGCGTATGACCGAACTCGGCCTCACTTACGGCTACCCGCTCGCCTCGGCGCTAACGTTGGTCTCATTGGTCGGCATGGTTTTCATCATGCGCCGGAAACGCTGGATCTGACCGGCAGGCTCGCCCCGTCACACCAGCGGCCCTCGACCTGCATGATCTTGGGATCCTCCGGCACACCGTAATCGTCATGCTGCAACTGACCGGCGAGCAGATCGATCGCCGCCGCCCCCAGCCGTTCGTAGCCCGGCATCACACCGGCGGCACCCTCCGTTTTGTCCCAAAGCAACAGCTTCACCAACGCCGCGTCGTCGGGCACCCGCACTCCCGCCTCCGCCAGTTCATCGACACCCGCCGAGGTGCTCAGAATCACATCCGGGCGACAGGTTGAAAACCATCTCCGGATCTCCGCAGCCGTCTGCCCATCGTAGAGCAATGGCGTCACCCGCCGGGCCTTCTTCAACGTCTGTTGATACGCGAGAAACGCCGCCAGATGCAGATCCTCCATCGCAGCCTCGCTGTCCCGACCCGCGATAAACCCGATTCGCTCATAACCTGCATCGATCACCTTTCGCAATGCGAGTCGGGTGTTCCGGTAATGATGAGTCACCACCCGGTGCAACGCAGGCGTTTCGATCGAGTAACCCACCGCCACTGAAGCGAACTTGGCCAGTGGAAACTCCAACACCGAACCATGCCGCCCCGTCGATCCGATCACCACGCCGCGAATCCCGCGCGCCGTGAGCATCTGCGCCAGCCGGCGCGGCGTGCGACCCGGCTCGTGCAACCAAAACGCCTCCGTCCCGTAGCCCAACTCCGCCGCCCGCCGTTCCGCGCTCCTCTGGAAATCGTTCAACGCCGTCGTCGTCCTCCAATACTCGCGATTCTCGTGCACATTGAGAAACGCCAGTTTCCCTGCGTATCGCCCTTCCCGTCCCGCATGTAAATGCATCATCACTTTTGCCAACACCGGATCAGGCCGGTATCCCAGTTCCGTCGCGATTTTCCGCACGAGCTCGCGCGTCTCGACCGCGCTGTTCGGATCGTCCCTCAACGCATACGACACCGCCGCCCGCGACAGCCCCGCCTTCTTCGCGACATCATTGAGCGAGACTCGTCCGTTTTTCATCTGAACGTTCAGAAAACACCCCGTTGCACTATCTGTCACGCCTCACTCTTTCTCTTTCCTCTTAATCTTTCTCTTTCTCCCTCGTTCCGCCTGCCGCACCCCCTCTTTCCCCATTCCTGACGAACGATTAAGATTAAGAAGAAAGAGAAAGATCTCCTCCCATGTCCTCCCCCTACTATTTCAAACCCGCCGCCACCGTCGGCTCCGACCATCCCGTCTTCACCGCCGATCTCGCGATCTACAACGCCAACGCCGCCGGCGTCGCCGCCGCCATCCAGGCCAAACGCGACGGACTCAACGTCCTCCTCCTCAATCCCGGCTGGCACGTCGGCGGTCTCTCCTCCGGCGGCCTCGGCTTCACCGACTTCGGCAACAAGGCCGCCGTCGGCGGCATCGCCCTCGAATTCTATAAGCGCATGGGCGTGCATTACGGCGTCGAGGCCGAGTGGCGCTTCGAACCCCACGTAGCCGAGAAGGTGCTCACCGACTGGCTCGCCGAAATCGACGTCACCGTCCACCACGGCTTCTACCTCGAAACCGCGATCGTCGCCGACGGATGCATCACCGAGATCACGTTCACGCACGGCGTCCGCGCCCGCGCCGCCCAGTTTATCGATGCCTCCTACGAGGGTGATCTACTCGCCGCCGCCGGTGCCCAGTTCACCGTCGGACGCGAGGGCAACGCCAAGTATGGCGAAACCCTCAACGGCCAGATCGTTTACCCCAAGCACCAGTTCGACCACCCCGTCGATCCCTACGTCGTCGCCGGTGATCCCTCCTGCGGACTCCTTCCCGGCATCGAGCCCGGCCAACCCGAAGTCGGTGCCGGCGACCACCGCGTGCAGGCTTACAATTTCCGCCTCTGCATGACGCAGCGCGAAGACATCCGCGTGCCCTTCCCCAAGCCCGCCGCCTACGACCGCGCCCGTTACGAACTGCTCGCCCGCTACCTCAAGGCCGGCTGGCGCGAGATGTTCAACAAGTTCGACATGATCCGCGGACTCAAGACCGACACCAACAACCACGGTGCTGTCTCCAGCGACTTCATCGGCGAAAACTACGCCTGGCCCACCGCCTCGCACGCCGAGCGCGAGAAAATCTTCCAAGCCCACGTCAACTACCACCAAGGCCTCTGGTGGTTCTACCGCACCGACCCCGCCGTGCCCGCCGACGTGCAGGCCAAGGTCAACACCTGGGGCCTCGCCGGCGACGAGTTCGCCGACACCGGCCACTGGCCGCACCAGCTCTACGTGCGCGAAGCCCGCCGTCTCGTCGGCGCGTTTGTGATGACCGAGCAACACTGCCTCTCCAAGACGCTCGTCGAAGACGTGATCGGCCTCGCCGCCTACACGATGGACTCGCACAACTGCCGCCGCTTCGTCGATGAGGCCGGCCACGTGCGCAACGAAGGCGACGTGCAAGTCCACCTGCCCAAGCCCTACGGTATCAGCTACCGCACGCTCGTCCCGCAGCGCGGCGAAGTGACCAACCTCCTTGTGCCGGTCTGTCTCTCCGCATCGCACATCGCCTACGGCAGCATCCGCATGGAGCCGGTGTTCATGGTGCTCGCCCAAGCCGCCGCCACCGCCGCGGCACTCGCCCTCAAACAAAAAGTCTCCGTTCAAGACGTCCCCTACACCGACCTCCGCACCGCCCTGCAAAAAGGCAATCAAGTCCTCGTCTGGGACGACGCCAACCCCCACGGCGACGTCAACGATAGCACCCCCATCGGCCGCTGAGTCGGTGTTAAACGACCCCAGACGTCGCCACCTCGGTCTGCCATCGCACAGCCAGCTCGCCATTCAGGTCTGGGCAGAGATCGACCGACAGTCGTCCATCCACCAGGTCGTGCACAAACGGCACAGATACACCTCTCCAGCTCACTTCATCCGGCCGCATAAACGACCATCCAAGAAAACAACCGCCTCCACGCAGCGTCACTCGACACTCGCGCATTCCCGCACTCTCGCACCATCGCCGTGCAGTGATTGCACCTGAGCTATTTAGTTTTTCGGCCAGACCGATCGCCGCGAATCCACGCTCGATCGGGGCAAAGGTAACCAGCTCCCAACCGTCTGGTCGTAGTTTCACGACAAACGATTCCGACTCTCCCGAAAGCCGCCGCAATTGGTTTTCGCGATGCGTCCACACCACGTGGTCCACTTCTGGCAGGCCCGGCAGATCCACGCACGAGACTGCGCACGACAACACGTCGTGCTTTTCCCCGACCAGGATACTGCGCGCATCGAACAGGCCCAACACGCCGCAATCGCCGTTAAAGTTGAATATCTTCAATGCGACCGCTTCTCGCGTAGGATCGACAAACAAACTCTCGGGCGATGGCCGCGCCGGCAGGTCGGCACGCAGGATCGTGCCATCACCAAGCACCAGTTTGCGCAACAACGCAAAGTCGTGCTTACCGACCATGTCAGACACATACACCGGACCGCCGGAGATCGCCCTCGCCGCAGCGTGATAGCCTCCCCGCTCGTGAGCGGATTGGAACATGTCCCAGTCCGGCAGCATGAACTCTCCCATCCATAAACTCACCTGCACGTTGGTGTAGAGATGTGCCCCGTGCGTCTCCGGCCGGTCTGGCCAGAAATCGTCCGACGTGCGCAACAACACGCTATCCTCCGCCAGATACGCACACTCGCCGGTGGCCGACATGCAATTGATCAGACGTCCGTCAAAATGCCTTCTCGCGGAGGCTTCGAGCCCGCGTCGTGCGGCCAAGGCCAGCGGAATCCGCCCTCCTTGCTGAAACCCAAAAGCTTCCAGCATCGCCTGCGCATCTACCTTCACGCCGTCCACTCCCTGGGCAGCCAACAACTCATGGTAGTCATTGTAGAAAGCCGCCATGTGCTTGGCGGCTGGCACGCCCGCCAGCCCGCCCCAAGGCCCGGCGTTCCAAGATGGGTCTTGGTGAAGCACGCCAGGACCAAACCCTCGTGGCACGATCCGAACACCGTAATCCGCAGACCATACCGCAGGATCGAGTCCACCCCAATAGCCCAGCAGCGCGTGCCAGACAAAAAATTTCCGCACACCAAAACGGCGCTTCACTTCTCCCACCAGTTCACCGAGGTCGCCGCCAAACTTCGCATTTGGGCTAAAGCTACTGAGATATTCCTCTCCACTTTGCGCGCGTCGCGTGGATTGCCAGCCATCATCGAGTATGACCATACGCGGGCTCACTCCGCCTGCGGCAAAGGCTTGCAGCCCCGCGAGCACTCCGTCCGGAGAAACGGTCTTGTAGAAGGCGTCCCATGTGCACCAACCGAAATCATCGACAAAATCGGGCGTAGCCTTTTCTCTACGAAGCCGTCCTATGCCGATGCGGCGCGAGACAGCGCGCGCGGATTGTTCCAGCAGCCGATAAGGATCGTCTCCCATGCCCACAAAAACCGCATCGCAGGATTCGCAAGGAACCGCCGGATCACCCGTCTCCGTCGAGAGCGTCAAACCGTCGGTCGAACCGAACAACGCATGCCGTCCGGCTTTCGAAAGCAGCGGCACCAGCAACAAATAGTCCGGCCGGCTATCGGGTTCAGACGGGGCGAGTTCAGCCAACAGCCACAGGGTTTCGCGCCTGACCTCGCTCTCGCAAACACCAGCCACCGGCCTTAACCAGAAAGGCACGAAACGATGCGCGGAAGTGAAGCGCACGAGCCCCTTGATCCGCCCCAGTATCGTCTCGTGATAGGAGGCCTGCTCATCGGCCGGAGCCGTCCACCGGAGAAACACACCCGGTCCCGACCTACCGGCCAGAGACCAGTTCGAGGCCAGCCCTTCCAGCACCACCCGACCAGACAAACGCAACGCACCGTCCGCCAGACCGTCTCCGACAGATGACCGGCCTGCAGCAGGAGCAGATGCAAAAACTTCGGATAAAGAGGAAGCCGTCATCGCGAAAAAGGCGTAGGTTTCGGACCTACCGCAAGGGCCAGACCGGATGACGGTTGCCAGTCGCCCACCCCCCAAATCCGCAAGGTGGGGGCCTGTTCCAGGCGGTGCCCACCCTGCACCCATTGAAACGCCTCGTTCCCACTCACCGCCAAGACCACCGTGCAACGCAAGCGGTCGCTCAGCGCGAAGATATTGTGACCGACAAGCGCCCACTGCCCTTCCGCTTGACTGGCCACCGAAACGGATAAACGCCTTCCGTCTCCGGCCATGAAGCCGGTCTCACCCGGTGCCAGTTTCAGCACTCCGTCCGGACCGTTCACCGCCACGGGATACGGGCCGACATTGCACACCCGCGCGCGCCCGAGCGGAAACGACACGAGGTCTTCGGGCAGCGCTCGCACCGAATATTGATTCTGCCCGGTCACCAACCAAAGCAGCAGCACCGGTCCGCCTGCCTCTGGCAGAATGACCGATGCCACCTCCACCCTACGCGATGGCTCGCCCGGAGCGCCGGCCTCGTTGCGGAAAAAGCGCATGACACGTTCGCCCCGGTAGGTCTGCGGTGCCGACCGCTCCAACGCGGGCACGACCAGCGACGTCTCGCGTCCGCCCGAAACGTAGAAGACATCGCGCACGGCGGTATCGCAGGCCAGCGCGGTGAATTCCGTTCCGACCTCGCCGGCCACGAGCGCGGTCACAAACATCACGGACAGGACAAGCAGGCAGGAACATCGTATTGAATAAATCATGACGAGAGCGCGGTTCAGATGTCGTCGGCCGAAAGCCAACGGAAGGAAACAATTTGAAAACGACGGCCGAAGCGTTGGTTCTCCGCGCTAAGCGCGGAGGGCAGATCCCAAGCATTGTTACCCGTCTCCACGAAGTCGGGCATGCGCTGCACCACGGCCTCGCACCACGCGCGGCCGGTGATCACCGGATTCGCCTTGGTGGAGTTTACAGGATCAAGTATCTCTCCGTAGGCCCGGATCACAAAGGTATCGGAACGGGACGCCAGGCTTGGGGCGAGCGATTGTAGGACGTCTGCCTGGGACAACCAGCCGGGTATCCCGGCCGCACGAGCGCCCAACGCGGCCTCAGTATCGGCGTAGGCGGCCGCACCGGTAAGATTCGCGGCGGTGATGTATTCGTCTGAGGGAAATCCAGAGTTGAGTCCCATCCGATCAATGGCTGTTTGAATAACACCGGACAGCCCCTGACCGGCGTCCGTGTCAGATGAAGACACTAACCGCCGGTTGACGAACTGGGCCAAAGAGACGAACGGTCCGCGTCGGCGAATCTCGCGCACAATTTTGCGGGCGAGGCCATCGCCCGTGGCCGGGTCTCGAATTTGAGCCTGAGTAAGATCGCGGAAACCATCGTAGGCGTTGTCAGATTGCCCGTCAGCAGAGGATGCGCTGCCGCCCGGCTGGCGAATGCTCCTTGGGAATGGTGCGACGAGCCCGGAGTCGCCGTTAATCGAGAGTTCGCGCAGCCCTGAGAGGACCGCTGCCCAAGCCTCCTCCGAAGTCGAGTTCACGTTGAAGGCTCCATCGATCATCAGCCAACGGGCGGCACGTTCGGGCTGGCGAATCTCGGTCAGCGTCGGCGTCACGCTCCCCTTCACGATTAAACGTGCGTCCGGCAGCGACGCCGTCCCCGGCACGAAGGTCGATCCGGAAGACTGCGGAACCGTCGAAAAGAAATACCCGTCCCAAAGCGCGGTGTTAAGCAGGTAGCTCATGTCGTAATCCATCTCGCTGGACGCGCCGAAGGTTCGTTGTTCAAAGCTCCGCTCGCGGGAAACAAAGGGATTCGCACGCGAGTTGCCGATGGCGTGCCCGGGCTGCCAGACGGTGGAGACATACGCATTGTCCGCGGTCGCGCTGACATGTTGTAGCTGCCCCAGCGAAAGCAGCGCCGCCTCGTCGACGGAAGAGCGCCTGGGCACGTCGAACAACACTATGCGCTCCTTGCCGTCCGTCAGCGACGCGGCCCGTCCCCAGCGCGGCTGCTCGGCATTGAGTGTGAACGCGCTGAAGTTGGCGACCGAACCGGACACATAGAGCGCGTTGGTGGAAAACCCGGCACCGCTCGCGGTCGAACGGTAAATGGACTGGGCACGCAGGTTGTAGTCGGCGAAAGGGCGGACCGGCGATGCGGAGGGTCGTGCGCTTTTCAGCGTGTAGGTGTAACCACGCGCCGCGTAGTCGTAGCCGCCCGCAAGACCGGTTGGTGGCGTAAGAGTGGTGGCGACGGAGGTGCCCGGCTCGCCGATGCGGTAGACGCCCTGCAGCACGTCCGTCGTCCCGGCAACCCGTAGCTCCACGGAGACCTCTCCGCCACTCAGATTGGTCCACTTCCAATCGGTGCCTGCGACGGGCGGATCGATATTCACGCCGGTGTCATAGGCGACCCAAACGTCGGGATAAAAGGAGGTTCCCATCGGCACGACCCCGCTGTTCTGCACGACGCCGGCCGCGAGATCCGGGAAAAACGCCTTCACCTCGCCGGGACCGAGATTCACGTCCGCGATCCGAAAATCGATCCCACCCAGGAAGCCGCCTCCAGACGAGGTGGCCAGCGCCGCTCGGAATTTCTCCGCGCCATCTACCTGGAAGCGGGCATAGGGATAACCTGCGCTGATGATCTTCACATCCGCGCTCCCCGTGATAGCCATGCTGTAAGGATTCCCCAATACAACGGCGGGCCAGGTGCGCACATGGCAGCGTCCGTCCGACTCAATGTGCAACCCGATGAAAAACTTCAGCTGCACGATCACCGGGGTGATGCCATGCACCATGTCGGTAGCCGAGCGGATGGCGAGTGGCGAGGACTCTGCAGCGAGATCACTCCAAGACTTGAGCATCTCCCAGCGCGGTCCGAGCGGAGCCTGACCTGATGGAAATACCGAGCCAGGAATGATGTCTCCGGTGAGGCCGCCCTGAGCGAGGTAGCCGGTGAGATCGCGGCGTAGCCCGCCCGAGCGCGAGTTGGTCAAGAGTCCAAACGACGCCACGGTAAGATCGTGATGGAGCTGTTTAAATGCGGTCACCCCAGAGCTGGAGTCGGCCAGCTGGGTCTGCGACAGCGTGACCAATTTGCCCAACAGCGCGCGGTCACTGACAGGATAACTCCCCATGCCCGGCATCAACTCGATGGCCTGGCTCTGAGCGGCCAGAGCACGATAGCGCCCCTCCGTATCGCCAGTGCCGGTATGTGTGGAGTAAGGATCAGTCAGGCTATACTTGGCCTTCACGCCTTCGTCGCCCACCCACCACGCGTAGCGACCAATGGGCTGGCTGCCCAACAGCCCGGGCACATTGTCGGTCTGGACGGACTGCAACGGTGCAACCACATAGCCACTCTTGTCATTGACCGTGCCTGGTCCGACCAAGAGGCGCACCGCCTCGCCTGAGGATAACGTCAGCCCATCACTCATCGCATCCGCGACGGCCAGCCCATTTACGGTCGTGCTTGGGACAAAGGGAATGTCCCCTGCGGCTGGCGCAGCCGTGATGCGCCCGGTGGCAGATGCGGAGAAACCCGGCGTCGCCTCGTTTCCACTGACCAGCCAGTTGAGCAGCACAGGACTCGGGTTCGCGGCGAAACTATCGCCCGGCTCGGCGGAGTTTCCCGACACCCCGGTCCAGTAACGCGTGCCGTCGGCGGAGGTCGCATTGCCATTGGCGTCGCCAAGGATGTCGGCAGTGACCGTGGTTCTCTGGTCGGGTCCGGCGTGAAGCTGCAACTGCCCGAGCGCAATTTGCAGGGCCATGAAGGCATTCTGTCTGGCCTGCTCCTCGGTCTGCATGTTCGTCGCAACCATCGTCTCGACGCGAGTCAACTGCGCAAACGCAACAAGCAGCAGCACTAGGAAGGCGAGCAGCGTGATGGTGATCAACAATGCAAACCCACCGCAGTTCGGAATCGGGCCACGATTGGAGCGGAATTGTGCGTCGGGAAACATGGGGCCCAAAACAAATACCGATCAGGACACGGGGGGACCGAGCCAAGCCAGCAGGTCGTCGGCCCAGCGTTCATAAGCATCCGCCGCAGGGTGACCGCCATCGGGCATGAGGCGCTCGGGAACCTCACCGGTTTCATCGCGCAGAAGTGACCCGATGTCGCGAAAGTCCGCACCTACCTCGGCGGCGATGGCGGGCAATCCCTCGTTGATCGCGCGAGTCAAAGGTTCCCAACGTTTGTGGCCACCGCGCAAAGGCAGAAGCGCATGGAGTCGAATCTTGGCCAAAGGCTGCTCCTCTCGGATGCGCAACGCGCAGGCGCGCACGCCGGCGACAACTTCGTCGGCCGCAGGCTCATCCCAACAGTTATTGAGGCCGATGAGTATGGAGATCGCCGAGACCTGAACGCCGCGCAGCAATCCTTGGTCGAGCCGCCAGAGAAGATTGCGCGTGGTGTCGCCACCAAGCCCGCAATTGAGCACCTTACGCCCGGCCTCGAGGCGCGCCATGGCGGGTTGCCAACGCCAGTTGCCGGTGATTGAGTCGCCGACCAGCGCAAGATCCACCCGCCCGCCGAATACGCGCAGGGTCTCGCTGACAACGAGCTGGCGAGTCGCCTCCAGAATAAAGCTAGGCTCTGGACGAGCCAAGGGAGTTGCGGCGATCGGTAGCGGTTGGTTAATTGAGGCGGGCATCAACGAGGGATTTGATTTCGGAATCGGTGAGGGAGATCGACGCGCCTTCGCGACGCGCGAGCCAATCCATGATATTGAGCAGGAAGCGCGCGTTGTCATCACGGTCGAGTGTCTCCGGCTGCATCCACTTGGCGTCACCGAGCAGGACCACCCGGCCCTTTCCATATTCGAGCGCGACAGCAGCAGGAGCCCGAACCGGCGTGGCAGTGGCGGACGAACGCAGCAACACGAAGCCGTCCGAACCAGGATCAACCACCGATGAGCCGATCGAGGCGATGCGAGAGACGCCGGTCAATAGCGGATGGGAGACACCTTTCACCGCCTCAAGCTCCGGATGCATGGCGACGCCATCGAGACCGTTAGCAGGGTCGATAATATTGGTCCCCGATGTATTGAGGCCGAACTCGCGGGCCAGCGATCCCTTGCCTGAGGCGTTGTCCAGCCAGCCGTGCGGACCGACCTGCTGGTTGGCCGCAATGAGCAGACCACCGCCCGCAGACACATAATCGCGCAGCACCTGGAGTTCTGCGGGAGAAAAGCGTCGGCTTCCGGTGGCGCTGCCCATCGTCGCAAAAACCGCGTAACCAGCCAGATCCTCAACCTCCATGGATCCCGAGTAGGTGTGCATCTTGGGACCGATGTCCTTGAGGTTGACCGCATAGTCGTAGCCGGCCGCACGCAACAGACGGTTGGCCGTGAGCATGCGAATGGGCGTCATGGTCTCGGCCCGACTGGCGTTAAACAGGATGCGAGGGGCGCCCTTACGCGTGGCGGCAGGAACCAGATCGGCGATCCGGTCGAGACGGCGCGCTGGCAGCGACGGCAGTTCACGACCGGGTCGAGAGGCGGGCTCTATCAAAAGCAACACGGGATCTTGGCAGGGCGCGTGAACCGGTAACCCCGCCCTGAGTTTCGCGGCCGTGAAAACGCGTTCCTCGGCGACTCCCTTGATGGAGAGCCGGCGCACGCGCCAATCACCGTCGGTGATCGAAGGCAGGCGCACGATCAGGTCGGCGTCATCGCCCCAGTTGTGCATATAGGCGAGCGAGGCCGAGCCGTCCTTAATCTCGAACAGATCGGACTCGACGTGACGACCGTTGGCAGCTCCCAGAGCCGACGCGACTGCGATGCGCACTGGCAGGTCGGCGGTCGCCTCGCCCACCAAGGTGGCGAGCAAGGTCTGTAGTTCGATTGGCGGAAGCTCGGCGGCCACATAATAAACCGAGCCGCGGCCAAGGCGGTGCCGGGTCAGGGCAGGCGAACCGTCCTCATAGGAGAGCTCGGCTGAAGCGCCAGCCAAGGTGATCCGACGACCCGTCTGCCCATCCTGTAAACGCGCAACGGTGCGCGTCGCTGCGGCCAAGCCCCGCCCGGCTCGCACCAAGGTGGACTCCAGGCGAGGGTCTCCGACCACCACGCCGGCGAAATCACGCAGATCGAGAGGGGCATGAGTGTCGTCGTTGATCATAGCCGAACCACTGTCGATGATCACCGTGCCACCATCGCGCACGAAACGTTCGAGGTGCTCCAGAGTGCCGTCGAGCAGGCGCTCGGACATGCGCAAGAGGAGCACACGCTGGGAGTCGCAACGTCCATCCAGGATTCCCTGATTATGGACCACGTTGAGAGGGATACCCGCAAAACGCAGGGCGGCATACCAGGAGACAAGGTCCTTGGCCGCGGGAGCGCGGACCCACTGCTCATGGTTCTCGGGGATGCGAGCCCGACCGCTTTCGAAGGAATATAGCAACCCGACCGGCTCTAAACGGCGGTTTTCTCCGAGCACGATGTCGCTGACGTTGTCGATCTCGTGCTTGACCAGCGGCATCGCACGCAGGGCCTCGGCACCGACCTTCTCCGGATTAAACATCGACAGGTGATCCCCCTCCGGGGTGTAGGCGTAGGATGGAACGAGGCCGTTTGCGCCGCTCACCATCTTCTGCCAAAGGAAGCTGCCCATCTGCGCAGCGGTGAGCGGCACGCTGTCGGCGTAGGCGCGGTCGTCGAAGGTAAGATAGTCGCGAATGCCTCCCCAATACATGCCGGCATCGCGGTAGTTGTTCTCAATGGAGACGACAATTGTGTTTGTCTGCTTCGGATCGGCATGCAGTTGCGCGGAGATGTCGATACCGAAGCGTTCGTTCCACGATGTAGTGCGCAGCACACGCACGCCATTGACGTAAACAGTGGCGGAATCGGTCAGTTTGCTGCCATTGAGATAAACTGGGAGACGCCCGCCACCGGCGTTAAGAAGACGGTCAGCGGGAAGGCTGAAACGTGCACGATACCAGCCGAAGGAACAGTCGGCAAAGCCCTGTTGCCCCCAGAGCCCGGGGACCTTGATGGGACGCCACGCGGAGGTCTGATCGTCGTGGTTTGGGTCGGCGAAGCCTGCCCCCTCACCCTCGTGGGCGTTGTCCGGACGAAACTCCCACGCATCGGCCAGATCCACCACACGCGAACTGGGAGTCGGACTGCGGCCAAAGCCCCGGATGGCAACTTCGATGTCCATGACAGGCTTGCCCTTGGCGATGAATCCGGTGAGCCGCCCTGTCATGCCCGGCAGCATCATCGCGTGGATCTCATCGAGATTATCACCGCCAATTTGTGAGATGTAGACGCCCCCCCCGCCCTCGGCACCATAGATGTCCTCGCCGAGCATTTTAAGCGGCGGATACACTCCGTTGCCGCCGCTGTAGCCCTGATTGAGATCACACGTGGACTGCACGGTCGTGTTGATGTTAGGGGAACGGTCCACGGAGTGGATGAAGGAGCGCAGGTCGCTCAGGTGAGCGGAGAAAACACGCTCAATATATTTCTGCCAGTCCACCCAGAGGGGAACGGAAAAACCGACCGGACTGAGGCCGATGCGGTTGCCGCCCGCGCAGTTGGATTTGACCGGAGGCAACATGCTGGCGAAGTCCGAAAAAGAGGTTTCCCACGCACGATTGGCGTTGATGATCGTTTCGTATTTCCGGCTCATCGCCTCGCGAAATCCGGCCAGGTTGGCCGGGCTATAGTCCATGTAGCGGACCTCGTTAAACATCTCGTAAGAAAAAATTGGATACTTTCGGGTCGTGCCGAGGACACTGCGCCACATATTCTCCCGCAGGCGGCGTCCCTCCGGCTCCTCGAACCGATAGTTGATGAAATGACTCCGGTTTACATAGAGCTCCGGAAACTGTTTGTAGAAAGGCATGTGCTCGCCGGAAAAAACATCCTGCAACTCCTCGTAGGGTTGCACGTGTGCAGCCAGGCCGCCGGCGAGCGCCCGGCGCAGCTGCGCATCAAGCCAGTCGTAACTTTCCCACCACACATCCACGTTGTCGCCGGACTGGCGACTGCGGATGAAAGCCGCGCTACACGTGTCCTGAAAGTGCACGAAGTCGGCACCAAGCAGCCGATAGAGCCAGGGATAAACCACAGTGGATTCGAGCCCGACCAGGAACACCGGCCGGTCCGGATCGCTCGTGCGCACGAACTGTCCGTCCTTCACCCGCAGATTCGAGGCGCTGGCCGGCCACGAATCAACATCGCGTCGGCAATCGGCGGGCAACTCGACGTCGTGAATATTGAGTGTGTAGGGATGTTCTTTCACCCGCGCTTCTTCCAAAACCGAGGAAGCAGGTTTGTCACTGATCAGCAGCCGGGACAATTCCTCCTGATCCATCGCGCCGAGCGAACCACTCCCCCGCCGGACCGGTGTCGCTGACGCGGATGGCGGACCTCCGACTAGGGAAAGACGGAATGCATCCACCGCCAACAAGCCTTGCCCGCGCAGGGTGACATGGATGCTAACTTGCGTCACTCCGGGAGGAATGACCAAGACGTTGTCCTTAACCGGTTCGCGTCCAGTCGGACTGCCCAGCCCTTTCGTGTAGAGTATGCCGGAAAGTCCGCTATCACGCTTGCCGAGCGCGGCCGAAAACGTCGTCCATTCGGAGGCCGGTTTGGTCAGGCTCATGACGTAGCCTCCCCCCTGCCAACGCACGTCCACGGTGCCGCTTCCGTAAGCCAGACGATAGGAGAACTCGAAGCCGAGCCGCGCGGAGCCGGAGACCGCTACATCGGCCGACCAAGCCTCGACCACCGCTTCCGCGCTCTCGCCGATCAGCATCATGCTGGGCCCTTGGTAACCGCCCACTGCGGTCGTAGTGACCCGGCCACTACCACGACGCACATAAGACGACCACGGGCCACCATCAAATTCAGCGTTTGAGATCAGGTTGGCCCCCGGCTCGACGGGAACAGAGACCACCGGGGCTGCGGACGCAGGCAAAATCGCGGCTCCGGACGTCTCGGACACGAGCCGCAGGGCATCCAAGGCCAGATTGCCCTTGCCTCGCATGGTCACATGAATCTCCACGTTGTCGACGTCGGCCGGGATATCCAAGATGTCGTCGCGCACCGTGGTGCGCCCCTCCGGGCTGCCCAGTCCCTTGGCGTAGCGAATGCCACTAAACGTGCGAGCATGCTCGTCCTTGGCCAGCTCGGTGCCCAGCGACGTCCAACCATCAGTCACCCGGCGCAGGCTGAACACGTATCCGCCACCAGCCCAGCGCACATCCACCGTGGCCGTCCCCTCCTTGAGCAGGTAGGCGAAGTCAAAACGCAGCCGCGCTCCAGGCACGACCGGGATGGAACCGGAAAACGCCTCGAACACCGCGTCGTCGGTCTCGCCCAGAAGGAAGAGGCTGGCGGAGCCTTGGTGTCCACCGACGGTGGAAACCACGACTTGGGCAGTGCCTTGCCGCGTGTAGGAACGCCAAGGCCCGTCATTGAAGTCCGGGTTTGGCGCCAAGTTGCGCGCATTAGCCGAGATCGAAGGAACCGAAGCGGCGGATACGTCGGGCACTGACGCCCAGGCAAGGCCCAGGCAAAGCGGGTAGAGCAGTAGAATACGCAGGGGATGCATCGGAAAGCAGGATATTAAACGCACGACGTCTCCACACCGCGACGACGGCGACGACCGGCAACCATGACAAACAGACTCACACCGCCAACCAACAAAGCCGCAGAAGAAGGTTCCGGTATAGAGCCAATCTGGAGCTGGATGCTATCGGCGTTGAAAACCAGCGAAGCGTCGTAGCCAGCCAGACCGGAGCCGATCGACCAACTACCAGAGTAGGCGTTAGCAGCATCAAAGGTGGCGAGAGTGTAGAGACCGTCCGACAACGTTCCGCCAGTAACGGAGAAATTGATCTGGTTACTGCTGAACGAAACTCTGGCCGTATTGACTGAGAGCCCTGTGAAGGCCAGCGAGTCATTGAGCCCTAAACCGACGTCGAAATCAAACGCCATCGTCGATCCCGTCGAAAAGAGCGCTGATCCCGTTGTGTTGCCTAGTGCAATGGTAAGCATGCCGGTCTGACTGACTCCGTTGACGTCGTAATCACCTGGCGAAACCTTGGTGCCGCTCGCGAAGGTGATGCCACCCGAACCGGCCGGAGCAATGATGCCTACACCGCCCAGAATGGCCGTGCCGGTAACCGACACTGATCCCATGCCCGTGCCGGAGCCTACCGTATTGTTAACCAGCAGCACGCCGGCACTGTGTGCGGTAGGGCCAGAGTAGGTGTTGTTGCCGCTCAGGCGAAGAATGCCGGAGCTTTGTTTATAGAGGGACAGACCGCCGATACCGATAGTGCCGTCGCTGATAGCGCCACTGATATTGACCGTGCCGCCGGCAGTAATCCTCAAACGAGAGGAGTCCGATGTCACAGCCTCGGTTCCGGTCGTCTGGCCAGTAATAGAGCCCGTTAGGTTAAGTGTAGCACCGCTCGACGTCGATATCCCGAAGACGTAGGCACCTGTAGATGTGCCCGCACGATCCAGTGTCAGGCCACCACTCACGGTGGAGTTGCCCGACTGCACCTGTAGGACGTCCTGCGCAGTTCCATCCGTGAAGCTAAGCGCGATGTCCTCAGCAACGGTGATATTGTTTTCCAGTATTAATGTGCCGTGGGTCGATGCCGTGCTCACGACCTTCGTTCCATTGCCAGCTCCGGTCGCTCCAAGACCGCCATTAGCCCGCACATGTAAGGCACCCTCATTGATCGTGGTCACGCCAGTGTAGATGGAGGCCACCGAAAGATAGAGATGCCCACCACCCGCTTTCACGAAACCTTGGCTACCCGACAACGGGACCGCTATGAACTAATATCCTTTCGCGGCAGTGATCGTGGGAGTGCCCGTGGTAGTTTGCAAAGTTAGGAATCCATTTTGGAAATTCCATTGATTGGAACTGTCGATGTTAAGAGATCCCAACGTATAACTACCTCCGCCCAAGCTGACGATATGTGTGGATGTTGATGAGCCAAATGTCGCGGAGGCGTCGATACCACTGGCGATCGTCCCGCCCTGCCAGTTTGCAGTATCCGCCCAGTTCCCGGCGGCATCAATATTCCAGACGCCATCGGAAGCCGTCGCGACAGCGGGACTCAGGACCAACATAAAACCCAAAACAGCGGATAACAGCGCCAAACGGCGCGAAGATATACTGACAAACGAACGTCCAAACGGATGCCTTGGCAGCGAGGCGATAGAGATCATGGGAGCGGGGCAGGTTGAGGTTGGGGACCCTTGGAGTGAAAAGCACTGGGTCTGACATCGTTCTGTCCCGCGTCCTGCCACCAGCCAAGGGGATGATCACCTTACATAAGGTTTGTCCAACCGATCATCTTAACGCACACCGCGCTTATTTCTTATCGCGTGCGACGCTACCGAAGGCTTGGGCAGCAAAACCGTGCCCCCTGGATGCCAGCATCCCGGTATCATAATATCACGAGGAACCATCGGGAGTCCTAATTGATGGGTTTGCATTAATGAGACCACTAATTCGACCGTCGCAGCGCCGATCTCGCGCTTATGTGCCCAAATACCTGCCCACCCCGAACAATCGTCTTCGAGTGCCATATGGGCCACTCCCACATCTTCAGGCACTCGATACCCGCTGGCTCGCACCCAATCCAGTAGTCGCGAGTGCTGACCCACAACTACGTCAATACGCTCGTTACGCAGCCACTCCGCAAATCCCGCACCAGGCACATCGCGTTCGGTATGCAGATATGGGCGCACCCATTCGCCCATGCGAATCTTGGACTGAAAATATCCTATCACCGCTTGATGCGCGTGGTAGGCACGGCGGTCCGTCTGCTCGCTCACGAACACCCCGATCCGTCGATAACCGGAGCGGCGCAGGACCTTCAGTGCGAGCATCATGTTCGCATAAAAATCCTGAGACACACGCGACAACCGGGGTGCACCGATCCCGCGCTCAAACGTAGCCAGAGAGAAATTACTCCAGTTCAGTCGGATGCGGCCCAGATGCACCCGATCGGGCGGCGCCACGATGACACCGCGAATACCACGCTGATAGAGGATCTGCGAAATACGCCGGTTAGTCATGCCCTTCTGCTGCGTCCATATCTGTTCCAATCGATAGCCAAGTTCGCCACACCGCCGCTCCGCCCCTTCCAAATAAGGCGAGAGATACGGATAGGACTGCCAGCAATCCTTGGATTCATAATCGGTATTGAGCCAAGCGATAGGCACAAGCCCCTTGTCCTTCGAGCCGCGGACGCGCTCCATCCAATTATTGAGACGCGCATCGGGTTCATAGCCCATATCCGTCGCTATTTTCTGGATACGATTTCTATTCTCTTCGCTGACTCCGGGCTGGTTTCTCAGCGCGCAGGACACGGTCATGCGGGACATTCCGGCAACCCTTGCAATGTCGCCAAGACTGACGGGCTTTCGTTTGTGCACACGCTCCATTCATCTGCCCGTAGGCCTTCTGCCGAAACATGACAACTGCCATCCGCAACAATAACGATGAAGCGAAGCGCCCGCGTCTCGAAGACGGCAAGCAGATCCTAGTCTGGAACGACGCTCTTCCCCACGGCAACGACAGCAGCTCCATCGGCCGCTGAATCGTCGCGGATGACAGGCCGCCACCGCCTTTATCTGGCGGCTGCGGATTCCCCTGCGAGAACCTGCGACGCGGATTTTCCTCGGCTGAAAAACTGCGGGAGCAAGGCACGATTGGCTTCGAGTAGTTCGTTCATCATGGCCTCGATTTCGCGGTAGTCGTTGTTGTTGTTTAACGGGTCGGCGATCATCGCCTGCAGTATCTTCGTGCGGTCTCCGGTGAGCGCACCTTCGACGGTCAGTTCCTGGATGACACAGTGTTTGTGCACGAGCGCGAGTAGCTCATCCGGCAGGGCTCCGCTGGCATGGGGCGAGAGCAGATTTTGCTGAAAGGTCGCCAAGGTCTCGACCGTGGCACCCATCGGGAGATTGGCCACCTGGCCTTCGTTCGGAATCGTCACCGGCTGCACCGTGGCCGGGCCGCCAAACAGCGCGGCGAGAATCGGAGCCAGGGACTCGTAGGAAGGTCCGCGGGGAATAGAATTCGGATCGTCGGACACCCATTCGGCGATGCGTTTTTTGAAGCCGTTGATCCAGTTGGTGCGACGATCATCGACCGATGTCAGCCCCACCCCGAAGTCCGCCCCGTAGTTGGTTTTTTCGGATAGGAAGTGCGGGAAAAACTCCACAAGGTGGCGGTCACCCGGATACGGCATCGCACCATAGGTTTTGAAGAGAGCGAACTTCACCTGATCGCCGCTGAGTTTTTCGCTGAGGTTCACCAGTTTGCCCGGCGACGCCACCGCAGCAGGCACGCCGGTGTGTTCGCGTAACATCTCCAGTCCATCGCGGCCGTTGATCGTCAGGCGCGTGATCCAGGCAAAGTGGTTCACCCCCGCGATGGTCGCGGAGGTTTCCTGTTTCCAGTCTTTCAGGCCGAAGAGGCCTTCGACCTTGCCCATGAAGCTCATGAACTCGTGGCAGAGGCCGACGACTTTGATCGATGAGGACTTGTGAATCGCGCGGACGATCTGGCCCATGGGATTGCTCAGATTGAGCAGCCAAGCATCGGGACAAAGTTCTTCCATCTTGCGGGCGATGCCCACAACGACCGGCACATTGCGCAGAGTGCGCGAAATGCCGCCGGGGCCGGTCGAGTCGCCGACGGGTTGGTAGATGCCGTATTTTTTCGGGATCTCGATGTCGTGCTCCATCGCATCGAGTCCGCCGGTGGAAATACAGAGGATGACGGAGTCCGCGCCGATCAGCGCGTTCTCAAGGAGATCTTCGGTCTCCACGCGCACGGTGGAACCGAGTTTGCGCGCGATGATGCGGCAGACATCGGCGAGCTCGGTGTTGCGCACAGCGTCGAGGTCATGCAGCACAAAGGTGCAGCCCTTCAGGTGTTCGTTGACCGCGATGTCGCGGAACAGGGTTGGGACCCATTGATAGCTGCCGCCACCGATAAAGACGATCTTGGGAGAGTTCATTTACGAGAAGTGTCGGCCGCCAGTGCGGAGGCCTTCAGGAAGGGTTTGAGATGTGCATACCAACCGTCGGCTAGCTTGTGCGCGCCGGAAGTGGCCAGGTGCGTGCCGTCGAGGTAATCACCGCCCGGTTGGTCGTAGGGTAGATCGCCTTTGAGGAGATTCACTTCGGTGGCCAGATCGGCAAAATAAACGTGATGTCCCTGCGCCTGCTGCCGTTTAACGATGTCGGGCAGCACGCGGTTAAGGGGACCGGCATAATCATCGACCCAGGCGATTTTCAGCACGGAGGCGACGATGATGGTGGCCTTCGGTGCGAACGCTTGGAGGCGCTTGATGAATGCCTCCATGCGGGCGGGAGCCGTTGCGGGATCAACTCCGGGCTTGCCGTTGTAGTCGTTGTTACCGACCAGCACAGTGATGATGTCGGGGCGGGCAGCTGTCACCCAGGGCTCGATATGATCGTAAATATTCCCCGGGGCGCTCTTGTCGGGTCCGATGGTGTAACCGCCATAACCTTCATGCCATAGCGGTTCCCAACCTTGGGAACCAACAAACACGAAGGAAACCCCATCGGCACTCAACCGGTCATAAAGAAACTGCCGGGCTTCGTGCTGTCCGGTGATCGAATCGCCCATCTGCAGGATACGAATGGGCGCGGCGGCATAGATCGCTGTTCCGACCAGCAGCGAAAGCAGCAGTGAAATAGGAAAAACAGTTTTCACCACGGGCGCAGGTTGTCGTCGGCGGCCTTCATGAGCCAGTAGTTCAGCCCGTTCTTGGGCACTGCTTCAACATGGCCGTCAAGGAACAGCACGTTGTCGTTGCCTCCATGCCACAGTCCCTCCGCATCGCGATAGATGTAGCGGTTGTTGGGCATGTAGGGAGGTTGCTGCGCCGGATTTTCAGCGGCCGTGAACGTGGCCCGGTCCATGACGAGCATCGTGCGCGCCGGCTCCTGAAAAATGTTCAGGTTGCGGGCGATCTCTCTCGATGCCATGCCGGCACCTTCTTTGTCGAAGGTGCTCATGCCGTAGGAAATTCGGTTGTCGTCAGTAACCCCGGTTCCCATGAGCGCCCATTCGGGCTTCGCCGGACAGCGGAAAACTCCGTCGAAACAGAGGGCGAGACGGTCCGCGGTCGTTAGCTCGCCCCGGTTTTCGAGATAGGGGTTCAGCTGATACATCCAGGTCTGCTTTTGCCACTCGGCCTGGGTTTTATCCAGCGGCTTGGGGAGGTTGTTGTGATTGGCTTTTGCGTATAGCTGCATCGCCACACCGATCTGACGAAGGTTGCCCATGCAGGCGGCGGACTTGGATCGTGCGCGGGCCGAAGAGATGACGGGGATCAGAATACCCGCCAGCACTCCGACAATGGCGATTACCGTAAGCAGCTCGACCAAGGTGAAACCACGAACGGGGCGAATCCGACGGTGAGATGCAGTGATCGAGGTCATAGGGAATATCGGGGGACGGACCTTTTATTTTTTGGAGACAACCGGATCGATCTCTCCAATCCACTTGGAATTGAGTGCGGTGCCATAGATGCGGATTTCATCGACCACCATCTCCGGACTGGCGGCAGACGCGCTCAGGCGCCCGATCGCAAAATTAGTGAAGGCATCCAGTGAGGCCGCTTCTTTGTGCTTTCCGATGAGCTCCTGGCTGTCGACGTAGTAGGTGATGCTATTGGCGTTGCCGTCGAAAACCATGGCAACGTTGTGAAACAGCCCCGGTTTCATCTCGGGCAACGTGGAGCTGCGGCCGAACTGGGCTTTGCTGGCAAAACGACAAAAGAGCGAGGAGTGATCCGGCTGTCCCGGCTGGCCCAGTCCGCAAAACACCAGGTTCTTCCAGTTGCCCGGTTCCGGTTCGTCGCGGAAGCCGTAAAAGAACGAGTCATTGACGATCGGGGTCTCGAAGAGAACGCGGATCCAGATGGTCACGGTGCTGGTGAGCTTGGGCAGTGCCTTGCTGTTGATATCGTCGCAGATCAAAAGAGTTCCCCGGCCGATCCTTGCCGCATCCTTGTCGAAATCCAGCGAAGGGGCGGACCCCCAATCCATCTGCCGTAACTTATAATTACCAACATCGGACTTGAGCGAACCGCCGTTGAACGTCCAGCGGGCGACAAGGTATTTGTCCAGCGGTTCGTCGGCGAATGCACAGGTAAAAATAACGGCGAACACGGCTATCCAACGGAAGCAAAGAAATGAATTCATGATGGGTCGGGGTTTGAATTAAACAGGGAGAAAACGGTGTTTACTGCAGAATGGCGTGGCCGAGCGGAGTGATGTCCTGACTATCTCCCAGCCCGCCCGAAGAACGCATCCAGCGCACGCGGCCCTGGCCGTCGTCTTCATTGATGAGATACGAAAAACGCACAGGCAGACCGGCAGATGAGATGTCTGCGGCGGAGATGCCGAGGAGCGCAAAGGGCACCCGGATTTCGTAGCGCGTGAGGTTGCCCTCGCGACGGATCGAACGGCGAACATCGGACGGAGCCCAGAGCCCTTGTTTCTTGGGGTCGGCGTTACGATAGCACCAGACGACCTCGCGCTTGCCGTCCACCAGCGCGGCGTCGAACAAGGTGTGCGCGGTGGTCGCCGGATTGTAGAAGGCAATCTGCACGCTATCGGCCCGCCAGAGTTCGCTGTCTGCGTGTCCGTTGTTCAGATGTTTGTCATCGGTGACATCGATACGGAATACGATCATCTCCCCGTCACGGGTCACGCGTGCCCTGGCGGAGAGATCGGCAGGACCGCGCCAGGCGGGAATCGTCGGATCGAACGTGAGTTCGGTGACGCTCTGGACATCGCCAAGGTCAATGGTCGCCGCCACGGTCGATTTGCCCTCCGGAACAATCGGGTAGCTGTCGCGGAACACCACGGGCAATGAAACCAAGACCGTATCGGAGGCATCCACGAGCACGAGCGTGTAGGCATGGCTGGACAATTGTCCGGAGCCCGAGCCACTTTCGGTGACCACGGGCACGGTGAGTGTGACGCGCTCGACCGCGTTGGCGGCAAGCCGGAGTTTGCGCGTCACAACATCGCCTGCCGCGTTGCGGAGAACGAGTGTGCGATCGGCAGCAGTCGCTCCGGGATTACGAACGGTCGCCGCAAACGTAGTGGGCACCGTGGCATCGCGGAAGATTTCAGCGGGCGCATCCAGTTCGATTTTGTCGGCAGAGAGAACTGCCAGCGGAGCCGGACCGGAGGACACGAGATAGATCGGCGAGGCACCGACGTTCACCGCATGATTCGAACCGGCGGCCAAGGTTTCGGCGCGCCCAAAGATGTCGATCTTCTGCACAGGCGCTCTCTCCGGATGGATCCAAAGCGTGCCGCCGGCACTGCCGTCACCGGTCCACACGACCAGCACCTGCTTGCCATCATCGCGGACAAACTCGCATGTCTCCAAACCCGGCTGCGCAAACGAAGGCGGCAGCGGCGTGGTGTTGGCGAGTTGGCGAATGAGCTCGTTGTAGGCGATCAGCGAGGGCTTGGCGCGATTGTCGGAGGTGATCAGTCCAAAGGAGTCGTCGGCATCGGGATCCATGTCCCAATAATCCTGCAGCGTGAACCAAATGTGGAATTCGGTTCTGGGGCGCGACTTTGCCCAGGCAAGTTTCTGCACCAACACGATGGCCTGATCGAGATAGCCACGAGGCTCGTAGCCGCTGCGGGCACCGGATTCAGTGTTGACGATGGGTTTGTCGAGACCGGCACTGGTCATCCATTTTTCGAGCCGGTTGTGGCGGACACTATAGTTGGAAAGCGGACCATGAGCATGGAACGCCGCGACGTCGTAAAGATCGCCGTGCTCCGTGTAGAGCGACTGGCTGAAGCCGGGCTTCTCTTTGGGATGACTCACCGTCGAACCACCTGTCGTGATTTTGATACCCGGCGAGGTAGATCGAAAGCCGCGGGAAAATGCACCGAACATATCCCAATACTCCGCCAGTGTTCCGTTATAGAAACTGATGTCCGGCTCGTTCCAGAACTCGACATAGCGCACATGCGGAAAACCACGCAGGAGTTTGCCCACCTCCGCCGAATAACGCTCGTAGGCCGCCAGGTCGTTGGGCGCTCCGCGATAGCCGTTCTTGCCCATGAGAAACGGAGGCATCTCGCCAAAAATCATCGTCGTGTTGATGTCCGCCTGCTCCATCGAATCCAGCAACGGCCTCCATGCCGCGATGCTGGCCGGCGCTTCGGGAAGGAAACGGCTTCCGGTCATCCCCAGCCGGTTGATGTCAAAACCGATGCGCTTCATCCAACCGATGTGGAGCGCGTTTTCCCCCTCCCCTTGCCAGCCGTTCAGGTCCTGGATACCAAACCACATCGGGCGCTTGTTGGGGCGTCCCTCGTTGGGAGAGAATACGCCAAAGGTGTCGAGATAGACCGCGGCAATACGCTCATCCGTCGTGTCGTTCGCGCGCAAGTTTAAGATCCAAGGGCCGTTTGCCAACACACCAAAATCGAGTGACAGCTCAACCTCGCACTGAGCGGGCAGCTCCAGCGTGCGGGACAACACCGTCTGCGGCCGGGGGCCGGCCGCGTCGCCAATCACAGCCAATGCAGCAGACAATGTAACCGTGCTCGCTTCGGTTCGGGCGTTGCGGACCCGGTAGTGCAACACCACCGGTTTGCCCGGTTCGTAATTGATCGAAGAGTAGATCGGCGTGATCGCGATCTGATCCTTGCGGGCAAAACCACCGGTCAATGCCAAGTCGTCCATCAACACGAAGCCTTCGCAACCAACGTCCGATTCCAGGATGACAAGCTCCACCGCGGCAGGGAAAGCGACCTTGACAGCCTCAGGCCATTTCGCCTCGGAAATATCCGACTTATAGTGCTTCCAACCAGCTTCGCCCAGCCGAACGGGTGGTGTCCAATGGCGCTTGTTATTGCTGTCGATCAACCCAAATCGCAGCGACACCGGCAATCCCCGGGAGTCCGCGTCAAACTCGATGCCTTCGAGAAATCCGCTCACCTGACTCATCTTGACGCGCCGATAGAGAATACGGCGCGGCTGTGTCGTCTCGTTGGCAAACGCGAAGCGTAACTCACCCGAATGATCCCCGGCGTGTGCAGGTGCGAGCGATGCTCCCATCCAGAGGTCGGCGGAAAACCACATGCCCGACTTCACACCGGTGTAGGCTGATGCGCGCCAGGTGCCGACATCCTCGAAGTCAGCGATGATCACGCGCTGCTTCAGCTCGGCTCCGACGGCCGCCAAGACCGAGAACAAAAACAGTGAAACGAGTTTAAGGGAGAGATTAGGCATGGGATACACGAACGATTATCAACGCGAACCGGTCGCGTAATCATAGCCGGGGATTGGCAAATAACCCACCGGCCCGAAGGCTAAACGAATAAGCAAAGAAAGCTGCCGAACCGGGCGAAAGATCAGGTCCGGGGTTGGCGGCGACGGCGCAAGACTGCGCCAATCATCATGGCCCCGCCGGCGAGAAGTGCCGCCGTGCCCGGCTCGGGAATGGCGGAGCTGACAGAAACGTTGTCGAGCTCGAAGCCGCGATCCGTGAGCGAAGCGTTGGCACTGCTGTTAAAGTTAAGCCAGGACAACGAACTGTCCGCGCCGTTGCGCAGGGCCAGCGAGGAGATACTGGTGTAGACGATAGACGACGTGGTCAGGTTCTGCGTGGCCACGGAATAGGTGTCGGCCACCGCGTCGATGGTGACGGCGAAGCGCCAGGTATCGGAGGCCTTCACCTGCCCCGTCCCCAGCGAGATTGCGGTCGTGCCGCTGTAGACATACCAGCCGTCCCCAGACGAAGAGATTTTCCAGCTGTCGTTGGAACTCGTGGAAGAGGCGCTGGTGCTGCTGCCGAAAAACGTGACCGTCTGGTTCGCGCTGCCCGAATCGGTCAACAAGCGGACATCAAACTGCAGGATGACGGGGGAAGTCAGGCTGATCGCCGTGGTGTCCCACTGCCTGGCGACGCGCCCGATGGCGGATGTGGTGACCGTCGCCTGCGTATCATAGGTCACCCGGAGGTAGTTCCCGCCGCCCGAAACCAACGGGGTGCTGCTGGCCAGAGTGGCTAGGCCATTGAGGGTCTGGGAATGAAACGTCGCGCCCCACGCCGAACTCCAGCCACTGCCGGTCGCTCCAGTGTATTGATCGACGCTGCCCGTTCCCGTGCCATCGGTAAAACCAAGATCGGCCACCTGGCCATGGACCATCACGACACTCATCAAACCGGCCAAACAGGCGAAAGCTCGCCGCACGCAACAGTGGGGTAGTTGGGGTTTCATGAACCCACCCTGCCCGCTGGTTTCAAAAAAACCAGACCGTCGATTCTTGACACGTCAAGTCAGCTCTGGGCTGCCATGAACCCGAGCGGCCTCAGCGACTGGCCGTCGCTGAACGATCCCTCCAGAACCGTGTGGCTCACGCGCTCCGGCAGATCGAGGATGCCGTTGTATAGACGCAGTGCCAGCGAACGCACGGCGGACTCTCCGATAAACCTCATGTTCTGGTATAGACCGCCAACCTGACCGATTTCGGAGAAAGCCACATCGAGAGACGCGCGCGGGATTTTCCCATCCAGCCAGGATGACGCACTGAAGATGTCGGGCATCATCACCAAGGCATCGAGTCGTCGCTCCTGAATCCATGCCTCGACACGTTTCCGGACCGGCGCGTCCTCCATCATCAAGACGTGAATTTTTTTTCGGCCGCTACGATGCCGGTGAAGATCAACCCCCAGCGACCAACCGAAATCCTGGCGCCGTTCCATCGTTTCATTCAACACCACCCCGATGCGCCCCGCCCCCATTTGCTGAAGCATTTCCAAAACCAGCACCATGCCTCTCGAGTGATTGATGATCACGGCGGGGAGATTGGTCACATCGGTGGAGCGCGTGCAGGCGATCGGGGCAAACTGCTGCCACGGGAAACGCAGCGGCGGATGCGGATAAGGCATCGGTCCCCACACGACGCCGCGGATTCCCCGCTGATAAAGCACGCGGGCCAGACGTTCGGAATCCACCCCGCAATAGCCGGCCCAAAACACCTCGATTCTGAAACCGAGACGATGAGCTTCCTTCCTGGCGCCCTCCAGCATTTCGAGCGGTCCCAGCGCCTTTTCCTCGGGAGAGCTTCCGGTGCGGATGAAGGCAATGACCTCCTCGTCGTGGACCCGGCGCTTGCGTCCGACCTGTTGCATCAGCGCGTTGACCGCCGGGTGACTACGGTAGTCGTGTTTGCGGGCAAGCGCCTTGATCCGCTCCCGTGTCGCAACCGAGACTTCGGGACTGTCCCGCAGCGCCAGCGATACAGCCGTCCGGCTTACGCCGGCAATCTTGGCCAGATCGCGGATGGAAACTCGTTCGGGGGCAGTCATGGGGATTTGCCTGAAACCTCGGCAACCGGGTTTTTAAAGGCGAGCAGTAATCCTTTCATCCTCTTCCATCCACCGCCCTTCGACGAGAATCGTCTGCGGCCTCAACACCGCCGCTGTCCGCGGATTCTCCAGCAGCGAAAACAACAGGAACGCCGCCGTCTGGCCCACGCCTTCCCCATCGATTAAAATACCCGGATGCTGGGCCGCCTGCGTGTAGTTGGTCAGGCTTACCAGCGGCGTGCTCTTGCCGATAACATCTACCAGTCCGCGCTCGGTTGATAACACCACGTCGGGCCTGTGCGTCTTCATCCACGCGCGCACCGTAGCCACGCGTTTTTCTCCCGACGCCACTAGCAACGGCGGAGGTGCTTCTGGAAAATCGTGCGCCACCCGTGCCAGATAAGCACCCAACCGCATCTCCAGCGTGCGATCGTTGTTGCGTGGCTCAAGCACCAGACCCGGTCTCCGCCACCCCGCCGCGTTCACGTGGTTCAGCGCAGTCGCCATGTCCGCCGCATGATGGTCGGTCACCCGATGCACCGGCACACCTGTGAGCGAATGATCCAGCGCCACTCCGAAAAACCGCGTCCAATCCAGCGGCAACGTCCACCGGCTCACCTCATCCGCCGGCATCAGCAACAATCCGCGGATTCCCCGCTGGTCCAACACGCGCGCCAACTTCGTCCCCGTCACATCTTTTGCCGCATTCCACCGGACCATATCCAACGCATACCCGCGCTCCTCCGCCAGCGCACGGATGCCCCGTAAACACAGTCCGAAATAACTGTCCCCCTCCTCCGGCTTCGTCGGCCCGCCATACACCAACGCCACCGTCGCATCCGTCCGCATGCTTCGCCCCGTCCGCCGCGCCTGCATAAACGCCGCCAGCTGCGGATTCACCCGATACCCCATCCGCACCGCCACCGCCGCCACCGCGCGCTGCGTCGCCACCGACACTGTCGGATGCCCGCGCAACGCATACGAAGCCGCCGCCAGGCTGACGCCCGCCTCTTTCGCCACCTCTCGCAATGTCGGCGCATCTCCCGATATGAACGTGTTCATAACCGCCTACATTGTCCGTTTCCCTTCCCCTCGCCAGCCTCTTCTCCGCCCGTCCGACCTCTTTCTCTTTCCTCTTAATCTTTCTCTTTCTTCCTTTCCGTCCCCTAGCTCACTGCAGCCCGATCCTGACGAAAGATTAAGATAAAGAATACAGGGAAAGATTCTGCCCCTCTCGCCCCTCGCCCTCAATCCCTCGCCTCCGCCTCCCATGCTTACGCGCCATCCCGCCAACCCGATTCTCAAGCACACCGACGTCCCCTTCCCAGCGACCACGGTGTTCAACGCCGGCGTCGACAAATTCCAAGGCCGCTACGTCATGCTGTTTCGCAACGACTACGGCCGCTGGGGAGACCCGAAATTCGACGGCACCAATCTCGGTTTCGCCGAGAGCCCCGACGGCATCAAGTGGACCGTCCGCCCCAAGCCCGTGCTCGACGAGGACAGCGCCCGCCGCGCCCTCGCGCCTCTTTTTAATTCCCGCTTCGGCCCGCAGGAGATACGCCGCGTCTACGATCCGCGCATCACCATCATCGAGGGAAAACCCCACCTGTGCTTCGCAGTGGACACCGCTCACGGCGTCCTCGGCGCCATCGCCACGACCGACGATTTCGAAACCTACCAATTCATCAGCCTCTCCTCGCCCGACAATCGCAACATGGTGCTCTTCCCCGAGAAAATCGGCGGCAACTACGTGCGTCTCGAACGCCCGTTCCCCATCTACGGACGCGGAAAACCCGAGGCCTTTGAAATCTGGGGCAGCCGCTCGCCCGATCTGCGTTTCTGGGGCGACACCCGTCTCGTCCTCGGCAGCGAGGAAGTCCCCTTTGCCAACAGCAAGATCGGCCCCGCCGCTCCGCCCGTGCGCACCAAGGCCGGCTGGCTCGCGCCCATCCACACCGTCTTCAAGGACGCCGACAAACCGCTCAAAGGCTGGGAAAAGTCGCCGTGGACGAAACGCTATGACGCCGGCCTCATCCTCCTGGACCTCAACGACCCCACGCATGTGATCGGCATGATGCGCGAGCCGTTGCTCACCCCGGAGACGCCCTACGAAATCGACGGCTTCCGCGGCAGCGTGATTTTCCCCTGCGGCTTCACGCTCGAGGACAACGGCGAGGCCCGTCTCTACTACGGCGCCGCCGACACCGTCATCGCCATGGCCAGCGCCCCGGTCGACGACCTCATCGCCGCCTGCAAACCGCTCTGATGACGATTACCATGGGAGCTGATGCGCCAATACTCCGGCGGCATCAGCCGCCTCTCCGCTCAATCGTGGAGGCCATTGGCCGAAACCACTCCCACCGAATCCGCCCGTTGGCGGATTCTATTCGCGGTTAAAAAACTCCATCCGTTTCACTTCAACTTCGTCGCCTCGGCTTCGAGGCGCGCGACCAGTTCGTCCATCTGGTCGATCACCGCCTGCACGGTCTCGGGCTTCGACAGGGCCACGCCTGCCTTGCGCAGCTGCTCCATCGGGTGGTCGTTGCCGCCACTCTTAAGCAACGAGAGGTAACGCGCAGTCGCGGCGGACCGCTCTTCCGCAGTGCCGGTGTTCATCGCCTTGTAGAGCTGCGCCGACGAGGCGAAGCAGGTCGCGTATTGGTAGACGTAATAGGGCGAATTGTAGAAATGCGGGATGCGCGTCCACGTGTAGCGGTAGAGTTCATCCGGCGTGATCGCATCGCCGTAGTAGGTTTTCAGCAGATCTCCGTAGAGCGTGCTAAACACGTCGGCGGTGAGCGGCTCGCCTTTTTCGACGAGGGCATGCGCCTTCTGTTCGAAGTCGGCGAACAGCACTTGGGTGTAGAATGTGCCCACAATGGAATCGATCGCGTGCTGCAACAGGAGAAAGCGCTCTTTCGGCTCGTTGCTTTGCGCGAGCAGTTTTTCCAACATCAGCCGTTCGTTGGTCGTCGAGGCAACCTCGGCCACGAAGATCGTATAGTCCGAGGTGACGAAGGGTTGGTTCTCCTCGGAAAGTCGCGTGTGCATCGCATGGCCCATCTCGTGCGCAAAGGTGAACACCGCATCGAGCGTGTCGTTATAGTTCATCAACACGTAGGGTCCGACTCCGTAGACGCCCGCGCTGTAGGCCCCCGAGCGTTTGCCGTCGTTTTCGTAGACGTCGAGACGGTTCGCATCGAGCAGTTCGGACAACTTGGCCTGATACTCGGCACCGAGAGGAGCAACCGATGCACGCACCAGATCTCGGGCCGGGGAATACGGCCAGACCGTGTCGTCCTTCACGAGCGGGATCTGTCCGTCGTAGAGATGGTAGGTTTCGAGCCCGAGGATTTTCTGACGGAGCTTGATGTAGCGCTGCAGCGGAGCGGTGCCGGCACGAACCGTATCGACCAGCGTGGTGTATACTTCGACCGGGATGGCGTTGCCATCCAGCGCACGGGCCATGGTCGTGGGATAGTCGCGGGCTTGGGCGAGAAACCAGCCGCGCTCCAAGATGCCGCGATAGATGGCGGCGTAGGTGTTTTTATTGGCCTCGTAGGTCTTCAGGTAGGCGGTGAAGGCGGCGGCGCGGTCAGCCTGATTGTAGTCGGTCGCAAGGATCGACTGGTAGGCGCCGGGCGAGAGTTTCACCTCTTTGCCGTCAGCCAGCGTGATGGTTGGAAACTGAATATCCGAGGTGCTCAGCTCGGAGTAGACGGAGCGCGGAGTCTCATTGAAGCGCGTCGAAAACGATAGGAGTTTCTCCCCTTTTTCATCGAGAACGTGCTTCTGCTGGCGGTAAGCGTCGAGAATCGGGAAGCGATAAAGCGCGAGTTCCGGCGTGGCTTCGAGCCAGCCGTTCATCGTGGTCTCGGGGATCGCCAGCAACTCCGGTTGAAACCATGCGGACGCAGTGCCGAACTTGGCGAAAAGCGCCTGCACGCGCTGGAGACGTCCGGCGACATCTTGGTTGCGCGTGTCGGTATCGCGTTGGAGCTGCGGATAACGAAAGGCGCGGTATTGGAGGATGCCCACCTCGTCCTGCAAGCGGTAGGCCTTGAGGATGGCGGCAGGACCATCTTTCAGGGTGCCCTTGAGCGCCGAGAAAGCGTCCATTTTCGCCTCCATATCTTTCATCCCCTGTTCCCAGGCAGCCCAGTCGGCATAGATGGGCGAGAAATCCCACTTGTAGTTGGCGGCAATCTCGGCGCGGTTGCGGGTGGTTGGCTTGGTATCGGCAAGGACGGAGGTCATCAGAAAAAGAGAAGCAGTGGCAATGAGCAGCGGACGCGCCGCGACGGGGGACAAAAAACCGGTCATGGTCGTGAGTAATACTGCTTTCATCGCTTGCGTCGAGCCGCCCGCCACAAAAGATAAAGGCGTTTCACAATTTATGCTGCGCGCGCTGATTTTTGATTTCGATGGTCTCTTGGTGGATACCGAAACGGTATTGATCGACGCCTGGGTGCAAATGCACGCCGAAGACGGCCTGCCGTGCGACCGCAGCACGCTGCTTCACATCGTCGGGCACACCGATGTCGTTCACGACTACTGGACCGCCTACGCGCCCGAAATCGACCGCGCCAGACTGGATGAACGCTATCGGCAAACCGCCCGACAGCTCATGCTCGCCGCGCCGCCACTGCCGGGAGCCATCGAACTGCTGAAGGCCGCCCGCGCCGCCGGGCTCAAAATCGGTCTCGCCTCCAACTCCTCGCATTTTCACGTCGATGGGCATCTCAAACATCGGGGCATGCGCTGGTATTTCGATTCCGTCATCTGCCGCGACGATGTTACCTCGGGCAAGCCGGAGCCCGATGTCTACCTCGCCGCGTTGCGTGGTCTGGGTGTCTCCGCCAAAGAAGCCATCGCCTTCGAAGACTCGATCCCTGGACACATCGCCGCCCATCGCGCAGGCCTTCCGGTTGTCGTGGTTTCGAATCCCTCGACCGTGCACTGCGACTTCGCCCACGCCTCGCTCAAACTCGGTTCTCTGACCGAGACCTCGCTGGCGGAACTCACGAAAACCTTCGGTGCGTAAGGATCAAATGTAGGAGCGGCTTTACGCCGCGATGACGTGCGCAGCGCGCCTCCGGAATCGCGGCGTAAAGCCGCTACATAATCACCCCCGACTCGCCGGATCGGTGAACACGTAACCGCGCGCGAGCTTCGTGTAGGCCGCGACCTGCGCCTGCCGCCAGGCGTCGTCACGTCCCAATTCATTCGCAAGCAGCTCCGCCACCACGGGCGCGGTTTCGATGGAGGCGCGGGCATTGAGCAACAAAGCCCGCGTGCGCCTCGCCAACACATCTTCGACCGTGCGCGCCATTTCGTGCCGCGCATGCCAGACGACTTCGGCCCGCGTGCAGGCCAGCAGCGGATGCACCCGTTCAGCGAGCGCAGGACTCGTCTGGGCCAACGCCAGGATCTCCGTCTCATCGGAGCCGTAGCCCCCAACGTGCCCCATCGCCTCAGCCCATCCGTGAATTTTCAATTCCGTCGTGGTGCTCGGTTTCGGCGGCAGCCCCGCCAGTTCTTCAGCGCGGTTGATAACATCTTCTCCCATCTTGCGGTAGGTGGTCCATTTCCCTCCGGTGATCGTCACCAATCCGCCCGCGCTCACCACGATGGTGTGGTCCCGCGAGAGCGACGCCGTCCTGCCCGCGCCCGACGTCTTCACCAAGGGTCGCAGTCCGGCGAACACACTCAACACATCCGTATCGGTCGGATCTTTGGCGAGATACTTGCAGGCGTGCTCCATCACAAACGTCCGCTCCTCATCAAGCGCCCGCGGTTCCGAAACCGCCCGCTCCATCGGCGTATCGGTCGTGCCCACGACCACACAATCATGCCAGGGCACCGCGAAGAGCACGCGGCCGTCAGCCGTTTTCGGCACCATCAACGCCGCCTCACCGGACATAAAACTTCTCGGCAGCACCACGTGTATTCCTTGGCTCACCGTGACCATCGGCCGGGCCGCCGCCTCGTCGAGCTGGCGCAACGCATCCACAAACACCCCCGTCGCATTGATCACGATCTTCGCCCGCACCGTGAACTCCGCGCCGCTCTCCACATCGCGCGCCTCCACCCCGGCAATGCGTCCGCCTTCTTTGATGAAGCCCGTGCACGCGCAGTGGTTAACCAGCACCGCACCTTGCTCGATCGCCGTCTGCGCGAGGTTGATCGCCAGCCGTGCATCATCGAACTGCCCGTCATGATAAACCACCCCGCCGACCAGCCCGCGCGCCTCGACCGTCGGTAGCAGTCGCAACGTTTCCTCCCGACCGATCCGATGCGACGCTCCAAGACTCAACCCGCCCGCCAACCAGTCATACATCGTCAGCCCCACCCCATAGAAAACACCGTCCCATCGCGAATAGTTCGGGATCACAAAAGCGAGATTGCGCGTGAGGTGCGGTGCATTGCGCAACAGGTGTCCGCGTTCGCGCAACGCATCCCGCACGAGCGACACGTTGCCCTGCTTGAGATAACGCACTCCCCCATGCACGAGCTTTGTCGAGCGGCTCGACGTGCCTTGCGCGAAATCATCCCGCTCGATCAACGCCACCCGATGCCCGCGTGCCGCCGCTTCGACCGCCGCGCCGAGTCCGGTCGCCCCGCCGCCGACGATCAGGACATCAAAGATCTCCCCTCCGCGCAGACGATCCAGCATGGGCTCGCGACGCATGGTCAGGTCTCGGCAAGTTTTGCGCGCAACCAGCCCGGCCGGTCCGTGGTAATGCTCTCGACGCCGGCCGCGATCAGTTCGCGCGCCCGCTTCACGTCGTTCACCGTCCAGACGTTGAGCGCCAGTCCCTGCGCGCGCAGGCGGTCCACCAGGTGAACATCGATGGGCCAGCCCGCGCTCACTCCCAACCCGTCAAATTTCTGCTCGCTGCAAAACCGGATCAACTCCGCCAGTTTCTCCGGCGCGGCCTCAGGCGTATCGGCCAGGAGCCTCGTGCCGCACCGCGGCAGCGCCCGCTTCGCCGCCGCGAGTGCGTCGCCTTCAAAACTGATGAGCACCACCTGCTCCGGCGCGACCGGTGACGCCTCCACCACGCGCTTCAGCGCCGGCACCAGTTCATCCGCCGCCTTCAACTCGATGAAAATCCGCTTTCCCACCGGCACGGTCGACAATACCTCCGCCAACGTCGGCACCCGCTCGCCGCGATAGGCCGCGCCTTTCCAGATACCTGCGTCCAGTTTACGAATCTCCGCCAGCGTCACCGCATCGATATGCGCATCGCGTCCCGTTGTTCGCAGCAGCGTGGCATCATGGATCACCACCACTTCGTCATCGTGCGTGAGATGCACGTCGACTTCCACCGCGTCGGCTTGCTGTGCCCAGCCGAGCATGACTGCCGCGACCGTGTTTTCCGGTGCCTCCTGAGAAGCCCCCCGATGAGCGACGATGGCGACGGCGCGATTCATAAGCGGACCCTAATCGAAAAGTCCGCCCTGACGCAACGCATCCCTCTTCTCCCCGTCGAGCGTGCTCATCGTAAGCAACCACGCGCACGACTGCCCCGCCAGCGAAGGTTCCGCCCCGAGCCGTGCCAGTAACAACGCCCCGGCCAACGCATCATAAAGCGCGCAGTGGTAATGCCTCCGCCCCTCCGGACACCGCGCCGCCGCGACTTCGTCCAGCTTTGCCTGCAAACCGAACGCCTCCACCACATCCGCCAGTTTCGCCGACACCAGCGACGGATAGAGCTGCGGATAAAGACGCCCCGTATCGACCCACGGCCCCCACTCCGTCACCGCCGCCCCCGGCCGGGCGAAATCCGGCGACGTGCGCGGATACGGCCAGACGGATTTGATCAACGTGTTTTCCGCGTTGGCGAAATGCGCCGCCAGCGGCCCCGCCTCGCGCCATTTGGCAAACACCTCAAAGTCCTCCGCAAACGCTGCACACGCCGCCACCGCCTCCGCATCGAGCCCGTGCACCGCCACATCCTCCGCCCGCACCCGCCCGGTCGCCCGGCAAAGCCGCGTATACGTTTCCACGATCTCGGTGCCGTGCATCGTCACCACACCGTATTCGAGAATACCGGACGCGACGCTGCCCTCGAAATCAACGAAGTGAATAAGATGATCGGTCCAAGGCATTTTCACCACGAAACACACGAACCACACGAAATCCAAACCTTAGTCGGTGTCGGTTCCGGCCTTTTTTCGTGTGTTTCGTGTGTTTCGTGGTTTCAAACTTCTCCGTGGATCTCACGCCTTACCGCACGTTTCTCAACGAACTCGCCATCCAGAGCGGCGAATTCATCCGCCCTTATTTCGCCAGCCCGACACTGGAGGTTGAAATCAAGTCCGACGACTCCCCCGTCACCGCCGCCGACAAAGGCGCCGAACAACTCCTCCGCGCACTGATCGCCAAGAAATTTCCTACTCACGGCATCATCGGCGAGGAGTTCGGCGAAGACCGCCCCGGTGCCGAATTCGTCTGGGTGCTCGATCCCATCGACGGAACCAAGTCCTTCATCACCGGCGTCCCGCTCTGGGGCACGCTCATCGCCCTCCTCCAGAACGGCCAGCCCGTCCTCGGAGCGATCCACCAGCCTATCTTGAAGCAACTCATGATCGGCGACGGCACGACCACCACGCTCAACGACCGCCCCGTCCGCGTCCGCCCCTGCACCCGTATCGAAGACGCGACTTTGCTTACCAGCGACATCTACAACCCCGCCAAATACCAGGACGGCGCTGCCTACGAGTCCTTCGCAAAACGCGCCCGGCTCACGCGCACCTGGGCGGACTGTTACGGCTACCTCCTGCTCTGCGCCGGCTTTGCCGACATCGCCGTCGACCCCATCATGAACCTCTGGGATCTCGCCGCCGTCGTGCCTGTCGTGCGCGGTGCCGGCGGTATCATCACCGACTGGCAGGGGGGCGACCCTATGAAAGGAACCTCCACTGTCGCCACCTGCCCAAGCCTGCACGCTGCGGTCATCGCCTCGCTCAACCATCGGCCAGCCTGAGCGATACGTCTCCACCGACGGACCGAAAACTCCCTGAATTCTCGTCAGGAAAACCTCCACTGTTAGCAGTCATAGCGCATTGAATTCCATGCGTTTATACTGGTTCATTTTCACAAACCAAACCTTGCACCAACCGCCTGCCCTCGATTTGCATCATGGGATAATTTCACAACCCATGACGCGTCGACCCACCCCTTGCTACTATCGTCCGTTCAGGGTCACAGGCCTGCTGATATTTCTCGGAATGGTGGCGGTTGGACGGGCCGAACTTCGCACCTTGGTCGATCAGTTCGGCCGCTCCATCAAAGCCGACGTGCTTTCGGTTGAGGGAGACATCGTCAAAATCAAACGCGACGACGGCCAGTTGTTCGACATGCCGCTGAAAAACCTGAGCGATGACAACCAAGCCGAGTTGAAAGCCTGGGCCCAAAAGAATCCATCGGCCGCCGAGCCGGCCCAAGAAATCAAGTTCGTCGCACCGTCCCCCGAAAGCATCAAGATGTCGGTCAGCCGTGGGAAGTTCGACATCGATGTCGCCTACAAATCCGAATACTCGCAGGACAGTTACGAGGAGTGGGGTTACAACGTCCAACTCACCAACACCACCCTGTATCCCATCGATAAGTTGCGCGTGGAATACAACATCTTCGGGCGCCTCTACTCCAGCAGCTCGCAGCGCGTGCAGTTCGGCAATCAAGCCGTCGAAGGCATCGGTCCCAGGAAATCGATTACGTTTCGCACTAAGTCATTCAGGATAAACAAGTGGAAAACCTCCGAGAGCAAAGCCTATGGCGGCCAACTCAACGGCGTATGGGTGCGGCTGTATTACGACAGCACCCTGCTCCAAGAATACTCGTCCCCCGACAGTATTAAAACCAAAGAAAAGTGGACCTCGGTCTCAGACTGACCTCGGCTCAATCCGCCACCCACTCCCGCGCCCACCGTCCCTTCCCATGAAATTTCTCCGCCTGCCCGCCCTGCTGCTCACCCTCACCCTTGCGATGACCACCGCCGCCCGGTTGCAAGCCGATGTGCAGACCCTCACCGATAAACAGGGACGCTCCCTCAAAGCCGACGTGCTCTCGGTGAGCGGCGACCAGGTAAAAATCAAACGCGACGACGGACAGACCTTCAACCTGTCGCTCTCCACCCTCACCGAAGACGACCAGAAAAAACTCCGGGACTGGGCCGCCACCCACCTTCCCCCCGACGCCCTCGTAGTGGAGCTCAGTCGTGGAAAATTCGATACCATCAAGAAGGACATCGACGTGACTCTCGTCGGCGGCGACATCGTCAAAAACGGCCGCACCATCACCGAGGAAAAATGGGGCTACTCGGTCACCATCTCCAACCGCACGCCCCAGCCCATCGAAAAACTGCGGACCGAATACCTGCTCTTCGCCACCGTGGACAGCATCCAGGTGAAGGAAAAACAAGGCCTCAAAAAGAAGCGCTTCCAGTCGGCCATCGAGACGATTCCCGACCTGGGCCGCATCACATTCCGCACCGAGACGATCTCGGCCATCAAATCCAAATACAACGGGAACATCGTCTCGGCAAAGTCGGGTGAAAGCAGCAGCCGCGAAACGCTCTCCGGCATCTGGATCCGCATCTATCGCAGCGATGATCTCGTCTACGAAACCTCTTATCCCGAAACCCTCCGCACCACCGAAAAGTGGTAACCGGTTCACTGCATGAAAAAAACCGCGCTCTTCCGACTGTGCCTTGGGCTGACTTCTCTCTGCGCACTTTACGTTACCACCGCCAAAGCGGACATGCGCACCTTGACCGACCAGCAGGGTCGTTCACTCAAGGCGGACGTCCTCTCCGTCGAAAACGGGAAGGTGAAAATCAAGCGTGACGACGGGCAGACCTTCGAACTGCCGCTCGCGACTCTGAGCGAAGCCGATCAACAATCCCTGAAACAATGGGCCGAAAAAGCCGCCGCCGAAATCCCCTCCGGTGCCGTCATTATCGAGCTGAGCCGAGGCGTCTTCGATTCGACCAAAAAAGAAGATATCGGATCCATCACGACCGAGGAGAACTGGGGCTACAGCCTGACCGCCTCGAATCGCACCAACAAACCCATCAAAAATCTGAAGATTGAATATGCCCTGTTCGTGAAACCCGACCTTGAACCCGGCAAGGATTCGACTTCATCGAAGCTCAAACGCTCCACCGGCACCACCACCATTCCCGAAATCGCCGCCGGCAGTAAAATCGTGGTCCGGACCGACTCGGTCAAAATCTACAAACAAAAGCTCAAACCCGGCTGGGTCTGGGGAAAAACCGGCGGTGAGGAAAAGCTCCGCGACACCCTTTATGGCATCTGGATGAAAGCCTATGTCGGCGATCAAATCGTCGTCGAAACCGTGAGTCCAGACGGCCTCTCCCGGACAGAAAAAGGCCCCTGACCACCGCGCCCCGACAAGGCCCGCTTAACGGCGGGCCTTTTTTGCGGACGGCTTATAGTCAGCCGTGACGACCGACGAAAACCCGCCGCGAGCCTTAAAGTCGGCAATGATGGTGAGCGAGCGCGGCTTAAGCGCCTTGCCCAGATCATCACAGATCTTGTTGGTCGCCGCCTCGAAGAAGATGCCTTCGTTGCGGTAGGCGTGGAAGTAGAGCTTGAGCGACTTGAGCTCGACGCAGGTCTTGTCCGCCACGTAACGCACCGTGATGGTCGCAAAGTCCGGGTGTCCCGTCATCGGACACACCGAGGTGAACTCATGGTGCGTGTGCGCGATGATGAAATCGCGGTGCGGTGCGGGGTTGGGAAACGTTTCGAGGATCTTGGGATCGGCCATGGTGGTGAAAAGTAGTGGGTAGCGAGTAGCGGGTAGCGAGTAGAAATATACGGGGCAACTTAAGCCGGACAGTGCTTATGGGAACTCCTAAAATCCGGCTCATGATGTCGCCTCTGCCTGCCCGTGTAGGGCTGACGCTGGCACCATGCCTCGCAACCGGACAACACCGAGCCGGCACGGCGCGAGCGCCGGCCCTACTGCCGATCATCACCGACGGATTTTAGGAGTCCCCTTATGCTCGCTACTCACTACCCGCTACTCGCTACTTCCCCTCACGTCGCTGTCTCAGTAAACCGCGACTCGCGGATCACCGTCACCTTGATCGTGCTCGGGTATTGCAGCTCCGACTCGATGCGTTGGCGCAGCTCCTTGGCGATGTTATGCGCCTGTTCGTCGCTGACATTGGCAGGGTTGACCACCACACGCACTTCGCGACCTGCTTGAATCGCGTAGGCTTGGTGCACGCCTTCGATGGACATCGCCAGTTTCTCCAACCGATCAAGCCGCTGGATATAACCGGTCATCGACTCGGCCCGCGCCCCCGGACGCACGGCCGAAACCGTGTCGGCCAGAATCACCAGCCCGGCGTAAACCGTCTCCGGTTTCACCTCTTCGTGATGGGCGGCGATGGCGTTAACCACGATGGGCGTCTCGCCATAGCGCTTTACAAACGTCGCGCCGATGGCCGCGTGGCTGCCCTCGTAATCGCCCTCGATACCCTTGCCGATGTCGTGCAACAGGCCGGCGCGTTTCGCGAGGTTGGGATCGAGGCCCGTCTCGCTCGCCAGCATCGAACAGAGGAAGCCCACTTCGATCGAGTGATCGAGTGCGTTCTGCGTGTAGGAAAAACGGTATTTGAGACGACCGAGCAGCTTGATGATCTCGGGGTGCAGACCGTTGATACCGAGCTTTTGCACGGCGTCCTCGCCGGACTGCTGGACATTCATTTCCACGTCCTCCTTGGCCCGTTGATAGAACTCCTCGATCGAAGCCGGGTGAATGCGGCCGTCCTTCACCAATCCCTCCAACGCGATGCGGGCGATTTCGCGGCGCACCGGATCGAACGACGAGATGAGCACCATCTGCGGTGACTCGTCGATCAGAAGCGTCACGCCGGTGACCGCTTCGAAAGACTTAATGTTGCGACCCTCGCGGCCGATGATGCGGCCCTTCATCTCCTCGCTCGGGAGCTGCACGATGGTCGCGGTGATGTCGTTGTTCGGCTTCGAGGCGAGCCGCTGCATCGCGGTAATGAGAATACGTTTGGCCTCGTTGCTCAGGTCTTGCTCGGAGCGGTCGAGAATCTGGTGCCGCATCGCGCGCAACTCATCCTGACACTCGAGCTGCACCTCTTCGCGCAAGGCGAGTTTGATCTCATCGGCATCCATCTGCGAAACGCCCTCCAGACGCTTACGCAGGGCTTTGGAAAGGGTGCGGATGGCATCGCGGGCCTGTTTGAGGGCGGCGTTCTCACGGGCGAGACGTTCGCTCTTTTGCTCCAGTTGATGGTCGAGAAGGGCTAGCGATTCCTCATGCGAACGAATCTCGCGCAGTTTCACTTCGCTCTCGATGTCGCGGCGGTCGAACTCGCGGTTGATTTCGGCACGACGGGCGGCGATCTCCAACGCGGTCTTCTGCGACAACTCCTGCGCGGCAACCGCAGCCTCGCGCTTGGCGACCTCCATCAATTCCTCGGCGTGTTTGACTGCGGCAATGCGGGTGTGCCTGGTCATCGACCAAACCGCCATAAATCCGGCACTCGCCCCCAAGGCCACGGCAGCCGCAAGCGTCCACAGGGTTGCATCGCCTGATGACTGAACTGCAGCAAAAATTAAGGGACCGTCTGGGTTCAAGGGACCCGGATGCTGTAGGCCATGGAGCAAAATTCAACTCCGCAATCAGTGCCTCCGGCACCGTCAGGGTATAGCCGGAAGTGCGGTCAGCTGAGTGTATGAGGGGACCACCGGGCCTCAGCGCCTTCGGAGGCGGAGGGAAACCCGCCCCCCCAACGAACAAGCAAAGCCAAGGGAGAATGGTGACATCGATCCCACTGCATCCGAGTCGGATGCATAAAGAACCAAGCGCCGCTTGGGGTTACGCGTAAACCTAAGCTGTCGTTGTTGGCCAGCAACGGTCGAATGACGATGGATCAACCCCTTACTCACATGCATGACGGCCTCATCATCCTCGATTCGCACGCCTACGAGCGGATTTACGGTCAGGAACATCTGGAGACGATTTCCAGCCGGGTGCGACTGCTCGCCAAACCCATGACCGGCGGCGAAGCCTTGCGCCGTCCCGAACTGCTCGCGCAAGCCGAGGTAATCTTTTCAGGCTGGGGTGCGCCCAAGATGGACCTCGCCTTCCTCGCCGCCGCTCCACGCCTGAAAGCCGTGTTCTATGGTGCCGGCAGTATCCGTTACTTCACCTCGGACGAATTCTGGGCGCGCGACATCATCGTCTCCAGCGCCTATGCGATGAACGCCGTGCCGGTCGCCGAATACACCTTGGCGACCATTCTGCTCAGCCTGAAAAACTACTGGTTTCACGCCGGTGAGATCAAACGCCTCGGCCGGCTCACCGAGCGCATTCCCTGCGCCGGCGCCTATGGCAGCAAGGTCGGGTTGATTTCCCTGGGCATGATCGGACGGCTGGTGCGCGACCGCCTTCGCCCCTTCGACATCGAGGTGCTCGCTTACGATCCTTTCATCGGTGCCGACGAAGCCGACCGGCTTGGCGTCGAACTCGTCTCGCTCGACGAACTCTTCCGCCAATGCGACGTCGTCAGTCTGCACACACCCTGGCTCAAGGAAACCGAAGGCATGATTCAGGGCCACCACTTCGAACTCATGAAGCCCCGCGCCACCTTCATCAACACCGCCCGCGGGGCGATCGTGTGCGAACTTGAAATGTGCGACGTGTTGCAGCGCCGCCCCGACCTCACCGCATTGCTCGACGTCACCTGGCCGGAGACGCCCCTGCCGGGCTCTCCCGTGTTCACCTTGCCCAATCTTATTCTTACTCCCCACATCGCCGGTTCGCGTGACAAAGAATGCCGGCGCATGGGCCGCCTGATGATCGATGAGTTTGATCGTTGGAACCGGGGTGAACCGCTCCAGTGGGCGATCTCCGAGGAAAAATCCCTCACTCTCGCCTGAGCCGCACAGACTCGCGAAGCAGGTCCTTCGCCATGTGCCACCGGTTGACACAGTTCGTTCTGCCACCAGCCTCTGCCGGGAACGCCACCCCGCGCCCCATGCCCTCACCCAACCCGAGCACCACGCTCACCATGAGCGAACTGGCCAAGGTCGCCGGCGTATCGAAGATGACGGTCTCCCTCTCGTTGCGCGGCAACGCCAAGATCTCCGCCGCCACCCGCGAACGCATCTGTGCCCTGGCCCAAAAAATGGGCTACCGCCCGAATCCGCTCGTGCAGACGCTCATGGCAAACCTGCGATCAACGCGCCCGGCCAACTACCACTCGACCATCGCCTGGATCACGGCGTTTCCCAACCGCGACGGTTGGTCCAGCCACTGGGTTCATAAGCACTACCACCAAGGCGCCGTCGCCCGTGCCGCCGCGCTCGGCTACAAAATCGAGACGTTCTGGGCGCTCGCCCCGCGCATGAGCGGCGCCGCCCTCACCCGCATGTTGCGCGCGCGCGGCATCCGCGGACTTATCATTCCCCCCGTCGCCAAGCCCGGCACGCGGCTCGACATCGACTGGGCTCATTTTTCCTGCGCGACCATCGGTTACAGTTTCACCGAGCCGCGCCTGCACCGCGCCGCCGCCAACCTCCGCGAAGGCATGACCCGCGCCCTCGCCGAATGCCAGCAACGCGGCTTCAAACGCATCGGTTTCGCCCTTCCCGCCAACACCGATGCCCGCGTGAACCACAGCTGGCTGGCCGGCTTCCTCGCTTGGCAACAGTTCATCCCCGCCAAAGACCGCCTGCCCGTGCTGCTCGCCCCGGGCCGCATGGAAGATCCCCTGCCTCGCTGGCTCGGCACGCACCGCCCCGACGTCATCATCAGCCCCAACTTCGAGTTCCTCAAATGGCTGCCCGCTCTCGGCAAACGCATCCCCGAAGACATCAGCCTGGTCACGCTCAGCTACCCCGACGACGAGAACGCCTCCACCGCGCACATCAGCGGGATCAACCAAAACAACGTCACCATCGGCGAAGCCGCCGTGGATCTCGTGGTGTCTCAACTCCAGCACAACGACACCGGCATTCCCGCCCACCCGCGCGTCATGCTGATCGACGGCTTTTGGAATGAGGGCACCACGCTCCTGCCGGCGGCCCCGGTAACCAGCCGCAAGCCCCGCTTGGTGAGGGCCTGATACCCATGCTCCTTTGGTTTTGGATTTTTAACGCAAAGATTTTCTCCGTCCTTCGCGGCTTTGCGCCAAAATCCGATCCCGAACAGTGCTTGGTATAACCCTCAGATTCTCCTCCCAAAAAGTGAGCGCAATGAATTCGCCGGATTACGAGAAACCCGTCCTTGGGACCCGATTATGCGCCCCCCGCGTATTGGTCACTGCAACCGAAGAACCGGACCTGCAGCACCGGAATCGTAGCTGCCAAAGGTGGCGGAGCGCAAACTTGACGCGCCGGTGGGTATGATCACCAGAGACAGCTTCCCGTCGCCCGCCTTCTCCTGCACCGCCGCCGCCGTCACGTCGACCTGCACCGGCACGCCAACCTGCAAGTCGGCGCCGTTGATCGTGGCCAGCAACGCTCCTCCTGCCGGACGGCTGTTCCAGGTAAGCTGACGCTCCTGCCACATGTCGTCACTGACCAACAGCACTTGGAGGGAGGCATTGGCGATGTCGCTGCCCAGAACGGTGGGCGTCAGCACCAGCTTTCCTGATGACGGGGTTCCCGTATACGCAGCCAAGTCGAACCGCAGGTAGACTTGGCACACGTTGCTCTCCTTGGTGTTTCCCTGCACGAGCAGGGTGGTGTCGGCCCCGTAGTTGTCGGTCGCGTGGTTGCCACCACGCACGTAGGCATCGGCCGCGGTCTCGATGTCCATCGCACCCAGCACGGAGGCAAAGTCGCGCCCGATGCGAATCTCGTCCCATTCACCGGAACGGGTGGTCTTGCCGCCCGGTCCGTATTGGATGGTCACCGTATTGAAGGCAAACGGAACGTCGGTGACGGTCGCCAGCTCGGTGCCCGCCGCCGGTTCGCCCGCCGTCAATACCGGGTCGACCCAGACCCGCACCGTGTCGGTGGCATCACCGGCATCGATACGCGCCAGAAACAGATGCACCGTCCCGTAGTCGGCGCCGGACAGGGTCGTGTAGGCCGTCCCGGGAGTCTTTACCTGCCATTCCGTGTTCGGGGCGACGACGGAGAATTCCAAGCCGCCGAACTTGATGTAGCTGCCCCGACTCGGATCGTTTTTCTTGGCCAGAAACGAAACCCAATAGGTGCCCGGTATCTCACCCGCCGTGCCGGCCATCGTCCGCGTGACGGTCTGCATCGTGCCGTCCGAGTTGTAGAGCCTGAAACGGTTGCCCGATGTCGTCAGCCCCGGATAGGTCAGACTGCCGCCCAGCACCTGGGTTTGGCCGACACCGCCGACTACGCTCCATGCCGACGCCCAGCCCGGGGCACCGTCGGCACCGTCCAGATTGGCACCGCTTGCGTAGTCAAATCCGTCATTCACCTGCGGGGCGACCAAGGCAGGGTTCACCTCGGCGTAGGATGAGGTGGCATCGCCCATGCGAAACTCGTCCATGTAGAAATAACGGGGACCGGTCCCCGGCCAGTTGTAGATGCCCTTGTAGTCGCCCATCTTGAAATAGGGACCGTTGCCCGCCCCGTAATCCATGTAGGTGGGGCCGGTGTAGTCGACCAGGAGATCGCCATTGAGCCATACTTTCAGAAAACCATCCGGGAGGTGCGTCCACTTCACCTTCACGATAAAATCGTGCCAAGTGCCCACCGTGCAGTGAGCGAGATCAAAGACCTGATGAATGGTCGTCGGATCACCGGTCGCCGGGTCCATCGGGCCTTGGTATTTCAGAGAAAACCGCAGCATGTTGTCTTCCCCCAGCGTAATATTCGTCGGGGCCGTGCCGTCATTCGCCCATGCGGGCAGGGTGGAATGCCAGTCGTGAAACTGGGTTATGATGTCGAACTTGCCGTCGCCATGCTGGTTGTCCGGCACGTAGATGCTCCAGCCATACCAGTTAATCCCGCCGACCGTGCCACGCAGCTGGCTGGCGCCCTCGGCACGTTTATCCGCTTTATTGATGAAAGCCTTCATCGAATATTTCCCCCGCCGGGCAACGTCGGTGCTGACAGTTACACTGGCCGTCGTGCCGTTGAGTTCGATCGAGCCGAGCCGCGAGAGATCCCCGGTTTCAAAATCAAACGTCTGCAGCAATCCTGCCCGCACAGGAGTCACGGCGGCGAGGAGCAGCAGGCCGGCTAAAACCGCCCCCTGTTTTGTGATAACTTTAATCATGATCTTTTCCGGGGTTGGGGTTGTCGTGAGCGGAGAATTATCGCCACGTCCCGCCGGCCGGAAGCCCGGGATTGGCGGCGATGGCACGGAAGATGTGAGTCATGTCAACCGGTCGGCCGACACCGCTGAATCATGCACGCAAACGGCGACGACGACAGATCACGCCGACCATGGTCAGCATACCTGCCAGTATCGAGTAAACGGAAGGCTCGGGGATCGAGGCGACGACCAGATAACCGCTGCCATCAAGGGCGGCCGCACTGCCGTTGATGGTGATCTGGCCGAGCTGGCCATTGGTAAGGCCGCCGATACCGAAATTGACCGAAGCACCATCCGTGAAAGTGCCGATAATGCTCAGGGTCCCGGTCCACGAACCCGCCAGCGCCGAGCTATCTGCAAAAACAAAGGTGCCGCCGGAAGACAGGTCGAGCGTGCTGCTGGCGCTGAGATCAAGCATGCCGAGCGTTTGGCCGAAGTCTGACTGGAGGAGACCGCCGGAGAGCACGACGTTGGAGCTTGAGGAGACGGCATGGGCTATCCCGAGAGCAAGCGTGCCGCCGCTGACCGTGGTCACGCCCGTGTAGGTGTTCGCCTTGCTCAGGGTGACGGTATAGGATCCGCCATGAGCGATCCCACCTGCCCCGGAAACGACGCCGCTCAGAGTAATGGGGCTGGCTCCACTCCCATCGAAAGTCATGCCGCCTGAGTTGGTGATCGCACCCGAAATAGTGGTCACCCCTGCATTGGTTCCTGAATTCGTGATGGTAAGCGCATCCGTCACCGTAATCGGAATGGAAATGGTCAGCCCGCTGCTGCTGTTTTTCGTGAGCTGCAACGTCGGCGATACATCGCTGCTGTTTTTTACGAAATTAAGATTATTAACCGAGGAGCCAGCGATGGTGAGGGATTTATTACTATTTGCCGCACTCAGTCTATTCAGCTGCACGGTGCCCAGGTCATTGGTTGCGACCGTATTTTGTGAGGTGGTGAAGGACAGGATGGCATCCAGATCACTTGCGGGCGCGGGACCATTGCCACTGTTCCAATTCGTTGCCGTGCTCCAGGATCCGGTCGCATTGGCAGTATAAGTATAGGTCGTCGCAAAAGTCCGCTGCGGCAATCCGCCCAAGAGAATGGTTACAGCCAAGAGGGGAAAACCCAACGAAAGCTTCATCGTCGTAAACGTGGATGGACAGCAGAAGAGTCCAGACATCCTTTGGGGGTTGGGGGTGGTAATCATTGTAGGCGAAGTAGGGGCTTGAGTTGACTAACGTCTTATCCGGCACGGCCGGACCCTTCATGGGGATGGAGAAAATCAATGCCGCACAGACACGAGGCTCAACGGGCACGATGGTTTACGCGTAATCCTACCTCCGTTGCTCTGTGCCGGCCGCCGACGCTTCAGCAACGGAGCCCTTCCGGTCCACCCGGTCGCGCAGCAGCACCAGTTCGGGTTGGTCGGGATGCTGGCGGTCATCGGTCATAAAGACCAGCACGCGCAGTCCTTCCGTCATGGGCAGGCCCGTCGAACGCAACCGCTTCCAGCTGCCAGTCGTAGCCCGTCGCGCCAGTTTGAACGGCAACAGCCGGTTCGTCTCCGGCAGCGTCGCCGGCACGACTTTGTCCCCACCCGGTGCCACCGAGAAGTCCTGCCCGCCCAGCGAACCGCCCAACTCCGTCTGCGAGTAGTTCAGAAACCGCACCGACTGCCCCGGGAAAACCGTGTAACTGTCGTCGAGCACTTTCACAAGATAGCGCAGCTGGTCCGGCCCGTGCCCGGGGTTGCGGCCGAACACCAGCAATGCACGCGATACTCCGGCCGGGATGTCCGCGCTCGCCACCGGCACCTCCACCGGCCTGCCATCACGCTGCTCGGTTCGCGTGAACACCAGCGGACCCGAGCCCTCGTAAACAAATGGAGCCGACCGGTCACGCCAGGCGATCTGCACGGGGTTGAGCTTATTCTTCACCGTAATGTTCAGAACGAGGTTGCCATCGGGTGTAAGCGCATCCCAGGCGAATGCCGTGAACATCACGACTGGCTTCGGTGTGGCAGGCTCCGCCTGTATGACGAGCGTGCAGAAGGACAGCAGAATGATAAAAAAAAGTGAACGGCGGGAGTGGAGTGTTTTCATATTTCGTCGGGGCCAAGCCACCGGAATTGCACAATGACAAATTTTCGACCGAACGTTTTGCTGTTCGTCCCGAGAGTGGGATCGTCGAGTTTTAGCTCGGCCGCCTCTCCGCCGACGAATTCCGTCATGCGCTGCACCACCGCTTCGCACCAGGCGCGCCCGCTGATGTCGCCGGTGACCGGATTGCGCGTCTCGCCGTAGGTGCGCACGCGGAAGGTGTCGGATCGGGCAGACATCGCCGGCACCAGTGGAGTCAGCAGATCGCTTTGCATCAAAAATCCGGGTGCGCCAATCGAACGCAGCTTGCCCCGCGCGGCGTCGGGGTTGTCCCCATTGTCAAAGGATGAGGGAACAATCTTCGACGTGTTCAATCCCGAGAGGTTGATCAACCCCGTTCCGTTTCCTGACTCATCAGGGGTATCGGTGTTCACCACCGCGTTGATGGCCGCCTGCACGATCCCCTCTTGGTTACGCACGCTGCTCGCCAGTTGGGAGAGGTCGCGATTCATGAACTCGGCCAGACTGCGCGCGGGCCGGGCGCGGGCCTTGATGCCCGTGACGATCTGGGTGGCGAGAGACTTGAGCTGCGCAGCGTCCAACTGCCGGTAACCGGTCCACTCATACATATTTCCCGACTGGGTAGTGGGATCGGGATCGTGCATACTGATCGTGCGAGGGAACGCCCTCACTGCCGTATCGGTGCGGGCGCCCGCACTGCTTTGATAGGCGTAGTCGGCCGCCTGCACGCTGCCGAGAAATGCCGCCCAGGCCTCGACCGAGGTCGAGTTGACGTTGAATGCGCCATCGATCATCAGCCGCGTGGCGGCAAGCTGGTAGCCGTTCACTCCCTCGAGCGTGGTGAGCGCGGTCGAAGCACCGGCGGGGTCGTGAAAGCGGAGGCGTGAATCGGGCAGGTTGACCGGACGAGTCGTGAGTGACACCGGCAGGGTCGAGAAGAAGAACCGGTCCCACAGCGCCTCGTTGAGTGCATAACTGTAGTCGGGCTCATTGTGGTTATAGAAAATCGAAGCAAAGCTGTTGCCGAGCGGATACGCAGGGTGCTTGGCATCGACGCCCCAGTTGACCTGACCAAGCCGACCGAGTGAAACGACCTCTTCGTTCCGGCGAAGCACGTCAAAGAGGATAGCGTGCGTGGTGCCATTCGACACGGTGCTTGAGCCGCCCCAAAAACCCAAAGTCGTGCCTCCAGCTTCTTCGTAGTCGATATCCGTATACTCGCTACCCTTCAGCGGAGTGACCGCATAATTGGCCACGTTATCCCAACCGCCGAGGCGCTGAGAAACGATGGCCCGTGGATTTCCATCCACAAGAAACCGGGCTCCTGACGTGGTATCCGCAGCGGAACCTCCCGGGACATCCGTGTCCGAAGCGGTGGTGCCGTATCCAAGCATGTCGAGTTCGGCATGCCTGAGCGTGAAACGCACAGTTCTCATCTGGCGCGCCGCATCCGTATCGAGTTTCGCCACTGGGTTGGGTTTTCCTCCGCTCAAACCGTAGAGTGCGCTCGACGAGGTTTCTATGTAGCGATCGATAATCGAAGGGGCTGGCGCAGCGCTGGTGGTGGTAGAGCCCAAAGCTATGCTGATGCGCGGATGATCCGCAGGGATCTTTGCCCAAGTGACGTTGATGAGATTGCGCTTGGATGCATCATACCAAGCTGGTGCAGGGGTGTTGGTCGCCAGATATGCTCGGTTCGTGCTGAGCCCTGGCTTCAAATCGAATACGCCGTCGTTGACTTGAATATCAGAGGTAGCGGATGCAGGCAGCGAATAAACACGAACCTCCCCGGGCCCAAAGTTGTCCGTTATATTGAAGGAGAGCTGCCTCACTCCGGTGACCGGATTGGGGTTTATCAGTCCGGTGCCACTTGATAGGAAATAAGCAGGACTGTCGGAATTGGCGGCATCAAGCGCCATGGTGAATGTGAGGTCTGAATTGCTGCCCACGAAAGACTGATAGATCACACTGTAAGCGGCCGTTCTCAGCGCCACATTGTAAGGGTTCATCAATACCACCCGGGGGCGTATCATGATCCGGTATTTGCCGTCGGTGTCCACATCCATGCCATACCCGAGTTCGAGCATGGCTACGACAGGCATGATGGCGTGACCGGTGGCGGTCGGGCAGGTGATCCCGTTGCGTGTGACCGTGACAAGGGGGGCGCTCACGGGATCGATCACTGCATTATTGCCGTCGGCGCGAATGTTGAACCAAGCACGAACCTCGCTCCACGTGGGAGCGTGAGGTTCTGCGTTCGGGGTCCAGACGGAAGTAACCGGAGCCTTGGTCGTGCGACCGTAGGGGCCGGGCAATGGAAGCGTGAATACCGCTAAACCATCGCCAATTTCGCTCGCCGCCGTAGACCCTGCCGTGGGTATCGCCGCAAGCCCCCGCGTCAAATCCCGCCTCAACCCGCCGCGCATCGTGTCAGCCAACACACCGTAACCGACCGTCGTCAGATCGTTGAAGTATCGACCGGCCTGCGCCGCGCCCGTCGTCGTCGCAAGATTCGCATTCAACATCGGGAGCTGCTGGTAATCCAACAAGCCCGCACGCTTCGTTTCGAAAACATCTGTCGTGGCCGTAAAGGTGGCCTGCAGTTCGCTCGCCTTGGTGGCATCAAGCATCTCCAGACCCGGCCGCGGCGGTGCCAACCGACGCCAGGCCGTTTCCTCATCAGTCACGCCTGCGGAGCGATAAGGATCGGCGAGATTGACCTTCGCCTTGATGCCCTCGTCCCCCACCCACCAGGCATACGCGCCCACCGGCGTCGCGGTGGTCGATGCGGCCGAAAAGCCCGGAAGTTGGTTCGCGGGCACTTCGATCGGCGTCTTCTTCAACTTCACCCGTCCGTCCAAAGGATAGTCCGGCAACTGCGCCGCGAGGTCCTGGCCGAACACCTTGTGCACGAGCCATACGTTGTCGTTGCCTGTGGCGGGATCGGCGACCGCCGCCGTCACCGGCGTGAGCGCCGTGCCGTTGGTCTCGTTGCCGCTCACCAGCCACGCCATCGGCACGCTCGATGCCGGGGCGGCGGCATGCGTGGGCGTGGCCGGCACCGGAGGCCGCGCATCCCACACACCTGTCCAGACCGGGTTGCCCGTATTCGCAGAATCGATATCGGCGCGCGCCGTCACCGCCTGGTCGGGACCGGCATATTTCTGCAGTTGGCCCATCGCTAGATTGAGCGCGAACAGCGCATTCGCCCGCGCCTGTGCGCTCTGCATGCCGTTGGCCGCCACCTGCGTCTCGACCCGCGTCAAGCTCGCCAGCGACACCAGTAACAACACCAGTAACGCAAGCAGTGTAATCGTAATCAACAACGCGAATCCCCTGCTCCGCGCGCATGCAGGCGGACGGCGGTGGCCGGGCGGAAAACTCGGGGCAATAGTGGGTGACACTGAGAAAGGATTGGGCACTTTATCCGGGGTGGGATTTCGCTGCGGACAGCGAGAGCGCCAGCAACAGATCGTATCCGGAAATCATTCGCAAACGAACCCAAAGTTTACGCGTAATCCAAAGCCACCTTTGCGATCCCGTCACGGCAACGGCAGCTTTTTCAAGTTCTTCATTCCCCCCTTGCCCATGAACCAAATACTACCCTGCTGGCGGCGCGGCTTGCTCCTCGCCACTCTCTGCCTCGGCGCCACCGCGCTTGTGGCCCAAGACACATCCGTGTTGAAAAACCCGACCTTCCTCGACGCCGACGGCGACGGCGATCCCGACAACTGGAAAGCCTACCCACCCGCCAACAGCGATACCCTTGTCCTCGCGTCCAAACCCGGCGGTGGCCTCGTATTCAAGGATAATGACAAGGCCAACGGCCTCGGCCTCGAACAATGGATCCCCGTCCAGGAGGGCTTCAAATACACCGCCTCCGCCACGGTGTCGGGCAACGGCTCCGTCAGCCTCACCCTTTTCTTCGTCGCCAAAATCCCCAACAAGCCCGGCGATCTCGGCAAAATCAAATTGAGCGATAAATCCGCCCGGGCCGAGGCCGGCAAGACCACCGAGCTGGTCGCCGTCGCCCCCGCCGGCGCCAAGTGGGCCAAGCTCTGGCTCTACTGCCCCAAGATCGGCACCACCGACGTGGTCGTGGACAAGGTTAGCTTCACGTCGTCCGATGCGCCCGTGGTTGACGTAGCTGCCGCAGCACCGACCACACCCACCGCCGCCACACCCGTGATCCCCACCGGTCCCGTGCCCGAGGGTAACATTCTCAAGAACCCGTCCTTTGCCGACGCCGATGGCGACGGCACCCCCGACAGCTGGAACCCCTACCCTCCCGGCAATGGCGACACCCTCGTCCTCGCCGCCAATCCCGGCGGCGGTCTCGTATTCAAAGATAACGACAAGGGCAACGGCCTGGGCCTGGAGCAATGGGCCCCCGTGCAGGAAGGCCTTCTCTACACCGCCAGCGCCAACGTCTCCGGAAACGGTGCCGTGAGCCTCACCCTCATTTTTGCACCAAGCATACCCAACCGCCCCGGTGACTTGAAAAAAGTCCAACTCTCCGACAAGGCTGCACGCGCCGAGGCAGGCAAAACCACCACCCTTCTCGCCGGCGCACCCGCCGGAGCCAAGTGGGTCAAGGTCTGGCTCTACTGCCCCAAGATCGGCACCACCGATGTCGTCATCAACCAGATCAGCCTGACCGCATCCAAGCCTGCGGCAGCAGCCGCCTCGTCCGCTTCCACTGCGACCGGCACCGCCGCGATCTCCGCGCCCAAGCCCCTGCCCGCCGGTCTCATTTCTATGATCGATTTTGAAACCGGTGACTTCTCCCAGGCCCGCGTCACCGAAGGCGGCGATGTCTCCATCGTCAAGAAGGGCGAAGGTCCCGTGCGCGACGGCAACTTCGCCGCCAAATCCAACCTCAGACTGGACAAACACCGCGCCGAAATCTCCAGCGAGCGTTCCGATGCCTATGGTATCGCCCGCTATGGCTGGAGCGTCTACATCCCCAAGGAATTCGACGCCTTCACCCACTTCAGCATCATTACCCAGTGGCACAGCTGGGGCTCCGGACGCGAATCGCCCAAGGACGGCGGCCCGCCCACCTGCATCAACGTCTCCAAAGGCAAGGTGCAGCTCAAGCTCCTCCATCAGGGCGACGACGGCTGGACCAGCAAAGCCGACTACTTCCCGGTCTGCTCCGTCGAGGAGATGCGCGGCAAGTGGACCGACTTCGTCATGGAGGTCAACTGGCAGGCCCCGGGCAACGGCGGCTGGCTCAAGCTCTACATGAACGACACGCCCATCATTGATTACACCGGCACCACCTGGTATCAGGACAAGGACAAGGGCCCCTACTTCAAATTCGGCAACTACAAGGGATCGCTCCAGTGGAGGGGCACCGAAGAAGGCGCCATCCTCTACTTCGACTCCGCCCGTATGGCTGTGGGCGACAGCTCGACCTACAAGATGGTCGACCCCGCCACCTACGCGCCTCGCCCCACGAAGTAAAAATCCCGTCGTAGGGGCGCGCCTCGTGCGCGCCCGCTCCGTCCGTCCCCAAGCGCGCGTCCGGTTTTCCGGCGCGCGCTTTTTACTAAGTGATCGCAAATCCGTTATCAGACAACCCGCTCCTCACCCGCGAGCATCTCCAGCGGGCGGTGCGCGACCTCGTGGCTCCGCTCGAACGTCACGCCAGCCCCGGCGGCGCATGGATCATCCCGGGGCAATTCGCCGCCAACTATTCCGACGCCGGCGCGGGCTTGGAGGGCTTTGCCCGTCGGCTCTGGGGATTGGCCCCCCTTGCCGCCGGCGGAGGAGATTTTTCCGGCTGGGCGCGCATCCGCGAAGGCCTGACCGCCGGCACCGACCCGCAGCACCCCGAATACTGGGGCGACCCGCACGACCAGGACGTTCGCCTCGTGGAAATGGCGTCCCTCGGTGCCGCCCTCGCGCTCGCCCGCCCACAACTCTGGGACCCGTTGCCTCCGCACGCGAAGGAGAACGTGGCGCGTTATCTGTCGTTCGCCAATTCACGGAAAATGGTCGGCAACAACTGGCTCTTTTTCCTCGTCCTCGCGAACCTCGGACTCGAGGCCGTCGGCCTTGAGTCGGACCGGCAGGCGACGCAGGCGGCCATCGACAAAATCGAAGCGATGTATCTGGGCGACGGCTGGTATTCGGACGGCCATACGCGCCAGCGCGACTACTACATCGCCTTCGCCATGCATTACTACGCACTGCTCTACTGCAAGTGCGCCCCGAACGCCGATCCCGCGCTCGTGCGCCGCTACCGCGAAAGGGCGCGGCTATTCGCCGCGGATTTCATCCACTGGTTTTCCGCCGAGGGCGCGGCCCTGCCCTTCGGACGCAGCCTGACCTATCGCTTCGCGCAAGCTTCGTTCTGGGGCGCGCTCGCCTTTGCGGACGAGGAAGCCCTGCCCTGGGGCGTCATCAAGGGAGTGCTTCTGCGTAACATCCGCTGGTGGGCCAGACAGCCCGTCTTTACCGAGAGCAGCGTCCTGTCGGTCGGCTATGGTTACCCAAACATCATCCTGGCCGAGCAGTATAACGCCCCCGGATCGCCCTACTGGGCGCTCAAGTCGTTTCTGCCCCTCGCGCTGCCAGCCAACCATCCCTTTTGGCTCGCCGACGAATCCCCTCTGCCGTCGCTTCAGACTCAGCGTATCATGCCCCACGCCGGCATGGTCTTGTGCCGTGACGCGGACGACGACCACGTCGTCGCCCTCGCCACCGGCCAATGGCAGGTCTCCTGGCCCATGCGTCATGCGGAGCAGAAATACAGCAAGTTCGCCTACTCCGTCGCCTTCGGGTTTTGCGTGGATGCCGGCCAGCTCTGGGCTGACAGCATGCTCGTCTTCAGCGAAGACGGTCACCGGTGGGCAGGCAGGCGTGACAGTCTTGATCATCGCATCAGCCCCGATGGCGTGCTCTACTCCAAATGGCTGCCCATGCCGGAGGTGGAGGTCGAAACGTGGCTGCGTCCGCACGGTTACTGGCACATTCGTATTCATCGCATAAATACCCTCCGGCGTGTCCAGACGGTCGAGGCCGGTTTCGCAGCCAACGTCGGCGCGGGCGACATCATCCCCGGCCGGGACACTCGCTCCGAAAACGACCGGGCCGTTGTCCACGGCTGCGGAGGCAGCAGCGGAATCCTGGATCTTTCCTCAACGCGGCGCGCGGAAATCCCGTCCGTCGAGCCAAACATAAACGTGCTCCACCCGAGAACGCTAGCGCCTCTCCTCAAAGCGACGATCGAGCCCGGCACTCATGTCTTCATGACCGCCGTGCTCGGCACCGTGACCAAGGAACGCTTCGACCACGAATGGCAACATCCCCCGGCGGCACCGACCCTACCGTAAAAACGTAGGGGCGCGCCTTGTGCGCGCCCGTCACCGCAGTCAGTTCTCATCCCTCCGCTCATGCAGCCATCCCTCCACCTCCTGTTTCCCTTGGCAAGCAGCGTTGCCTACGTGTTTGCGATGCTGCTCTTCAAACGCTCAGCCGACTGGGGCGTGGGCGTGTGGCGCACCGCGTTCGTCTCGAACATCGTCATCGGTCTCGCTTTCGCACCGTTCTGGTTGCTCGGCGGACACGACCAGCCCGCCACGCTGCTCTGGCAACCGCTGCTCGTCGCCCTACTCTTTCTCTCGGGCCAAGTCTTCAGTTTTCTGTCGCTCCACTACGGCGACGTCTCCGTCGGCACGCCCGTCATGGGACTTAAAATCGTTCTCGTCGCGCTCGGCAGCGCCCTGCTCCTTCCCGATCCCATTCCGCTCAAAGGGTGGATCGCCGCCTTCCTGAGCACCCTTGCGATCATCCTGCTGAGCCGCGGCGAATCGCGCCCGCGCCACGCCGTCGGCCGCACCGTGCTGACCGCCGCGCTCGCTGCCGCGAGTTTCGCGCTCTTCGACGTGCTCGTGCAAATATGGTCTCCCGCCTGGGGCGTGGGCCGCTTTCTTCCGCTCACTTGTGGTGCCATGGCATTGCTCTCGTCTGGCTTCATCCCGTTTTTCAGCGCCCCGCTGCGAGCCATCCCGCGTCCGGCGTGGCGATGGCTGATCGGCGGCAGCCTGTCACTCGCGTTGCAATCCTCGATGTTCGTCTACGCCGTCGGCGCCTTCGGCGACGCAACCGCGATGAACATCGTCTACTCGTCGCGCGGGCTCTGGAGCGTCGTCGCGGTCTGGCTCATCGGCCACTGGTTCGCCAACGAGGAACAGACACTCTCCCCGGCGATCCTGCGCGGTCGTCTTGTCGGGGCCACCCTCATCCTCGCCGCAATCACCCTCGTGGTGCTGCGCTGAACAGACTGAAGGTTTACGCGTAACCCCAAGGCGACTTTGCCCGCCGTCCGAACGCCAGCGACCCTCGACGCCGGCCCCACCCAGAACAATGCCTCCCACTCCCGCCACCCCTTCCGCTTCGCAAGAACCCTCGGATCATCCGTCTGCATCCCCCCCCGCCGTCAAGACATGGAAGGCCGGCACGCTCACGTATACGAGCACGGGCATCGTCGCCCTTTTCTGCTGGCTGCTCCTCGGCGACTTCGTCTGGTCCATGCGCGAACGCTCGATCGGGCCGATGACCCACTGGTATCTCAACCACTTGAACGTCCCCGGCGTCCTCTTCGGACTGCTGCTCAGCTCGTTTCCCGCCGCACTCTCCTTTGTGCTCATGCCGATCGTCAGCGTGAAGTCCGACCACCACCGCAGCAAATGGGGCCGGCGCATCCCGTTCCTGCTCTTCACGACCCCGTTCGCCGCCCTCGGCATGATCGGCCTGGCCTTCTCCCCCGTGCTCGCCAAATGGGTGCACTCCCACTTCCCGGAACAAAGCGAGATGGTCGTGGCGGTCGTCTGCTTCGGCGTCTTCTGGGCCGCCTTCGAACTCGCCACCATCATCGGCGGCTCGGTTTTTGGCGGTCTCGTCAACGACGTGGTCCCCAAGGAACTGCTCGGACGTTTCTACGGCCTTTTCCGCGCCGTGAGCCTCATCGACGGCATGATTTTCAACTACTGGATCATCGGCAAGGTGCCCGAGCACTACACGTTGATCATGGCCATCGTCGGCGTGGTCTATGGCGTGGCCTTCACGTGGGTGTGCATCAAAATCAAAGAGGGCGACTACCCGCCTCCGCCTCCCCGCGACGCGACCACGCATACCGCCCTGCAAGGATTCGGACGCGGCTCGCTGAAGTATTTTCGCGAGTGTTTTTCCAAGCCCTATTACCTCTCGGTGTTCCTGATGATGACCGCCTCCTTTCTGGCGTTCAGCCCCGTCAACGTTTTTGCCATCCCCTACGCGCGCAGCCTCGGGGTCAACATGGACACCTACGGGAAATGCCTCGCGCTCACCTTCCTGATCTCGCTCTGCCTGTCCTATTTCATCGGCTGGCTGGTCGACGCCTTTCATCCGCTGCGCATGGCGATGGCCGCCCTACTGGGCTACGCGATGGTCGCGGCCTGGGGATGGTTTTACGCGACGACCCCCGACCGTTTTCTCGCCGCCTGGGTCGCCCACGGCGTTCTCTCCGGCTGCTTCTTCACCAGCGCCGCCTCGCTCGGCCAGCGCCTTTATCCGCGGGAAAAGTTCGCCCAATACGCCTCCGCCTCCGCCATGATCATGGCCCCCTGCAACATGACGCTGGCCCCGCTGATGGGCCTCTTCATCGACCAGACGGGGAAAATCTACCAATACACCTTCCTCGCCGGCGGCCTGCTCGCGCTCACCGGATTGGCGATGGCAATGGCGGTGCACAGTCAATTCATGAAGCTCGGCGGCCCCAAAGGCTACGTCGCACCCGCCTGATTTTCGCCCGCCTACTCCCGCCACTCCCCTTCGAGGAGCAACGTCGTCGGATGCTCCGGCACGCCGCGCTCATTGCGGTGCAGCTGCGCCACCACCAGATCCACCGCGCTCGCCGCGATCAAATCCTCGCGCATGTCAATTCCCGGCAACTCCGCCCGTGGACTCGCCAGCGTCACCACCTGCCTCAGTCCTGGCACGGTCCGCAACCACGCCAACTCCCACTCGTCCGGACTTATCACACAGATCAGCGCATCGGCCTTCACCTTCGCCAGCCACGCCCTCGTCTCCATTTCATCCTTCGGAAACCCGAACCGCGTCATCGCCAGCGCCTGCTTGGGCAACGGATGATTCGCCAGAAACGCCGCCTGATGCACGCCGTGGATGCGCCGGTGATGCGGTTCATGCAACACCACCGCCGGCCGCCGGCAGCCCGCCGCCTTCAGCTTCTCCATCGCCGTCCACATACTGCGATAATGATAATGCCCCGCCCGGTGCAGCGTCGGGTGAAACTCCGAGTTGCCGATGATCGCCGCCGCAAACCGCCCCCAGTTCCAGTCCACCGTCACTTCCATATCCCGCAGTGGTGCCGAAAACACCACGCCCGTGATCCCTCGCGTCACCAGAATCTTCCCCAGCCGCGCCGTCGTCATCCCGTCGTCGTGCAACCAGAACTCCTCCAGCACGCATCCCAGTTCCGCCGCTCGCCGGCTCGCTCCTTCAAACGTCAACTTCGCAAACCACTCCCGCCGCGTGTCCGCCCGCGTCGCACTCACCCACACGAACGCCAGTCGCTCCCGGTCCCGACCTGCCTTCGCCCGCCGGATACGCGCCATCAGCGATCCTACGCGCGGATCCGCCCGGTAGCCCAGCCGTTCCGCCACCGCCTTCACCCGCACCGCCGTCGCCGGCTTCACCAGCGGACTCCCGCGCAACGCCAGCGACGCCGTGGACGCCGCCACGCCCGCCGCGCGGGCCACTTTTAAAAGCGAACAATGTTGGATATCGGCCATAAAAATCGAACGCATTCGATTCCATGCGCATTGGCCCGCCCGCGCCAGTCTTTAGTTGTCATCCCGTAGCTACGAGCGTGAGCAAGTGGCTCCGATAACTCCCATGAAAAAATCCTCCACCGCCCCCCACCCGCAACTCCCGCCCAACGTCAGCGGCGTCATCCCCGCCTTCGCCCAGGTCGCCGACTTCGGTCCCGCCCGCAGCGAGATCGGCATCGGCTGCCTCATGCCCTGGCTCGGCAAGCTCTACATCCTCAACTACGTTTCCCACCGCAAGGGCACCGGCACGGGCGCCGGCCTCCGCGTCATCGACGAAAACTTCAAGATGTCCCGCCACCCCGCCGGCGTGGACGGCACCTATGCCAACCGTTTCGTCCACGACCAGTCCAGCCAGCTCATCATCGGTCCGCACGTCATCGATACGAAGCACAAGGTCCGCACCGTAAAAGAACTCACCGAGATCCGTCTCTGCGGCACCGCCACCCATCTCACCGATCCGAAAAATCTCGTTTACATGCTCGGCATGGAGGGAGATCTCTTCGAACTCAACGTCCGCACGCTCAAGGTGAAGTTTCTCTTCGATCTCACCAAAGAACTCGGCACGCCCGGCGAGATGAGCTGCCACTTCAAGGACTGCTACACCGAGGGCGGACGCCTCGTCGTCGCCAACAACGACTACAGCGAACCCGATTTCCTCGGCAAACAGAGCGAGGGCACGCTCGCCGAATACGACGGCGTTAAATGGACCGTCATCGAACGCAAACCCTACGTCGGCCTCGGCGGACTCGGACCCTACGGCAACAACATCTTCGCCACCGGCTGGGATCGCGCCTCCGCCATCCTGAAAGTTTTCACCGGCGGCGATAAAAAATGGACCACCTACCGCCTGCCCAAGGCGTCCCACTGCTGGGAGCACAAGTGGCAGACAGAGTGGCCGCGCATCCGCTCCACCGAGCACGAGCGCCTGCTCATGGACCACCACGGTATGTTCTACGAACTCTCGCCCTGGGCCTTCGGCAACCGCATCTGGGGCATCCGGCCGATCTCCACGCACCTCTGGGTGCACGGCGATTTCTGCTCGTGGAAAGGCATGCTCATCATCGGCGGCGACAACACCAGTCACGAGAGCGGCGGCAACCTCCAGTGCGCCGAGCCGCAATCCGGCCTCTGGTTCGGCAAGACCGACGACCTCTGGAAACTCGGCAAGCCCAAGGGCTGGGGCGGCCCGTGGTGGGAAACGCCCGTCAAAGCCAACGAGCCCAGCGATCCGTATCTCATGACCGGCTTCGACCAGAAGTGTGTGCACCTTTCGCACGACTCCAAGAAACCCGTCGCCATCACCATCGAGGTGGACGCGCTCGGCACCGGCAGCTTCCACGCCTGGCGCACGATCGACGTCGCGGCCAACGCCTCCGAAGTCGTCACCTTCCCGCCCGGCTTCAGTGCCCACTGGGTCCGCGTCGTGGCGAACAAAACCTGCACCGCCACCGCCCACTTCCACTACACCTGAGGTTCGGCGCGCAAAAGGAACTGCGGACTCAGTTGATCCGCAGTTCCTGAAACGCGGTGTCGGTCAACTCCAGCGTTTCGCCAAAGGCCACCGGCGTCAATGTCTCGCCATTCAGCATCAAGCTGCGCGCCTCCGCATACCGCAGTCGAAAAGTAGGCGTGCTCGCAGCCCTGTCCGCGACCGGATCACGCCGGAAATTCATCAGCCTAAAATTCGTCATGCGCGTCTCCAACCGCAGCAGCGCGATGTCATTCGTGTGCGATTTTCCCACCACGAAATCCGATGCGTCGATGTTGTTCAGAAACCCCACGCCGTCCAGAAACGGCGGATTCGCCTCGTCGAACACCGGCACGCGACATCCGCGCGCCGCATCGCAGTTGATCGCCGCCACCTCGCACGTTCCCCGCACGCCTCGAATCGACACGTTCTCGATCGGAGACACCACACTGAGCAACCGCACGAAACTGTGGCAGCCCTCCGCCGCGATGTCCTCGATCACGATATTGCGGATCGGCCCGCACGTCATGCCCTTCACCTCGGTGCGCGTCAGCGCATCGTCGGCGTTGAGCGCGATCATGTCGTCGCCGGTCACTCCCGGATGCAGGCCCTTGATGTCGCGGATCACACCGTCCTCGCAGTGCCCGCCCAAGTGGATGCCGTCGTTATTCGGCCGCACCCGATCCGCGCTGAAACGAATCCGCTCCACGTGAAATCCGCGCACCTCGGTCAACCGCACATGATAGGCCTCGGCATCGTGCAGGTGCACCCCCTCCAGCCGCAGTCCGCGCACGTTGCGGAAATGCATAAGCGCCCCCGAACACCCGAAATCAAACAGCCCTGACGGACGCGCATTGCCCGCGTTGTTCCCGTCCCAGAAACCACCCTCGACCGTGATATCGACGTCGCCTGTCGCAGGATTCGCATTGGTCAGGAAATAATCGTCAGGCGTCTTCGCCACACCGTCCGCCAGACGCAGCTTCGCCAAGGGATCCAGCTTCAAGCGCACGCCCGACCCGATGCGCAGCACCCGGCCGATGAGATAGTTCCCCGCCGACACGAACACCGTGCCGGGCCCCGCCGACAACGCGCGTTGAAACGCCTCGCCATCGTCGGTGAGCCCGTCACCACGCGCACTAAATGCCATCACCGACCGGTCGGGGTTGTTCGTCATGAAACCCGATTAGATGCGCGCTGAAACCGCCCGCGACAAGCCATGGCCGTATGCAAACAGTTGCGGTTCCTTTATCCGAAAAACCTCATTCAGAATTGTATAAAATTATCCTATACCTGCAAATTTCTGGTTAACTCGGTATTTTATACAATTTTTTGCCGTCGCCACTCCAACCCACCGCCTGCCTGACTCACCGATTAATAACCCTACCCGCCATGCTCAAATCCGGTCTCGTCACCGCTTGGGAAAACCCCGAGCTCACTTCGCTCAACAAACTGCCGCCCCGCGCGACGTTCACCCACTTCGCCACCGCGAAGCAGGCTCTCACCCGTGATCCCAACAAATCCCCGTGGGTGCTTCCGTTGAATGGCACCTGGCAGTTCCGCTGCGAGCCCACGCCCGAGGACGCCCTGCGCTTCACCGAAGGCACCGCATTCACCGCTTCCGCCGAATGGGGTGCCATTCAGGTCCCCGGCAACTTGCAAACCCAGGGGTATGGAAAACCCCACTACACCAACGTCCAGATGCCTTGGCCGCACGAGGCTCCGTTTGTCCCCTCCGACAATCCCACCGGCGTCTACCGTCGCACCTTTGCCGTGCCCGCCGCGTGGGACGGCCAACGCGTGGTCATCCACTTCGGCGGCGCCAACTGCCTGCTCGCCGTCTATGTCAACGGCCTCGCCGTCGGCCTCTCCAAAGACTCCTGTCTGCCCGCCGAATTCGACATCACCGCCGCCCTTCGCCCCGGCCGGGAAAACGAACTCGTCGCCCTCGTCATCAAGTGGTCCGACGCCACCTTCATCGAGGACCAGGACCAGTGGTGGCTCACCGGTCTGCACCGTGAAGTGTTCCTCTACACCACGCCGAAAACCTTCATCCGCGACGTCCACGCCCGCCCCGTCCTCTCCACCGATCTCAAGTCCGCCACGCTCGATGTCTCCGTCCACATCGGCATCACCGGCGCCGGCCCCGTGCCGCAGGGCATCTCCGCCGAGATCCGCCTGCTCGACCCCAAGGGTCGCGAGGTCTTCCAAAAACCCCTCACCGGCACGCACGAGGGCCGTGAAAAACGCTGGAACTGCAACCCCCTCCACCTGCGAATCGACCTCGGCTCATCCGTCGCCCGCCCGCAGCTCTGGTCGCACGAGACGCCGGTTCTCTACACTCTGCTCGTAACGCTCAAGACCCCCGACGGCACCACTCACACCGCCACCCGCATCGGCTTCCGTCGCGTCGAGATCCGCGACCGTGATCTCCTCATCAACGGCAAGCGCGTCCTCATCAAGGGCGTCAACCGTCACGATCATCACCCTGACTTCGGCAAGGCCGTTCCCTACGACACACTCGTCAAGGACGTCACGCTGATGAAGCAGTTCAACTTCAACGCCGTCCGCACCTCGCATTATCCCAACGACGCTCGCTGGCTCGACCTCTGCGACGAACACGGCCTCTACGTCATCGACGAGGCCAACATCGAGGCACACGACTTCCATAACTTCCTCTGTAAAGAAACGCGCTACGCCACCGCCTGGCTCGACCGCGCCATGCGCATGGTCGTCCGTGACAAAAATCACCCCGCGATCATCTTCTGGTCTCTCGGCAACGAGTCCGGCTACGGCCCCAACCACGCCGCCGCCGCCGGCTGGATCCGCGAATACGACCCGTCACGCCTCATCCACTACGAGGGCGCGATCTCCAAGGGCCAATCCTTCGCCAGCTGGGCGCACAACAGTTCCGGCAGCGACATAATCTGCCCGATGTATTCCAGCCTGAAGGAGCTCGGCGACTGGAGTGACTTCGTCTCCAAACATTACAAGGCCGGCAAATCTCTCAACGCCGAAGGTGCCGACCTCGAAGCGCTCGTCCGCCCCACGATCTACCAGGAGCATCTCGACAAACCCCGCTCGCCCATCGCCGCCCCGATCCACCCGCTGGCCCGCCCCGTCATCCTCTGCGAATACTCGCACGCGATGGGCAACTCCAACGGCTCCCTCTCCGATTACTTCCAGCTCTTCCGCACCAAGCCCGGCGTCCAAGGCGGCTTCATCTGGGAATGGCTCGACCACGGCATCCGCCAAAAAACCGCCGACGGCCGCGAGTTCTTCGCCTACGGCGGCGACTTCGGCGACACGCCCAACGACGCCAACTTCGTCTGCGACGGCCTCGTCTCCGCCGACCGGATACCGCACCCCGCGATGTGGGAATTCAAACACCTTGCCCAACCCGTCGTCGTCGAGCTCGTAAAGGGCAAGCCCGGCCGCATCCGCATCCGCAACGACCACGACTTCGCCAGCCTCGCCCGACTCCAGGGCGCATGGGAACTCCTGATCGACGGCGTCTCCGCCAAAACCGGCAAACTGCCCAAACTCGATCTCGCCCCCGGCGCATCGAAAGACATCACGATCGCCCTCGGTAAACTCCCCGCCGGCACCGAAGCCCACCTCAACGTCATCTGGACCACCGTGGCCGACACGACCTTCGCCCAGCGCGGCCATGAAACCGCGTGGAGCCAGCTCACGCTGGCTCAAATTCCAAAGGCCAAAACCCAAACGTCAAAAAATTTCGCCAAGCCTGTCCTCGCCGAGGAAACCGTCGGCGGCATCATCCTGATCGCCGGCGACACCGCCGCGACGTTCGACCGCGCGACCTCGACGCTCTCTTCACTCCGCGTCTGCGGTGTCGAGCTCCTCGCTCGCGCCCCGCTCGTCGAACTCAACCGCGCCGCCACCGACAACGACGGTCTCAAGCTCTGGACCGGGCAGGACGGAAAGGCCCTCGGGCGCTGGCAGAAACTCGGCCTCATCACCAAGCCCGTCGACCACCAGCCCGGCAAATTCGCCTACAAGGCCAACAAAGACGGCTCCGCCACCGTCACGCTTTCGCACGGCGCGTCCGGTCGCGAGAAGTGGACCGACTGCACCCACACGCACCGCTACACGCTGCACGCCGACGGCCGCCTCGTCGTGGACAACGACATCGTCTTCTCCGGTTCCGACCTGACCGACCTCCCCCGCGCCGGCGTGCGTTTCGACTTGGTCGCCGGTTACGAAAACCTCGCCTACTTCGGCCGCGGCCCCGTCGAGAACTACGCCGACCGCAAGACCGGCAGCCTCATCGCCCGCTACAAGACCACCGTCACCGACGAATACGTGGACTACGTCATGCCTCAGGAACACGGCCACCACACCGACGTCCGCTGGCTCGAGTTGTCCTCCGCCCGCAAAGGCAAAACCCCCGCGCTCCGCATCACCGCCGCCACGCTGTTCGAGTTCAACGCCTCGCACTACACCGCCGAGGATCTCTACGCCGCCAAACACGCGACCGACCTCGCTCCCCGCGCCGAGACCATCGTGTATCTCGACGCCGCCCACCGCGGTCTCGGCACCCAAAGCTGCGGGCCGGACACGCTCGAACGCTACAAGGTAAACGCCAAACGCTACGCCTTCAGCTACACGCTGACGGCGAACTAAGTGCCTCCGACTGCGGCTGGTCGGTCAAGTAACGACCAGCCGCACTCGCGTCGACGTGGTGCGCAGCCGCAGGGCCCCCTTCGGTGCCGTCAACTTGCTCACCTTGCCTTCGACCACCGCGAGTTTCCCCGACACGGGCAACTCGATGACCGCAGGCGCACCAGCCGGCAGGTCGACAGTCAACGCGAAGCATTTCGCCTTCGACTCGTAACGCCACACGACACTCACCGCACCACGCGGCGTCGGCACGCGCCCCCTCGCCCACTCCAACCCACAGAGCTGCGGCGCGATGCGCACCGTCGAAAAACCCGGCTCCAACGGCTGCACGCCGAGCACGTGCTGGCTCAGGAAAAACGTCGGGGCCGCCGACCAGCCGTGGCAATGGCTGCGGGTCAACCGCTCCTCGCCGGGATGATACGTCTCCCAAAACGTCGTCGCCCCCGCGTCCACCTGCTTGCCCCAGTAGGCGCGCACCGTGTCCACGAGCTCAGTGTAACGCCCTTCGTTGGCGAGTCCCTCCAGCAGGAAGAACATGAAAAACGGACTGCCCGCCTTCACGAAACCCTTCGGCGCCTTTTCCATGATCGCGCGGCTGCGCTTGAGCCGTTCACCGGCCGCCACCCCGGCGATGCAGATCGCCGTGTGCGTCTGCTGGCTGTAAACCGGCGAACGCGTGCCATCCCCGCGAATACAATCAACGTAGGCCCGCTTCTTCTCGTCCCACAGGTAACGGTTGATCGCATTCGCGATCCCGTCCGCCAGCTTGCGCCACGCCTTCGCCTTGGCCTTCTCGCCGATGTTATCCGCCAGCGTCGCCGCCTGTCGCAGACCCAGCACGGTGAGCGCGTTGAGGTGCGTGACTTCGCCGTCCGCCGGCGTGTCCATCGGAGCCCAATCAAAGAGGTTCCACGAGCGCATCGCAAAAAGCCCGCGCTCGCTCAGGTGTCCTTCAATGCCCGCGATGTTGCGGGCCAGCGCGCGCACCATCTCCCGAGCCTGCGTGTCATCGCCCGAAAACTGATGGTGCTCCTGCGCCCAGCGCATCCACAGCATGCTCCAGGTCGGCAGGATGTTTTCCCACGCGCTCGGCACCTGGCTCTCGACAATCGCCGAGCGGTTCAAACTCTGCGCCGCGACGCTCCAGCTGTGTGCGCTCAGACGCGGGTCACCGTTGACCACAAAATCCACCAGCGCCTCGTTGCGCGCATCGCCCACCCAGAACGTCTGCTCGTAGGTCGGGCAATCCGTGTAGGTGTCCTCCGAACAACACCGCACCGAGTGCGCACCAACCTCCCAAATGCGGTCCAGCCCGACATCAGAACACGCAAACGCACCCTGCCGTGCCTGCGGATACGTGCTCATCAGCACGCGAATGAAACGCACGCGCACCGGCCGGTCGAAATTCCGGAAGCTGAACCACGAATACTGAAACCCGCGCCGCACCAGCGTGCGGTAACGCTGCACGCCTTCGCGGCACACGTAACGGAACGAGTTGTTCATGCCTTCCGTCAAGTTGAAGCGCCCGTCCGGCTGGATGAACTCAAAGTTGTGGTTGTCGATGATCGTGCCCGCCGGCGCATCGACCTCGAACTCATGGTAGCCGATCACCTCGCGTCCGAAATCGAGCAACACGCGCACGTCCGCGCCCTCGACCGGATGCAGCACCGCCCACTCCGCCGTATCGTGCAGCACCGTGTCGATGTGCTCGGTGCGCGGTTTGAGTTTCCCGACCACTCGCTCCGAAGAGCACAACGCATAGACATCGGTCGCCGCCACCATGTCCCGAGTGAGCGGCCGCACATACGCCGCGCCATATTCGCCCTCCTGCAAAACCCCGCGTTCACGGATCGCCTCAAACTGCGCCAGCGTCGCCCCTGCCGGTATCGTGAGCGCATCCGTCATCACCTTGTGAAACCCGGTTGGCGGCGGCGGGGTGAAATCATCCGGATTGCCAAACGGCCCGACCGCCAGCCACGCCGTCGCTGCGTCACGATCATCTGGATACGCCGACCAACGCACCGGTTGGTCCGTCCACGCATTCAGCACCGCCCACCAGAAATGTTCATCGGGCGGCAAAGGCCCCATCAACGTGTTCCAGCCCGCCTTCAGCCGCGCGTGCGCCACTCCCGTGTCCGTCTTCAGCCAGAAGTGATCATCGAAGGCCAGTAGCTTGCCGTTCAGTTTCCACGCGATTTCGGGACGTCCGTGCGGCGGATGAAAACTCACCGTCTGCGCCCGCTCGCTGTAAATATGTGTCATCAACAACAGATTCCCGCGCAGGTGATTCGCCGCCTTGTCGTGCGAATGCAAAAACTCGCGAGGATTCAACGTCCACTGATACGGCGCACCCTTCACCGCCTCGACCGCACGCACCCGCACCGGCGACACCGGCTCGCGCGTCAGTTGCGGTATGTCGCGCAACGCAAACTCCGCGTGCGCCCCCTCGCCCGCCGCCTGCACCGGCTTCGCCATCGGCCATTCCGCGTCTGCGAAATCCACACACATCCAGTTCTGCAGCGCCACCCGTGCGTCGAACTGCTCCTCCCACGCCTGCTGGCAGCTGATGCGCGGCACCGGCCACAGAAAACCCGCGTCGCTCCGCGCCTTCCACGCGTCATCACTGGCGAGTTGTTGTGCACCCGACGCATCCGTCCACGCCAGCTCCGCGATCAGCCCCGGTGCCTCCGCCAGATATTGAAACGTGCCGATCCCGAAATGCTGCACGCGCACCGCGATCACGTTGCGCCCCGACCGCAACATGTCGCGCACGTCATAGGGATCGACCGGCCACGGTGACTGCCAGGCGCGCGCCGGTCCGTGCCCGAGCCACTCGCCGTTGAGCCACACCTCGTAGCGCGCATCCGCAGTGATGAGCAGTCGCGCATCCGTCGCATCACCCGCGACGTCAAACGTGCGCCGGAAACACACGGTGTTATGATAAGAGCGAACCGCATCGTCCGACCAGATCCAGCGAGCCGCCGAAGAAAACAGTGAGGAGGGCATAAAAGCTTAGGATTATACCAAGCCCCCCGGATCCCCCACCATGATTTGCAGCCCATTTACCAGCACGATCAGCCCACCCTCCCGTCATCTTTCTCTGTCCCGATTCCCCCTCCCCCAAACCTGAGGTTGCCCCGAATCGACGGACACGAGTTGAGCCACTAAAGAAAGACTCAACCAATGAAAGAACCGAAGAAGACGGAGACGAAGTTGCCAAGACATGACGAAGCGTTTCGGCAGCAAGCAGTGC
>JBAZBC010000007.1:0-202675 GCA_041671745.1 Opitutaceae bacterium | reverse complement strand
TTTTATAACCGAACACGCCTTCACTCGGCCCTCGGCTTCAAAAGTCCTCTCGCCTACGAATCCAACCTCAACTAACCAACCATAACTCACGCTCAACTCGTGTCCGTTTTATCGGGGGAAACCCAGGCTGAATCCGTCGGACCGAAACTTTGTCCGACCTTTGTGCCTTGGTGTCTTTGTGGTGAATATTCGGGCATGTTTCTTGGGAGGTAACAGGCTGGTTGTGAGGGAGGCACCTTCTGAACAGCCTCGTTACCTCGGCTGCTACGTCCGACTGCATCGTTATGGCTGAGCGCATTGCCCGCGTGGGTCGTTTTCAAGCGCGACTACTGGGCGGGATTAAGCATCGACAACCTCTGTTTCCGTCAAAACCTGAACCCCTGCCATGAAATCCCTGGATCATCTTTTTGTTAAAAACAAAGCGTGGGCCGCGAGTATCCACGCCAAGGACCCTCTGTTTTTCTCGAAGCTGGCCGCGCAGCAAAACCCTGATTACCTCTGGATCGGCTGTTCCGACAGCCGGGTGCCCGCCAACGAAATCCTCGGTCTTTTGCCGGGCGAGGTGTTTGTGCATCGCAACATCGCCAATGTCGTTGTGCACACCGACCTGAACTGTCTTTCGGTGATTCAGTTCGCCGTCGATGTGCTCAAGATCAAACACATCATGGTGGTGGGCCACTATGGTTGCAGCGGCGTGGGCGCGGCGATGCGGTGCGAACGCGTGGGACTGGCCGATAACTGGCTGCGTCACGTGCAGGATGTGAATGAAAAACACGACGCCTGCCTGTGCCGGATCACCGACACGACCGAACGGGCGTTGAAACTCTGCGAATACAACACCATCGAGCAGGTGGACAACGTCTGCAAAACCTCGATCGTGCGCGACGCATGGGAGCGCGGGCAGGAGCTGCACATTCACGGTTTTGTCTATGGCCTGAAGGACGGTTTGCTGCACGACCTGCATTGCTCGGCGGCCAGCGTCGAGGCGGCCGAAAAGACCTACCGCGCGGCCATCTCCGAATTAAACGCGACCTGCCGGCCGGACTGACCGTTCGGGTGGATATTGGGCACGAAAAAACCCGCGGTGAAAGCCGCGGGTTTTTGATTGGATAAATCAGGTCGCTTAGGCGCGGCCCATGTAGGAACCGTCGGCGGTGCTGATGCGGATGATCTCGCCTTCCTTGATGAAGAGGGGAACGGAGACCACGAGGCCGGTCTCGAGGGTGGCGGGCTTCTGGACGTTGGAGGCGGTGTCGCCCTTGATGCCGTCGGAGCTCTCGGTGACCTTGAGGTTCACAGAGGAGGGCAGTTCCACGGTGAGGGGCTTTTCGTCGACGAAGAGGACGTCAACCTTGCCGTTGGTGGTGAGGTAGTTCTTGGCGTCGCCGATCAGAACACCGGAAAGCTCGATCGTTTCGAAGGTTTCCGGATCCATGAACGCGAAGTTCTCGCGGTCGGCGTAGCTGAACTCGAGGGTCTTCTTTTCGGTGGGGAGCACCTCGATGGTGTCGGTGGAGGCGAAACGCTGGTCGAGCGCCTTGCCGTAGCGAAGATTGCGCATCTTGACCTGCACGAAGGCGCGGAGGTTACCGGGGGTGCGGTGCATGGTTTCCATCACGAGATGGGGTTCACCGTTGAATTTGATGACTTGGCCTTTGCGGACGTCGTTGGCGGAGGGCATGACTGTGGGTGCGTCGAGGGTTGCGAGTTGTAGAAAGGCTAAGTGCGTAACGGGCTGCGCGCGGGGCTGTCAAGAGCTCTGGCTCGACAAGGACCGCGTTGCGCCAATTACTCGCAATGCCCGGGGGCCCGACTCAGCGCTTGCCCTGACAGCCCACGCTTTCGCACACTACCCGATTCAACCTCTATGAAACAACGCACGCTCGCGCGCGCCGTGTCCCTTCAGGGCACAGGCTTGCACACCGGGAACCCTGTTACGCTCACGTTAAAACCGGCTCCGGTTAACCACGGCATCGTGTTCAAGCGCATGGACCTCAGCGGCCAGCCAGAGGTGAAACCCCGCATCGAGCTGATCGGAGACCTCGTGCGCAACACCACGGTCCAGGACGGCCACACCAAGATCCATCTCGTCGAGCACGTGCTCAGCGCCCTCAGCGGCTGCGGGATCGACAACGTTCTCGTGGAGATCGATTCCGCCGAGCCGCCCATCATGGATGGTTCCGCCAAACCTTTTGTTAATCTGATCATCGAGGGCGAGCCGGTTGAGCAGGATGTTGAACGCGAATACTTCATTTTGGAAGAGCCGGTTTCGGTCACGCGCGGCAACTCGTCGGTCATCGCGCTGCCTTGCGACGAGCTCAAGATCACCTGCACCTCGGCCGATGACCGCGGCATCCACACGCAGCATCTTACGCTCACGATCGACCCCGACGTCTACATGACGCAGGTCGCCGCCTCGCGCACCTTCACCGTTTACGAGGACATTGAGGAACTGTTGAAGCTCGGCAAGATCAAGGGCGGTTCGCTTGACTGTGCCGTCGTCATCAAAGGAGACAAAATCCTCTCCAAGGAAGGCCTGCGTTTTAAGGACGAGTTCGTCCGCCACAAGATCCTCGATATCATTGGCGACATCGTGCTGCTCGGTATGCCGCTCAAGGCCCACATCGTGGCCACGCGCCCCGGTCACGCCATTAACGCCGAGCTCACCAAGCTCCTCTTCGCGAAGCTCGAAGAGAAACGCAAAGGCCCGAAGAAAAAGCCGCGTCCGGCCAAGGTGCTGCCCACCGAGACCGAGTTGGATATCCGCCGCATCCTCGACACGCTGCCGCACCGTTATCCATTTGTGATGATCGACCGCGTGCTCGAGTTCATCGGCGAGGACGAACTCGTCGCGATCAAGAACGTCACGATCAACGAGCCGTTTTTCCAGGGCCACTTCCCAGGTAATCCGGTGATGCCCGGTGTGCTCCAACTCGAAGCCATGGCACAGGCCGCCGGCATTCTCATGCTGCGTCGCGGCAGCAGCGAAGGGAAGACCTCGCTCTTTATGAGCGCCGACCGTGTGAAATTCCGCAAGCCGGTGCGTCCCGGCGACCAGATCATTATCAACGCGAAGCTCACCAAGTCCCGTGGCTCCAAGCTCGCCCAGGCCGAATGCAACTGCACGGTCAACGGCACCGTGGTCTCGTCGGCCGAGCTGATGTTCGCCATTCTTGATTCGAGCGAAGTCGATTAATCTTCCGACCATGTCCGCACGCATTCACCCTACTGCGATTGTTGATTCCACCGTCGAGCTCGGCACGGATGTCGAGATCGGTGCCTTTGCCTACATCGGCGGCACCGTGCGTCTGGGGGACGGAACACGTGTCCATCATCACGCATCGGTCGAGGGTAACACCCATCTCGGCAAGGGCTGCGAGGTATTCCCCTACGCCAACATCGGCGCGAAGACCCAGGACCTTAAGTTCAAAGGAGGAAACCCGGGGGTGCGTATCGGCGATCGCAATGTGTTTCGCGAGTATTTCACCGTCCATGCGGCGACCAACGACGGTGATTTCACCGTGGTTGGAAACGACAACACGTTCCTCGCCTACGGGCACATCGCCCACGATTGCGTGGTCGGCAACCATGTCGTTTCCAGCAACTGCATGATGCTGGCCGGGCACGTCATCATAGAAGATCACGTGGTCATCGGCGGCTATGGCGGCGTGCACCAGTTCTGCCGCATCGGCGCGCACGCCATGCTTTCGGCTACGGCCAAGCTCGTGCAGGACCTGCCTCCCTTTTTTATCGCGGACGGCACGCCGGCGGTGGTGAGGGCCTACAACAAGGTGGGGTTGGAACGGCGCGGTTACACCGCCGAGCAACTGGAACGGGTGAAGCAAATCTACCGGGTTCTCTACCGCGACGGACTCAACCGCAGTCAGGCGTTGGAAAAGCTCCGCGCGCACGCGAACGCCGATACGGCGGAGTTCAAGCTGATGCTGGAATTTGCCGACAAGAGCGAGCGCGGCATCGCCCCGGGGCCGGCCTGAGCGGAGCGGAATGTATCTCCGCGCTCCGGAGAGCGCGGAGATACGCCTTTCCCTGACACGGGCGAACTGCCCGGCGCTGCTTCAACGGGGCCGCGCTCCGGAGAGCGCGGAGATGCGCCCTTCGGCAGTTGGGGGCACTTCTTGGCCGCTTCGCTTCAACGGGGCCGCGCTCCGGAGAGCGCGGAGATGCAACCGTGCCCTCGCTGCCGGTGTGAGCCCCAACTGCTTCAACGGGGCCGCGCTCCGGAGAGCGCGGAGATAGAGCTGGGGAATTTTCCACGAAGACGTAACGGGGTCGCTTCAACGGGGCCGCGCTCCGGAGAGCGCGGAGATTTGGCGGTGATGAGGTTTGGCATTGTTTTGTGTGGTGGCTTCAACGGGGCCGCGCTCCGGAGAGCGCGGAGATATTGGCCGCGTCCCCCGCGAGGAGTATCTAAAACTTGCTTCAACGGGGCCGCGCTCCGGAGAGCGCGGAGATACCCATTCAACCAAGCGGTTAAACTTCGACAGGCCGAGCTTCAACGGGGCCGCGCTCCGGAGAGCGCGGAGATTTCCGTTCTTACGGGGGATTTCAATATACGCGATATGCTTCAACGGGGCCGCGCTCCGGAGAGCGCGGAGATCCTCACTCGGGGATTGCCCTAGCCTTCGACTAAGAGCTTCAACGGGGCCGCGCTCCGGAGAGCGCGGAGATCTGCGACGCGCAGTGCTATCGGCGAGTTGAACCCGAGCTTCAACGGGGCCGCGCTCCGGAGAGCGCGGAGATATGGCGCGGATGTTCCATCGCGGCCCATCAACCCCGCTTCAACGGGGCCGCGCTCCGGAGAGCGCGGAGATGGTAGCGGCGCATCAAATCCATGCAGTCACAGCACGAGCTTCAACGGGGCCGCGCTCCGGAGAGCGCGGAGATGCCGTTGGTTGCGTATGCGTAAAAGCTTCCGCGAGGAGCTTCAACGGGGCCGCGCTCCGGAGAGCGCGGAGATACGGCAAACCTACCGACTTGACCCCGGCGGACCTCAGCTTCAACGGGGCCGCGCTCCGGAGAGCGCGGAGATATATCCCCCCGGTGTGAAGTGTGCGGGGTCAGTTGGTGGCTTCAACGGGGCCGCGCTCCGGAGAGCGCGGAGATGAGACATGGGGCAAGCGCGAGCGAACGCTTCACCTGCTTCAACGGGGCCGCGCTCCGGAGAGCGCGGAGATAACGTAACACACCCAGATAACTCACCCATCAAACCGCTTCAACGGGGCCGCGCTCCGGAGAGCGCGGAGATGGGGGGTGGCAGGCCCGGGGGAGTGGTGTTGGGGAAGCTTCAACGGGGCCGCGCTCCGGAGAGCGCGGAGATGTGCAGCCTAGGCGGAAGTCATGTTGGTGGCACAGTAGCTTCAACGGGGCCGCGCTCCGGAGAGCGCGGAGATTTGGGTGTAAACAACAAGATATGTTTTTTGCATATTGCTTCAACGGGGCCGCGCTCCGGAGAGCGCGGAGATCCCGGCGGAGTTGGGCGAGGGAGTTTTGCTTTGATAGCTTCAACGGGGCCGCGCTCCGGAGAGCGCGGAGATGCCAACGGGTTCGCCTTTGTCGATCACTTCCGCCAAGCTTCAACGGGGCCGCGCTCCGGAGAGCGCGGAGATAAATTCGCACACGAGTTCGTTGTCGATCGGCTTGGCGCTTCAACGGGGCCGCGCTCCGGAGAGCGCGGAGATCATCGAGGCCGCGCTCGGCGAGTTGTTGCTGCAGCTTGCTTCAACGGGGCCGCGCTCCGGAGAGCGCGGAGATGTGCGGCGCGCAGTCGTCGCCTACCTCAATATGACCGCTTCAACGGGGCCGCGCTCCGGAGAGCGCGGAGATCAGCGGTGAACGATGAAGAGCCGCCGGCAAGCACTGCTTCAACGGGGCCGCGCTCCGGAGAGCGCGGAGATGCCGCTTAACGTGTCGCCATTGGAAAGCACCACAACAGCTTCAACGGGGCCGCGCTCCGGAGAGCGCGGAGATAAACAGACACCGTGTAAGTGCCCGGAGCGGAGGCCGTGCTTCAACGGGGCCGCGCTCCGGAGAGCGCGGAGATACCGTTTTCCGTTTAGTGTGCAAGCATTTTCTTGCATGCTTCAACGGGGCCGCGCTCCGGAGAGCGCGGAGATAGTTTGGCGGCGGCATCCATGGGGCGGGGTTATACGGCTTCAACGGGGCCGCGCTCCGGAGAGCGCGGAGATAGGGAGGTTGCGACCGCTAGGCGGGTGTTCCACGTGGCTTCAACGGGGCCGCGCTCCGGAGAGCGCGGAGATAAGTTGGGGTCCACCAGCTTCGTGTTTTGCGTGATGCTTCAACGGGGCCGCGCTCCGGAGAGCGCGGAGATGCGCTTGTTATCGCTGTTTATTATATTCGAAATCTGGCTTCAACGGGGCCGCGCTCCGGAGAGCGCGGAGATCCGTGGGTGTGGTTCATCAATCTATTCAGGAGAAAGTGCTTCAACGGGGCCGCGCTCCGGAGAGCGCGGAGATGCTCGGTGCGGCTAGTGAGGGGCTCGCGGACGCCGTGCTTCAACGGGGCCGCGCTCCGGAGAGCGCGGAGATCATCGAGGTTGAACACACGCCAACGGGGCTCCGTTTTGCTTCAACGGGGCCGCGCTCCGGAGAGCGCGGAGATAGTGTGCGCATGAAGCCTCAATTCCGCACCGACTTGCTTCAACGGGGCCGCGCTCCGGAGAGCGCGGAGATCGTGCGGTAGATGTCCCAAATCAGCCCCCAGCAATCGCTTCAACGGGGCCGCGCTCCGGAGAGCGCGGAGATGACGCAATCAAAGAGGCTTTTGCCTCTGTCCCCTCGCTTCAACGGGGCCGCGCTCCGGAGAGCGCGGAGATGGTTCCGTTTTCGTCAATATAAAATTCCCAACCAAGCTTCAACGGGGCCGCGCTCCGGAGAGCGCGGAGATCTGCTCGGTTCTGAGCGATCAGGGATAGGGGAGCATTGCTTCAACGGGGCCGCGCTCCGGAGAGCGCGGAGATCTCTCCGCCAACCACGCCCAAGCCCGAACCATCCCGGGCTTCAACGGGGCCGCGCTCCGGAGAGCGCGGAGATACCCCATTTTGATGACGTGATGACAGGTTTTCTTAAGCTTCAACGGGGCCGCGCTCCGGAGAGCGCGGAGATGATCGAACAAACAAAGACTACGCAGAATACTGGCAGCTTCAACGGGGCCGCGCTCCGGAGAGCGCGGAGATGACCCCAAGGCCCCCGCGCCCTCAGCCACCGGCAAGCTTCAACGGGGCCGCGCTCCGGAGAGCGCGGAGATACGCCGAGGAAATCAACCGCCTGCGTGATGCCCTGGCTTCAACGGGGCCGCGCTCCGGAGAGCGCGGAGATGAGCAACCCATGCAACGTCTCCGACGTGACCACCCAGCTTCAACGGGGCCGCGCTCCGGAGAGCGCGGAGATATTCGCCCCCCGAATCCCCCGGCCCCTACATGGACGCTTCAACGGGGCCGCGCTCCGGAGAGCGCGGAGATTTCCGCTTCCCGCCCTCCTTCGGCACCGCCGGGAAGCTTCAACGGGGCCGCGCTCCGGAGAGCGCGGAGATCAGGATTTTCGGCAGTCATGCGCTTCGTCACGGCTCGCTTCAACGGGGCCGCGCTCCGGAGAGCGCGGAGATAGAGGTCACAGAGCCCGGAGGGTTGGGACTCTGTGGCTTCAACGGGGCCGCGCTCCGGAGAGCGCGGAGATGTCACTTTCGTAACCATATGCAGGCTGGCGAGCCAAAAGGCTGTTTACGAGCGGGTGGTGTGGTGGAAGGGCAGCAAGGACTTCGTCTATCTTCAATCTATTGTAACTCTCTATCCCGACGGGGGCGAGCGACCCGGCACAGACTTCAACCATGTCTGTGCTCGCGTGCTTGCAGTCAAAAAACAGCCGTCTCCCCGCTATATCGCTAAACCACATAGCAGGGCTGGTCGAAATGATGATACGCCTGGCCCAGCGCGGTGATCGTCCGATCTCCCCGGCTCTCCGCAGGTCCCAGGGCAATGAACAATACCTGATCCTCTTCGTGGTGGATCAACGCCTTTAACTTCGTCTCCAACTCCACCTGCTCGGTCGCACTCAGATCGCATTCAAATACCGAATACTGCAGGTGATTCCCGAAGTCCTGGCACGCCCGGAAGACCTTCCGCAAGCGCTTCGGATCAGCGATGTCGTAGCTTACGATGTAGGTGTGTCTCATAAGCCAAGTGTGCTTTAAACTACAGGTTGCGCCCGCTCTGTCACGGTTGATTTATCCTCAACGCCCGGAGCAAATTTCCATGACAAGGTCATCGGGTGGTAAACGGGACGTATTGCTCTATTTCGCCTGTCAGCGCCTTGGCCAGCAACCGCGCCTGCAACTCCAGTGCCCGCCGGTAACTGACCTGATAGTCAAACACCGGATGCACGATGGTCGCGTTCATCCGCTGCTCATACGCCGTGAAAAAACGCTTCCGGCCCGCCGCACTCAGGTTGACCGCATCCCCAGCCCGCACGAAATCCCCCGGCCCGATCACCTTCGTGTTGATCAACGTCAGCGCCACCGAGTCCGCGATCAGCGGGCGGAACTCCTCCATCAAATCCAGCGCCAGCGCCGGGCGTCCGAATCTCGGCTGATGGTAAAATCCCACGTAGGGATCAAACCCCACCGCGTGTGCCGCCACCGTGCAGTCGCGCGCCAGCATGCTGTAACCCAACGACAACAACGCGTTCACCGCATCGCGCGGCGGACGCCGGTTGCGGCGCGTGAAATCAAACGTGAAAAACTGCTGCCCCGGCGCGTCTCCCTTCGCACGACGCGGCGGCTTTGCGGGCATGGCACCATCGACGGCGTCGGGCTTTTCGGAGTCGCCCGCGGGCGAGCTCCTGCCGGCGGAACCGGACGGACCGCCGTTGTCGCCCACCAGGGCTTCGTCGGCATTGTCGCCCAGCTTGATCATGCCGGCGAAGCTTTCGAAATAGGCCAGTGCGGCCGAGCCTTCGATACCGAGCAACTCTCCCAGGCTGGTCGCCTCCAGTGCGTTTTGCGCCGCGTATTTCATGCGACCGATGGTCGTCGCGGGCGGCGCGGCGTGGTTGCGCATGAGCAGCGTGCGCTGGTTGCGGATCTTGCCGTGCACCATCAGCCGGGCGATGCGCAGCGTCGCCACCGGGTCGCCCGCGACCTCGAACTGTGAAATGCGGGTGAAGACGTTTTTCAAACTCTGTCCCCGGGTGAGTCCGTAGAAAAAACCTCCGCTGGAAAAATAGCTCACGGGAATATCCTTCTCGCAGAGCGTCTGGATCAAGGCGGTCGATACGGTGGCGGCACCGAAGACGGCGAGGTGGCTGAGGTCGCTGATACGGATCTCCGCGATGACTTCGCCTTTTTCTTTCACCTGAACGAGCTCCGACTTCCGGCCCACGCTCACACCGGCGGTGGCGATGTAGAGCGGGCGTTTGTCGTCACGGGCGGCGATCAAGCGGCGTGGTTGTCGCGGTGCGGGCAGGGCGGTGCCGGCAGACGACGCGCCGTCGCCGTCCGTTCCGTGGAGCGGCCGCTCTTTGACGATGCCGAATTCGCGGTCGAAGCCGAAGGTGTCCTGGGCCGTGGGCGAATCCTCGTCGTCCGGATGCGAAGGGGCGTCGTGAAGCATGCGCGTTTCGTCGGGCAGGCAGACGGTGACGAGCGAGCAGCGGGCGCATTTGGGCGAATCCACCAACGGGGGCGGAATCGGGCCGGTCATGGTGCGCCGGGCGGCGGTGATCTGCGCCTCGATCCATGTTTCCAGTTCCGGGGTGACGGCGAGGGTGACGCGTTGTTTGGTGCTGCGGTAGTAGATGACACCCTCGGTGCAGGTGTAGCCGTGGTCGCGGAGGATGAGGCATTGGAGGCCGAGCTGCATGCGGTCGGCGTCCCAGATTTCCGGGCCGGAATCGCCTTCGCGCGGGGAGCCGGTTTTGTAGTCCACCGGGATGACGTTGAGCGGGGCGAAGAGGTCGGAGGGATCGTTGCCAGCGCGGATTTCAACGAGGTCCATCTTGGCGGTGACGCCGAGGCGGTCGGAGGCGAGGGAGACGGAGCGGGAGTGGATCACCTCCTCCGTCGGCTCGGAGGCCGGAGGAGGTGATCCAATTTCAGATTTGAGATTTGAAATTGGAGATTGGGGATCTGCCTCCGGCATTGCCGGAGGCAGATCCCCCTTACCGGCGTCCACTCGTTTGTGGAGGGCGGCGCCGCGACGGGTGTCGGCGTTGTGGGTGAAGACGCCTTCGACGTGTTCGTAGTAGAAGAGGCGCGGGCAATAGACGAACTCGTTGAGCATGCGCGCCGGCAACGGCTCCTGCGGGTCGTCGCCGGGGGCACCGGAGCTGGACGAGGCCGGTGTTGTCATGGGGTGCAGAGTGGGGAAGCGCGTGTCGGGTAGCGATTTGAAAATGGAGTGATCGTGGCGGGAGGTGTTTTTTTAACCACGGATTACTCGGATGGGCACGGATGGGGGTCGGGTAAGTTGGGTCTGCACGTGGCTGCGAGCGCGAGCGAGCGGGGGATTGGATTCGGATTTTTGAACCATCGAGACGCGGATATGGATCGGACTAGGGTGTGCCTGGGTTGAACAGGGGGGAGTCGATTTCTTCGGGAGTTTCCGGCTCCGCGTCGATGAGTTCCCAGTAGCCGTGTTGGTAGAGCCAGACGGGGTCGGCGTTGCGACGGACGAATTCGTCGGCGGGGAGGCCTTCGATCATCGGCGGGCGGCGGATGCGTTTTTGTTTTCCACCCACGAACACCGTCATGAACTCGGCCTTGCGGAGTTTTTTTTCGCGGCGTTGGGCGGCGGTGAGCGGTTTCTTCTGTTTCTTGGGTTTCTTGGCCATGGTCCGATGGCGAGAAGAGGGTTATCTGGTGTCGGCGGGGGCGAAGGGCCCGAGGCCGAAGTGGGCGGCGGTGAACTCGGCATACAGCGCCGACTGCCACGGGAAGGGCGGCGAACCGGTGAGAGCTTCGAAAGCCTCGGGGAAATCGAGGGACTGCATGGTGGAAAAGTTAAGGGGCGAGAATCGTGCGGGGACTGACTCGCTTGCGCTCGCCGACGCCCTGGGGATGAGGGGAATCGGGGGGCGTTTCATCCGACGGGGGCGAAGAGGCCGAGGCCGAAGTGGGCGGCGTAGCCGAGGCCGAGAGGGAGCGAGGCGGGTTCGCTGAATTCGATTTGTAGTGCGTGCCCTCGGTTGTCTGCGCGGGTGCCGCTGCCGGTTTTGCGTTGGCGCTGGAAATTCAGACAGGCCGTCTTTCGAAGGCCATTTTGGATTTCTGTGCCCAACCGCGACACGCTTAAAACTGGAAGGTTCGGAGCTACAATTTTGATCAGTCGCCAGCAGTCGTGCTCGGGTGAGCCGATTTGCAGGCCGTTATCTGGATCGATCTTCGGCACGCCAGCGCGGCTGGCTTTAGCGTGGCGGACCGGGACATAGGGCGTGAGCGAAATCCAAACTTTGGACTTTTTGAAATACGGCGATGCGCCCGCGAAATCTTCGGGTTGGCCGGTGGCGAGGAGCACGATCTTAACCTCGAAGCCTTCCATTCCCCAGACCTTGCGGAGGCGACCGAAGACTCGACATGCGGTGTCATCAAAGCCGAGCGGCGCGTGCAGCGTCATGTGAGTGACGTAGCCGTGGTCATCGCACTCGGGGAGAAAGTAAATGTGTGCGTTGCCGGTAAGAGGCGTGCCGTTGTCATCCACGCCCGTGAGCACGGGGCTGCTGCCGTGGCCTTCGAGGTGTTTGCAGAGCGCTTGGTGGAAGCGTTCGGCGAGGCTGAGGGATTGGGTGATCGAGGGGGGAACTTTGCTGACAATGGCGAAGCGCGCGATGGTCGGTGGCTTTGCGCGATTTTGGGATGCCGGAGTTCCAGATGGAGCGACTTTCAAGCTGTCGCGGGGGCGAGTGTAATCTACCCAACGCGCGCCGGGGGGGAGATTCCATCCCTCCTTTTTCCAGTCGGCGTTATCCAGTTGAAGCGCGTCGAACAGCGAGGTGGGGAACGTCGCCCCCGCTTTTTTCTTTGGTTTGGGCTTGGTGGATTTTGCAGGCGCAGTTTGGGCGGCGGCCCAGTCGGCGTAGGGAGCGGGGTGCTGGGGGGCTAGCAGGCGGATGATTTCGTCTTCGCGGCGTTGGGTCTTATCGGCCGGAATGGACCAGTTGCCGTTGACGGGCAGGGTGTCGGCAAGGCTGGCGCTCACCAGACTTTCGGCTCGTCCGAGGTAGCTCAGGCTTTCAAGCAGCGTGGAGAGAAGCGTGGTTTCGTTGTCCGTGAGGTCAGCGTCCCAACGAATCCAGAGGCTTTCGCCCGCTGTGACGTGGACGAAGGTATCGAAAATTTTGGTCTTCGATTCCTTGGGACCGGTGATGACCGGCATGTAATGGCGGGTGTGGGCGGTGCTCGCTTTGGGCAGGCGGAACGCGGGTGGTTGCGCGGCCAGTTTTTCGATGAGACTGCGGAGGGCTGGTTCATCTTGCCGGTGCTTCCAATGCCAGGCAGCGATGAGCGCACGGCAGAGACGCCAGGGGCAAGGCGGCCACTCGGTCACGCCTTCGTTGACGTGTGTCCCCCACGCGGTGGCGTGCCAGCGCCCGGCGGGGAAATCGATCTTTATGGCGATCATTCGAAGACGACGGTCGTGGTGGCGGGTTGGGCGAAGCGGTCGGCGCTGGCTTTGATGAGGCCGGGCAGCGCCTTGGAGATTTCGGCGAGCGTCGGGAGGGCAAATCCGCCGGTGGGTTTCACCACCGTGATTTCGCCGACTTCGAGATCGCACGCGGTGCGCGGGCGGAAGGGGGCGTCGAGAAGCGCACGAACTTTGAAGAGGGCGAGGGCGTAGAGGAGTTCTTCGACGGGTTCGCCGAGGCCGTAGCCGCGGATCTGTGCGAGATCGATGTTGAAGAACGCAGTGATATTGCCGGTGAACTCGTCGCGGTGGAAGGGGACGTTGCCGAAGCCTTCCTTGCTGGTTTTGCCTTCTTCGCCTTTGCCGGGGTTAACATGGTCGTTTTTCACGCCGCCGCTCGCGGCGACCTGAACTTCGGAGGCTTCGATGAAGGCGGTGATGACGCGGGGGACGCGCATGCGACCACCGGCGATTTCGCTCTTCGCGATGAAAACGCCGTGGAGGAGCGAGTTGATGTCATATTTGAGCAGCACGCCGGCGAGGGTGCGCAGATTGACGGGACCGTCTTTATCGACGCCGAGTTCTTTTTTGAGGGTCTCGACGAAGGAGTCGTCCTTGGCTTCGAGGATGTAGGGACTGTTGAGGCGGTGGGCTTCCATGACTGAGTTGGTGAGCGGCTTTTTACCGGCATCAACGACCGCGACGTAGGGCAGGCCTTTGAGGGAGGGGACCCAGTCGTTGGCGATGGCGTCCCACGAAACGGCTTCGAGGCGGTTCGCCATGCTTTGGGCTGACTCGACGAGGAGCATGTTTTTGCCTTCGGCGGTTTTGTATTGAGCCGCACCGAGGTCGGGAAACCCGGTGGGCTGGAAGCGCGTGCCGAGGACGGGTGCTAGCTTGGCGGTGAGGAGAAGGCGGGGGGAGGTTTTGAGCTGGGAGAAGTCCATGATGAAGCGGTGGTGTTGGATGTTAGCGACGAGTGGGTTGAGCGAAAAAGTCAGGGGCGACGGCTCGGCCTACGTCGGCGAGCTGAGTCTCCCAAAGAGGAAAAAGAAGCGCGGCGGCGGAGCGGCGGGCGGCGTCACCGGCGAGAGGAATGTGGATGGGTGTGACCGGAATGCTCGAGCCGTGGAGACGGCGGAGGGCTTGAGTGGAAGCGCGGGCACCGTCGCCGCTGGCGGCGAGGTTGAAAATGACCGGCTCGATGGGGACGCGTTTGTCTTCGGGCAGGCGACCGGCGAAGCAGAGTTTTAACTGGGCGTAGAAGGCGGGCGTGGTTTCGTCGTAGGCTTTTTCTGGAGGTGTGGGCATTTGGTCTCCCGTCAGCGCGTCGCCAGAAAAGTCGATGAGGCTCATGCCCCAGAGGAGTTGGGCGAAGCGGGTTTCGTCGATACGGCCTTCGATGAAGGCGGCGATGTCGGAGGGCCAGGCCGTGAGGCGGGCGTATTCCGGCCAGGAGGGTTCACCGGCGGATTTGGCGAGAAGCAAGCGGCGCTTGATGATCGCGCAGAGCACGTCGATGACGGAGCCTTCGTGCCAGACGACTTCGTTGCGGGCTTCATCGCTCCAGTCGGTCCAGGATTTTTCGCCGGGGATTACTTTAACCGGTTCAAGGTGTCGGCGGATCGGAAAAAAATCCTTTTTGAATCGCACGCTGAGCGAGGCGAGTGCGGCGGCGAGGCGGTATTCGGGGGAGCCGTTGTCGATAGCCTTGATCCAGCCGCGAGGCAGCGGGGGGAGCGGCTTTAAGAAGGAGTCGGCGCGCCATTTCTCGCTGGCACCGGAGAGAGCGCGTTCGCATTCGCCGAGAGCAATCAGGAGTTCTTGAGCTGTATCAGGGTTGTTGTCTTGAGCTGACGCGGCACGGGCAAATATCGCGGCTTCTAGGCGGGCACCGGCTCGGTGGACGGAGCCGGGGGCAGTGTCGCCTTTGGCCTTCGGAAGGAAGCGTTGCAGCCAGCCGTCGCAGGCGGCGAGCAAGTCGGACGAAACGATGTCGCGGTGAACGCGGAGGCGTTGGAGCGGCGTGGCGTAAAACGATTTTCCGTTTCGCTTCAAAAACGAGTAACGTTGAAACTCATCGATGCCTCGATCTACGCCGAGCGAGGCGACAGCACGTGCAAAATCTACGCCGTTTTTTGCTAGCCGGTTTCCTACCCATGCACGTCCCTCGTTGAAGAGGGTTTTGAGTTCGCTGATACCACTGGGACTGGACCAAAGCGGCATCCAGATTTCGTCGGCATCCACTTCGTCGGAAAATGAGGCGCTTGCGTAGCCTGCCCCAGAGGATCGAACACAGAAGGGATAGATAAGCTGGCCGGGAGATGTGCTTTCGAGGCGTTTGACCGCAGCGGCGGCGAAAAGCATGGCACCTTCAAGTGTGAGAATGAAGTCCCATGGATTGACGGTATTTGGAGCGTCGAAACCGGTGGATGCATTTGCGCCGCCGCTTGCTAGTGGACTGAATTGGCCAATTGGATTATCGGCTAGTCCCTTGGTCGGTGTGTCGAAGAGGGAATGGCTGAGGAAGCCGGGTGAGTCGGAGGTCGGCTGGCTTTTCGCGAGATCGAAGACTTCGGTCAGGCGCTGCATAAAATTGTTGGTGAATTCCAGACGGCCGTCGTTGCCGCCGGTGCCGAGCAGCGGTGGGTATTTGGCGCCGTCATCCGTGAGCACGAACGCGCTGTCGAGCCATTCGAGTGCAGTTTCTGAAAAGGTATTTCGGCAGCGAAGGAGGAGCGGTTCCTTTGCTTCTTTTTCGGGTTTTTCCTTTAGGCCGAGTGAAGTTAGGGCGGTCTGGGCGGCGAGAAGCGTTTCGCGGTAGTTGGCGAATGTCGGGAGCGTGGAAGCGGCTATGGCTTTGAGCGCCTTGGCGTTGTCCTTGGGGTGAAAACCGCTGCCGCCATTCCACGGGGCGACGATGGGCGACGGGGCGTAACGTGTGAGGAAAAAATTAATGAGAGCTTCGCGGTCGTAAGTGGAAGTGAGAATGAAGCTGTTGCCTTGCCAGTAGCTTTTGGGCTGTGCGTCAGGAGATTGTTGGGAGAGGACGCGGAGAATTCCGAGGGCCTTCAGGTAGCCGGTGAGCGGAGTGGGCGTGCAGCCGGGAAGCGGGATTGTATGCATGGCGGGGTTGGGGCTCGGTTAGCGTTTGGATCCTTTGGCGTCGGAAGCGCGGAGAATCGTTTCCAACCATGCGAGGCGGAAGAGGCCGAGGTTATCGGCGTCGCGCAGGGTGAGCATGCGGGAGGTCCATGAAGGACGGCCGTCTTGGTCGCCCATTTGCATGCAGGTGAGGTCGAGGGTGAGTGGCGCCGACGGGACACCGTCAATCGCGAGTTGTTTAGTGGGGTCGGACGGAAGGCGGTCGCCGTGCCAGACGCCGCGTGCGTAGAGCGGCGGAGTATCGGCGGACGTTTCGGGGGGCGATTCTTCGCCAGGCATCGCGCGGAGGGAGAGGCGGATTTTTCCGTGGTGAGTGGCGATGAGATAGGCGACGAGGTTCTCGAAGATAGGATCGGCGGCGTGGCCGGCCTGAAGCCAGGCGAGGGCGGAGGCGAGTTCGTGGCGGAAGTGAGGGCGTGAATGACGAACGCCGGATCTCCACGGGGCCTTGGCGATGAAGGCGCTCTTAAACTTGGCCGGCACGTCGCGGCCATGGGTAATGAAGCTTTGGAAGCAGGCGTGGGCTTTGCCGACGTCATGCCAGCGTGCGGCGGTGCGGAGGGTGTCGGCCCACGGTGTGGCGGCGGGTAGGGCGGCGAGAATTTCGTTGGTGGCGGCGAGGACGTGCGCGGTGTGGGTCTCGATGCTTTGCCAAGGGTCTGTGACCGTCTTCAGCCGCTGACTTTCTTCGTCGGTGCCTTGGCCGTCACGCGGGGTGATCGGCGCTTGATCCTTGGTGGTGAAGAGGGGAAACGGTTCCTTGGATTTTTCGCCGGTCCATCCCAAGGCGGTGGAGTAGCCGCCGAGCGTGGAGTCGATGAGGTAGATCTGGCCGGGGGAGACGCGGTCGGGGCGGAGGCGTTGCCATTCGCCGTCGAGGACGCTCCAAAGCCAGATGTGGGCTTTTTCGTTTTTGTTTTTCTCGGCGAATTTCTTGAAGCCGGTCGGGCTATAGAGAGAGACGCGGACGAGTTCCTGGCGTTGAGGAGCGATGTCGTCAGGCGGGGGGGCGTCGGGGGCGAGTGCACGCCAGTAAACCTGCACGTCGCGTTCTTCGCCGTCGCGGATGTAACGGCCGACGTCGATGTCGAGGCCGGCAAGGTCAGGCGTGGTGTCGAAGAGATCCACGAGATCCTTGCGGCGAAGGATGTGGGTTTCGGAGAGAGGCTCGTCGGTGCTGAGCTTGTTAAGGGCAACCGGAGAAACGCCGGTGGACTCGGCTTGGCGAAGGAGGGTGCGGGCGGTGGCGAGTTGGTCCGGGGTGTAGGGAAGCGCCAGGCTGGTGGCGCCTTTGGGGTCTTCGGCTTCGAGGTTGATCCAGAAGATATCGGCGCCGCCGGTGGAGTTGAATTCACCCTTGCGGTTGCAGCGACCGAAGCGCTGAACGAGCGATGACCACGGGGCGAGTTCAGTGATCAGTGTTCGGGCGGAAATATCGACGCCGGCTTCGATGGCTTGGGTGGCGATGATGATTTTGGTGCCGGGCTCCTTGATTTGTTTCGAGAGCGGGGCGCGTTCGAGCGGGCGGAAGCGGGAGTGGACGAGGAGGCGGGGCGGGAGAGGAGATTTTTTGGCGAGTTTATCGAGTGCGGCGTAGAGGTCTTTGGCGCGATCAACGCGGTTGAGGATGACGATGGTGGTCGTGTCCTTCTGGTGGCGGGCAACGACGGCGGCGGCGAGTTGGTCGATGTAGGGATCTACGACTTTGGCGGAGTCGCTAACGAGGACGAAGGGCAGGACGGCCAAGCGTTTTACCGCCTCGATGCGCTGGTGGACGTTGTCGTTTTTGAGGTCGTCGGCACCAAGGGCGAGGGAGGCGGGAAGCGTGCGGTGATCGGGCGTGAGGAGGAGGCGCGAGTCGAGGGTGGCGCTGGCCCACCAAGTGGCGCAGCCGAGGGCGGTGCCGAGTTTGCGGCGCAGACCTTCGAGTTGGGCGGAGGTGCGCACGCCGACGCCCATGAGCTGGGTTTCGTCGAGGACCCAAAGCGCGTCGTTGTTGAGGAGTCCGAAATGCATGGGCCAGCGGGCGCGGCTCACACCGTAGCCACGGTTGAGGGCGCGGCTGAGGAGCATGTCTTGCGTGCCGATGAGGATGGCGGGGCGCTCGGGGTGGATGTCCCATTCGCCGGCGTCTTCGCCACCCATGAGAATTATGGGAGAGTGATCGAGCAGCCAGCGGAGGCCGGTTTCGGAAGATTCGGAAAGCGGCAGGATGCCGCTTCTACTTTGTTCGAGCACGTTGCTCAGCCATTTGGGGACTTCGTCACGGGTCTGCTCGACGAGGGTGCGCATGGGCAGGCAATACACGAGGCGGCGGGGCCAGTCTTCGCGGCCCAGAACGACGCGGTTCCAGAGCCAGGCGAGGACGACGGCGGCGGTTTTGCCCAAGCCGGTGGGGATGCTGATGAGCTGGCTGGCGCAGGGGAACGGACCGGACGGGGCCGGGCCCTCCACGGCTCCGGCGAGGCGGCGTTGGTAGGCGTAGGGGGCGTTGCCGGTGGCGGCTTGGAAGAGGGCGTCGAAGGTGGCGGGCATGGAGTGGGGGTTTTCGAGGAGGGTTTGATGGCTGACTCGCTAGCGCTCGCCGACGCCGGGGGGCGGGCCGGGGTGTCCGAAGTGGGCGAGCTTGGCTCGGAGGACGGCGTCGAGGCGAGGTTTGTCGGCGGGATAGAGGGAGACGAGGCGCTTACCTTCTTGCTGGTAGAGCTGCTGCTTTTTCAACATGCCAATTTTGTAGTCGGCCGTGTCCATGCCCCAATACTCGATGTAGAGGTCGAGCTCGGGGAGATAGAAGTCGGGGCGGATGGCGTGGCCGGAGAGGATACGGTAGCGCTCGTCGTAGCGGTAGGCGATGTGGCGGGCCGCGAGCCAGTCGGCGATCAGCCGTTCGCCGTCGGATTGGACGAGGGTGCCGGCCTTGGCAGTGATGGTTTTCTGCAGCTCGACCTTGGTGTCGAAATTGCGGCGTTCGAGGAAGACTTCGTCGAAGCACCGGTCGCAGAAGGTGCGTTGGAAGGCTTGGTGGCTGCGGGTGTGTTCATCTGCGGTTACGGGTTGGCCGCAGCGGGAGCACCGATGGAGGGCGGCGGCCTCGGAGAGGCGGATGGACTCGCGGATAGCCTCGGTGGCGGAGTGCGCGGCGCGGCGAACGTAGTCTTTGGCGCGCTCGTTGGCGGCGAGGTCGTCGAGATCGTGGAGGTGCGTGCGCGCGGCGGAGCCGTAGAGTTTGAGGGCTTTGAGAGCGTATTGCTGTGTCTGCGGGTGAGGGTCGCGGAGGGCGACGGGAGCGAGGGCGGTGACGGCGGCGGTGGTGTCGGCACCGAAGGCGGCGAGTTTGCCGATGGCGGAAGCGGCGAGGCGTCGAATCTCGGCCGAGGGAAGGCCAAGCAGGCGGATGAGCTCGGGGAGCGCGGCGGGGTCGGTGCCTCGTCCAAGCTCAAGCGCGCGCTGGACGGCGCTGTGGTGCGTGCGTTGATCCATCGGGCTGTTCATGGGAGCGTCGGCAAGCGGGAGAGAGTCAGCGGATCAGGATTCCAGAGCCAGGCGAGGACGACGGCGGCGGCTTGGAAGAATGCGTCGAAGGTGGCGGGCATGGAGTGGGGCTTATTGGTTCGGCTTCTGGTTGCGGAGGGCGCGGGCTTGGCGTTCGGGCAGGGTTTTGAAGTTGCCCGGGGTGGAGACGCGGGTGCCGCTTTTCTCCTCAAGTTCGGTGAGGCGTTGCTTACCGTCGGCCGCGGTCATTTTCAAAGCGTTACAATTTGTAACGGTTTCGTTGCCTTCGGCTTTCATCCGCTTTTTCAGCACGCGCCAATAGACTTGTGGGTTGGGGCTTTCGGTCAGGACGGCGAGCACATCAACGATGGCAAAATACCATTTTTCCTCCGACTGGCTCCAGGCGCGGCGGACTTGTTTTTCTTCAAAGAGGATGATGGCGCTCATGGTGACGTGAACCGGTGTGTGAAATCAGGGCTGTGAGGTGGAGTGGAATTTACGGCGGCGCGCTACGAGCTACGAGGGTCCTTTACTTTGCGCCGTCGATTTTAGCGGATGCAGGGTGACACGGGATGTCCCTCTGGATTTTTTTTACCGAAGATTTTTTTGGCGGAGGCGGGAGTGGATCTTCAGCCTCGTTACCTCGGCTGCTACATTCTTGTTTGGCGGCGGCGAGTTCCGGGGCGTAGATGCGGGCGAGGGTGGCGATCTCGGTGGCGATAGCTTGGCGGAGTTCGGGCGGGGACAGGACTTCGACGTGGCGGCCGTTGGCGAGGATGCGGCGTTGCACGTCGATGAGGTTGTTGAGGCGCAGCGTGACTTCGATGGCGCCGCCGGGCAGGTCGGTGATCGTTTGCGAGGCGTGCCAGGGGCGTTCGCGCAGGTAGTGCGCGGCGGTGGCCGTGAAGCGCAGGCGCACGCCGATCTCTTGATCGCCGGTGAACCGGCCGAGACTGCCGGCGAGGTGGTGTTTGATTTTGCCCGCCACGGGTGGCGTGAACGTGCGGACAGTGCGTTCGATCGCGTGGATGCGGGGAAGTAGGAAGTTGCGCCAGGCTTTTTTGCGGGTGTCTTCGGCGATCAGCATCCAGCGGTGTTCCAAGTAGGCGAGGTGGAGGGGACGGATGGCGCGGCGTTCGGGGCGCGGGGCGTCGGGTTTTTGATACAGGATGACGAGTTCGCGGCGGGCGAGGATGTGTTCGAGCAGGGCGGCGAAGTGGCGGTGTTCGGGGGCGTCCAGCGCGGTCTCGTCGCGGTGCAGCACGGCGCGGAGGTCGGCGGCGGGGAAGGAGAGAGCGGGGCCGGCGAAGCGGGCGATTTTCTCCAGGGCGACGGTGAGGGTGCGGCCGAGCGGGGTGCCGCCCCAGGCGGCGAAGGTGTTGCCGGCGAGGACGACGGCGAGCGCTTCCTCGGCGTCGAGGCGCAGGCCGCTGGCGAGGTCGAAGGGCGCGGTGTAACGGTAGCTTTTGAGTTTGGCGTCCCAGACGACGGGGGCTTTGCAGCGGTCGCGGAGGAACTCGATGTCGCGCTTGATGGTGCGGGCGGAAAACTCGGTTTCGGCGGAGAGGGCGACGGCGTTGACGGTATGGCCGGCGCAGAGTCGGTTATGGAGTTCAAAGAGCCGGGCGGTGGCGGCGGGGCCGGCGGAGGGCGGGATGGAGGCGAGGGAGGCCCGACGATGGGTTGTTCGTCGGGTCAGGGTATCCGCCATGAGGCGAGACAGTTGCGTCAGGATACGGGAGTCAAGCCAGTGCAGGCTGTTTGCACGGGTTTCCCCGGTGGCTACCAGAGGGTGGTTGTTTCGAAGGTTGTGAAGGCGGGGTCAATCGTCACGAGCGTGAGCCCGTCGAGCTTGGCTTGGGCGGCTAGGAGTCGGTCGAAGGGATCGCCATGGGCCGAGGGGTGCTTTCCGGCCCAGGTGGCGTGTGCGAGTGAAACCGGGAGAAGTATCCAGTTTTCCATTCGCAGGGTATCGGCCCAGCCGTTTGCGAGTGCTTCGGGCAGCCGGAGTTTGCCGAGGCGGTGTTTGGTTTCGATTTCGAAGACGGAGGCGGCGCTCAGCCAGCATTCGTTGGTCGGATCGGCGATCACTTGGCGAGCCTTGTCGCTGAGGCGCGGATGATCATCCAGCCACCAGAGGACGGCGTGGGTATCGAGGAGGAGTTTCACGAGTGATCAAGCGGATCGGTGGCGCTGGGGACCAAGCCACTGTATTCGGGGGGCAGGGGGGCGAGGGAGTCTTCGGCTGTGAGCGGTCCAAACTGGCCTTTGAAGCGACCGGGCACACGGACGGGGCGGGATTTGGGGCGCGCGGGTGGGACCAGGCGGGCCAGGGTTTGGCCATGGCGCGTGATAATGATTTCTTCACCGGTTTCGGAGACCTCGCGGCAGAGTTCGGAAAGGCGGGTCTTGGCATCGAAGAGGCCGACGGTTTTCATGTAAAAATTAAACTAGTAGACTGGTTGAAAGTCAATGAGCGAGGTAAGATGCTTCGTGCGGTTGCAAACGAGTTGTCGAACCAACGCGGCAAGATGCCGCGTCTACTTTTTCAAACGCCTACGAGATTGGGGAAAATGGCTTGTGGTGCGGACGTGCTCAATAAGAACATAAGTAACTGTCCTATGTTCAAGAAACTTACGCCTGCTTTTATCCTGACGGGGTCGGCCATGGCCGGGGTGATTCTGATCCTGGCGGCTATCTGGATTGCACATCGACAGCCGTGGTTGGGCGCGGCGTTGGCGGTTGATGAGAAGGGTGTCGTTTATGTGTCCGCTGTCGAGTCGTCGGGTCCGTCGGCGGCGCTGCCCGTTGGCACGAAGATCACGGCCGTTGAGGGGGCAGGGGACTCACTGGCACCGACCGCCCAGGACCTCGTCGAGGAGCCCGATGTATTGGAAAGTTACGCGGTGTTTAAGGGTTTTTTCGTGCGACAGGGGAGCTTGCTGACGATGTTGCGTTCGGGCGCGGTTACGGTGGTCGCGTCGGACGGAGTGCGCGTCGAACTGGTGCCGGCGCAGTCACGGCCGATCACGAGTCTACCCGAGGTGTTCTGGGTTCAACTGATCGTGGGCGGCGGCAGCTTCCTTATCGGCGCCTGGGTGTGGAGTCTCAAGCGCCATGACCTGCCGGCGCGCATCCTCGCGTTGGTCGGCCTCGCCACGATGATGTTCGCGACGGTGGCGGCGATTTACAGCACGCGCGAGCTCGCGATCGATGGCGGACTGTTTCGCGTGCTCTCGGCCTTGAATCATCTGGGAGCGTTGTCGTTCGGCGCGGGGATGATCGCGCTGTTTCTGGTGTATCCGCGGCGGCTGGTGCCGGTGAAGGCGCTTTGGATTTTGCCGGCGGTGTTCGGCGGATGGTGGCTGGGCGATACGTTGCGCGTTGTCTTTCCCGGTCCGGCTGAAGGTTCGGCGCTGCCGACGATGATCGAGATGGTTGGAATCCTCGCGGCTGCGACCGTGCAATTCTGGAAGACCAAGGGTGATGCGAAGGCGCGGGCGACGCTGCGGTGGTTCGGGCTCACGGTGGCGCTGGGTGCGGGATTGTTTGTGCTGCTGGTGATCGCGCCGAATATCATGGGGCTGCCGCCGTTGCTGTCGCAGGGCTACGCGTTCCTGTTCTTTCTGCTGGTGTTCGCGGGGGTCGCGGTCGGGGTGGCGCGGTATCGTTTGTTCGAGCTGGAGGGCTGGGCGTTCCGCATCCTCTTCTACCTCGGCGGCGTGCTGCTGCTGGTGGCGATCGACGGCTTGTTGATTTTTGCGCTGTCGATGGATCGCACGCCGGCGCTGAGCCTGGCGTTGATCGCGGTGGTGTTCCTTTATCTGCCGTTGCGCGAGATGCTCTCAAAGCGGCTCATGTCGCGGAAGGGGTTTCGTGAGTCGCTTTTCCGCAAGATGCTCGACGTCGCGCTGACGACGCCTGGCGGTGACCAAGGGGCGCGCTGGCGCGGATTGCTCCAGGGAATTTTTGAACCGCTCAAAATCGAGACGGGTGTCTTGGTGGAGGTGCCGGTCATCGAGGACGACGGCGTGGTGCTTGCGTTGCCGGGCGTGGGCGCGCTGCCGCCATTGCGGTTGTCGCATGCCTATCGGGGCAGGAAGCTGTTCGCGCCGCGCGATGTCGCTCTGGCGGAGGAGCTGTGCTCCATGCTCGGACACGCGATCGAAAGCCGCCTGGCTTATGAAAAAGGCGTGGCCGAGGAGCGTTCGCGCATCGCCCGTGACATGCACGACAACATCGGTGCGCAGCTCATCAGCGCGCTCCACAGCCCGGCGGCCGAGCGCAAGGACACGATGATCCGTGAAACGCTTTCGGATATACGCAGCATCATCAACAACGCGTCGGAGGCGGGGCGCACGCTGGAGGAGACGCTGGCGGAGCTGCGCTACGAGACGGCGGACCGGCTGGAGTTGGCGGGGCTCGCGCTTGATTGGCGGGTGGAGGGGAATGGTGTGGTCGAGCTTTCGGCGGCGGCGGTGCATGCGTTGAGATCCATCCTGCGCGAGGCGGTGAGCAACACGCTCAAACATTCCGGCGCGACGGCGGTGGCGATCTTGGTTTCACAACGCGAAGGACGGCTGCGGGTCACGATCACCGACAACGGCCGCGGGCTGCCGGAAAAGCTCATCGCGGGCAACGGGCTCGGGAACATGCGCGCACGCGTCGAAGCGCTGCGGGGAACGCTGGACATCGCCAATGCGCAGCCGGGGCTGCGGGTGCAGGTCGGCCTTCCCGTCTGAGCGGCCGGGCGGGCGGTTACTGGAGGATTTTTCCGACGGGTTGGCGCAGGGCCAGGCTGATCGGGATCACGGACAGGACGGCGCCGGCCAGCAGCCAGCGGAGCTGGTGCCACACATCGGCCCAGGCGTAGGGATCGAGCACGGCGCGGTCGAGCAGGCCGGTTTCGAAACCGGCGAAACCAAAGAGAATCCCGTGAAGTTGGGCGGCCAGAAACCGGGCGCCGGTTCCGGCGATCGCGAGCAGGAGCAGGGCCTCGACGGCGTAGCGGAGGAGCACGAGCAAGGAGGGAGCGCCGAAACTGCGCAGGAGGGCGACGATGTAACGGTTCTGCCGATACTCGAGGCTGGCGATCGCGCCGAAGACGAGGGCGAGGACCGCGCCGCCCGCGAGACCGGCGGCGGCTTGGGTGCGGCGGCGGGTCGTATCGAGCTTGTCGATTTCCGCGAGCAGAAGCTCGGGAGTCTGGAGTTGAGCGGTGGTGCGATTCTCAAGGGTGAGCAGCGTGCGCACGCTTGAGGCGAGCGTGCGCACGGCGTCGGGTGCGGACGGATCGGCGAGGAGCAGGCAGAATTCGAGGTGACCTTGGCGCAGCCAGTGGGAGGCATCGTCGTCGGGCAGGATGAGCAAGGGCTTGAAGAGCGGCAGGCGGGCGAGCCACGCGGGCGGGGCGACGGTGACCGCATCGCGCAGCGCGCCGTCGAGTTCGATCTCGATCGTGATACCGGCCGGCAGATCGGGAGTGACGTAGTGCAGGGCGGAGGGTGGAACGCCGGCGAGTGAAGGGGCGAGGGCGGCGAGGGTGGCGCGGCCGTAGGAGAGCACGAGGAGGTCGCCGCGCAGCGGGTCGCGGGCGGTGACGGGGATTTGTCTGAAGGCGAGCAATTCGGCGCGTGCGCCGAGCGGGGCGAGCAGTTCGCCGAGGGGCGCACGGTCGGTGCGGTCGGGGCCGACGACCTCGGTGAGGAGAATCGTGCCCGCGCCGAGCCGGGCGACGCGCGTTTCGAGCGAGCGTCCGGCGAGCATGAAGCCGGCCTGGGCAAAGAGCAGCAACGCAGCGAGCAGCACGCCCACGAGGAGGCGGGCCAGCACGGCACCGGGGTGCTCAAGCCAGCGCGACCAGATGTCTTTCGACAGGTAGAAAGCGATTAAAGTCCAGGCCTTCATGAGGCAGGGCGTCGAGGCGTTGATCGTGCGTGGCGACGAGGCACACACAGGCGGGTGGAAGGTGGTTGCCGAGGAGTTTCATGATGACGCGGCAGTTGAGGTCATCGAGGCCCGAGGTGGGCTCATCAAGGAGGAGGACGGTGGGTTCTTTGATGAGGGCGCGGGCGATGGCGGCGCGTTGCTGCTGTCCGCCGGAAAGGGTCGAGGGCAGGCGGTCGGCGAAAGCGTCGAGTCCGAGGAGGGTGAGGTATTTGTCGGTGCGTGCGCGGACCTCGGCGCGCGGCAGGCCGGCGAGTGTGCCAACGAGTTCGAGGTTGCGACGGACGGTGGCGAGCGGGAGGAGATTGAGTTGTTGGAAAACGAAGCCGAGCGAGCGACGCTGAAATGCGGCGTCGGGTGGGCTGCCACCGGGAAGCGTGAGGGTGCCGGCGGAGAGGCGCAGGTAGCCGGCGATGAGTTTGAGGAGGGTGCTTTTTCCGCAGCCGGAGAAGCCCTTGACGAGGTGCAAACCGGGGGCGAAGCGGGCGTCGAATTGATCGAGCACGCGCGTGCGACCGTAGCCGAAGGCGAGGCCGGAACAGACGATGGCGTGGTCGGCGGCGGTGCTCACGGTGTGACGACGGCGAGGTGGGTTTCGCCCTGGGCGAGGAGCCGTGCGCCGGGGAGAACCGCGGAGACTCCGGCCTCCCAGCCGCCCTCGCGGAAAGCGTCGGGCGCGGCCAGGATGAGGTCGATCTTCGGAATGATGCGGGCGGACTCTTCGAGGCGGAGGATGAGTTGCAAGGTGACGAGTCCGCCGGCGAGGGGCCGGGCGGCGATGCGTTGCGAGTCGGGAAACTGGAAGAAGTAGAGCAGCTCTTCGCGACCGTTGATCTCCTGGAGAACGCTGCGCTGGTAATCGGCGGTGAGGCCGGTGTGGCCGCGGTTGGGCTGGCGGAGCTGGAGACGCGCGGGATCGACGACCCGCCACTCGGGGCGGCGGATGGGAACGCGGGCCTGGATGGCGGAGAAATCGCGGATGAGGGCGAGGTCGGCGCCGAGCGGGACGCGCAGAGGTTTGCCCTCGGGCGGGGCGGGGGGGATCAGGCTCAGTTCGCCCTCGAACGGCATGGCCAGGCGGAATTCCTGGAGGCGGCGCTTAAAGTCGAGCTCCTGGGCCTGGAGCTTCAGTTCGAGGGCGCGGCGCTCAAGTTCGGTTTCACGCGGAGTGCCGGCGAAGCGCAACACCTCGTCCATGAGATCGAGTTGACCACGGAGACGAGTGGCGAGGGCGGTGACCTCTTCGCGACTGGCGGTGCCGGAGGTTTCGCTGGCGTAGAGTTCGGCGAGGGCGGGATCGGCGGAGATGCGGGTGAGCATGCCGGTCTGCCGTTCGATTTCGGCGCGGCGCTCGGCGAGTTCGTTGGCCGTGCGGGCGAGTTCGAGACTGAGTTTGGGTTTCTCTTTTTCCTCGAAGAGGGTGCGGGCGAGGGTGACGACATCGCCCTCGAGCTTGAGACGTTCGGGGTCGAACTCGCCCCAGACGGTGCCCTCGGCCAGGCGGGCTCCGGCGGCGGACAGGTGGAGCGTGAGCAGGCCGTCGGACGGGGATTTTATGCGGACGCTGCGGAGGGGCTGCACGTCGGCGGGGAGCGAAGCGAGGACGAGCTCGGAAGCCTGCGGGTATTTAGAGACGTCAAAGGAAGATTTGGCCCAGACGGCGGCGCAGGTGAAAGCGGCGATAAAAAAGAGGAACGGCGTGCGCATGGGAAAATCAGGATTTGGGCAAAGGGGCGGGCGGTTTGCGCTCGGCGAGTTCGACCTTGGACCAGTCGGGGCGCGTCCAGCGGGACTCGTCGAGAATCCAGAACAAGTGTTCGAGGCGGGCGCGTTCGAGGAGGAGCGTGGTGCGTTGTTCGTCGAGACGGAGAAGGCGGTCGAGGTTTTGGCGGACGCTCTCGGGGGATTGGGTGAGCGGAAGCGTGCGCAGCCCCTGAAGGCGCAGCTCGGCGATGCGAAGACGGCGGGCGGTGAGGACGAGGGCGTCGCGGGACGAGGCGAGACGCTGGAGCGTCTGGTCGAGCTGGTCGGCCATGCGGGCGAACTGGAGGTCGCGCTGGCGGCGGGTTTCGCGGAGCTGGCGGGAGATGTTGCCCTGAATGTCGATCGGGACGGTGGAATTGGCGGAGAAGAGAACCTGATCGACATCCCAGGGGGTGGTGGTGCCGCCGTTGTTTTGGTAGAGGGGCGGACTGGAGAGACTGAGGCGGATGTCGGGCCAGTATTGGAGCTTCACGCCGCGCTCGCGGAGATAGACGGCCTCGATGTCGAGGGCCTGGAGCTGGCGGAAGAGCTCACCGTAGCGGGTGGTGTCGGCGTAGTCGGGAAGCTTGTCGGCATAGTCGAGCGCGGGCAGGTCGGCGAGGTCGGGCTGCCAGAGGCGGGTGTTGTCGCCGATGAGCTGGGAGAGGGCGAGTTGGAGTGCATCGGCCTCGGTGCGGAGGGAATAAAGGATGGATTCGCGTTCGATGCCGCGCGGGTCGGCTTCAAGGCCGGCGAGGGGCGAGGCGGCGGTTTCCCACTGGAGCGAGGCCAGCAGGCTGCGGCGGCGGGTGGCGAGGAGATCGGCGCGGAGAAACGCTTCGCGGAGTTGCACGGTGAGCTCGCGCTCCTTGAGTTCGCAGGTCCAGCGGGCGCGCAGCAGTTCGAGTTGAGCCCCATAGTAGCGCAGGCGGAGCTGGATGAGTCCGGGGACGTTGATGTAACCGAAGGCCGAATACGCGAGGTCGGAACGGGACAGGTTGGCCAGATCGGTGACGGAACGGGAAAGGCTGGCGGAGAGATTGGCACCGGGCAGCAGGTCTTTGAAAACCTGGCGGGCGTTTTCCTCGGCGCTGACGACGGCGAGACGGGCGGCCCGGAGTTCGAGGTTGCGGGTGTGCAGCGAATCGAGGGCGGAGGCAAAAGCGAGCGGGGCGGGGGCGAGGCTCGCGCTGCGGACGGCGGCCTCGCGGTAGTCCTTGGCGCGATCGGCGGTGCGGCGGTCGATGTTTTCGCGCAGGGACTGGCAGCCGGCGAACGCGAGGAACGCGAAGGCGACCGCGAGAAGTCGGGTGAGCGGACGAAGATGCAAAGACACGAGGGATGACGTAAAAAAGCCCCCGCCGGTGAAGGCACCGGCAGGGGCGTTGGTGGTGAAGGGTCGGCCGGACCCTTGGTTTACGGGACGATCCTGAAGAAGTAGGAGTCGGTGGAATTGTAGACGGAGATGTAGCTGATGTAGTCGGTTCCTGCGGCGGCGGACAGGCCGATATCGATGGTGGTGAGCACGGTATTGATGGTGGCGGTGTAGGTGACCGTGTATTGGTTCGCACTGACGAAGTTGAAGGTGGTTCCGTCGAAATCGACGCTGGAGGTGCCGAACACGAAGGTCTTGGTCGTGCCAAGGGGATAGGCGCTCGCCGTGCCGGGATTGATGGATTCGACTTTGCCTGTGTAGGTTCCCGAGGTCGGTTTGCCGCTGGTGAGGGTGACGGGCGAGGCGGTGCGATACTGGCCGTAGAAGCCGGAGGTGCCGACGGGGGGATAGAGGTTGATCTCGTTCAGGCCGCCGGATGCGCTGATGGACGCGGCGTAGGTGATGCCGCCGTCTTTGAAGAGCCATTCGAGGGTGTTGCCCTGATAGAACACCGGGTTGGACAGCGTGCGACCGCCGAAGACGAGGGTGCGGGCGTTGATTGTGAACGTGGTCGTGGTGCCTTCGGCGGGCGCGGAGGGATTCCCCTGTTCTCCGAAGTAGGTGAGTTGATAGGTGCCACGCATCGACGCCGGGATGTCGGTCGCACTGGTTTCGCCGGCACCGAGACCGCCGCCGCCCGAGGGGGCCTGATAGGCGGGGAGGGAGCCGGTGACCGTGGCCGAATAAGTCAGGCCGTTGTAACGGATGCTGAAGCCGGTGACGTTGCCACTGGTTTGGACGAAATTACTGATTTCGAGCACGATCGAGGGTGTGATACCGTCCACGGTGAGCGTCAGGGTGCCGGTCGAGTAATTGGCGTTGGGCGTATAGGTGTAGGTGCCGTTGGTGGCCGTGGCGGCGGCGGGGAGGGCCGAGCCTACTTCCGTGTTCAGGTAGGTGAGATTATTGCCGGAAGTGAAGTTGATGGTTGGGTTAAAGCTGATGCTCGCGCCGGCAAACGAAGAACCGGCGGCGGGGCCGGTAGTGGCGCTGCCGCTGTCGCCGCCGCAACCGCTCATAACAAAGGCCGTCAGTCCAAGAACGGACGTCAGGAGGATGAAGTTAAGTCGTTTTAACATGATGTTTGTGTGTTTTTTGTGTAAATTGCAGATTCATCATAACGGCATTTACTGCGTGCAACCAAGGGGCTGCCTGTGCCGGAAATGAGCCTGTTGATTAATTGTAACAGGCCTCATAAGAGGGCGATATACCCTGTTCAGGTGACAGGCCGATCCGGATGGCCCAAACAGGAGTGTTCCTACGCGGGCGAGGCCGGGACGGATCGTATGGTTGCATTTTCCATTTCATAACAAAACGTAGGCACTTATGCGCAGAGTTCTGATCGTCGAAGACATCCCCGAGGCACGGCTATGGCTCGTGGACATCGCGCGCGCCGCATTCCCCGAGTGTGAGACGGATCAGGCGGCGACATTGCGCGAGGCGTTGGAGTTGTGCGCGGGGCGCGCTTACGATCTGGCATTGATCGATCTGCGGTTGCCGGATGGATCGGGGCTGGGCGTGATCAGGAAACTGCGCTCGAGTAATGCAGCTACGCTGTGTGTCGTGACCACGGTAATGGGAGATGATGCGAATATCGTCACCGCGTTGTCGGCCGGAGCGAAGGGGTATCTGCTCAAGGATCAGCCACGTGAACTGTTTACCCGTCAATTGGCGCAAGTGGCCGAGGGCGTCCCCGCGTTGTCGCCACCGGTGGCACGGCGGATCATGGATCATTTCCGACTGACCGGCCCGAGCGAGGAGGCGGACGGAACGTTGACGCCGCGGGAATTGGAGGTGTTGGGATTGATCGCCCGGGGGCTGCGGATCGCTGATGCAGCCTGCGCACTGGGTGTGGCCGACGGGACGGTTGCGAGCCATATCAAGGCGATATATCGCAAACTCGATATCAGCTCACGTGCGGAGGCTGCGCTGCATGCTTCGCGTTTGGGATTGTTGAAGCCCGAGAGCCGCCCGCCGTTCGGGCAGAAGACATAAAAAAGACCCGACGTGATGTCGGGTCTTTCGCGTGACTAAGAGAAAACGCGACGGGATGCGCGTTTGTCTTGCCGGATGCCTTACTTCTTTTTGTAGACGACTGCGGGGTCGAAGAGGGGTTTCGAGATGGTGTTGATCTTGAAGCTCGTGCCGGCGGCGGCCTCGTCGAGGCTTTCCAGCTGGCGGTAGAAGCAGCTCTTGTATCCGTTATGGCAGGACGCGTTGGCGGCGCCGCTTTGCTCGACCTTGATCAGGAGCACGTCCTGGTCGCAGTCAGTGTAGAGTTCTTTGACCCATTGCACGTTGCCGGACTCTTCGCCTTTGCACCAGAGCTTGCTGCGGGAGCGGCTCCAGTAGGTGGCTTTTTTGGTCGTGAGGGTGTGTTGCAGGGACTCCGCGTTCATAAACGCGAACATCAGCACCTGGCCGGTGGCGATGTCCTGCGTGATGCAGGGGATGAGTCCGTCGGAGCCGAACTTGGGTTGGAGCGTGGAGCCGAGTTCGATCTCGGCGGAGGTGGTGCGGACGGGAAAGGACATGGGACTGAAGAGAGAGAAAGAGAACGATTAAGAGGAAAGAGAACGAGTTTACTGGGCGGAGGATGGGAGCACGAAGGCTCCTAACTATGTCGCTCGGCCAGTTGGCGCAGGAAGTCGTAACTGTAGAGACCGGTTTTGTGTCCGTCGCTGAAATCGAAGCGGATGGCGTAGTTGCCGACCTGTTCCCAACCGTGGACGGTCACCCCGGGGAAATGCTTGGGGCCGTCGCCGCCGTATTGGTTTCCAAGGATGTCACGCTCGCCGATGTTGGCGGCGCTGGGGGACGCGGCGCGCAGCTTTTCCATCGGATAATACGACTCGACACCGTCGTCCCAGACGATGGCGACTTCGTTGCCGATGAGTTGGATGTTGGCGGGCGTTTTCACGATGCGAGGGGTCAGCGTGCGGGCTGGCCGGTCGCGGGTAAAACCAATTTTTGCTCGCGCAGGGCACGGGGGGCGGGTGGTTTGGCAGGCATGCTCGTCCATACCGTCATTTTTTACCTGCGCAGCGATCTGACCGAGGCGCAAAAATTGGAGTTTCGCAACGAGGGCCTTGAGTCGCTGCGTGCGATTTCGGGCGTGAAGCACTACTTCGTCGGCGTGCCTGCTTCCATCCCGCCGCGTCCGGTGGTGGATGCCAGTTACACGTTCTCGATCACGGCGATCTTCGACGACGTGGCCGGGCACAACGAGTATCAGGTGCACCCGCTGCACCTTGGTTTCGTCAGTCGCTTCAAGAGCTACTGGACGAAGGTGCAGATCTACGACGCGGAGTGATCCGTGGTCGCGGTTTCCGCGTCCAGTTCGAGTTCGAAGAGCAGATCGTCGCGGCAGATGTCGCAGTGCAGGTGGATGCACGGCGGATTCGTCCAGCGGTGGTCAACGCACCAGGCTTCGAAGACCGGGACGAACGCGGGTGATTTAAAGTAGGCGAGGGCACGGGTGACGTCGGCCCAGCCGAGGCCGCGCGACTCCAGAATCGCTCCGATGACGCGCATGGTGAGTTCGATTTGGCGGTGGATGTCGTTCTGCCAGACCGTGGCACCGCCGGGCTCGATGCTGGCGGTGCCGGAGACGAGGAGGTGTTGTGCGGTGCCGAGGTCGATTTCGACGGCGCGGCTGAATGCGCTGCCGTAGGCGGGTGCCGGGCATTGCAGGGGTGAACCGATTTCACGGGCGACACAGCCGGGTTCGATCGGGCGGGCAGCGAGTCCGGCGAGGGCGAGCGCCGCGCCGTCCGGGTTGGCGGCGGAGATGCCGGTGCTGGCGGGAAGCGAACCAGTGCGAAAGGCAACGTGCCGATAACGGGCCGATCGGGCGCGGTTGAATTCGTCATACCACGTGAGGAGGTCGTGGTTGTAACACCACGTGCGCACCAGATCGCCGAGGGCGAAACCGGCGGCGTTCAAGGCCTCTTCCAGTGCGTCAAAGGCTTGGTCGGTTTGCTGGCCGGGCGCGGCATTCGCGTCGATCGGCAGGGCTCCGCCGACCCAGCAGAGCGAGGTGTTCCCAATGGTGTAGCGCGTCGCCACCACCTTTGCGTTGACCGTGATTGGTTCAACCTGTCCGCCGGTGAGTGCAAAGGCCTGCACTCCGGCCAGGTCGGTTCCGTTACAGCTGGCGCCATCCACCCAAAGCACCGGCCAGGCGTTGTCGCCCAACGTTTCGTCTATCGCCGCTTCGATGGCGGTGCGGGCCTTCAGTGAGCCAAACATCATGAGGCCGATGATCGAGGCATGTTCTGCGCGCAAGCGGTCCGCGAGGCGACGTAACGGCATCGATGGCTTTTCGCCGGGCCGGGCGGACTCGGTCATCGTCAATTCGCGGGCGTCATCGGCAAGGGCGGCCGTTGCGCGGGTGCTGGGTATGGATGGGGCGGCTGAAGGCATCATGGCGAACATCGGGTTTGAGAACACGCAGGGGAAGCGAAGTCGGGGCAGGTAACGGACTGACGTTGCACCCTACAGGTGGAGTTACCGATTGCGGGAGTTCTTCGTTCAGGAGTGACGGGTAGAATAAAACCAAATCGGTGCGATTAGGGCCGGTTGAAAGTGTTCATCGTGTGTAGTCGTCGCGGGCTTTGGGCGTCATGCTCAGTAACTGCCCCATGTTTCCCCTTCGCTCGCTTTCGCGTTGGTCGATTTACCCGCTCGTGCTGGTTGCGTGTGCAATGGCAACCGCGGCGGTGCCGGCCGTGCGTGACGGTGGTGATGCGGTGTTTGAGGGGACGAGTGAACAAGTGCCCGAGTCTCCGTTGGACAAGATCGTGCGCGTGCGGCTGCAAAAACTGAAGATTACAGCGGCACCCTTGTGCTCCGATGCGGTTTTTTTGCGCAGGGCATATCTGGATGTGATCGGGACGCTGCCGACGGTGGAGGCGGCGCGGGCATTCCTCGACGATCCCAAGCCCGGTAAGCGCCAGCGTCTGATCGAGCAGTTGCTCGAACGTCCGGAATACGCGGACTACCAAGCCATGCGCTGGAGCGATCTACTGCGCGTGAAGGCGGAGTTTCCAATCAACCTCTGGCCCAATGCGGCCCAATCTTACCATCACTGGATTGTGCAGGCCATGCGCGAGAACCGTCCGGCCGATGTGTTTGCGCGCGAGCTGATCGTTTCCAATGGCAGCAATTTCAGGAACGGTCCGGTGAATTTTTATCGGGCGGTGCAGAGTCGCGATCCCGAGTCGTTGGCCCGCGCGGTGGCGCTGACTTTTTTTGGTATGCGTGCCGAGCGCTGGGCACCGGAGCGACTGGCGGGCCTCGCCGGTTTTTTCACGGGGGTTCGCTATAAAGCCACGGGGGAGTGGAAGGAGGAAATCGTGTTTTTTGATCCCTCCGCGTCGGCGGATCCGAAGCGGGCTCCGGTGTTTCCCGATGGCGCTCCGGCATCGCTCAAGCCCGGGGTCGATCCGCGTGACGCGTTGGCGGATTGGATGCTCGACTCGAAACACCCGTGGCTCGCGCGTTCGCTGGCGAATCGTGCATGGGGCTGGTTGCTCGGTCGCGGCATCGTGCACGAGACGGATGATTTTCGGGAGGACAACCCGCCTGCGAATGCGGCTCTGTTGAACTACCTGGAGCACGAGCTCATCGCGTCGAATTACGACATGAAGCAGCTGTTCCGGCTGATTCTCAACTCGCAGACTTATCAGCGTTCCTCACTGCCGGTGGACGCGAGTTCGGCAGCGGCGGCGAACTTTGCGTTTTATCCCGTGCGCCGTCTGGAAGCCGAGGTGCTCGCCGATGCGCTCAATCAGATCACCGGCAGCACCGATTCCTACGTGAGCGCGATTCCCGAGCCCTTCACTTTTGTGCCGGCGGACGTTCGTTCGATCGCATTGCCGGACGGCAGCATCAGCGGATTGTTTCTCGAAAAATTCGAACGCTGTCCGCGTGACACCGGGTTGGCGGCCGAGCGTGACAACACCATCAACGCCGACCAACGGCTCCACCTGCTCAACTCCGGCCATGTGCTGCGCAAGATCGAGCAAGGTCCGGCGCTGCGCAGCCTCCTGAAACCCGGGGCACCGAGCGGTGGCCCGGTGGTCGACCGCATTTATCTCGCGGTGCTTTCGCGCCGTCCGACCGATGCCGAGCGCACGCGCGCAGGAGGACTGGCACCTGCGGGCGGACGCGAAGCACTGCAGGACCTCGCTTGGGCGTTGATGAACAGCCCCGAGTTTATCTACCGGCACTGAATTTTTTACCGATACCCCATGTCACCCTCGAAGGATTCCCTTTCCCGTTTTATGTCCGGCCGGATGAGCCGGCGCGAAGCCATCCGACTCGGGCTTGTCGCGGCGGCGGGGGGACTGCTGCTGCCGCGTTTTGCGTGGGCGGAAACGCCGCCGCCACTACCGACGCCGAAAGCCAAGGCGGTTATCCAAGTTTGGTTGTGGGGCGGTCCGGCGCACCTCGACACGTTCGATCCGAAACCGGAAGCCGGTGTCGATTACTGCGGGCCGTTCACGAAACCGATCGAGACCAACGTGCCGGGCATCCGCATCTGCGAACTGCTTCCGTTGCTCGCGCAACAGGCGGACAAATATTCGCTGATCCGCAGCCTCACGCATGGCAGCAACGCGCACGAGACGGCGGCCTACGTTGTGCAAACGGGGCATCCCGAGGGCGGACGCGATGTATTCCCCGGAATCGGCGCAGTGGTGTCGCTCTTCAAGGGCTACGGCGCGGGTTACAGCGGATTGCTGCCTCCCTACATCGTGATGAGCGAACCGCAGGGACGGTTTTCGGAGTCGGGTTTTCTCGGGCCGCGCTACAAGCCCTTTGCCACGGGTGGCGATCCGGCGGCGGAGCGTTTTCTGGTCGAAGGCATCGTGTCGCCGAAGCTTACCGAGGAGCGGTTGAAAGAACGCCGCACGTTGCTCGGCGAAGTGGATACCTTTGGCACGGCACTGCGGGCGCGGGCGCCGGGGGCGTTGGCGACGTTTGATCGCGCGGGCACGGACGCCTACGAGATGATCCTCGGGGATGCGGGCAAGGTGTTCGACCTGCGGCAGGAAAAAGACGAGATGCGCCAACTCTACGGACGGAACACGCTCGGGCAGTCGTGTCTGGTGGCGCGGCGGTTGGTGGAGCGCGGCGTGCCCTACGTCACCATCAACGCCAAGGGCTGGGACACGCATAAGCAGCATTTTCAGACGATGAAGCGCAAACTCCCCGAACTGGATCAAGGCGTGAGCGCGCTGCTGGAAGACCTCTCGCAACGCGGTTTGCTCGACTCGACGGTGGTGTGGGTGTGCGGAGAATTCAGCCGCACACCAAAGGTGCAGAACGAGGCTCCGTGGAACGGCGGACGCAACCACTACGGCAAGGTGCAGTCGGTGCTGATCGCGGGAGGTGGATTTCGCGGCGGTCAGGTTGTTGGTGCCACCGATGCGCGCGGGGAAAACGCAGTGGAGCGTCCGCTGCATCCGGCGGATTTGCTGGAGACCATTTACGGGCAACTCGGTATCGCAGGTGATGCGAAGCTGCCGCATCCGGAGGGACTCGACGTGCGGGTGTTGCCGAGCATGGCGGAGCTGCCGAAGCGAACCGGACTGTTGCGCGAATTGATTTGAGCCATGCGTATGCGCCTTGGAAATAATCTGATTGGTTTGGGGGTAGGGCGGGACCGCTGGGCCCGCCGTGGACGTCGGGATGCGGACGCATGTCGAATCGGCGCGCCCAGCGGTCCCGCCCTACCTTTTAGATGCAATGGCACGGGGATGATTCCGAGGCTGAATATTCTGATCGGGGTCGTGTGGCTAGGGTCGCTGCTGTTTTTGACTCTTGCTCACGCACAGAACAACGGGCCGCAGGTGGGCTATGTTTATCCGGCAGGGTGCAAGCAGGGGACGACCGTGACGGTGATCGTGGGTGGACGACAGATGCCGGAGGTGAGCGCGGTGTATTTCTCGGGCACGGGACTCACGGCGAAGGTCATCGGTCAGGAGAAGCCGCTGTCGCAGGAGGACCGCGTGAAATTGCGCGACGAACTGACCGAGTTGAAAAAAAAGGATGCGCCGCCGTCGTCCGGAGACCGGATCAAGGAAATCGATCTGTTACTCGCGCAGGTGCAACGCGGCGCGGTGACGCCGGCGTTGCAAGACACGGTGATGCTGGAAGTCACCGCTGCGCCGGATGCGACGATCGGGCGAAGGGATCTGCGTTTGTTGGGAAAGTCGGGGTTGAGTATTCCTTTGGTTTTTATGGTGGGAGACCTGCGGGAAGTATCGTTTCCCTCCGTGTCGGCGATCACGCCGCGGCCGGCGGCCGGTTCGTCACGCGCGGTGGCGGAGACGTTGTCGGGTGCCTTGTCGGTGACGCTGCCGGTGGTGGTCAACGGTCAAATCTTGCCGGGAGAAACGGACCGGATCCGGTTTGCCGGCCGCCGTGGAGAAAAGCTCGTCGTGGCGGTGCATGCGCGGGCGTTGATTCCGTATCTGGCGGATGCGGTGCCGGGGTGGTTTCAGGCGGCGGTGTCGTTGCTGGATGCGGAAGGGCGGGAACTGGCGTATGCGGACGATTTTCGTTATCAGGCGGATCCGGTGCTGGCGTATCAATTGCCTGGTGACGGCGACTACACGCTCGTGGTGCAGGATTCATTGCATCGAGGGCGCGAGGATTTCGTCTACCGGGTGGCGATTGGTGAACTTCCGTTTATCTCGGGGATGTTTCCGCTGGGCGGGGTGCCGGGCCGGGAGATAGACTTCGCGCTGAACGGCTGGAACCTGCCCGCGCAGGTGCGGCATACGCGGCTGCCGGCGGAGGAGGGCGTGCGATCGCTCGATGTCGGCCGGTGTGCGTCCGCCACGGGCAAGGTTGAAGTCGCGGTGGATGATCTGCCGGAGTGCGGCGAGACGGAGTCGAACGACACGAACGAACGGGCTCAGGTGATCACCCTGCCGATGATCGTGAACGGACGGATCGAGCGAGTAGGCGACGAAGACTGGTTTCAATTTAAAGCAAAGGCGGGTGAGGCGCTGGTGGTCGATGTGATGGCGCGTCGGTTGCGTTCACCCCTGGACGGCACGCTGCAAGTATTCGATCCGCGTGGCGGGGTGCTCGCGGCGAATGACGATAATGATGACAAAGCGGACGGATTATCCACGCATCATGCGGACCCGAGGGTGCCGTTTACTGTGCCGGAAGACGGGACGTATCGGGTGCGGTTGGCCGATGCGCAACATCGGGGTGGTCGCGATTATACGTATCGGTTGCGGGTGGGTGCGCCGCGCCCCGACTTTGCATTGCGGATGGTGCCGTCGAGCGCGACGGTGCGACCCGGAGGCAGCGCCAAGGTGACGGTGTTTGCGATGAGGTATGATGGTTTCGCGGGAGAGATCACGCTGGCGTTGCACGACGCGCCGGCGGGCTACCGCTTGAGCAAGGCGATCATCCCGGGGAATGCGGACCGGGTGGAACTCACGTTGAACACACCGAAGGAGGCGGCGGGTGACGTGGTGGCGCTGGAAATGGACGGTTCGGCGGGAATTGCTGGAGCCGGGGTTCAGCATCGGGCGGTGCCGGCGGACGACCGGATGCAGGCGTTCTTTTACCGGCACCTCGTGCCGGCATGCGAATGGCAGGTCGGGGTGAGGAAGGGAGGGAAGTAGGAGGATCCGGCTGCGACGACTACACGATCCCGTCGCGGAGGCCGGCGTGGCGGGTTTCGTCGAGGAGCGACTGGGCGAAGGCGTAGTCGGCTCGGTCGTGGTTGCGGGTGATTCCTGTAAAGGCCGCGTCGATGCGGGTGCGTGATTGGGCCGTGAAGACGCGGACGAGGGATTCGAGGTCTTCCTGGGTGTAGGTCGGATCGTGGCGTTTGATCAACGCGTCGGCGTAAAGCGCGGTCGCGGTGATCGCGAACAGCTCCGTGCCGATGTCGACGATGCGGCCGAGCAGGAGTTGACGGCGTTCGAGTTTCGGACCGTTGAGTGCCATCGCATGAAAGAGCGCGCGGGCCAGGCGGTGGCTGGTGCGGGCAACGTAACGAAGCGGGGGTTTGCACGCGGGAGTCACGTCGGAGGGCACGCCGCCGGCGGGAAGGTAGAGCCGTGGATACCAGAGGGCGTAGAAGCCGCCGGCCTTGAGCGCGGCGGCGGCGCGTTTGCCGAAGGGCTGGCGCGAGTCGAGCACGGTGCCGGCGACCTTGAGGTGCGGGTCGAGCGCTTCGCGGGCGAGGAAGAGGCGCATGATTTCGGAGGAGCCTTCGAAGATGAGGTTGATGCGGCTGTCGCGCATCATGCGTTCGACGGGGACGGGCGGTTCGCCGCGGGACTTGAGCGAGGCGGCGGTTTCGTAGCCGCGCCCGCCGCGGATCTGCATGAGATCGTCGATGGCCTGCCAGCCGGCTTCGCTGCCCCAGAGTTTGCACATGGCGGCTTCGAGGCGGATGTCGGCCTTGTCGCGGTCCACGAGGGCGGAGGTGAGCAACACCATGGCCTCGGTGGCGAAGGTGTTGGCGGCCATGCGGGCGAGTTTGTGGGCGATGGCTTCGTGTTGTGCGATGGGAGCGCCCCATTGCACGCGGGTGGCGGACCATTCGCCGGCGTAGGCAAGGCAGCATTTCATGAAGCCGACACAGGCGGCGGGAATGGTGAGGCGGCCGGTGTTGAGGGTGGTGAGGGCGACCTTGAGGCCGCGGCCCTCGCCGCCGACGATGGCGTCGCGGGAGACCCGCACGTTGGTGAAACGGACCACGCCATTGTAGAGTGCGCGCAGGCCCATGAAGTGGCAACGCGTGACGACCTCGACGCCGGGCTGGTCCATCTCGACGATGAAGGCGGTGATCTGGCTGCGGGGTTTGCCGCGCACGATCTGATCGGGGGTGCGGGCCATCACGATGATGACGCCGGCCTTCACGCTGTTGGTGCACCAGAGCTTTTCGCCGTTGATAACCCAGTGCTGTCCGTCGTCGGCGGGTTCGGCGCGGGTTTCCATACGCGCGGGATCGGACCCGACGCCGGTCTCGGTGAGGGCGAAGGCGGAGATCTCGCCGCGGGCCACGCGAGGCAGGTATTTTTTCTTTTGGGCGGGAGTGCCGAAGAGTTTGAGCGGTTGGGGCACGCCGATGGACTGGTGGGCGGAAAGCAGGGCGGTGAGGTTGCCATCGACGCTGCCGAGCAGCATGGCGGCGCGGGCGTAGTTGACCTGCGAGAGACCGAGTCCGCCGTAGTCCTTGGGGATTTTGATGCCGAAGGCGCCGAGGCGGGCGAGGTGGTCGATCACGGAGGCGGGGATTTCGCCTTCGGCGTCGATGCGGTCGGCGTCGACCTCGGTTTTGAGGAGGGATTCGAGTTCGCCGAGAAACGCGCGGCCGGCATCGACGTCGACGGTGGGTTGAAGCGGGAACGGGTAGATGTGATTGAGGGCGAACCCCCCCATGAACAGATCGCCGACAAAGCTGCGGTAACCACTGTCGCTGCGGGCGGACTCGGTCATCTCCAAGGCCTCACGCTGCCCTTGGGTCATCTTGGAGGTGTCGATGGTGCTGGGAGTGTCTTCGGTGGCGTTCATGGGTAAAAGCGGTGATCCTCGCGGGCCATGGTGGCCAGGTGTTCGCAAGGGGTGAAATGAGCGGACACTTCCTGCGAGAGCAGTTCCAGGCGGCTATAGATGTTGAGGGAACCATAGGTGTCCGCGTAACGGAGCGGACCTCCGCGAAACGGTGCCCAGCCCGTGCCGAGGATCATGCCGAAATCGACATCCTCGGGCGAAGCCACCACGCCTTCGGCGAGGCAGCGGGCGGCTTCGTTGATCATGATGAGCACGAGGCGGTCGCGCAGAATCTTGGGCGCGACCGAGGGGGCTACGTGGGAAGCATGCAGGAAGCCGAGTTCGGGGTTGGGGGAAGCCCGATGGCCTTTGGCGTTGTGAACGTAGAAACCGCGGCCTGATTTTTTCCCGAGCCAGCCCTTGGCGATCATTTGGGCGAGGGTGTCGTCGAGCGGAGTGGGGTGGGGCAGGCGTTGCGCGAGGTCCTGGGCGACGTGTTGGGCGACATCCAGGCCGACCTCGTCGGCGAGACGGAGGGGCCCCATGGGCATGCCGAAGTCGAGCATGAGACAGTCGATGGCGGCCGGCGAATGGCCTTCGCGAAACATGCGCACGGCCTCGACAAGGTAGGGCATGAGGATGCGGTTGACGAGGAAGCCGGGCGAGTCGTTGACGACGACGGGGAGCTTGCCGAGGGCTTTGACGAACTGGAGCGCGGTGGCGACCGTGTCGGGCGAGGTGAGGGGGCCTCGCACCAGTTCGACGAGCTGCATGCGGTGCACGGGATTGAAAAAATGGATACCGATGACGCGTTCGGGGTGGTCGAGGTTTTGGGCAATGGCGTCGATGGAGAGTGCGGAGGTGTTGGTCGCGAGCACGGCGGCGGGGCCCACGCGGGTTTCAAGGTCGCGGAAAATCGCCTGTTTGGCGTCGAGTTTTTCGAGGGCGGCTTCGATCACGAGATCGGTGGTGGCGAGAGGGACGTCGGTGTAAATCGGGGTGATGCGGTCGAAGCCGGCGGTGGCCTCGGCGGCGGTGAAGACGCGGCGTTTGGCGGCTTCGCGGTAAACCGTTTCGATGGTGCGGAGTCCGCGGGCGAGAGCGACGGGGGCGACATCTTTCAGCGTGACGGGCAGTCCGCGGGCGCTGGTCCATTGGGCGATTCCGGCGCCCATGACGCCGGCGCCGATCACGGCGACGCGGTGCACGGGGCGGGCGGTGGAGCCGGCGGGCGCGGGGAGTTTTTTGGCGCGCTCTTGCAGGAAGAAAATATTGAGCAGGTTGCCGCACTCGGGCGTGCGAATGAGGGCAAGGAAGGCGGCTTTTTCGAGGGCGAAACCTTCGTCGGGCGGGCGGCCGAGTGAGGCGGTGCAAACCTCGATGGCTTTGAGCGGGGCGGGGTAGTGGCCGTGGGTTTTGGCGAGGACGTCGCGACGGGCCTTGGCGGCGACGAGCTGTTTGGCGAGCGGCAGGTGGGCGGGGCGGAATGGCGCGGGCGGGCGTTTGCCACGCGGGAGAAACCGGGTGGCGGCGGCGAGCAGGTATTCGGGGTGGGCGAGTTCGTCCACGAGGCCGAGCTTCAAGGCTTGGGCACCGACGAGCTGGCGTCCGGGGAGTATCATGCCGAGCGCGGCGGGGAGTCCGATGAGCGCGGGCAGCCGGACGGAGCCGCCCCACGCGGGGAGAATGCCGAGCTGGGTTTCGGGCAGGCCGATCTTGGTGGGTTTGCCGGTGGAGGCGACGCGCCAGTCGCAGGCGAGGGCGAGTTCGCAGCCACCGCCGAGGCACGCGCCGTGGATGGCGGCGACGGAGGGAGCGTGAAGTTTTTGCAGACGGGTGAAAACACGGTGGCCGAGATCGACGATGGCGCCGAGGGCTTCAGGTGGCACGGGCATCTTGCCCGTGTCGGTCGGATTCACGGGCTGGAAGCCCGTGCCACTTCCGGAGACAAACTCGTGGAGATCGGCGCCGGCGATGAAGATTTTGTCCTTGGCGCTGGCGAGGATGACGCCTCGCAGCATGGCGAGTTGTTCGAGGTCGGCCAGGTGGGCGTCGAGTTCTTCGAGTGTTGCGCGGTCAAAGACATTCGCGGAGGAGCCGGCGCGGTCGAAGGTGAGCGTGCAGACGTGGTCGTCGTCGATGTGGCGGGTGATGTTCATGACGCGACCTCCAACCAGAGAGCACCGCCTTGTCCGCCGCCAATGCAGAGGGTGACGAGCGCGCGGCGGGCTTTACGGCGTTGAAGTTCCTTGAGGGCGGTGAGCACGAGGCGGGCTCCGGTGGCACCGACGGGATGACCGAGGGCGATGGAGCCGCCGTTGACGTTGAGTTTTTCGAGGGGGATTTCACCGAGGGCGCGGTCGCGGCCGAGGTGGTCGCGGGCGTAGTCGGCGGAGAGGGCGCCGGCCTGGCAGGCGAGGACCTGGGCGGCGAAGGCTTCGTTGATCTCGATGAGATCGGCGTCGGCGAGGGTGAGGCCGCTTTGTTTTTCGGAGCGGGCGAGAGCATAGAGGGGGCCGAGTCCCATGCGGGCGGGTTCGCAGCCGGCGTAGGAGTAAGCGACGAGGCGGCCGAGCGGGGTGAGTCCGGTGCGCTTGAGCGCGGCTTCGCTCATGACCAGGAGGGCGCAGGCTCCGTCGGTGATTTGCGAGGCGTTGCCTGCGGTGACGGTGCCGCCGTGGCGATCAAAGAGCGGGCGAAGTTTTCGCAAGGCCTCGAGAGTCTGGTTATCGCGCACGCCGTTGTCGGCGGTGATGGCGGCGGCGGTGCGGGCGTTGCGCGGATAGACCGGGGTGATTTCATCGGCGAGACGTCCGTGGGCAGCGGCGGCGAGTTGGTGCGAACGGAGGGCGAATTGATCCTGTGCGTCGCGTGAAATGAGGAAGTCTCGGGCGAGCAGTTCGGCGGTCTGCCCCATATTGAGACCGCAGGCAGGGTCGGTGAGGCCGAGTTGAAGGCTGATACGCGGGGAAAAATCAGACGGGCGAAAGCGCAGGAAGGCGGCGAGTTTTTGAGGGAAGGATTTGGCGCGGGAGAGCGTGGTGAACTTGCGCACGGCGCTGTCGTTATAGATGAGGGGATAGTGGCTCATGCTCTCCGTGCCGCCCACGAGGTAGATATCACCCCGACCGGCGGCGATACGATCGGCGGCGGTGGTGAGGGATTCGAATCCGGAGGCGCAGTTACGGTGAACGGTCATGGCGGGCACGGAGGCGGGCACGCCGGCTCGAAGGGCGATGACGCGACTGATGTTGACCGCGTCAATGGGCTGGCCGACGCAACCGAAGATGACCTCGTCGATTTGCGCGGGATCGATACCGGTATGGGCGAGCACGGCGGCGGCGGCGGTGCGGCCCAGTTCGACGGCGTCGGACGAGGCAAGTTCGGTGCCCATCTTACTCCACGGGGTGCGGGCTCCATCGACGATGTAGAGAGGTGCGTTCATGGGTGGGCTTCCTGTTTGGGGCGGTTGTCCACGACTTTCTGTTCTTTAAGCGCGACACCGACTTTTTGGAGGGTGCGCATTTCCGCGTCGGTGTGGACGACGATCTGGTTGGGGGTGAGTTCGAAGCGGGCGTGGAGGAGTTCGCGCACGGTGTGGTCGAGGTCGGAGGGTGCGCCGGAGCCGGTGGCCGTGACGTGGACGTTGAGTTCGTCGAGATCGAGCGGGTCGTCGTGGGCCTTGCGCAGTTCCATCTGCCAGGCGCCGACGCCGGGGAGATCATCGAGGGCGCGTTCGAGTTCGTTGAAGTCAACGATGGTGCCCTTGACCTTCTGGAAGCGCAGGGCGTGGACGTCGGAGACGCGGGAAATCTTTCCGCAGATGCGCGGCAGGCGGCGGCCGCAACACGGGCACGGTTCCCAGGTGATGCCATGTTCACAACGGTCACCGGTGCGGTAGCGCAAGACAACGGTTCCACGCTGGTCGAGGGGCGTCCATACGATCTCGCCACCTTCGCCATCGGGGACGGTTTCGCCGGTCTCGGGGTTAATGATTTCGACGATGCCTTGGTCGGCGTAGAGGTGGTAACCGGGCGGCGGCGTGCCGGGGACGATGGGACATTCGGTCCACGCGAACTTGGCTTCGGTGAAGCCGTAGGTGGCCATGATCTTCACGCCCGGCGAGCCGACTTGGTCGCAGAGGGCACCGAGCTTGCGGCGGGTGCCGTCGGGGACTTTGTCACCGCCGAGAACGAGCAGGCGGATGCCGTCGAGTCGGACCTTTTGCTCCACGGCCTGTTGCAGCACGTGATAGAGGAACGTAGGCATGGAGACGAGGATTTGGGGTTTGAGCTTCGCGATGGCGCGAAGGTTGCCCTCGGTGCCCATGACCTTGCCGCCGCCGGTGGCGAGGGCGAAGACGTTCCGGTCGATACCCGCGTAATACATATACCAAAACGCGAGGTGGGGCGCGAAGGGGAACATGTTCACCATGCGTTCGTCGGGTTGGACACCGCCCATCTCGACGATACGACCGCTGCCCAACGCGAGGTGGGCGATGTCGTGTTGCGTGTAGAGAAACGGCACCGGCTCGCTCGAGCGTCCGGTGGTGCTGGTCATAAAGATCGGGCGCCATTCGCGGTCGAGTTGGGCGCGGACGTGTTCGCGACCGTGGAGTAGTGCGCGCAAGATGACGGACGGACGGCGGGCGAGGACGGCGGGGTCGGGCTTGAGGACGAAGTCCAGCGTGCGCCGCGGGTTTTCGTCGGTGGGCAGCAGGTCCTCCTTGGAGGTGAAGGGGAGTTTTCGCAAATCGGCGACCGAGCGGATGTCGGCGGCGGTCAGGCCGGCTTTATCGAAGAGGCGGCGATAGTGTAACGAGAAAGGTAATACGCAGTCGCGGAGATAGCGATGCAGCTGACGCCCCTGCCATGCGATCGTGGATTCCTGATCGAGGTCGTGCCAGTGATTCTTGCGTCGGGGGTGCGACATGGGAAACGTAACCTGACGTTGGGGTTGAGCGGTGCCGTTTCGAGGGAAACGAGCCGTATAAGGTGATGACTTGCTCTGACGTAAAACCAGTATCCGCGAATATGGATTCTCTCAAGTGGAATCAGGCCGCGAGGAAGGCCTCGATCTCGCCCCGACGCCGGTCGCCGTCTTCTTCACCGATGGCGATCATGCGCCGGATATAGCCCGGTTGAAACATCAGGGTTGCGAGCATGTCCGCCCGCCGGGTCTCCTGGGTGCCGAGACCACGGGTGACGAAGCGGAAGGTCCCGGGGAGGTCGGCCTCGAACTCGTTGGCGATCACTCCGAGATCCACTGAGGGACGAACGAGCAGCAGATTCACCGGGTGCAGTCCGGTTTGCTCGGGGTGGGGGAGGGCTTCGATGAGCTGGTTGAAGCGCTGGGTGTTCAGCACGTCGTAGTCGAGCATGTCGAGAAATACGGAATCGAGCAGCAGACCGATGATGGTCGCGGGCGACGGGTAGTCGCGGGCGACCTGTCCCATGGGGCCGGCTTGGGTGCCGACGTATTGGGTGGAGATGGCGATCATGCGGGTTGCGCCGAGGTGCATGGCGGGAGACAGCGGAGCGGTGAGCCGGACTCCGCCATCGCCGTGCCAATCGTGACCGATGCGGGTTGCCGGGAAGAACAACGGGAGTGCGCAGGACGCGATGATGTGGTCGACGGAGATCTGGTCGGGAACGCTGCGACGTCCCGGACGTTGCCACATGGCGACCTGATTGCCCTGAACCCAAGTGTTGGACTCGCCGGTGTTGTAGTTGGTGGTGGTGAGACCGATGGCGGAGAGTCGTCCGCTGCGGATGTTGTCACGGATGCCTTGAAGCGGATTGCCGTTGGTGGCGCCGAGGGCGTGTTCGAGAAAGCGGCGGAGTGGGACAGTGTCCACGAGACCACGTGCCTGCGGCGAAAGATTGACGCCACCCGATACCAGCCGGACCGCCCAACGGGCCATGGTGAAGGCCAGCGCGGGCAGATCGGTTCTGAACACTTGGTCGATGGTGAGCTTGTCCCAAAGCGCGACCAGTTGGTCGACGGATTCGGGCAAAGGCGCGCGGGTGTTGGCAAGATGCGCTGCGTTGATGGCCCCGGCGGAGACGCCGGTGAGGATGGGAAATTCCAGCGTGGGAAAGTGCCGTCCCAAGCTGCGCAAAAATCCCACCTGATACGCGGCGCGGGCGCCGCCTCCCGCCAGCACCAAGGCCAGTTTACCGGGGTTGGGGTTCACGAGTGAAGACTGCGCGCATACGGGCGCATTGTGAAGTCAAGAAGTCGAACGAGCCCGACCTAGGGTGTGTCTGGGAAAGAAATCAGCCCATCGCTGGCGCTCTACGAGTGAGGCAGAAAGGGCACTGGGCTGGCGTTGACCTCAGCGGCACGGGCCTCTGGCCCGCCTCCGCCTCGGTCTCCTTGGCCGAGCACCCTTTCTGCCTCACGCTGGCCCGGTTTCTTTCCCAGACACACCCTAAAGCCCGGCTAATGGGTTTCCGCTGACAACGGGCTTTTCTTGCCATCATCAGATTTGCTGTCCTCTTTCGCCGCTTCGATGCGTCGCAAACTTTCACTGATCACAATGCTGACCGCGTGGCTGCTGGCCACGGGGAGCCATTGGGATTTGGTGCAGACGTTTGCCTGGGGCCGCATGATCGCGACCTACTCGCAGTCGATGTCTATCGCGCAGGCGGTGAAACTCACCTTCACGCCGGACAACCTTTGCGGAATCTGCGAAAGCGTAAGCGAAGCCAAGCAGCAACAGGACGCGGTGCTGCCATCGGATGAAAGCCGCTTGTTCGGCAAGATCCTCCTCGTGTTCCAGCCGCAGCCGGCGTTTTTCGCCGTGCTGCCGGTGACGGGGAAGTGGACGCCGCGCGAACAGAGTCCCGCCATGCGGGATCGTTCGCCGCCGCCGGTGCCACCGCCGCGAGCCCGGGTGTGAAGTCAGGTTGAGCCGGTTCCCTTGTGGGGACGGGCATTGGCAACGTTCCCAAGTCGGGCCGGTGCGCAGCCGTTGTGCGCGCACTGTCACTGCCCGCATTCACACACCCATGAAGTCATTTTTCGTATCCACATCCGTCGCTTGTGCGCTGGCCACCGCCGGCGCGCTCCGAGCCGAAACTCCGGTTGTCCTCGATCCAGTCGAGGTCAATGCCGTCAAACATTCCCTTACCGTTTCAACTCTCTCCGAGGCGCGCGTTGACCTTGCCCGCACTCCGGGCGGCACCGAGGTGATCGACGCCAACCGCTACCTCACCGGACGCGCCTCGACCGTCGCCGACACCTTCGCGCTCTCGCCGGGAGTGTTCGCCCAGTCGCGTTTTGGCTCCGACGAGGCGCGGTTGTCCATTCGCGGATCCGGACTGCAACGCACGTTTCACGGACGCGGCATTCGCGCCCTGCAGGACGGCGTGCCGCTCAACCTCGCCGACGGCGGCTTCGACATGCAGGCGCTGGAGCCGACCGCCGCTGCCTACATCAACGTCTGGCGCGGCGGCAATGCACTCGCCTACGGCTCGGCCACCCTCGGCGGCGCCATCGACTACATCTCGCGCACGGGCCGCGACGCTCCCGGTGGTTTTGTCCGCCTGGAAATCGGTTCATGGGACTACCTGCGCGCCACCATCGCGGGCGGAATCACCAACGAAAAGACGGATGTCTACGCCTCGTTCACCCAGCAGCAGCAGGACGGTTTCCGCGATCATGCGGATCAAAACAACCAGCGCCTCTTTGCCAACGCCGGATGGCGGCTCTCCGACAACATCGAGACGCGCCTCTACGTCACCGCGGTGAAGACCGACTCCGAGCTGCCTGGCAGTCTCACCAAAGCCGAGTTGGAATCCGACCCGACTCAGGCGGACAACTCCTTCTTCGGCTCCGTCCGCTACGACAATCATCGCGACTTCGAACTCACGCGTATCGCCAGCAAGACCACCGTGCGCAATGGTGACACCGAGTGGGACTTCTCCGCGGCGCTGACGCACAAGGACCTCGACCACCCCATCACGCCGTTCGCGGGCGTGATCGACCAGTTGTCCAACGACCTGCTGCTCGGCGCGACGCTCACGAACACCAGCGAGGTCTTCGCGACCGACAACCGGCTTCGCGCCGGCATCCTGCTCACGCGGGGCGTGACCGATTCGGCTACGTTTGAAAACAACCTCGGCGCGCGCGGCACCCTGCGCAGCATCGATCGGCAGACGGCCACCAATCTGGAAGGATTCCTCGAAGACCAACTCGCCCTCGGACGCGGTTTCACCGGCGTGGCCGGCGTGTCGGTCGCCCACAGTATCCGCGAGGACGAGCGCCTGTTCACCAACCCGGTGGCCAACGCGCCGTTTTATACCCCGCCGGCACCCGGTGCGTTGCTCTCCTACGACCGCAGCTACGACAACGTCTCGCCCAAGCTGGGCGTGCGCTGGGACAACGCCGCTCGCGACCTGCAGGCCTTCGCCAACGTCTCCGGCAGCTTTGAGCCGCCGTCCTTCAGCGAAACGGTCACCGCCAACGCCGCCCGCAAGGCGCAGACCGCGACTACCGTTGAGCTCGGCACGCGCGGCGTGCGCGATTTTGTGCGCTGGGATGTCACCGCCTACCATGCGGCCATCAAAGACGAACTGTTGACCATCGTGGATCCGGTCTCGCTCGTCAGCACCACGACCAACGCGGACCGCACCACGCACACAGGCATCGAACTCGCCACCGAGATCGACCTGCTCGGACAAAGCTGGAAGCAGACTCCCGCCAACCGCCTCGTGTTGCGCACCGCCTGGACTTACGGGCTCTTCAAATTCGATGACGACGCGAGCTACGGCAACAACACCATCGCCGGTCTGCCGCCGCACCTGATCCGCGGCGAACTCCTGTGGGAGAACGCCGCCGGTTGGTATGCCGGTCCGACCTTTGAGTGGGTGCCGGTGAAGAGCTACATCGACCACCGCAACACCTTCGCCGCCGATTCCTACGCGCTGCTTGGTTTCAAGGTGGGACGTCGTCTTGACAAAGGCCTCTCGTGGTTTGTCGAGGCGCGCAACCTCACCGACGAAACCTACGCCGCCACCACGGGCGTGATCGACAACGCCGGTGGGGTGGACCAGCGCCAGTTCCTCCCCGGCGACGGCCGCTCGTTCTACGCCGGCGTCGAATATCGTTTCTAAGCCCGATCCCTCCTCAACCCAACCCGGTCAAAGTAACCCAATAGGTTACTTTGACCGGGACACTTTTCCTCCCATGTCGCCCCTTTTTCTTCGCCGTCTCCACCGCTGGATCGGACTCACCTGCGCCGTGACAGTCCTGGCCGCCTCCGGCAGCGGACTGCTGCACGTCGTCATGACGTGGACGCAGTCTCCGCCACCGCGTGCCCAACCCTCCGAGCACATCAACGCCGCCGCCGTGCGCATCGCTCCGGCCGAAGCCGTCGAACGCCTTGGCGGACGTGACCTCGCCGTGCAGGCGCTCTCGCTGCGCACCATCGGCGGAGAACCGTGGTATCAAGTGATGGTCTCCGGTTCTCTACTGCCACGCTACCTCAACGCCATCGACGGCCGTGAGGATCCGCAGGCCGATCAACGCTACGCGGCCGAGATCGCCTCGCGCTCTCTGGGCGGCGTGCCGGTGCGTTGGGTCAAGCGACTCGATGCCTACGACTCCGAATACATCGTCATCTTCCGCCTCCTGCCAGTGCACCGCGTCGAGGTCGATGATGCCGGACACACGCGGCTCTACGTGAGCACGCTCACCGGCAGCGTGGCTCGGCTAACGAGCGACAGCCGCCAATTCGAAGCGAACGTTTTCAGCCTCTTCCATAAATACGCCTTCATTCACCACAAGGGCTGGCGCGACGGGTTGCTCGTCACGTTCACGAGCCTGGCCTTTCTCACCTCGCTGGCGGGTATCGCACTGTTCGTCGTTACCCGTCGGCGCATCCGCTGAACCAAAAAACACATCATGAAAAATCGAATCCTTATCCTTCTGTCCGCACTTATGTTGACTGGCATCCTCCGTGCCGAAGCCGGTTGTTCCTGCGAAAGCATGACGCCCGCTCCGGTTGCGTCAGTCGAAACCAAGACCAAAGGCCATCCGCTTAAAGGCGTCGTGGTGGATGTTCTCGCCGACAAGTCCGCGCTGCTCGTGAAGCACGAAGAAGTCCCCGGCGTGATGAAAGCGATGACCATGTTGCTCAAGGTGGATGCCGAAACCCTCAAGTCGCCCGCCGCGACGAAGGGTGCCGCTATCACCGGCCTGCTCGTGCGCAAGGCAGACGGTTGGTGGCTCGAAGACATCGTGGCAAAAGAGTGAATTCAAAAATCCCGGGATTAGGTCCGAGGCTTTGACTCGGATCAGTGTTCGTTCTCGAACGGAGTGACGACCGCGTAGTCGAGGTTGAGGATCTTCGCGATTTCGACGAGTTCGCTGGCGTGGTGGCAGATGCCGAGGGCGAAGTGATGCGTCGGGCCCTCGGCGACCCAGCGTTTGAGGAAGGTGCGGACGTCGGGCTTGAAGATGCCGTGGGTGTTGGTGTTGCCGGTCGGGGGAATCGGACGCGCGGCGGATTCAACCGCCGCACGCAGCCGCGAGCCGACTAGGGAACGTCGGCCGACACCCACGGTCACCTGGCGGTCTGCGATTTGAAATAGGCCTCCGCGTAGCGACTGGCAAAAATCTTCTGCGAAGCGGTCGAAAAGTGGAGCTTGTCTCCCCGTGATACCAGTCCTTCGGCGGGCACAAAATAGACATTGGGAAGCTTGTCGGCTACCGCGCGCTGGGCGCGATCAACTTCAATGCGACCGGAATCCCACGACCTGCCCTCGGCATCGAACCGACCGAGCTGACCGATGATGAAAGGCAGGTCCGGTGCGTTGAGCTCCTTGCGAAAACGGTTGATCAGATCGGTGAGCCGCTCTTCGTAAAGCGGGGCGTCTGTCGGATTGGAATCACTCTCACCCTGATGCCATAGGATGGCCTTGAGCGTGCCGTCTCGCATAGCCCGCTTGGCCCGGGCAATGGAATCGTCCCAAGGATAGGACTTGGTCTGCACCCAGTATCCACCCGGAGTCCACGTGCTGATCGGCGAACCGCCGCACGCCGTCGGGATCAAGGCCACGATAACTCCAGGCTCCTTGGCTGCGACAATACGACCGAAGAATTTGCCTGCACCGACGCCCGTAGCCGACTTGTCCCAGTGCAACGGATCTACCGCCGGTTGCCACGCGTCGGCACTGTTGAGAGCCCATACGTGGGGATCGATGGCAGCGTCCTCGGGTGCGAGATCCGCGACCGCGCCACGCCCGGACATATTGGACTGACCGGCAAGTAAAAACAGCTCGACCTTACCCTCCGGCAAGCCGGAAGGAGACAGAGCAAACAAACAACCGGCCATCGCCAGCGAGGTCACCAAACCAATAAAGAAGCGGGGTAATTTCATAAATATTCGTGTTAAGATGGGCGCACTTCCCCTGCCTCCAACCCCAAACCAGTGAATGCAATTTCAGCACCCCATGTCGACGGGCCACTTATCTATTCTGGGGCGCTCACTCGTGGCGGATGGCGCGCAGCGAGATGATGATGATGGCGATGATACAGGGGCGGATGTTCGGGCGGCGCTAGCGTGATCGTAGCGTGATTGCGTGTTCAGGCCTGTTGGTTTGATGGCTGCAACGCCTGACTGAGCGACGTTGCCAGCACGGCCATGGTGCGATGCTGATGTTCGTGCACGCCGTCCATGAAGGCCCGGAGTTTGGCGAGGGCGGCGGGGCGGTCGTTATGGATCGCCATCATCCGTTCGAACAAGTCTTTGCCATCGGTGGCGTCCGTCTCCACGAACCAGTCGCCCATGCTGAGGTCGGGCCACATCTCACCCTTGATCGTATCGGTGGTGTGTCGCAGGAAGATCGAGGGGGTGCCCATCGCCAGGGCAAAGATCGGCGAGTGGTTGTCCATGCTGACGAGGGCTTCGGACATCGCGTAAACAGAGCAGGCCTCACCGGGCAGCCAATAGTCGGAGCGCCAGACGACGCGGTCCTGCACATCGACGGGCAAGAAGTCGTAGATGGAGGTTTTTCCGACCTCGATCTGGTAGGTCATTTCGGGGCAGAGCAAAATCTTGCGTCCGGTGGTGCGGACCCAACGGGTGATGAGGTCTCGGATCTTGGCGAGGTCGCGTTCGCGGTGCCGGTCGCTGATCTCGGCGCGCCGTGTGTCGCGCCGGGTGGCGGGTCGGTTGTGGGTGAGGTGGTAGGGGGTGTAGCGCAGGCGGGGGATCACACAGACAAACTCGCCCTCGCTCAGGACGTGTTTTTTTAGAAAGGCGCGGGCGGTCGCGTCATCGCGTGACTCGATGCCAAAGGCGGCATCGGGGGCGAAGCTGATGTGGCGGGCGTTGGGGCATTGGCCCTGCAGGTAGGCGAGGGTGAGGGAGTCGCGGCAGAAGACGAAGTCCGCCGCCTCGAAGGCGGTGCGTTCGGCCTCGCTCATGTGATCGGGGGCGAGGGCTTTGATCTGCCGGCGTTGTTTATCCAGTGGGGCACCCTCGGTGGGGCGCTCGGGATCGTCGTGGTCGTAGCCGAGCGGGTCCTGAGTGATGCCGTAGATGCCGTAGGGTTTACCGGTGGAGGCGACCCAGGCTTGAATGGCTTTCAGTCCGAGCAGATGGGGGCCGGACCCATGCAGGAGAAAGTCGGCGTTGGCAAATGCGTCGCGCATGGCGTCGGAGTCGGGTTGTCCGTCCTTGGTCAGCCTTCCGTCGACGATCTTCAAGTTGGGAAATTCGGCCATAAGAACTTCATGCACGCCCCGATCAAGCAAGGTGGGCCAGAGAATGACGCGGGCATCCGGGATGTGTTTTTTCAGCAGAGCGAGGAGGCCGGGCGTGTGGCCGATATCGCCGATATTAACGGTTTGCCAGGAAGAGCGCAGGAGGATGCACGGGCGGCGGTTTGCCGTGGGTGACAGGTTAGTTGGGACGTTAACGGTCGTGGAGGATGTCTTCATGGGAGAGTTTTTCGGGCAAAGCAGTAGCTTGGGTCACGGCGTGGCCGTGGCTGCTCAAGTAAGTGCGGAGCTCTTTAGGATTTGGTTACGGGAGGCTTTTCGTAGAGAGCCAGCAGCTCGATGGCCGCGGCTTGATGAGTGCCATAGTCGTCGGTGAAATCGCGACCGCCGCGCAGGATGACGACGATGTGGTAACCGTCGCGCACGGCTTGTCGCTGGGTGGATACGAGTTGCCAGCCCGTATGGGTTTGGGCGGCAACGGAGAGGGGGACGGAGCGCTGGTCGGCACCGAAAGGGAGGATGTCTTCGCCCCTTGATGGGATGAGCAGACTGGTGCCGCCGGATTTGATGGCGGTGGTGTGGTTTGAGAGGTTGATGAAACGGATTTGGTTGCCGGTGCTTTTATCGGCCGAGTCGTCAATCCAAAGGCCGGTGCAGGTGCCTGCGTCACTTTGTGGAATGAGGATGAGGATGGCTTTGACGAGGTCGGCAGGGACAGGGAGTTCGGCGACGGTTTCGCGAACGGTCAGGCCGTCGCGTTCGATCTCGCGGAAAAGGGTGAGTGTGTCCGCGCCGGTGAGTGTGTGGACTGCGGAGAGGACGCGTTCATTGGCGGTGAGTGCGGTTGTCCGGCCGTTTTGCAGGTAGTGCAGATCGTTGATCGGGCCTTGCCAGCTGAGCGCGCGGAATTCGAGGGCCGCAGCGGTGGAGTGCAGGGCGACCAGGCAAAGGAGGGTGGAGAGTAGGCGTTGCATGGTGCGGGGTCAGATGTCGTCGGGTGAGAGCCAGCGGAAGGAGACGATTTCAAAGCGCCGTCCGAAGGTTTGATTGTCGGTGTCTGTGGGAGGCCAGGTCTCGGCACTATCGGCCGCGGGCTGCACGTAATCGGGCACCCGTTGCACGCGGGCTTCGCACCATGCGCGTCCGGTGACTTCGTGAGTCAGCGGATTTTCCACCTCGCCGTAAGTGCGGATAAGGAAGGTGTCGGAGCGGGCTGAGAGCACGGGGCCGAGGGCGGTGAGCACATCGGCTTGGGTGAGGTAGCCGGGGGCGTTGGCAGCGTGGGAGGAGAAGGGGGCGGTTTTGGTGCGGCCGCCCCAGTAGGTCTGGTCGTGGGTGCCGACGGCGGTGTTGCTGCTGCCGCCGAGGGTGGTGAGGAAGGGAGTGCGACGGTTGATGGCGTCGACGGAGTTGTCGGTCACGGTGGAGTCATAGGCGTAGATCGCGGCCTGGATGGTGCCGGCGAATCCGGTGCCGTTGTCGGAGGCGGTGTCGTCTTCGACCAGCCGACGGTTGACGAAGTCGGCCAATGAGAGAAACGGGCCACGCTTTTTGATCTGGTCCACGATTTTTTGCGCGAGGCCGTCGATGGCATTGGCAGTCAAAGAGCGGAAGCCGCCCCAGGGATCGTTGGGCGACCACGTGCCGCTCTCGCCGCCCTTGGGATTGGCGTAACGGGTAAATGGATACTCGACGTCGGTCGGCGGGGTGGTCGCGGTGGGATTGCGTGGGTCGTAAGGGAGGCTGTGAAGACTGGAGAGCAGGGTGCGCCAGGCGGCGACGGAGGTGGAGTTCACGTTAAATCCTCCTTCGAACATGAGGTTGGCGGCGTTGGTGGAGATGGCGGTGGATTGCCCGAACGAGGCCGCGGTGGGTGTGCCGTGGAAGGCGAGGCGGGCGTTGGGCAGGTGGTAGGTAGAGTCGCCGATCTGTGAATCGGTCAGTCCGGAGGCGGGCACGGTGGAGAAAAAATACCGGTCCCAGAGGGCGCGGTTTAGGTGCCAGGAGAGGTCGTAGTAGTTCAGCGGGTTGGTCTGGCCGGTATTGTAAAGGTTGGCGGCGGCGATCACATTTTCTGTGCGCTCGAGGTAGGGATTGGAAATGGCGTTGCCGACCGCGTAGGCGGGATAGGTGGAGAGCAGCGAGAGGTTGGCATGCTGGAGCTGGGCGATGGAGAACAACGGCACTGCGGAGGGACGAAACTCTTCGAGGACGAGATCGACAGGATTGCCGGAGGAAGGAGCGGTGCTGACCTCCAAGCCGGTCGCGGCCTTTCCGGAAGCGGTGACGGGCAGGGAGGGAGGGGCTAGGGTGGCGGCCAGATACAACGCGGTGGCTGCCCCGGTGCTCCACTGAGTGCGGAAGGACTGGCGGCTGCGGGGGTTGAGATGGGCCATCCAACGTAGCGCGCTTTTGGTGGCGGTATCGGCCATCTGCATCTCGATGTAGGTGTGGAAAATGGGCCCAAGCGTGGCGTCGGGGTCGGCGGTTGGAATGACCGGTGCGCTGTTGCTGCCAAAGCTCAGATACTGGATGGCTTGATAGGCGTCGGGTAGAATGGTGGCGTAGCGCACGGGCAGGTCCGTGGTCAGGGGTGTGCGCAGGACGACATCGAGCGTGCCGCTGACGGAGCCGGCGGTGGAGCTCCACTTGAGGTTGTCCCACTTGATCTGTTCGCCAAGGTTGACCACCAGCGGCGTCTCGATGAACGCGGATAGGGTTTCGTCACCGGGAGTTGGTGTGCCGTTGAGCGGTGCGAGCAGGTTTTGACCCGCCTGGTAAACCTGATCCGGAGACTTTAGCGCATACATGAGACTACGCCCGGGCGGCAGGTTGTGGGTGGCGATTTTGAAGCGATAGAAGATACGGTTGGCTATGGTTACCGCTCCCAGTTTACCACCGGCGGGGAAGATGAAACGTTGGGTCCGGGCCGGTGACACATCGACGCCAGTAGTATCGGTTACGGTGAAGGTGACGTCGGGGTAGTCGTCGCGATAGCTGAAGCACAGCTCGTATTCCCCATTGATGGTGACGTTGGTGGGGTTCCACAGAACAACGGTAGGGAAAAGCAGGATACGCAGGGTGTTGTCGACGGGATTACGGGCCAGGCCGAAGCCGAGGCGGACGTAAGTGATGACCGGGTTGAGGCCTTCCTGACTGGCGGACTGAATTGCCGGCGCTTGTGCGGCGCCGTCGTCCACGCGGTTCGCGTAGGTGCGGATGATGCCCCACTGTGGCATGGCGTAGTCTGAGCCGGTGCCGGGCACGATGGGATCGGTGTCGGCCATGCCGTCGCCGTGGTCGACCCATGCGGTGAGATCTTTTTTGAGGCCGCCTCGGGAGGAGTCGGCGAGGACGGTCATGCTGCTGGAGGTGAAGTCGTAGACGTGGTCTTTGGTCGCGTTGGTCAAGTTAGTTCGAGCCGTGGCACCGGAGACCGAGAGGGGGAGTTGCTGAAGCGAGAGCACGCTTTCCAGCAGCGAGGAGTTGACCGGGTAGTCTGGGGTGACGCGTTCAACGCCGATGCGCTGGGTTGTAATGAAGCTGTAACTACGTTCTTTGACGGTGGTGCGTGTGGTGATGGGATCGACGAGCGAGACCGTGGCTTTGACACCTTCGTCACCAACCCACCAGGCGTAGCGACCGATGGTCGTTGGTGTGGTGTCTCCCAAGGCGAAACCGGGCAAGGTTCCTGCCTGCACCGTGATTGTCTTGGCGGGTGCGACGACAAAGTGAGACGCGTCCGCGCCGGCTGTTTTGGAGCCGACGAGTAATCGCCAGTCGCCGAGATCGTCGGTTGTCGTGGTGGCGTTTGTAATCGTGGGAAGCGCCCCGTCGGGAGCAAACGGCACGGTCGGCACGGTCGAGGTGATCTGGCCGAAGGTCGTGGTGTCGGACGGATCATGCTTGGCGGTTACGGCGACGTTTTCGTTGCCGCTGACCAGCCAGTTGAGCAGTCCAGGCTGAGTGGTGGAAGCGCCCCAAGCGTTGCGATTGCCCCAGACACCGGTCCAGGCGCGAGCGCCGGGCTTGGGGACCACGAGTTTGTTCGCAGTGGTCGCGGTGCCTCCGTCGCCGAGGTCGGCGCTGGCGGTGGCGCGCTGGTCGGGACCGGCCAAGGTTTGCAGCTGGCCGACCGCGAGGTTGAGCGCGAGCAGGGCGTTCTGCCGGGCTTGGGTGAGCTGCTGACTGTTGGAGGCCACCTGGGTCTCGACCCGCGTGAGACTGGCGAGTGAAACGAGCAGCAGGACGAGAAACGCAAGCAGCGTGATGGTGATCAGCAGTGCAAAACCGGAGGTTCGCCGGGATCGTTTTCCGGATGAACTGGAGACCGATTGGTGCATGCGGGAGAAGGCGCTTTAGCGGGGCAACGGGCCTACGAGCCAGATGGTCCAGCTTTCTTTGTCCGCTGCGCTCAGCGATTCGACAATCTCCGGGTTCCAGACGGGATCGAGGATGTTGAGTGCGTCCTTTAGCACGGGCGTTTGATAAACCCGGGCCGGCCAGCGCAGAATCTCGACCTTGGCGTAGCGCGGCAGATCGTTGTCCAAACTGGGCCATGTCCAGACCTTGGTGTTGCTGAGGTAGGGGGCGAGAAAGGTGAAGGCGTTTTCAAGACCGCGTCCGTCCTCGGTGCGATAATGCCAGAGATCGTCGCCGGCCAGTTCGCCACAACGTGCCAGCGTCATTAATGCGCGTAGTGCAAAGCAGGAATACATGAGGGAGCGTGAGCGGCGCAGTTCTTCGGGCAAGCTGCCGTCCGGGGCGATCTGATGGGCGACGAGTTCCCGGCCGCGCGCGATCATGGGGGCGATATTTTCGGGGTGGTTCGAATACAGTGAATAGGCGGCGATCTGCGCGGCGCACCAGGTGCCGTGGTTGTTGGGCCTGGCGAGTTCGGTCTTGCCGAATTCACTTTCGCGCAGCCAGACGGTGAAGTCGGCGAACCATTTTTTGAGCCCTTGGTCGTCGGCATCTGTCCAGGATGCGGATCCGTTCAGGAGCTTCACATGATCTACCACGCCGATCAATTGCACGCCTTCGATGATGCCGTAAAAGCTGCCGTCTTGCACACCGGGCTGGGAAGCGGCGAAGTTGAGGTTGGGGTTCATCCGGGTTTCCGGATCGAGAAACCAAGTGCGCAGCAGATCGGCGGCCTTGGCGGCGTATTTTTCGTCGCGACTGTAGAACCAAGCAAGTGCCAGAATCTTGATGCGACCGGCGTTCTGGTCGTAGCGTTGCTTGTCAAAGGTGCCGTCGGTGGCCCCGGGATTTTTGTGACCGTCGCGGCGAATATACGGCAGGCCGTTTTTGGTGTCGGGGTTGGGCCAGGAGTAGTTGCCGATGGCGAAAAAATCGTGCTTGTCGCCGGACGGAGGGACCATCGTTTTGTCCATCACTGATGGCGGCACGATGTCCAGAAGCTTGTCCGCATACTCCAGCAATTGGCTGTAAGCGGGTTGAACGTTGGAGTCTTTCGCAGCGAGTTCACCGCGGATGGTGACGAGATCCGCGTAGTCCATAGTGATGAGCTGAGGTGTCTGGCCCTCGTGGGCGAGCAACGTGAATGGGAGAACCAGAATAAACGACAGACGACTGAGGAACGAGGGATTCATGGAGAGGTAGGGGGGCGTCGGTATACACACGGCGCTTTTGGCCGACGGGTGGACTGATTTCGCGTGGAGACGAGATTGCGGTCAGACTCCGGTTCGCCGCCTCGGGAGCAACGAATTGGGTTGGGTATAGCGGGGAAAATGGGTGGGGCGACGCCGTGCCTATGGCACGCTTAACCCGGTCTTGCGGCGACTTATTTCCGGCGGAAAAACACCACGCATCCCAAGCTGAGCAACCCGGCAAGCGCGGCGTAGGAAGAGGGCTCAGGGATAGACGACGTGGTGAAGCCAAGGTCATCCAGGCCCAAGATGACCTGGCCTTCGGAAGCAACTTTGGCGTTAATGTTGAGGGTGATCACGACCGAGCCGATCGTGTCAGACCCGGAGGCTTGAAAGCCAAAATAAATGCTCTGACTGCTTCCGGTCAGGGTTGTCCCGGAGACGCTCTGGGTGGACAGCACCGAGCCGGAGTCGGATAGAAAACTGGCGGAGATTGAGCCCAAGCGGTCGAAATTGGCCGTCAAACCGGTGAGCGTGAAGCCCACTGCAGTCGTGGTGATTGCGGTCGAGTCGAAGGTGGAACCGTTCCACGAACCGAAATCAATGGTTTGGATAACGTTGTGGGCGCTGGTGCGGTTATCTGAAACCAGTCGTGTCCCGCTCAGACCGGAGGTTACATAACCGGCGTTGGTGAGTTCACTGCCGGAGGCGCTGTTGACGCCGGTTCCAGAAAAGGAGAGTTGCAGGTCGGCTCTGCTCGTATCGGTAAAGGCGATCTGGTTGGTGCCGCCGGTGAAGCCGGTGAATGACTGTATCACCCCAAAGCCGGACAGGCCTTCCAAGGTGGACTTCGCGGTGCTGCTGCCAGCGTTCACGGTGATGTCGCTGGCTCCGGTGGGATCAATCGTGCCGGCCAGCGTGGGATCGGTAAGGGTGATGGCGTGGACGGCGGGCACGGCCAACAAAATGGCTCCGATACCGACAAGACCAAGGCGGGTGAAATACGGACGGATTTGGGGGGTAATCATGGTGGGTAGGGACTGATTGCCGGAATTCACTCCGGCGGGTGCTTAGCACAGTTGTGGCTGAAGTATGGCGTGACTTTAGGAGCTTCCCTGCGGGGACCAATCAATGTGATGTTGAACTAGTTCAATAGAGGGGCATCTTTCGGGTTGCTCTCAGTTGAGCAGGATCGTTCGCCATGCCCCATCTACCGCGCTTTGTCACGTTGCAGGATATTGCCGATCATACCGGTTATGGTCGCTCCACGGTATCCATGGCATTGCGTGGTCATCCCGGGATTCCCGGGGCGACGTGTCTGGTCATCAAGCAAGCGGCCGAAAAACTGGGCTACCGCCCCAACCCTTTCGTGGCTTCGCTGATGACCCGCATGCGTGGTCGCAAGTCATCGGGAGGGCAGCGTATTGCCTTGATCAGCCGGTTTGACCATGCGGTCGGCAGTCGATCGACCGTGTATTACCGGGTCCTCTACGAGGCCATCTTGGAGGAGGCCCGGCGTTACTCACTGGGCGTTGATCAATTCTACAATAACACCAGCACGCCGTTGTCTGGCCCGAGGCTTTCGCGGATATTAAAAACCCGCGGTATTCACGGGGTCATCTTATTCCCCGGCAAGAGCGCCGAGAGCGCCGAGTTTCCCGAGCTGGTCTGGGATGATTTTACGACCGTGTTGATCGGCCACCGCACGCGTCATGAAGAGTTTCACAAGGTTGTTCCGGATAATGTCTATCACATCGACTGTGCATTGCAGCACGCCCAGGCGGCCGGCTGCCGACGGATCGGCCTGATGGTTCCGGCACCAACCAACGACTCCACGAATGAAATATGGTCGTCGCGATTCCTCAACTACCAGCACGGGATAGCCGCGAGGGACCGGGTGCCGCTTTTGTTTTCGGAGTCCTATCGAATTGATGAACCCACCTTTTCCACGTGGCTGCGCAAGTGGCGTCCCGATGTCGTTTTCACTTCAATCCACAACGTGCTGGATCGCATCGTCGAGCTGGGTTTGCGGGTGCCGGAGGACGTGAAGTTCATCAATCTGGCGCTACGCGATCATCCGGGCCATGCGGGCATGGATCCCTACACGACCGAGGTGGGACGGGCGGCGGTGGATTTGTTGGTTTCCCTCATGCAAACCCATCAGGGCGGGGTGCCTGAGTTTCCCCGCACCATCTCGATCCGTGGTAAATGGGTTTCCGGCGCGACGTTTCCCGAACCGGCTTTGTCGGCGGACGCCGTGTCGGGGCGCGTTTAATCGCTCTTGGTTTTGGCCTCGAAGGCGGCTTTGTCGGCGAGCGAGACGTGACCCTCGACGCGACCGTTGTCGAGTGGGTTGTCTACGCGCAGGGCCAGGTCGACGAACAGACGGCGTGCATCGCGGATGCCGCCGATGAGGAACCAAACGGTGGTGATCACGCCGAGGATGAGGGGGATGATCATGCTGGTGACGTAGAAATACCCGCTCCACCACTTGAGTGTCCAGGGGGTGATCAGATTCCAAAGCAGGACCACGAGGAAGCAGCAGCCGAACTTGTAGACGATTGCGTAGCCGAATACGGACCAGGCAATGATGCGGTCTCCCTTGGTGTATTCCGGCGTGATGCCGATGAGTTTTGAGAGGGTGTTGCGCAGCGTCCAGGCGGTCTTGGGTTGTTCGTTACCATCGAGGTTGTAGGCGCCGCGGTGGAGAAGACGGTCGAGATTGAAGGGCTGCTTGTAGGTGACCAGCGAACCGATGACGTAGGCGAGCACGCCGCTGATCATGGCCATGAAGTAGAGCTCGTAGGAATTGATCGGGAACTTCACTGCGTTCATTTTCCAGACGATGTAGGGATTGAACGGACTTGAGACCGCCGCCAGCAGGGAACCGACCGGTAGGTCCCAGCCGTGACTGTGCAGCCACGGGTAGACGCCGGCGGCCCAGTTGCGCTGCAACAAGAGACCACCGATGGATAAACCCGAACCGAACAACAATGAGCAATAGGCGCCGGCGGTGGTGCCGAAGCGGCTGTAAAGTCCGAAGACCATGATCGGTCCGGCGCCACCAAGCCAGACGGCCGTCATGATCGTGATGAACATGTTGATGTAGTCCAGTTGGACGAAGAACAGGGAGCTGACAAAAAAGATGCCGGCTACGCCCAGGCTGGCCATGCGCAATAGCAGAAGATGTTGGGCGGGGGTCGGCGCCTTCTTCATCATGGGCATGATGATGTCCTGCACGATGGTGGACGAGGAATTGAAGATGCGGGAGTCGTCGGTCGAGAGCATCAGCAGCACCATGAGCAAGCAGAATAGCCCGAGGATGCCGACTGGCAGGATATTGCGCAGGGTAACCGGCACCATCATTTGATTGTAGAGCGTCCGGTATTTTTGGAACTGGAGGTTGCCCTCGGGGCTGGTGCCGAGCGTGTCGTGGGCGGTCTCCAGGTAGGGGGTGTCCACGTTATTTTTCTGAGAGAGCGGGGCGTCCACGCCGATGGTGTGACCATTGACCGGGAGGGCGGCGATGCGGGCGTCGAGCTCGGTGCGCAGCTCGGGCGAGGCGACGGCCTCCTCGGCGACCTTGGCGGAGAGTTGTTGGCGAATCGTATGGGCCCGGTCGGCAAAGTTCCGATGGTTCATCAACGTGATCACGGTGATGGCGAGCATCAGGCACATGAACACCGAGAGACCGGAGCGCCAGGAACCGAGAATACCGGCCATCTTTTGCTCGTGTGGGGTGCGGCCGCAGTTGCTGGTGTCGGTGCCGATCCAGCTGGCGCGGTTGAGGACTTGTCCGACGATGGTCACGACCAGGGCAAAGATATTGAAGTCGCGCAGCCCGGAGATGTCGAAGGGGTTGAGAAAACTCTCCCTCGGCACACGATCCATCATGACCGGCGCGATCTCATATCCCCAGGAAAACGTCAGTAGCACGTAGCCGGTGATGACGACGAAGATCGGGTAGCAGATCAGCCCTTGGAAGCAATCGGTGACCAACAGCGATATCCGGCCTCCTGACCACATAACGACCACGCACATGGCCAGCACCAGTCCCACCACAATGGCGAAGCAGGGGAGCGGTATACCAAAGACCATGACCTTGTGCGGCAGTCCTAGGAAATAGATGAAGAAGTTGGCCGCGATGGCCGGCCCGATGGCGTTGGTCAGCATCTCCGAGGCGGTGCGCAGGCAGGCGGCGATGGTGCGAAAGCGCCGACTGTAGCGCATCTCCAGAAATTGTCCCATCGAGAGCGACTTGGTCTGGCGAAACCGGTAGGTGCAGTAGCCGGTCAGGCCCATGATGATGGCCACCGGACTGATGAGATACCACCAGAAGGTGAGGCCGTAGCCGACTTGGTATTTGGTCTCCACCAGTGCGACCAGCGTCAAGACACTGAGGCTGGTCGTCATGTCGCTGACCGAGATGACGTAGCGTCCAGCGACACGACCGGCGGCCAGGAAATCGACGACGCCGCGCACGTATTTTCGCGCGTGGATGGCCAGTGCGAGAACCGCGATTACCGGGATGAGAACGATGAGCCAGTCTATCCAATGCATAGGGAAGGGGGAACGAGTTGGTGGTGCCTGCTATCAGGTCAAGTGATGGAGTATGACGTGCTAAGCGGTGGAGGTATCCGTATCGTGGTTATTTGGAAACGTCGGAGACCGAAGCGGTGCTGTCCGCGCTCCCCAATCCCAGCAGTCGGAATTCGTGGCCTGAGCTTTCAGGACTTTTTTCCTCGAGTAACTCGATCCGAACGCGGTGCGGACCGGGATCAAGATCGCGTGCGAGCAACACGGTGTTCCGGTAGCCGTTGGTCACCGGCCGCAACCAGCCGTTGAAAAGGACTGGGGCAGCGTCATCCACATGGACGGCCACCTTGCCCATCGGGCCGTGTATACGAAATTGCATGAGAAATATCTGGCGGCCGGAGACCTCAAAGGTCACCACACTGCCTGGGTTTTGACTCGTCCATGCCTTGGACTCTGCATCGAACCGCCAGCCATCATTGTCAACCGGCTTGAGGTCGGCGGCTTCCATGAGCGTTACGTTTTCAAAACGACCCGTCAGCAAAGGCTCGGGTAATGGCTCGACGTCGTTTTCCTTGTGCCCCGAGGCGTGGCTAGGGGTGTCGATGACCCGTTGGATGAAGTGCTGAATAAACGCGGCCACACAGGCGTGGCCGGCATCATTGGGGTGAATGTAGTCCCCGCCAATCTGGTTCCAAGCCAGACGTCCCGCCTCGATGTCGGGCCAAAGCGCATTGCGGCAACTTATCATCGGCAGGTGGTAGTGTCGGCCGATTTTTTCCTGCCATTCCTGTGCGTTCACCCCGTCGTTGCGCACCATAAAAAGCAGGAGCACGGCCGGCTGTCCGGGATCGTGAAGAAGCTGTCGCACGAGCCCCTCGTAGGTTTCGGCGAGCTCGCGGGTCGGTTTGTCGTTCACCGCGAAGTCCACGAAGACCAGATCGGGTTGCTTGGTTAAGACATCCCGGTTCAGGCGCAATGTGCCGTAGTCGGAGCCGGTGGAGCCGATGCCGGCATTGACAATGGTTAGGCTGGAATTCGGGAAGGTCTGCTTCCACCAATCGCCGACCAGATCGACGTAGCGATTTTGGGGCACGGAGGCTTTGAGTCCTTGGGTGATCGATCCGCCGATAAAAGCGATGGTGACCGGTTTCCCTTCGCTGGCCTGTCCGAGGACACGTTGCAGGCGTGTGGTATCGCCTTCGGAAACGAGCGAATGAGCGACATGTTCCTGGGTGAGAAACGAGGGCTGGCTTGCGACCGCCTGCGACGCAAAGCCAATACAGATCATGGTCAATGCTATCGCTGGTCGGAGACCGTTTATGAGGAATGGTCGGATAGGCATGGAGACAGAAGTCGGGTATGGGGCTTGGAGGGCCGGCGTGGGTTTGATTCCGCAGAAATACCGAAGATCAGTGCAGGTCAGCGATTCGAGGTGTAGCCGAGGTCGTCAAGGCCTAGGATGACCTGTCCTTCGCCACTGGTTCCCGGATTGATTTTTACGGTGACGAGCACCGCGGCGATGAGATCCGAGTCAGCGGATTGATAGCCGAAGTAAATGCACTGGTCTTTGCCGGCGAGCGGGGCGCTCGCCACCACTTGGCGGGAGAGCACGGTGCCCTTGGTGGACAGAAACTCGGCGGTGATCGAGTCCCCCCGGCTGAAATTCGCGGCCTGCCCACTGAGGGTGAAAGCCACTGCGGACACCGCATTCTGGGAGCCGTCGAAGGCAGATCCGTTCCAGCTGCCGAACCGGATCATTTGCGTCATGGTGCGGGCTCCGGCCGGCGCGATTGATGCAAAGCGCACGCTGCTTGTCCCCGATGAGGCATAGGACAGATTATTCAATTCCCCGCCGGTGCTTTTGATAATGCCGCCATCAAAAGATATCTGAATATCCGACCGCTTGGAATCGGTGAAGGCGATGGTATTGGTGCCGGGTGTGAAGCCGGTAAACGACTGCACGGATGCAAATCCGCCCAGGGATTCGAGCTTGGTCTGGGCGACACTGTCGGAGGCGGGAACGGTTATCCCCATCGAACCCTTGGGGTCAATGGCTTTAGTGCCGGTGGCGAGCGGTGGATCGATCAGGGTGATGCCTTGGACGACTGTGGTCGTGACCAACGTCAAAAGGAGGCCGAGGACATTAAAGTAGACAGCGTGCGAGCGGAGAATCGATGTATTCATGGGATCAAGCAATGGGGTTTATATGGCCGTTGAGGTGACCTGTCGGCACAGGGCATGCGGCACGTATGGGATAATTGTTTGAGTAAAACCTTGTCCTGAGTGTGTTCACAAGCAGCTAGGATGTGATTATCCGCCTTATGAATGGTAAATATGTGAATAAATTATCTGGAGAGTTGAGTCGCTTTTGGAGGTCGCGTGAGCCCACCTACGGCGAAGGCGGATCAATCCGGGAGAACGATGGGAAGCGTGGACATTTCACCTATGTTTCACTGGGAGAAGCCGGAGGGCTAAACACGGGTTTTGAAACGGTGACACCGCAGCACCGTTATCAATTTGACGGTATGCGCCCGCTGGCGCTCTCGAAGGCTCCGGTCGGGGTTTTTCAGTATACACTCGAAGGCTGGGGAGAGCTCGAGGTGGATGGGAAAACGACTGAAATCACTGCCGCTCATGCGATGAGTGTGAAGGTGCCTTCCAAGCACTGCTACCGGCGAGCTGCCGGCTGTGATCGCTGGGTGTTTTTCTGGATGGTATTTGACCACCCCTACGTCATCGAGCGCCTGTATTCAAAAGGGGACCTGCTGAATCAGGTTCTGGAAATGCCGCCCGACTCCGCTCCGGTAAAGGCGGCGGTTGCTTTGCTTAAAATCGTATGGGGAGAGAAGGCGGATGCATTTGCGGCTGAGCAGGCGCTTTATCGCTGGATGTTGGAAATGGAGCGCTGGGTGTTTGATCAACGCCACCCCGAGCAGCCGAGACAGACCCTGCTCGACGAGGTGCGCAGGCTTACGCTCGTTCATCTCGATGAGGCCGTTCCGGTCGAACGGGTGGCCCGGAAGTTCGGCATGAGCCGGACGCACTTCACACACCATTTTATGAAAACCACCGGACTGCAGCCGGCGGCGTTCATTCGCGAGGTTCGTCTGCATGCGGCCGCCAGCCTGCTGCGCGAGCGCAATCTATCGGTGAAGGAGGTGGCGGCCCGCACGGGGTTTTCCGACGCCAATCATTTGTGCAAAGTCTTCCGAGCTCAGTTTCATCTTTCGCCTGGAGCCTACCGGCACTTGCGCACCCATATGCCATCGCCAGCCGGACCGGTTAGCGGGCCTCTGACGATCAAGGACTGATAGCATCTGGTATATTTGTGAATCATGATTTCGGACAGATAGACCAGTATCTATTCTAGAACGGTTCATCGGAATCTTCTATGAAAGATATGTGACTACCCCTTTGTCGGTTACTCCCGAAGTCCAGAATGTGGCATCGCTTGTCAATCAGCTCACGCTTGAGGAAAAAATCTCGCTGCTGGCGGGGAACGATACGTGGCACTTTGGCGGGGTGTCCCGTTTGGGGATCGCGCCGTTGCGCGTGGCGGATTGCGGGCACGGGATCACGTTGGTGGATGAAGGCGGGCGGGCGACGACGTGTCTGCCCACGGCGATGGCGATGGGGGCGACCTGGGACGCGGATTTGATCGGGCGGGCGGGCGCGTTGCTCGGGCGGGAATGCCGGGCGATGGGCATCGGAATTCTGCTCGGGCCGATGGTGAACCTGCAGCGGCTGCCGGTCGGCGGGCGTAATTTCGAGGCGTTCTCCGAGGACACTTGGCTGACCGGCGTGCTGGGGGCGGCGTTGATCAACGGTATTCAAAGCACGGGGACGGGTGCGTGTGCGAAGCATGTCGCCGGTTATGCGCAGACGAAGTTTTCGCGCACGCACAGCGCGGAGATTGACGAACGCACGTTGAACGAACTCTACCTGCGCCACTTTGCCTACATCGTGCGGCATGCAAAGCCGGCCTCGATGATGACATCGTATAATCGGGTGAATGGTGAGCATACCGCCGCGCATCGTCAATTGATCCAGGGATTCATCCGCGAAGAACTTGGTTATGCCGGGCTGGTGCTCTCGGACTGGGGCGGAGTGCATGGTCCCGAGGTGATCGCGGCGGGTCTTGATTTGGAGATGCCGGGACCGCCCAAACACGTGACGGTGGAGTCGATGTTGAATCAGGTGGAGCGGGGAGAGCTGACGCTGGAGGAGATCAATGAACATGCAACCCGTGTGCTGACGGCCAATCTGCGCCATGCAGTCAAGCCGGAGCAGCCGGCCGAATTGGATTCGCCTGCGCATCGCAGTCTGGCACGCGAAGTGGCAGAGTCGTCTATTACGTTGCTCAAAAACGAGGACGGCACCCTGCCTCTGGACCCGAAGCGCCTGCGCCGTATCGCGGTGATTGGCCCCAATGCGGCCACCGCCCGGCTTGGGGCGAGCGGGAGTGCTTCGGTGACGCCGGCGTATTCGGTATCACCGTTGGAGGGTCTGCGCCAACGTCTCGGCTCCGCCGTGGAGGTGTTTTACGCGGAAGGTTGCCCGTCGCATGGCAAAGGTTGTCCGGTGCGCGGTTTTCGGCACTACACCAAGGACGGATTTGTCGATGGTCTTGCGTATACGTTTTTCAACAACACGGCTTTGGACGGGAGGTCTTCTGCGAGCGGTGTTTCCGCCGAGGTCAATTATGCCTGGGGTTGGGCGGCTCCGGCTCCGGGGGTGCGCCGTGGTTCGTTTGGCGTGCGGTTCATGGGAGAGTTTTACGACGAGCGATGCGAGGGTCCGGCTGTCTGGCGTCTGCTCTATGAGTCCGGCGGTGCGCGGGTTTGGATCGACGGGCGTTTGATATACGATAACTGGGACCCGGCGGAGAACGGACTGTTTGAGGACCGCTACGGTGCGTTTGAAGCGGAGATCCCGGTGGAGTGCGTCGCAGGCCGTCCGATCACGGTGCGTATTGATTTCCGTCAACTGGCTTCGGGGTCGGCGCTGCGCCTGGAGTGGCCGTCCGACGGATCGGGCGGACTCGTTGAGGAGGCCGTGTCGCTGGCCCGCACGGCTGACGCGGTAATCCTTTGTGCGGGGTTATGCAATCGGTTCGAGGGTGGTGGCGGCGACCGAACGACACTTGAGTTACCGGTCGGGCAGGACGCGTTGATCTCCGCAGTGGCTGCCGTGAATCCGCGCACGGTGGTCGTCCTGAACGGCGCTACGGCCATGGCGATGCCGTGGCTGGAGCAGGTCACCGCGGTGCTGCACGCCTATTATCCAGGGCAGGAGGGAGGGGCGGCGCTGGCGAGGATTCTGTGCGGTGACGTGTCTCCGTCGGGTCGCTTGCCGGTCACGCTGCCACGGCGATTGGAGGATGTGCCCGGCATGGCCTTTTATCCGGGCGACGCGGAGCGGGTAATTTTTGGGGAAGGGCTGGCGGTCGGCTACCGGCATTTTGTATCGCAGACGGAGGTTACGCCGCTGTTCCCGTTTGGTTTCGGCCTTTCGTATACGGATTTTGCGTATGAAGATATCGGCCTGTCTTGCGATGAATTGTCCGGTGCGGCCAGCATTGAAGTTTCGGTCCGGCTGACGAACACAGGCCGACGAGCCGGTGCGGAGGTGATCCAGCTTTACATAGGCGCGCAGGCACCCTCGGTGCCGAGGCCGGCTTGGGAGCTGCGAGGGTTTCGCAAGGTTCGACTCGAGCCTGGTGAATCACGGCGCGTGGATTTCACCGTGAGCCTTGAGGACGTGGCTTTCTATTGCATCAACCGGGGAGGCTGGGTGGTTGAAGCCGGTGAGTTTCGTGTTCGTGTAGGCCCAGATTGCATGCGCGGTCTGGAGCGGACTTTTGTCGTATCGGCATTGGCCACTCTTTGAGATATTGAACTGCGTGCGAGCGACCTGAAGCCGGCAGCGACGCCAAAAGCCCCGGATCGAATCCGGGGTATTTAGGAGAATTAGAGCTCGTTCTCGAACGGCGTGACGACGGTGTAGTCGAGGTTCAGGATCTTGGCGATTTCGACGAGTTCGGCGGCGTGGTGGCCGATGCCGAGGGCGAAGTGATGCGTCGGACCTTCGGCGACCCAGCGTTTCAGGAAGGTGCGGACATCGTTTTTGAGGATGCCTTGGGTGTTGGGGGGGGCGGGGTGTATCTAGCACTTTGCCAAACGCCCCAAACCTACTCGCCTCGGGTGAACCTTTATTCAGGTGGTTCCGGCAGTGTGCGGAGATTGCGTGACCGGCGGATTCGTGTGCATCCCTGCTCCGCAGGATTCGCGCACGATGAGGTGGGGTTTAAGCAGGAGGTGTTGCGCCCGGCTCTGTGATGGCTGGCCCTCAATGCGGCTGATCAATTGACGGGCGGCTTCGCGACCGATCTCTTCGGCGGGTTGGTCGATACTGGTCAGGTGTAGGCCGACCGATTGAAAGAGTTCGCGATCCAGATTATCGTAGCCGATCAGACCCACGTCACCTGGGACGGAGAGGCCCGCGTCACGCAGGGCCAGATAGGCACCGTAGGCCATGTTGTCCTGCATGCACACGATGCCGTCGAATAGAGCGCGACCACCGTTGGCGGCGAGTTGGGCGGCTACGGCTTCCCGGGCGGTATTCTCGTGGTCTCTTGTGCCCAGGGAGGCTTCGAAAATCGGGGAGGTGGGGAGTTGGTAATCCTGGAGCGCGAGCAAAAAGCCTTTGCGGCGTTCGCGATCGGCGATGCCGCCTTCGGGGCCGAAGGAGAGGAGAGCTAGCCGACGGTGTCCCGATAGGATCAGGTGCTCGGTGGCCGTGTAAATGCCGGCGAAGTTATCCGACATCACGCTGGGGGTCTCCAATTCGGGGACGTAGCGGTCGATCATGACGAGCGGGATGGATTGTTCCTCGATGCGCTGGATCAGTGCGTGGAATTCGGGACGGACAAGATTCGCTCTGTCGGGATAAACGGCGAGACCGCTCACTCCGCCATCGGCCATGCGTTGCAGCTGCTTGAGCTGATAATCCATGTCGCCGTGGTCGTGAGCCAGGGCCACGTGAAAGTTCGACTCGGAAGCGAAGGCTTCGGCTCCGCGCACGATTCGGGAGATCACCGAATTTTCCACCGTGGGCACGACGAGTCCGATGAGGCGGTTGATGCCGCGCCCGGAGGGGAGGGGCGGGGATACGGGTTTGGCGAGTCGGGTGCCGCCGCCGCGTCGCGTATCAAGAAAACCCTCGCGATGCAGACTCTCCATCGCACGACGCAGGGTGACACGACTTACGCCCAGTTCGATGCTGAGTTGGCGCTCGGCGGGGATGCGTTCGCCTACGGCCATGCCGGCGAGCCGCTGCTGAATCTCGCGCGCGACCCTAGCATAGGCGGGAATCTGATGATCAATGGCGGAGGGAGCGGTCGGATCTGCTGGCATGGTTTTAGATGTAAAGACCAATTTGGTATTGGCAAGCGCGCCAATGGCCATGCAATGAGGAAATTAGCCTGATTGTGGCTTATGAGGGATTTCTTAGTCGTGATTGGTGAGAGAGCATGCGGGCTCAGGTGATTCGTCTTAAGGATTTTTATTGGGCGTTACGGGAAGTCATTAGGTCTTTTTGATCTTTTGGTATTTACAAAGATGCCAAAAGTGACCAATCCAATGCTGTTCCCCCTGTCGTTACCCATGCCTCCTATCGCCTCGTTGTCTGCTGTTGATTGTCCTCGTTCCGCCTCCCGTGTCGGGGATGGGCAACGTGTGGCTACGACGTTGCATCTGATCGGCAGCGCTCATCTTGATCCGGTGTGGTTGTGGGATTGGCGCGAGGGTATGAACGAGGGGATCGCGACCTGCCGGGCGATGGTGGGCTTGTTGAAGGAGTTTCCCGAGTTCCGGTTTATCCGCGGCGAGGCGGCGATCTATGCACACATCGAACGCTATGCGCCTGAGCTTTTCGAAAGCATCCGTGAATTGGTCCGCGAGGGGCGCTGGGATATTGTCGGTGGAAATTGGATACAGCCGGATACCAATCTGCCTTCCACCGAGGCTTTGTTGAGGCAGTTTGTCCGGGGTAAGGGTTACTTTCGCGAGAAGTTTGACGTGGACGTGACGGCAGCTTGGGCGGCGGATTCGTTTGGCCACTCCGCCGGAATGCCCGAGATTCTGACCGCTGCGGGCATGGCGAATTATGCCTTTACGAGGCCTCAGTCGAATATCCTGCCGATGCGTTCGCAGGCGTTTTGGTGGCGAAGCCGGAGTGGGGCGCGTATTCTGGCGTATCGACCGCACGATGGCTGGTATGCCAGTGAGCGGGCCGAGATCGGCAAGCGACTGGATGCCTGCCTTGCGCATGCGGCGACGGAGGAGTTGCAGACGGTCGCGATGTTTTACGGGTTGGGCAATCATGGTGGCGGTCCTTCGCGGGCGCATTTACAGGCGATCCGTGAATGGTCGGACCGGCACCCGGAAGTGCGAGTGGAGCATTCGGGGCTGCATCGTTTTTTTGCGGCTTTGCGTGACGAACTAGTCTGGCGCGGTGAGGACGCGATCCCGACGCATGAGGGGGAGCTTAACTTTTGTCTGCGGGGATGCAGTGCCTCGGTGGCGCGTTTTAAGTATGCTTATCGTGGTGCTGAATCACGGTTGCTTTCGGCTGAACGCACCGTGACGGCGTTGAGGATGGCATGTCCGGTTTCAGGGATGAAGCAGGTCGCCGCATCCCTCGATGGTGCTTGGGACACGTTGCTCTTTAATGCCTTTCACGACATTTTGCCCGGGTCGGCGATCGAGCGGGCCTACGACGATCAACTGGCGCAGATCGGTTCGGTATCGTCCGTGGCCCGGAGTGTCGAGACGGCCGCGCTCACCGGTTTGGCTGCACGTATTGACACGACCGCCGGTGCCTGGCCGGTGCCGGTTGATCATCCTTTGCCTCAACCGGTGCTGGTCTGGAATCCGCATCCGTGGACGCTGCGCATGCAGGTTGAGGTTGAAGTGTCGCTCGATTATCGGCCGCTGTGGACTTACCATGGGCGTCATCATGAGGCTCCGGTGATGGTGACTGATGCGGGTGGGGAGCGTTTGCCGTTTCAGCTGATCGCCGAGGAGCACGACAGTATGGTTGAGTTGCTTTGGCGACGTCGAGCGGTTGTGCCCGTGGAGGTGCCTCCGATGGGGTGGGCTCTCTTGCAGATGGGGTTGGACCCGCAGGGGCAGGTCGCAAAGGTGTCGCCGGATGTGAAAGTCGCTGCCGACGTGAACGTCGGTGCAACGTGGCTTCGTAATGCCCGTCTGTCGCTCTCTGCGGTGGTCGGTGCGCAGTCGGTGGTCTTTGAGCAGGATGGACGCGATTGGCTGCCGGGAGGTTTGAGTGTGCGCCTCTACGAAGATCCGTGGGGGGCTTGGGGCGGCATGCAGGAAGAGCGCGAATCATGGGAGCTCACTGAAGAGCGGGAGTGTTTTGCGATCACGCAGGTCGAGCTTTTGGAAAAAGGACCGGAGCGTGGCGCGTTATGGGTGCGGTTTTCCGGGAAAAAATCACGGGTCGACATCACGTTCCTGCTGGGGCGTGAATCGCGTCATGTTGAGATGCGTGTGCGCGCATTCATCGATGATCGTGGTGCGCGTTTAAAACTCGTGCTGCCCTCGGGCGGGGCGGCCGAGTATGCTGTGCCGGGTGGCGCGATGCGTCGCGAGCCATGCGGGGAGGTGCCGGGCGGCCGTTGGGTTCGCGCCGGATCGGGAGACCGTGCGGTTGGTTTTGCCAGCGATGCGCTCTATGGCTTTGACACGACGGAAACTGAGTTTCGCGCGACGATCGCACGCACGTCTCGCTATGCGAGCGATGTGAAACGGTCGCCGGGCGAACGTCCGTGGCAACCCTGCGCTGATTTGGGTGAACACCGTTTTCGGGCTCTGCTCACACCGGACCTTGATGCCCTGTCTCGTCTCGCCGACGAACTGGAGGAGCCTTCGGTGGTGTTGACCGTGCCGGCGCATGCTCCGGAAGGGACGATTCCGTTTGAGGCGTCTTCTTTGGAGGTGAATTCGCCCGTGCGATTACTCGCTCTGTATTCTTCAGCAGAGGAGAAGATCGTCGTTCGTGTCCAGAACCCGGGCTTGGAAATCCAACCCGTGACGTTCACCCGACGGGGGCAAACGATTGAGCTTGGCCGTCTTCAGCCTGGTGCAATCGGCACATGGGTGCTGCCCCCGCCACGACAATCTAAGGACGACGAATAAACCGGAGCATTGTTATTTCCTCGGTTTAAAAATCCCCGGACCACACCATACATGACCCCTACCCCATTGGAGAGTTATCAATCATGAGACCCCACAGGAAGAAACGTGCGTTTACCTTGGTTGAATTGCTGGCGGTCCTAGCCGTCATCGGAATTCTAGCTGCTATCCTTATCCCGGTAGTGGGACGGGTGCGCAGTTCGGCGCGCTCGACTCAATGCGTTAGTAATCTTCGCCAGATCGGCGTCGCGTTGAGACTTTTTGCTGCAGATCACAAAAACCACCTGCCTGTCTCCTATAACCTGACGAATACGGCCGATAATAATTGGTGGTATCACCTCAACCCATACACGGGCGAGCAGCCGATGAAATTGGCGTGGACTGGCGCGGCCTCTGTCCGGGAGATCAGCCTCTCGGGTATCTATCACTGTCCCGAGACCGACCCGACTGACGCTGATAATGTCGCCATGTTTCCCTCTAACGGATGGGTGAGCTACAAGATGAACGCTCGTTTTCGCACGGCCGATACTTCCCCTCAAAAAGTGGGTGGCAGCATCGGTATCTCACTCTCCCAATTTGAGAAACCAGGCCATACCATTGCCGTCTGCGAGGGGCGGGTTACCCCCGAGTTCGACACCTACACTGCGTCCACTGCCGGAAACAACGCCCGGACGGTGGTGTATCCACACGGCAAACGTATGAACGCCTTGTTCGTGGACGGCCATGTTGCCCCATTCGACTTGGAAACCCTCCAGCGGCAGTGGCTCGATGTCTACGTCTTCTGACCATCCCTCCGATCAACTACGGAGAGAATCCCTTCGTATGAGTTAATCCCGATGCATATCCAATTCTCTATCCCTGTTTGCTTCCCTGTTCGCGTTCGTCAGACGCTGGCGCTGGCCGGTCTGTTGTCGGCGTGCGCACTTTCTTCCGTAGCGGAGCCGGGCATGCCGGTCACCCGTTTCGCGGATCTTCCCGCGACGATCAAGGATCAGGTTGCTGTCGGCACCCCGCGCAAATCGTGGGAAATCGAGGACAGTCCATTCGGTATTCATACCACGGTGATGGCTGAGGGAGCTGATGATGCCCTGATGGTCAAGCTGGCCGATCTCATTACCGACGCCGGGTTCAAGTGGACTACCGATTACCTCACGATCGGCAAAGTAAAGGACATGACCCCGGCCCAAGTAGGAGCCAAGTTCACCCCGCTTCCCGCGCGCTGTCTCACTTACGCGCAGCTCCTTCATCGTGCCAAGGTCAAGCTGCTGATTCGACTGGATCCGTTGCCATGGGAGCCATGGAAAAACGAGACCACCGGTCCCATTGATCCCGATTCGGAGGCGATGCAGAAAGCAGAGGCTTTTGTTCGCACCACCGTGCGGCAGCTCAAGCCTTACGTGCGCGACTGGCAGATTTGGAACGAGCCTAATATCGGCAACCGAAAGCCTTTGGTCACACCCAAGGATTATGTCGCCATCGTCAAAAAACTGGCCGCAGTCATTCGCGAGGAACAACAGGACGCGGTGATTTACGGTCCCGGAACCGCCATGCTCCAGTGTCTGGCGGACTCACCCTATCCCTGGATACCGGAGGCGCTGAAGGCCGGCCTGGCCTCGCAGATCGATGTCTTTTCTTTCCACCCCTACCGTGCGCCGCGGTGGAAGTTCAACCTCCCGGAAAACGCCTCTCAGTTTTATCCGTGGAAGACTTGGGCGGACTACAGTGCGCAGATCATGGATTTGCGCCGGGTCATCCGCGAGAACCACGGGGGGAAGGACCTGCGGCTGGCCGCTACCGAGGACGGCTTGTCCACCTTCATTAACGGTGCAGGTGAGGAGGCGATTTCGCTGGTGGTAGCGGCGAAGTATGAGCTGCGGCGCGCGCTGATGGATTTTCACGAAGGAATTTATCCCCGCACGCAGTTCTGCCTGTATCGTAAAACAGACGACATGTTTTACACCAAAGAGGCCGCCTATAACATCGTCACGTCGGACTTTCAGAAGAAACCCCAATATATCGCATCGCAAAACCTGAACGCAGTTCTGGATTCGAGCTTCAAGCGGGACGACACTACGCCCGTGAGTGTGGTAGTGACCGGCCCGGCCAGAGAACGTTTTGCCAACGAGGAAAACCCGGGCGAATCATTCTTGCTCGACCGCAAGGGCGAACGGACGCCGGCGAAGGTGATCCGGCACGTATATCGTCGGGAGACGGCCGACCTTGAGGAGCTGATGGTCTTCTATTGGTCGGCGGAGCCCTCCGAGGACACGCACGTCCGCTATACCGGACGCATTGATGTCAATGAGCCGGGTTGGTCTGGCCCTCTGTTGATTGACTTGATGGCCATGCCCGCCCGGCGCCCGAAAAACGAAATCGTGGTCTTGGTGAGTTCAAATTTCGTCAACCGGTCCGACCCCGTGCAGCTGGACGCTCGCACGACGGCCAAGGGGGTCGCGATCGATAATCTCGAGGTCCGCGACTATCCGATGGTCATCAAGTGGATTCGCCCCAAATCCAAATCACAGTGAGCGGGTTTCGCATGAAGACCTCGGCTCTCAATTCATCTTCCTGTTCCAAGAGTCGATTAACGACTCCCGGATATCGTTTTAACCCTGCCCCCGTTACACCATGACCACCGTATCCATTGTGAAAAAGACATCATCATTCCTCGCTGCCGCCCTCCTGTGCGTTGGCACCGCCTCCGCTGCGGTTCTCGCTTCGGATACTTTTGACGGCCCCGCCGGCAAGACGCTTCACGGTTCGCCCATCGAACACCGTGACTCCGCGACCCGTTTGCTGTCGTCGGCCTGGACCGCCAACCCCCATCTCGTATTTTCGTCCTCAGGTGATTTTGTGACGACCGCGATCAACAAAGGAGGGGAACTCAAGTTCTCCGCGCCCGATAAGAAGGAGGGGATGCTCACCCTAAAAGCCGACGTGAAAGTCCAGTCTGCGGATTGGATCGGCCTGTCATTACTCTCCAGCGTTGAGGTCAATGTTTTCGATCCCCGCAACACCCTGTTGGTGCTGCTCAACAGCACGGGCTTCGTGCAAGTTCTGAAGAATGGATCCAAAGTCATGTTGTATTCATCCAGTCCGGCTCTCGCAGGTTGGAACCCCCAGAAGTTCTATACGCTTGAGGTGCGATACGACCGTTCGGCCGGCACCGTCGATGTCCTCGTTGACAACGTCCGTCTCAACGCCAACCCGATCTTGGTGGGAGAGCTGAACAGCGGCACGTTTTCAGCCGTCGGTATCCGTCTCCACGGCGAGAGTATCAAGGCCAACACTCCTGCCATCGATAATTTTTCCTATTCGGTTCGTTAATTCGAACCGATGTTAACATGCGTATGTTTTGATAAAAAAACACCATGCGAGGTAGCAGCGGTCTTTCGGATTGCGGTCGTCGAGTGCGAGTAATCGTTGGCACGCTCGTTCTGGTCATGGTCGCGCTCGTGTTTAGCGATTCGATGAGCATCCATGCTGCTCACTCTGACCAACCCGGAGCTCCCTCGCGACTCATCCCTGTGCCGTTGTCAGAGCATCCGGGCAATATCTTCCTGCGTGGTACGGAGGTGAGTATCCCGGTCGGTCCTGAGCGGACCGGAGGTTGGGAGGTCCTGGACATTGACGGTCATCGCGTCGCTTCCGGAACTGCCGTGTCGGCCGCACTCGATCTTGGCCCGCTCCCCACCGGTTACTATCGCGTGCTTGTTGATGGCGCACCTGTAGCCTCGGCTGCTGTCATCGAACCTCTTCTTGCGCCGGTGCCGTGCGACAGCCCCGTGTGTCTGCAAACCTGGTTCGCTGGCCATTACATTCTGAATCGTATCGATTCCATAGATACGGTTTCCAACCTTGCGGCCCTTGCCGGAACCAACGGGATCCGCGATGCCACCGCCTGGCCCTGGCAGCTGGATGCAGCGGGCGACTGGACCGAGACCGGTGCTCGCAACGCCGAATCGTTTCCCTTGCTCCTTGCGGCCACCCGTCGTGCCGGACTCGATCTGCTTACCGTCATCGAACCAGGCACGCCCGAGGCCTACACGGTGCCCAGCGACTGGGGCCTGCGCACTCGCACCAAATTTCCGGCCGACCTTCGCGATTACGCCCGCTTCGTGCGTCACGTCGTCACCCGGGCAGGTGACGGCGTGTCTTCTTGGGAAGCTTGGAACGAACCCGAAGGGATCGGCGGCTTGCACCTTGGCTCTGAGATTACCTCGGCCATGAAAGTCTTCGCGCTCGCCGCGCACTCTGTGCGGCCCGAGACGCGAGTCGCGATGGGCATGGGCGGCGTTCCCGCCGAGTCCATGCAACGCAACGCTTACCTTGAGGCGATCGATACCTACGACTATCACGCCCACCGCTCACCCGAGGCCATTCGCGGAAGGCGTCGCGCTCTTGACCCTTACACCGGCCAGCGGCCGGTTTGGCTCACCGAAGTCAGCTACGGTTCGTATCCACTTACTCCTGACGGTGCTGACCTCACTCCCGAGGCCGAGCGGCAGCAAGCCGAAGACATCCCGAAGATATTCGCTCGCGCCATCCATGACGGCAATGAACGCGTTTATTACTTCACCTTACTACAAGTCAGCGAAACAGCCGGCCGGCAGTGGGGACTTCTACGCGCCCACACCCTCCAGCCTCGCCCCGGTTATCTGGCACTTGCCGCCGCCGGCCGCCTGCTGGCAGGAGCCCGGCCCGCCGGTGCCCTTGCCCACTTGCCTCCGGGACTCGAAGGCTGGTCCTTCTCCGCTCGCCCCGACGGCAAGGAAAAAGGGGTGCTGGTTCTCTGGTCCAAGAGCGATGCCTCCATAGTCTGGCAACCTCCGGCGGATGCCGTGCTCTTCGACCTGTGGGGCCGGCCCATCGAAGCCGGCCCCGATTTCGCCATCGGTCCGGAGCCAGTTTGGTGCGTGGTGCCCAGCGATGTCGCGCACGGACTGTCGCGTGATCCCGTTCTCGTCCGGCCCGTTTTTACCTGCCCCGTGCCCGGCGCGCTCTGCCCGGTGGTGGCTGACTACCGACGGCCCGAACGCCTCAAAAACCAAGCCGGTGATTTCTTCCTACTCACCCAGGGCGAGCCTGAGCTGGACGTGGACGTTTACAACTTTTCCGCGACTCGTCTCGTCGGCACATGGACGGTCGAGTCCCCGGCGGGATTTACCGCCGCCGTCACGGCGCAACCCGGTCCGCTTGATCCCGATGATCGGCGTGTCCTGCGTGTGCGGCTCACTCCCTCCGAAGCTTGGACTGCCGAGGCGGGCAGGGCGGTTCGCTGGCTGCGCATGGTTGGCGATTACGGAGCGCACGGGCGCAGTGTGCTCGCGATACCTTTTGTGCATTGTCCGGCCGATGCAAAGCCCTCTGAGCTGCAGGCCATCCCCGGTCTTTCCGCCTCCGGCCAGTGGCGGCCCAGGGTGGCCTCCGGCACGACGTTGGAAATCGGGGAGGACCGACCGTGGACTCGTTTCAAGATCGCCTTTGGCACTGCTCCCAACGCCACCATTGGTCTGACATGGGCTGCGCCATTTTATCAGCTGGCCGCAACCGAAACTCCACGTCCCGATGTCTGGGGCGTGACGCTCACTCTGCGCAAGAATGCCGCCCCGAATGGCGCCAGTTTTGCGTTGAACTTGATCAAGCGAAACGGCGCAGTCTGGACCTGTCCATTGCCCTACGAGATGGAGCAAATCGAGTCCGCTGACGGGGTTCATCTGTTGCTGCCGTTTAGCTGGTTTGCTCATCTGGCCCACCGCGCTCCCGATCCCGACGGTGCCTTGCGAGCCGAAGATATTGTCGGTCTCGAATTCGCGGTCACCAGCACGCCTTCGATGTTGATTGATGTCGACCTTGCCGATGTCGCTTGGGTGGCCGGGCCGTTGCGGTAACGGCTTAAGCTTAAGCTTCGCGCCGACTAAGTCATTTATAGGACGGCTTTAGTCGCGTTGGAGTTAGATCTCTTATTCTGAATTAACTAAGACTGCGGATGACGCACGGATACGCAGAGTGAATGCCTTGGAGTTTATAATGAGGTCGTGATTCGAGGCTACCGCTGAAAGCCGATTGGCCAACAGGATCTGGTCTTTAGTTGAGTCGGAGCGCTTCGCACGAAAAAGGCACCAGGGCGGATGCCCTGGTGCCTTTGCGGCAAGTCGTCCGATGCGGATTATTTTTGTTTCCGGCGTCGTGTGGAGAAGGTGGCAATGCCGAGACTCACGGAGCCGAAGAGAAGCGCATAGGTGGAGGGCTCGGGAACGGCGCTTATGTCGCTGGTGCGAATCGCTTCAAGGGTCGCCAGTGAAAGCACGCCGGTGCTGTCGGAGGCCGAGCCGTAGAGGCGAATGTCGTCCAAGAGGCCGTCGAAGGGGCGGTTGTTGGCATCGGCGAGTGAGGGGTTGTGGCTGGAGTTGCCCAGCACCATGCTAACAACGTTGTTGCTGACCAATCCACTGTTGACCGTGCCTGTTGAAACCAGAGAAACGGAAGTGGTCGTATCGCCGACATAGAATTTCACATTATTACTGGTGAGTGAGCCGTCATAGGAGGCGGCAAAGAAGACCCATTGGCCGGTTGCGGTGTAGCCGGTGCCGGAGTCCACTGAAAGATTATCCACAGTGAGGTTCATTTGCCCGTTTGTGGTGGCTCCGCGCAACAGAAAGGACGACGTGCTTCCCGAGGTTTTGTCTAAGATGCGGGCGGCTCCACCCATCTGTACGCTGGAGTAGTACCAGCCTTGGACGGTGAACGAGGTGAGCCAGTCCGAACCGGTGCTGCCGCTGTCGATATCGCCGATAACGCCACCGCCTCCGCCACTCGCGCCGGAGGCGCTGCCCATTCCGGCCGATGCTGTGTTATCGAACGCGATGTCTCCGGCAAGGCCGGTGAGTCCGGATCCCGCCGTCCCGTGAAGATTGGCACTGGCGTAGCTGCTGTCGCGGAATGCGACTGCGGTGGTGTTGGAGCCGGTGCTGGCCGAGGTCGCATCGGTGTCATTGAATGTGTATTCAAGGATGGGGGTGGGGAGGTCGGCGAAGGCCGAGCTGACCAGGCCGAGGGTAAACACGGCGGCGAGGCCGGTCGGGATGACGTGTGTTTTCATGATATACTTCAGGGCTTTTTTTTGCGGTTTTTATTCAAGGTGAAACCAAAGGGGGAATCATTCAGGGGAGGATGATTCATGTTGGTATGAACAAAAATACCAAAAGGTCAATAGCGTATTGAGTTCAGGCTTGTGGGGTGGCATTTTGAGTAATGTTGCGTCTGTTGAATTCGATATGGGTGGTTCGGGCGGGGTTTTGATTATGGGCTTGGCGGCGGTGCAGGGGGGGCTTTTAAAAATATGATATTGAAGAGTGAGCATCCGTGCATATTGGTATTTACTAGAATACCAAAATATGGGTGGTTGCTGCCCGTGTCTTGGTGTCGTGTGGATTTGTCCGACTCAGTCTTCTTTTACCTCATTACACCCCCATGCCATCATTAGAATATTCGCAGCAGGCAACCGGTCTCCGCATGACCTACGTGCCCTCACGATTCGGGGCTGTATTTAGTTCGTGCTACATCCTGTTTGGGCTACTCGTCCTTCTCGGCATCGTCATACCAAGTAGTGGATTCTCCACTACAACGCTGGATTGCACGGATGATTTCGCACTCGTGCCGGGGCAAAAGGCCGGGGCTCCCTTGTCGGATCGGGGCAGGGCTGGAGAGTTTCCCCTGTGGCGGGTGGATGGATCGGTGGTGCTTACCGGTGCCGGAGTGGCTGGATCAGAGCGAGGCGGTGCGGCTTGGTTTCCGCTCGAAAAGGGCGTGCAGACCCTTCGCTTAAGCGCGGTCCTCAATCCTCGTGGCGCTGACTGGGTCGCGCTCGCCGTCGGCGGGCGCTGGGGCAACGCCTTTTATGACACGGCGCAACTTTGGGTGCTGATGCGACCAAGTGCCGATTACCAGATACGCGCTAATGGTGGTAAACTCGTCCTGAAAACCGGCAAGGTGCCCGACTTTAACCGCCAAGGAGGGAATGCAGTTGAGCTGGCCTATGACTCGAAATCTGGAGAACTGACCGTGATGCTTAATGGTCAGGCGGTCCTTGATCGTCACAAGCTCACCGGGGACCAATTCGTGCCTGTGCTCGACTCGGCAGGATTTAAGTTCAACGGCCCTTTTATTTCGGATGCCCATCCTTCCGTGGGGGTATTTTCTCTTCAGGTCGCGGGTGAATTTGTTCCGACGCTCACGTTGTCCTTTGACGAAGATCTCGGCGTTTATGCTCCAGGTGTCACTCCGAGACCGCGACTTGTCGGGCGAGGTATGGGCGACAATCCGGCGGGGCTGCATCTCCAGCTTTTGGATTTCGACGGTAAGACCGTGTGGACCGGGGAAAGGCAGCTCGCGCTCTTACGCGGCGGCTTTGTTTCCGAGCCCCATCTCCCGGTTTTGACCGAACAGGGCTATTTTCTGTTGCGCGCAGCGGCGACGGATGCCTCCGGTCACGTGCTGGCTCGTGTTGAACGATCTTTTGCCGTCATACCCGAACCGCCGTCCTTGGCCCGGACGGATGCCAATGTCTTCGGTGCGATGGTGTTTCCCCATATCGCCTACTCCGCCCGTGAGAAGGAGATCGATGCCCGGTATATGCAGAGGCTGGGACTGCGGTATGTGCGTTCCCATCGGCTGAACTGGTTGCATATCCAACCGGCGGCCGGGGCTCCCTTCAATTGGGCCGATGCTGATCGCGAGGTCGGGATCTATCGGCAGTATGGTCTGCGTATCATTGCGACCACCGGCTGGCCCGTGCCTGCCTGGGCCTCCTCCGCCCGGGATCTGGATCTACCAGATAGTAAAGGCAACTTTGCCCCGGCTCCCGGCGCGATGCCGGATGCGCGCCGCTTTTATCGCGAGCTCGCGACGCGCTATGGCGACCAGATCGCGTTCTATGAGATCGGCAACGAGGTGGACGCTCATTTCTGGCTGGGCTCGGCTGAGCACTACCTTGAGCAAGACATCCCCGGCATATTACAAGATTACCGCGATTACTTCTCCTCGATTGCGGAGGCGATTCGCTCGGTAAAGCCGGGTGCGTTTGTAGCACCCGGTGTCACTGGTGCACTCGAAGGTCACACCTATCGTCCTTGGTTGACTACCCAAATGGAGATCGGTCTGGGCAAGTGCATGACTGCCTATGGTCCTCACTATCGGGCTGACATCGGCTACGCCAATGAGGTTATGGCCCGCTATGGTGTCCATGTCCCTGTCATTTTCACCGAGATCGGCGGCTTCTCGCGCAATCCAGGTGGCGCCGATCCTTTTGGCACTGAAATACGCCGGATGATTAGCGACGATTACGAAGAGATGGTGAATCAGCTGACCCACGACAACGTGCGGGCTTTGTGTAAATTCATCCTGCGCGAACAGCCGACTTACGGAGGCGAGGGCGTGATCCATGCCGGATTGCTTGGCACGGATTTTTCCCTGCGCCCGTCTTACGTGGCCTACGCCACCTTGGTGCGCAGTCTGGCCGGTGCCCGGTATGTCGAGCAGCTCAACCTTGTTCACTCCGCCGGCACCGGCTGGGGACAGGGCTTTGCCTTAGAACGCGACGGACAGCGTATCAATGTGATTTTCCTTCACGGAACGGCTCCGACCACGGTGCGGCTTCATTCGACTGAGCCGGAGCTCTTGGTGATGGATGTGATGGGTAATGGCACGCGCCTGCCTGTCATCGGGGGCGTGGCCAAGTTGTCCATGGCGCCGGATCTGCCGCGCTTCGTGATCGGTCGGGTGACGGGCGAACCTGGCGAGATTGCAATTCCTCGCGACACCCTGCTAACCGAGAACGTGCTCAAGCTTCGCAATCCTGGGTTTGAAGAAGAGCCCACCGGAGCTGGGATTAATGGGTGGGGAATCATGACGGACGACCAAGGCCAACGGGATGCGGCTTCGTCCAATCGGTTTGTCGTCTCGCTGGATCACGCCGTGCATCGGAACGGAGCGCAGGCGGTGCGGATGGAGGCGACTTCGCCGACGAAGTGGGATGGCGTAACGCAGTCTTTGCCCTCGGCCCAGATTCCTCGTCCGGGTCCGGGAGAATACTTGGTGTTCAAGGTTTCTGTATTCGCCAAGGGAGAGGCCATTCACGGGAAGGGATTGGGTTATACCCTGTCGTTTCGACGCCCCGGAGGTGAGCGGCTCGTTTTCTTGGGTAGTCCCTATTTTGGATTTGGCGGCACGTATGACTGGAAAGAACTGGCTGGAGAAAACCGCCTCGACGTCTGGCCTGACGGAGCGGATCGCGTCACGCTTGATCTGTTGCTCGGTCTTTCCACCGGACGCCTGTGGATCGATGATGTAAGCGTGACGGTGCAGCTCTGGAAAAAAGCGGGATGAAGGGTTGATATTCCCGCAGGTGGTTCTGCACGAGTTTCACCTTGGTGGAGATATCTCCGCTCTCGGTTTCGACGGCCAAACCGGGGCGCACGAGGCGCCCCCCTATGTGGCTACAACTTTTATAAACAGTGGTAGCCGCTAACCGCCCATGGCGTTTACAGCTCGTTCTCGAACGGGGTGACGACTGCGTAATCGAGGTTCAGGATCTTGGCGATCTCGACGAGTTCGGCGGCGTGGTGGCCGATGCCGAGGGCGAAGTGGTGCGTCGGGCCTTCGGCGACCCAGCGTTTGAGGAAGGTGCGGACGTTGGGCTTGAAGATGCCGTGGGTGTTGGTGTTGCCGGTCGGGGGAATCGGGCGGGCGGCGGATTCACCTTCGGCGATGACGAACTTGAACTTGCCGTCGGCTTTCTGGCCGATCGAGAGCATGGTGATCGGACCTTCTTTGATCTGGAATTCCACGCCGGCGCCACTGCCGGGTTTGCCATGGTATTTTTTGAGGCTGCGGATGACCGGTTTGTTAGCGGCGATGTTGATGTGGTGCGGGCCGTCGTGACCGACGAGCACGCTGTCCATCGCGAAGTCCACGGGGTGGAATTCGGCGAAGCTGCCACCGATGTCGAGGCGGTCAAAGATCATCATGGCGATGCAGGTCTTGATATCGAACTCGCCGCACATGGGGAACCCGGCACCGGTGAGCAGCGAGTTGCCGACGATGAGGTTGGTGACGAGCGTGCGCAGTTCGCTGCCGGGTTCGCCTTCGTAGTAGTAGGCGAAACCATCGAGTTTCTTCTCGGCGATCAGTCCCTCCAGAGCGACGGCGGCGCGGGCGGCGGTATCAAGGTCGCGGTCGGTGAGTTTTTCGGTGAGCGGATCGCTCTTCGGATCGGGCGTTTCGAAGAATTCAAGTATCTGCTTTTTCCAGCGTTCGACCTCGGCCGCGGCGGGGTCGCGGTAGTGCTTGTGGATGTCGCCCGGTTCGACGAGCACGACGTGCGGACCGAAGGCGGAGGTGATTGCGGTCGGGTCGGTGTGCATGTCGAGCATCGACTCGAGCACATGGCCCATGAGCCCGATGCGGGCTTTGCGGAGGGAGTGGAGGACTTTGGCGATGCCACACCAGGCTTTGATTTCGCGGTCGACGATGGGGTCGTCTTTTTCGTGGCCGAGGATGACGGGTGGGGCTTTGCGGCCAAAGCGGATGGCAACGCCGGTGAACTCAGGCACCGAGCAGAAGTCGTCGTTGCAGAGCTGCATGAAGGTGGTGCCGTTAGGGTAGTCCATCGCGGAGAGCGGCTGGATGGCGATGAGGACGATGGGGATGTTTAATTCGCGGCAGAGAATACCGAAGGTTGAGGACGTGCCATAGGTGACCATGTCGACGAAGAGGATGTCGAGGTCGGCGGCCTTCATTTTGGATACGGCGTCGTAGGCGGCTTGGGCGGTGTCGAGCATGCCGAAGTCGGAAACGGTGACGCCGTGGGCTTCGATGAGGCCTTGAACGTGAGATTGTTTGCGGACCATTTCGTCGAGCAGACCGTCAAACTGGCCCCAGTAAACGTGGTGGCCGATGCCAACGAGGCCGGCGCGGGCGGTGAGAGGACGGAGGCGGGCGATGCGGGGGGCGGGGGAGGAACTGAGTGCGGTGGTCATGGGTGAGATGCGGAAGGGGGGCGGGGGAAGGAGGAGGGCGGAGAACGCTTAACGTTTAACGCTCAACGCTGAACGTTGAATGGGCGCAGGGGTTTGGTTGATTGAGCGTTAAGCGTTAAATGTTGGGCGTTGAGCGTTGGGTCGGTCTTTACCAGGAAATCAGGACGGTGCCGGTGACGGGTTGGGTGGTTTCGAGCATCGGGCCTTGCGGCGTGGCGATCTCGCGTAAGGGCACGGTCTCACCCGCGATGTAGGGCCATTTGGGGTTGAGGAAGAACGTGACGGGGCCTGAGCCGGTGGGCGGGAAGAAGCGCACGGTGGCGTTTTTCAATCCGTGAACCCAGGAGCGGCGGGTGACGCCGATCTGGCCGGGGAGTTCTTCGATGTATTTGAGCCAGCCGTCGGCCTGATCGACAAAGACGCGGGACTCCAGACGCGAGGCACGCGGCAAGCGGTAGGTGGACGCGCCGTTGCGAATCCAAGTCTCCATACCGAGTAGCAGCGGCGCACCGAAAGGCGTGCGGAGGGTGAGATCGACGGTCGTGTCGGGAAGGTAGGTGGAGAAGAACCAGCCGTTGGTCTGGCGGTGCAGCGCGATGACGGGATGGCGCTGGGTCTGGGTTTGAGCGGTGAATGTGATGCTCCAGCCGTGTTGCTTGAGCACTTGTCGGACGAGCGATGAGAGCGGGAAGGTCGTGGCGGCGTCATCGCGAACGGGCAAATGCTCGCCTTTGGGCAAGCGCATGGGAAGCGGGCCGCGCAACCAGTCGATGGTGCCCGCACGGGCATGGAGCGCGCGGACTTCACCGGCTGCATTGCGAGCGACGACGGTGGTGCCATCGGCTTTAGCTGGAGCTTCGGTGAGCGGACCGCCGCACATGACGTTTTGGTGGAAGTAGCGAGTCGCGGCGGCCTGTTCGATGGTATCGATCGAGGGTAGGGTGGACGTGACGGTGAACTCGCCGTCCACGGGTGGGGCATCGCGCAGACCGAGGCGTTCACGCAGACGAGGCGCGCGGTCGAGCGGACCGTAGACGAGCAGTTTCCCATCCGCATCGGCCCACGCGAGGAGCAGATTTTCTCCGGCGGAATCGAACGGTGCGGGGGAGACAATGATGCGGTCGGCGAAGACTTCGTGGACGCGTGTGCCGAGGGTGCGCCACACGCGGGTGCTGACGACGGTGTTGATGGGGGTGCCGTCGTTGAGGGCTTCGCGGGCGAACCAATCGGTGTGGAAGAGGCGCTCGGGTGCGGGTTGGGTGCCGAACATGGCGTCGTGCAATTCATCGAATGGATACAACCAGACGACGGGACCGGCGGAGTCGGGGCGCTCGTTCCATGCACGGATGAGGTGTGGATTGACCTCGTTGGGCACGGCGTCGGTCATTTTGCCGTAGGAGTCGTCGAGCGAGAGCAGTGAAATGTTATCGGGCGGCTCGGTGTTACCGGCGTCGTCGATGCGCGCGATGGAGAGCGGCAGGTAGATGTCGTGCGGTTGGCGTTCGTAGCGGTCGAGCCAAGGGCTGTTGAGCCACCATGGATCGTGGATGTAGAACCGGTAGAGCGCCTTTTTGCCGGGCGGGAGTTCGACGATGCGACTCATGTAGCCAGCCAGCTCGATGCCGAAGTCACCGTTGAGGGCGGCCCAGGGAGAGTTGGGTGGTGGGTCGAAATCGAAGCCACCGGCGTAGAGTTCGCGGAGTGGCGTAGCGTCGCTGGAGAGATCGGTTGCGGTGCCGAGGTTGGTGCCGCGCGTCATGACGCCGAGGTCCGGACATTCGCGACGGAAGTCGCGCCAGAAACCGAGGATCTTGTCGCGCGTCTCGGGGGCTTTTTCAGGGGAGAACGTCTGGCCGTCGAACAACGGGCCGACGGTCATCCACGTTTCCATGCCGAAGCCAAAACCATTGGAGAACCAGATGAAGTCGAAACCCAGATCTCGGGCAAATAATGTGAATTGTCGTCCGAGGAATGTGCCCAAGCTGGTGTTTTGCTGAATTCCTTCGGGGAATCCGGCGTAGCGATGTGTATCTGAATTCAAAATACCATAGCAGCAGACGAAACTGGCCTTGCCCATGGTGTCGGCGAGGCAGATTTCGCGGTGGCGTTCATATTTGAAACTGGAGGGCGAGAACTCGCCGCCCGGGTCGAAGGTGAGGCCGATACGCGGTTTTTTCCCGAGTGCAGCGATGGCTTCGCGCCAGACGCGGATGATCTCGGCAAAGCGGCGGTAGCTGATGGGGAGGGCGTCCTCGCGATAGAGGTAGCGACGGGCGTGGAGGCTCTTGCCCTCGGGGTCGGAGTCGATTTTCGGGTGGAGGAGCGGGTTGGCGTTGCCGATGAAACGAGCCCATTCCATCTCGGCGTCGAGATCGCCGGCGTAGTCAAGGATCTCGGAGCCGTCGGCGGCCCAGAACATGACCGAGACCGAGTCGGTGTGCTTGAGGAGCGGTGCCCATTGCTGGAGGGCGGAGTCGCAAGCGGAACGAATGCCTTGGGCATCCAAGCCGTAGTAGGGCTTGAGCGAGACTTCGAGATTGAGGTTGTTCATCGGGTAGAGGGGCGCTTGGAGCGACGTCCAGACGCGGGGACGGAGTTGGTCGGGCTGCTGGGGATGGCCGGGATGTCTTGGGCGAGAAAGTGTTCGATTTCCGTGGCGGCGGCCCTGAGCCCGTCGAGCGTGGCTTTGATGGTTTCGGCTTTTTTCATGCGCACGGACGGTGCACTGGCTCCGACGGCGGCGAACACGGTGCTCCACGGGTCACGGATCGGAACGGCGTAGGCACTGACTCCATCGCAGAATTCGTCCTGAGTCTGGCTGAAGCCTTGGGTGCGAACTTGGGTAAGTTCGCGATCAAGGGCGGTGCGCGACGTGATGGTTTTGCCGGTGTGGCGTTCGAGTTTGCGATCCGCGAGAAAGGTGGAGAGCCGGGCCTCGTCGAGATGGGCGAGGAGGACCTTGCCGACGGCGGTGCAGTGGGAGAAGCCGCTCATATCCTCTGGCTCCTGCACGCGCAGGGCCTGACGGCTGGGGGTGAAGGCGAGATTGCTCAGGTGGTAGCCGCTGTCCATGGCGACGATCATGACGGATTCATTGAGCTCTTCCGAAAGATGCTGGACCACGCGACGGGCGATGGCTCCGAGTGGCTGGCGGGACGCAGGGGCGCGACCGAGCAGGTAAAGACGCAGGCCGGCGTGGAAGTGGCGGGTTTGCGCATCCTGTCGCAGATAGCCGCGTGCGACGAACGTCATGGCGATGTTGTGCACGGTCGCCACGTTGAGATTAAACTCTTTGGCGAGTGCACGCGTGCCGAGTCCCTGAGGAGAGCGGACGATCGCTTCCAGTAGCAGCAGACTCTTGTCGAGGGTAAGGACGGTGGGCATGACTAGTGTTTATATAAAATAAACAATGGTTCAAGAATGTCCCATGCAGAGCCGATTGTTAATAGCTAAAAGAGAATATTTATTCGAGGAAGAAATAGGGTTTAAGTTAACCGGGTCTCTAATAGACTGTTTTGATTATATGAACAGTAATACTCTGCATCCGATGATGGTGGCCGGTCTGGTGTTTTGGCTTTCGAGTGCAGCCCTGTGCGTTGCGGTTGTTCGCGGTGCGCCGACGGAAGGATTCGTCATGGTGCCGGGAACAAGCGATCACATAGCGATCACTGATTGCGTGCGGGTGATCCGCGACAGGGATACCGGCGTGGCGCGGGTGGACCGGGTTCTGCATAATGCACGCGGGTATGGTTGGGATGCGCCCGGAGCGCGGATTCGGTTTCGGACGGACAGCGCATCCGTGGAGGTGCATCTGATTTTTTCGGCAAAGCACATCGGTCCGGCGCGCAACAGCGTCGGGTTTTATCGTATCGACGGGCAGGCGAACGATGGCTGGAGATTCACCCGACCCAAGGGTGCGACGTTGCCCGGTGACGATACCCTGAACCTGGTTTTGCCGGTTCCTACCGGAGCAGGGTTTCATGACTACGAGTTGATCCTGCCTTACGGGGATTCGGTGGATTTGAAGGGAGTGACCGTTGTGCCAACTGCACGGTGGGAGACGCCGGCGGCACGACCGAAAACGCGATGGGTCGCCTTTGGCGACTCGGTGACCCATGGGTTCACTTCAAGCGCGGTGGTGCACAGTTATCCGTTTCAGGTGGGCGAGATGATGAACTGGGAGGTGATCAATGCAGGTATTGGCGGACGTGGTTGCATGGCTTCTGACGGCGCGTTGCTCGCGGAGATGAATGCTGATGTGTTCTCGATCATGATTGGGGTGAACAACTGGCAGGGAGGCACCGGGCTGGATGCCTTTCGCGCTCAGATGACCGGACTGGTGGAGCGATTGATGAAAGGGCGGCCACGGGCGCTCATCTACGTGATTACCCCGCTGTGGGTGGCTCCAAGTTGGAAACCTGCCACCGCCACGCATTCGCTGGAGGATTATCGGATCATCATTCGTGAGGTGGTCGCCTGGTTTGCGACGGAGCGATTGCACGTGATCGAGGGACCTTCGTTGATCGACGAAGACTCAGCCTTGTTCGACAAAGTATCCGTGCATCCGAATGACGCCGGTTTTGCGCAGATGGCGGACCGACTGGTCAAGACATTCAATAGATAAAAGAACTCTCCTTGCCGATTGGGCGGGATAAGCTGAATCTCATTTTATGCCTCAAGGAACCCCTGAATTGGTGAATGCCCTGGTGCAGGCGTTGGGCGCTGAAAACGTCCTCACTGCGCCCGAAGACATCGTGCCCTACGGATTTGACGGCACGGCCACGCTCAAGCAGCGACCGCTGGCGGTGGTGTTTGCCGATGACACTGCGCAGGTGTCGGCGATCATCAAGCTGGCCCGGGCACATCAGGCCCCCGTGGTCACCCGCGGCAGCGGAACGGGACTTTCCGGCGGCAGCGTGCCGGTGGCGGGGGCCATTGTGCTGTGCCTTGTGAAGATGGACCGCATCCTAGAGGTGGATACGGCCAATCTTACGCTGCGGGCGGAGGCGGGGGCGATCACTCAAAAGATATTCGATGCGGCCGATGAGGTTGGGCTGTTTTATCCGCCCGATCCAGGTTCGATGAAAATCAGCACCATTGGCGGAAACGTGGCGGAGAACTCCGGCGGACTTCGTGGCCTTAAATACGGTGTGACCCGTGACTATGTGATGGGGCTCGAAGTCGTGTTGGCTGACGGCTCGATCTGCTGGCTCGGCAGCAAGTGCGTGAAGGATGTTGCCGGCTACAATCTCCGCGATTTGTTTATCGGCAGCGAAGGCACGCTGGGCGTGGTGACGCAGGTGTTATTGAAGCTGCTGCCGAAACCGGCGGCGCGGCAGACGTTGCTGGCGACGTATGCGCGCATGGATGCGGCGGCGGAAACGGTGTCGGCGATCATCGCGGCGAAGATAATTCCGTGCACCCTGGAGTTTCTCGATAGGAAAACGATCCAGTGCGTCGAGGATTTCGCCAAGGTCGGTCTGCCTCGTGATGCGGAGGCGATTTTGCTGATCGAGACGGACGGACACGCCGCAGCGGTGGCGGATGAAGCGACGAAGATTGAGGAACTTTGCCGTGCACATGGAGCGACCTCGGTGCGGCGTGCGGACACGGCGGCGGAAGCGGCGCAACTCGCGACGGCGCGGCGCAGTGCGTTTAGTGCGTTGGCGCGGTTGCGGCCCACGACGATCTTGGAGGACGTGACGGTGCCGCGTAGCGAACTTGCCGGGATGATTCGCGAGGTGGCGGCCATCGCGGAGAAGCATCAGCTGAATATCGCGACGTTCGGACATTTTGGTGACGGCAATCTGCATCCGACGATTCTCACGGACGAGCGCGACACGGCGGAGATGCACCGTGTGGAGTTGGCGTTTGCCGACATCGTAGCGGCGACGCTGGCGCGTGGAGGCACGATCACCGGCGAGCATGGCGTAGGTTTGGCTAAAAAACCATTTCTCAAACGTCAGCTCGGCGATTCATCATATGAACTGTTGCGGCTGGTGAAGCGGTCGCTCGATCCGGACGGGTTGTTCAATCCGGGAAAAATTTTTGACCTTTCGGACTCGGGCAACGCTTAACGTTTAACTTTTAATGATAAAAACATGAGTAAGCGGGAGTATGATCTGGAAGAGCGGTTGCTGGAGTATTCGGCGCGCGTGGTGCGGCTCACGGAGTCGATGAAGCGTGGACGGGCGGCCAACCATATCGGGGATCAATTGTTGCGCTCGGGAACTTCGCCTTACGGTAATCATGGTGAGGCCGAGGGTGCGGAATCCATCGACGATTTCATTCACAAGTTGCGTGTGTGCTACAAAGAGCTCCGCGGGAGTCGGCGTTGGATGCGGCTGATTCAACGGGCTTCGCTTGTGCCCAAACCTACGTTGCTCGAACCGTTGATTGCCGAAGCCGAGGAACTGGTCCTCATTTTTGCCGCGAGTATTCGCACGGCGGAAAAGAAACGCGATGGGAGGGCTGACCGTTGAGCGTTCAAAGTTCAGCGTTAAACGTTAAGCGTTCCTCCGATGGGAGCGTTAGCGGTCTGGCCGCACTTGATTACTCGATGCTTCAGCAATGTATGCACTGCGGGATGTGTCTGCCGACGTGTCCGACCTATATGGAGACGAAGGAGGAGCGTCACTCTCCGCGCGGGCGCATATCGCTGATGCGCGCCATCGCCGACGGCGAGCTCGAAGTGACGAAGGCGTTTGGTGAGGAAATGTATTATTGCCTCGGGTGTCTGGCTTGCACGAGCGCGTGTCCGGCCGGCGTGAATTATGCGGAGTTGTTCGAGACGGCACGGGCGGAGGTTGAGAAGACCGGTGTGCTTGATTCACCTAAGCGCGACGCGATCCGCTGGTTTGCGCTGAGACTGATCTTTACGCGTCCGCGACTGCTGCGGTTTGTCGGACGTCTGCTGTGGGTATGGCGAGTCAGTGGGGCGCAGACCGCGTTTCGGAAGCTGGGGCTCACGCGGTTACTGCCGCCGAATTTGCGCCGGCTCGAACCGCAGGCACCGGCGGTGCAGGCGAAGTTCTCGCATCAGTTGATCCGGCCGGTGGAACGGCCGTCCGAAACGGACCAACACTTAACACTCAACGCTCAACATTTAACGCTTAACGACCAAGCGGGAATGGGCGGCATTCCATTAAACGTTCAGAGTTCAGCGTTGAGTGTTAAGCGTTCTCCTATGCCTTTACGCCGCGTGGCCGTGTTGACGGGTTGCGTGCAGGATCTGGTTTTCGCCGATGTGAACCGAGCGACGGTGGACGTATTGCTCGCCAATGGCTGCGAAGTGCACACGCCGCCGGTGCAGCCCTGTTGTGGCTCGCTGCATGCGCATAACGGCGACATGGAGAGCGCACGGGAGTTGGCGCGGCGTCAGCTCGATCTGATGGATCCGGCGACGTTTGATGCGATCATCTCGAATGCGGGCGGGTGCGGATCACATCTCCGGCACTACGATCACCTGTTGGCGGACGATCCGGTGTATGCGGCGCGTGCGGCGGAGTGGTCGCGGAAGCTGCGGGATATTTCGGAGTATCTGGTCGAAATCGGTTTCCGAAAACCCGTTGCTCAAGGGCAACGCTCAACGCTTAACGCTCAACATTTAACGCTTAACGAACAAACCGATCCCGATGCATTATTAAGCGTTAAGCGTTCAATGTTAAATGTTCAGCGTTCTCCGATTGCAGTCACCTATCACGAGTCGTGTCACCTGTGCCATGGTCAGAAGGTGAGCAAACAGCCACGCGAGATTCTCGCCGCCGTGCCCGGTGTAGCGTTGAGCGAGTGCGCCGAGGCTACGTGGTGCTGCGGCAGCGCGGGTATTTATAACATCACGCAGCCGGAGACCTCGGCGTGGTTGCAGGAGCGTAAGCTGGGGCATCTGCGCACAACCGGTGCGGAGGTCGTGGCCACGTGCAATCCCGGGTGCCACCTGCAGATCGAAAACGGATTCAAGGCCGCGGGTGAGACGAAGACCGTGGTTCATCCGATTGTGCTGCTGGCGCGGGCCTACCAGTCGGAGACCCGCGCTTGAGCGACGCGACTGAGGTTCAGGCGACCGATGCGGTCGGCGAGTCGGGGAGTTGGGCCGGATGGGGAACTTCCGTCGCGGTCCACGGTGCGATGTGAAGGTTGGCGTAGGCCAAGAGCACTGTGGCGTCTTGGTTGGCGTCACGCGAACCGAGTTCGATGCGCATGCGGTGTGAGCCAGCGGACGGTTTGAACACTGCACGGGACGGTGCGGCCGGGCGATGGGTGGCGGGCACGTAGGGTTCGCCGGCGGGGCAATTGACCACGGATTGACCGTCGATGAAGAGCTGCGCACCGGCACGGGCGAGGGCGACGACGAAGTGAGCTTTGCCAGGATGGGCGGGCGTCCAATCCCACTCGGCACCGCCGGCGGTTTTGACAGAGGCGGGCAGTTCGCCGTTGGCAAACAGGACCGGAGCGGAGCCGTCGAGCGGACGCAGCGAGATCGTTCCAGGTAGGGCGGCGAGATCGACAGCGGGGATCACAGGCGACCAGTCGAGGTCGGCCCAGGTCTTTGGTTTGAGTTTTCCGATGAGGGCGATCGTGCGGTCGGTGAGTTCGCCGAGGCTGGCGGCGGCTTTGATGCCGATGATGCCGTCGCCTACGAACACGCCGTCTCCGATGGGCTGGCACCAACGGTCGGGGATGGTTTCGGCACCGAGTGCAAAACCGATGGTGGCACCGACAGTGGCGGCGGTGCAGTCGGTGTCGTAGCCGCCGTTCACGGCGAGCAGGATACTTTTTTCGAAGTCACCTTTGCCGTAGAGCAGCGCCCAAATGGTGAGGCCTACGTTGAGCGGTGTGTGGGTGAAGTTGTCGCTGCCGTGTTTGGCGAGGAGTTGATCGCGGGCGTCCCAGACCGGAACGCCGGCGTGATGGGCATCGGCGACAAGTTGGAGGGCGCGGGCGGTTTCGCAATCGGCGGGGATGCGGGCGCGCGCGGCGGTGATGGCGTCGGCCACGGATGTGCCGTCGGCAGCGAGGCATTGCATGATCGAGAAAAGCACTTCGCCGGCGATGCCCTCGACACCGTGGTCGAGCGATGCGTCGAGGGCGGCGTAGTAGGCGGCGCTTGCGGGGTCACCGGGGAACAGGCAGGCCCAGATCTCAGAGCGGATGGGCGAGCCCATGCCGGAGACGAAGTTGTTTTCAAAGGTGCCGACGGCGGCGACGGGCACACCGCGACGCAGGTTCCAGCGGCAGCGGCCGTATTCGTCCCACATGTAGTGGAGGTGGTTGAGCCAGGCATCGGCGAAGTCTTGTTGGGTAAGCGTGCCGTCCTTGAGCGTTTCGAGAAGGTGGAGCCAGACAAGCTGGAGTTCCAGGTCGTCATTGGGCGGAGCGATGGTGGGGACGGGGTCGTAGAACGAAAAGTGCAGGCGATCCATGCGGCCCTCGGCAGGAAGGCCGAGGGTGCCGCCGATGGATTTGCCGAGCCAGCAGCCGAAAATACGTGAGGGGAGGGAGGGGGAGGTCATGGGATTTGAAAGGCACCCATCATAACAAAATGGGTTGTCAGAGTGATTGTTTGCTTCCGCCAAAAAATTGAACGAATTTGCTTATCGGATGAAGCCTGACCATACCATCACTCAAGATTACGTGCGGTTGTCGAACCGGCGACCGGTGCGGGCTGAGCCGGTGCCCAAACAACCGGACTACCCGCCGCATGATCATGAATTCTACGAGATCAGCTTGGTCGTGAGCGGGAGGGCACGGCATGTGACGGTGGACGGAGAGGAGCCGTTGGAGCGAGGCTCGGTGGTGATCGTGGCACCGGGACAGTTACACAGTTACGTGGGAACAAAGGGTTTTTCGGTGGTGAATGTGTATTACATCGCCGAGTGGTTTTTGGCCAACATGCAGGCGTTGCAGGGTATTGATCGGCTGGTGCCGTTATTTTTTCAGCGAGCGCTGTTCCCCTCGGCGGAACGCGGCGGCGTGATTCAGCTGAAACTCACGGAACCCGAGTTAACTGACTGTTTACATGATTTTGAGGAGTTGCAGCGGGAGGCTGCGGAGCGCGACGGACAGGTGCTTTTTCTGGAGGCGAGTTTTTTGAAGTGCCTGATACGGCTGGCGCGGGCGTGTGCGCGGGACGAGCGGAGCGGCTACGCGTTGGACTGGCCGGCGGCGGTGGTGCGCGGGCTGGCGGTGATCGAGCGGATCGTGCGGTCGGGCGACGCGCCCGACATCGAGGCAGTGGCGCGCGAGGCAGGCGTGTCGTTCTCGCACTTTTGTCGTCTGTTCAAGGCGACGACGGGTCTGACGGCCGGGGATTATTTTCAGCGACGTCGGATCCACCGCGCGTGTCATCGCCTACTGACAACCGAGGCCACGGCGACGGAGGTCGCGCACCAACTGGGTTTCGCCGACAGCGCGCATTTCAACCGCCGCTTCAAGGCAACCACGGGTCTCACACCACGCGCTTACCGGCTAAAATTTGCGGAGCTGTGATGTAGGGTAATGTGAGGATAGGGATGGGTTTTCCTCCCCCGGATGGATCACGTCGATGATGCCATCCTCCCAGTGAATGTGGCGTGATCGGCTCATGCAGGCACAAAGCGTGCCGCGGAGTCATCACCTTTCTTGGTAAGCATGATCCTCTGTCGTCGTTGACGAAACTTGGTCGGCGTTTCTCTCCGTAGCGTGAGAAAGCGACGATTGAAATTGGAGAGGTTGTTGAACCCGCAGGCGAAGGCCACCTCTGTGATGGTGTGGTCCGTCTCCAGTAATTGCCGGCAGGCGCGACTGATGCGTAGCTCGTTGAGGAAATGACTGAATGTCTTCTTCACCGTGCGGCGGAAGAAGCGACTGAAAGCCGCCTCGCTCAACCCTGCCGTCTTCGCCACCTCCGCCAAATAAATCTCCTGATCCAGCCGTGCGGTGACATAATCCAATACTTTGTTGATTCGATCGGTTTCGCTCACTTGCAGGGATGAATGATACTCGGTTGATGCTAAATAATGAAAATCTTCTCCCTCTGCGGCCGTATCGAGTAGGTTAAGTAGAGGCAGCAAACGGCGCTCGGCCGGCGTGTCCAACATGAGGACGAGGCAATCTTTGATACGACTGGTGGTGGTTTTTCCGAAGACCAGTCCGCGCCGTGAGCGAACCAGAAGATCTCGGATATGTCTGGTTTCCGGCAGCGCGAAAAATGTGGGACCGAGGCAATCTTCTCGAAATTGCAGCACCTCGGCAAACGCCCGTCTCTTCGATGAACTGTCCATTCGGAAAAGATGCGGCAGGTCGGGGCCAAGAAGCACTAAATGACCATCGTGTAACTCGCCGGTTGCATCGCCGGCTATCCAGTGTCCGCGACCGCGCACGAAATGAGTAAGTTCGTATTCCGGGTGCAGGTGCAGGGGGTTGCTACATTCGTTACCTTTGTAGGCAAGGCAGGCAAACGACATGCCTTCGGCATAGGGAATCTTTTCGAGCCTGGGTTTCATGGCAATTGTGGGGATCTGGTCAAAAAAGTATCGGACTTTGCTGTCTGGAGCCAAGCGCGAAGACCGCCCCTCTGCTTAAATGTGCGCCGCAATCTCAACCCCACACCTCTCATGAGCACTCAGACTCTGTTGCCTGATCTTCCCGCCGAAGGCGTCGCCTCGCGCATCCTCAAAGACATGTTCCCACCGCCTGCGGTGAAACCCACTCGCATTGTGGTCATCGGCTGCGGCACCGCCGTCCACTTTCCCTGGGATCATGCGTGCAAAATCTACGCCGAGGCCTCCGCGCAGATCAGGCAGGTTGTCCGCTCTGCGGCGCTACCGATCGAAATCGTCACCTGCGATGCCCCGTTCCAAGACCCGGTCGCGCTCATCCGCGCCCTCGACGATCTTCTGGCGACCAACATCGACGGCGTCATTTTCTTCCATGCCGCCTACACTTGCGGCGAGATCGGCTCCCACCTCGGTCGCTGGTTGCTTGACCACCCCATGCCGCTCCTCAGCTGGTCCTGGCCCGATCCCATCACGGGCGACGCCATCATCGCCAACAGCCTCTGCTGTCAGAACTTTCTCCTCGGCATGATGGCGCGTCTCGACGTCCGCTACGTGTGGATGCATGAGCCAGTCGGCCCCTCGGCGCATCCCTTCATCGAGCGCTTCCTGCGCAGCGCCAGAGCCAAGTCCCGCTTCAAGCACGGTAAACTGCTTCACGTCGGCGGCACGCGCGTCGAGGCATTCTACGACGGCGAGACCGACGAACTCTCCGTCATGCGCCGCTTCGGTTTGCGCTTCGACCGCATCGACCTGCAAACCGCGCTTGATCGCTCCCGCAAGTTCACCGACGCGCACATCCGACCCATCCGCGAGGCGATCCTCCAAAATGCGCTTTGCACCAAGGTGGCGCTCCCTGATTCGCAGACCGACCAGACGCTTCGCTTCGGCCTTGCCATCCTCGATTACGCTCAGGAGCGCGGCTACATCGGCTGCACGGTGAAAAGCTGGCCCGACCTCTGGTTCTCCTATCAGTGCTCCATCGATGGTGCCGTCTCCATGCTCAACGACTACGGCCTGTGCACCGCCGAGGAAGGTGAAATGAATGGTCTCATCTCCTCGCTCGCCCTTTGGGAGCTGAGCAATGGCAAGGCCATCACCAGCATGATGGATCTCTCCGCGGCCAATGCCGCCAAGAACCGCATCGGCCTCTGGCACTGTGGCGCCTCGCCCACCCGTATGATCCGCAAAGGCCGCACCTACGAGGCCCGCAAGCACGTCTGCCTCGAAAACGGCGACCCTTCCACGGCGGTTGGCCTCATGCTCGAATTCCTGCTCGAACTCGGCCCCGTCACCGTCACCCGCTACCAGTCTCCCGACGCCGCCCGCTGCTTCACCTTCGAGGGCGACCTGCGCGACTGCGAGCTGGCCTTCCGCGGCAACTACGGCGAACTCGAACCCACCGCTGGCGCGACCGCCGCCGACATCATGGGCTCGATCCTCGCTCATGGCATGGATCACCACTGGAGCTTCGGCTACGGTCATTGGGCAAAAGAGATTTCCATGCTCAACCATTGGCTTGGCGTCCGCGAACTGCCGCTCGTGCGCAGCCCGCAACTTCAAGGCTTCTCCCAGACCCCATGAGCGCGCCGGATATCCGCCCGTTCGACGTGGTCGTCATCGGCATGAACGTCGTGGACGTGCTCACCGAGACGCCCGCTACCGTCACTCCCGACGCCAAGCACGAAGTCGACAGAATCCTCGTGCAAGGCGGCGGCCCGGCCTCGACCGCCTCCTGCCAGATCGCCGCGCTCGGCTGGCGGACGGCTTTTGTCGGACGTCACGGGGTCAACACCATCAGCGCCATCTCCGAGGCCGAGTTTGCCCGCTGCGGGGTGTCGCCCGACCTGTTCCTTCGTGACGACCCCGCCGCGCAGCCCGCCGTGGCCATCGTCGAGGTGGACCGCGCCCGCCAGCAGCGCACCGTATTCTACTCCATGTCCGGCAGTCGCAAGCTCGCGGCGGCCGATGTGCCGTTGGACGCGATCCGTTCCGCACGCGCCATCCTCGTGGATGGCTACGAGGTCGCGGCTTCGCAGGAGGCGCTGCTTGTGGCGCGCGCCGCCGGGGTTCGTTCCGTGCTCGACCTCGAGAATGGCGACCCCGTGGTTCTCAAAGAACTGCTCGCTCTCGGCACCGACGCGATTCTCCCGCTCGCCGCCGCCCGCACGCTCACCGGGGCGGAGTCGCCTGACGACGCGCTGCGCGGTCTTGCGCAATGGACACAGGCGCAACTGCTCGTGACCGACGGCGCCCATGGCAGCTGGGCGCTCGACGCCGCGACGGGTGCGATCCTCTACCAGCCGGCCTTTCCTGTCGCGGTGGTGGACACGACCGGTTGTGGCGACTGTTACCATGCCGCCTACCTCTCGGCCCTGCTCTCCGGCTGGGCGCTTCCGCTACGCATGGAGTTTGCGAGCTGGGTCGCCAGCTATGTGGCCGAGGCCCTCGGCGGACGCACCAACCTGCCCACGCGAGCTGCGCTCCGCGCCCGCGATCTATCACGGTTGTCCTCCGCGCTCCGCGAAAAACTCTCCGCCTTTCTCGCCTGACATTCCCCATGCAAAAATCTCTTGATCGCAAACTCGCCGAACTGCGCGCCAATCCCGGTGGTCCGGCCTTCATCCTCGCCGACGCCAAGGACGCCGACATGGCTTGGGGCGCCGCCAGCCCGGGCGTCCGTTGGCCCAACGACGGCACCGGACGCTTCATCTCGATGCAGGAATTTCGCGACCAGATTCGCGAGATCGTTCGCCTCGGCCTCGTGGACATCATGCTCGGTTCCGTCGCCACGATGGACGAGCTCGCCGGCCATGAAAAACTCTTCGCGGATTCCCCGGTCACCCCGGCGGTGCGAGCGAACGATGCCACCGACGTCTGGTGCATGCGCGGCGCGAGCTACCGCACGCGTCCCTCGCGCCCCTTCGCTGGTGCTGATCTCGCCGAGGTGCAGGAGGCGGGGGTCAACCTCGGGCTTTATTCGGCCACCTTCGTCAACGACCTCGAGGCCGACCTGCGCTCGCTCGAGGCCTTTAAAACCTTCCGGCTCGACGCGCGTCGGCGGGGCTTCCGATATTTTCTGGAAGTCTTTGAACCCAACGTGGACACCGGACTCGCGCCGGAAGCCGTGCCTACCTTCATCAACGATCACATTAGCCATGCGCTCGCCGCAGTGCCGCGTGACTCGCGGCCTGATTTTTTGAAAATCCCCTATCTTGGCGCCCGCGCCCTGGAAGAATTGGTCAACTACGACACCGGCGTGATCGTGGGTATCCTTGGCGGCGGCAGCGGCACCACTCTCGACGCCTTTCAACTGCTGCACGACGCCCAAAAACATGGCGCACGCGTCGCGCTCTTCGGACGCAAGATCAAGGATGCCGAGCACCCGGTCACATTCATCCGCCACCTCTGGCACATCGTCTCCGACGGGCTTGCGCCGGTCGAAGCAGTGAAATCTTACCACGCCGAACTTGCCCGCTTGAAGCTCGCCTCCAAGCGCACGCTGGCCGACGATCTTCAACGGACCAACACGTTGCTCGCCTACAGTTAAGCCTCCTCCGCCCGCCGCATGAAACCCCTCGTCCTCGCCGCCCACGGACTCGTTTTGCATTTCCATTGTCCGGTTGACGCGCCGGTGACCTTCACCGTCGATCCGGCCGGCACGCCAGCGATCAAGGCCAAGGATGCACCCAAATGGCTCAAGTCTGCCCGGCTGGTGGAACTCCAGGCCACCGGCTTCAACCTCGCCGATCATCACGGTAACAAATACACCGCCACCTCGCCCGCCGACCTGTTGCGCCACGTCTCCCACCGCAAGACGAAGGGGCCGGACGGTGGTGTGCGTTTCGAAGTCGTGCAAGCTGGCGGAGGCCTGCGTGTCGTCTCGTATTTTCAGTTTGTGCCCGGCCAGCCCGCCTTTCGCACGTGGGCGGATATCACGAATGCCGGTGATGAGTCGTTGCTCCTTGAATACGTTGGAAGCCTGGCGATCACCGGTCTCTCGCGTGAAGGCCCCGGCCGCTGGATCGACAAGATGCGCGTGCATCTGCCCGACAACGACTGGTGCGCCGAATGCCAGTGGCGCTCCGGCCGTCCGGGCGACTTCGGGCTGCACCAATTCTACGCAGCCGGCCATCCCGGTCATGGCGTGTCACGCATCGCGGTTTCCAACCAAGGGACTTGGTCCACCGCGGGCGCGCTGCCACTCGGCGTGATCGAAAACACGGAAAGCGACCACGCGCATTTTTGGCAAATCGAGCACAACGGTTCATGGCACTGGGAGATTTCCGACATCGACGGTGAGCTCTACCTGCGCGCCTCCGGCCCGACCTGGCGGGAAAGCCTGTGGTCGAAGCGGCTCGCTCCTGGCGGGAGGTTTACCTCCGTGCCCGTGGTCTACGGCATCGTGGACGGCGGACTCGAACAGGCGCTGCGTGCGCTCACAGGTGTGCGCCGGGCGGGACGCCGCCGTCACGCGGACACGGAAAAACTGCCGGTCATTTTTAACGACTACATGAACTGCCTCAACGCCGACCCCAGCGAAGAGAAGTTGCTGCCGCTGATCGCGAAGGCGGCGGAGGCCGGTTGCGAATATTTCGTGATCGACGCCGGTTGGTATGCCGAGGCGGGGCGTTCGTGGTGGGACACCGTGGGCGAATGGCAGCCCGTGATCAGCCGCTTCCCTCGTGGTTTGGGCGCGGTGATCGATGAGATCCGTGCGCGCGGCATGGTGCCGGGGCTATGGTTGGAAATCGAAGTGATGGGCATCCATTGCTCGCTTGCGAAGGCACTGCCCGACGATTGGTTTTTCCAGCGAGACGGAAAACGCGTGATCGACCATGGTCGCTACCAACTCGACTTCCGCAATCCGGCGGTCCGGACGCATGCTGATTCTGTGATAGACCGACTGGTCGCCGATTTCCGCATCGGCTACCTCAAGATGGACTACAACATCAACGCCGGCCCCGGCACGGACCGCGCCGCCGATTCGCCGGGCGACGGACTCCTCGGGCACAACCGCGCCTATCTTGCCTGGGTCGGAGATGTGTTTGACCGGCATCCGGACCTCGTGATCGAAAACTGCGGCAGCGGGGGGCTGCGCATGGACTACGCCATGCTTCGGGTGCATCCGCTCCAGTCGGTGAGCGACCAGTCCGACTACCGGCTCAACGCCCTGATCGCCGCGTCCGCCGCATCCGCCGTGGCACCCGAGCAGGCCGCCATATGGAGTTACCCGAAGCCGGATGGCGACGAGGAAGAGACAATCTTCAATCTCGTCAACGTGCTCCTCCTGCGCGTGCACCAGAGCGGCTGCATCCTCGACCTCTCAGCCCGTCGATTCGCCCGAGTGCAGGAAGGGCTGGCCTGTTACAAACGTATCCGCCGTCACCTTCGCACCGGTCTGCCGTTCTGGCCGCTCGGCCTGCCGAGAATGGGGGACGGATGGATTGCCTTCGGCCTCGATTGCGGCCCGCGCAGTTACCTCGCCGTCTGGCGGCTCGATGGAAGCGCGAAGACCTGCACGATCCCGCTGCCCGCATGGAAAGTAAAGGCGGCGGATGTGGCGTGCATTTACCCTGAGGGCAAGCCGGTGGACTTCCGGTGGGAACGCCGACGGGGGCAACTCACGCTTACTTTGTCGAGGAGGTTCACCGCGCGCCTCTTCGAATTCTCGGTGCACTAGGCTTCCGGGCAGCCGGCGCATTAGCTTTTAGAGCATTTCAAATACAGTCGTGGCCTTTTCACCAGTTATCGGTGCGGAAAGGGACGGCGGGGAGGCCTTCTTTGTTGAAGAGGCCGGCGAGTGGAGCGTTGCGCCAGGCGTAACGGACCGCGACAGGGTCGGTGATGCCGGTGTTGCTGACAACGATGGTGTCGCCATCAATCCTGGCTTCGGCGGCGTGAAAAATCTTATCCGCACCGGCGAGTTCGAAGCCGCCGAGTTCATTTTGGGGGGCGATCAATCCGCCGTTGATTTCGGTGAAACTTATGCGGAAAGCGGCGCCGTCGCGCACCGCTTTGGCGAACAGGGGGCCGATGTCGGCGACGTTGATCCCGTAGTCGCGCTTGAGGGCGAGGCGGGCGAGGCGGCGACCGACGTCGCGTTTGTTGCGCGGATGGATGTCGCGGACGTTGCCGAGGTCGATGATGACGGCCTGGCCGGAGAAGGGTAGAGCGAGTGTTTTGGTCTGCGCTTCACGTAGAAACGCCCACTCGGTGCCCTGTGGCTCCGCGCCTTTGTAGTTGGCGAGTTGGACCCAGTAGAATGAGAAGTCGTCTTGGCCGAACTGTCGGCGCCAGCCCGTGATCATGGCCGAGAAGTAGGCCGCGTAGGCCGGGTTGCCCGTGTTGGACTCGCCCTGATACCACAGCGCACCGCGGAGTGCGTAGGGCACGAGCGGATTGATCATACCGTTGTAGAGTCCGGAAGGGGTGTCGAAGTGTCCGGGCCCGCGAAGGCCGCCCCACACCGGGCCGGGTGGGCGTTTGGTAAAGGGTTGGTTGGCGGCTTTGGCGGCGGTTTGCTCCTGCTGCCATTTTGCGAGGTCGGCGTCGTATTTGATCTTGGTCACTGGGTAATCAGCTATGATTTTAGCCCACGAGGTGGTGATGGATGCAAAGGAGGGAGCGGACTTGATGGTGGCTGGGTCCATCCAGGCTTCTATGCGACTGCCTCCCCACGAACTGTTGATAATGCCGACCGGCACGCGCAGGATCTGATAAATATCGAGCGCGAAAAAATAACCGACGGCGGTGAAGTTCCCGGTGGTCTTGGGGCCGGCGACTTCCCACTTGCCGGTGGCGGTGGTGATGGGGGAGTCCGCAACTTTTTGGCCGATTTTGATATGGCGGATGAGCGGAAAGCCCGCAGAGGAGGGGATATCAAGGACGGCGTCTTGGGTTCCTCTGACGGAGAACTCCATGTTGGACTGTCCGGAGGCGAGCCAGACCTCGCCGACTAGGATATTGCCGAGCGTGACCGTATTATTGCCTTTGATGACGAGTGTGGAAGGTGTGACCGTGGCGGGTATGGGAGCGAGCCTGACGAGCCATTGGCCGTGGGCGTCGGCAGTGCTGGAGGCAGTCTGGCCGGCAAAAGTGACGGAGACCCGCTCGCCTGCGGCGGCGGTGCCCCATATGGGGAGGGGTTTGTCACGTTGAAGAACCGCATTGTCCGTAAAAAAAACTGCGGGCGTGACGTCGGCGCGAAGGGGCGCACCGAGGCACACGAGTGCGAGGCAAATCAGGCGTTTCATCATGGGAAAGATTTTCGAGGGCTTAGCCGTAACGATGCAGTCGAGAGGGTCGTATCGAGGTAATCTGACGGCACCTTTCGGTGTTTCATTCCCGGCGAAATACCCTCCGGGTATTCCTTGGCAATTCACCACCGAAATCTGCTCGCCATCTTACCCCGCTACTCCGCCTCCGACTGCATTTCTACGGCTTAGGGGTGCAGGTTTTTATCAAACCACTTTCTCATGACCTTTTCGCGTTCGGTCGGCGTCTGCGCCTTGGTATGTTTATTCATCGAATAGGGCAGGTCTTCATGCTCGAAGCTCCAGCCCGGCCATTCGCGAAAGGCGTGGTAGCTCCAGTCCCAGCCGTATTCCTCGAAAAGCTCGATGCAGTCATCGAGGTAGCGGGCTCCTCCGGGCGACCAGCGGATGGTGCCGAATTCGCCGACGTAGATGTGCACGCCGTAAGCCCGCTGGAACTCACGCACTGGCTGTAGCCGACGTCGCAACGCCTCTTTGTCCAAGCTTCGCCCGTTGAGGACGCCGGGATAAGCGAGCGTGGCATCGCCGTTTTCGACACCCCAAGCGTTGAACACGCCCTGATGGGTGAATTCGCCGGGCCAATACATGTGAACCTGATAGATCACGTTGGGCACGTCTATGGGTTTGAGAAAGGCGAAGGCGTCGGGCGCGCTCCATTGATCGCAGGTGATGGAAATGGCGGTCGTCGGATCGATGGCGCGCACGGCGCGGGCGGCTCGCTCTTGCGTGCCGAGGTAGTCGGTCACGCCGGGGGGCGAGGGGCGCATCTGCAAGGGTTCGTTGATCAAGTCGTAAGCCCAGAGGGCGGGATGGCCGGCGAAGCGGCGCGCGATTTTCTCCCAGAGCGCCACGAAATTATCCTGGTATTTGGGCTCCAGGAAAATCCGCAGCGTGCGATCCCTGGTGCGACCGCCCGGAGGCGTGTGCAGGTCGATGACGATCTTGATTCCGTTGGCGAGAGCGGCGTCGAGCACGAGCTGGGTTTCATCGAGCTTTGCCTCCAGCCAGCGGTCATAAACATAGAGATCAAGGTCGGTATCCACTTTGCCCCATTGCCCCGTGGTCAGTTGCCAACGCACGAGGTTGATGTTGATTTTTTTCATATCCTCGAAGTCTTGCAGCCGAAACGAAGTGGCCGACATCACACCGCGAAGGCGGGGGAGGTCGTGTCCGCGGTAAATCGTGACGTCTTCCGGAACGGGCGCGGGCCGCAGCGGCTTGATCCGCAGCGGCTCGATACGAACATTGCGAATCCACACGGTGCCCGCAGATTCTTGGAGGCCCAGATTTATAGAGCCGGTGCTCGCATCCTCATCTATTTCGGCCACGGCGGAAAGCTCACGCCAATCGAATGTGCCATGCACCGCGCCTTGATCGAGCCAGCGCGGACCGTTGCTCGGAGATTTCCAGTGGAGCTGGCACTTGATGCCGTTGTAATTTTTAGCAGGGGCGGTGACGCCGTCCGCTTTGACCTCGCCGACAATGCGCACGCGGCTTCCGCGCCACGCGCGCAGATCCACGGGAATTGAGACGAGGTTGGTCGCGTCTTTATCAGCGGTGGTCACGGTGAGGCGTAGCGCCCCCTCGGGGCTGATTTCATCGCGGATCCATTCCGCTCCGGCTGGCAACCGTGCGGAGCGCGCCGCTTCGCCGAAGGGATCGAGTTTGTAGGCGGAGTGCATCGCCGGCTCGGCGGCTGGCGATGGCTGCCAAAGTCCGGCCGTCGCCAGGATTGAGAGAAAAAGGCGGAAGACGTGGATGCCGTTTTTCTTCCGGGAGGTGACGGGTGTCATTGCGGCCAAGTGGTCGGGGTTTCGTGTGATCATGTGGAAAGGGTGGGTTTGCGAGCGGTGGCCGTTTTCCGGCGACCGTCGGACTGCAGAAGCGGAATGATGTCGCGTGAGAATTGAGATTCCGTGACGGGTAAGTCGGTCATGTTACGTTCGGGCCGAAGGTGTCCCTGATGGCCTCCAGGTAGGCTGTGCCGTTGACCAGATCCGGTTCGAGGTAGCTACCCTCGGTCCATTCGTTCCATGCGTTAATCGTGAGAATGCGATCCGTCGCCGGTCTGCCCTCAAGCCATGAACGCATCGACTGCAGTGCATGCCGGAAGTTGTCGGGCGTGTTGTCGGCATAGGTGCCCATGAAGGGATAGCCTCGGTTTTCGTAGGTGTCACTTTGCACGGTGCGAGGACTCGGGTCCCAGCCCATGGTGACGTTGGGATAGTAAGGTAGTGACGGGAAGCGCGTCGCCATATCGCGCGTGTAGCCGAGCATGGATTGAAGCGTGTCGAGATACGGCGCGGTCGGAAAGGTGGCCGGGGGGAAGTGATGCACCCACACGTAGGACGTGATGCTGTCGAAGCCGAAGCGAGTGATCAGTTCAGGAGTGAGATCCATGGTTTTCTCGCCCGCGAGGATGCCGTGTTGCCATAGCACGAGGTTCAGATGCAGATCGGGGTGACCGGCGGCCCGGGTGCGTTCACGGAAATGACGGAGCGCGGCGATGGCGGGTTCTACGCCGCCCAAACCGTCCACCAGGCTGCGAAGATCATAGATGGAAAAGTAGGGACGCCTATCGATCAGCCAGTAGCTCGGGCTGCTGAAATAATGGGTTATGGCGTGATCCACGATGCGGTCGAAGGTCTCGCGGGTGACCGAACCGGGGTAGAGGAGTCGGGGTGTTTCGCCGAGTTTCTGGGGGTGGATGTCGGTCCAGTCGTGGTTGGCCCACATCAAGGCAAACTTCACTCGCTCCCGGTTGGTTGCCCCGAGGTAGCCTTCGTCCAGACCGCGCTGGAGGAACGGGCCGTCGTTATACCAATACCAGTCGAAGATAAACGCATCAACGCCGTGATCGGCCGCAGCCTCGATCTTGCGCGCCATCGTCGCGGGGTCGGCCTCGTCGGTGAAGCCCCCGGCGGGGAGATTGGGCTGATGGTGGCCGGGCCAGCGTGGTGTGGCTGCGGGCAGCAGTCGCCACTCCGACCAACCACGCCCATGCACTAGCGCGTTGCGCGCATCTTCATGGTAGTTGGGGAAGTAATACGCGGCGATTTGCGGGCGCTGCTTCATGCGTCAGAGGTAGGTGTTGCGAATGTGGTTGACGGTGATCCGCTCCGAAAAATCAGGAGAGTGGGCGTCCGCCTTGTTCGTCCAGCGAACGACACGCGGCTCCCCTGGCAGCAAGAGGAACCCGTTGTCATCAAAGACGCCGCGCAGGCCCGCGGTATCCAGGGACACCCAGAATGCCGGTGCGTCGGTGGAAAGGTGGATGTCGAAATCTTTTCCGCACGGCACGGCGGAGTGGGTGATTCGCGCCGCGGGCAGGCTGATTTTTTTAAAGTCCTCGTTTACGTGGACCGCGGTCAGTTTACCCCCGTTGACCGTCCACTCAGCCACGAAAAAAGCACCGGCTGCCGTGCCCGGGAGCGCATCGACGCTGATGCGGTGCAGCATCTTTGATTCGTCGGCACCGAGTGTGGCGGTCATGATGATTTGATCGAGCTTGCGGCCCGCAAAGTCGAAGATACGCACCGTCAGTTCGCCTTCGGCCGAGTCGGCCAAGTCGCTGGTTCCCCAGATCTCGGCCACGCCGTTTGAAAGTGGGGTGAAAGATAGGAGAACGGGGGCAAAAAAACGTTTTGCGGCGTAATGAAGGAGCTTCCATTTACCGCCGTATTCCAAGGATGACCAGGAGCTGCCCGGCCATACATCATTGAGCTGCCAGTAGAGGACGCCCATGCAGCGTGGCCGCAACCTGCGCCAATGCTCGGCGGCGGTCTGGATGGCGAGCGCCTGCATCACCTGGCTCATGTAAACGAAGTTCTCCAGGCCGTCGGGGAAGCGGAAATACTTCGCCAAGGTTTCGATGATGCGCGCGTTGCCGCCCGCATGGCGCTGATGGTGGTCGATGGCGGGAGCGGAGATGTTCCATTGGCCATCGGGCGTGTAAGTGCGCAGCGAGTCCAACGAAGGATAGGATTGGAAACCGAATTCCGAACAGAACCGCGGGAATATTTTGAGGTATTCTGAAAACGGCTTTCCCTCGTGCCAGACGCCCCAGTAGTGCATGTCGCCGCTGGAATCGTCATGCCAGCAGTCGGAAAAATCCCCCGGCCCGCCGCACGGGCTACTGGGCCAGAAAATGCGGTCAGGATCGTTTTCGCGAACGGCCGAGCCGAGCACGCCTTCGTTGAGCTTGATAAAATCGATCAGATAGCGGTCGCGGTTTTTCTTCGACTCCGGGAACCACGTGAGCGCTCCGATGCATTCGTTGTCGCCGCACCACAGCGCGATGCAGGTATGATCGCGGAGGCGTTTGATTTGGTGGGTAACCTCGCGCCTCACTTCTGATAGGAAATCGTTGTCGGCCGGATACAGAGCGCAGGAAAACATAAAATCCTGCCAGACGAGCAGGCCGTGTTCATCGCATAGATCGTAGAAGTCGTCGCTCTCGTATTGGCCGCCGCCCCAAACGCGGAGCATGTTCATGTTGGCGGCGACGGCGGATTCGATGAGATCGGCCACGACCGCGCGTGTCTGTCGCGCCGGCAGTGCGTCGGCTGGAATCCAGTTGGCTCCTTTGCAAAAAACCGGGCGTCCGTTCACCACGACAACCATGGATTTGCCGTGGGCATCGGCTTCGTTGTGAATGTGAAGGGTGCGCAGTCCGATACGTTTGACGCACTCGTCCCCACCGATTCGCACGCGCAGTTCGTAGAGCGGTTGCTTTCCGTATCCCCTCGGCCACCAGAGCCGGGGGTGATCAATGACGACGACGTCGTCGAGCCGGTTGAGTCCTGATTGGAGTCGCACCTTGTGCTTAAGAACCCGTCCGTCGATCTCGATTTCCAAGTGAGTTTCCACGGCTGCGGCGGCGTGAAATTCGACGGTGACGGCCAACTCCACCTTGTCGGTGTGATGGACCTGCCGGGTGGTCACATATTCGATACGACCGACGGAAGACGCGCCGAGATATAGCGCGCCATAGGCACCGGATACCATCAGGCACGGTCCCCAGTCCCAGCCACCGTGGCATTGGGCCTTGCGCACAAAATTCCGGTGCGGTGACTGCACTGGGAATGCGCTGTGAGAAATCGGCCGACCGGCTTTTTCAGCAAGATGCGCGGCGGTGAGTTCGGCGGACGCAAAGTGCAGTTCGATGCTGTTTTCTCCACTATGAAGCGCGTGTTTCACTTCGACGCGCAGGCGAGAAAAAGCGTCGGCCGATCGTGCGATCTCGCGATGGTTGATCAGGACTGTGGCGATGGTGTCGAGGCTTTCGCAGTTTAGGAAAATCGATTCATGTCCGAGGAAGTCTTCCATCACATGGAAGGTGCGGCGGTAGATCCAGTCCGTGCGGCCAACCCACTGGCACTGCAGCTCGTGGTCGGCCCAGTAGGGATCGGGAATGCGGCCTTGCGATAGCAGCGCGCTGAAATTGTCGCCGGGCAGTTCGGCGGGAATTTCCACCTGGCCGACTTTGTCGGAAAGGCGCCATGAGCCCGCGAGGTCTAGTTTCTTCATAAATCGATGGATTGGATGACCGTTCCGCAACGTCCCCTGGTGCTTGGAAAAAGGCATGCAACAGCTCTTGGTCGTGAACATGCACAACCCCGGTCCAGGAGGGAGACTGGCTTTGTTGGATGTTAGTTGGCGGCTGGCTTGCCGTCGAATGACACCTTCCATCCGCGGATTCGCACTTCCCCCTTCGGAGCCGAATCATCGAACAAAAACAAGGGCAGGTTTAGCGGAGTGGTGCCGGTGTCATGTAGTTCAAAGGTGATACGCTGCTTGCGCCAGGTGCCATCGATCTGGATCTCTTTGATGTCCGAATAATAGGTGTAGGGGGTGTTGAATTCAGAAACCACCATCTTGCTGGACAGGGGGGTGTTGCTGCGTATTTCGAATTCGATGGTGACGCTTCTGATACCGGCGGGAGTTTTTTTATTGCCGAGCCCCGTGACTGCCGGCCACTCGCCAAAACTGTCCGGCAGCGTGACCACGACTTCGCCTTTATCCATTTTGGCGATGGCTCCGTTGCGGGCGGTCAAATCTTGGGCGAGAACGCGAGCAGAGCACAGGGATAGCAGCAGTAGAGTAAGTCCGAAACGGGCGAGAGGGGTATTCATGGAGTTGTGGATTGGGTAGGTCGGAAGGTTTTTGAAGGTGGGGAATCAGCCGATTTTGCAGGCCTGTCGTGGGCGCCCCATCCGGTTGGCGGCGAAGAGCATCCCGGCCAGACCTAGCAGAAGTGTATAGGAGGACGGTTCGGGGATGGCGGCCGCTGAAACCGTGCCTTGCAGTGTAAGCGTATCGACACGACCGACCATGTTCGCGGCGGCTGTTGAAGCGCCCAAATTGGCATACGCGTAGATACGTAGCGTGAATGATGAGCTGATACTTTGAAACCCGGAGCCCGACAGGTCGGCGGTGAGGGTGCCGGATGTAAGGTTACCCACGGTGGTGTTTACGGTGACCGTTCCAAGATTGGCTGTGTAGTTGTCCAAGCTGGAACGAACAAAGTAGGTCGTTCCGAATGTTTGGGATGCAGATAAAGCGTCCGAAGCTACAAAGGCAGAAAAAGAGCTCAGATTGAGCACCTGCCCGCCCGTGGGCGTGACCGTGAATTGCACAAATGAATTAGCTGTCACCGCCTGCGCTTGTGAATCGGTGAGCACTCGACTCGGGGATGTGCCTACATTTTCCAGGACACGAAAGGCTAGGTTAGCCGTAGATCCATCACCATTCGCTGCGCTTCGGAAGTAGCTGGTGCTTCCCTGGGTAACGCCGCCAAACGATCCAAAGGTTGCCGAGCCTGCGGTCAGTCCTGATGAGGATGTCGAAGGCGTGAATGCAGTGGTGGTCGCGGTAAAACCTGAATCGTTGATATCGTAAATCGCGAGTGTTGCCGCTTGGGCGCAGGCACACGAAAGAAGACCGAGGGCAATGATGACGGGGAGATGTCGAATGGGGCTCATGATGGTTGGTGAGGGGATGGGTTGCAGAGATCGGGAAATCGGGAGGCGTGGGTTACAGGCCGGTCGGTTTCGGCCAATAAAAGCCGGAAGCGAACTGTGACATATTGGTGAATGGAACCCACCGGACGGAACCGTCCGCGTAGGCGGCGTTCATGCCGCGCAACGAGGTGGTGTTGGCGCGGCCCTCGTAATGTCCAAGCCCGATCCCGTTGGGATTTAGAAAGGCCAGGTCACCCCAGATCGCGCAGTTTGCGGGTGCATTTATAAGATTCAAAAAAAGCGTCTTGTAGGCGGCATTCGCGACATCAACCCGGTTGAAATACTGGTAACTGAAATAGGCCGGGACGGGGTATGGGTTATTGGCCTTCTGGTAGTCGGGATTGTAAGTATTGTCCTCCGACAATTGGGCCGGGCAATACATGGCCTGAAAGCGGTCGCCGAGGTATGGCTGCAGACACTCATTGTAAGCGCCCACCGTCATCGCATGAGGCGTCAGATCGTAAAGCGGTGCGGCAGCCGTTCCGGAGGGGTGGGGCAAGCGGCCCTTGTGTTCACTGGCGTAGGTCAATGTCGCGGTCACGATCTGCCTGAGGTTGGAAACACATTTGGAGTTCTTGCTGGTCGTGCGGACCTGGCCAGCTAGGGGAATTAAAATTGCCGCCAAGATTCCGATGACGCCGATCACCACCAGGAGTTCGATCAGGGTGAACGCCGATAGCGACGTTGAACCGCGCGAGATACGACCGTTAGAACTGCATGATATTTGGCGCATGACCGAAAGGCGGGGGCTGTGGGGTAAGCAGTCTTGGGGTGATTAGCTTCGTTATTTGTGAACTACGAGATTGCCCTGATCAACGCGTTCGTTTCTGGATCGATCAGAAGCATGGCCACTTCACGAATCACTGTTGCTGAAATCGCCCGACAGGCCGGAGTATCCCGCTCGGCGGCTTCATACGCATTGCGGGATGATCCCAACATCGCTCCGGCCACGCGGGAGCGCATCAAACGAGTGGCCCAGCAGCTTGGCTACCGGCCTGATCCCGTGCTGGCGAAGCTCATGGCGCATCTGCATGTGAGGCGGGGCACCCACTACTTGGGCAAGCTGGCTTTTCTAAACCCCAGCCGGGATCGGGATTTTCTGCAACGCACACATGCGCTCCGGGAGTTTTTTGCAAATGCGGCCGTCCAAGCCGGGGCGCTGGGGTATCAGACCGAAGAGTTTTGGCTGTATGAATCCGGTCGTTCGCCCAAGCGACTGGCGCAGATACTTCTGAACCGTGGCATCAACGGTATCGTGCTCGGATCCACGGGACAGCCCGGGTCCATTGTGGATTTCCCCTGGGGGAAATTCACCGCAGTCACCGTCGGCTACTCGGTGGTTTCCCCGTCTTTGAATCGCGTGGTGACCAATCATTATCGGAACACTTTGCTTGCGTTGCGGCATGTCACCGAGGCGGGTTATCGGCGAATCGGACTGGTGGTCGATAAGGAGGAGCCAACGATGGAAAACCTCCATCTCGCCGCGTTTTATGTCCACCAGCGGGCGTTGCCGGTCAAACAGTGGATACCGGCTTGCGTGTCATCCGGCGACATCGGTGCACTGCGAGCTTGGTTCAACCGTTATCGTCCGGATGTCATATTGAACGCCGACATGCCGCTGCAGTATTTGGAAAAAGCGGGTATTCGTGTCCCCCAAGATGTCGCCTTGGTTTCTCTGCTGCGGTGGGACGACCAGGCGGGTATCGCGGGCGTATTGCCGGGTTACGAGCGGCTGGGCACTTCCGCCATCAATCTTCTGGCCAGTCAGCTCCATCACAACGAAACCGGAGTGCCGGCCAACCCGCATATCATGTTGACCGAGGGAAGCTGGATCGACGGGGAGTCACTGCCGGTGAAGCGCTGAAATTTCCGCGGCGATTCATCTGAACGAGTCAGAACCGAGCCCGTTGCGTCTCCCGGCACGCCGCGAATCTTGTCGGCAACCTCTGCCCGCAGCCATGTCCTTACCCTATTATTTCAAGCCCGCGTCCCCCGTCGGTCCCGACCATCCCGTCCTCGTCGCCGATCTCTGCATCTACAACGCCAACGCCGCCGGTGTTGCCGCCGCCATCCAGGCGGTGCGCGATGGTCTGAGCGTCCTGCTCTTCAACCCGGGCTGGCATGTCGGCGGTCTTTCCTCCGGCGGTCTCGGTTTCACCGACTTCGGAAACAAAGCCGCGGTCGGCGGCATCGCCCTCGAATTCTACAGGCGCATGGGCGTCCACTATGGTGTCGAGGCCGAGTGGCGCTTTGAGCCGCACGTCGCCGAGAAGGTCCTCACCGCCTGGCTCGCCGAGATCGGCGTCACGGTCCACCACGGGCACTACCTTGAAAGCGCCGTCGTCAGCGACGGGCGCATCATCGAGATCGCCTTTACCCACGGGGCCCGCGGCCGCGCCACGCAGTTTATCGACGCTTCCTACGAGGGCGATCTGCTGGCCGCCGCCGGCGCCCAGTTCACCATCGGCCGCGAGGGTAATGCTAAGTATGGCGAGACGCTCAACGGAGCCATCGTCCACCGCGAGCACCAGTTCAACACGCCGGTCGATCCCTACGTCGTGCCCGGTGATCCCTCCAGCGGACTGCTTCCGGGCATCGAGCCCGGCCTGCCTGAGATCGGTGCGGGAGACCGCCGCGTGCAGGCCTACAACTTCCGGCTGTGCATGACGCAGCGGGACGACATCCGCGTCCCGTTCCCCAAGCCTGCGCACTACGATCGCTCGCGTTACGAACTGCTCGCCCGCTACCTCGCCACCGGCTGGGACCAAATGTTCTGGAAGTTCGACATGATCCGCGGACTCAAGACGGACACCAACAATCACGGGGCCGTCTCCAGCGATTTTATCGGTGAGAACTACGCCTGGCCCGACTCCTCGCACGCGGAGCGTGAAAAAATCTTCCAGGCCCACGTCAACTACGTGCAAGGCCTCTGGTGGTTCTACCGCACCGATCCTGCCGTGCCCGGCGAGGTGCAGGCCAAGGTCAACACCTGGGGGCTCGCCGGCGATGAATTCGCCGACACGGGACACTGGCCGCATCAGCTCTACGTGCGTGAGGCGCGCCGCCTTGTCGGGGCGTTTGTGATGACCGAACACCACTGTCTCTCCCAGACGCTCGTTGAAGACGTGATCGGACTCGCGGCCTACACGATGGATTCCCACAACTGCCGCCGCTTCGTCAGGGACGGGCGCGTGTTCAACGAAGGGGATGTGCAGATCCGCCTGCCGAAGCCTTACGGCATCAGTTACCGCACGCTTGTTCCGCAGCGCGGCGCAGTGACCAACCTGCTCGTGCCCGTGTGTCTCTCCGCCTCGCACATTGCCTACGGCAGCATCCGGATGGAGCCCGTCTTTATGGTGCTCGCCCAGGCCGCGGCGGCCGCCGCCGGTCTGGCGATCAAGCACCGGCTCTCCGTGCAGGACGTGCCCTACGCCGAACTGCGCACCCGCCTCGAAGCCGGCAACCAAATCCTCGACTGGAACGACGGCCTGCCCCACGGCAGCGGTAACGACGATACTCCTATCGGGCGCTGATCAGTTTTCGCAGGGCGCTCTCGGGCAGATAAAATGAAACGGTAGTCGGTTTTTTGGATTTGAGCGTATGGGAAAACGTCTCGGCGAGACGCCTCGCCCTACCCCGGAAAAGCTACGACTTTATTCAAACCGCTCGATGGCCGTGATACCGGAACGGGGACTTCGCGTGCCACCGGTTGCTGACGACCGAGGCCACGGCGACGGAGGTCGCGCACCAACTGGGTTTCTCCGACAGCGCGCACTTCAACCGGCGGTTCAAGGAGACGACAGGGCTCACGCCGCGGGCTTACCGGCTGAAATTCGTGGCGGGGTGAGGGACGCGGTCGGGTTCAGTCGAGATGAAATACTTCGTGAAGATCTCGGGACACGGGACTGGCGTCCGGATTGGATGGCATGATGTCGCCCATGTGACGCCACCACTTTTGACATATGGGCGTGGCGGCGATGGCGGCCCAGCGCGCTTCATCTTCGATTTCGGCGAAGGCGAAGAGGGTGCGCGTGGGTGCGTCGAGGAAGATCGAGTAGTTGTGCACGCCATGTGATTTCAACACGGCTTCCAATTCGGGCCAGATCGAGCTGTGGCGATGTTCGTATTCCGACTCGCAGCCGGCGTTGACGGACATGGCGAAGGCTTTGCGGATCATGGTGGAGAGAGTGTAGTGAGGTTAAAGTCGAGGATTCTCCGGCTCGAACCGCTTTTCATCTCGATCACTCCGCTTCCCCAAGCGGAGTAAAGGTAAGGCGAATCGTAGCTGCCATAATCCAGGTCGGCGGGATGCTCATTCTGGAAACGGCCGCCTTGAGAGTCTATTTGCAGGGGACCGGCCTGACGCGATCGGTAGTCAAGGGTCATCGGTTCCCGGTCGAAATGCACCGGGTTGCCCGCGATGGCGTGGCGGAACGCGGTGAAGTCGACGTAATTGTCGGTCGTGCCAGCTTCGCAGATCACCGCGTGCTTTAGTCCGGCACTGATGATTTCGCGGTCAGCCCATTCGCCTTCGTTCGTCCAGTGATAGGCCGAGGATAACCACAAGCCGGCGAAGGCGTCTCCCGCCCGCGCGAAAATCCAGCCGTTTTCTTCAATCACTTCGTCGAACGCATCGCGTGGGAGGTAGGCATGGATGAACTGCAGTGGTTGCGAAGCCGGAATGTTGTAGAGTGCGACCAAGGCCTGCTTGTGTTGGAAAAAATGTCCGCAGCCGCACAGGCGGTCTCCGGTCCAATAATTGTGGGTGCCGTCGGTTCCGGGATGGTGGGTGAACAGGCGTGCGGTGGTGCCGGTGGCGAAGCTGAGGTCCCACTGGTGCTGCTGGTGATGCGCGTAGGCCGCCGTGTCGCGTTGATCGGCCATCACGGGGATTTCATGGTGATTGTGATGGGCGCAACATGCTGGGTAGGCGTCCTGGAATTGCACGCATCCGAGGGCGTAAAGCGGGGTGTAATACGTGTATTTGCGAAGGCTGCCCGTGAGTGGGGCAACCGGTAGGACATCCGCGAGGTTGTGCAGTTGTTTGCGTTCGCGGTTTTCGTAGGCGGTGCAGCGGTTCAGGGCGATATCCACGACGATGGGGTGCGGGCGATAGGTGCTGGTGAGCGCGTCGATAATGAACCCGTGGTGTTCCATCCCATCCGTTGGGATCCCGCCGAAGTAAAGATAGTAGAGAATCCGTGAGGGCTCGGTCACATGATCCATGGCGTGTGGCGGATAGATGCGGCCGTGGGCGCCACAATACATGCCGTGCAACGAATCCACGGCCATGTCGGCGAGCAACAGATCCATCATCGAGCCCGAGAGCCGCTTGAGTTCTTGATCGGCGGAAAAATCGTGCAGGCATGTCAGGCATTCCCATACCGGTCCGAGATAGCCCACTGAATCAAATTCGCCCCAGCCGTGTCCGGCGCGGTAGCGGATAAACCGGCGTAGCCAAGCGCCGTCCTCGGCGGCGAGTTGCTCTCCAGTTTTCTCGTAGGCTTGAAAAAAGTCCCCGGCATAAGCCTGTGCCATCAGGTGGCGGCTGGTATGGAAGAGCAGTGCGTGGTTTTCGGACTGATAGATGCTGGCGAAGTTTTTCCGTGTGAAAAAGGTGCGTATTGACGCCAGTGTCTCCGCAGCGAGCGGAGCTCCTCCGGCGAAGAGGTGGTAGGCGCGGCAGAGCTTGATCGCGGAGAAGTCGCATTCGCCTTGATGGCCGTTGAGTCCAGCCCTCACCGGGTGTTCAAACCATTCGGCGCATTCCTTCAATACGGCGTTGGCCGCCGTCTCATTGCGCCCCGCGACAAGCATGGCCAGTGCCTTTGCCCCGAAGCGATCGGCTTCGGAGACCGGCGTGGTCTCGATCCCAAGCAGTGTGCACCGACGATCTGCGAAGGTGTCTAAGGCGCGGGTCACATTTTCCGGCCAAGGGTGAGACAGAGCAGAATTCATGGTGCTGGTGGCCGCGTGTTCAGGGAAAGCCATTTCTTCAAAACCTGCATTCGTTCGGTTGGTTCGATGGCCGGCGGGTGATTATCCCGGTCGCGGGGCAGGTCGGCGTGCTCGATACTCCAGCCGGGCCATTCGCGGAACGCATGGTAGGTCCAGTTCCATCCGTATTCCTCGAATATGGAGATGAGATCGTCGAGATACTGCGCTCCGCCGGGGGCCCAGCGGATGACGCTGAACTCCCCGATGAAAATCGGCGCTCCGGTCGCGAGTTGGAAATCGCGCACGGGTTGGAGATAGCGGCGTAGTGCCTCTTTGTTGAAAGGTGCGCCGTGCAATTCACCGGGATAGGGGATGGCTTGCAGGGCGGTGTCTTTACCGTCGGCAACACCCTGGCCGGTGCGCACACCTTGATGCGTATATTCACCAGGCCAATACATGTGGGCCTGGTAAATGATGCCGGGCACATCCACCGGCTTTAGCCAGGCGAACGTCTCGGGCGAGGACCATTGGTCCGTTTCGATCATGATCGGAGTGATCGGATCGATGTTGCGAATGGCGCGTGCGGCGCGGACCTGCAAGGCCAGCCAGTCGTCGAGACCTTCCGGTGAGGGGAGGTTTTGCACCGGTTCATTGACGAGGTTGTAAGCCCACAGTCCAGGGCGGCCTTTGAAGCGGCGGGCGATCTCTTCCCAGATGGCTACGAAGTGATCGGCCTGGGGTTTCTCCATGAGCATGCGCATTGTTCGGTCAGGCAGCCGTCCACCGGGTGGCGAATGCAGATCCACGGCGAGCACAAGGCCATGTCGCGCTGCGCCATCAAGCGCCTTGTCCAGATCGTCCAGTTCGCGTGCAAACCAGGTGTCGTAGGGGGTGGGATCGTTGGCCCGCTGGTAGAGCTGCCAGCGCACCGCGTTGACGTTTAATGTCTGCAAGTCCGCGAAATCTTTTTCGCGATAGGTTTGTGGCGACATGAAGCCGCGCAACGTGGTGTGGGCCGAGGCCACCGCTTGCAACGCGATCTCTGACGGACGCGCCCGTGTCACCTTGGGTTGCACGATGCGGAGGCGAATGTTTGAAAGCCAGATCGTGCCGGTTGCGTTTTCCAGGCCGATGCGGATTGAGGCGGATGATGCGTCGTCGGGCACGCCGCCAAGCGTCCCTGATTCGCGCCAATCGAACGTGCCGTGCAGTGCGCGTGCATCGAGCCAGCGCCGGCCGTTGGCGGTTTCCAGCGCGAGCTGGCACTTGCCGCCGAGATATCCGGGTAATGGCTTCGCGGGGTCCAGTCCAATAATGCCGTCTCCGCGGATATTCGCGGTCAGTGCAACACGTGCTCCTTGCAGGGGACCGACATTCAGCGGAATGGCCGCCGTGAGATTGCGCCGGTCGGATGCTCCGGCCGGCAGAGTAAAGCGCACACAGCAGGAGCCATCCGGACCATCGTCCAAAACCGTGCCGCCCTGAGCTTCGAGGTTCGCGCGCACGGAGGGCGAAGAGAGATCAATCGTGTAGAAGGCGTCTGCGGCGGTCATGCGTGCCGGCAAGGCGAGGAGCATCCCACCCAAGATCATCCGCTCACAGATGCATCGTAGCCCCGTGCGGTGCCGTGCGCGTGCGACGGGAATGACATCAGTTGTTATCATAAATGCAAAGCGGGTCGCCGGGAGGGTGGGCGATGATATCGCGGTCGATGTCCACACTCGCTAGGTGGCCGTCATAGAACGCGACGTTGGCGCGTCCTTTGTGGCGGGGGAAAATATTCCAAGGATCGCCGCCTGAAAAGCTGGGGTCGTTGGGGAAGCGTGCGTATCCAAAGTTACCGGCGTTGGCCGACTCCGTGGAGGTCCACTGGAGCACCGACGCCCCGGGGTTGGCCACTTGGGCGATATCCGACATGAAGATCGTGTTGGCCGGGTTCACGATTTGCACGGTGCGTTTTTGAGCGTTCGCACTGAAGTATTCGTGAAGGCCGTTGGATTTGTTGATACCGTAGGAAGTCGGGCGTAGGCCGCGGTCGTTTTCAGGGGTGGGATCAACGGGATCGGAAGGACAGTGGAGGGCGGCAGGAGCTACACCGATGTAGGATTGGAGGTGAATTCGCCATGTTTTCGCATCGGTGACGCTTGTGCCTGAGCAGATGGGGATGAGCACTCCCTTGTGGTCTGTAGGATACAGCTGGGCGGCTCCAGCGATATCCCGGAGCTGGCCCAAGCATGCCGCCGCGCGGCTTGATTCACGAGCTTTCCCGATGACGACGACGGAGAGTCCGGCCAGCACGCCAATGATCGCGATGACCGCGAGCAGTTCCACCAATGTGAATGCGTTTCGGGTCTCGGGAAGCGTCGTCATGGTCGTGATTACTGTTTGGAGAATTCAATCGCGGTCATGGAGTGCGCGGGCAGGGTCACCCGAGCCGAGCCGCCTTCGATCACCAGCGGTTCTCCGCTCACGGTTTCACTCACGCCGGTCAACGCTGCGAGCGACGGAGCGTTGACCTCCCATCGTTTCGCACCGGCTGCGGTGAAACCGGAGAGATTTAAGTGCGTGGAAACCGCCTGCCGTTCACTCTTGTTAAAGGCGATGACGTAGAGGGTTTGTCCATCCTTCGACAGGCTGGCCGATGCGGTCACCAGGTTGAAGGCCGGGGCTGTGGGAGGGGTGGCCGAGTCGATGCGCAGGTTGCGGACTTCGAGCCGGCCGGTCGCGCGGGACTTGCCCAACTCCAGCCGGGCGACCAGGTCCAATCCGGTGGCATCGGGCAGGGAGAGGTATTCACCGGAGAAGGATTTCCAATCGGGTTCGCTGATGCCTCGCACCGCAATGGCCGAGCCGGTCGCTTTCCAGCCGCGCGGATCGGCCAGACCGATACCCAGGGCCACATGGGGTTGGTCACCCTCCGCCACAAAGCGCGCTTCGAAGGAGATCCGGTATTCCAGCGCGCCCGCGCCCGGCCATGTGGTGCGCGGCAGGGTGGCGATCACGGGATAACGGTCGCCCGTGGCTTCGTTCAGCAGAATCTTTAGTTCGCCGTCCTGAGTGATCCGCGCGGGAATGCCTTTTTGCTCAAGTCCGTCGGTGGAAAGAAGTGGCAGCACGTCCACTTGGGCGGTGGATTTGGTCGGGATCCATGAGTCGCCGTTGGCTGCATAGACGCTGCCGGCGCCGGGAAATCCGACGCGCGGTGACTCGACGTTCACACCGATCAACTGGTCACCAAAATGCCGGCCCCAGAGACGGAAGAGCGGATACGCGGCTTTTTCGGACATCGGTTCCTGTGCGGTTCCATCCGACGCTCCGTGCAGCATGCCGAACCAGCCGTTGAGCACGTTCCAGTAGTTGGCCGTGACGACATGGCTGGCGGGATCAAGAAAGTAGCGCACCAGATCCGCGCTGGCCAGGCCTGCGCCATAGCTGAAGCGCACGGGGTCGTGGCTGTCGATCGAGGCGTTGAACTCGGTCACCGCGAACGGCAGATCGCGTCCGGTCTCGGCGCGCACCAGCTTTTGCAGGGTTTCAAAGTGGAACGTCACCTGATCGCCGACGGCCATCGCGGCGGCCAGTCCTTGTTTGCCTGCTTTCGGCACGTAGAGATGGACGATCACGAAATCGGCCGCCGATCCGGCGCTACGCAGGATCGTATGATTCCACTCGCTGTCGAAATTCGTGCCATCACCCGGCAGCGTGAGGATGCCGATCTTGATCGACGGATCCACCGCACGCATCGCCGCCGCTGTGGTTGTGGCGTAGCGAGCATACTGCGCGGAGGTGTAGATACGCTTGGGGACGATGTTGTGGTTGCCGTGGTCGGATTCGTTGCCGAGCTCGAACCACTTCACGCCGAACGGTTCCGGGTGTCCCCACTCCTTGCGCTTCATCGCCCAGGGGTGATCGGGCGTGGCCGGGGAATTGAGATACTCGACCAACTCGGACGCATGGCGGGGCATATCGTCGGCGGGCAACACATAATCGCTGATGGTGAATATCGGCTCGGCCCCGTAGGCACGGCACAACGCGATGAATTCGTTGATACCGAACTGCCAGTCACCGCGCGACTCCAGCGGACCGACTGCTTTGCGCCAGTCGAAATTGTGCGCGAGACAGCCGCCCGGGTAGCGCAACATGCCGGTGCGAAGATCATTTTTCATCCGCGCCATCACGGCAGGATTCGGCTCCTTCGTTTTTGGATCCCAGACGCCGGTGCCGGCGAGAAGAGAGTTGCGAACGGTGCCGCTGAAAATCCCCGCGCCATCAGCTGCCTCGATATTATGGCCGAAGACAAACGGGTTCACGGGGCCCTTCATTTCCACCGCATTCACGCTGATCGATGCTTCCAGTATGGGGTCGGGCGTGGTGATGAGCGGAGTCCGTCGTGTGCCGGCCTGCAACTGTGCGGAGAGCGCGGCGAAGATGCGTTCGGCGTAACCGGCGTGTCCCTGGTCATTCGGATGCCAACGGACACCTTGTGAGGAGCCCCAGCCGCTGCGCACCGGATCAAGCGCGAGTTCGTTAACCGGCACAAAGGGGACATTGAGTTCGGCACACACGGAAGAAAACACGCTGTCGATCGTGGCGGCCCAGCCGCGGTAGCGGCCGTTTTCACTGCTGTTGAGATTGGGGTTCCAAGTGCCGGTCGCGATCACGAGTGGCGGTTCTTTTTGCGTGTCGAAGGCGGTGAGGAGTTTAGCGTAGTCGGCCCGCAGCTGCTCGGTTCCGTCGGGCTCCCTCTCATGTTCACCGAGTTGCACGATCACGAGGTCGGGCTCGACGGGCAGAACCTTGTCGATCGCGGACAGGCGTTGGCCGACTTTGCCCGAGCCGCCGAAGGTGTGAAAATACAACTCGACTTTCCGCGTCGGCAGCGCGGCTTGCACCTTGGCTGCTAGCAGATGGGCGTAGTCTTTGGACTCTTCGGTTGCGGCCATACCTGCAACGTGGTCCCAGCCGAGGCGCGTCTTCGTGTCTTCGCTGGCACCGTGGCGCGTGATGCTGTCGCCGATGCAAAGAATGCGGAAGGTCTCGGCCGATTTGGCACCGAGCTTGAGCGTCTGGTGGGGATCAAGCTGGGACTGGTCGGCACCTGCATGGCAAGCGACGGTGAGACCTGTAAGGAGCGAGGCGAGGAGAGCCGATGCCTTTCGGAGCATGGGAAACGACGGGCGTGAGATCATGGGATAAGGGGTAAGCTGGATGCGCGTGAGGAATCCGCCGCGCATGCAGCCGGAGTTGGGGAATGAACCGGTTTCAGGAGGGGGGAACCATGCAGCCGCGAAACCGGACGGCTTGGAAAATGAACGGGGCGTGCGGACGAAAATCAGGACACTATCGGCTGCGTCCTGCGGCGGCGGGTGCAGGCGACTGCACCGAGCGCAACCACACCCAAAATGATCGCGGTGGTGGCGGGCTCGGGCACGGCGGAGACCGTCAGGTTGACCTGATTGGCGGTGGAGAAATCCAGAGCGTAGGTAAAGCCCGAGGGGAGGGTGCCGAGGGTGAGGGTGTTGTTGAAGAGGGTGCCGGTGAAGCTGAAGAGCTCGTAGGTGCCGACACCGAAGCCGGAGCCGGCGGTGATGTTGAGGACGCCGTCGAGCGTGAGGTTGCCGGAGACGGCGACGAGGTCGCTCGATGAGCCGAGGTCGAAGTTGAGAATCGATGTGTTGGCGAAGGCGAGGGCGCCGTTCACGGTGAGCGTTCCGGCTTGGCTGACGCTGGAAGAATTGAAATCGCCCGGGGTGAAGGTGGCACCGTCCAGAACGGAGACATCTCGGTTGATGGTGCCCGAGCCGCCCAACGCGGCCGAGTCGGCTACGGTGACGGCAGCGCCTCCGCTCGACAGGCTTCCATTGATCAACAACGTGCCCGCGTTCACGGTCGTTGTGCCGGAATAAGTGTTGGTTCCCGACAAGGCGACGATGCCCGCGCCGCTTTTGATGAGCGTGTCACCGGTGCCGGTGGAGGCAGAGTCGCGGATGATGCCGCCGGTGAAATTGACGCGTCCACCGCTTGCGGCTGTGACGATGAGGGGCATGGCGGTCTGGCTGTTTGCCGTGGCGCTCGTCGTGTTTACCGTGATTGCGCCGCTGTAAGTGGATGTCGCGGCGTCGCTGCCACCGATCGTGTAAGCGCCCGAGACTGCTTTGCTGGTCAGGCGTATTGATTGGGCGATGGTGCGGTTGCCTTCGGTGAGAACCGAAATCGGGTCGGTCAGACTGGATTGGCCGACGAGAAGTGTGTTGGCTGCTGAACCCAGCGCACTGTCGTTGGCCAGTCGCAGATTACTTCCCCAGAGTTGGATTCCGCCACTGAAAGAGTTGGCTCCGCCGAGCCGAATGATGCTCGTGCTTGCGTTTCCATTGTTGGGTCCGCGAAGAACCAAGCCTCCCGATCCGCTAATGATGCCGTCGAGCTCAAGGGTGAGTCCATTGCTCATGGCACGCAGTTGAAGCTGCTTGCCGTTGGTATCGACATTGCCTGCGAGGGTTATGCTGCCCGAGGCCGCAGTGAAGATCGAGTTCCCGGTCAGCTTAATGGCGTTGGAAATCGTCTGAAGGGAACTGCTGTTATTAATGATGCCTTGGTTGTTACTGTTGACCCCTGCGCTGCCAGCTCCATCGAGCGAGATAAGACCTGTGCCCGAAACCGAGAATGCGGATGCGCCGCTGTTGAAGGTGATCGTTCCCACTTGGAGGTCCGAGTTGAGCACCGGACTCGTGTTCGCCGATCCTGCGAATTGGATCTGGGTCGTCGTGGCGCTCGTCGGTGCGGTGTCGCCAGTCCAGTTGACGGCGTTGAGGAAATCAGCGTTTACGCCTCCTCCGTCCCAGATCGACTGGGCCTGAAGACTGGCGGTGAAAATGAGGGCAAGCGACACGCGGGCGAGGCTTAGACGCTGCGCAATCGAGGAGTGGCGTAGGGTAGGAGACATGATGGGGATGGGATTGGAAACTGCAGTGGAGCGGTTGGGTCGGTTAGCGTGCCGTGCGTGCGCTTTGCGCCTGCACCTGTTGGATTTGGGCGAGATCAAGGACTCCGGCTGAGCCCTGGTCCGAACCGTAAACAGTCATGTCGTCGAGATACCCGACGAACGAGCGGTCGAAGCCGTTGATTTCGCGGTTACCGAGATTAAACACGCCGATCTTACCGAGGGCACCAGCCGGCAAGTCGGTGGCGCCGCCCACCAACGCCGCCGGCACACCCGGGGCACCTGTATAGAACCGGGCGTTTTTCTCGTTCTTCGTGCCATCGTAGGACACGGCGAAAAACACCCATGAGCCGTTTGCCGTATAACGGTTGCCGGTGCTGTTGGTGTTTTTGCTGTTTACGCCGAGGACCAGGTTGCCTGTGCCGTAGCCTCCGAGAAAAAAGGTTGAGCCTCCGTCGAACAGGCGTGCGCTACCCGCGAGTGGTGAGTCGCCGGATGTCTTGAACCAGCCGGTCAGGGTAAACGAGGTCAGTCCGGTGAGCGATTGAAGTGGTTTGCGCGTGGCGATACCTCCGGGGCCTGCCCCCATTTTCGTGGAGGAACTCAAGTCGAGAGCGCGGTCGACTGGCCCGCCGGATACGCCGGCTCCCTGGGGGGAAATTGTGGCACCGCCGGCGAGTGTCAGAGTGGCCGTGGAGTCGGAGCCTGTGCTGGCGATGGTGGCATCCGTGGCATTGAAGTCATAGCTCACGATCGGCTTGGGTGGCTGCGCTGCGAAAACCGACGATGCAATCAATAGGGCGGCCGCAATTGCGGGTAGGGTATTTGGGGGAGTGGGGTTCATAAAAATGGGGGGAGCCGAATTGCGGGGGGCGGAATTGTCAGGCGCTCTCGCGGACCACGATCTCGCCGCGCACCAAGGCTTCACTGGCGCCGAGCGTCGGGTCTTTGATCGTCGCCATGAGCATCTCGAACGAACGCCGCCCCATCTGCTCAAAGGGCGCATGGTAGGTGGTCAGTGCGGGCGTGGTCTGCGGCAACAGTCGAAAGTCACCGATGCCCGCGATCTTCACCCGTCCGGGCACGGCGAGACCGAGTTCGAGGGCGACGTGAAGACAGCCGTGCGCCAGAAAATCGTCGGCGCAGACCACGCCTTCGACGTCGGGGTGTTTTTTGAAATAAGAACGCGCGAGCATCGTCGGTTCTTCGAGCGGGTTGTCGAAGCGTGGAGTCATCTTGGCCTCCAGTTGCACATACTCCTGGCCGTCGCCGAGACCGGCTTCGCTCATCGCCTGCCGGTATCCGAGGTAGCGGTCGCGAACCGAAGGCACCCAGGCGTAGTTGGCGAGAAAACCGATCTTGCGGGCACCTTGATCAAGCAGGCGCTTGGTCATCGTGTAGCCCGCGTGTTGACCGTCGGCCACCACTCCCGGCCGGCCAACGCCGGGCAGATTCACCCCGACAAGCACCACCGGATAGGGGCACGTCAGAATCATCTGCATGTAGTAAATCTGATCCTGCGGACTGGAGATGACCGGATAGATGACGGCGCCGCGCACGTTAAATTCTCCGAGTCGGCCGACGATCTCCGCTTCTTTTCGGAAATCGGTGCCGGTGGTCAGCATCATCGTGCGCTGGCGGGCGGTGTTGGCGGCTTCCTGAAAGCCTGCCACGATGCGTGAGATGCCTTCGTGCTGGATACTCGGGTAAATGAAGGCGCACGCATCAAGATCGAGGGCGGGCGTGGAGCGACCGTTGGTGTTTTGGATGACGCGCGTGCCGGCCCGGGTGCGGCGCTCGACCAACTTTTCGTGAGCCAGTCGGGCTATGGCGCGCCCCACGGTGCCTCGGCTGCATTTGAATTCCGCAGACAGTTCGGCTTCGGTTGGTATCTGGTCGCCGATTTTCCAGAAGCCGCTGGTGATGCGTTTTTCCAGCGCAGAAAAGACAAATTCGGCCTTGTTGTGAGCATCGGTCTGCATGGGGTATGCAATCGATATTGTTCAATAAATAGACAAAATCAAGTGGAAATATATAATGTGATTTATATTTTATAAGTAACTAATTAATAATATAATGTAGAATTTAAATTACTTCATTCGGCACAGCTGTTTTGGGCGATTATCTATTTGTTCTATAAATATGGTTGGGTGCCAGCGCTTAGCTGATCGGGTGAGATTGATGGTGGGGAAAACGCGTTTAACGTGTGGTATGTGGCTGTGAGCGCTGCGGCGGTGGAGCGCACTTTGTCGCGGAGGGCGGCGGGTGAGTTCGAGTCCGCCGCTGCGGAGTTCGCGCATCTCTTGGGGTTCGTGCCATTCGCGCTCACGCACGGGGTCGGCGACGGAGATTGCTCATCAGTTAGGCTTTGCCCGACAGCGCACACTTTAACCGGCGCTTTAAGGAAACGACCGGGCTGACGCCGCGAGCCTATCGACTGAAGTTCGCGGCGGGCTGAAGCGACAATGAGGGCTCGTGGATGAGCATTTCACAGGCGAGATAGTTCCAGGAGAGGAAGCCTTTGTTCATGAGCGGGGCACCTGTATCCGGATGATAATACTCGTGGAGAGCACCCGTGGTTTGGAGATCGCGGTCGAGGAGGTCGAGGGTGCGGCGGGCGAGGTCGGTGGGTTCGGTGGTGAAGCCTTGGCGGCGCAGGCCCGACCACGTAAAATAGTTGGCGACGATCCAGATCGGGCCGAGCCAGTTGCTGGGGTTGTTGCTTTGGGCGAGGGAGAACATCGGTTCGTTGCGCGCGAGCGATCGAATGCCGAAGGCGGCGTGGAAGGTGTCGGGGTTCAGCGCGTGGTCGCGCATGGCGTCGGCTTGGGCGGGCGTAGCGGCACCACACCAGAGAGGGAGAAAGCCGGTGAAGCTTTGGATGCGGATGTGCAGGCTTTGCCATTCCATCGGCATGCCGGGCGCGGCCCAAGGGATGAGCTTGGCGCGGTGGTCGCCGCACTGGACATCCTGGGTGTAGAAAAACCGGTCGCGCGAATCCCAGCAGATCTTGGAAACGAGTTTTGCGAGTTCGTCGGCGCGTCTGCTCCAGGCGGTGGCGAGGAAGGGTTGATCGAGACGATCGGCGAGGGTGGCGGCGGCGCGGAGGTCTTCGATGAAGAGACAGTTGAGGAGAAGATTGGCCGAGGAAAAGCTGGGGCGGCCGTAGGCGGTGGGATCGTTGTCCACACCGATGGCGACGTCGGAACCCCAGACGAGCAGGCCGGTGTGACTGCGGTAATGAGTATCCCAGCGTTCGTAGAAACGGGCGAGGCCGGGGAGGAACGGGGCGAACCAAGTGGCGTCGCCGGCGGCGTCGGAAACGCAGAGGGCGAGCTGGGCGACGATGGGTTTGGCTTGGTTGACCTCGGGGCCGTCGGAGCGGAGGCAGCCGAACATGTCGGGGTTATCCGACTTCATCATGATCGCCAAGGCACCGTTGGCGGCTTGGTGCTCGAAGAGATTGCGGATGCAACCCTGACCGTGCGCGATGACGCGTTGGGTGAACGCGTGGTCTTCGAGGAGCGTGCCGAGCGCGAGGAGGCCGAGCGTGGTCCAGTAGGCGTCCCAGTCCCATTGCTCGGCGGAGTAGATGGCTCCGGGCACTAGAAACGGGTGTTTGAGGTGGCCGGCGGGCGGACGCAGGAGGTCGTCGGCCGACTTTTTCAGAAAGGCCAGCAGGGGAAGCGGAGGAGTGCTCACAGTTCGGAGTTTTGTTTGATGTAGCGGACGACGGAGTCCACTTCGCAGAAGGCGAGGCTGGTGACGGTGTCGGCGGAGCCGTAGTAGATGGCGATGCGACCGGTGTCGGCGTCGGCGAGGGCGGCACAGGGGAAGACGACGTTGTTGACGTCGCCGACCTGCTCGTAGGGCGCTTGGGGGCTGAGCAGGTAGTTTTTGCAACGGGCGATGACCTTGCTGGGTTTGTCGAGATCGAGCAGGGCGGCACCCATGCTGTAAACGTAGCCGTTACAGGAATGGAGAACACCGTGGTAGAAGAGCAGCCAGCCCTCGGAGGTTTCGATGGGGGCGGAACCGGCACCGATTTTAACGCCTTCCCAGCAGCCGCGGCGACCCATGACGAAGCGGTGTTTGCCCCAGTAGGTGAGATCAGGGCTCTCGCTCAGATAAATGTCGCCGAAAGGCGTGTGTCCATTGTCGCTCGGACGGCTGAGCATGAGGTAATTTCCGTTGATCTTACGAGGGAACAGGACGCCGTTGCGGTTGAAGGGAAGGAAGGCGTTTTCGGATTGGGTAAACGTCTTGAAGTCGTCGGTGTAACCGAGCGAGATGACCGGGCTGCCGTGATAGGCGTTGCACCAGATGATATGATAACGTCCGTCGATGCAGACGACGCGAGGATCGTAGGCGAAGATGTCGGCGCTGATTTCCGGATCTTTGGCTCCGTTGATGAAGTGGATGCGCCCAGGGTTGATCGTCCACTTGATACCATCGGGGCTGAAGCCGACGTGCAGGTTGGCGTAGCGGTCGCGATAATCGCAGCGGAAGACACCGGCGAAGCCTTCACCGAACGGGACGACCGCGCTGTTGAAAATACTGTTGGCGGATGGAATTGCGTTACGAGGAACGACCGGGTTGGCGGTGTAGCGCCAGACGACTTCGTGCTCGGTGGCGTTGGCAGGGCGTGGCAGCCAGGGAATGTGGGGCAGAGAGGAGCCGATAATTTCGGTCGTAGATGAGGTGGGAGTGTCGAGTATCATGGTATGGTGGTGATGCTAATTTCCTCAATCCAGAGGGTTCCGGATACACGCTCCAGTCCCAGGTCGATGGCCAGTGTGATGGTGTTTTCGGGAATTCGTTGGGTGAAGGACACGGCCTGAGTGGTGAGATCGGTATGCGGTGTGATGCGGGCTTGAGGGAAGTCGTGTTCCCCCTCGGCGTCTTGAATATCGAGTCGGACTTTTACTCCGTTCCAGGGGTTGGGCGGAACGGATATATTTATTGTGCGGATGCGGGCGGAAACTTTTACGGTGCGCCCGCGGTAAGCTTCCACTGGCAAGGTGTGGCGCACCATCACGGCATCATCCGAGCTGGAGGACTTGAGCTCCATCGCGGAGCCTTGGGCGTTTTTCGAGAGAACGCCGATGCGGGGCGACCAAAGGGAGAGAGCATCAGTTTCGTCGGAAAACGATACGGGAAAAGAGGGGAGGGTGGGGGCACCCGACTGGCTGGAAACGCCGGTGGTCCGGGGAATGGTATTTTGCGTGAAAGCAGTCCAGATGGCTTCGGCATAGGCCTCCATGCCGGCGTCGCCGGGATGCCAGTTGACACCGTTATGAGTCCAGAGGCCGGAGGTGGCGGCGGAGTTTGAGGGGGCTGCGTTGGCGGTGGAAAGATCGGCAAAGGCAAGCCCGTGTTTTTGGCAAAGCTCGCGGATCAGGCGGTCTTTTCCCGCGCTTCCGGAGGGAGGTGACCAGACCCCTGCGCAGATGATCCTGGCCGAGGGACTGGCGGATTGGAGAATTTGCAACAGATCGTTGTAGGGTTTCTGAAACGCTTCGACGGATGGGGTGTGATCGTTTTCCCCCATCTGCACGACGATCAGATCCGAGCCATGGGCGAGCGATGCGAGGTAGGTCGCGTCGGCGAGTTTACCCGACAATGTGCCGCCACCTTTCGCGTGGACCGTGAGGACGGGAGGCGTGGACTGGATCGCGGCGAAGCGGGCGGCGAGCCGATGAACGTAGTCGAGATCTTCGCGGCTGGCGGCCATGCCCCAGTTGCCGTTCCAGCCGAGCTCAGGCCCGGGAGCGTGGAGGGTGATACTGTCGCCTACGAAGAGAATATGTTTCACTTCGAACGGTGCCGCGAGGGAGGAGCTCATTAGAATAACGAGCGCTCCAAACAGGGAAAGGATATGCCTCGGGCAGTGCATGCTTAGCGCGACGATGTCTCCAGTTCGTAGTAATTTCCCAACGAGAGATCCTGGGTGGCATCGAGTTTGATCACCCAGAGATTATCCTGAACGCGAACAGGCAGTTTTTTGATCCGCTCGCCGTTGAATGAGAGTCCCCAGAGCGTCGGAGCGGGTTGATTCGCAGCGCCGCGTTTCATGGTAAGCGTGGCGTGCAGGGGTTTGGCCAGCACTGGAAGTGTGCCGAGTGCCCGGAGTTCCTTACGGCTGGCGTCGGCGAACACGGCGCCGGTGTTGACCGCGTCGCCCACCGCGATGATGAGCATGCGTTCACTGGACGTGAGCGGGGCGTTGTCGAGCGATCCAACAAAGAACGTGGCGGAGGGACCTTGGTTTTCGACGTGTAGCGTGGAGAGAGTGACCGGAGCAGCGTCTTCGGGCAGGGCCACACCCTGGCTTCTCGGGGTGTCCACGCTGATGATTTTGTTTTTTGAATCGACGAGGAGCTGTCGGGTGTCGGTCTCGAAGATGCCGGCTTCGGGGTTGGTGCGGTTGTCTGCCGAGAGCACGCCGATACTACGGAGATGGTTGGCGAAATCGGTGGCGGTTTCGGCGGGCGCTTCGGGGGCATCGAGCCAGACAACACCGCGCTTTTCCGGATCAAGTGTGAGAGTGGCGTCGATCTTCGGACCAACGGATCCGGACACGCTGGGTTTAAAATCGACGATATGCTGACCGCTTTTCGTGAGCAATGGCAGTGTGCGCATCGCCGACGTCATGTAGGAATTGCCACCCCAGCGGGTAAAAATGCTTTCGGGATCCATACGAATCTCAAGGGCATGTCGAGACGGCGAGACGTCACCGCGTGCGAATAACAGGGCGGCCATGCGTTCGGAGGCTTTCTCGCCCGGGTCGTAGGCGATCTTAAACGGGCGCAGGGGAATATCAGTCTCCGGGCGGATGGGCTCGGCGTGGTGGGCGAGCATTTGCCAACCTTGAAATGCGGCGTAGGCGGGCAGGCCGACACCGGCTTCATAGCGCCATTGGTTCCAGTATGGGAATCCCCATTCACTGACTATAAAGGGACGATCAAGTTGGCGGCTTTCATTGAGCCAGACGAAGTAGTCGAGCAACGTGGATGCGGAGCTTTGGTTTGGTTGGGTAGAACCGGGATTAATATAAGAGGTCGGATGATCGTGGTAGGAATGGTTGTCCACGATGGGCATAATCGAATTGGTGAGATTTTGGGCAAAATGGACACCGGCGTTGAAATCGAGAATGATGGCGCGGGTGCCGGTGCTCTCGGTGGTCGCCTTGAGCCGGCGATAGGTGTCGACTTCGGTGGCGATCATGAAGCGTTGGAAATCAATGGCGGGGGGCGTGAGATCGGTTTTGGGTAAAACGGGGATAGGGGCGAAGTCCGTGTAAGCGGAGCCCCATGCCTGATTCAGGTCGTTGACGTCGCCGTAGCGGCCTTTCAGCCAGGTGCGGAAGAGCGGTTGGAACTCCGCGTCGAGCACGCCGTTCTTGTTGTGGTAATCGAACTGGAAGTGCAGACCGGCCTCATTGCGCAATTGGAGAAACACGACCTGAGGCTCGTCCTTCAGCGCCAGACCGGTATAAGGATTTACGTGGTCTAGCAACAGTCGCATGGATTTCTCCCAGTGCTCGCGCGCTTCGCGTTCCCAGTAGATGCGGGTCTTGATATTCCGGGCCTGTGAGGCGGCGCTCCAGTTGTCTTCGCGCGACTTGGTGGCGTAGTAGGAGACCCAGGACGTATTGATATCGAAGTAGAGATAGACGCCTTGCTTTTTAAGTTCAGCGGAGAGGCGATCCCAGCGATCCAGTTGCCCAGGGTTGGGTTTAAGATCCTCGGTTGCTCCGATCATCAGCATGTGATCCAGAAAGTGGGGACGGAAGCAGTTGTAACCGGCGAGGCGGACCTGGCGCGCGTAGGCGGCAATCTCTTCATCGGTCTTGGGCTGCCAGTATTCCATGCCCTCCCCACAGGTGAAAAAGCGGAGCGGCTTTCCCGGTTGTTTTTCAAAAACGAACTGGCCCGCGGCGTTGATGATCACCTGCCCGTGCTGGCCGGCGGGGCCCGGCTCGACGAGCGCGGAGAAATCAAGCGCACTGCCGGGCTTCACGTAAAGTTCGCCGATGGGTAAGGGCCGCCAGCCTTCGTCTGGCGAGGGGGTCCAGGGCGCGGAATGGAGGGTGGGGCCTGCCGTTACCAAGGCGGTGGTGGCGGCGATAAAAAATGCTTTGTGTAATGACATACTAAATACGATTCGGGCTTTACTTGGCCACGCCGAGGACGAGGGCGTGGGGGATGGCGTAGTTGCCACCTGCGTCGCGACTGACGGACTCGGGGACGACGAGCGCGGTGTCGGCGGAGATCACGCGGCGATAGACCCTGTCCTGGAATATCTGCTGGCCTGAATCCCACTCCAGCGTGTAAGGCTGGAGCTCCCACTCGGACGGGATGGCGGCATCGCCCTTGTCCATCACAAGCAGCCAGGCGACCGAGCCGGCGGGAGCCTGGACGGTGAATGATGCGCCGGCGCGGCGGTTGTCGCCTCGTGGCACGAGATGGATGGTCGCTCCTTCCAACGCGGGCGGTATCTTTACGATGCTGAACTGATTGAGACAGCGGGTTGCGCGGGAATCGAGGGGCCGGGCGGTGGGTGACGCCGTATTCCGGGTGGCGGGTGCGGGTGACGATGGCTCGGCGACGGGGGGGCGGGCGTTGGCGTTGGACTTGGTGCCGGGGTGGCTGGATTCGAGCAGGTGGTAGGCGGACTCGGCGAAAAGACCGTGGGAGGCGTGCAGTCGGGGCCAGTCGGTGTTACGGATAAAGTGCTGGAAGCGCGCAGCGGCAGCCTCGATAGGCAGGGTAAAGCTCGGTGCATAAAAGGCGATCCACGCGGCGCAGGCGGGCTCGCGAATCCAAGTGATTTCCAATTCACGGCCGCGGTTTGCCCAAGCCCGACTTTGCGCCATGGCGACGGCAACGGCGTCGTCGGGACTGTTTTGAGGGCGCCACAAAGCGGACATGGTTTTCCAATCGGTTCGGAAGGGGGTCGTCCACACCGTTGCAGGAGCGGTTGCGATCACGATATCGGCACTGGCAAGCGCGTTGTCTTGGATGGCCTGAATGTAGACGCTGCGAATCTCGTCTCGCGTTTCGAGGCGGGCAAGTTCGTCTAGCATGGCTTGGGAAATCACGTAGATCCAGAGATGATGCCGGAGCTCGGGGTGTATTTTCCATTCGCCCATCATGCCGGATGAGACGATGTCGAGGCGAGTGAGCCCCTCGGCGTCTCCCGTGCGAAACGTCTCCGTGAGTTGGTCGTCGTAGGTTTTTCTCCAGACGGGATCGCGGGTGAGTTCATACATGATCCGGGAGACGAAGAGCAGCCGGGTGGCACCGCGAAAATCGGGACCGCGCCAACCTCCGCGATACAGGCACGGAGCGAGATCGCCGACCGGTGCGCATGGCATGTTCCAGCGGTGATCACGAAGCGCCTCGGCGGTCTTCACCAAAGTGGCTGTGATGTGTGCGGCTTCATCCTTGGAGGGAAGTCCCGAGTTCAGATAACGCCAGAGTCCGAAAAACCAAGGCGCGGTCTGGTCATCCGAGCCGACACCGTAGAACGATGGGTTGGCCAGATCGGGGCCGTAAACGCCGCGAGCGACGAAGCCGGGTAATGATTTTCCCGGATCGGCGCACCGCAGCAGGCCGGCCGCTAATTCCCGCGCTAAAGCGGCGTCGGCGGGAGTCGAGTAAGTGGCGTGCCGGCGCATCACTCCATCGAGATAGAGTCCCGTCAGGAAGGGGCCGTTCTCCAAGGGCGTCCACCACGACAGCGCGTTGGGGCGGCCCAGTTCGCAATCTTCCGCATTGGGTAGATCGATCGAGCCATCAAGGTTGGCGTAGTCGAGCAGCAGCCCTTGCGGACGCACGATGAAACGCCGTGAAATGTCTTCACCGAGCTGCGTGATAGCTGCAGGAGGGACGGGCGCGGCGCGGACGACACAGCCGGTAAGCAACATGCCGAGAGCGAGAGATTTGATCATGGGCAACTTTCCCTGAGTAGTGGCAAGAGAGCTACTGCATGCAGTAGGCGACCGATAATGATCAGTGCGAGCGGCAGCGGAAAACCAGCAGGCCGGCAAGAGAGGCGGATCCGAGAAGCAGTGCGTAAGTGCTCGACTCCGGGATGGGGGCATAGGTGATGCTCAGTCCGTCGATACGGGTGAGGGAACTGGCGGTGCCGGGCGCGCTAATGTAAAATCCGATGCCGGTGATCGTATTGGAGGAGAGATCCGAAGTCTGCACAACACCCAGGCCTGCGGATGTGCCTGGGTTGAGATCGAAAGCCGACCACGAGGCTGCCGCAGTCGTGAACGTGAAGCTGCTTTGAATGTTGGTGGCGGCGTTGAAGTTCGCCGTCGTGGTATTGCTGTTGGGCGAGAACGTGGCGGTGGTGGCATACCAGAAGGACGACCCTGACACTTGAACCAGCAGATAAACCGTCGAATAGGTCGTGTTGTTGCCGTTCATGTTCCATGTGATGGTCGAAGGGCTCGTCAAATTAAGGCCGGTCTGAACGGCGGTGAACACCAACGGAGCGGTGGCCTGGCCGTTAAAGGCGGCTAGATAGCCAACTCCGGGGCCGGGATTGCCGACGACGCCGCCGATGCCCAAAAAAGAGCCAGAGGGGCCGCCGCTGATGGTGTTGGAAACGTCGGTAGCCGTGTTGCCGAGATAGCCGGACCAGCCTACGTTGCTGACTGAAAGGGTGGTCGATCCGGTGATTGTGAAGTCCTGCCGAAACTCATCGGCATGGACAGTGAGGAAGCCAAGGGTTGCGGTTAGCAAACCAATCAGAGGAAGCTTGATTTTCAAGAAGCGGGAGGCGGTTTTCAGGTTCATGTGTTTTTAGTCGGGTGGGGCTGGCGGTTAAACGAGGTATGGGGGTGGACAGGCGTGTATGTGAAATCAGAGTTGGGCTCTCCAGCGCTCGTCTGTGACGGGCACAGGTGTGGAGATCGTTTCAACGTGTCCGTCGGCGAACAAAAAATTGGCTCCTTGGTTTGGATGCCGTCGGGTTACATCTCCTCCAGACCCGGGGGAATGGGTCTCCCCGTTAAAGTTTGTTTCAACGATCAAAAAGGTCCGGTTCGGCGCAGGAATGCGCGTTTGGTAGTCCCAAGTGGATCCGGTTGATGGATCGATATAGACGTTCAGCGCGTAAGGGACGTTGCGCGTGCCGGAATCATAGGTGAACTCCGGGCAAAGGAACAGTCCGGCTGCGCGCGGCTTTCCTTCGGCGGCAGTGCCGAGCACATTATCCAGACCGACGTAAGCTGCGGTTTTTTGCATCCATGTGGTGCTGGGAGTGAGGCCGTCGCGTCCGTATACTTTGGGGAAGCGCGCTTTGTTGTCCTGCGCGTAGAGAAGCATGCCCATGCCGATCTGGCGTAGATTGGAGGTGCATCCGGTGGTCTTGCTGCGCGCCCGCACCGATCCGACCACGGGAATGATGATGCCGGCAAGAATACCGATAATCGCGATGACAGCGAGAAGCTCAACCAAGGTGAAACCTGCTGCGTGTCTTGGCCGGCGCGGATGAGACGGTGAACCGTAACGAATCGATAGCGGTAGTAATTGGGGCATGCGCACTAGGGGTGATGCGTTTATCCCACTTGTGTCGTGACAGGGAGACAACCACGTGATTTGTGGATCGTCCACAAACTTATGCCCCGCCCCAAGTCATCTTTGGATTCCGCACCGGTTTCGGCACCTCGCGTCACCATCATGGAAGTCGCCCGGAAGTCGGGGCTTTCTCGTTCGGGCACGGCTTATGCGCTCAAGGATGATCCGCATGTCTCGAAAGCCACGCGTGTGCGCGTGCAGCAAATCGCGGCCGAACTGGGCTATCGTCCGGACCCTATGCTTTCAAAGCTGATGGCCCACCTGCACGCCGGCAGGGTGAAGCGCTATGTGGGCAAGATTGCGTTCATCAATCCGGACCCGAAGTCCGACTTCGTGCAGATCACGCCGGCGTTGAAGGCGTTTTTTGCCGACGCGAAGGCCCGCGCATTGGCGCTGGGTTATGAGACCGAGGAGTTCTGGCTGCACGAAGCGGGGCGGAGTCCGCAGCGGCTCGCGCGCATGTTGCTCGCGCGTGGAATTCGCGGCATCGTGGTGGGTGATATGGAGACGCGCGGACGGTTGCCGGATTTCCCCTGGGAGCATTTTGCGTCGGTGACGGTGGGCTATTCGGTGGTGCAGCCGATTCTGCCTCGCGTGGTGCCCCATCATTACCGGAACACGGTGCTTGCGGTGGAGCGTGTGCTTGCGGCGGGTTATCGGCGTCCCGGCCTGCTGACGCTGCACCGGCAGGAAGACGCGATGGTGCGGTTGCACGTTGCGGCGTTCATGGCTTTCCAAGAAGAGCTGCCGCCGGAGAGCCGGGTGGCCTTAATGAACAGCGCGACGATGACGCCGGAAAAAATCCGCAGTTGGTTCGACGAACAAAAACCAGATGTGATCCTGACCACGAATTATCCGGCGAAGATTCATTTGAAGGAGGCGGGTATTCGCGTGCCACAGGATGTCGCGCTGGTTTCGTTGCTGCGCTGGGATGAAGAAGCGGGAATCGCGGGCGTGCGGCCGGGATTCGAACGCCTGGGCACGGTGGCGATAAACCAGCTCGTGTCGTTACTCCAGCATGACGAGCGCGGCGTTCCGGACAACTGCACGACATTGGAACTGGAGGGGCGCTGGATAGACGGGCCGTCGATGCCTGTTAAGCGGTTGCCTTCAAAAAAAGCCGGGAGAGTGTGAGCGTTTCTTGATCGGCAGAGGTTTTATCCACCATACACCGCCGCCATGGATCCGGCGGTGGCGCGGATTTTGTCGCGGAGGGCGGTGGGTTTGAGGACTTCGGCGGAGGCTCCCCAGCCGAGGACCCAGCGTTCGATTTCGGCGAGGGCGCCGAGGCGGAGGGTGAGCTCGAGTCCGCCGTCGGGCAGGTCGCGCATCTCCTGCGACTCGTGCCATTCGCGTTCGCGGACGAGGTCGGCGGATTCGGACTTGAAGCGGATGACGACGGTGAAATTTCCGTCGCCGCTGAGGACGCCGAGGGATTTGGCGAAGAATTTTTCGGGAGTGAAATCGTCAGGTTTTTCGAAGTGTTGTTTGGTGACGGTGACGTTGGTGAGGCGGGGGAGGGCGTAGGTGCGCAGGGCCTTGCGCTCCAAGTCGTGCGCGATGAGATACCAGAGGTTTTCGCGGTTCGCCAAATGGTAAGGTCGGACGCGGCGGCGCTCGGGCGCGGCGGAGCCGGGTTTGCGGTAGTCGAACTCGACTTCGTTGAGCTTCAACACGGCACCGCTGAGGGCATTGAAGGCGGTGAGGTCGGCTTTGCCGAGGCCCATGTTTTTGAAGGAGACGGCGCGGAGTTCGTCGGCGGGGGAGAAGGAAATTTTGTCCTTCAGTCCGCCGGCGAGTTTGTCGAAGGCGATCTCGAGTTGGCGGTGAAAGGGCGTGCCGCGGTATTGTTCGAGGGCGCGGCGGGCGACGAGGAGGGCGAGGAGTTCGCCTTCGGTCACCTGCACGGTGGGGAAGGCGTTTACCGGATGTGTGTAGCGGTAGGCTTGGATGCGGGCGTCATACTCGATGGGTAGGTCGAGGCGGTCGCGCATGAACGCGATGTCGCGGACGATGGTTTTGCGCGAGACTTCGAGGGTTTTGACGAGCTTGGTGCAGTTGACGAGCGTGCCGCGCCGAAGCTCGTCGTGGATACGCAACATACGCTCAAGCGGAGGGCGGGAAAGTTGGGCGCGTGGAGTCATGGGGAAATGGGTGTGGCCGCGAGCGTGAGCGAGTCGGTTTCGGACCACTCGCTTACGCTCGCGGCTACGTTCGGAAAATAATGCGCACATTTTTTAGGCTGGGACAAGCAATGTCCCATGCTCCCGGTATGATGGGCGCATGAAAACTCGCTCTGTTCGCACGCCTCGCTCCGCCCGCGCCAAGGTTGTTTCCCGTTCCGTCAGCCGGTTCTCGCCGGCACCGATCGAGCTCACGTGGCAGCATTTCGGCACGCTGCACCGGTTGACCACCTGGCCCGACGTGGTGCTGGAGCGCCGGGTGGGCGAGGGCTGGGAGCCGGTGGCAGTCACCGAGGCCGTGATCGACGCGGGTGCGGTGGGCCTGGATGCAGCGGCGTGGCGGCGTTACCTGGAGTTCGTGCCGGCGGTGGAGCGGGCGTTTTTGGAGCGGTTTCGCTTCGGGCGGCTGGCGGCGCTGGTATTGATCGCGCGTTGTCCGGCGTTGCTGGCCGATCTCGACGAGGCTCCTGCCTTGGTCGCGTTTCTCGCGGCACATGTGGAGTTGCGGGGAGTGTCCGCTCCGCAATGGGACGAACTCGCGGCGGTGCACGAGCGGGCAGGGGTGTTTGGACTCCTCGAATGGCTGGGTCTGCCGGCCGAGCGTGGAACCCTGTCGATCCTGCGCAATCTGATCGATCCGGACGTGCCGCGCCGTCTGCTCGAACCCTTGCGGACGCTGCTCTGGCGTCCGGCGGCGACGCGGATCATGCAATGCACAGCGGAACTCACCGACCGCCAGTTAGCGCGCTATTGTCACGCGATGGCGGCGTGAGGTGCAAGATGGTCGAACCTACTACGACCCAATCATGCATTTTTGGCGGTGGGGAAGAAGTCCACCGATCACAGGGTCGAACTTATGCCGACCGAAGCCTCCCTTGTGCACTGCGTTTGGGTTTTCGCCTCACTTCCTGGCACTGCTCAACGGAGTCGTGCTAGGTTATGCAGATCGCATGATGCGAAGTTCACGCTCAGCCCACTGGCATATGCGTAGTCATCAATATGTGAAAGGCGTGATCGCTTTTCCAGCTATAGATCTTCCGGTTATGGATATTTGCACCAACTGGCGTGGTATCATCTCTGGGTTCTTCAAATACGCCATCTATCGCGGGTGGATCACCGAGAAACCGTTATCGACGGCTCCTGTTCATCGATTTGTAAACTGAATGGCCGGTCGATGCTGCAGCTGCATCACTCTATGCCTCTCCATTTGGTGTCGCTAAGGAGCGCGAATTCATTTTGCGACATGCGGCGTATACTTCCGTCCACCATAGCAACGTTTAGCATGTCGTTGTGCACAAAATTCATGCGGTATGTCTGGTCGAGCGGGACCGTGGCATCCGGGCTGACCTCATACCAGTGATAGCTGTAGTTGGTATGCGTATCGCCTAAAATGAGTTTTCCATCGAACAGCATCACTGTTCGTGCCGGGTTTACGATGGTTGATAGTAGTCGGGCGTCGGTTCTCGACTTTCCCTGGCCACTGGAGGTGGGGCCATACAGTGCGGCACTGGCAGCGTAGGTAACACGTAAGTCATCTCCTGTTTGTCCGGTGGTATTGATGACCGATGGACAAACGAAAACATTGTTCTCCCATAGTCCTTTGCCGCTGACACCACGCTGTTGCATGGGCAGATATTCGATGAACTTAGGATCGCGCACCCAGCGCATGGCAGAGTCAGCGTCTGCAGCGAGCGGAAGCAGTCCCCGGTTGTCTGCCGCGTGCAGCAGCATAGCGGCTATAATCTGACGTTCATTGCTCGCACACTGGGTGCGTTTGCTGGACTCGCGAATGGATCCTGTGATCGGTATCACGATTGCGGCCAAGAAACCGATTATGGCGGTGACCGTGAGCAGTTCGACGAGAGTAAATCCGTTGTTCCGATCACGCCCGAAAACCGCGGGCGTCGGATTACAATTAACCTTCATGGCTGGACGTGGGGTGCGGGGCATGCAAAAACGTTATTTCTTTACGCAATCTAGTCAATTGGAATTAGCTTTGCGGACTAAATTTATTTTAACTATTTAATTGTATATTTTTAATTATTAATATTTTATGTATTTTAAATTTAATGAGATAACCCAAGTGACAAGCGCATCCGGCCATGCGGATAGGCTTGGGTTGAGTCTGGCCAATCCGAAGCCGTGTCCCCCCGATTCGAAAATATGGGGTGAGTTGGGGATGCCGGCCGTAGTGAGGGCGTTTATCAGAATGAGGGAGTTATCCACCTTTACGGGGTCGTCTCGGGCGTGGACGACAAAGGTGGGCGGGAAGTCCGGGGTGATGTTTTTTTCGATGGAGAAGTGATCGATGATCGAGGCTGCCGGTTTGGGGCCGAGCAATCGTGCGCGGCTGCTTGTGTGGGTAAGGGCGGCATCCATGGTGATGACCGGGTAAATCAGCACCAGGAAGTCCGGGCGTGCGGAGATCTGCTCGCCCGATTGGTTGGTGTGGTGTTGGGCGACCGGTGCGTAGGCAGCGGCGGTGGCGGCGAGGTGACCGCCGGCGGAGGAACCCATGATGCCGATACGATCAGGAGCAAGGTCGAGGTCGGTTGCGTGACCACGTAACCAGCGGAGGGCGGTGAGAGCGTCTTCAAGGGGAGCCGGTGTTTGTCCTTCGGCAAGCGGACTGCCGTCGGGCAGGCGGTATTTAAGGACAAGAGCGGTGATGCCTTTGCCGGCCAGGTAGCGTGCGTAGTCGTGACCCTCCTTATCAATAACGACACCGGAGTAGCCACCGCCCGGGCAAATGACGACGCCGGTGCGAAGGGCGGTCGTGGCGTCAGCAGTCGGCCGATACAGCGCGATACTGGCGCGGGTGATATTGCTGATGCTACGGTTGAGACCGAAGGCGTTACGGTCTTTGGGACGATTTTTCACGATTTCACCGCTGTCGTTTTCAGGGGTGGAAAGGTCGGCCTGCCTGAGTGGCTCCGCGGGTTCTTCCTGCCGAAGCAGCGGATCGGAGGCATGCACGGAGGTCACCATAAGGAGCAGGGCGAGGATGCGGAACATGGGAATGGCGTGTCGGGCAGGTGCGGGAAGGGTGGACGCTGAAGTGAATGGGGTCACTCTCATCGGGTGATTTGGAGGCGCATAAAGCGTCGGGGATGGTCGGGTGTGGATGTTGGATATTGATCACTCGCCACCACGGTGCGGGTGGTGCCGCTGCCGGTTTCGGTGACACTGCCTGCGGCTGCCGAAAAAGGCGAGCCATGCACGCTTGTTGCGAGTTCGGTCCACGGACCGGAGGGAGTTTCGGCTGCCTGCACCGTCAGGGTGATGTCTGTATTCGTCAGCGTGCGGATGAAGGTAAGGGTGAGTTTCCCTGCGTCCAATGAACTGATGGAAAGCGGGGGATCGAGGGGCGAAAGCGGATTGCCGCCGAGGGCATATTCGAGGAGATTGACGAGACCATCGGCATCGGGGTCGGCGGTGTCTTCTGCGATGCCGGGAGTGTTGGTTTCGGTGGTGAAGTGTGCGGACTTCCATGTTTGCCAGGGAGTGGGCGCGATGCGGGTGAGCACAACGTCATTGCCCGTGCCTCCGGTGTAGGTGATGCGCCACCATTGACCGTCTTCGTAGAATTCGGTGTTTTGTGGAAGGCCGGAAAACGTGCCGTTCACCGGGGTGGAGTTGCCGCTGTTGTTGATGAGAGTGAAGGTGCTTCCCGTGGCGAGCCCGGGCGCTGCGATCAAATCAAGCGTTCCAGACAATGTGACACTGCCGGAGGATCCGGTGAGGTTGAGCTGATCGTATTGAGTGCCCGGGGTGGTCCCGTTGACCGTTATTCGAAGGCTTCCGCCGAGGATGGTCAGATTATGGTTGATGGTTCCGTTGGCGTTCAGGGTGCCTCCGTTCACCACCACATCGCCGGTTAGCGTGCCGGTGAGTTGGAGCACTCCGTCAGTGAGGGCGATGCCTCCGGTGAAGCTGTTAGCTCCGTTCAGGGTCAACGTGCCGGCACCGGTCTTGATCATACTGCCCGGGCCTGTGACTGGTCCGGTGATGTTGAGAGATGCCTCCGCAGAGATCGCACAGTCTGTGGTCGTGAGGAGTGAAACGGGGATGGCGACGGTGTGGCCGCCCAATTGCACGTCGATCACTCCGTTGCCTGATTCCGGTGCAAGCTGGAGCGAACCCGATCCGGTGAGCGAATAGGCTCGCGTGCTGCGAAAGCGCACGCCTTTGATCCGGAACGAGTCTTGGGGAATCTGGATGGAGTCTACTTCGAAGGTGGCACCGGAATCCTTTGGCAGGTCGATACGGCAGCGAGTGATGATTTTACCATCCCAAGCAGCGTTGCCCGCCATGGGGATAACGATGTCCTGAAACGCCCCCGCGCCGGTATAGGCAACGGTGACTTTGCGCGCGGAGGTGATGGAATCGGCGACCGTGGTCCCCCAGTAAAAATCGACGCTGGTTCCGGGGCCGGATGCTTTCATCCTCACTCGGACCTCGGGACTGATTGATCCGGGAAATGACAGGGCATCCCGGTTCAGCCGAGGGGATGCGGTTGAAGACGTGCCGGCAAAAACACCGCCGGTCACTGTGGAGCCGGTGATGTTGGACAGTGTCCATCCTTCTTCATCCCCATCCGTATCGAATAACCAACGCAAGGGTGCGGCATCGACCGTGATAGTGGCGTTCGTGGTGATCGAGCTGCCAAAATTGGCGACCTCGGCGGTGGTGTCCGGCCGGCCCCAATAATACCAGTTGAGAGGGTCGCTCCAATTGCCGGAGCCCGGCTGCACCCATGAGCGTTCTCCGGTGGCGGGTTGGGCAATGGGGAGTTGCGATGGGGTGAATGCGACCGGTGATGACGGGGCTATGGCGATGAAGTTTCCCAACGGGTCGAATCGGAGAATGCGTCCGCCATCCTCGTGGATGTAGACATCGCCATTCGCGTCTTGGGCCAAATCCCTTGGCACCGAGAGTGGAGCTCCGGCAAAGCTGGTGCCGAGGGTGAAGTCACCCAGCGGGGCCGGGTGGTTTGGGTTTTGATTTACCTCGTAGCGCAGCACGCGGTTGTTCGCGGTGTCGGCCAGCAGGTAGTGGTTGCGCGTGTGGGTGCGAAAATTCGGCAGGCGGTGAAACGTCAGCAGATTGGAGTCGTGGCCGCGTGGAGGCTTGTTGGTGTCGCCGACATCGAACGCCGTGCGCGAGGCCACCACCAGATCGTCACCGTCGAAGTCGAACTGCAGGTATTGCCATCCTTCGTAACTGATATTCGGGCTGTAGAGGAATATCTTTTCCACCTCCCAATTCACGAGGTCGCGGGAGGAGAGCACTGCGGCGGTATTGCGCTTTAGTTGTGGGGTGAGGGATGTATCGGAGGCGTGAAAAGGAAGGACCGGGTTGCTCAGCACAAAAAACTTGCCCGAGACCGGATCGAAGGCCGCGCCGAATTTTTTCTCTCCGCCCGGCATCGCGGCAAAGTCATTGCTCGGACCGAAGCGCATGTTTCCAACGCTGCGTTCTCCGCGCATCAACGCAGTGTAGGGCAGTCCCTCGACCTTGCCCATCACCACGACTCCGGTGTCCGGTGATGCCACCACCTGCGATTCACCGATGAAGGCTGTTCCGAGCGGCCCGGCCAATCCAACCTGCCAGGTCGGAAACGTCTGCACGCTGCCGCTTTGTCGCCAATCCGTGATCACCAGGGGATCAGTGGTCGTTATTGGCGTGGAAAAGGTGGATCGCGTGCCGCCTCCGGCGAACAAGCGATTGTTGAAAATCAGAGGATTGTTGGGCGTGCCCATGGTGCCGGCCAGAGGCACCGATTCAAACCGGCCGCTATTGGCATCCGTTGGAGTGGTCCAGGTCGAGCCGTTGTCCGTTGATTTGCGGACAGTCATGTAGGATGAGCCGTTGTAGGCCGACCCGATGATGTAGAGTGATCCTTCGTAAACAAAAAGACTGGCCCGCCAAAGTGGCTGAAACTGGATAAGAAATGTCCAGGTGGCACCTTTGTCCGTGGAGCGGAAGACTCGGGTGATCGCGGCGGTATCCTCGGTGGATCCGCTGCCGAAATAAGAGTGGGATGCGATGTAGTTGCCGTTGGGCAGCACGACGATATCGGGATCGGCGATATAAACATCGTTGCCAAACAGCTGGTCCAGTGAACTGGGCGAGGCTTGGTAGGAAATGACCACTCCGGGTGCCAGTGCGAAGTTGGGCGCCCCCGGGGCCGGTGTAGATACGAGCAAGATCAGCAGGCACGCGCATATGGAGACGTCCGTTCCAAACCATCCGGAAGCGGCGGTGTGCGGGACGCCATTTCTGGCTCCATGGGATGATTGTGATGAGGAAGAGGATTGCATTGGGTTGCGCATAGGGGCTGTTGCTCCGTTGGTATAAGGCAGTAAAAAGCCCCGGCGAAGACCGGGGCTTTGGGTGTGCTCTAATTGTGTAACCGTTAATTAACTACGACGGCGACGGAAGGCCGCCGCACCAATGGAGGCCAATGCGGCGAGGATGGCATAACTGGAAGCTTCGGGTATGGTCGATGCAGTCACCGTGAGTGTGATGTCATTACCGCTTCCTCCGAGGTAGCTGATGGTGAACTGAGTGTTGCCGGAGGCTACGGTCGCACCTTCAACCAAGTTGAAAAATGTGCCGGTGACCGAGTTGCCACCGGTGTTGTCGAGGATCGTGTAAACGGTGCCTTGGGTGAGAGATCCGGAACCCAGATCGGTCAGGGTCAGGATTGCACTGGAGAGGGCGACGTTGCCGGCAAGGGTCTTGTCGAAGGTTCCGAGAGTGCTGTTGAACTCGACGGCGTAGGTGGCCGAATTCAGCGCGAGATTCGAGGATGTAGTAAACGTGCCGATACCATTGTTGCCGGCGACCAGTGTGGATCCGGCATTGAGCGTGACGGCCGCGCTGCTGGAACCCGAACCGCCGAAGGTGGTGCCTGTTTCCGCAGTGATGGCGCTGGCGATGGAACCGTTTACAATGTAGCCACCGCCTGTGATGGAGGTGGTTCCGCTGTAGGAGTTGGTTCCGTTGAGAATAAGGTTACCAGTGCCAATCTTGGTCATGCCGCCGGCACCGACCACCGTGCCTGCCCAGGTCAGGTTGTTGATGATATTGAAGGTCACGTTGCCCGAGGTGAGGGTGAGACTGCGCCCGCTGCCGGCGGTAAAGGTGTCCTGAGTGCGGAAGGTGGTGGTGTCGGCAAAGGTGACGCTGTTGCCGGCGGCACCGAAGCTGCCGTCGCCGAAACGAATACGCAGTGAGCCGGCGTCGACTTTGATGTTACCGGAGTGAGTGTTGTTGACGTTGTTCAGGGAGAGGGTGTTCGTGCCGGCCTTGGTTAAGAGACCCGTGCCGGATACAACACCTTCCCAATTCAAGAAGGCGTCGGCGGTGATGGTGCCGCCGCCGGCGTTGATGGTCGCGGTGCGGGCGGCGTCGGTGATGACACCGGCCGAGGCGATGAGGTTGCCTCCGTCCAGGGTAACCCCGCTGGTGGTGGCCCCCAGGTTGGCATCGGCGGCGAAGGATACGCTGCCAGCGTTGATGAGGGTTCCGCCGCTGTAGCTGTTGGTGCCGCCCAGGACGAGCGTAGCCGTGCCGACCTTGGTCAGGCCGCCCGAACCACTCACCGTGCCGTTCCAAGTGAAGTCGGAGCGGATATCAAAGTTAACGGTGCCGGAGGTCAGGGCGAGGTTGCGGCCCGCACCCGCCGTGTAGGCGTCCTGAATGAGGAGACTGGTTCCCGAGGCCAGCGTGACGCCGTTGCCGGCTCCACCGAAACTACCGTCGCCATAGCGAAAGCGGATGACACCGGCATCCACCCGAATACCACCGGTATGGGTGTTGTTGATGTTGTTAATCGAAAGGGTGTTCGCGCCTGTTTTGATCAGTTGGCCGGAGCCCGCGATAATGCCCCCCCAGTTTAGGAAGTTCGCGGCATTGAGCGTGCCGCCGCCTGCGTTGAAGGTGGCTGAGCGTGCCGCATCGGTAATGATAGATGCGGTAGTTGTAAGGGTGCCGCCGTTGAAGCTGACGCCGCTGGAGATAGCACCGAGGTTAAGGTCGGCGGAGATCGAGACCGTGCCGGCGTCGATGGCGGTGCCACCGGTGTAGGAATTGGTGCCGGACAGGGTCAGTGTGCTGGTGGCGCTGTTTTGGCGAATGGCGACCGTTCCCGAACCGTCACTGATGAGGCCGCTGATGGTGACGGGTGCAGGTCCTGTGCTGGAGTTGGTGATGGTCTTTGTTCCGGATGATGAGGCGGAAATTGCGCCGGAAAAAAGCAGCGTGTTGGTGCTCAACGAGCGGTTGTTGGCGATAGTCAGTGAGCTGCCGAGCCGGACATCCAAACTGAAGGTGTTCGTGCCGCCGCCGGTGCTGGCCCCGTTGGTGATGTTGAGTTGGGCGGCGCTGGCTCCGTTGTCGAAGGTGAGTGTGTTCCCGGTGGTGGTGCCAAAGATATAGCTTTGGCTGCTCGTCACGTTGCTGTGCTGGTTGTAGATGTTCATGATGCCGACGGTCTGGCTGGTCGTATCGATGTTCACCGTGCGGGAAGTGCCGCCCTGGACCGGCGTGAAGTTGGCCGTTGCACCGACGCCATCGGCGACCGTGCCATTGAGCCAGTCGGCGGTGGTGCTCCACAGCTCAGTAGTGGTGTTGGTTTTTGTCCAAGTGCCGTCGGTGGCTCGAAGCACGAGTGGCGATGAGACGCAGAGCACTAGCAACATCAGGGGAATGTGGCGGCGCACTGGGGTGTGGGTAGTGATGGGGGTATTCATGGGGGTATTTATGCAAAAACGTTATTCTTTTATGGTGTTTATGTTTCGGAGTCGTGCTTGGGTCAAGAACTGAAATATGGTTTTAGCAGGTATGCTGTAAATGGTATGGCGGATGAGCTTTCCTGAGGGGGCATTAGTTATAAGCTATTGATTTGCTATACTATGTGGTAATTCCAATCTGGCTGATCAGTCGACCCCTAGCCAGTTTTTTTCGCTGAAGGCGTTGGAGCGTAAGTAGTCTGTCCCGACGAGTCGGACGCTGCCGTCCACGAAGGCGATATTCATGGAGTTACCGCGATGCCTAAAATCGAAGAACTCCATTGTTTCGGGCGTGCGGGATATATCGGAGGCAACTTCGTTCCAGGAGTGGTAGTAGTCTGTTTGGGTGTTGGTGATACTACTGAATGTGGCTTCAAAAATGAGGGGGGTGTTTGACGGTTTCGCGATCGTATTAATGGGGCGGGCAATGGTGCGAACAGTGCCCAGATTGCCACTCAAGGCGGAGCTCGCAGAATAGGTGATACGCAATTCGTTGCCGGATTTACCGTCCGGGTTAACGGCCGAGGGGCAGATGAAAACGGGCGACTCCCAGGCGAAAGAGGCGGAGCGGATCGTCAACGGAAGGTAGGGATCTAGATCTTTGGCCCAGCGCGTGGTCCCGGTTGCCTGCGTTGTCACCTTGCGCTGGGCGATGGGGAAGCAGTTTTTATTGTCCGCAGCGTAGAGAGACATGCCGGTCATCACCTGGCGAAGATTGCTGGAGCATTGAGATTTTTCGGCCGAGTCCCGAACCGAGGATGTTGCTGGAATGATGATGGCGGCCAGAATGCCGATGATGAGAATAGCCGTCAGCAGTTCGATCAGCGTGAACCCCTTCACGCGCTGCGGTCGGGTATGTGTGAATTGGGTATTCATGAGCCAGGGTTATATTAAACAGTGATTGAGGGACGGGCCTTCGTAGCCGGGAGAGAGCGCTGGCCAGCAGCCGGGCTGTGGTGGATTGTCGACGCTGGATTTAGCGTTGAATGGCGCAGATAACGGGAGGCGGTGGTGATCCATCCGCAAAACGAAGCCAGCACGGCCCATTCGAGAACGGTGACGGTCCAAATCCCGGGACGGGCAAAAAGGGGGTCTTGAAGAGCGCCACTCAAAAGCTGGGGCGGGGTGTGCAAAAGCGCCGCCAGGAACGTGAGCGTCAGGGCGGTCGAGACCAGGCTCGCGACGATGAGCGGGCGGGAGTGAGGTTGCGCCCGCTCGCGGCGGAATCCGACGGTGAACACCGCGACGGTGGCGAACCAGCCGCAAAAAAAAATCAGGGCCGCCGCAAGGTGGGGCTTGAGGTGGTCAATCGAGATCAGGCCCACGCCAAAGATACCCAGCATGCAGCCGGCTGTGGCGATCACGGCCAGGCGGCGAAATCCATTTCGAAGCCGATTCACCAAGGCGTAGACCGAGGGAAACAGCAGCAGGGCACCGAGAATCACGGTGACATCGAACACGGCCGCCATGGGCGAAGTGCGTCTGGAGCCGAGTTCGGATACAAAATTGTGCAGTGGATCAAAAAACGAACCGTCGATATTGCGGAAATAGGCGGCGCTGTAAAACAGGCCCGCGCCGAGCACTCCAAGGCCAAGCCGGGCCAGCGAGGGGGCATGCTTGAGGGTAGCGGTGAGGAGGCTCATGCGAGGTATGGGTAACAGGATTTCAATACACGAGGTCGCGAAATTTTTTCACCCGGTGAAGGGTGATGAGATTGCCCTCGTGGGCGGACTTGGCGCGGTCGTCGCCGGACCGGGAAAGGATCACAAGGTCGTCGCCGTCGATATCCATGCTCGCGTAATGACGGGCCTGTTTGGGGGAGTCGGTCTCGGCGACGAGTCCCGCGAATACCCAGTCCACGAGGTTCTTTGAGTAGTGCAGAACCATGCGATGGCGCTCGTTGTTGGGGAGATCGTAGCGATCGGGCGGAAGGAGATTCGCGCGCTGCATCGAGTCGGTGGCCTGGGAGCCGAGCAGCCAGTAGAGTTTGGTCTGCGCATCGTAGAGAATGTGGAAACGCATCTGGCCGCCGGGAAGGGGGAGGAAGAGCATCGTTTTGCCTGAAGGGGCGTGCTCAAGCGACATGGTCATGGTGCCGTCGTCATTTTCCACGACCTTGGTGAGGCAGGCAAAGCCGGTGCCTCCCGTGTGGGCCCGAGAGAGAATGTGAAATGTGCGACCGGAAGGATCGAACCAGTAGTGGTCGGGGTCGTTGATCTGCACCACACCAGGTTCGACCCAACCGATGGGAGACATGGTGCGGCGCTCTGCCAGTCGCAGTCGGTTGGGGTAATTCTGCGGGAAAAACGGGATACCCACGTAGTCGATAGCCGGCTGGTTTTCACGCACACCGGGCAGGATATCGGCGAAGGTGAGTTCACTTGAGAATGTCCAGGATGCCGGATTGGTCAGGTCTGCGGATTCGGATGCACGGAGGAGGACGAGGGCCTTTTCCGAAGGTCCCCACGCGTTGACCGACCGGCCCGCATGTTCGAAGGCAAGGTAGACGTTATTCTTGGCGTGCCAGACATTGGCGGGGGTTTGCCGCCATGTCTGCTCCTTCGGAGTGAGCCGGACTCCCGTTGACCAAGTAGTGCCATTGTCAAGTGAGCGACAAATGGGGAGACCCGGACCGGTTGCCAGATAGTAGAGGGCAGTGCCTGCACGAAAGACGCGGCCTTGGAGGAAGGGGAGTTCGGCGCGAGTTTGCCAGGTAAGGCCATGGTCGTCGGAGGTGAGCAATACCTCGCGTTTGGGATTATCGTCTTTCGCGCTGCGGGTGTAGCCGGCGACGAGGCGCCCGGAGTCTAGGCGGAGGATGGTAGGTGAATAAAGCGGAGTGGTCTGCGGATCCGGAGATTCGCCCACGATGACAAAGTCCTGTGCCAACGGTCGAATCGGATCAGCCGAGACAATCGTTGGAAGAATCAATAAAAAGGCCGCGAATATGGGTCTTGGACGAGACATTGGTAGCGTCCCGGTTAGCGTGGTTGAAGATCGGAGCGTCGGATCGACTCCAGTGAGGCGTTGGAGAGGGCGGTGCCATAGAGCCGGAAGTTGTCCAGCCAACCATCCAGGCCACGATTGAAGGAACGGGCGTTGCCAATAGCCAGGAGGCCGGGGGCATCGACAATACTTCCGGCAAAGGGGGAGCCGCCTGCATCGGAGACCGGGAGTTTGGAGTCTCCAACGTGGAAGCGTATGTTTTTCCCATTCCAGGTGATGGCGGCGAATATCCAGATGTCGGTGCGGTTGTAGCCGGAATTCGCGGGGAACCGGGTTGAGTTTGCGACAACTTCTGAAAGCTGTCCGTCGTTGCCGGGCTGGACGGCACCGAGACGGAGCTCAAGGGCCCCCTTGTATGATCGCAGCATGAGACCCTGCCCGATGGGCTCGGACGGACGTTCGGACTTCATGATGAAGCGGGTGGCGGCGTCATCGGTGAAGGGATGCTGGGTCTTATACCAGAATGTGATCGTGAATGCCTGGAGCATCGAAAAATCCAACTGTTTCGCAGGAGAGACGAGTGCCGAGGTGTTCGCCGGCAATCCGATGCCTTGGGTGGTGTTGGCCGAGGCGTCCCAGGCACGGTCGGAGTAGTTTCCTGAGACTCCGGAGCCCGGAGCGCCGGCCGATTGAAGCGCGCCTCTGGAGCTTAATGTGACGGGTATTTCTCCCGTGCTGAGATAGCGCGGTTCGGATTCGTTGAACGTGTATTCAAGCAGTAATGACTGGGCGGAGAGGGCAGAGGGAAGCAGAAGGATGAATACGAGAAACAGGGGGATTTTCATGAACAAATGTGCCGGCTGGCATGCGGCGGGGTTGGGGTTCGGAATCCCTGAGCGGATAACGGTCAATAAACGAGGCTTCGAAAATCTTTCACACGATGGAATGTGATGAGGTTGCCATCGTGGGCAGACTTGGCGCGTTCGTCACCGGAGCGTGAGAGAATGACAAGGTCGTCGCCGTCTATATCCATGGACGCATAGTGGCGGGCTTGGTCGGCGGTATCGCCAATCGCGACGACTCCGGCGAAGCACCAGTCGACGAGATTTTTGGAGAAATGAAGCACGAGCCGTTGACGTTCGTTGTTGGGCAGGCTGTAGCGGTCCGGTGGAAGGGATTCCGCACGGGTCATGGAATCGGTTGCCTGCGTGCTGAGCAGCCAGTAGAGCTGCGTTTTGGGGTCCTGCAGGATGTGGAAGCGCATCTGTCCGCCGGGCAGCGGAAGGAAGAGCATGGTTTTGCCGGACGGGGCATGTTCCAGCGACGTGGTCATGGTACCGTCGTCGTTTTCATGGACCTTGGCGAGCGCGGCGTAGCCGGTGCCGCCGGTGTTGGCACGCATCAGTAGGTGAAAGGTTTTCCCTTCGGGATCGAACCAGTAGTGGCCGAGGTCGGTGATGCGGGCGACGTTGGTCTCCAGCCAACCCATCGGCGCGAAATTGCGATTGTAGGGCTTGCGAACGAGGATGGTGCTCTTGGGGAAGTTCTGCGGGTAGAAGGGGACGCCAAACCAATCCATCTGCGGGGTGTTTTCGCGGTAGCCGGGAATGATGTCTTTAAACGCAAGCTCGCTGGCGAAGGTCCAGTTGGCGGGGTTGGTGAGGTCGTCGGTTTCCTTGGCCCGCATGAGAATGGGTGCTAGATCTCCGACCGGCCAGGCATCGACCTCTGCCGGGGAGTGCTTTTCGATCGCGAGGTAGATGTTGCCTTTCGCACGGAGAAAATTGGAGGCGGTCTGGTGCCAGGCACCATCAGCGATCTGGACGGGTTCGCTCCATGTTTCCCCCTGATCAACCGAGCGGGAGATGCGCAGGGGCCTGCCGGAGCCGATCAGATAGATGGCGCGACCGGCAGGGAAGAGCCGCGCCTGGCTGAGTTTGGTGAGATCCGTCCGGAATTTCCAGGTGACGCCATGGTCGTCGGAGGTGGAAACCTTGGTGACGCTCGTGACCTCGGCGGAGTGTTTACCGCTCAATAGATAGCTTGCGACGAGACGACCTGTATCGATGCGTAGAATACTTGGGTTATAAAGCGGAACTACGGTCGCATCCGGTGACTCGCCGACCACGACGAAGTTTTGGGCGAGCGGCCGTATGGGCGAAGCCGAAACCAAGCTGATGAGTGTGCAGCAGAGTCCGGTGGCGGCGGTCGTGCGAAATAAAGAAGAGAGGACCATCGTGATAGACGCTTAGGCGGAAACAGCGGGCTTGCCCTTGATCAATCCGGTGACGGCGAGGCCGACCAGCAGGATGGCGGAGGTTCCGAATACGATGATAAGGAAGCTGTGGAACGGACTGTGTAGAGAGTCGGAGAGCCAGGGGCCGGCTTTGGGCGAAAGCGTCATCCAGAGGATGATAACCACGCCGACTGCGACGCCGCATGCGGCGGCGAGGTTGCTGGCTCTTCTCGAAAGGAAGCCCAGCAAGAACAGGCCGAGTGTGCCGCCGCCGAAGATACCAGCCAGCGCCCACCAGGCATCAAGAACACTGCGCACATGGGTCATGGCGAGTGCGATTGCCGTGCCGAGTATGCCTACGACCACCGTGGTGATATACAGGACGCGCATCGACTGTTTCTCGGTCGCGCGGGGATTCAGGTAGCGCTGGTAGTAGTCGGTAAGCACGATCGTGGCCGAGGAGTTGAGGCTGCCTGAAACGGTGCTCATGGCAGCGGCGAAGACAGCGGCGATCAGCAGTCCGGTTATCCCTGATGGTAGCTGTGTGACGATAAAATAGGGGAACACCGAATCGGACCGTGCGGCATCGCGATAAATCTCGGGCAGCTGGTCCGCATGGGTGGCGTAAAAGGCGAACAGCGCAGTGCCGATGAAGAAAAAGATGGCGGAAAGGGGCAGATAGAGCAGGCCGCCGATCCAAACGCTCTTGCGGGCTTCGGAATCTGATTTCGCCGTCTGGTAGCGCTGCACATAACTCTGATCGATACCGAAGTTTTGCAGGTTGATGATGATGCCGTAGGCAAGAACCACCCAAAAGGTCGATGAAGACAGATCGGCTCCGAAGCTCCCCAGGCTGAACTTATGGCTTTCGGCTGCGATGGTGAAAACTTGTCCGGGTCCTTCAGGGAGTCGGAAGATCATGAGGCCGGCGCAAAGGGCGGCACCAAGAATCAGAACCACTGTCTGTATGGCATCGGTCCAGATGACGGCGACGATGCCGCCGATAAACGTGTAGAGGGTGACCGAGATGCCGGTCACGATGATGATAAAGCGAATATCCCAGCCCAGCAGCACATTCATCGGCAGCGCCATGAGATACATAACCGCACCCATGCGGGCGAGTTGGGTGAGCAGGTAGCACGCGCTGGCGTAAATCCGGGCCCAAGGACCGAAGCGTTCCTCCAGATGGAGATAAGCCGAGACATGACCGCTTTTCCGGTAAAAAGGCAGGAACCACTTCACCGCGATCCAGGCGGCGATCGGTAACGAAAGGCTGAATACGAATGGATTCCAGTTGGAGGCGAAGGCCTTTCCGGGCAGGGCGAGAAAGCTGATGCTGCTGACGTAGCTCGCCAGAATGGAGAGGCCGGTAAGCCAACCGGGCATGCTGCGTTCGGCGGCGGTGTAGCCCTCGACGGTGCGGCTGCCCCGGTGCACGAGCACGCCGATGAGCATGGTAGCGACGAAGTAGGCGGCGAGCACGATGCCGTCGAGCGTGGTAAAGTGGGTGGATGGGGGCATGGATCGGATAGGGGACGGAGGGGGGTGGTAAACAAGAGTGCGCGCCCAGGGATAGCCGCGCACCCAATTCAGAGGATGATCAAGGCTGGGGCAGGCCCCAGTCGGAGAACATCGTTTTCAAATCTTTGAGGATGCCAGCGTAGGTGTCGAGGGAGGCGGCGGAAACCACGGTTTTGGGGGCACCGGGTTCGAACCCGCGGGCTTCGAGACCGGCGGCGACGTTGAGCGGAAACTTGAGCCGATCGATGACCGGACCGATCGCGGTCATGCGTTTGGCCGCCAGAGTGGGATCGCCGGGTGCGCCTTCCCGACATATACGGAACAGGGAGACCATGAGATCGGGCACGATGTTGACCAGGCCGCCGATGGCACCCGAAGCACCGAGGGCGAACACCTCGGTGAGACGCAGATCAGAACCCGAGAAAACAGAAAAATCCTTTTTGCAGCCAAGCTGGATAAGATCCTTGTGATAGGCGAATTCGCCGCCGCTCTGCTTGATGCCGGCCATGTTGGCACGATCGGCAAATGCCGAGACGGTTTCGAGATTGATGCGGGTGCCGGTCAGCTCGGGGAAGTTGTAGAGGTAGAAGGGAAGAGGCACGGCATCGGCGGCACGCAGGAAGAATTCAAGCATGTCGTCCTGGGACACGGGATAGAAATAGGGCGGCATGATGGCGACGCCGGCCAGGCCGAGACGATGGGCGGCGCGGCCGAGAGCGATGACTTCATCGAGTCGGATCGAGGTGATGTTGGCGATGACGGGAAGAGGAGCGGCGAGCTCGGCGATGGTGGTGAGCATGGCTTCGCGTTCGGCCAGACCCATACGAGCGAATTCGCCGGTGCTGCCGAGGGCGAGCACGCCGTGGATGCCGGAGCGCTTGAGCCAGTTGAGGTGACGGGCGAGTTCGGCGCGCAGGAGCCGGCCTTCGGAGTCGGTGGGAATCCAGAGTGCGGAGAGGACGCCGCTGCGGGGCGCGATTTGAGCGGTCGGGGCCGCGAGGAGGGTGTCGTTAAGGACGTTCATGGTTTGATGGTGTTGAAGTGATAGAAAAATCCGTCTTCGGCTCCGATCAGGAGCTCTGGTTTGCCGTCGCAGTCGAGGTCGCCCACCGCAGGCGTGGTGCTGTGTCCGGCGAGTTTGAGGCCATCAAGCGGGCCTTGATCCTCAAAGAGCCATTCACCCGGTTGAGTGGAGACGTTTTTGAGAAAATTGACGTTCACGCTGTTGACCAGGAGGTCGAGGCGACCGTCTCCATCCCAGTCGGTGAACGTGTAGGTGCGGCGTCCGCTCTGGCCGGCCGATTCGGAATTGAGTCGGAGCAGCCCGTCGCGGTCGCCGGTGGGTTTGTGCTTCGAATCAAAGCTGGAGGCACCGCGCATGTGGAAAATGCGCTCGCTGGGGAGAACGCGGGTTTGTCCGTTCCGGGTTTCGAGGCGATAAAGTGCGAGGTAGCCTTCGGGGTCGACGGTAACGAGGCCGGGGACTTTTTCGCCGGGCAGGGTGACGAGCGAGGGCGTGCAGCGCCATTGAACGACGAGTTCGTCGTTGCGTGGCGACCACCAGTTCCAGTCGGTTTTTTGGGCGGGCTTTCCGTCCCACCAGACTTGGATGGGTTGGGCGGGGGAGAGGTGAGGGGGTTGTCCTGCGGTGTTGCCGCCGAGGTTTTTCAACCAATAGACGCGGCCGGTGATGTCGCTGACGATGAGGTCGGCGCGTCCGTCGCCATCCCAGTCGCCGGTCGAGAGGTTCGTGTATCCCCATTTGGCTTCGGCGGGGCCTTGGATGGAACCGTTGTAGCCAGCCATGAAACGCACGGGTTGTTGGTCGGCACCGGAGGTCAGGACGCGTGGTTCGGCCCAGGACACCGGCGAGCCGCCGAGGTTTCTGATGTAGGCAACCTCGCCGGCTGCATTGCCGGTCACGATGTCGGCGCGACCGTCGTTGTCCCAATCAGTGATTGTCGGCGAGGTAAGCACGCCGAATTTTACTTCGTCAGCCTGTTGGCGGAAAAAGCGAGGGGGGGTAAACTCCGGGAGGTTGATGACCACGGGCTCGTCGCGAGGGTTGGAGCGCACTTCGGAGTGAAGCACTCGGCCGGTGTTTTCGATCAAGGCGACTCGACCGTCTTCCTGGGAAAGGACCAGGTCGGTGCGGCCGTCGGCGTTCCAATCGAACGCGGTGACCACGATCATCTCAAGCGGCATGGTGATGGGACGGCCATTTGAGGTGAGGCGCCGACCGGGGGCGTAGCGCGGTTCGGTGCGGGTGCCGATGTTTTCGAAGAAGGTGAGGCCGTCCACGAATTCGCCGCAGATAAGGTCGAGTTTGCCAGTGCCTCGGAAATCGGCGAACACGGGCGATGGCATGCCGTAGAGATCGATATCGCGGTTGTCGGCCTGAAGGCGAACGGGGGTGCCATATACGGGTGAGGCGTTCGTGCCGGAGTTTTTGAGGAGATAGACGTAGCCGTGAAGAGGACCGTTGGCCCAGCGGCCGTTGGCATCGAAAGCGTTGTCCCAGCCATAGTCGGTCCAGTCGCCGATGCCGGCGATCAAGTCGAGCAGCCCGTCGCCATCAAAATCGACGAGACTGAGCTGCTGACCGCGAATGCGACCGCTGGTGGTATGGATGGTTTTCGGGGCGGCGGTGTATTTGGTTCGTTTGTCGGCCCCTGTTTTGAGGAAGTCGGGATATTCGAAGCCGGGGCCAACCACGCGTAGCGTGCCGTCTGGCAGATAGGACGGGGTGAGGTCGTTGCGTCCATTGCCGATGCGCACGGCGGGCTTGAAAACTTCCATGCCGGTGGCGTCATGGGTGCCGGTGTTTTCGAAGTAGTAGGTGCCTTTGTAGGGTGAAGCTCCGGACACGACCACCAGGTCGGGTTTGCCGTCTTGGTTGCGATCAACCGGGAAGGGCCAGCCCCAGAGTCCCACGCCAAGATCAGCGGTGGCTGCGGGCTGGTGATAGGGCAGACGGACCAAGAGGGAGGGCAAGGCTGGCGAGCTATCGGTGTCCGCAGGCTCCGCGACCTGGGCGTTAAGTGAAAATACCGAGGTGGAAAGAAGCAGGATCAGGGAAGTTTTTATCCTGGGGGGCATGATAATATCTAAATTGCTATGACGTTTTTGCTATTCGTCAATATTGGATATTTTCGAGGAACGTGAGCCGAGGGGAGCAGGGATTACCATTTATCGCTGCGGAACGGCTCGGCAGGGAGTCCGTCGGCGTTGTGAAGGGAGGCAGCGGGGTTGTTTTTAAATGCATAGCGCACAGCCACGGGGGAGGGGACTTTGCTGCTGGAGACGATGACGGTGGTTCCGTCGATGCGCGCTTCGGCCTCTTGAAAAATTTGATCCACGCCGGCGATCTCGAAGCCGGTGACTCCTGAAGAGCCGGCGATGAGTCCGTCGGCGTGGGTAAAGTGAACGCGCAGGGCATGGTTGGCTGATTCGATTCGTGCGAAGCGCGGACCGTTGGCGGGGGTTTTCAACTGGTAGACCTGAGTGAGGGCGAGGGCGGCGAGACGCTGTCCGACATCGTGTTTGTTTTTGGGGTGAATGTTGGCCGGATCGCCGATGTCGATGGTCACGGCCATGCCGGTGGCGGAAAGCTTGAGGGCGGCGGTCTGGGCTTCGCGCTGGAATGCCCATTGGCGTCCGGAGGTGTCGGCCGTGCGTTCCAGGTTGGCGAGTTGGACAAAGTAAAAGGGAAGCTCGGGTTGCTCGAAATCGGAACGCCACTGAGTGATCATGGCGGGGAAAAGTTCCCGGTATTCGTCGAAGCGCGCGGCGTTGGTTTCGCCTTGATACCAGATTACTCCGCGAAACGCGGCGGGGATGATCGGGTTGATCATCGCGTTGTAGATGCTGGAGGGCTGACGGTTGCTGTCTTCGCCAATCGGGGCGCGGGGCTGGCGCTTTTTGAAGGGCTGGCCGGCAGCGGAGGCGGCGGCTTTTTCGGCGTTCCATTTGGCGAGCTGGGTTTCGTGCGCCTTGAGAGCAGCAGGATAGTCGGATAAAATCTGTTTCCAGCTGTTGATCACCTTGTCGCCGACCGGATTGGCGGCGATGGCGGAGGCACTCATCCATGATTCGATTTGTGAGCCGCCCCAACTGCTGTTGATCAGGCCGACGGGCACCTTGAGGCGTGTGCGCAATTCGCGGCCGAAGAAATAGGCGACGGCGGAGATATCGGCTGCGTTTGTCTCGGAGACGGCCTGCCAGTCGCCAGGCATCGTATCGAGGGGCGTGGGTGAACAGACGTTGGGAATTTTGAAGTGGCGCAGCAGCGGGTCGTTTACCGCCGGGGCAGCGGGCGGATCGATCTTCAGGGTCTTAAAGGTCCATGCCATGTTGGACTGGCCTGAACAGAGCCAGACTTCACCGACGAGGACATCGCTCACCCGCAGCGTGTTGGTGCCGGTGACGACGAGTTCTGCGGGAGTAGCGTTGATGGCGAGCGGGGCCAGTTTGACCATCCAGTGGCCTTGGGCGTTTGACTTGGTTTCCAGAGATTGGGTGCCGAAGGAGACTCGGACTTTTTCACCGGCGTCGGCCTGGCCCCAGACGGGAACGGCCCGGCCTTGTTGCAGGACGGCTCCATCGCGAAACAGGGGGGCGAGTGTGACTGTGGCCGAGAGCGGCAGGGCGATCGAAAACAGGGAGACTGCAAGCAGGGAGGCGCACAGGAACGGGGGGACGTGAGGCTTCATGGGGAGGTAGAAAATGGGCGGGCGTCAGGGTTTGGAGGATAGACTGACGACGAAGATTTGCGGGTGCGTGGTGCCGTCGGGAGAGAGTATCTTGCGTTGAAAGGCGATGCTTCGACCATCGGGTGAGAATACGCAGGCGAGATCGAGGGGCGCTTCGGTTTTGATATGCGGAGGAGTGAGGGCGCGGATCTGACCGTTGGAGGCGTCGATCAGGCAGACCCGGTCATCGACCACGGCCGCGAGGGTGATGCCATCCGGGCTCCATGTGAAGGCAGAGGCGATGCCGGGACGTTCGGCGATATGGGTGAGCTGACGGGGCGCTCCTCCGAGAGGGGAGACGAGCCAGCATTGCACCACGCCGGCTTTGTCACGCATCAGGAAGGCAATCGAGCTGCCGTCGGGCGAGGAACGCAGCCAGTGGCGAGGCCCTTGGATACCCCGCGGCACGCGGTCATCGGTGAAGGTGAGTCGACGTTGCCTCACTCCTTTTGGCGGGAATGGCATATCGGTGATCGTGCCACAGAGGGGACGCTCTCCCGCCTGGGTCAGATCTTCGGGCAAATCGACGATGAAAACCTCCCGGTGTTCACGCCCATCGAGTGCGGTGACGCGCCCTTGAAACGCGAGGGCTTTGGCCTGTCGCGAACCATCGGCGCGGACGTAGCCGTTGAGGCCGATCCACCCCTCTTCGAGGGCCAGATTAATATCGTCGGAACCACGCCGAGGTCGGGCCACGGTGCACGTGACGAGCACGGAGAACCAGTCGCCGTTGTGATTGCGCGGGTGTCGGTTATTGACGGACACTGGTCCGGCGGGGATAGAGACGCCGATGTTGCGTTGGTTGGGCACCGGATTGACAACGCCGGGGGCAGGTCGAGTGAGCAGTTCGTCTTCGTAGGTAAAGCTGACCCATTGACCGTCGCCGCTGAAGACATGCACATGCGAACCGCCGCGCAGTGCCCCAGTGGTGAACGGAGGCGCGTAGTTGGCTGCGTCCAACGGCCGGACGCGTTGGTCTCCAGTCAAGCGGAGATCGACAGTGACTCCGCGACGTCGACTGGCACCGTAGCTCCAGGCATCATCGGGGGTTTCCGGGCCTTGGATAAAGACCACTATTGGATCATGCGGATGGCAGGTGATTACACCGCAGGCTGAGCCACCGGGGGCATGATAAACCATTTCCATCGTCCCTGTCTGCACGTTGACCCTGTTGATTCGGTCTCCGTCGAACGTCTCGGGCATGCTGCGAACGTCATAGAACAACCACTGTGAATCACCGGACCAAGCGGCGGTATTGGTGAGAATATGTCCGCCTGCATCGAAAGTCAGCTGACGTTCCTGTGCATGGGTGGGCGCACAGGTGCAGAGGTAAGCCAAAAGAGGTGGGGTAAGCTTCATCGAACGAAAATGCACTGGGGTTAATGAGCAAAAACGATATTTCTAATCAGCGGGTCATGTCGAGAATGAATCTTGGGGGTTTTCATACCGCCAGATCAGGCGGTGCCATTATCAATGGCCGGTCGATGCACGCAGGTTCTCGATGGTGGGGGCGTGGATGTTTTCGCGTGCGGCGGTGTCACCCATCAGGAGTCGAATGAGTTGGCGACTGGCGAGTTCGGCCATGGCAGTGTGGGAGACGCCTATGCAGGACAGGGGCGGGTCCATGAAGGAAGCAGTTTGGTAATCCCCCACGCCAATGATGGCGATGTCCGCAGGAATGTTGAAGCCGGCTTCTTTGATGGCTCGGTAGGCACCGACTGCCAGGGCGTCGGAAACACAAAAGAGGCCATCGCAGCGTTGTCCGGAGGCGAGGTAGTCGGTCATAGCCTCGTAGGCGGCGGTTTCGGAGAGTTTGCCGGCGACGATTTCCTGGGCTGGCTTGCCGATGAGTTCGGCGGACCGGCGTATGAAGCTGTTGACGCGGCGTTCGGTGCTTTGGGTGAGCGGGCTTCCTCGAAGAACGGCGAGCCGGGTGCGCTTGATTCCGGCGAATACTTCAGCAGGGCGGGTGCCGCAGCTTTCCTCTTCGGTCACGCTGCTGTAGCTGGGGATATTGCGGTTGACCAAGACGATGGGATAGGTGACGTGGGAGCGCTGGAGGAACTGATCGTCGGTTGCCACGGTGTTCAGGACGATGGCGGCGTTGAAGTGATCGCCGGTAAGCAGTCCGGGCATATCGCAAAGTCGTCCTGCGGAAAACATCTCGATCATCAACGAGCAGGCGTAGTCCTCGGGCGGCAGGTTGCCGGCTTCGGCCTCTTGGCGAAGGGCGAGCAGAAATTGATGGATAAGCGGGATGGGAGCTTCGAAGCTGGTGATGAGCGCGAGCAGCACGCTGTTTTTAGGGCCGGTGCCGCTGCGCAGCCGCCGTGCGCTGATGTTGGGCAGATAGCCGAGTTGGGCGGCGGCCTTGCGAATAGCTTCGGCGGTATCAAGCGGGATGCGGCGCTCCAAGTGGCGGTTGTTGAGGACGCTGGACACGGAACCTACGGACACGCCGGCCAGTGCGGCGATTTCTTTGAGGCCCGCACGGGGGCGTTTGACTGGAGTGATCTTGGTTTTGGGCATCGATAACGTGACGTTGGGTGATCCGATAACGATCCTCCTATGTTCACGCGACAGGAAAAGCGTTATAGCTTTAAGCTAAAACATTATTGCTTAATAATGAGCAAATGTGTAGGAATGGGATTTCAATTTATGGCAACTACCTCTCCTTTGTTTTTGGGCATTGATGTGGGCACGGGCAGCGCTCGTGCTGGAATATTTACCGCCGATGGGCGGATGTTGGGCTCCGCCAGCCAGGTGATCCAGATGTGGAAACCGCAGCCGGATTTTGTGGAGCAATCCTCGGCGGATATTTGGGCGGCTTGCTGTATCGCGGTAAAGGCTGCCTTGGCCAAAGCCGGCGTGAAGCCGGCGCGAGTGGCGGGCATTGGTTTTGATGCGACGTGCTCGTTGGTGGCGATCGATGCGGACGGTGATCCGGTCTCGTTGAGCCCCTTGGGTAACGATGCGCAGAACGTCATGGTGTGGATGGATCACCGTGCGATTCCCCAATCGGAGCGGATCAACCGCACCAAGCATCCAGTGCTGAAGTATGTGGGCGGGGTGATTTCTCCGGAGATGCAGACGCCGAAGCTTCTTTGGCTGAAGGAAAACCTGCCCGAGGCATGGAAGCGTGCCGCGCATTTTTTCGACCTGCCGGATTACCTGACCTTCCGTGCGACTGGCGATGCAACGCGTTCTTTGTGTTCGTTGGTCTGCAAGTGGACCTACCTCGGCCATCGCGGAGTCGATGGTGCGGGCTGGGACAAATCTTATTTCGCCAAAATCGGTCTCGGTGATCTCGCTGACGAAGGTTTTCAACGCATTGGCACCCGCGTGCGTCCGATGGGCGAACCGATCGGGACCGGGCTCACCGCCAAGGCTGCCAACGAGCTCGGACTGGTCGCTGGCACCGCCGTGGGCGTATCGATCATTGATGCGCATGCGGGCGGTCTCGGCCTGCTCGGTGCACCGCTCGGCAGGGGCAAGGTCACCTCATCTGTGCTGGGCAAACGCCTCGCCCTGATCGGTGGCACATCGTCGTGCCACATGGCGGTCTCGGCCGAACCGCGTTATATAAACGGCGTATGGGGCCCGTATTACTCCGCGATGATCCCCGGGCTCTGGCTGACGGAGGGAGGGCAGTCGGCGACCGGCGCGTTGATCGATCATGTTATCTTTTCCCATGCCGCTTCTGTTCCACTGCTCAAGGAGGTCAAAAAACAAGGCCGCACCATCTATGAACTGCTCAACGAACGACTGGACTCCTTGGCGAAATCCGAAGGTGTTGCTCATCCCGGTGAGCTGACGCGTGAGCTGCACGTGTATCCGGATTTCCATGGCAACCGTTCTCCTCGCGCCGACCCTACGCTGCGTGGCGCGATCAGCGGGCTTACGCTCTCGGCCACGGAGGACGATCTTGCGCGGCTTTACCTCGCGACGATCCAGGCGGTAGCCCATGGGACGCGTCACATCATCGATACGCTCAACCAAAAGGGTTACGAGATTCGCACGCTCTTCGTATGTGGTGGTGGCACGAAGAATCCGGTGTTCCTTCGTGAGCATGCCGATATCACTGGTTGTGAGCTGGTGCTACCTAATGAGCCCGAGGCGGTTTTGCTTGGGGCGGCCGTGCTCGGCTCGGTCGCGGCGGGGACGCATTCCAGTGTGGTTGCGGCGATGGCGGCGATGAATGTCGCCGGGCGCACGATCAAGCCGTCAAAGGGAAATGTCTCCGTGTTTCACGATGCGAAGAACTGCGTCTTCCTGCAGATGCACAAGGACTATGTTCGGTTGCGCCGGATGATGGGGTGAATGCGCAGTCGGACGGCTTGCCCAGGAGGCCTGCTTTCCACGCAGGCCCATCACTTCGTTGAATTACTGCCGTTTTCTGGGCGGATTAAGGCATGCATGCTTAACGCCTGCACGGGGTGCGTGCGTGTCGTCATGGCTTTACCGCCGTCGGCATGACTTCGACCGTCTTACACTTGTGTAAGAATGCTTGATCCAACCGCGTAAAAGGAGGGTTTTTAGCACATCACCGGGCCAAGTTGACCGTTTCAATGTGATGGATTCAGCATACTGATCTTACAGGTGTAAGATTGGGCAAAGAGAAGATGCATGATTCACCGTGAAAAGAGACGAATTCATCATGTTGGCCTTACAAGCTATCTTGTTCGGTAGGGCGGCGCCCAGACTCGCTTTTTACCCGCTTTTGGATTCCAATTTTCTCGTGACCACTAATGCCGAGAATTCTGAGCGTCGCAGCGAAGCTCTGGTATTGGTTAAGGCAGAGTGTGAGGCAATGGCCGCTTCGATGAATACTCAGGAGGCCAGAGAAGCCGCGAAAAGCGCCTTCGATGCTGGCGCAGAAGTGTTCCGTAGCAGACCGCTTAGAATTAGCGAATGTAGCGAATGACAAGGTAAGGGGCGGTGGATTGCCATGGTTAATGACGTTGTTCCCACTGACTTCTGGCCCAGCGAGCAGCCGGTGACGGGGTTACCCGACATTCGTTAGGGTGCCTGCGAAATGGCATAAAAAAACCTACCGTGCCTGGTAGGTTTGAACGTAGGTGGCTTAAGAGAAAATTAGAGGCCGTTTTGTCCGGTTAGGATTTGGTTCCGCATGTGCGCAACAATCGATTTGGTTGCTCGTTCGATGACGGCTTTCGCCTTAAGGGCGCGGTCGCTGGGCGAATCTGCGGGCGATTTCACCGTTATCGGCTTTGACTGCGCGTTGGATTGTGAATTCGCGACTATCATACTTTTCGGAATAATTGGCGGGGTCATGGGAAAATGCAATTCCGGTCTAGCCTAGGTGACAAATGGGACATGCGTGCCGCAGTTTTGGTGTGTGCCGTCACATTCTATGTCATTCGACAGGATGACAAGGTTAGCGTCACTTGGAGACGCGTGAGGTTACCGACATGAGTTTCGGTCTTCTGTGGTTCAGGGTTTTCCGGAGGAATGACACTCATTGAGGAATCCGGAAAAGAGCGCTTTGAGGTCGTTTTGTCGTGGCAGGATGTTTCTCCAATCAGACGGAATGGCGGACACGCCATAGTGGATGCCGGCAAGCCCTCCGGTAACGCATCCAGTCGTGTCTGTATCTTCTGCCAAATTTACCGCCGTGAGCACGGTAGATGCAAAATTCTTATGGTGGTGCAGGCACCAGATTGAAGCTTCAAGTGTGTCGAGAACGTAGCCGCTGGACCGAATTGCCGTTCGCGGTTCTTCTGGCAATCGGCCCGAGAGTAAGCGCTCGAAGTGCGTCTGTTCCCCCGGGTAGACCGCAATGATCGGCCTGAAAGAAGTGAGCGCCTTTTCATACGCCAGCGGGACGGTTTCGCCGGCGAGGAGACTCTGGGCAAAAAGGCAGTAGAACGAACATGCCAGTTGCGAACGGATGTGGGCGTGGGTGATCGCCGAGAACTGCATGGCAATGGAACTCACGGTGTCCGGGGATGCAGAGTGAAAGCGCAGGGCGACCGGGAGAATGCGCATCAACGAACCGTTTCCGTTCGACTCGACATCCACGCCGCCTGCCAGACTCGCGGGGCAACCTGCATCAATGCGGCTGAGGGCTGCCTGCGTAGTCCCTCCGATATCGAATATTTTCCCGTGTGCGGCCCATTCTCCATTCTTCATCCAGCGAACAAAGGAGGCACCGGTTCGTTCGATGTCGGTTCCGTCTATCAAAGTTTCGGCGGTGCAGAGTAAAAGGGCGCCGTCGTCGGACCAGGTGCCGGCGGGTTGATTCCACGTTCCGTAGGCGCGCATGTCCGAAACCGGATCGGAGTCGCGTTGTTCACGACTGGAGAATTCGACGGGCACGCCCAAGGCATCACCGACTAAGGAACCGTAAAGTGCGCCTTCGCAGCGTTCCTGAAATGTAAGCCGATCTTCGGAGGAGGGGCGTGTCATGGGTCTCTTGGGAGAAGTCTAGGCGACCAGTATTCCCTGTCGTTCGGAGACGCCGATCTCTGCCTTGGTTCCGGAGTTAAACTCCAAAAAATCGGTCTCGATGCCGTCACTGAAAATTACCCCGCGCTCTGGCATGTGGGAATCAATCGTTAGAGGTGAATTTTCGCAGATCTCTCCAAACACCAAATCGACCCCTGTCGTATGGCTGGGGAAGGGTTCGCGCACGGTAAACACCAGATTGGGAGAATCCCACTTCAGCCGGGGCATATGAGTTGGATCCCGGTCCGCTGGGGCGTTTACGGATGCCATTAGTCCTGCAGCTCCTGCGATCAGGCTGCTGAACCAACCGGTCGATCCCAGTCCCGTTGAAACAATCACGCCGCTGGAGGAGTGTCGTTCACTGCGGTCACGGTGGTGGAGAGTGTAGCGAGCCGAGCCATGGCTCTTGGGTCCGATGAACAGATCGTTTACTGCATAAAGCGTCTGGCCGTTGTTGAGCGATACCTTGGCCATGGTCACCGAATTGACCGGCCGGCGTCTACGAACCACCTCGGGAACGAGTTTCTCCAGATCCTTGGGCTGGAAAGGGAGGAGCTTCCCGTCGTAACGGGAAGGCTCGGGATTCACGCCAACGAGGTGCTGTCCGTTCAGGTATTTGAGTGTGTTGGCGACAAGTCCGTCTTGGCCGACCGCGACAACGACGTCATCGGGGCCAAAGATGAAATTGGGGAGAAACGACCGATGGACGACTTGCAAGCGGCCGATGTGCGAAAGGCTTTGTTGGGCCAACGTAACGGCTTGTTGGTAGGCATCGTTCTCCCGTTCGTAGTCGGCGAAGTCACCGCCCAGTTGCTCCACGTAAAAACGTGCCTGACTCACCGTGTTGAAGCGTGCCTTGAGTTCTTCAAGGCGCGTTTCACGCACGATGAGCACGATCTTGTTTTCGGTGAGGCGCTCCATGGGATCAGGCACTCTTCTGGCCCATCAGCTCGCGCAGAAGGTCGGGTGTGATGTTCAGCTGACCGATCTTGTCGGCGCGACCGGCGATTTCCTGGAAGGCGACGGCGATCAATTGCTCCGGGTTCATGCCGGCGTTGGCGAGAGCCTGAAGCGTGCGTGCGTCGGCGCTGCCCAGCGCCTTCATTGTGGCCTCGATGCCATAGGCGCGGGCGTCGGCCTCGGAGCGAGTGTTGAGGGCGGTCAGATCCACCAGCTCCTTTTTCTTCTGTTCCAAGGCGACGCTGGCAGCCATTTCCGCCTCGCGGAGGAGACGCTGTTTTTCCTGCACAGCGCGGTCAGCATCCATTTTGGTTTCGCGGATCTGTCGCTTCTTCAGCTCCACGGCATTTTCCGTATTGAGTTCGCTTTCTTTGATGGCGCGTTCGTTTTCGACGGCGGCGTTGCGACGGCGGAAGATGGCTTCATCCGCTTCCTTGAGCAGTTGCTCGCGCGTTTCCGCCTCCAACGCCCGCGATGTTTCCGGAGTGGGTTTGATCGCGAGCACCGAGAAGCCGATGATTTCCAATCCGAGGGCGGCGATTTCAGGCGAGGCGCTCAAGCGGGGACGGAGAAGCTCTACCAACGCATCCGACTCACGGACGGCTTGGCGCAGCGGAAGTTTTTGGATCTGGGCCCGTGCCTGCACGTTCACGATGTTGATCAGGCGCTGAGGGAGTTTTTCAGGATCGTCCGACACGTAACCCTGACGGCGGGCGTCGAGGGTGAAATCCATGAGGGCGGCCAGTTTTTTGGGATCGGCCACCCGGTAGGTGATCTGCCCTTGAATGGTCACCTTTTGGAAATCCACGGTGGTTTCCTCAAAGATGAAGGGCACTTCGTTACTGCCTGTAGGAATGGCGACGAGCGATGTGGTGGGAGCGTAATAGAAAAAGGCGAGACCGGTGCCTTCGCGCACGAGGCGGCCTTTTTGATACTGGAGCAGATAAACGGTCGGTTGGACCTTGATGAAGCAGATGCCGAACATGGGAGTGGTGAGTTGAGGATTGAGCTGAACAACGATCAGAATCGTGGAAGGAGGCGGCCGAACCCATGAATGAGCACGACGATGAGGAAACTCAGGTTTCGCGCAGGCAGGGCGGGCCAAAACAAAGGCACGGCACCAAGGGGCTGCGAGGTGGTCGCCTGCCGGGACAGTTTGCTGGCAACGCGACGCAGCCAGGAGGGAGAGCGTGGCCAGTCTGCGATGCCGGCGATGAGGTCGCCGGGAATGGCGTCCTCCCCGACGTCGGCGCCCGCGAGGGCTGCGGTGATGGCACCCACCGTGTCGGTATCGCCGCCGCAATTGAGTGCCGCTTCCAACGAGCCGCGAAAATCGCCGCGATGTCGCCACCACGCATAGATGGCGACTGGCACGGTATGAAAGACGTAGCCCGTTACTCCCCTGGAAAGCCCCAGCCTGGCTGCGAACGCTTGAACGCTGAGATTTTCGCCGTGAGCAGTCTCCATTTCAGTCACGAGGGTCTGCCACTCGGGAAGATCGCTCAGATTTCTTAAGACGGGGATGGGCGAGACAGCATTCTGAGCCGAACATACCCATGCCCCCATTTCGGCGACGGCGAGGGCTCCAATCAACGCGCGTGGATCGGTATGTGTTAGACGAGTGGATGACTCGACAAACTGGCGGCGACGGGTCACGTCCTCGGCGAAAAAGACCCCGATGACGGCACTGCGCATGGCGGGACCGTTACCGGCCGAGTAAACTCCGCTCCGACTCGGCGAAACCCCCAGCCATAGTTTGAAAATCGACCGTGCGGTCGCGAGCCCTACTCCTGCGGGGAGTCCGGCCAGCCACCAGCGAAATTTCCACGCCAAGACCGTTTGGAATCCCTCTGCGTTGGTTGGGTTTTCCAACAAGCTCTGCGCCACCATGGACGCATGTTCCGTATCGTCACTGATCATCCCCCTCCCTGCAACGAAGCCATACCTCCATCGGCCTTTCCACCGGGCGGATATTTTTTGAGGGCTCAGGCCCTCTGCGGGAAGCCCCAAGGCGTCGCCCACGGCGGTGCCCAGTAACACTCCGGCAAGACGCTTCGCATGGTCAGGAGCGGTTATCATGGGGAGATTGGAGTAGCTGGATTCACGGAAACCGGGCGACGACCTCGATGGCACCTACAATGTTGCGATTGAACTCGGCCAATTCTTCGGCCGGCACCCACAGTTCGGCATGCGTTTTGGCTCCGACGATTTGAGGCGAATACTTCTTCAGGAATTCGGTGGGCAGACGGAACCGCGTGACAAAACCGGCACCCGATGAGCGCACGTTCCAGTCCCGGGCGATCTGGGTGGCGTAGTCCTCGTTTAAAACCGGATAAAAGATAGGCTGTTCGGGCAGCCGCGGAGGGAATTCCCGGAAACCGCTCCGCTTGATCAGTTCGAGTTCTTCCGGCCCAACCGGACGGTAGAGTGTCGTTAGTTCGGGGGTGCTGCGGATGAGGATTTCCGGCAGCTGGAAGCTTCCGGCTGCGACAAACCCCATGATCATCGGATAGAGACGGCTCGAAATAACATCCGCGCCCGGGTTGAGCAGCAACTGACGGAGGTCGTCCAAGCTCAGGAGTTGCGACTCGATATCCTCGTGTTCGGTTTGATTGGCGCGCGACAGGGTTCCATCGGTTTCGACATAAACGAGGCAAACGGCTTCGTCCGTCAGGCCAGCGCTGGAGGCGACGGGCGGCGATACGTGCAAAACTCGCTTCAGTTGAAGTCCGGTTTCCTCAAACAACTCTCGTGCGGCGGCGGTCTCGGAGGTCTCACCGGGATCGACGAGACCCGACGGAAGCGAAAGCTCATGACGTCCCAAAGGCGCGCGATATTCCCGGGTAACCAGAAGCCGGGGCGTTCCGTTGTGCGGCACGATGGCAACGATCACGACCGCATCGGCGCTCACCGTGCCGGCCTGCTCCGCTTTTTTACGGGAGGCAAAGAGCCATGCCCGATTTCCCGTCGGGGTCGGTGTCTCAATGGCGAAGAGATTGATGAACTTCTCGTCCGTGATCTGACGGATGATGCGCTTTGGGATTTCGGGATTCATGGGCGGATTAGCCGGTGACCGGTTCTGGTGTGCAGGCGTTGGTATAAAGTTGATGATCGGTAATGTGCCGGAGCACTTCGGGCAGGAGCATTTCGTTCAGAGTGTCCCGATTGTTTGCCGCGAGGGCCTCACGGACCTGGGTTGAGGACGTTTCCCTCATCAATTCCGAAGCGTTGATGAGGATGTGCGGATGGTTTTGCGCCCACGCTCCCTGATGATCGAGGGGATGACCCGTGCGGGGGATGACCACGAAGGGAATCAACTGGCGCAATTCTTCATGGCGGCGCCACCGATGGATCTGGTTGGCTTCGTCGCTGCCGATGGCCATGAAGATTTCATGGGTGCTGTGCTCGGCAAGCGCAGGCAGTCGCCCGACCAGCTCGTAGGTCGATCCATTCAGCCCCAAGTCTATTTCGAAGCTGGAGACCTGCACGCGAGGCAGGTGACCGAAGCAGTGGCTCGTCATCCGTAGGCGATCCTGAGCCGGAGCCAGGCGCTTGCCGAAGGTGTGTCCGTAGCAAGGCATCACGAGCACCCGATCAAAGCCCTGTTCGAGCAGCATCGAAACGGCGGCCACATGTCCCCGCGTCGGTGGATTGAAGGCACCGCCGTAAATGGCCAATCGTGGACGCCGTGTTTTCATGATCAATTTTCGACCACCTCGACACCTGCGTTGCGGAGCTGGATGATCATGTTAGGAATATCGTCCGGTTTGATGCCTACGCCTTTGCAACCAGGCAAAAGGACGCGGGTCTTGAACAAGGGAGCGGCCTGCAGGGCGGTAGTGCCCACGCAGTAATCGGTGGCTAGGCCGACGACATCGACGGCGGTAATGCCCTTGGCTTTGAGCAAGTCGGCCAGATGCGTGGGGCCGCCCGTATTGTCGAAGAAGGCGCCATACGAATCGACCGCGTGATCCGTGCCTTTGCGCCAGATGGTATGGATCCGGTCACGAAGCAACTCGGGGTGAAGCTCGGCTCCGGGAGTAGCTTGGACGCAGTGGACCGGCCATAATCCAAACGATGCGTGGTTCTCCGGGTGCATGTCCTGGGTGGCTACGACGATCTGATAGTCGTCCGAAGCGATGCGGTCGTTCACGGTCGGAAGAATGGTGGCGGCATCTGGCACCGCGAGGGCGCCGCCTTCCATGAAATCGTTTTGAACATCAATTACCAAGAGAGCGGTTTTGGCTTTGGGAGTGGCTGGTTTCATGTCGAATTGATTTAGTATGGTCAATATGACCTTACTTGAAATGCGGCGCAAGATTTTTGTGGTTTCGGGATCAAAATTAACCGAGTGAGAGGAAGAACGGCTGAGGGTTCTTCCAGTTCCACTGGTAGGTGGTGGCGGTGGGACCGCGAACAGCCCGTTTCCCCACAGGCACCACGAGATCTTGTTTCAAGAGGTCGCGCCGGAAGTTCGAAAGATCGAGCTTTCGTCCAAGGATCGCGCCGTAAACACCCTGAAGCTCAGTGAGCGTAAAGTCGTTGGTGAGAAAGTGGGGCGAGACCGGAGCGTATTGAATCTTTGCGCGCAGGCGCTGGAGTGCCATCTCCACAATTTTGTAGTGATCGAAGGCCCATGATTCCGTGGCGCTCTTTTCGGGATCAACCCATTCCAAGCGGTCGATCTTGGCGTCACCCTGCGGAATGGTGTCCGGAACCGGAATCAAACCGTAGTAGGCGATGGTGACTACGCGCTCCCGGGGGTCGCGCTTCGGATCGGTGAACGTGAACAGTTGCTCCAGATAAGTGTGGGCCAGGCCCACCGAATGGATTTTGCGTTCGCAGGCCTGCTCTGCGCTTTCGGTTTCACGAACATAGGTGCCGGGCAAGCCCGCACGCCCTTTGTGCGGGACGGCGGCCCGGCGCCCCCGGAGAAGCATCAGCTTTTGGTTGATGATCCCAAAGAGCACCAAATCCACGGCCACGGCGGGCCGGGGGTAGTCGTATTGATAGGTCTTCATCGTGGTTTACTCGAAAAGCTCCTTCTTCAGGGTAGCCAGCTCGTGGACATAGTTGCCCGAAAGAATTGGGTAGCGGCACCACGTGCGGGGGTCGAGGTTCTCGTCGTCGAGGTGAAACGAGGGAGCGTAACGTTCACGCTTCCATTGGCTGCGGCTCCAGAGCGTGAGAATCTTGGCAATGGCTTGGTAGATTTGCTCACGCGTAAGAACGGCGCCGCATTCGCCCGGGCTGGCCAGAATGTGGAAAATATCCCGAGGGCTCTTCTTTTCGACGACGAGCAGTTTCTGGATGCGATTGATGAGATGATAGGAACCGCCCAAGTCCGCTTCGTCCGTCTGATGGAACGTCGCGGGTTTGAGTTCGGCGGTGGGAATCTGGCGGTTGACCAGATCGAGGGCGGGAAGGTCGTAGGCGATCTGAGCCCAAGCCAGCCATTCACGGAGAAAGACTTTGTCGATACCTGCGACCGGCGCGAGGCTGCCGGCAGTGTCGCCGTCCATCGTGCAATAGCCGACAGTGGCTTCGCTGCGGTTGCTGGTCGTGAGGAGGAGGAAGTTTTCGGCGTTGGCGATGGCCCAGATTGGCGGATTGCGGACGCGCGCCTGGATGTTTTGGCGGGTGACGTCGTCGCGCTCCCAGTCGAGTGGACGTCCCAGAAACGTGCTTAGGAACTGCTCACACTGTTCGACCAAGGGCGTGATGTTGAAGTTCACGAACCGTGCGCCGATCTCGTTGGCAACCGCCTTTGCCGCATTGAGGGTCGTTTCTCCGCTGTTGGCCGAAGCTTGGTAGGCGCATGCGAGGAGACGTCCGGTGATTTCGCGTTCGTTCGCACCCTGCGGCAACCGGGTAAGCGTTTCGAGGAAGGCGCGTGCTTCGCCATTGGCGAAGCGAACCATGAGGTGGACGAGAATGGCGCACACCGCCGAGTCAGTTCCGCCCGAAAGCGACAATGCGTAGCCGCGACAGCGTGTTTTTTTGAGATAGTCGAAGAGGCCCAATGCGACCGACTTCGAAAATTCCTCTTCCTTGCTTTCCACGGTGCGCGTGACCACAGGCGCAGGGATGGGGCAGGGCTTGTTCGCATGCCACGGGAAGGGATGGGTGATGATTCCTGCCTGATCGAAGTTCGGGCTGTAGCTGGCCAGACGGGCGCGACCGACGCGGTTGCGCTCGATGTCTACGACGGCGTCGGTCAGTGTCCAATCCGCGAAACTAAAGCGGGGCGAAAACGCACGGACACCGCCGGCACTCGCGATGAAGCAATCGCCATCATAGATGGCCCGGCCTGCTTCGTTACCGACCAAGTTGGCATAGACGTAGGCGCAATTGAATGCTCTCGACCCCTCAAGGACGAAGCGTTCTCGCGTCACGGTTTTGCCGAAGGCGAAATGACTGGCCGAGGGATTGAGTATGACATCGACCCCATGCCGCGAGTGACTGATGCCCGGTCTGCCGGCCACCCAGGCATCTTCGCAGATTTCCAAGGCGAAGCGGATTCCGCCGATCTCATAGATCACATCACCCAACGGAACCGTGTGGCCTTGCGGGGTGGTGAGTTGGGCGACGGTATCGACGGGCCACTGCTTGAAGAAGCGGGGTTCGTAGTGAATACCATCACCCGCGAGGTTTTGCTTCCCCGTGAAGCCCAGTAGCGCCCCGTCAACGATCACGGCGATCACATTGTAGGTGCTGCCGGCGAAGCTCAGCGGCAGGCCGATGGCAGCGCCAAAACCTTTTACCGCTGGAACGATTTGTTGCTCCAGAATCTGCAGGGCCGTCTCGGCTACATAGGGTGCATGAAATTCGTCTTCGCAGCCGTAGCCGGTGATGCACAGCTCCGGCAGGCAGACGAAGTCGATCTGGCGTTTGGCCGACTCGGCCAGCACGGCTAGAATTTTTTCGGTGTTACCGATCCAGTCCTTGGGCGTGGTGTTGATCGCGGCGGCGGCGAGATGGAGGGTTTTCATGGCATTCAGGTCGTGGCGTGGAAGGCTTCGCGCAACTTGGTCACTTCGGGGCTGAAGGTCACAGGAGTGCTGACAGCGTTCGCACCGAAGACCGTGCGAAGGTAGCCGAGGAATTCCTGGTCGTCACAGATGCTCTTGCCGGGAGCATCCGAGATTTTCGCGACAGGGCGGCCGTTTACCTTGAGCGGTTTCATGACTACGTTGAGGGCCTTGTAGCCGGGGATCGAGGCGGTGAGCGTCGTGCCAATGCCATACGAAGTGCCAATTCTTCCTTCGTAGGCTTCGCAAAGCAGCAATGCCTTCCGAAGGTTCAGGCTGTCGCTGAACACCGCCACTTTGCTCATGGGATCAATACCGAACTCCTGAAACTTCTGAATGGTTTTTTCGGCAAAGGTGAACGGGTCGCCACTGTCATGACGCACGCCGTCGAAGAGCTTGGCATAGAAGAGATCGAAATCCCGCAGGAAGGCGTCGTGGTTGATCACGTCCGAGAGGGCGTAACCCAGATGACCACGGAACTCCTGAACCCAGCCTTCAAGTGCCGCCTTCTGCGAATTTTCCAGGCGGGCTCCAATCTGCTGATGAACTTGCAGGAACTCGTGCGCCATCGTGCCGATATCGCGAAGGCCTTTTTCCAACGACAAACGAACGTTGCTCGTGCCGAATAGCTGGCCGGGGATTTCGTTGATCAGAAGATCCAAGACCTGCGACTGGTATTCACGGCTGACGCGGCGCCGTGTGCCCATCTCGATCAGGCGGAACGGTTTTTTGTCCCCGTGCTTGGCGGTAAATGCCTTAACTTGGACAAGTTCCTCGCGAAGTTTGTTTAGTCCGGCCGCGTAGGCGGCGGCTCGGTCGCTTGCGGCCACGGTGTGCGTGAAGTGCACCTCGGTGACTATGGCGAGGATATGGATTTCGAAAAAGATGCGGTAGACCCAGGGGCCATGGACACGAATGTCGAGTGCGCCGTCCCGTTCAGTGACTTCGACCGAAGCAGGGTCGAAGCGATAGAGGCGCAGGAAAAGCAGGAAGTCGGGAGTGAACCAAGGATGCCGACCGATATGGGCAATCTCCTCCTCAGTGAACGCCAGGCCGGCGAGAGCGTTGATCTGCTCTTGAATCTGGTTGCGGAGAGGCCGGAGATCCACCGGGCTGCGGTTCACAAACTTATATTCGACAAGGGCCGTTGGAGCGCGATGGAGTGCATACTGGCCCATCGAAAACTTGTAGGCGTCGGTGTCGGCAGGCGAAGTGATCAGCGGCGTAGGAGGCATGGTTTTATGATTTATGGTCAATATGACCAAACTCAAGATAATTATCGGGCCGGCAAAATTTCCATGACATTACTAGGTTGGCTGGCGGAATGAAAATTCGCTATCATTTCGACAGGTTGGAAGGTCGACTCTGAGAGCGGACTAGCTCGTCAAGATGATGCCCTCGATTGGGCGTTTACGATGCCACGCACAGTCCCCTCCACGTCCTCCCGCTTGGTAAATTCTCGCAATAATTGAGCTTCATTTCTTGTAGGATGGCGGAGGATACTACCTGCCCCTGCGTTGCCCTATGCCAGGATGGTCGTCGTCAGGTAAAGGCGCGCGGTTGCCATTTATGCCCTTTAATTCATGCAACTTTTTTAGTTCGGAAAAAGCGCTCTCCGGTGAGGCATAGCCCGAGCCGCTCGTTCCAATAAAATAACGTCCCGTCGGTTGAGGTGGCTGGCCGCCTACTTCTTCAAATATGCCCGGATAACGGGTGAAGGCGCGAAGCCATGTAGTTGGTTTTACAGGGTCCATGATAAAAGGTGGAGGCACACGGCTCGAAGCACGCGGGGTGATTTATTTTTTCTGAATCAGAGGTGGATGTTGTTCGAAGGACTTCAATGCGGATGTCCACCGTCTAGCCATGCCCAAATCGATAACCGCATATTCGCGTGCAACCGTTGTCGCAACCGCGAGAAAACGTTTAGCGTTCGCCTCATCCATACGAAAAACTGCGGCTCGTATGATACCGAAGAAAAGCTCTGGTGCGTGCGTCACTGATTCTGCCACTCCACAGCAGAACTCCTCATAAACGAATCGTTTCGGTGCCCACTGCAGCAATTGGTCCACAGCGAAATCACGCCATTGCAGTCCGTGATTTCCGGAATAAAAAATCATTTTAGCGGCCACATAACCAAGCAAACCCGAAGCAGGCCGCTTCGGAAATGATGTATTCACAATCGAATCAAATAACCTCGAGTCTTTCGCAGATGGCCCATCGGTGCGTGAGGTATAGGCTTCCATTACTGCCGCGTTTGTAACAGGTGTGAATCGGTAGTTATGACATGCCAGACTCAAAGATTTTTCGCGAGCCAGCGCTGGCGCAATTAAACCGATTTTGGCCGCCGCTGATAGTAGCGCACAGGAAGGGAATCGATTTACGTGAAACGCAGCAGCTGCAGTAGCTGAAACATAGATATCGTCCGACCAGAGTGGACGTGAAACTTGCCAGGCGACTGCCGCTGACTCCAATGCATCAATCGAAAGCCCGCGCAATTTCCGATAGCGGCGCCAACGTTCCTCAGTCCGGTCAGTCACAATGACGCGAACAAAAGGAGGGCGATTGATACGCTCCGCCACACGCTCCAATCTTTCGAGCATTCGCGTATGTGATTCCTCTGTCAGTGCCTGTTCACCGGTCAGATGCGGTAGTTTTCCAATCGAGTAGGCACGTGACCACTTTTGTCGTGCCTGCATCAATTCCCTGAAGAATGCTTCGGCAACCGAGTCAGGAATGTAGATTTTGGTGAATAACGCGGGCAGTAAGTCCCAAAGGTTCAGAAGATCGCAAGTGAGCACCGCGACTGCATCAATGACCACTTCCCCATGTATAGATCCCTGCGCTGCCGCATTATCAAGGCGCTGCGCGTAGCCGTCACCAAATGCTGCATTAACAGTATAACCACGGGATTCTATAATAGCAGACCAAACAGCAGTTACTCCAAGCCCAAGCGTATGGCACCCTATCGTTAATGGCTGGCCAAAGTTCTTAAACCAGTTCCATGGGTCGACTGGTTTATGACCGCGTCTGCCCGTCACTTTCCTTAAGTTTTCAAGAAAAGCTGGAACATCGGGCTCACCATCTTTGAGGGGCATGATGATTGGCTTAACCAACCCCGTTTCCGTGGCATATCGAAGCACTTCTGCCACCTCATCCTGGGATAGCTCCTTGTCCTGCATTGCTAACATTGCAATACGACCCATCGCGAGTTTGGCATCACGTGATCTCGGCGCTAACGCTAAGGCACAACGTGCGGCTTCATAGGCCGGTCGAGTATTACCTTCATGCAGGTGCCTATGACAGATTGCGACCTGCAGATCTGGATCACCCCGGTAACTCTTTTCTGCCTCAACCAAGACCCGATTCGCCTCGGCAGTCTGATTCAAACGCATAAGCAGCTCGTAGCGTTTAAGCCAAAAGTAGGCGCTGTCTCTATGCTCGCACACCCTGACGATGCACGGCAAAGCATCCGAAAAACGGCCCTGCCTTACCAAGGATGCGGCTTCAATTTCATCGAGCTTGCGGTCGGGCTCCCCATTACTGGCGCGAGCAAGCTGAACCACCGTGACGCACTCCTCATATCTACCCAGCTCCAGGAGACAGTGCGCTTGCTCTCCAAGATGCATCGAGTATTCTCGCGCCAAATCCGGCCGCATGAAAAACTCAAGTGCGTCAGCCCATCGTTCTTCGCGATAAGCCACCATGCCACGCATGCCGCGGGCTCGATGGTTAAACTCGAGACTACGTCCAGCTTCGGTAAACTTTGCATCAGCGATCCGCCACAGTTTGTTGTGCATCGCTAGGTCTCCCTCTATAAAAAACACTCCTGCCTCCTCGCCGAAACGCTCGCGATGAATTTTGAGTGCCGAGGAAGTCTCGTCCCACCGACGTGCGGAGAGCATTGCCTCGAGACGGATGAAGGAAATTTCTGCGTCTTCGGCTGAGCATGCAACTGTGTCGGCCAGTGCTTGGTCCAGCGTGGATGCGTCACGCTTAAGCATGGCATGCAGGAGTTGTCTGCGATGATGGGCCGGACTGTCCGTCCCATCTCTATCCCGCAGCTTCTGCATGAACTGCTCCATCTTCGCCCAGTCGTTCACTCGGGCCGCGCAGAGGAAGACGTTGCTCAATAGTGCTCCATTGTCAGCGCTAAGCGCACTCGCCTCCGCTGCGATATCGAGGCAGCGTTGATTCTCACCGGTGAGGGAGAGAAACGAAACGAGATTGGCATAGTAGTCGGGCAAAACCAGCCGGTGGTGGGTTCGTCGTGCAAGTTCGATGGCCTTGGTTGTTAAGCTAGCTGCTTCCTCAGCGGCACGACGCTCGTCGGAATTGCGCACATAGAGATAGTCGCGCTCCCGCGTTTTGCGATCAATCACCGGGACGGCGAGCGCGTAGGCGGCCGCATGCAAAAGTGGGTGTGACTCTGGGAAGCGCAATGATCCGGCCATGGCCAGCGTATGAGCCTCGGCATACAACCCATCTTCATTGAGATGGTGGCACAACGCCGTGTAATCATTTTCTGTTACAGGATCGTGCTGACGTAAAAATGCTATTGCCGCAGGATGTCCATCTACGTGGCCAAGGATACCCGCCATCAGCCATCGAATATCCGGTAACTCCAAGTGATTTTTGACCAGTTCCTCCGCGAGAGGTCGCGCCGCCTGATGATCATCTGCGAGGTGAAGTCCCAATGCACCGAAGAAGCGCATTTTCGGATTATGGGGCGCCGTAGCATAGGCTTCATGAAAGCGATCTCGAGCTTGTTGCTTTTCTCCTAAATGCAAGTGGCACAATCCCAGATTTGCGGAGGTTCGGGCCGCATAATCCTCCCGCTTGCCCTCCTCGGTGTTACGTAGCCGCCCGTGCAAGGCCTGCCACAAAGCTAGCGCATTCTGGGTTTCACCTCGGTCGTGGGTTGCTTTGGCTGCCGCAAAAAACTCAGCAATCCAGTCGCGAGATTTCCCTTTTTCTTCATCCACTGTTTCAAGCTCCATGGCGGGAAGCCGAACGTATTTTATCCAATCTGAATTGATCGCCGATACGATCCCTTGGAGTTTCTTGAAGTCGGCATGATTGATGGTCTTTGTTTCAACGACTACATCGATATTTTGAGCGACTTTGTTATCTGTTTCCACGTCGCGAAGACCACCTTGTTCCGTGATTCGTGGCACCGGACCGCGAGATGCATTTTCGGCGAAAGCATCAAATCTATGTGTGAGCTGGCTGACCTGTTCAGCCGAACCCATGGAAATGCGGCCCTGCAGACGCACCATGGTTTTCGATCCATCCGTTAGCCGGTGCATCACGCGTTTATAGGCGCGTTGGCGTATGTCTTTCAGCCAATCCTCGGTAGCCACATCTGACGAAGCGCAGGTGATAAGCTTTGATTCGTAGAGATGAAACAGCGTGTTTGCCGTCCCACCAGGCCCGACTTTATCGAAGTCAATCTCCACGTCCGTAATTTCTTCAAAGGCCTTAAGCAGTCGCTGTTCCCATTCGGCTTTAGTTGCCTTTGTATTTGCGGGCAAAGATTGGAACGACTCCACCGTGATAGATACAAAAGCATCATGACAGAGTGTATTAAACGTGGTCTCCAGAAAATCATCCGGTTCAGGTTTCCCGTTCCACGACCTCTCATCATCGGTCAGGAACGCGACAGCCTTGCTCAACCCCGCAGTTACCTTGATCAACCCTGCGGCGCCGGCGGCTCCTTCGAGTCCGGTCGCCCCGAGACAGGCGGCTACATCCCCCAACGCAGATGCTGGACTGCCAAACTTGTCTGCAGTTGAATTAACGAGGCGACGAAAGCTTCCCATGTTTTCAGCACATCTTAATCGGCAATCGTTTGTCGATTTTTTGACGTTAAAATCTTCTTCGTCTGGTGAGTCGGCATAGCGGATGTTGCGCGGAGGTAGGGTTACGACTCCGAATGGTTGAGAAATTGAGGACGCTATTGTCTGGGCGGAAATTCCTGCCGCCATTCCGAGATGAAGAATCGTTGTTTTTCGTTTTCAGGGGTCGGCATGAATACATCAATTTTATCACCTATGAGCGCGTGCATCTTTCCCACTGCATTAGCAGGTTCGGCCAATCCATGGCGAATTAGCCAGCAGCAGACGACGCTTCCTGTGCGACCGCGACCGCCCCAACAATGGACGTAGACCACTCCGCCTCTCTCGAGTGCGGCATCAATGCAATCGAGGATACTTCGCATGGCCTCTACCGTGGTGATTCCTCCATCTACAATTGGATGCCGGTGCCAGTGAAGCTCTCTCCCAATCGCGGATGGCACATCTTTCGCCGCCGGCAGATAATCCTGAAACGGCTGGCCATCATGGTTAGTTTCGGTCGATTCCATCAGGCAAATAATATCGGTGACGCCTGCGTTCATCAGTCCGTGGACTTTTTCGACGGCGGACGCCGGCGTCTGGCCGCCTGGATAGCAGCCGGCGAGAAATTTCCCGGGGACGACCCAGTAACTACGTTTGAAAGGAGCGAAATTCATAGTTCTGCCATCTTACATTGCCTCCTGGGACATTGGCTGTCTCAGGCCATTGCAAATCTAAGATGGGACACGGCATTCCCGACCTTTACTGCCAACTTCTAGTTCGCACGGGAACCGCTTGGAGAATCACAGTTTTATCGTCACACTGCCTCTCCATGAATGAGAGTAATATGCCGCTTCGAGCTGTGGTTCAACGATTGAACACTACGGGACTCTTCGATGATCAGACCGTGATCAATGGCAGCCTCGCTGTTTCTCATCGGTCTTCGCCAGCACGGGACGAACTGATTCTGGCGCGATACGCCGTAGGCGATGATCGTCAATTTTATCGATCAAATCAAACCCACGGAGAACTGCGCCTCATGCGGGAAACCATTTCGGTTGGAGGTATTCGTCGTCGATTGGCGGAGGCCGCCGAATCAGTTTCGTTTGAAGTAGGTGACGGGCTCAAAATTGAAGTCGGTGAAAATTCATCAATTGAGCTTTTACCTTCGGACGATCCGCAGACGGGAATTTGCGCACGGTATGAGATCCGACTGTCGGCGCGGCACCGGGGCTATTTGAGCCAAGCAGGACCGCTGGTCGCCTATGGACTGCCGTCGTTCGAATCACCCGAACAGGCAGTTCGAGCCTGGATCGGTCTACGTCCCTTTCACGGGAGCTCCGATGCACGTCTCGGAAATATCTTACTTGAGGTGCCCTTGGCCGCTCCACGATTAGGAACGCTGGCGCTCGAAAGTGAGCAGATGATGAGGATTACTATCGTCGGTCTCCCGAGTGAAACGCCCGTGGAAGTTACGGGTGTTTGGCAATCTGGCGATGCCGCTTCAATCGAGCAATTTGCGCACAAGGTGTTAGGCGATGTCGTGGAGATTCCGCGGCCGCATTGGGCGGTGCAGGTCGCAATTTGGCTCGTGAGGGCGGATTCCTTGATCACTGACTTTTATTTCGAGAGTGCGAACAGGTGTTCTCGGAGCCGGAGGATTTTGTATCCACCAATTCCCGAAGCGAATAGTCGCGATCCGGAAGTTCTGGCCCAGATATTGTCAGGCGAAGGCGAAGGCCTGGAGTTCAAGCCGTTCCTGAAACCCGGTTCCGACAAATTCTCGGAGTTGATTAAGACCATAATAGGCTTCTCGAACAAAAGAGGCGGATCGATTTATCTGGGCGTTAGCGACCACCAAGAGATCGAAGGTGTGGAAAAAGAATTGTGGGATGCTGGCGCGAAGGACGGTGGAAATACTTTGGAGGAACGCACTCGATGGTATTGTGCACTTGTGCGGAAACTGATTCGCGACCGCGTGAGCAAGGGTATCGATTTCCGAGTGGAATCGTGCCGCGTCGGTGGAAAATTACTTCTCGTCGTCAGTGTGGAGGAAGGAAAAGAGAAGCCCTGCTCGGACGTTATCACCAATGACGTTTGGACGCGGAGAGGTGCCAATACTGTCAGGGCGAGCGTCGACGAAATAAAACAAATGATTGCGAGTGCAGTGCCCGTCCGCGGCTTTTTTGACTGGGTGCGACCGACGGGCTGAGGTGAGATGTCAAAAAGGAACCTCGAGGCGCGATATACCGCCTGATCCGATTCTGATCGTAACTATCGAACGCGCTTCCCACATTGAAGCGATATGGCTTGGTGCAGCAATGTTGCATATCCCGACATCAAAAACTTGGTTCTGATTTTTGCGCATATTGGGCGCTGTCGGCACATCGAGAACCTGAGTTTGCGTTGGGATGGTCAGATCAACTGCACGTTCAAACGCGAGGGTTCTGGTCTTCCCACACTCGAAATTTCTGCGAATCCAGCGTTCATCGACCTCTTCGAAAAGCAGAAAGTTAAGATCAACGTGATTTGCGGAATCAACGGCGTCGGTAAGACGACCATTCTGCGGCTACTTTCCGGACGACTTCCTCATGACCGTGCCGAAGACGATCTCTTGATCGTGTTCCGCGATCCTCAAGGCAATTTCGTCGCGAACAACTCGCTCATCGTCAAAACCGGCTCCGAAGAGCCGGTGACGGTCGATCAAGCCCTCCTCTGGGGCGATCTTTCGCTGTCTACCCTGTGTGCCAACAGAGTTTTAAACCCCGAGGAGGAGCAGTTCGGTATCGGGAGGAGCATCGCGCAGCACTACGTCGAGCACCGATCGCTTTATGACGACGCAAGAGACCCGCTGTTCAGCCACGTCAGTGTGGATTTCTGGGGCTTGGATGAAACTGCGGATTCCATCGCGGATCACCTGAATGAGAATCTCGGTTGGAAACTGGCTGGTTTTGAGATCACTCGCTTGCTTCGCCAACATCCCGTGTTCTTTGCGTTGCTGGCCGCATCGCGCGATAACACCTTCGATCCACTCTTTTCCCGGTTGCGCCAAACTGCGAAGCCGAAAGACCTGCCGGCGCTGCATGCACTGATGGACGGCTTGGATCCGGGCAATAAACTCGAGAGCCGGATACAAGGTCTGCTTGGTCATCCTCAGCTTTTTGATAAGGCGAAGACTTCCCAAGAACAGCTCGCCGAACTCATCCGCGAGCAAGACGACCCCAAACCCTACCCAATCGAAGACTACAGCACTGTGCGTGAGCAGTTGGGTCAGTTGTCGAAGGAAGTCTTCGAGGCCATTGCGCGTTATGCCGATGAGCTCAAACAGCGCTTTTCTGTTCGCTACTTGCATATCGGGGACCGACTAGAAGATCTCCTCGTCATTCGTCCATTCAAAGAAACACCCACTGGGCGCCGGTATCTCGGCAATCTGAGTAGTGGCGAATACATGGACATCTGGGCCCGATGGGTGCTTCAGCCGACCATGATGCAGTCCGACGCCTGCTGGCTGCACCTCGACGAACCCGACCTGCATCTGCACCCTGAGTGGAAGCGTCAATTCTTAAGCCGTTTCATCGATGCGATCCAGAGCACACGAGAATACCTGTCCAAAGCCAGTGAGGACTACCGGGACAAAGTGTATACGATCATTCTTACGACGCATTCGCCTTTTATTCTGTCGGATGTAACCAGTGATCACGCAATCCTGTTGGACCTTGGAAAGAATCGGCAACCGTTCTTGCGGCAAAGCTCCACTGGCACCTTTGCCGGCAATATTGGTGCGATGTTCTACGATCAGTTCTTCATGACAGAGACCATTGGCGCGTATGCGGAAAAGATCATCGCTGCGGCCATCGAGCGAATCGACACACCCCGCAAACTGGAGGTCGGAGAGCGTGAGCACTTCATCAAGCTTTTCTCAACGGTCGGCGACTCGCTACTGCGAAAGCTGTTGATCGCAAAATTGGAGGCAAAATTGCATGCACCGAATTAGTCTCGATGCAGAGACCATCGAGGAGATTCAAGCTCTCCTGGCCGAATATACCACCTACGATTCTTTCAGCGCTGATCGGCCTGCGGCGTTCAAATTCGTGGACTTGGTCGACGTTCGGATCTGTCCCTACTGCAACATCAATTATACCTACACGGTTTTTGCTGAGGGCGGAGCTTTGGTTCTCCGCTGCGACATCGACCATTTTGAAGCCCAGTCGAAGGCGACGTCTAAATCACTCCAGCACGACAATTTGGTGCCATCGTGCCAGCCGTGTAATTCGCGTTTGAAGCTGGCCAAGCCGTTCACGCGCGCCACTCACGTCCACCCGTATTTCGACTCGTTCGATGACATCAAGGTCTTCCGGTTATCTATCAAGAAGACCAACTATCTCAGGCGGGATGGATTCGAAATTGTTTTCGCCCGGCGTGATTCCGCCTCCTTGCAAGACGACGCGCGCGGCGACGCGAACATTCGCGATTTCCGGCTTTTGGATCGTTATGCGATGCATAAACCGGAAGCCGTGGACGTGCTGCGCAGAATCAAATTCTATCACGCCCTTCGCGTTGAAGAAATCAAGCGGCTGACACATCATTCGGGATCGCTCGAGTGGGCGCTGTTTGGGCCGGAGGTGGATGACATCAACACTGTCTCGCTCGGGAAGCTGAAGAAGGACCTTATCGCGGGTTATCGTTAGCGCGGTTCAAACAGAACGACGTTGGTGGCCAATTGCCCGCCTGATTTGCTCCTTTATCCGGTCCCGCAAGCTTGACGGACAACCGTGGGCGGTGCTTGGTTTTGGACGTCAGGCATTGGCGGCCCTCCGGCCACACGCATGAACCCGATGCTAGACAGGAAAATCGAACTGTATGCGAGCGGCCCGGCGGACAATACCGCCGAGGTCGATTTTTTGCGTGAGCTAGTTGACCGCCTCGTTGCGACCGGATGCGAGGCACTTGTGGTATGCCAGCCGAGGCTGCCGCGTTGCACTCCAGACTTCCTCGTCATCACCGAACTAGGTGGTTGGACGGTCGACGTGAAAACGCTCACTGGCTCCCTTCACGGTAGTCGACGCGACGCGAAGTGGCGCCGCAAGGTAGCGGGCGCGAGGCCGAAGCCATATCCCAATCTCCTCACGAATATGAAGCGGCATCGTGAGGCGCTGCTCGATGACATGCGCGAAGGGGCCAAGGTAATCAACGCGCCGGTCCATGAAATTAAGAGCCACATTGGGGCAGTGGCGGCCGTCTGGCCCAAAATACCCGAGGGCTCCGACTGTGATCGGCAGTCCGATCATGTTTCAGGTTATTTCGTTTCCGACGGCTACGACGCGATCAAGATGATTGCCTCCGGGACGCTTAAACCGGGGTGGTCCTTGGACCTATGGCGTCGGTTTGTTGAAGAGCACCTGCGGGCAATCCGAGTCCGGACCGTCGAAGAATTGTGTGACCCAGAATTGTTTGAAGCCGTCCAATGCTCGGAAGCGTATCGGCAAGAGTTCCTGCACAGCTTCGGATCGCAGCGCGATGCATTCGTCCCGCACCCTGCGTTCTTCGACGAACTGAAAGTCATGGCGTCGGCGGACGGTGCCCTCTTAGTCCACGGAGAGTCCGGCTTGGGAAAGACCTCTCACCTTGTAGCATGTGCAATTGCACTCGCCCGAGAAGGCGCACTCCCCGTGTTTGCTCAAGCAGAAGTCTACGATGGAAGCTTGGCGCGTCTGCAGGAGGTCAGTCTTGCCGGTTACATTCCAACGACGGCCAATCTTCTTTCATATTTGCCACGGCTGGCCACTCAAAGGCGAGTGCTCTTCGTTGACGGGGTGGATAGCGTGCCGGAGGAGCAACGGAGGGCTTTGATCTCCCAAGTTGCGGAGCAGTGGGAGCAGGGAATGTGGAGCTTGGTGGTGCTAGGCGCAAAAATCGAAACTCCTGACGTCGATGGAAGGCTACCTCTTCGGAAGCTTGTGGCACCAGCAATGGAAGGGGTGCACCGCGAGGCCGTATTCCATGCGCATCATCGGCAATACATGCGCACGCCTGGGCAGAAACGTTTGCTCGAGATCGCTTCGGATGGTTTTGCCGTGCGTGCCCTCGCCCTCGCTGGGGACGCGGTTCGAGAAGATTCGTCTCTCACGGACGCAATTGAGTCGTATGTCCGGTCCCTTTTACCGCAGAATCACGCTCTCGTCGCCGCAGAATTGGCACGCATCGTCGCATGCACGATGGAGAACCGGTTCACGCAGTCTGTTGCGGTAGAGGAGTTCGACCGGATCGCGACGACTGTTTGTAAAAAAGAAAGGGTGGGACTGTCGCTAGGTGATGAAATCCGTCGCTCATTGCTGTTTCGGCAACAAGGTGATCGCATCCGGTTCCAGCACGAGCGCCTACAGATCTTCCTGGCGGCACAGGTCCTCGACGAAGAAGTAACCGACCCTTCGCTATTGCTGTTGCGGCTGAAACAGCCGAGGAACCGGATTTATGCGAGAATCATAGCGAGCTTTCCGCGGCACCGATCACTGGCCTTCTTTCTCGAGATTTGGTCGATGCTCGGGGACGAGAGCGTAATCGAAGCGCTAATAGCAGGAGAATTCGGATCGGAGCTTCGTGCGGCTGGGATCTCGGCGGTGCGCCAATTCCTTGTCCGTTATTGCTCACATCTGGCGTCCAACCCTCACGTGATTGTCTTCGCTGAGCGAGGTGCGTCGGAAAAGCCTCAGCCTATCCTTGCCGAGGAAAATGCATTCGTTCCGTCACAACCCGAGGACAAGTTTTCACTTTGTATGCTTCGATTCGCGGACGTGATTACTGAGCTTTCAGAACACATCGTGGACGCCTTGTTAAAGGAGGAGGAATCGCTTCTCCGAGCAGCCGAACCACACGCACAAAGTCGCCGTGCATCTCTTCAGATTGTGCGCAAACAGATCGTATCGGATGGGATTCAACCCAACGAATCCATACTGTTGTTGCGCTATTTCCACCGTGAATGGCTACACCGCTTCAACCAACCCCTGATGGTGGCGATTGCCAGTCTTCCTGCACGAGGCGGAACGATGACGCAGATCATCAGCCTACAGGCGAAGTTGACCGCACCATTGAATACGGAACAGGTCGCTGACGCACTAACGCGGTGGTCATCGCTCGTTGGACTCTCTGGGTTCAAACCGGGTCGCGTGTTCGAACGGTATGCTGACCGCATGCTTTTTCAAAATTGGGACTCATTGATTGATGCCCACGGCAAGAATGGAGAATTCCGGACTTTATTGGAAAACCTAGTGAATGAAGGGCTTTCCTCGGAATTGATTTGGGACGATACTCTACTCCGGTTCGCAATCGAAATTGGCGTGATCGAAGCGGAGTCGCTCGATTCCCAGACGGCGCGCTTTGTTGCGGCACTGCGGGCTACGTCCAACGAGCCCGCTATGACCGCAGCTAAGCGGTGCCTATTTGACCGAGCCGTGGAGTGTAACGAGTGGGATGCATGGATCGCAGCATGGTCGCAGCTTTCAGATGAGGAGAAACGCGCTTTTGCACGCGATGCGATTCCGTCCGAAGGTATCGAATCTAGCGGCATGCTCGAATCGATGTTGGTTGGATTTCTGACGAAGGAATCCTGCATTGAGCCAGCGGACCTTATTGGCGTTTTCCGCACGCATCCATGGGGTGGAGTGATGTTTGGAATCGGCGACGTGGCCGCGTGTCAATTGGAGCTGGCTACCCACTGGGGCGGGGCCGGCAAGCCCTTGCCGGCGGATGCGTTTCGAGATGCTGCCTATTCCGAAGGCGATGCGGCAGCTTGGCCGCTATTTATTTCGCTGATCCACGCAGTCGCGAGATCGGCAACCACGGATGCGAAGGCACTCGTAGATCGGTTGGTTGCCAACCATCCGTTCGTATTTCCTGAACTCCTCGCGGTCATGATGGAGCGCCGTCTTGACGATAAGGCACTTCGTAAAGTCGCCGCAGATCTGCTAAAAAATTTCCGGATGGAACTGGCTCGTGCCTGTGCGAATGCCTCCGATAATCTTGATCGTGTCCGCAGCCTCATACACCCGGCACAATTCGATAAGGTTAGGATAGTTTCATTGATATTCCAACTATGCGTCGATGGCGACACCGAGACCTGTTCGGCAGTGGAACGCCACGTGGACAATCCGGCATTCGGCGAAATCGCCGTCATGGCCATAAGGGGTCAAAAAAAACTAACCGCAACCAGCGTTCGATGCTTAGGTATTGGGGCCGAAGCCCAATAGTCTACAGCAGGCCAGCCTTTCGGATGAGTAGAACCCACGGACTGCCGGGTAGGCCCACCTCCCTTCGCGAGAGGTCATCTTGGTGCTGCCTGTCGGAGCGCCCGTTCCGCATAGGCGTTAAGTCAAAGAGGTGGATGCAGCTCCGAGACGCATACGCGCAAGGTATCAACGAGCGGGAAGCGGGATGGGCCCCGGCGTAAGAAAATCATCACGCTGCCTATAGCATTCGGATGATCCTACTTCGATGCATGCGTTGAGCAGTGTAAGCACCGCAGCGCGCATCTCCGGGGTCGTTTTTAACAGTGTAGGATCCGAATAAATGAAGCGTCCTAGAATTTCCTCCAGACAGGAGACGCTGCGTAACGAAAGCAATTGGACCGCCGGCACGGCCGAGATTTTCGCTGCGAGAGTCAAGAAAGCTTGCGGGAGCAGTCGCTTGGCTCCGGGACGACGGAGGCACACTAGGTAGGATTCTACGACGACCGGGTGCGGCCCGAACGCGGCAAACAGTTTCTCCAACCGTCCGGTTTCCCCTTCCAGCGGCAGCCAGTCGCGCGTGTCAGGTTCCCAATGCACGCCGAGGAAGAGCTTTTCCACGAATTTAAAGAAACCAGACTGCTGGGCGGGAGTGGGTTTGGTTTTAAGGGCGAGGAACAATTTGTCCGCCAAAGACTGCCAGACGGGCCAGAATGCCGACGACTGCTGGCGAAGGTCTCGGGCGTCGATTAGTCGATCCAGAAAAGCGGCCCCTCTTTCTGGGTGGATGATCGCAGCGGTCACCACAGGAGCCGCCGCGCTAATCGCCTGATCGGAACTGAGGTTAAGCAAAAACTGTGCGAGGTGACGCGACAGCAATGCTTCCTTTTCGTAGTCGAGCCCTTCTTGATCGTCGTCGAATTTGGAGCGACCGCTTCGTGCGCCTTTGTCTGCCTCGTGGGTCCAAGCAATGGCGAGGGTCTTCGCCACAAGAGCGAAGAATCCGATGGCGAGCGGCTCAGCTGGCGGCGCTAGAACCAAAATATTTAACAATAGCGGAAGTATCCTGTGTCCGGAGCCGTCGCTCAACGCCAAGCCGAGCAGCTTTTCAGAGGAGACAGGTTCGAGCGCGATCAGCCCACTGCGCATCTCATCCGCAGCGAGCTGCTCGATTTGCTCCCAAGGCACACGGTTCTGGAACAACACGTCTGCTTGCTCCTTCCGTTTTGCCTTCACGAATTCAAACTCCTTCACCAAAGCGCCTACACAACTCCACACGAGAGCGGGGTCGAGATTCCAGATGCGGCTGATTCCCAGAGCGGCGGCAGCGCGCATTCGGTCCTCTGCGTGCGTCAGCGCGATGGCTAGGCATTCGAGAACATCCGCTCGCTGTTCTGCAGTGATGGATTTTCCGAGCAATAGAGGCAATACTTCGGCGGCGGCACGATTGAGATCGAGCATGCCGCGTGGGATCATACCATGTTCCGCACGGAGGTCCGCATCCCTGGTTGCGGCGGCACAAACGCATTCGCGACACCACGCCTGTTCGTCTGCGGACATATCATCCCAGTGGTCGCGTAGGCAAATTGCGGCCACTTGCGGAACCGAGGAATTTCCTAAGCGGTCTTCGAGAGGGCTAGTCTCGCCGTCCTCTGAGCCCAGGCCGCGAGCATAAGCCAAGCGTGCCGGCCATTCCTTCGGGTCGCTGGAGGAGTCCTTTTTCTGTTCCCAGCAGTGGGTCGACCACGCCCACAGGTTCATCTTTTGGTTGTGCCGCTCCATGACCGGTTGGCGCGCGCCGATCAATTCCTGGATATCACTCGCCGGCGGCGTGGATTGAATCATCCGCCGACCATCGGGTAGAGATTGCGCTACTTCGAAATTACGCAGATCGATCCGGTGTAGCCGCAGCCGCCATAGCACGGTTTCATCGTCCTGTTCCGCCGGAGGTGGTAGCGCCGCGCGATAGGTGTCCAACATCCGCTGCACATCGGCCTGAAGCGGACCGAATTGTAGGCGGATGGTATAGGCCTCCAAATCCTCGTGGCGATGCTCGCGGTCTCGAGCGGCGCTGACGCTCTCAGATACGCGCCGACTCAGGTCGAGGTCGAAGAGCGGCGGACAGCTTAAAAGGGCAAGGCCGGCTTTTCCTGCCTGCCGGGGATAGGCTTGTGCTACGCTGGCGACCACTGCGGTTACGCCAACATTGTTGCTGCGGCGCAGGAGATCGAGCAGCGCCACCTCTAGCTCTGCGGGTTTGGATTCGGCGAGGTCGAACAGCCACTCTTCCAGGGCCATTAGGGCGGAGGAAAGAACTGCGGGCCCGACCGAGGTCCCGCGAAACATCTGCCATAACCGGCTGTTGACCCATTGCTCGACCTTGGTGCCGTTTGGCAGTTCGAGCGTTACCAGTTCTGGCTTCTCAATGAAACCGGGCAGGTGCGCAGGATCTCCGTAAGCGGCGCAGCTTTTGTTCATCAGTCGCACCAGCACATCGATCCCTTTGGATGGGTGATAGCGAAGTAAGTTGGCAAAGGGACCATTACAGGCACCCGCTTCATGATCGTCGAATTGCAGACGAGCGGGCAAAGCGAACGCCTCAGGGATTTCCGGGTGGTGGTAAAAATCTCGGGTTGCTTTGATTTCGGGATTCAGACCGACATAGGTTTCCAGCACCTCAATCACCAAGTCAGGGCAATCGCGGGCGAGGGCGGCGGCTTTGAAATGGTTTAGAGTGAGTTCCGCGAAGCCCGGTCGCCAGCGATCCCACTGGCCTTCCTTCATGCTGGAACGGATCCGTGTTGCTAGGTCGGATTCCACTAATTTAGGGACGCGCAACATGATGGAGGCGAAGTCCTGATTTAGTTCATCGGCGCGGAACGCGTAGTCATCGTCCGCTGGAAGGAGCGCCTGAGCGATTCGGGCGGCGGAATCAGCTCCGGCGGGATATGGGGTCTGTTCGGTGGCCGAGCGTGCCCAATCCTTAAGCAGGCCTGAGAGCAGCGGCTTGTCGTTGATGGAGAAGCTCGCGAGATTTTTGTGGATTATGTCTATGAGTGCGCCCCAAGCCGGGCCTTGCGGCACGAGCAGGACTGCGTTGGTGGCCTGTCGGCGCCCTAGCCATGCTGGGGTTCCTTTGCAGGCAACGCGTAGTAAGTGGATGCACTGGCGTAAAAGCGCCAGCTTGTCGGAAACTAGGACCACTTCATTGCGGCGGATAAAACCATCAGCTGTTGCGGAGAGCAATGTCGCCGCCAGCGTGTCATCGCGCCAGTGGCGATCCGCATTGCTGGCGAGCACGCCCAGCACAAACTGATCGGCAATCGGCGGCTCGGTATCCAGCCTTTCCGTCAGCCAGCGACGGTAGGCACGACGCAGGGCGGGAAAGGTGCCGATCTGGATGAGGAACCCGGACACGTTGCCCTGTTGGCGCCGCCATTGTTGGGACAACCATTCGAGGACGGCCCAGTCTTCGAGCACGTCATGGGCGGTGGAGACCCAAGCCTCGTCATTGGCCTCGGAAAGAGTAAGCCCGTCTTGGCGTAACTGCTGCAGCATCTCGGCATCGAGATCGGAGCAGTCGGCAAATGGCTCGAGTTTTCGAGCGCGACGCAATGCGATCTGAATGAACCCGGTCGATCTCTTTTGAGGCATGCCACCAGCCGGCTGGTCATCTCTTCGAATGATCTCCCTCCAAACCTTGGACCGGAATTCCCGTTCGTTCTGCGGGAGGGCCGCATCCGCTGACCAGTTGAGTGTCGCCGCCTTTTCTAGGATGAAAAGATTGCGTAACAGTTCGCGGAGCCGGGGCACGCTGAAGGGCACGGCCAAGGCGGACATCTGCCGCTCGGCTTCTGTGAGTTCCGCATCGCTAAGGCATGGAACCGCGAGGTGGACGAACGAGAGCCCGGAGGCACCGAACATGGCGGACTTGATTGCTTCCACCTGATAATCACGGCATGTCAGGATCAGCCGCAGGCTTGGATCGTCCTCGACCATCGCGAGCAGATCGAGAAAGGCATGGCGCTCCGATTTCTCGAGAAGCCGTTCCATGCTCTCGATCCAAATCCATTTGCGCGGATGCAGTGCGGCCAGCGCGCGGAAGGACTCTGCCGTGAAGCCGTGCGGCACAAAAACGTCGTTGAGGTGCGGCTCGGCGAAGCTCTCAGCCCGGAAAGCCATAGCTAGTCCCTCTGCTTTCATCAGATCGAAAACCGTTTTTGTAACACCGGATTTGCCCGAGCCAGCGGGACCACTGATGCAGAGAATACGGTGGTTCTCCCACGTAGCTTGAATCGTTGCTACCAATTCCCTGCGGGTGAGCGTGAGCTTTCCGCCGATGCTGGTCCGAACCCCGCGCTCGACGATCTTGGAATGGTCAGCAATCGCCTTCGCGGTGGTGCTGGTGACAGTGGGGGACTTGTCGTGCCGCTGCCGCAAGGTTTCGGGCAGCTTAGCGTAGTTGTAACTGGCGGCCGTGGGCTCACCGGTTGTAACTAGCGCTAGTAACTCGTTCCATGAACGCTCTGCTGCCTCTGTTGGAGAGAGGTTTCCGGCGGACGCCGTAAAGGCTAGAAGCGAACGGACAGACGCTTCTGTGTAACTACTGGATGCCAAAAAATCGAGGCTCTGGAAATCAAACATCTTGGCGAACTCCCAGAGCAGCTGGTCGGTAATCGCGGAACCGTTGTTCGCCTGGGTCAGCAACGCCTGCAGTGAATCTAGCGCCAGCGCGGCACCCTGACCGTGGTAGCCGGGAAGAGTTAGGCGATTTAACCAGTCGTTCGGATCGAGCGCGGCGCGAGCTGCATCGAGCACGATCCGGAGTCGGCGCTGTGTGGCGACTGGCAGCGGTCCACACACTACCGCGATTCCGTCGCGAGACCGGTCGAACAACGCTTGGTTGCTGAAATCGCTCCAAGCGGCAGTGAAAACCTCTTGGCATTCTTTGTTGTCTGCCGAGAAGGTGAAAGCGCTTTTGACCTGGAGCGCCACCTGACGCCGGGGAAGGGCGGAACCGACCAGCAAGAGATCGTCGGTTTTCCATCCCAGATGTCCCGCTTGTAGATGAATTTCTTCGACGGTTGCCCCTTGCAAGAAGGGAGGCACGCCGCGGCAAAGTAAATAGGCCAAATGGCAAGCCGCCACTTGTTGCTCAAAGCTTCCGCCCCGGTCGCCGGTTGCTGCTGGACTGGTAGGGTGAGTGCTCATTTATCGCGAGCCGTTGAAAACCACATGCTCTGTCCACGATTACTAAAGTCTGCGAAATGACCGTAACGGAGGGACATAATCAAAGATCAATGATTCGAATCGGTATCCGGTTGGACCTCGTAAAATCGAGTTTCAACGAGTGACCCATTGTCTTGTTTAACAACTGTAGGTCGAATCCAGCGCGGAGTGACCAGCGACAGGCCTACCCCATGTCTCTGCCTCCGCCAGTGGCCACGACGCCAATGAGCGCGTGGAGAAACACCATGGCCGTCTTTAGAGTGCTTATTGGGTTGATTGGGAAATAAATCTTTTCCGCAAATTCGTATCCGAGCGAAATCTCCGGTGGCCATGACGCGTTGCGCGTGAGTCTTGCGATCTCGGGCACTGCGGGTGTTTCGCGTGTCGTTTAAAGCATCAATCACCCAAGTGGGCGGATCGCCGTCCCATGCCTCTGCGATATCGTCGGGACGAAATGAAATGAAGCACATCGCGTTCACGATAATGTTGAGGCAGGCACGAAATACCGGTTCCTGTGAACGAAAGACCGAGATTCGGCGTGCCCGACTCTTAGCTCGAATATCTTCTACAAATGTCGTCGTCCCATCAGGTCGTGTTATGAGTTGGCTATGGTTGTCCGTTGGCGGAGCGTTCTCTTCGAAAAACTCTTTTACTCCAAGCTCCACTGCCTCCGGGATACAGAGCCCAGAATCACCATCTTCGGGCACAGGAAGATGGATGCGAAATTGCGGGTCGAGACATGCGACCGAGAGAGAGCGACTGTAGTCCACGCCTTGCCGGCTGGCTGTTAGTGAAAGCAGGTATTCGTCCCCTTGCTTCACGACGTAACAGCCGTCCACGAGCGCTCCTTCCTCAAGTGCTAGAGGTGCGGGTGGTGTGAATTTCACGAACAGATTGTTAAAAGGCAGCCGGATCTCGCCGATTCGCACTTCATGGCAATCCGTGTGGTCGAACTCCTCTACCAAGGGATCTGGTAGGACATAAATCGCGCCACCATTGGCCCGATGAATGAACGCTGCCAAGGTAGCATTTGTGTCGTCGGCCGGCGACGAGCGCAGCCTTACATCTCGGTGGAAGGTCAAGAGGTGGAGGTTTGTTTCGCGACGTCTGACTCCCATGACCGCCTCAACCGCTTCGAACGGCATAACTCCATTCACCATGTTTCGTGGGCTTGGAAGGGAGCGAACCGCCGGGCGAGTTCGCAACACACGTGATGGATGAAACCGCGCCCATGCCGCGTCTTTCTCGTCTGGGGAGAGCAAGATTGGACCGAAAGCCGTGAGCTGGCGCTCGCTGCCAAAGCCCATCCCGGCAATGCGCGCCTGATTCAAACGAAAGAGCGCATGCAATGCGAATCGGCAGAGTGAAACGACATTGTCCTGGAGATTTGCCATTCTAAATCTCGGTATCGGGATACCATCGTCGTTTAACAAATCGGTATATGTGGCAATGAGCTGCACGTCCCCGCTCCCACGGTAAATACAGTAGCTCTGAACAAAGCGCGGCCTGACATCCTGTAAGTCGTCCGAATCTTCTGGTTTGGTTGCCTGCTGCCGTAGCGCATCTGTTTTCCGAAGGATCATGGAGTCGCTCCTCTCTTCCGGGAACAACTCGCTTAACGGACCACGTTCAGCGACCCAGCGATACGGGTCGGATTCGTCCTCGGGTATCTGATAGCAGACCGTCAGTATGCCAGTTGCTCCCAGATAACCACCCAGACTCGTCTCGATCTCAATCCACGAGGATGTCGAAGGCCAGCGTGCATCACCATATTGATGCCACTGCATGGGCTCCTTCAAAATGACCGATGCAATTTCGTCCACATTCTCCGACGAAAAAAACGTCAATTCCTGACACCCCATCAGGTGGCCAGCAGGCAAGTCCCCGCCCGCTGCGAGCAGTGGAAAGCGACTCCGATCATTGATCGCAGTAAATTGAGGAGAACGAGTCGTCATTGAGATGGACCGAAAAAGAAGGCTTCGAGAACGTTGTCCGGATACAAAATCGCTTGCGCAAAACTAGGTCCTCCATCTCCAAACGGCCAGTTGGCATCACCTACTGGAGTTCCGTCCGGCATCTGGAATTCTCCAATTACGGAGCCTGGAATCGTTACGCGACGAAACAGACCATGAATGATTGCCCCCGGGTTATGAATATCACGATACCGCTGACGAAGGCCCAACCGAAAGGATCGAAAAGACCATGCTTCGTGCTCGGATGCACCAGACTCCGTTAGAAAAGAAATCCAGATTGGACGGATTGCCTCGTCTAGATAAGCCCAACGCGTTTCTGGCTCGTTCCGTTGCACCAACACCCACTCCCTAATACCGGACACGGTCAGAATGCTCAGTTCTTCGCGGGCCACCACCTCTTGAGCGACTCGCCTTGAAGGCAGGCCAACCTGCAATAACACAGCCACGGTCGAGTTAAGGGTGCCCGATTCGAGGAATGTGGCGCACTGCAATCCATGTCTGGGTGCAAAGGGATCATCGTCGATCAATTCCGGTCGGCGGACGCGCACCGCTTCCATTCCCCAAGTGAGGCGATACACCACACCATCTTCGATAAAATGCCCTGCCGCGCGATAGGAGGTATTGTCCGGGGGATCACGATCAGTGTCGGCAAAAATCAACTGCAAGGGCACACCTTCTAACCACTGGCGCATAATTCGCTGCCAGCCGTCAGGCAGACCATCCCTCGGAGAGAAGGTAGGAATTTCAAAAAGCTGTCCCGCTATCTCGATCAGAATCTCGACAACGTTGGCCGTGTCTCCGAATTCCAGCAGGGACTCAACCCGAGCGATGAGTGGACCTACAACCGCCGCTTTTTCATCCAACATCAACCCGTCGTTTAATCCCAGCCCGGCAAAATACCATCCCCGGCGCTGTTCCGCTGTGCTGTTTTGCCACACATTTCGGCCGCGTGAGTGCACAAGCAGCATGTAAGCAGTTTCATCGGCAACGTTCTGAATCGCGGCCCTAAAGAATGAGCCTCTTAACGCTTCATCAAGGCGTGCTGCCAAACTAGACGCGTCCACTTCAAGATCATCAACAAATGACAACAAGGCCTCATCGAGTGACTGAACCGCCTTCGCCCATTTAATAAGGTTTTCTTCCGCAACCGGAGGACGCTCCCAAAGACTGTCTACTCGATTAGCGATCATTTCTCGGACTACGCTCGACTGAACATTTTCTCCTTCAAGAAGCACAATGAGCCGGTCGAGGACGGCTGCGAGGCCGCTTGTGAAACTGCGCTGAAGCATTCCTTGCCGCAATCGATTCCAATGCGTCACCTGCTCCAGTTTAAAACAGACCCCCAGCACCTCTCCATGCGTATCGACAAACGCTCGGCCTGCGCGTCCGGCCACGTTCATGGATTCGGCTCCACTAAGAACTTTTAGACGTTTTCCAAATTGTCCTCTATAACGTTGAAATCGCTCCATTTCCCGACCGCAGCCATTGAAGAGCACACAGGTCGCCGAGATATTCAGACCAGCATTTACCGTAGGTGAGGCGACCACGACTCGGAGGATCGAAAGTGAGATCAACCGATCAATCTCTCTCAAATACACACGAGGAAGCTGACCGTGATGAACGGCCAGCCCGAGTCGGAGGGCCTTCACGGCCTCTGCCCCGTGGGGCAAGGATTCTTCAGCAATCCTGACTGCTCGCTCAATATCCACTCGCCCTTCTTCAGGCACAGGAAATGGCCTGATGAAATTTGCGGCAATCGCAGCTAGATATTTTTTACACACGCTATCGACCGAGTCGACTTTGGGACAATAGATCAGAACACTCTTTTGGCTCGCCAACATTTTTTCGGCCGCAGCTAGCGCGAGTTCATTTCGATCAATCGGGAATTTTCTTGAATTTCGCTGTCGCCCAGTGGGCGGTCGCACCTGTTGAACGACAAAGTCGGTTAGCCACGATTCTTCGCCGCCAACATTGATGTCGTATCGAAAACGCAACGGTTCTTCTAGTCCGGCAAAGGGAGGGGATGCGACAGGCGTAATCGACCCAAAGCATTGACGGGTTGGGCGCCATGCCTGCCCTTGTATAACGGGTGAGCTTAACGGTGCAGGAAAGTTACCATCACTGATCCAGTGGGAAAATGCCGCCGTGTTTGGCTCTGTTTCGGGCAGCAATGCTGACAGCGCAATCATACGGCGCTCTCGGTGGTCAGCCCGACGCTTCAACGCTACAATTAACGCCTCATAAGAGACGCCGCGGTTTTCGTCTCCAACTAAATGAGCTTCATCAAAAACGACCAACCCGACTTCATCGAATAATTCTGGTGCGTTCCGCAGTGCAAATCCGGCCTTCTCAGGCGTAGCCACTACAATGTCGTTATCATCGAACGTCGCTTGATCGACAGGCGTAACGCCTTGCGCTCCATATAGCGCAGAAACGGAAAATCCCAGAGGACCAAAGAGCTTCCGGAATCCTCGTTCTACTTGGGCCGATAGCGCACGAAGGGGCGTAACGTAGATCGCCCGTTTACCAAGCAAAAGCGTTTTAAATACCGCAAGCTCGGCAATCCGGGTTTTCCCCGCGCTGGTGGGCAAGGCAGCCGCGAATGACTCGTTCCCGTTAAATATTCTCGCCGCAGCATCCAGCTGTGACGGCCACAACTCCAACTCCGCGATTTTACGTGAACCTAGCACACGCCCGAGCAGAATGCGCTTAGTCATCCACGTATCAGCGGCAACGCCGAATGGCGCTGCGTCGGGAATCGCATTCATGATGCTGCCTACCCAAAGCTCCCGTAAGAGTGGGCGGCACACCGCATGCAACAGGCGTGACCATACATCACCGGTCTCCAGAGAAAAGCGTTCACCGATGTCGAGACGACGTAGGCATTCAGTCATGGCCTCCCGCGTGTTTAACCGTATCGCATAGAGGAACAGCGCTAACGCATGGGCAAAATTCTGCGCCACAGCAGTGCCGTCTTGCTCCTTCGCGGTTATTGGCTCCCCGACAACGGACTCGCTCCAATAAAATTCACGGCTTGCTTCGCGCACCGCTTCGTCCAATCCCGCGAAATTACGCTCGATGAGGAAACTTGTCGTTCGGAGCATTAGGTCCGGGGTTTCTTCCTGCCGAGCCAAACGCAGCAGCGAATACGCGGAGGCCGCGTAACCGGCGAGATGATAGCTTGCCGCAGCCAAAATACGATTCAACGAACGTCTGGAGTCTCGCTCGTTCCCGTTGCGAAGGAGAGATTCATAGGCTTCTGCTGCGCGATGGAATCCCTGACGTCCCAAGATTACTCGTTCCTGATTCTCCGATTCTATTAAGTGCAGGGAAGCGATCAAGCTGCGGTCCGCCTGGAGCAACAGATACTCTGTCAAGTTCCCTCCGAAATTCGGCCCCATTTCTGGCGGCGGCACACCATCGCGCCACACCAAGGACCGCGCCAGACCTTTTGAGGTCGTCCTATATCTCGCATTCTCCTCGATGAGGAGATTGAGTGCCTCGGCTGCGGAGTCGATAATCATGGCGCTGATCTCCCACGAGTAAGTTCGATCGCACGGTTGTGGACGCCATCGCGGATCGCCGCGTATTGAGGACAAATTAAAATCGCCGCGTATTGCGCGTGAACGCAACCGGGGGCAGGCGCGCCATGAGTCGCAAGATGTGTGCTGGGATCAGCACCTGAGAACAGGAAAAGTAGATGGGTGCATCCAGGGTCGTTCACTCGCGGCGTCACCTTGAAGCGCTCGTCGAACAGTCGGGTCGCCTCCTCCTCCCGGCCGTCCTTGGCAAGTTTCTCAGCAAGAAAATCGATAGTGAAAGGTGCCGGCCAACCGCCGTCCTGATCCAGTCGGCTGCGCGCTTCGGCGACCGTAGCACCGGGGATCGATTCAGCTGCTTTGGCTTCTCCCTTAAGCAGCCCAACCGGTCTGACATCCCATCGGATCGCGATGATGTCTTCACCTCGGCGCGGTCGAATCGACTCTTTCCAGCGTAACGTGCAGCAGACCTCCCAAATCCCGCGCCCCTGCTGGCGGAGCCATTCGATTCCAAGCAACTCGCCCAAGTCGCCGGCCCGATCCCTCTTGGCGGTCGAATCCCCCGACCGGCTGGGGAGTCTGGCCTCAAGCACACGCGCTAAGACCTCCCCGCCGATCCCTCCGCGAAAAGTGGCGGGTTCAAGGTAATGGTGCTCCATGGTTGTGGCCAAGGCGTCGCGCGCCGCGTCACTCAGTGCCGCCAGCGACACTTGGTAAATCTCATAACCGACGCTACTCACCGAGGGCCTGAAAACACAATCCGCCCAAAACCTTTCAATCCCCATCGCTGTAAGTGCAGGCGGCGCCGCAGCGGGGGGCGCCGTCGGAGTGTTTGGCGTAGTTGGCGCCGCCGCCGCATTACTGGAGGTATGGCCGGACAATCTCTTTAAAAAATACGACGACTTCAGAATTGGAATCTTATTCTGCTTCAATATGTTGCTTCTCGTATAATGTAAGATGTAGGCTCGCATCGATCTTCGAGCCTAATTGACGATCATCGCGTGGCAGAATGTTGGAAGGGGGGCAATTGTGCCGCGTGGTGACATCTGATGCTATTTCCGTTGTAGATCTGGTAGTGTGGTTGCATTTCTGAATATGCGTCCGCTGATTTGTCTTTGATCTAAACTAAGGCGTTGAGCTGGATCGATTGAGTGATTGGGTTATAACTTGTTTCAATTTAGGTTTTTACGTATTTTATGAATTAAGATTAATGCTTAATGAATAAAGATGTGTAATTTAGTCATGGTGAATGCATGGCTATATTAATTATGATGTGGCATTATTTAGTCTTGTTAATGGCATTCATATTTCTAGGAATTCAGGCATGCATTCTGTTTCCGATGATGATTTGTTGAAGGACCGAGCGAGGATTCTTGCTGAAATCAAGACGTTGAATGACCAACTGAAAGAGACTGAAATTGCCCTCCGGGTTTTCAATCGTTTCAGGGCGAAATTTACGAAGGCTCCACGGGAACCGAAGAATGCCCCTCGTGCGGAAGAGGCTCCAAACCATTCCTCAGCGGGCAACCAAACAACTAAACCTCTCAATATGTCAGAAGTGGTCCGTAAGGCGATTTTTTCTCAACCCGATGAGTTCACTACGATCAAGATCGTTGAGTATCTCAAAAAACACTCTCCCGACATCGTCGACCGGCTACCGCCTTCCTATATTTCCACGCTCCTATGGCGTCTAGCTAACACTGGAAAAGTGGCTGTTCTGCGTAAGGGAGAACACGGAAACTCAAACGTTTATGTTTTAACCTCTAAAAAATAAAACCCGTCGCTTTGAGGCGACGGGTTAATTCGGTTGCTTGCGCTACCAAATCTCTTGGCGGAGTGCTGGTAGGGTTGCTGTGCTTAAAAAATAGTCAAGTCGCTTTCGACTAGACCGTGGCACGGCGCGTCCCCACGAGGGCAAGTGACCGGGTAAACCAATGTCACTGCCATGAATAAAAACAAAAAAATGCCGGCACTTCGTTGTGTTTGGCTCCATTTGATCGATGCCATTCAGACTGACGTCGATTCAAGACTGAGTCTCATAAAAGAGGAGGCGATATGAAGCGCTTCCGATTCACAAACATCGTCGGGCAATTCAACTTCCCGATAGCAAACGCATCAGGAAAATACTTATCTCAATTGGAGAGGCGAGGTGGCGTCCACCTTTTACTGGAGCCTCAGGTTTCGGGGTTCCGGTATTCTGAGCCGCGGATTTTCTATCGTGATGCAGAGGGTAAAAAACGACGGTATACGGGTGATACGTTGGTCCAGTTTGAGCCAAGTTCTGTCCGACGGCCGCTTGTCATCGAATACAAATATCAGGCCGAGTTGGACCGAAAACCGCAGTTACTTGGCCATTACGAAACCATAAGTCAGGAACTCAACCGACTGGGGATGGATTTTATTATCCGGACGGATCTTCATGTGCTGACTCCGGATTTTCGAGTAAAGGAACTCATTTGTGGCTACAGTAATGACCCAGAATCCTCTGTGGAGGAGGATGTGCTAAGAGTCATTCAGCGTAATGGGTCTATCGCGGTCGGTGTGCTGATTTCTCAGTTACGCAGCGATAGGGCTGCTCAGCTAAGCTTGGTGCCGGTCGTATGGAGGTTAGTTGCTCAGCGACGCGCATTTATCGATTTCAAGTTTCTTCCGTGTGCTGAGACGGTGGTTCGCTCTCAGCCATTCAACCAAGGCCAATACCTATGAATGCCCATAATTCAGATCAGCAGGCAGCCGTCGCTTCATCTATTCCGATATGTTCTAAAAACCATGCTGAGAACGATGAACGAATTGGTCTGCTCCGCATGGAGATGCTCATACCTTACGCTCGTGCACGGCTCGGGCAATTGGAGGCATCGGATCCAAGTAACGTATTGGCTGCCAAGCTGTCTTTACGGCCCGACATGAACCGTCTCACATCGCAGCTAGCGTGCGGTGCCGAGAAGTTAAGGAAATGGGTTCAATTCATATGCGAGAACGGTATCGAAAATGTTCGAGCTAGTGATTTTTTGAAGAGAGCGCCTGGTGGTGGAAAGGGGAAATGTAAGGTCCGGAAGAGTGTTCGAGGCCCTATGAGTGAGGCTCTGAACGAAGTGTGTGTTACTCAAGGATTGGCTCCTGGATCACGCGCTGCGACCAAGCTGATCAGGGCTGAGATGGAACGTCTCGGCGTGCCCAGAGATAAACAGCCTTCTCATCGAGCTCTGAAGTCAGCTGCGACAGCTCCCGAAATACTCACCGCTCATACAGCCTCCGTTACAGGGGAACATATGTGTCGTGTTCTTGAAGCTAACACGGCGGCGATGAGCACTAATCAAGTGGTTTTAATCGATGCAACAACTCATTCGAGTGACTCGGATCCGACTGAATGTCTTTACGCTGTTGATGAGTTTGATCGCGTGCTGGGATTGGTAAACGCAATCTACGGAATTGATGCGGCCACACGAGGTGTATGGACGGCATTAGGGTTTGTCGGGGCAGCGAATACTTTTTTAAGCGGACTGAGTATACACAGAGGTCTTTTGGATAAAGGACCACTTCTTGCCAAATATGGGATTGGGGGCGTTTGGCCATGGTGTGGGAAACCCCATCGATTGATCACGGATCGAGGCAAGGAGTTTATTGGGCAGCAGACTCAGCGGATATTGAAAGATATGAAGATCGGGTTTTCTGATCGTAGTCCACCGATAACTCCTCATTATAAGGCTAAAGTAGAACGGTTTAACCGAACTGCCCATACGCTGTTTGTCGATTTCCTGAGGTCTGAAGTCGGGAAGAAGTATTTTCGATCAGTTAAGGGTAAGCCCAGCGCAACGGGAATTTTGTTCCGCGATCTGGATCGTGCGATGACGGAATGGGTTGTATCCCATTACCACGTGCGGGCGCATGGCGGACTAGGGGGATCGAGTCCTCTTGATCGTTTTTATGACATAGCCGAAGGCCGTCGCGGGTTTCCTCTAACGGGACTTCCGGTCCCTGTTGCTGATCGCCCGGATTTGATGTGGGATTTTCTTTGGGAAACGCATCGGGTAATCAATCATACGGGGATCTCGATTGAGAATAGAACATACCGTGACTCGGAGCTGACGCAATTTCTCGCCCCCGGTGAGCGTTCTTCAATCAGGAAGCACTCCATTCGCTTTACCCCTTATTCCTTAGGCCAAGTATTTGTTCGCAGTGCTGATTCACGCGAAATTCTTCGGATACCCTACGTTCACAATAATGATGTATTGCCGATGACGGCTGAGCAAACCCAGCAAGCTTTAAGCCCTTCGATTTGGGAATGGCGGGCCGCTAAAACGGATCTCAAGCGAGTTGGTTTTAAAAAACCAACTTCAGCCCAGACGCTTGAAGTGATTCAGGCCAGAGAAGAAAAAATCCTAAACCCTTCGGTCGCAATCTCGGGTGTCATAACCCAACGCGACGTAGCGAACCTTCAAATGCGAGTGACGTTCGCCACTGCTCAACCGGTCGCGGCTACGCGGCCATCGTCAAGTAATCCAAAAAAAGCAGCGCTCAATAAGAAGGCACTTCAACCAGCCAAGCTGATGCCCACCGGTCGAGGTGGTGCAAACGAGTATTAAAAAAGCCTCAACGAATCCTCCAATGATACCTGCCAATAATTCTACTGCCGAGCAGATAAACGAATCAGAGCAACTCCTTCACTTAAATGAGTCAGCTCGATGCCTACTGACTGAATCGTTACAGGCTCGGTTAACCGCAGTGGCTGAGGATAAGTTCATTTTACATCCACAGGCGAAAAACATCCTCTCGATATTAAAGCGGACACTTGCAAAGCCGGAATCTGAGCGTCCTTCAGGCTATGTGATTATCGGGCCATCCGGCAGTGGAAAGACATGTATCGTCAATAAACTTTACAGAGACTTGGGCGGTGATCGAGCGAATCGAGTAGGGGCCTCTGAACGTATCCCAATCCTTGTTGTTGAGATGCCACCTCGGGCAACGGAGCCTCGTGTGATGCTTGCTATGGCTCGTGCGCTTCGGCTTCCGGTCGTAACGGAAAACGAGTCGCGTAAGGTGACAGATATTATCCTCCGAAAGCTGAAGGAGCGTCATGTGCGAATGGTAGTTTTTTTAGAGCTTGATCATATCAAACCTATAAGTGTCCAAGAACGAAGCGTCGTTTTTCATTTAATTAAAAACATTACGAACGAAGGAATCAGCATTGTTGCAGCGGGAACACAGACGTGTGTGGATTTGATTTTAGAGGATGAACAAATCACGTCCCGTCTTCGGCCGCTTTACCTACATGGATTTCCAAAGGACCAGGCATTCGTTGATTTTGTTGCGACGTTGGAGACGTTCTACCCTTTCCCTAAGCCAAGCTATCTTTCGAGGGATCATTTGGATTTTATTTTTAAACGCACACAGGGCGTGGCGGGGGAGGTGGTCGCCCTCTTAAATGAAGCGGCAGCTTGGGCCTTACGTAATGATCGTAAGCGTCCGGGCGGGTGCCACGTAGGCGAAAAGACGTAAGCGCGATAGGATGGGCGTGATGAAAACAATCACGACGGAGTTGATCCCTGACGAAACGAAGCGAGGCGGAGACGGGCGGAGGAT
>JBAZBC010000006.1:0-224305 GCA_041671745.1 Opitutaceae bacterium | reverse complement strand
ACGTGGTCCACAAGGGCCAGCACCTCACCGAAGGCTCCGCCGATCCGCACGAGATCCTCGAAATCCTCGGACCGTCCGCGCTGTATGACTTCCTCATCAGCCAGGTGCAGGAGGTTTACCGTCTGCAAGGCGTGACGATCAACGACAAGCACATCGAGATCATCATCCGCCAGATGCTCCGCAAGGTCCGCATCACCGATCCAGGTGACAGCGAATACTTCTGGGGTGAGCAGGTGGACCGCGCCGCGTTCCTCATTGAGAACAAGCGTCTCGACGAAGCCGGCGGCAAGCCGGCCGAAGCCGAGCCGATCCTACTCGGCATCACCAAGGCCTCGCTCGAGACCGAGTCGTTCATCTCCGCTGCGTCGTTCCAAGAGACGACCCGCGTGCTTACGGACGCCTCGACCCTCGGCAAGATCGACCTGCTGAAGGGCTTCAAGGAAAACGTGATCATGGGTCACCTGATCCCGGCCGGCACTGGTCTGCCCGCCTACAAGAACCTCCGTATCGTGCTTCCTTTCGGCGAAGAACTCGCCACCGAGGAACCCGCAGCGGCCGCCGTCACTGCGAGCTGATTACGGAACCGGGTTACCGGTTGTTATCGCGAAAAAGCCGCAGACCGAAAGGTCTGCGGCTTTTTTGTGCCTACAAGTATAAAGAGGAACGGGCATCTTGCTCGTGGGATTGGAAACCGGACATGGGCGAGATGCCCATGCCACCACTATTTTTTATCGAGCGAGCGATTCAGGGCGCTGACGACCGCCTTGATCGAGGCGAGCTCGATGTTGGTGTCGATGCCCGCTCCGAAGAACGTGGTTCCGCGCTCGGTCTTGATCTGGATGTAACTGACCGCCCGCGCCTCGGCACCGCTGCCGAGCGAGTGCTCGGAGTAGCTGACGAGTTCGAACTTGGGCAGGCCTGCCGCGCGCAACGCCTGCACAAAGGCGTCGATCGGACCGTTACCGGTGCCGGTGACGATCTTTTCCTGGCCGTAGGAGAGCAGGTCGGCCTGGCAAGTAACCGTGCTGGTGCGCTCGATCGTGCGGAATTCCTTCAGCGCGACCGGCGTGGCGCGGTCGATGTATTCACCCACGAACAGATCGTGAATGTCCTGTGCGGCGAGTTCAGCGCCGCGGGCGTCGGCGAGGTCGTTGACGATCTTGCCGATCTCCTTGTGCATGAGTTTGGGCAATTGGTAGCCGAAGTCGTTTTCCAGGATGTAGGCGACGCCGCCTTTGCCGGACTGCGAGTTGATGCGGATGATCGCCTTGTAGCTGCGACCGATGTCAGCCGGATCGATCGGGATGTAGATGACATCCCACGGGCGGTCGGCCTTCTGATACGGCCACGACTTCTTGATGGCGTCCTGATGCGAACCGCTGAAGGCCGTGAAGACCAGTTCGCCGGCGTAGGGGTGGCGCGGATGCACCTCCATGCGAGTGCAACGCTCATAGATCTCGCGGATCGCGTTGATGTCGCCGAAGTCCAGCTGCGGGTCGATGCCGTGCGTGTAGAGATTCAACGCGACGACAACCAAGTCGAGGTTGCCGGTGCGCTCGCCGTTGCCGAAGAGCGTGCCTTCGACGCGATCGGCGCCGGCCAGCATGGCCAGTTCGGTGGCGGCCACGCCGGTGCCGCGGTCGTTGTGGGTGTGCAACGACACGATGGTTTTGTCGCGACGGGTGAGGTGGGTGCACATCCACTCGATCTGGTCGGCGTGGACGTTGGGCGTGACATACTCGACTGTGGCGGGCAGGTTGAGGATGATCTTGTTGTCCACGGTGGGCTGCCAGACGTCCGTGACGGCCTCGCAGATCTCCAACGCGAACTCCAACTCGGTGCTCGTGAAGCTTTCGGGCGAATACTCCAAGCGCAGACGCGTGCCGGCATCGATCAACGCCTGGCCGTGCTTTTTGAGCAGCGATACGCCTTTCACGGCGATGCCGACGATGTCGGCCTTGGACGCGCCGAAGACGTATTCGCGCTGCTTGGGCGACGTGGAGTTATAGAGATGGAAGATGACGTTCTTCGCGCCCTTCAACGCTTCGAGCGAGCGCGTGATGAGCTCCTCGCGGCATTGGCAGAGGATCTGGATGGAGACGTCGTCGGGGATGCGGTTTTCCTCGATCAGGCGGCGGCAGAAATCGAATTCGATCTGCGAGGCGGACGGGAAACCAACCTCGATTTCCTTGAAGCCGATCTTCACGAGCATGGCGAAGAACTCGAGTTTCTCCTCGACGCTCATGGGCTGGGCGAGGGCTTGGTTGCCATCGCGGAGGTCAACGCTGCACCAGACGGGTGCGCGGTCGAGTGTGCGGCTGGGCCACTGGCGGTCCTTCAACGGGACCGGGGGAAAGGGACGGTATTTGGTGACGGGAGCGGATTGCATAAGCGAAACAATGAAACGGACGTTTGAGGCGATGAAGCCGCCTGACCGGCATGGCCGGTGGCTGGCGCGGACTTAACAACGGACGCACGATCAGACGAACACGCGGCCCTCTCGGATCGTGCGTCTAGGTAAGTCGAAGCGCCTGAATGATGTTTCGCATCAAGAGGCGATAAATAGCCGCCGCATCCTCCCAAAGTCAAGAAACGCCTTGCCCCCGGCACCTCCGTCCGGATGAAGGCCGATGCACAAGTGTGTTCCGGTCGGAACACACTTGTGCATCGGTGGTGGTTCGTCGGGAGCGAGTGTAGGGGGCGTAGCGGTGGGGTGGGCGGGATGGCGCGCGGGAATACTGTAACCCCTTGGGCGCAGCCGCGTCTTGCTTATCGTGTATGCCGGTCCATCCATTTCCTCATGTCTTCTGACGACGAGACGTTCGATCTCTCCGGGTGCTTGGCGCGCGTCCGGGCGTCCAACCAGATCGCGGCCCGAGAACTCGTCGAGCACCTTCACCCCATGGTCATTCGCATCGTCCGCGCCCGGTTGCCCCGCCGCGTGGCCGAGGAAGACCTTACCCAGGAAATTTTCTTAAAAATGTTCACTCGCATCGCCCAGTATCAGGGCAACGTGCCCTTCCCTCATTGGGTTTCACGCATCGCGGTGACGACCTGCATCGATCACTTGCGCGTGCAGAAACGCCGTCCGGAGTTTCGTTGGGCCGACCTTTCCGAAAACGAGGCCGACGTGCTCGATGCCGTGCTGACCAGCGAGAACGATGTCGGGGCGGGAGACGCCATGGCCGCCCATGAGTTGGTTCACAAGCTACTCGACCAGCTCAAACCGACCGACCGCATGGTGCTCCAACTGCTCGACCTGGAGCAAAAAACCCTCGCCGAAGTGGGCGAGCTCACCGGCTGGAATATCACTCTCATCAAAGTCCGCGCGTTTCGCGCGCGGCGGAAATTGCAAAAACTGTTCGAGGAACTAAAGAAAAAGGAACGCGCATGAAAACACAGTCCACCCCTTGGGGCCGCCTCGTTGCGGTCGCCCGTCAGGCTCCGGCCGACACGCGGGATGTTTCCGCGCCGCATGGCTTCGCCACCCGCATCAGCGCACTGGCCTTTGCCAACGCCGAGCCTTCGTTCTCGGCTCTGTTTGCCCGCTTCGCTCCGCGTGCGCTCGGCGTCTGTGCCTTGCTGATGGTGCTGGGAGTGGGCCTCAACCTCGGCTCCGCGCTCAAGGCCTTTGAAAATGATTCGACGGCTGTGACCCTTAACGATCCGGTGGCCGAGTGGCTCAACGCCGCCTCCTGACCATGGCCGCTAATCTTAAAATCGTTCTCGCCGTCGGCGGCATCTTTCTGGCCGGTGCGGTCACGGGTGGCTTTGTCGGGGTTCGGGTGGTCGAGCATATGGCCGCCGGTAAACGCGCCATTCCCCGCATCGGGCCGACCGAGATCGGCGGTCGCTTGGCCGAGCAGCTCAATCTCACGGCCGAGCAGAAGCAGAAAATCCAGCCTGTGTTTGCGCGCATATCCGAAGAGTTGCGCAAGGTTCGTCGGGATTCATTCACCAAGACAGCTGCCCTGATCACGCAGATGGATGTCGAGATGTCCAAGGTGTTGACACCCGAACAGCGTGTTCGACTTCAGGCAATACGCACCAAAGAAGAGGAGCGTCGTAAGCAATGGATGACCGAGCGCGCCGAGCGGGCCAAACACAATGACACCCGTCCCCCCGGTGGTCCGGAGGGCGAAGGTCATCCTCCGGAGCCTCCGCCGGGACCGCCGGTGGAGCGGTGATTTTTTGCCGTTGGTATTTGCGGACTTGCCGCGCCGTCGCACCTCGTTGTCTGGTGGTTCATGCCCGAACTGACCGGACACATGCTGCATTTTGCCTACGGTGAGGATCTGTCCCGCACCGTTTTTACCCAGGTATGCGCGGGGGCGGAATGGTTTGGGCCTGCTCGCCTGGACGGACATCGGTTGCTGTTTGACGCCATCGGGCGCGCCAATGTCCGCACTGATGCTGGCTCGACGGTATGGGGGGCGCTGTGGTTGGTGCCGGCCTCGATGTTGCCCATACTCGATACGAGTGCGCCGGAGGGCTATGTGCGCACAACGCGCCGGATTGTGTCGCCGGCGGGTCCACGCACCGAGGCCACGCTGTATTTGTCCACCAAACGAGGTGAGTCCGCCCCCACCAAAGAGCGGTTGAGGGCGATGATCGACGCTGCGCATGAAAACCGGTTGCCCGCAGCCTACATCAAGGAACTGGAGGAGTTGGGATCGCCGGGAAAATCGGCCAAAGATTCTCGTTGATCCGCGCGCGGGCGGTCGCACAGTTCGCCTCGGCCAGGTGCCATGCATGGGCAGGCGCGTGAACTCCGCCAGGACCGGAAGGTAGCAACGGTAACGACGTCCTCCCAGTGCCGTGGAGTGCCTGGCCACTTATTTTTCCCCGCACAATGACGGTATTAAGCGAATTCCGATTCATTCTATGTATGCGCTGTCTATGCGGAATCGCGTTGTTCGCGGGTTCGGTGGCGGTGTCTGCGGCTGGGGTGCCCGGGCCCTTTCATTATGAACGTCTGGGCGTGGCCAACGGCTGTTTTGTCGAGTCGGTGGCGTTCGGGGACGACTTGCGTGCCCGCCTAGGCGGGGCGACGTGGTATCGCTTGCTCCAATGGGGAGCTCAGGAGGATGCCGAGGTCGTGGCGGGCCATGCTGTGACGATCTTTGAATATCGCGGGCGGCTTTGGTGCTACGACATCAACAGTGGTTTTACGGTGTTGGAAATCCCCGTGGCGAATCGCGCCAATGTCGCTGTGGTGTCGAAGCCGGTGATCGCGCCCTATCTCGGCAAAATCACCCCGTTCTTTCCGCTGTATTTTGAGGATTTCCCGCAGGAGCCGGCACCGAAACCACCGGTTCCGTTCGACGGGGTGAGCGAGGTTGAGTTGCGTGATGCGAGTCTGGTGGCGGCGCGGCTCGCGCTTCATCGGCCGGTCTCGCTGGTGGAGTTCACTTATTCGAAGGACGGCGTCGATCACCGGAGCGCGGCGGCGGTATTCGTATATAGCGGACGACTGTGCGTCTACACGTCAACGAGCGGCACGGTGCCGTTTCGCACGAAGGCCTTGAGCGTGGAGAATCTGCGGCAGTTGCAAGTCATGCTGCGCCGCATCTATCCGGGCGCGGGCAACCTCAAGACGCACTGAGCCGTTCAATAAAACCGCACGCAGACCGGTGCGCCCACCGTGACTGTCTGGCCGGTGGGGGTGAGACGTCCGCTTTCGGCGTCGACCGCAAACATCACCAGCGAGTCGCCGTCCTGGTTGGCGGCGATCAGCCAGCGGCCGCTCGGATCGATCACGAAGTTGCGCGGGGTGCGGCCTTGCGTGGACACATGCTCGATGATGCCGAGTGTGCCGGTGGCCTGATCGACCCGGAAAACCGCGATGCTGTCGTGTCCGCGATTCGACCCGTAAACGAAGCGTCCGTTCGGGTGCACGACGACTTCGGCGGTCGTGCTTTTGCCGGTAAATTCAACGGGCAGGGTGGGCACCGTTTGCAACGGCTTAAGTGCGCCGCTCTTCTCGTCGAGCGCGAAGGTGGTCAACGTGTTGGCAAGTTCGTTGATCAGGTAGGCATGGCAACCGTCGGGTGCGATCGCGAGGTGGCGCGGACCGCTGCCGGGCTCGATCATGGTGGTCGCGGGTTCGGAGGCCTTGAGGGTGCCGGCGGCGGTGTCGACGCGATAGGTGTAGAGCTGGTCGTTTCCCAGATCCGCCGCGAAGGCAAAGCGTCCGTCGGCGGTGGGCGTGATCGAGTGGGCGTAGGGTGCTTTTTGGCGGGAAGGGTGGATGCTTTTGCCTTCGTGTTGGTCGACAGAGGAAGGCGCGTCCACGCCGCCGTCGGCGCGCACGGGGAGCAGGGCGACGGTGCCGCTGCTGTAGTTGGCGACGAGCACGGCTTTGCCGTCGGGCGTGACCGACAGATGGCACGGACTGCGACCGGCAGAGGCTGCGGTGTTGATCAAGGTCAGGGTGCCATCCTTGGCGTTGACGGTGTAGGCGTTGACCGAACCGCTGGGTTTTCCGGCATAAATCGCGTCCGCCGCTTCGGAGACGGCGTAGAGTTGGTGGCGGTCGGGTGAAAGCGCGAGGAACGACGGGTTGACCGCCTCGGCGGCGAGGGTCAGCGGCCCGAGTTTGCCGGTATGCGTATCGAAATGGCTCACGTAGATGCCTTTGCTGGTGCCTTTGGTATAGGTGCCAATGTAAACGAGAACTTCGTGCGCGGAGCCGAGGGCGGTGGTCATGAGAAAAAGGAGTGCGAGCAGGCGGGAGGGCATGGGGTGGTGCAGGGGAGGGACTTTGTTCTTGGGCGATACAGGGATTGCATGCAAGCCGTCCGCTTTGCAGGTTGGGCCGCTTATGGCGTTGTTCAGTCTTCTTGATGTAAATCTCTGCTTTGGTGGTCCGGCCGTCCTTGATAAGGTCAACTTTCAGGTCGATCCGGGCGAACGCCTGTGTCTGGTCGGTCGCAACGGCGCGGGCAAATCGACCCTGATGAAGGTCATCGCGGGCGAGATCAAGCCTGACACCGGTGCCGTGTTCCGCCAGCCCGGCTCGCTGTTTACGCGCCTCACGCAGGAGGTTCCGACCGACATCGTCGGCTCGGTGACCGACATCGTCACCTCGGGTCTGCGTCCGCAGGGCGAGCACGAGGAAGATTGGGAGCGCGATGTTCGCGTCGATAACCTGATCGAAAAGCTCCAGCTCGCGCCCTCCGCTTCGTTCTCCGCGCTTTCGGGCGGACTCAAGCGTCGCGTGCTCCTCGCCCGTGCGCTCGCCGGCCAGCCCGACCTGTTGCTCCTCGATGAGCCGACCAACCACTTGGATATCGAGAGCATCCTGTGGCTTGAAGAATTCCTTCTCACCGAGAAACCCAGCCTGTTTTTCGTGACCCACGACCGCGCCTTCCTGCGCAAGCTGGCCACGCGCATCGTCGAACTTGATCGCGGCATTCTCACCAACTGGGACTGCCCTTACGACACCTACCTCGAACGCCGCGAGGCCCGCCTCGAAGCCGAGGAGCGCCAGCAGGCAGCCTTCGACAAAAAACTCGCCCAAGAGGAGGAATGGATCCGCCGTGGCGTCCGCGCCCAACGCTCCCGCGCCCAGGGTCGCATTCACCAACTCATGGCCATGCGTGCCGAACGCGCCGCCCGCCGTTCCAAGGTCGGCAACGCCAACCTCAAGCTCGTCGAGGCCGAACGATCCGGCGCGAAAGTCGTCGAGGTCGAGAATATGAGTTTCTCCTATCCCGACGGCCGCGTGCTCGTGAAGGATTTCAACACCACGATCATGCGTGGCGACAAGATCGGCCTCATCGGTCCCAACGGCGCGGGCAAAACCACGCTCATCAAACTTCTCCTCGGCCAGCTGGCGCCCACCTCCGGCACGATCAAGCACGGCACGCGCATGGAAGTGACCTACTTCGACCAGATGCGCGCGTTGATCGACGACAACAAGACCGTGGCCGACAACCTCAACCTGGCGAGCGACACCATCACCATCGAGGGTCGCACGCGCCACGTCATCAGCTACCTGCAGGACTTCCTTTTCACGCCCGATCGCGCCCGCACTCCTGCCCGCGTGCTCTCCGGCGGCGAACGCAACCGTCTGCTGCTCGCGCGTCTTTTCACCAAGCCCGCCAACGTCCTCGTGATGGACGAGCCGACCAACGACCTCGACGCCGAGACGCTCGACCTGTTGGAAAACTTGCTCGTCGAATACGACGGCACGTTGCTCGTCGTCAGCCATGACCGTTCGTTCCTCGATGAAGTCGTGAGCAGCACGCTGGTCTTCGAAGGCGACGGACAGATTGGCGACTTCGACGGCGGCTACACCGATTGGAAAAACGAGATGGCCAAACGCGCCGCCGCCGCGTCCGCCCCTGCTCAGAAGAGCGGTCCCGTGCGCAATGCGTCCGCCGCACCCGCGACCCGCAAGCTCAACAACAAGGAGCAGCGCGAACTCGCCGAGTTGCCCGCGCTGATCGAAAAACTCGAAACCGAGCAGGCCGCGCTCACCGCCAAGCTTGGCGACGTTTCCATCTACCGCAAAGACCCGGCGGCGGCAACCGCGGCCAAGGTTCGTCTCGACGAAATCGAAGCCGAACACGCCATCGTGTTCGCCCGTTGGGAAGAGCTGGAGTCCGCGCGCAACGGCTGATCCCCGTGTAGGGTCGCCGCTTGTCGGCGGACCGTCTTGGCCGGTGGCCGATGGATTATCGAAAACCCTGGGTGCACGCGGTCCGCCGACAAGCGGCGACCCTACGTGAGACGGCGACCGCTTACTGCTCGGCTTGACGCGCGAAGAGCCAGAGCAGATCGGCGACACGGTTTATATAGCGACCGGCGAGCGGGCTGAGCGTGCGGCCTTGCGCGGTGAGCCCCACGAGGCGGCGTTCCGAGCGTCGGGCCGTGGTGCGGGCGAGGTCGATGGCGGCGGCGTGGAGGTTGGCACCGGGCGTGGCCCAGCCATCGAACTTCACATTCTGTGCCTCGACTTCGGCGACGGCGGCATCCACGCGGGCGAGGTCGGCCTCGGTGAGTTTGGGGAACTTCGACGCGGCGTAACGCGCGGTGTCCTCCTCGGCGCAGGCGATCTCGCCCATGAGGTTGACGAGGTCTTTTTGTATCTGCTCCAGCGCTGCGCGGCGACTGTCGTCGGGGCAGGTGGCCTTGGCGAAGCCGAGCGCGGCGTTGAGCTCGTCGAGCGTGCCGACGGCCTCGATCTGCGGATGATCCTTGGATACACGCTGGCCGAAGAGCAGTCCGGTGGTGCCTTTGTCGCCGGTGCGGGTCGCGATGGATGACATGGCACGACGTTCAAGGCTCACCGCGATTTTCGCCATCGGAAAAAACAAAAAGCCCCGGAGATTTCCCGGGGCTTGGCTGAAAACAGGCGGTGAACTGGACGGGATCAGGCGATCTTGCGGGCTGCTGCCTGTGCTTTGATGCAGAGTTCGGCGGCCTTGAAGGCGTGGGCCTGCGTCATGGATTTCTCGGTGCGGTTGAGGCAATCCAAGATGAGTTCTCCGAAGAAACGGAAGCCTACCTTGCCCTCAACGTTGATGTGTTGTTCGCCCTTTTCGTCGACGATGTAGACATGGTTGCCGGTTTTTTCGCGGCCGATGTCGACGTATTTACGGAGCTCGATGTAGCCCTTGGTGCCGAGGATGGTCATGCGACCGTCGCCCCAGGTGCTGAGGCCGTCCGGGGTGAACCAATCGACGCGAATGTAGTTGGTCGCACCGTTGTTGCCGACGAGGTTGGCGTCACCGAAATCCTCAAGCTCGGGGGTTTCGGGGTGCGCGTAGTTAGCCACGGAGGCGTTGACCACGGTAGCATCGGTCGCACCGGTGAAGGTGAGGAATTGTTCGAACTGGTGACTGCCGATGTCGCAGAGGATGCCGCCGTATTGTTCTTTTTTGAAGAACCAGTCGGGGCGGCCGGTGCCGAGGCGATGCGGTCCGAGGCCGATCACCTGGATGACGCGGCCGATGGCGCCTTGCTGCACGAGGTCGGTGGCATACATGGCGGCCTCGACGTGGAGGCGTTCGCTGAAATAGACGGCGTATTTGCGACCGGTGCGGGCGACCACGGCCTTGGCCTCGTCGAGCTGGGCGAGGGTGGTGAACGGCGTTTTGTCGGTGAAGTAGTCTTTGCCGGCTTCCATCACGCGGCAGCCAAGGGCGCCGCGGAGATTCGGAATGGCTGCGGCGGCCACGAGTTGCACCGCCGGATCGGCGAGGACTTCGTCGAGGGAGCGGGCGACTTTGGCTCCGGGGTAACGAGACGCGAGAGCTTCGGCCTTGGCGGTGTCGACGTCGTAAACCCACTTGAGTTGGGCTCCGGCCTCGACGAGACCATTGCACATGCCGTTGATGTGACCGTGGTCGAGATGGACAGCGGCGAAGATAAATTCACCGGGTTTGACCACCAGGCTGGGTTTGCCCTGCGGGGCGTAGTTCATGCCGTCGGATTTTTGGCTCATGGGTAAAGGGAATGGGTTTCCTCAACCCAAACGGCTCTGCGGATGCGAGGCGAGGGAAGGCGGACTGCAAACTGTCTCAGGAAAAGAAGACGCGGCTTCCTGCCGCGTTGGCTTTACGAGGCGGATTCGCTCTCTTCCTTGGTCTGCTGCGCGAGCTCCTTGATTGGTTTTTCGAGCTTCACTCGGACCTTTTTTTCCATGCGGTCGATGAAGAGCGTGCCGTTGAGATGATCGACCTCGTGCTGGATGCAGCGGGCGAACAGACCGTCGCAGGCCAAGGTGTGCGGCGTGCCTTGCAAGTCCTGAAACGTCACGCGGATGGCGTCCGGGCGGATCACGTCGCCGCGGATGTCGGGAAACGACAGGCAACCTTCCTCGTAAACCGTTTTGTCGGACGGCAGCACGGTCACGACCGGGTTGGCCAGCGAGAGGGGCATGAACAACTCCAGCGGCGGCCGGGCACCGTCGAGTTCCCACGAAAAATCCCAGTCGGTCGCCAGCAGGTCCACCACGCAGAATTGCAGGGCGCGTCCAACCTGTTGCGCGGCCAAGCCAATGCCCGCTGCGGTGTGCATGGTTGCCACCATCTGCTCCGAAAGCAGGGTCAGAGCGGAGTCGAAGGTTTTCACGGCTTCGCCTTTTTTGCGGAGCACGGGATCATTGTAGCGAACTATTCGGAGGGCCATGGGTCTTTCTTTTGAAGCCGCGTAACGTGTATTTGCCATGAGCGTGCGGCAAACGAATACTTTATCGCGCATGACATCCTCCCGCCCATCATTTGCCGGATCGGTTACGATCTGGATGGTCGTCGGCCTGCTGATGCTGGTCGCTGCGTGGGTCGTGCCGGTCAATCTCAAGTCGGTTACACCTGCTTTGCTCAAGGCCGCAGGCGAGGCCACGCCCTCCGTAGCCCGCTTCGGACGCCAGTTGCTCGACCGTGAAAAACCCGGTCCCGCCGCGCTCGCCCTTGCTGCCGCCCGCATGCTGAACGATCCCGTCGCCTCCTCGCTGGCCACCGGCCTCGATAACGCCGCGCACCGCCAGCCTGAACTCGTTCCCTGGGGCGGTTGGGATCCGTTTCTCGATCCGCTTTTCAACCTCAAGGAAAACACCGGCCATACCGCGAGCACGCCGGTGCTCACGTTTTTTATCACCGAGAAAGCCCGCAAAAATCTCCTCGGTTACCTGCAAAACTCCCGTTCGCAGGGCGTGCTGACGCTGCTGAGTCTGCGCCAAGTCGCCCAGACCGGACGCTTTGCCCCCGCCACGAAGCCCGGCGGCCAGACGCTGGACGCCGTCGTGTTGCTCACGGCGCTGCTCTACCAAGGCGACCACGTTTCCGCCCCGTTGCAACGCGAGTTGCGCGATCTCGCCGACACGGCGGTGCAACAAAACAACCTCGGCGAACTCGAGCCGGTGTTCATCGACCTGCTCTCGCTGGGCAAACGCCTCGACTGGATCCAGCTCTGCGAACTGCTCGTCGTGACCGACGGAGTGAAAACCGTCGGCGAATTCGCCCAGCTCGCCCGCGCCACACCCGACGACCTGCCGCTCATCTACAGTGCGGCGCTGCTCACCGGCTCGGCCGACCGCGTGGCGACCTACTTGTTGAAATACGGACGCCCCGGCGTCGAAGACCTCAAGCTAGCGCTCACCCATGGCCAGGGCGCGACGCAGCAGTTGTTGGCGCGCCAGGTGCCCGTCAATCGCCAGCCGACGCCGTCTTTCGGCCCCATTACGCTGGCGGCGCTGCTTTATCCGAAGCTCGCCCTTATGGCCAAGTATCTCGGTTTCTTGTTGGGAGCCTTCTGCCTGTTTCGCGGTCTGGGTAACCTGCTCTTTGATGATGATACCGGCGATCCCTCGCTCTTTCGGATGAAGAGCGGACTGCTCGCCATCCTGACCGCTGCGTTTCTCTTCCTCGGAACGGAACCGTTCCTGCTCAAAACACCCGCGCCCTCCGAGTTTCAGCTCAAGTTAACCATTCCCGTTCTCTCCAATATTTCCGATCCTGCCTCGCTCACGCCCACGGCGCCCTCTCTCACCATGGATATTTCAACCCTCATCACCATCGGCTTCTTCGCCACGCTCCAGATCGGCATGTATCTGTTCTGTCTCGCCAAGATCCGCGAGGTCGACCGTCAGGACGCCCCCTCGCTCCTCAAGCTCCGCCTGATGGAGAACGAGGAAAACCTCTTCGACGGCGGCCTCTACATCGGCATCGCCGGCACCGCCACCGCGCTCGTGCTCCAAGTGCTCGGCGTCATCCAGCCCAACCTGCTCGCCGCCTACTCCTCCAACCTCTTCGGCATCTGCTGCGTGGCCCTCATCAAAATCCGCCATGTGCGCCCCTACAAACGCCGCCTCATCCTTGCCGGCCAGTCCGAGTCGAAACCGGTGATCGCCACGGCCTGACCCGCCTCAACCGGGTCCCCGCGCCATGAATCGCACGCTTCTCCTCATCCTCTGCGACTTTCTGTTGCTGACGCTCCTCGCGCTCACGGACTGGCAGAAGGCTGCGCCCGTCAAGCCCGTGGCCCCACCGCCGCCCGCCGTCAAAGCCACTCCCGGCACGGGTGCCGCGACCAAGGACGACGACATCGTCTCTGTCATGAAACTCTCACTGGAGGACGAACGCGTGCAACGCGACCAGCTCTCCGAAAAACTCCAAACCACGCAGAGCACGCTTAGCGAACGCGAGAAAGCGCTCACCGAAACCGCCTCGACCCTCGATGCGACGCGCCAGCAGGTGGACACGCTATCGTCCCAATACACCGCGGCCGCCGCCGATGCCTTGGCCACCAAGGAAAACCTGGCCCGCGCCCAACGCGAACTCGAAGACCGCCAGGCCGAGGCCGAGCGTCAAAAGAAGCAACTCGCCGAACTCGAAAAATCCCAAGCCGAGGCCCGCGCCAAGATCGAGGACCTCAACGTCACCGTGCGCGTCGCCGAGCAGGAAAAGCAGATGCTCCGCACGACCGCCGAATCGTTGAAGACCCAGGTCGAGGCCGAGCGCCAGGAACGCATCAAGGTGCAGGAAACGACCACCCAGCTCGCGCAAGGTGTGGGCCAGCTCGCCGACAGCTCGACCGCGCTCACCAAGGAGATCCGCGACAACCGGCCCATCAACGTCAACATCCTCTTCAACGAGTTTCTCTCGAATCGCGTGCTGACCTCCTTCAACGGCACGCGTCCCGGACTTTTTGGCGAACGCACCGAGACGAAGGACACGCGCACGATTTTTGTGACCGACGGAAAGGACACCTATGCGCTCCTGCACGTCACCGACACGCCGTTTTCGCTGACCGAGCCGGGTTGGGATTGGAACACGCTCAAGGCGGTCTTCCGCAAAGGTGCCTTCCGATCCGAAGCCGACCGCGTTGAGTTTCTTGCGTTGGACCCGCGCATCGCGGTGCTGCCGGTTACGACCGCGCAAATCAACGCGCTCGGGGTGCGCAGTTATCCGGTGGCGCTCGATCCATTCAAGTTCACCGAGGCGCTGCTCATCGCCAACGGCGGATCGGGTTACGGCGAGGTGCCTTTCAAACTGGATCCGACTCATCCAAGCTACGTGCGCATGGACAACCGCCTTGTGCGACGCCTGTTTGGCGACTTCTCGCCTTCGTCCGGCGACTTGGTGCTCAGCAAAACCGGCGAGCTGCTCGGCATCATGGTGAACAGCGATTACTGTGCGCTGGTGAACAACTTTCTGCCGTCACAGGTCATCCGCACCGGCGATGATCTCGCAACGCGACCGACGGCACCTCAGTTGGATGACTTGATTCTGCGTCTGCGGAAACTTCCGCTGCGCTTGCAGCAATAAAAGAGAGAGGCGCACCTCCCCAGGTGCGCCTCTCCACTATCTCCTGATGTAGTTCTGCTGCCTTGCAGCATTGCATCAGACGCGGGCGAGCTCCCGATGGTTACTGCGCGGCGTAAATACGCACTTCGTAGACGCGGATGGTGGGCGCGCCGTGCGTGGCGAGCATTTCGATCTCCAGTTTTTTTCCGGTGACGGGCACGTCGAGGTTATGAATGCGTTTACGCAGGTAGTTGTCGGTCACCTCGGCAACGATCTTGCCATCCACCAGAAGGCGGTAGGCTTTGACGGTTTCGGGTTGGGGGGCACGTGGCGCTGATTTCTGCGTGACATGATCGCTGAGTGAAAGCGCGAGGGCCTTTTCAAAGTTGGTATCGAAGGTGAGGTGGATCTCCCGAAGATCGGTGGCAACGGGAAGTTCGAGCGCGAGTGTCGCGGGGATGGATGCCGATTCCCAGTGGTGGGAGGCGTCGGATGACCATACACCGAAGGAGGCTTTGAGGTCACGGGACACGCCATCAATCACCTTGCCGGCAGGTTGGCTCGAGCGCGTTGCGGTGATGGTGGCCGTGCGGGCGAGGTCGCTTGCGTCGGCGTTGGGGCGATTCAGGAGGAAGGCGTCATCGCGGAGCAGGGTTTGTTGCAGGGCCGAGACGTTGGCTTGGGTGGCCAGGAGGCGAATGTCGTTGTTCGCAGAAGTCCTCCACAAGCCGGCGGCGGTGCCGATGGCCTGGCCGCCGATGGCGCAAGTGGCCATCACGCGGGTGCTGGCGAAGGCGACGTGGGTGGCGGAGATGTTGCGGCCGGCGAAGAAGAGGTTGGCGATGTTGCGCGAGTGGTAGCAGCCGAGCGGGATCGAATAGAGGTGGTCGAAGTGCGTGGGCGTATAGGCGGGTTCATCGGGCACATCGACGCCGGAAGGCGGGTGCAGGTCGATGGCCCAGCCGCCATAGGCGACTTGATCGTCGAAGACGCGACCACCGAGCACATCCTGCTCCTTGAGCACATAGGGTCCGCGGAAGCGCCGGGTCTCGCGTTTGCCGGGGATGCTGCCGACCCAGTCGAGGGCCCAGTTGGCGGCGGCGGGGTGTTCACCTGAGTTTTTTACGTAATCCCACACGCCGAGCGCGATACGCAGGAGTTCATGGCGAATGGGTTCGTTGTCTTTGAGGGTATCGAGTTGCCCGCCCCACTCAAACCACCAGTAGCCGTATTCGTAGCTTTGGACGGGGCGGTGTTTGAAGTCTGCCTTTTTGAATTTGCGGACCCATGACGGCGCGATGAACGGTTGGGCGGTGTCGTATTGACGGCCTGTAAAGAGGATCGTGCTGCCGAGCGTGTGGGTGTCGGCTATGTCGCGTGCGAGGGTTTCTCCATAATCCGACTTGGCTTCGCGGCCGGTGTGATAGTCGGCCCCCGCTTCAACCCCGAGGCGTCCGTCACCTGTGCAGTCGGCGAAGAACTTTGCACGGATGAGAAAGCGATCCTCGGTTGAATTACGCACGGCGTGCACGGCCTGGATGACTCCGTTCATGACATCGGCTCCCGTTAGATCCGTATCGAGCAGCAAGGTGATGTTGGGCTCCAGTTTAACCTTCTCGTAGAGCAGCAGGTCCCATTGCGAATAGCTGCGGTGAGGATTGCGCACGGCGTCTTCAAGGCGAAGCTCTTCGATGATACCCGACTCACGTGCACCCGGTTTGTAACCGTGGCAGTCGGCACCGACGACGTGCATTTTGATTTCACTCGATGCGTTTCCTCCGAGAACGGACCGATCCTGAATGAGGACGACACGTGAACCGTGACGGGCGGCGGCGATGGCGGCGCATACGCCGGCGAGGCCACCTCCAGCCACGACGAAATCAGTATCGAGAGCGTGGTGTTCTACGGGCATGAGGGACACGCGAGTCTTGCTCGCATTACGGAAGTTTGCGTAAGCATGGAGCGGGGAGGCCGGGCCTTACGGCCTGGTGAGACCGGTGGATCTTCTCAGCTGCGTCGGCGACGCACACATGCAGCCACACCCACCATGATTGCGCCCATGATCATAGAGGCCGTTGCGGGCTCAGGTATAGCTGATGATGTTATGGCGAAATTATCCAAAGTCAGCACTTGGGAGCTGGGGCGGAGGCCGATCTGACCGCTTTGAACTGCGCTGGTGTTATCGGTAATCAAAGTGGTCGCCAGCACGGTTCCGGAAACCGAGGAAAGGCTGAGCGTCAGGTCTTGATTGGATCCATTGCTGATGCTTGAAAATGAAACCGTGTAGAACGTATTGACGGTCAAGCTGGCGGTTGGCGTGAGGGTGACGTTGGTCAACGTCGTGCCAACGGTTCCGGCGTTGGGAGCGGAGTTGCTGTCAAAAATGCGAAGCTGCACCGAAGTGGATGACAGGAAATTAACCAGACCCAGATACCCTGTAGAGTTGGTTGCCCCTTGGTAGATGCCGATGCTGTTTGCAGCAAATGCATTGAAGCTGACGTCAATGGATGCGGTGACATCTGAGAATGAGTCGGTCCCGGCGGTGCCGCCGTCGTTAAAAAGAATCCCGGACGTATCGACTCCGGTTTTGGATACAACCTTATTGGTGCCGTCCCAGCTGACGGAAGCCCCGTTCAGAATCTCTACAAAGTTGTTGTCGTAATCGGTCGTGGTATCGAATGCCGTGGAAAACAGCGTGGTGCCGGAGCACAGGGATGCGACACTAGCAAAGGCGACAGTCGCCAGAAGTTGGCTGATTTTGATATGACGTTTCATGGGGTTGGTTGGGGCAGGGTGAGGATTTCGCCCTACTCGGCGGGTGGTGCTGCGGGGAGGTCATCATTATGGCCTATTACCCGAGAAAGACCTACTGCGGATTATGCTAATAAATCAGCATTTTATGCTCATAGTGTTGCCTTCCCTAATTTGACTGTTCAGCTGGGGGGAATGAGCAGCCATCACTCATTACTTGAGCGTTTTTGTGATCGCTGGGAAGAGGTGACCGGACTGCGGATCTGCATCTACGATCTGGGGTATTTTACGCTGGCCAATGACCGGCTTCAATTGCCCTACCTGCGGCGGGTTCACTGTTCCTCCTATTGTGATTTGGTGAAATCCAATCTCGAGGCGTTCAAGCGTTGTGTGCAGACCGAATCCTGGCGGATCGAGAAAGCATCTCACCAAGCAAAGCCTTTCGTGCATCGCTGCCATGCGGGCGTGACCGACTTAATCGTGCCGATCAGGGCGGGAACCAATGTGGTCGGTGCCGTGTTCTTGGGGCAGTGCCAACCGGGCGCAAAAGAGCGGCTGAAAATACTTAAGCATACTGCGGAGGCATACGCCGACCTCGGTCTTGAGAATCTGTTGTCGGCGTTGGCGGACTTGCCCAAAGCAGATGCTGCGCGGCTCAAAGAGATGGCTGACATCGCGAACTTCATAGCGGACTATGTGCGGCAGATTCTGAGCTCGGTCGTGACCGAGACCACCGCATCAATCCACTTGGTTCGGGATGATCACGGCCGCATTCTCATGGAGAAGGTGCCGAACTATTTTCTCGATCAACTCGCCACGTCGGATGGCCTGATGAAGCAGGCGCTTCAATATCTGCGCGAGGGATATTGGAAAGAGATCAAGCTACCCGTGATTGCCAAAAAAGTCGGACTGTCGAACGCCCACTTTAGCCGGGTTTTTCGCAAGACCTTCGGCACGCCGTTCAGGCGGTGCCTTTTGGAGGCCCGCTTGAGTGCGGCCGGATGGCTATCGAAGAAGACCGACCTCAAGACTAAGGAAATCGCCGATCTGCTTGGCTACGCTGACGTCAATTCGCTGTCGCGCGCTTCCATCCTTCACCTCGGCGTCACGTCTCGATCCATGAAAAACCGCCAGCCCATGCCCTGGCACATGGCAGACCCTAAGTTGATGGACACCGATGTCCCGCTCACCAGCCTTGCGAAGCGGCTCTTGCGCAGTCAGCGGCCGAAACCGAGTGGGGCAAAGAAAACCGCGTCGACAAAAGAAGACGTTACGAAGGCCCGAGTTTGAGCATCGGCGATCCGGTCGAGAGGGCTGTGCGTGGGACGCACGCCCGCAATTTTCAGGCGAAAACCCCCGGTGCGACGAGCAGTAGCCGGCCTTTGGTTGTCGGCAGGATGAACGCGCCGTCCTGCTGTCGTTCCAGTTCCTGATCGGTTTGCGTATCGATGATCCGTTTGGCGTTTTCGGGCAATCGCAGGCACTCGCCGGCGAACGAGCTGCGCTCTTCGACCATATCAACGGTGAGCGCCTTTCGCGTGGGGATGTAGTGCAGCAAGGAAAGGATGAGGTCGTTTCCGCGCCGGCGCGGGACACTCAGAATCGTGGAGGGAAGCCCGTCGCCATAAGGTGCCGGTCCGACCAAGCGAACCATCGCGGCTTTCCAGGCATCGCGCACCGCGATGTTTCCTGATTGGCGGTATTCACGGAAAACCGGATCCGCGAAATAGACGAAGTTGTCGCCTGCCATGACCGCAAAAAATTTGTCGGACTTCGCCTGGGGTGGAGTCTGAAAGTGCGAACTGAAGGTCAGGTCGGTGCGTTTGAAATAGGGCAGCACCCGTTCGACCAAAACCTCCACTCCCGGTCCGGATTCCACGTTCAGGCCTGGCAGATAAACGACTCGGTCGCTGCGGGAAAGATGTGTGCAGAAGTCGGCTCGGGTGCGCCAGTAGGTCGGAAATTTTTCGACCGAGCCCACTTGCTTGAGCGGGAAGCCGGGCAGTTGGCACAGTCCTGTAGAATCAAAGGCGGATTGGTGGGACAGGATGACTTTGCCGCCCCGGACGAGAAACCGGGTGAGGTTTTCCGTGAGGGCCGGAGTAAGCGCGACGGAGTCGGGCAGCAGGATGAGATCGTATCCATCCATCGATGACAGGTCGTCGAGCACAACGCAGTCGTAGTGGGCTTCTTCGCACATTTGCACGGCACCTTCCAGTGATTGGTCGGTCAGGTTTCCATCTATCAGGGGATTGCCCGGAGCGAGGATCCCGATCTGGGGCAGTGGGGTTGAACCGGCATAGAACGGCTCGGCTGCGGCGCATTGGGCATAGACGGCGCCGATGAGATCGTAGGCACCGGCGTCGGGTGTTCCGCGCGGAGGGAGTTGGTCGCCTACCGAATTGGCACCGCCGTGGGCCTGGGTCCGGAAGCACTCGTATTCGAGGGCGGCCTGCGGTTTGAGTCCGCCGAAATCGCCCCACATGCGCTGGAAGCGACCGGTCATGCCAAGCCAGGGTTTGCCCCAGTTGCCAAACGCCCGGGCCAAGCGGGGAAAATGTTGGTAGCCCCAAAAGCCCGAGGGCAGGGACTCGAGTTCCCAGTGCGTTTGCAAATCGTGACGGGCACGCACGCCGAGCTTTGAGTCGGCAAAGATGGGGTTGGGGGTGTTATAGAATATCGTGGCGTCTTTTTTTATCCCCTGGATCAACGGAGTGAACCGGTTCGCAAATGAGACCTGAGCGGCGCTTTCAAAGCGGGCCTGGGTGATCGCGTCCTTGCCGAGCAGGCCGTGCTTTTCGCGAAAGGCCACGCTGGCGTCGCTCCAGCAGGATTGTGGATCGAAGAACACGATATCAAAGAAAAGCCCGTCCACATCGTAACGACCAAGGAGCTCGCGCACGTGGGCTTCGATGTAGTCCTGGTAGTCGGGGTGAAGGAAGTTGTTGAATCGCCAGCCGCCTGGCTGGGGCGGTAGCGAAGGATCGGCATTGGCGCAGCGGGCAAAGTTGCCGTCCAAGCGCATCTGACGCCATTCGGGGTGTTTGTCCGCGACGTCCTCTTCCCAGACGATCGTGGTGTAGATGGGCGCGCGGATGCCGACGCGATGGAGCGCCTCGATTTGTTCACCGAGAAGGTCGCGGCCTTTAAGGGCGGGATGCTGCACCCCCGTGCGCGTCGGGTAGTAGCATTGTCCGTGGTGGCATTTGGCGAAGACCGTGACGCTGTTCACGAGTGCGCGCCGGAAGTTTTCGGCAAACGCGTCCGCGTCGAATTCGGCGGCCACGTCCGGGATAAACGGTGACGTGTGGAAATCGAGGTGAACCTGACGCTGGTGAGTATGGAGCGGGTGAGGCATGCGAAATGAGATGCCGGCATAGCCGGCTGGTGACGTGGATGCAGGGAGGGTTATTGAATCCAGCGGCTCGAATCAGCGGAGCCAGAGCGGGCCGAACTCGTCGGGGTTCTTGCCCTCGGCGACACCTCTGAACAGCCGCAGGCTGTGCTTTTGACTGGAGGCGGAATCCACGTCGTGAACGACCAGCGCGATGCCGATGGCGGAGCCCTTGGCGGGAGCGGCTTTCAGTCCCAGGACACTCCACGGGAAGGTTATCTGATAAGTGGTCACGTCACCGACGCGGGTGATGTGGGGCTGGAGGCGGGGCTCCTCGCTATCCGAGGGCAGTTCGGGCACGTAGGAAATCCAGCGCCAAGTCATGGGCGTGTGGCCATTCAAGGCGACTCCGTATTCGAATGCGCGATGGCCCTTCAGTCCGAAGAGATCATTGGCCTCCCATGATTTCAGGACATCGGGATCGAGGCCGATCTGGATGGAGTCTTGCTGCCACAATAACGAAGGCAGCGAGTCCTGCACGTGGATGTCGTCACGCACCTGAATGCGTAGGATAAGGGCTTTGGGGCTATAGACCGACTGGACGCTCGCAGAGCCGTTCTCCGGAGCAATCGGCGTTACGCCCATGGGGTCCCAAGCGGAAAAATCAACTGCGGGAACCTGGCTCCAGTCCGGCCGGTCGTTTTGCACAAAGCGGGCGGTCAGCACCGTGAAGTCCAGAGGCAGCCGGACCTGGTCGTGCCAATCATCCTGAATGCTATCAACCGTGAGCTCGCCCTGGTAGCGCTGGCCTTCGCGGATGTTTTTCAGCGGCAACTCCAAGGTCATCTTGTTGTTGGGTTCCACCGGAGTGTCTTTCAGGAAGTAGTCCCGGCTGCCTTTGAGGGATGTGGACAGGCTGGTGTTCATGGCAACCTCCGCTTGCGAGACGACATCGACAGACAGGCGGGGAGTGTCCGAGTTTAGCGGCCACACCAAACTCGGCTTCGAGGTCACTTCGAGCGGGGAGATGACCGATACGGGTTGGGTTTCCCAACGGGAGCCTGCTTTGCTGAGCAACAGGTAATCGCCGACGGCGGCATCGGACGGTGCGGTCAGCACGCCCGGGCTATAAGTGAGCGGAGCCGGCACGATCCAGCCTGTATCGCTCCTGGCCAGCGAGGCGCTTTTGCCGCGGATAATACGTATCGAGTTTTTGATTACGATGAGATCGGGGCCGATTTCGCCCATATCGAGAAAGAGCGGGCTGGGTGAGATGGTTAACGCGCCGTTGGCGGGCACATTGACAGCACGCCCCATCATGTCCTCTGCGTGTTCGGGGGCGACCGGCAGGATGAGTTCACGCTGACCTTCCGTATCCCAAATGATCCCGATCAGCCGGTCCTTTTTGCGGAAGAGCGCGCAATACGTGGATGGGGTGAGTTGCAGCCAGCGCCCCATGCTTTCGGCACCGGCCAACCAGTGGGCGGCGTTGGCAAAAGCGGCGTAGGCCGGGAGCGGAGTGTGATCTTGATTGGCGATGGAGAACGATGTTTCGCCGTCGCTTTTCTGATTCTTGTAGATGTAGGCAAAGTAGGTGGCGTTCTCGATGCCGGCGGACATGAGCAACGTCAGCGAGCGCGACAGGTAACGGGCCTGCGTGTAGGAATCGACGGGCTTTTGCCACGTGCCGGGCCGGGTGCACCAGCCGAATTCGGTGAGGTGGATGGGGAGGTGTGGCTTGCCGATGCTGACCAGAAAGTCCTGTAGCTCGATCACGCGATCGATGAATTCACCTTCGGGTGGGGTGCCGTCGACATAAGCGTGCGTGACCACGCCGTCCAATACGTCGAAAAGACCGTGTTGATTGAGCGTATCAAAATCGATGCGGGCTTTGTCGTGAATGCGGATGCTCGAGAAGCCCGGGCCGAGGATTTTCACATCCGGTCTCACCTCTCGGATGGCTGAGGTCATTTGTTTGAACAGGTCGACCAAGCCTTCGTTGGTGCCGGTCCACTTCCACTCAGGCTCGTTGTAGAGCTCAATGTAGGAAGGTAGCGATTCGGTGGAGTTGAGGAGATACGACTTCACGACCTGACGAAGAATTTCCGGGCTCTTGGGTGGGTAGAGTGGGTTGCCAAACCCCTTGTGCACATAGTCGGATGGCAGCTGCATCGCCCATAGCGGCAGCCCAAAAGAGAACACGCCCACGTTGACGAGTCCGGTGGGATCAACTGGAGGCGGGGCTAACACCGTGGCAGCATTCACGGGCAGCAACTCGCTTTCCTTGAGGTTGCGCAGGCTGAGCATGCGCCGGTTCCACTTGGCCCCGGCGGCCGCGACGAGGGTGGCGTCACCCTGCACGTTCCAGAGGCCGATGCCGGAGGTCATGCGCACAGCATCATCCAATTTGGGACCGATCACCGCCGCCGTCGTGTTGAGGGTGAGTGGCTCCGCGCCATCTCGGTTGATCCGGGCTTCGATCCGGTAAAAGCCCTTGCCGTGTAATTGAACGGAAGCGGTGTCTGCATCCGTATCGATGGGCACGGTCTGCAAGACATTATCGAGTTCGTCTCGAACGATAATCTGACCGCCGGACTGCGGGGTTGAATCGAGCAGCAGCGACACCTCTCCGTTATCGGCGGTGAATACGTTGCCCTTGGCGGAGGACTTAAAGGCGATTCCTGCCTGGATTGGTGGGAGGCACCAGTGGGTCGCGCCGAAAAGTGCGAGCACGCAGAGGCTATACCTTGGCTTGAATAAAAGCATGGTTTGGAAGGTGCCCCGGATACGGGGGCGACGGTGATAGGGGTGCTGTGCGGACTGCGGATTTACTTCATCTCCACGGTCAAATCATCCAGCACAAGATAGCTGAGTGGTTTGCCTTGGCCGGGAATCCCGATGTTAACAAACATCAGCCCGATGGAGCGGGTTTCCGCCAGCACGGAGCCTTCGATTTGGATCTCTTGCCAACCCGTCGCGACGTTAACAGTCGCCAGCGTTTTGGTGTCGTCCAACCACTTGGTGGGTTTTTTATCGGCGTTGCGTTGCAGCGCGCGCAGTTCGACGGAAGCCGCCTGGCCGCCCTCAAGTTTGGCAAAACAGCGGATGATGATCGTGCGGGGGAGTTCCGACTTTGCCGGCACGTCGATGGAGGGCGTGAGGACGGTTTTGTTTCCCGTCGCGGTTTCCTCAATGAAGCTGACGCGCAGGGCTCCGGAACCCGAATGCGCGTCGGCCTGATCCCATTCTATCAGGAAGGGTGTCTTCCATGAAATAGCCGCTTTGTAGGTGCCGGCGTATTCGCCGGTCCACTCTTTGAGCGCGGCGGGGGTTTCGAAATCGTATTTGGCCAGCAAATGAACGTCTGTCGCCGGCGCGGCTTGCAGACTCGCACCCAGAAGTGCGCCGATGATGGCGAGATGGCGACGTGAGAGGTAGGGTAGATTGTAGTGCATTTTGAAATATGTGATGTGTTTGAAAGATGGATACGAATATCGAGCCTTGTTATGGCTTGGGGGTCCAGTATTTGAGCTCCCTGAGCGCTTGCTTGGGAACGCAGGCCAGAGAGCCGTCGGCGTGGACTACATTGACGCTTTCATTATGCCGCGCTCCGGCCAGCAAGGTTCCATTACCGTATTGGATATATAGGCGCTGCTGGCCTGCCTCATCCTGACTGTCTCCCATCAGAATAAGCTCCTTGGCGTTGGTGATGTTTCGCACCTGTAGGTGCGGCGCGACGTTAACGCCTTTGTCCAAATAGATGTTCCAGCCATAGGAAATCGCGGTTGAGTTAAACGCGGGTTCTATACTGGACGACGGGCAAAAAAACACTTTCTCGTCGTGGAGGTAGCCATCCCTCAGCACCGTATACCATGGCTTCTCGTAATAAAGGGCCGGCAGCAGGTTCCGGTTGTCTTGGGCGAACAACTGCGTGCCGACATACAATTGCCTCAAGTTCGAGGCGCAGAGCGCGGTTTTGGCTCCCTGCCTGACTCTCCCTACGGAAACCATAACCAGTGCCGCAAGGATTCCGACAATCGCGATTACAGTTAGCAGTTCAACCAAGGTGAACGCGCGGAAGGTATGACGAATGGGGGTAGCCTGCGGGTGCATGGTGGGGTGGCCAACACTATAGAGATCGTTCCAAATGAATGGAACTGCCGATTATGCTCTTAACTCTGCATATTATGATCGGGGTTTTAGATTGGGAGCCAGGTGGTTTTCGGGATCACCGTCCGGCATTTTTCAGCCAAGCGTCGGTGATGAGGGCGTGGCCGGCGGCGCTCGGGTGAACGCCGTCGGGCAACCAGTAGGCAGCGGGCGCGCGGGTTGCGGCGGCGGCGAACTGGCCGTCGAGCGGGATCAAGTCGGCCCCAAATTCCACGGCGAGGTCGCGCACGATGGTGATTTTCGGGTCCAGATCTTCGCGCCAGGCGCGGCGGTCGGCAGGGACGGGCAGGAGAAACGGTTCCATCAACACGAGGTGCGGATTCAGTTCGCTACGGATGCGCGTGAGCATGCGGCGGTAGGAGGCGGCGAATTCGTCGGCGACGGAGATGAGGTTGCGGTCGAAACGGCGCCACACGTCGTTGATACCGATCAGGAACGTGACGACCGTGGGTTTGTAGGCGAGCAAGTCGGTTTCAAGGCGCGCCTCGAGATCGTAGATGCGGTGGCCACCGCAACCTTGGTTGATGACGCGCAGGGCGGGCGAGGCGAGGGCGTGGCCGAGGCGGGCGTTGATCTGGTTGACGTAGCCGCCGCCGAGCGAATCGAGCTTGGCGCGGTCGCGGCCGCAGTCGGTGATGCTGTCACCGAAGAAGAGAAGGGTGTCGTTGGGTTTGAGTTGGAGGGACATGGAGAAAAGGAATCAGGCGAGGCGGCGGCGGAAGAAGTCGACGGTCATGCCCATGGTGAGGTGGGCGAGTTCGGCGTCGTAGCGAAGGCCTTCGTCGCGGAGGAAAGCGTGGGCGCCGTTGAACTCGTGCCAGGTGAAGGTGGTGCCGGCGGCGGTGAGGGCGGTGTAGATTTTGGCGCGGCCTTCGCCGGGCACGTGCGGGTCTTGGCGCCCCCAGATCATCATGAGCTCGCCCTTGATGTCGGGGATGCGGGCGAGGGAGTTGTCGGCTTTGCCCTGGCCGAGGGTGCCGTCGTGGATGTTGGTGGCGTAGAAGCAGGTCGTGGCGCTGACGTCGGGCAGCATAGCGGTGCGGAACGCGAGATGTCCGCCGAGACAGATGCCGATGGCGCCGACACGGCCGTTGCCGGCGGCGTGGGATTTGAGGAAGGCGACGACGGCCTGTGCGTCATTATCGTAGGAGTCGAGTTCCTTGGCGAATTTGAGTTCATTGCCCTTGTCGGCACCGGCCTGGTCGTAGGCGAGCACTTCGCCGGCGGGGAGGAATTCATGGTAAACCTCGGGCACGGCGACGATGAACCCGTGGCCGGCGAGAAACGCGGCGGTGCGACGGATGGGGGCGGTGATCTGGAAAATCTCGGAGTAGAGCACGAGGCCCGGATGGCGTCCGTCACCGGTCGGCCGGAAAATCATGCAGCGCATCGGGCCGCGGGCGGTGGGGAGATCGACGAGCTCGGGTTCGCGAATAGTCATGTTCGCCGAGCGCAGCAGACCGGTGGTTATTTTGCAACCTGCTGAAAAACGGCGCCGAGGATGAATCCGCCTTGCCAGGAGGACTCGGCGAGGCGGCGAAAACCGGCGGCGTGCAGAAGGTTTTCCGCCTGCGGCAGGGCGCGCACGGTAAGGCCGGTTTGCCAGCGGAAAAACCAGAGCATGAGCGCGAGCCAGACTTGCGCGCGTGCGCGGAAAAAGCCGCGCGGCGGCAACGCGAAATCGGCGTAGAGCCAGAGAGCGTCGGGTTTGAGTGCGGGGCGCAGGTGTTCGATGAACCCACGGACTTGGTCGCTCGAAAAACAATCGAGGAAAAAAAGCGTGGTGACCGCGTCGTAAGTGTCGGCGGGGAAATCGGCGGTGAGCGCGTCGGCTTGGCGCAACGTGACACGGGCGCGGTCCTCGGGGCGGAGCCGGCGGGCGGCGCGTTCCAGCATGCCAGCGCTGAAATCCACCGAGTCAATGTGTGCGTTGGGCGCGAGGCGGCAGGCGAGGGCGAGTCCGCGTCCGTCACCATCACCGAGGAGCAGGATGCGTTTGCAGTCGCGCAGGCGTTCGAAGTGGCAGAACCGGGCGCGCTCCAAGGCGCGACCGAAGGCGAGGAATTCGATCACGCGGTAAAACCGGGCGAGTTGGTCGTAGCCGTTGGTCTTCATCACAGGTTTATCACAGAAATAGCAGCACCACCGGGGTGATCAGCGTGAAATCGACCAGGGCGCGGGCGTTTTCACGGCCGATACGGGGTTGCGCGAGGTCGAGCAGGCCGAGGAGCAGTCCGCTCGCGGTGGTGCAAAGCGCGCCGGGGTGGGAGGGTGCGGTGTTGACGAAGATAGAGATCAGTCCGGCGATGCAGAGAACCCACGGCAGCGCGTGAATGAGGCCCCAGCGGCCCTTGAGTTGGAGGGCGAGAGAAGTCTGGCCGTGGAGCGTATCGACTTCCTTTTCCCAAGAGGCGATCAGGGAGCAATTGGCGAAGCAAAGCAGACCGAAGAGCGTTACCGGCACGAGCAGGGACGGGATTTGATCCGGTGCGACGACTGCCGGGGCGACGGCGCAGCCGAGCGCGAAGATCACGGCGATGACGATCTCCTTGGGAATGCGCAACGGGTGGTGGCGGTGCACCAGTTGGTGCGAAAACAGGTAGAGCAGGGTGGGGATGAGCAGGATGAAACCGGCCTTGAATTCGCGTCCGTCGAGGCGCGCGATGGCGATGGCGGTGGTGGCGACGATGGCGGTGATGCCCACCCAGAACACCGGCCAGCGGTGGCGAATGTAGAACTGGTGGCGGCGGGTTTGCACCGTGTCCAAGTCGAGGCGCCAACCCTCGATCCAGCGGTCAGCGGCATAGACTATCCATACCGCGAGCCCGATGAGCACGGGATCGTGCCAGTCGAGTTGCACGCCAAGCTTGCGGGCGAACAACGCCTGCCAGGCCATCGCGACGAGCGGGGCGTCGAGCGAGAGCGTGGTGGACCATTGCCACCAAGGCGGGCTGCGCGGTGTGAGCGGCTGCGACATCGGGGCGAGTATGAACCGTAGGCTGCGGGGGCATCAAACAGTTCTGTAATCAACATTGGCGGGTTTTAGGTGGCGTGGGCATTCTACTCATGGTTTCCGAACCCACGGGCTGGAAGCCCATAGGCATTAACCTTAAGATCGGGCCTTTTTTTGCCCCCATCTTTCTGCCATTGCCGCTCCATCCCTGGTGTTTTTTTGGAGGGCGGGCCGCGGTGCCTGCCGGGGAAATTGCCTGCGGATCAACCTCTCGTGCCCATACCCTCACCTGCTGATCTCTTTGTCCGATCTTTGTGCCTTCGTGCCTTTGTGGTGAACACTCCGCCATTCAGCCTGCACCTCCTATCCTCACCACAAAGACACAGAGACACAAAGTTTCCACAAAGCTCATACCCCAAAGTCCCAACTCCCAACGGGCCGGCTGCGGATTTGATGGCAGAAAACTGGGGGCAGAAATATCAACCGGTATCTTTTTAAGCACTCACCCTCCGTATTTTTTAGGTTAATGTCTATGGGCTGGAAGCCCGTGCCATTTCAAGGCGTTCAAAGTTTGCGCCGGTGTCCGGAGTTGCGTTGATGGAGGCGCATGTCGTCCCTGACCGCACCGCACATCTTGTGGATCGTCACCACGCAGTGGCGGGCGCAGGCGTGCGGGTATGCGGGCGACGTGAATGCACGCACACCGAACCTCGACGCGCTGGCGGCGCGCAGCGTTAACTATACGCAGGCGGTGACTCCGCATCCATTCGGACCCTTTGCGCGCGCGGCGCTGATGACGGGTGTGCCATCGCCGGAGAACGGCGTGCGCGATTACTATGATCCGCTGCCTGTCGATGCGCGGACCATCGCGCATGACATGAATGATCGCGGGTATAAGACGGCGTTTTTCGGCAAGTGGCACCTGGCGCAACGTGACCCGGCGGTGCCGCTCGTCGGCGAGGCGCATGCGAAGATGATCGTGCCGCCGGAAGCGCGGGGAGGTTTTGAGTTTTGGGAGGGATTCGAGAGCGGTTTTTTGCTCAACGATCCATGGCTGCATGGGACGCGGTTGCCTGAGCCGGTTCAATTTAAGGGCTACCAAAGCGACGTGTTGTGCGAGCGGGCGGGGGAGTGGTTTGGAGGTAGGGCGCGACCGCTGGGCGCGCCGTGGTTCGCGGTCGTGAGTCTGGAGGCCCCGCATCCGCCCTACAATGCGCCGGCGTCGGGTGTCGAGCGGCATGCGGTAGTGTTGCCTGCGAACGTCCCGCGAGGCGGAGAGGCGGAGGCTAAAGCCGCGCGCGAACTGGCGGGTTATTATGCGCACATCGAGGCGACTGACCGCGCGATCGGGCGGTTGTTGGCGGCGGTTGAAGAGGAGAGAACGAGAAAGAGTAAGAAGAACGAGAACGAGGTTGAGGACGTGATCGTGGTATTCACGAGTGTTCACGGCGACATGCACGGGGCGCACGGGCTTTTTCGCAAAGGCTGGCCGTATGAAGAAAGCGTGCGCGTGCCACTGCTGGTGCGTGGTGCGCCAGGAGCGACGGCGGGCGGGCGCTCGGACGAAGCGGTTTCGTTGCTCGATCTGTCGGCGATGACGCGGGCGTGGGCCGAAGGGCGGGCGTGGTCGTGCGGACGGGAACGTGCGGAGATTTCGATGCCGAGCGTGGTGGCATTGCCGCACCAATGTGACCGGGTATGGCGCGGCTGGCGTTCGCCGGTGAGGAAGGAAGTTTTTAACGCCGACGGCTCGCCGTGGCTGGCGTTTGATTTGGCGGATGATCCGGGGGAGCTGCGGAATCTGGCTTAGGGTCGTTCCGAAGGGGGGAACTATTTTCTAAGAAACTAGGGGCGGCCGTGTCTTAAGGGGTGAAGTCATGACGTTTTCTTCATCCGCCCATCATGCAGTCCGCTGTTTTCCAGTTTCCGGCCGGTCCGCCCTTGCGTGAGGAGGCGCGTGCGACGTATGCCCATGCCTCCCCGATGAATACCCCTCCATCGACTTTGAGCCGGCTGTTCGAGATGGAAGAGGGGCGGCTGCTGCACTTTGCGTGGGGACTGGTCGGGCGGAGATCGGTGGCGGAGGACTTGGTGCAGGAGGCGTTTTTGCGGCTGCATCCGCTGTGGGCCGAAGTCGAGAATCCGCGCGCCTGGCTCTACCGCTGCGTGCGCAACCTCGCGCTCAACCACCTGCGCGACCACCGGCGCGAGACGGATCTGGACGACGCCGGCGAGGTGGTCGCCGAGCATGACAAGTTGCCGGTCGAGGCGATGGGGCGGCAGGAGGCGGTGGGGTTGGTGCGGATGTTTCTGGCCGAGCTGCCGGACGAAGACCGCGACCTTATCCAGTTAAAATACAACGAAGACCTGAAGTATCAGGAGATCGCCGGACGCACGGGACTGAACGCCGGCACGGTCGGCTACAAACTGCACCACCTGCTCAAGCGCCTGGCGGATTCGCTGCGCAACGCGGGCATCGAGGGCAGCCGGGGCTGAGGAGGACGACACCATGAACAATCACGACGACAATTTAAAGAAGACCAGCGATAACCCCACCCCCGAACTGGAGGCGCGCGTGGTGGCGTGGGTGCTGGGCGAAGCGTCACCTTTCGAGGTGGCGGAGTTGAACCGGCTGTGCGCCGAACAACCCGAGCTGGCGGTGTTCAGGCGGCGCATCGAAGCCGTGCACGGTTTGATGGGCGAAGCGGCGAAACCGCTGAAGACGCCGCTGCTGCTCTCGCCGGAACGCCGTGCAAAGGTGCTGGCGGTAATCGGAGGCGCGGCGACGGTCGAGACGGTGGTGGCCGCGCCGGTGAAGGCGCGCAAAAAGGCGCGGTCTTGGCGCAGCTGGGCACTGCCGATGGCCGCGTGTTTCACAATGATGGCGATACTGGCGGCGGTGATGATTCCGACGGTGGGCAGCGTGAAGTATAGCTCGCGTAAAGCGAAGGAGATGTCCGATCAACGGATGGCCCAGCAACAGGCTTATATGGATGCGCAGATACGCTCTAACGAGGCGGTCGATACGAGTGTGCGCTACTCCAATGCCACGGTGGAGCGCAAAGCCGAGGCGGTGGGCAATCGTGAGTTGAACACGGATATTCCGGTGAGCGCGTCCGGGTCGCTGCGTGCGCCGCAAGGAGTGGATGGTTTTTCGACTTATACCGGGACGACGACGGTTTCTTCGGGCACGCTGGGACTCGATGTTTCGCCGGCACCGGCCTCTGCACCGGTTGGGGGCACGGGCGGATCAGTGGCGGGGAGTCATTCCGGTTCCTTTGGATTTCAACAGAATGGCTCCGACCTTATGGCCGCAACGGCATCGTCCGGGAGCGGGCAGGCTAAGGCGGCCAGAAAAGGCAACACCGTCACGGTCATGAGTGGCGAGCCGGCGGAGCTCGAGTCTCGGGATAATCGGGAGTCACTGCGTCAGCTTCGCGACCAAGGGCAGGCGTTGGCCTTCGATGCCGATCTGGCGGGAGCGAAGCGGGGCGAACTTGCTTTCGGTAATCAATCAAACGCCCGCTTGGAATCCGTGCCTGCCGAGGTGCGTCGTCGGCGTGAGATTCGCAACGATCTGGCCGCCGATCCGTTTGCGGCGTCTGCGGCGACCACATCTACGGCAACGCCTGTTTATTTCGATGCGGAGGCGGCCAAAGGCCTGAAGCAAAACGACGAAGTGGCCTTTTTGGAAAAAGCACAAAGTAGATTGAAGGCCGGTGACACCGCAGGGGCTCGGCAAGCGCTCGAACTCTATAATGAGGCGTCTAATAAAGCGGCTGCAGATACTGTAAATTCAGACGTTGTATCCGAGGAAAAAGATGCGACCAAGCTAGTCGCCAAAGGGCGCAGTGAATACCTCGCCGGCGATCTTGCGGCTGCTCAGGAAACTTTCCGGGCACTCGAATCCGTTGCGCCTGAAAACGCGGATGCGAATTCTTTTCTCTCCCGGATCGAAAAAGAAAAAAGCGCCGTGGCTGAGCTTAACCGGGTGAAGACTCGGTCACAGATGGTCGAAGAGGTTACCAACGCGTGGCAGCGGCCGAGGGTTTATCAGGACAAGGCCGAGGCAAGTGCGTGGAAGCCTGAGATATTAGGTTCAAAGCGGGAAAGAGATGATGATTCGGGGATTACCATCACCGCTGGCACGCCGCTGAAAATGACAGTCCTTGAGCTAACGGATGCTGATAAGAAAGAAATCGAACGACGTGTATCTAAAATCAAAAGGGAACGTTCGGTTTTAGGCGTTGCGGCAAAGGTGGACGAAGAGTCCGCAAAAACTGCTGCGCTCGCAGGTTTCGATTTGGATCAGATTTCGGCCCAGAATGAAGTGATCGCAGAGATACGAGCAGCTGAAAAGCAAGCGGCGGCATCCGATCTCGCAGCACGGAAGGCTGATCTTAAGCCCAACGAGTTATTGCTCGAATCGTTTCGCTCCGAGATCCCCACCGCGACCGAGGCGGTTTCCACGTTCTCGCTGCATGTGAGCGATGCGTCGTTCCGGTTGGCGAAGGCGGCGCTGGAGCGCGGGCAGGCGCCCGATCCTTCGACGATCCGGCCCGAGGAATTCTACAACGCGTTCGACTATGGCGATCCTTCGCCGGCCGCCGGCGAGCCGGTCAGTTGCCGCATCGAGCAGGCGGCGCATCCGTTCCTGCAACAGCGCAACCTCGTGCGCATCGCGATGAGGGTGCCCGCCACCGGGCGCGGCGCGGGACAGCCGTTGCGGTTGACCGTTCTGCTGGACACGTCGGGTTCGATGGAGCGTGAAGATCGCACCGCCACCGTGCGCGCCGCGCTCACGGCGCTGACCTCGCTGCTCGGACCGGATGACCGCGTGACCCTGGTGGGTTTTGCCCACACGCCGCGTCTGTTGGCGGAGAGCGTGCCGGGTGATCAGGCGGGGAAGTTGATGGAACTCGCGGCCAGCACGCCTGCCGAGGGTGGCACGAATATGGAGGAAGCGCTGGCGCTGGCCGGGGACCTCGCGATGCGGCAGAAACTCGACACGGCGCAGAACCGCATCGTGTTGTTGACCGATGGCGCAGCCAATCTGGGCGACGCCGATCCGGAAGCGCTGGCTAAGCGCGTGGAAGGGTTTCGACAGAACGGCATCGCGTTCGATGCGTGCGGTGTGGTCGCCGACGGACTGGACGACTCGGTGTTGGAAGCGCTCACCCGCAAGGGAGACGGACGCTACGCGGTGATCAATTCGCCGGAGGATGCGGACGCGAATTTTGCGCGTCAGCTGGCGGGTGCGTTTCGCCCGGCGGCGAAGGACGTGAAGGTGCAGGTTCACTTCAACCCGGCGCGCGTGGCGCGTTACCGGTTGATCGGTTTTGAAAAACACCGGCTGAAGACAGAAGACTTCCGCAATGACGCGGTGGATGCGGCCGAGCTGGCGGCGGAGGAGGCGGCGGTGGCGGTTTACCAGGTCGAAGTGTTACCCGAGGGCGAAGGCGAGTTGGGCGAAGTCGCGGTGCGGTTCCTCGACACGCGTTCGAACGAGCGTGTCGAGCGGACGTGGACGCTCGGCTACGTGGCGCAACCGGCGGCCTTTGATCGCGCGACGCCGTCGCTGCAACTGGCGGGCGTGTCGGCGTTCCTCGCCGAGAAACTGCGCGGCGGGGCGCTGACCGGACAGGTGCGGCTCGATGAGTTCGCGCCGGTCGTCGAGGGATTGAGCGCGGCGTATCCCAACGCGCCGCGCGTGCAGGAGTTTATTCAAATGTTCCGGCAGACGCGCCGGCTGACGGGCGAGTGAAGCATTATGATGATTATAGGATACGCATCGTTGAAACGTAGCGCGCGGGCCGGAAGTGGCATGGGCGGCTCGCCCATGTCGGGGGCCGGTTTTACCACAAAGGCACGGAGACACAAAGGCTGCACAGAGAAGACCGGAGTCGGTTTCCTCTTTGTGAGAACTTTGTGCCTTGGTGTCTTTGTGGTGAAAATGCCGATCTTCGTTTCACGCTATGCGGTGCCACGTCGGAGTCGGACGGCGGCGAGCGGAGTCGCCGGCCCTACCTCGGACTTTCGGACAACATGGGCGGGACGCCCATGCCACTTTGAAGCGGTGCCACGTTTCGATCCCCTGACAATTTTCTGACAAATCCATGACAACTTCCGCGCAATTGGCCGGCGTGCTCCGCGTATGATCGCGGAGCGCATTTCCCACTCATTTTTATCCCTGCAACCCCGTCTTTTTATGAACGCTTCATCATTCAATGTAGGAGCCTGCTTGCAGGCGATTCGTCTCGTGGTCGGTTGGCGTGGATCGCTCATCGCCTGCAAGCAGGCTCCTACATTCGGAGCGCTGGTTTTGCTCGCGACGACGTTGTCGGCCGCGCCGGTCACGACGGCGCTGACGCCCGGTGCGGGTGGAAAAATCGTGGTCGAGGCCACGGGCGTGCCGCCCCCGGCGCCGTTGTTTTTTGCGGGCACGGTGGATCAGGTGCTGCGCGTCGGCGAGGGGGAGATCGGCGGCGAGGCGAAGCTCACCGTGCGGATTGTCCAGGGCGCGGGCGAGGTGCTCACGCTCGGACTTTCGGGCGACGGCGAGGTGGTCGCGGTGACGGGCGCGGGTTTGCGCGACTGGTCGGTGCGACGCGGCACAGGCGAGGCGGTGGTGAAACGGTTTTTGGATTTGCGGCCGGTGCTGACGGATGGGCAGGCGCCGCGTTCGCTCGATCTGGTCATCACCACGCGGCTGCGCGATCCGGCGGTGCCGGGCAAGTCGGCGCTGCTGCTGGTGACGGCGGGCGACGCGGTGGGGTTTTCGTCGCGCGTGCGGTTGCAGCCGGATGCGTCGGTCGAGTTGCGTCTGACCCAGGCGGTCGGCGTGGTCACGGTTGGTGGGCTGGATTTTGTCATGCAAGGAGAGGGCCGCATCGAAGTTTCGCTGGCGCGACGCGGGGCTTCGTTGGGTGACGCGGAGCTGATGGCGGTGCAGCTCACCGGTGCGGTCAACGAGGCGGCGGGCAGCGTGGATTTTCAATTGCGGGCGCAGGCGCGGGTGGAGACGGCGGGCGCGCGGTTGCGCGTGCTGGCGGGACGCGCAGCGATGACCGGCGCGGTGGCGGGTGACGGCTGGCATGTCGAGCTGGTGAAGGCCGGAAACGGTTACGTCTATGATCTGGTGTTGGACAAAAAAGGCGTGGTGCCGGTCGAGCTGGCGTTCGCGGCGGCGCTGGGCGAGCAGGGCGACTGGCGGCGGTTGAACTTCACCATGCCGGCGGGTGCGGTGGTGCCGGTGACTTTGACGGGACTGGCGAAGGACGGCGTGGAGTTTGACGCGGGTCAGGCGGTCGTGCCGCTGGCGACGAGCGCGGGTTGGCAGGGGTTTCTGCCGGCAAACGGCGAGGCTTCACTTGGGTGGAAAAAGTCACAGAAGGCGGGCGAGAGCCTCTTGTCATTCACGACTGTAGAAACCGGACAGGTTTTGGTTGGCGCCGGACTACTCAAGCAGTCGTCGGTTATTGGGTTTAATATCCTACAGGGGAAAATGGATACGGTGAGGTTCCGACTTTACGGTCCAGGTGAAATCACCGAAGTGGCGGCAAGGACTCTTTTAAGTTGGAAAGTTCTCCTAGGGCAGGAACGCATTCTCGAGGTCAAGCTTAGCGGTCCGATGAATGATGGACAGCATATCGCTATTGCGAGTCAGACGGCCTATGATGGATTCCCTGCAAGAATCCAACCAACGAGGATCGTTCCCGAAGGCGGAGTGCGCCATTCGGGTATTTTGAGGGTGCAAAATAAAGGCGCAGTCAGACTGGAAGTCACCGATGCGGAAGGCTTGCTTCAGGTAGAACCCGAGCAGTTCCCTGTGGTGGGTGAAAGGGATAAACCGAGGCAATCACTCGTTTATCGGTTTCCTACTGTGGATTATGGCTTTCACGTGCTTGCGAGCCAGATTCTGCCCGAGGTGGGCGTGTCGGAGGTCGTGACGTATGAGCTCGCGGAGACCGATCGCATCATCAACGCGGACCTCGAACTCGACGTGCGCGAGGCGCCGTTGCGCGACTGGTCGCTGGAGATTCCGGCGGACTACGCGGTGGTGTCGGTGACAGGTGCAGGCGTGGCGGACTACGCGGTGGAGAGCGGGGTGAGCGACGGACGTCGGACACTCAAGGTGCTCTTCGCGGAGGCGGTGGACGGACGTCAGTTGGTGAAGGTGCGCCTGGAAAAAAACCAGGCGGCGGGCGCGGGCGGGTGGACGTTGGCACCGCTGGTGTTCCCCAGTGCGAAGTCGGTGCGCGGTCATGTCGGCGTGGTGTCGGCGCCGGGTTATCGGATCACGCCGGCGACGACGACGGAGCTGGTCGAGGTGCCTCTGAGTTATTTTCCGCGTCAGGCGACGGGCTTGCAGCAGGCGTGGCGGTTGCGCGACGCGGGCTGGGCGGCGGCGCTCAAAGTCGAGGCGCTCGGCCAGAGCGTGCAGGCGGATGTGTTCCATCTGTATTCGCTGAAGGAAGGCGTCGTTTACGGGAGCGTGTTGATCAATTATTTTGTGATCGGGGCACCGTCGAGCGAGTGGCGTATCGAGGTGCCGGCGTCGGTGGGCAACATCGACGTGACCGGCCAGGGCGTGCGCCGCGAATGGCACCGCGAGGGCAATCAAGTGATCGTGGCGCTGCACCAGCCGGTGCTGGGCGCGGCGACGTTGCTGGTGACCTTTGAGCAGCCGATGAGCGCGCGCGGCGGCGTGATTCATCCCGGCGAGGTGCGTCCGTTGGGCGTGCAATCGGAGCGCGGGTATTTGCAGGTGGTGAGTCCGTTGCAGGTGAAGAACGAAATCAAGAAAGCCGAGGGCGGGCTGCTGAAACTGGAGCCGTTGGAACTGCCGGCGGAGTTGCGGTTGCTGACCACGTCGCCGTCGCTGGCGGTTTACCAATACACGGCGCGTCCGTTCACGCTGGAGCTTGGAGTTGATTGGTATCAGCCGGGCGAGACGGTGGACCAGGTGGTGGATTTTGCGAAGCTCGACAGCCGGGTGGCGCGAGACGGACAGGTCGTGACGACGGCGAGGTTTTTTGTGAAGACGCGCGGGCGCAAGGCGCTGCGACTCGAACTGCCCGAGGGCGTGAAGCTGTGGGAAGCGCGGGTGGACAACGAGGTGGTCAATGCGCGCGCCGACGGCGGGCATACGCTGGTGCCGTTGCCGGCACGGCTGAATCCAAACGAGCCGGTCGATGTGGCGTTGCGGCTCGGCCAGGCGGCGGGCAAGTCGGCGTCGTCGGTGACGGTGGCCGCGCCGAAGATGTCGGCACCGATGATCATCGGTGAATGGACGCTGCATTCCGACACCGGACGGCTGCTGGTTTCCGAACGCGGAAACGCCGAGATGACGCGGCCCAATCTGACGGAGCGCGGGTTCGAATGGATTTCGCAGCGCGGACGCATGCCGGTGGTGATGCTGCTGCTCTTGGTGGCGGCGATGGCGCTGGCGTTGCGCGCGCGGTCGGGAACGTGGCTGTCGTTCGGTTTGCTGGCGGGCGCGGTGGCGGTGGCGTTTGCCCTGGCACTGGCGTTGCAGTCGGCCGGACAACGGCGGGCGAACCTCGGGCATATCGATTATGCGACGACGGTGGTGCCGGCGGACACGGCGGTGTCGATTCAAGTGGGTAACGTCGCGGTTTGGCAGGCGATGATTTCCGGACTGGGCGTGGCAGTGGCGGCGGGTGGTGGGTTGTTGTTGGGCGCTGCGTTGGTGCGCGGTGGTCGCAACGCGCGATGGTTCGCGGCGACGGGCGGGGTGTTGCTCGCCGACGGTGTGCTTGCGCAACGGCTGGGAGCGCCGGTGTTTTTCCTGATGATCGCGCTGGCGGTGTTGATCTTTGGCATCGCGCCGGGTCTGCGCCGGGCGTGGGCCGCGTGGACTTCGCGTGGACAGGGCGGGGATGAACCGGAACCCGAGGGCGGGTCGACGACGGTCGCTTCGTTGATCGTGACACTGCTGGTGTCCGGACTGGCGTTCGGCGGATTCGGTGCGACCGAGGTGCGCGCGAAAGACGCGGTTGCGGTTGATCCGTGGATGCAGGATGGCGCGAAGACCGCGCAGTCGCTGCTGCAGAAGTGGGAGATTCGTGGCGGGCGGTTGTTCGCCGAGGCGGAGTTTACGGTGCGCGGTGGAGTGGGGGACAGTTTCCTGCTGCTACGTGCGCCAGCGGTGCTGACGCAGTTCGATGGGGACGGCTTGCGTGTGGGCAAACTCGAGCGTGACGGAGCAACGGCTTACTTTGTGTCGCCGGAACGCGAAGGCGTCCTGACGGCGCGGGTGAAGTTCGAGCTGCCGGTGGCGGACATCACCAAGAGCCTTGCGCTGCCGACCGGACCGGCGGCGGTGCAGCGCATCGCGATCTTGCTGGATCAGGGCGGCTGGGAATTTGGTTCGCCGATGGCGATCCAAGTGACGCCGACGCCCAAGCTGCCCGAAGGGAAAAGCGGGGCCACGCTGGTGCTCGGACCGGCGGGAGCGCCGACGATCCAGTTCACGCAGCAGAAGCGCAACCTGTCGGCCGAGGCGACGCGGTTTTATGCGGAGACGGCCACGCTGTTCGTGCCGGGGCCGGGCGTGGTCAACGGCTATACCCGCGTGACGGTGCGTCCGGTGCAGGGCCGGGTGACGTCGCTCGAACTCGACGTGCCGGAAGGCTTCACGGTGGGCGAAGTCGGCAAGGGGCCGTCGGGAGCGTGGCGGTTTAATCCGTTGACGCGCCGCCTGACGGTGGCGGTCGAGCCGGCGCAGGCGGAGATGTTTGCCTTCACGGTGGAGTTTCAACGCGGCACGGCGGCGCTGCCCTACGATCTCGCGCTGCGACCGGTGCGAGTGCAAGGCGCGGCGGGCGACGTCGGCATGGTGGCGCTGGCCTTCGGTGGCGACGCGCAGCCGGAAGGCGTGAAAGCCGAAGGGCTGTCGCCGGTGAATGTGGAGGATTTTGACGCGACGCTGCTGCCGCGCGGACGCGATGGGCAACCGCTGGCGACGTTGCAGCAAGTGTATCGATTTGGTGGCGACGGCGGCGCGGTGACGTTGCGTGTGGCGACGGTCGCGCCTGAGGTGCGTGTGGCGACCAAACAAGTGCTCTCGCTCGGCACCGACCGGCTGGTGCTGGCGACCGACCTGAACGTGTCGATCACGCGGGTGGGATTGTTCAAGCTGAGTTTCACTCTGCCCGAGGGATTGGAAGTCGAAGCGTTGAGCGGACCGGCGTTGAGCCACTGGACCGAGGCGAACGAAGGCGGGCAGCGCATCGTGACGCTGCATCTCAACGGACGCACGATCGGCGAGCAGGGCTTCGCGCTCACGCTGGCCGGACCCGCGCCGGCGGCGCAGGCGGGCTGGACGGTGCCGCGCGTGCTGGTGCGCGAGGCGACGCGGCAGACGGGCGAGTTGCAACTGGTGCCGGAGAAAGGACTGCGGTTGCAGGCGATGGCGCGCACGCATGTGTCGCAGCTCGATCCGCGCACGGTGGGCAATCCGCGGCCGGGCGCGCTGGCGTTCCGGTTGTTGCAGGAAGACTGGTCGCTGGCCGTTGGCATCGAGGCGCTGGAACCGTGGGTGACGGTGCAGTCGTTGCAGGAAGTGACCGCCCGCGAGGGCCAGACGCTCACGCGGATCGCGCTCCGCTACAAAGTGGAGAACGCCGCGGTGAAGACGCTTCGCGTGCGCCTGCCCGGCCTCGGTGCGGAACAGGCGAAAACCGTGCGGGCGACGGGTCCGGCGGTGAGCGATTTCGTGGCGGTGGCGGGCGATCCGCAGCTGTGGGAAATCCGTTTTCAACGCGGGATCGTCGGCGAAACCGAGGTGCAGATCGAATTCCAGGCGCAGGCCGGGAGCGGGCAGGGGAAGGAGACGGTGGCGACGCCTGTCTTTGAGAACACGCGCCAGGTGACGCAGTTCGTCGCGGTGCGCGGCGGCGGCAGGCTGGAGCTGGAGGCGGCGGAAATCCCGCGCGGCTGGCAGCGGACGGATTGGTCGGCGGTGCCGGTGGTGCTGCAGGATCGTGGCGACCGGAGCGTCCCCGCGCTTTCCTTCCGCGTGGCCGAACCGGAGAAGCCGCTGGTGGTCACGGTGCGCCGGCACGAGGTGGCGGATGCGTTGAAGTTGCGCGTGACGCAAGGCGAGTTGACCACGGTGTTTTCACCAACGGGCGCGTTCCTGACCGCGGCGGAGTTGCGCGTCGAGGTGGTCGAGAAGAGCACGCTGCGGGTGCGGCTGCCGGAAGGCGCGCTGTTGTTCAACACGCTGGTGAACGGCGAAAGCGTCTCGGCGGTGCGCGAGGGCGACGAGTATCTGTTCCATGTGGTGCCGAGCACGGCGGCCGAACGCACGGCGACGGTGCGCATCGTGTATGCCGTCACGAAGACGCGCGACGGCCGGGTGTCGTTGCGCGGACCGGGACTCAACGTGCCGCTGGAAAACGTGTCGTGGCGCGTGGTGATTCCGCCCGGGTATGTGATGGACGGTTACGGCGGCGGTCTGCAATTGCGCGAGGATCGGCAGGCGGGGAGCTTCGGGCTGGGCGACTACCAGTCGCTGGTCGTGTCGAAGCGTGCGGCCGAGGTGAAACAGGCCAACGACTTCATCGCCGAGGCCAACGTGCTGCTCCAACAAGGCCAGCAACAGCAGGCGGGCGAAGTGCTCAGCCGTGCGTCGAAGGCCAAGGGCCTTGACCAGGCGACCAACGAGGACGCCCGCGTGCAGTTGCGCACATTAAAGACCCAGCAGGCGGTGCTCAGCTTGAACACGCTTCGCCAGAAGCTCTACCTCAACAATAGCAGTGATGTGGTGAAGAACGAGCAGTTGGAGCAGGCGGCCAACCTGAATCCGTTCCTGCAAGGCCGGATGAACTACGATCCGCGTCAGGCCGACCAGTTGCTGATGGGTAACACGGCTGAGGAAAACAGCGCGTTGCGCGGCATTGCCGGCCGTATCGTGGACCAACAGCTGGCGGTCGAGCCCGCCCCGAGTGCGATCGACGTGACCCTGCCGGAGAAAGGACAGGTGGTGACCTTTACGCGCAGCCTGCAGGTGGACGGTGGTGCGCCGCTTGAACTGCAGTTGGGTGTGGCGACCGCACGCCGCTCGGGTCTGGGGTTCGGCGCGGTCGTGCTGCTCGCTATCGGAGGGATCGTGGCGCTGTTGGGCCGGCGGCGAGTGACGGCTTGAGTCATTCGCATTAATACCATTCAGAGATTCCAAACCACCCGGTCGAAAGGCCGGGTGGTTTGTTTCGTTACGGCAGCCTGTGATATTTTGTGTTCACCTAGGGGTAATCCCTTAGGAGTGGTGCATTTAATTCGAAAACAAGTGTATGGGTTGATTTACATTCACGGAAAGACCTCATTAAGGTTCGCGGTGTCACGGTGCTAACACTTCCTCACCTCACCCGGATTTCCGGAGCCGTGACGTCCCTATAAGTTTCTATGAAAAACTGGAACGTTCGCCAACGCATCACCTGGAGTTTCGGCGCCGTCATCGCGCTGATGATCATCATGGGAGCCTTTGCTTTCATACGGTTGGCCACCATCGAACAAGAGACGGCCGATATGCAGAAGGACTCGGTGCCGGGGTTGTATTATAGCAACCAGTTGATGGTCGATTGGATCGATATATATGCGCTCACCGAGCACCATGTGCTGACTGCGGATCCGGCGGAGAAGCAGAAAATAACAGCCCAGCTTGATGCCGCCTGGGGAGAGCTGGATCAATCGGCCAAAATATTCGAGAGCACGATCACCACCGAGAAAGACCGACAGTTGCTCAATATATTCAAAAAACTAAACGGATCATATTTGGTCTTTCAGAGCGAAGCCCTGAAGCTGAGCAATGGTCAGGACAACAAGGCCGCCGCTGCTTTTGTCGGTGACCGGCTTGAGCAGGAGTTCATCAAGGTTAAGGAATCCATCCAGGGGCTCTTGGACAACAACAAGACCGATGCCGACAACTCGACCGCACTGATCGTGCACACCGTTGGCGCGGCCAAAACGGGGCTGCTCGTCGTCATGGGAATCGCCGTGCTGCTCGCGCTGATCAGCGCATATTTCCTCGTGCAGGCGATCACCCGGCCGCTCGGCCGCCTCGTCGGGGTTACCGATGCGATGCGACAGGCCGACTTTACCAAGCGCGTTCAACTGGATCGGCAGGACGAATTCGCCACGTTGGGCGACGGGTTCAACCGCATGGCTGATGATCTCACCGCGCTTGTCGGCCAGGTGCAGCAGTCCGGCATTCAGGTGAACACCTCCGTAAACGAAATTGCCGCGACCGCGAAGGAACAGCAGGCGACCGCGAGCGAGATCGCCGCGACGACCACGGAGATCGGTGCCACTTCGAAGGAGATATCCGCGACCTCCAAGGAACTCGTGAAGACGATGGGCGAGGTGTCCTCGGTGGCAGAGCAGTCGGCCACGCTCGCGGGCAGCGGCCAGGCCGGGCTTTCGCGCATGGAGGACACCATGCGCCACGTCATGGAGGCGGCCGGCGGTATCAACGCAAAGCTCGCCGTGTTGAATGAGAAGGCGGGCAACATCAACCAAGTCGTCACCACGATCACCAAGGTGGCCGACCAGACCAATCTGCTGTCGCTCAATGCCGCGATCGAGGCCGAGAAGGCCGGCGAATACGGCCGCGGTTTCGCGGTGGTCGCGACTGAGATCCGCCGTCTCGCCGACCAGACCGCCGTGGCGACCTACGACATCGAACAGATGGTGAAAGAAATGCAGTCGGCCGTCTCCGCCGGCGTGATGGGCATGGACAAGTTTTCCGAGGAGGTGCGCCGTGGCATGCAGGAGGTGCAGCAGGTCGGTGGCCAGCTCGCGCAGATCATCCAGCAGGTGCAGGCGCTCGCCCCCCGCGTCGAGTCGGTCAACGAAGGCATGCAGGCGCAGGCGACCGGTGCGGAGCAAATCAGCCAGGCGCTCACCCAGCTCAGCGAGGCTGCGCAGCAAACCGTCGAGTCGCTCCGCCAATCCGGTCTCGCCATCGACGAACTGAACAAGGTTTCCAGCGGTCTGCGCAATGGCATCTCCCGGTTTAAGCTGAAGGTCTGATCATCCACCCGGAGCGACCCCGCCCACGGCAAACCCTGGACCCGATGCTGTTCATACTCTTTCAACTCGGCGGCGATCATTATGCCCTCGACGCGTCCCGGGTCGCGGAGGTGTTGCCGTTGGTGCAGGTGAAAACAATCCCGCAGGCACCGGTTGGTGTCGCCGGGGTTTTCACATATCGTGGAGCGCCCGTGCCGGTGATCGATCTCAGTGAACTCGCGCTCGGCCGTCCCGCCCGTGCACGGTTGAGCACGCGCTTATTGCTCGTGCATTATCCGGATGGAACCGGTGTCAGGCGTCTGCTGGGGCTTATCGCCGAGCACGCAACGGAGACCCTGCACCGCGAGCCCGGTGATTTTGTGGCGTCCGGTGTGAAGAGCGACGGTGCGCCGTATCTCGGGCCGGTCGTCAATGATGCGCGCGGACTGATTCAATGGATCGAAGTGGATAAACTCCTGCCCGCTTCCGTGCGCGATGTGTTGTTCAGGCAGGTGATGGAGGAACCCGCAGGATGACCGATGCATTCGAAGTCCTTTTGAAGCAGACGATGGGACTGGACGCCTCCTCGATCGGTCCGTCGTCGATCGAGCGAGCGGTGCAACAGCGGCTCGCCGCCTGCGGGCTTGCGAATACGGATGCCTATCTGGACCGCGTGCGGGCCTCCGCCGACGAAGTGCAGGAGTTGATCGAGGCGGTCGTCGTGCCGGAGACCTGGTTTTTTCGCGACCGGGAAGCTTTCACTGCGCTCGCTCGACTGGCCTTTGAAGACTGGCTGCGGACGCATCCGGAGGGGGTGCTGCGGGTGCTGAGCCTGCCATGCTCGACCGGAGAGGAACCCTATTCGGTGGCGATGGCGCTGCTCGACGCGGGGTTTTCGCCGGAGCGGTTCCGCGTCGATGCGCTCGACATCAGTGCGCGTTCTCTGGTTCGTGCGCGCAGTGCGGTGTTTGGCCGGAATTCCTTTCGCGGTGGAGACCAGGAATTCCGCGACCGGCACTTCACGCCCGCAGGTGCCGGGTGGCAGCTTTCCGACGCGGTGCGCAGGCAGGTGGAGTTTCACCAGGGGAATATTCTGGATGAGAATTTACGGCCGGGTGCAGGATCCTTCGACATCGTTTTTTGCCGCAATCTGCTGATCTACTTTGACCGTGCCACGCAGGACCGCGCCGTCGCGATGCTCATGCGATTGCTTGCACCGAAGGGGTGGCTGTTTGTCGGTCCGTCGGAGACCGGGTTGTTGCTGCGTCACGCATTTGTCTCGGCCAAAATTCCGCTCGCCTTTGCGTTTCGTCATGCGGATGCCGTGCCGTCGGAGCCGAAGTCCAACGGTCACGCTCCGGCACCGCGCAAGCCCGCAGTGCCTCGCGTCGTTGCGCCGAGCCGGGCAATGCCGTTCAGTTCGGTGGTCCTGCGTTCGGCCGGCGTCGTGGCTGAACCCGTCGAGCCGATGAAGTCCGAGTTGGACCGGGCGATGCAACTTGCCGACCAAGGCCGGCTGGTCGAGGCGGTGAAGGCCTGCGAGTCGCATGTGCATGTGCACGGACCCTCGGCGCAGGCGTTTTATGTGATGGGGCTGGTGCGCGACGCCTCGGGCAGTCACACGGAGGCCTCGGAATTTTACCGCAAGGCGCTTTACCTTGATCCGCAGCATCACGATGCGTTGGTCCAACTCGCCTTGTTGTTGGAAGGGCAGGGCGACAAGGCCGGAGCAAAAGTCATGAGTGATCGTGCCCGTCGCATCGAACAAAGGGAGGTAAAGTAACATGAACGCCGACTCCTCCACTCCCATTGACCGTGCCGCGCTCAACGATTGCTGGAACAAGATCGGCGTGCGCGGCGACGGCTCGTGCCCCGAGCTCGAACGCCACGTGCATTGCCGCAACTGTCCGGTTTACTCCGCCGCCGCCGCGCGGCTGCTGGATTCCGAGCTGCCGGCCGGACACATCGAAGAATGGACGGGGCATTTTTCGGAGAAGCAGAAGGTCGAGGAAGCCGGCACGCACTCGGTGGTTGTTTTCCGCATCGGCGCCGAGTGGCTGGCGCTGCCGACCGCGGTGTTTACCGAGGTGGCCACGGTGCGTGCGGTGCATTCGCTGCCACATCGCCGCGACGGTATCGTGCGCGGTCTCGCCAACGTGCGCGGAACATTGCTCGTGTGTGTCTCGCTCGCCGGGGTGCTCGGGCTGGAGAAAGTCACCCCGACCAGGAATGACAAGGTCCAGGGGGCGCATCGTCGGTTGCTGGTGATCAGCCGCGAAGGGAGCCGCCTGGTTTTCCCCGTTGACGAGGTTCAGGGCATCCATCGCTGCCAGCCGAGTGAGTTGAAGGACGTGCCGGCCACCGTCGCCAAGGCCACGGCCACTTACACGAAGGCGGTGCTCGTCTGGAACGGACGGACGGTCGGCTGTCTCGACGACCAACTGTTGTTCTACACTCTGAATCGCAGCCTTTCATGAGCGAAGATCTGAGCAATTTTTCGATGTTCGACCTCTTCCGCGTGGAAGTGGAAAACCAGGCGCAGGTGCTCACGGCCGGCCTGCTTGCGCTCGAGCGGCACTCGACTGCCGTCGACCAGCTTGAAGCCACCATGCGTGCAGCCCATTCGCTCAAAGGCGCGGCGCGTATCGTTGGTCTCGGAGCGGGCGTAAATGTGGCGCACGCGATGGAGGACTGCTTTGTCGCCGCCCAACGCGGCACGCTCAAACTGCACCAAGCGCGCATCGATCTGTTGCTGCGCGGGGTGGACCTGCTCACGCGCATCTCGCAGACACCCGAGGCCGACGCGGGGCAATGGGCCGTCGATAAAAAATCCGAGGTGGACGGGTTTCTCGCGGACTTGGCCGCCGTGCCGGACGAGGATGAAACCCTCGTGGCACCCTTTCAGGTCGAGGCACCGCCCGTCGCGACCGCCGCCCCTTTCCCGACCTCGGTGGAGGCGGTCGACGGAGGAGCGGGGCCGGATCGCGTGTTGCGCGTGACGGCGGACAACCTGAACCATCTGCTCGCGCTCGCGAGCGAATCGCTGGTGGAGTCACGCTGGCTGAAACCGTTCGCCGAATCGTTGCTGCGTCTCAAACGGCTGCACTACGATCTCGGTCGGACGTTGGACGGTTTGCGCGAGGCCGGCCGGGGCAACGTTTCCGCGGCTGCGGTCGAGGCGGCGCAAACCGAGGCGCAGCGCCGCGTGCAGGAATGTCATCAGTTCCTGGCACAGCGGCTCGACGAACTGGAGATGTTTGACCGCCGTTCGACCAATCTTGCACACCGACTCTACGACGAAGCGCTGGCAGTGCGGATGTGTCCGTTTAGGGATGGGATTCACGGGTTTGCCCGCATGGTGCGCGATGTGGGCCGCACTCTGGGCAAACAGGTGAAGCTGGAAATTGTCGGTGAAAATACGCAGGTGGACCGGGACATTTTGGAAAAGTTGGAGGCGCCGCTCGGACATCTTTTACGCAACGCGATCGACCACGGAGTGGAGACATTTGAGCGTCGTCTCGCCGTCGGCAAGCCTGCCGAGGGCGTCGTGTGGCTGGAGGCTCGCCACAGCGCCGGCACGTTGCAAATCATCGTGTCCGACGACGGGCAGGGGATTGATCTCGACGGTCTGCGTGAAAAAGTGGTCGTCCGCAATCTGACCAACGCCGAGACCGCGCAGAAGTTGAGCGAGGCCGAGTTGCTGGAGTTTTTGTTTCTGCCCGGTTTTACGATGAAGGAAGCCGTCACGGAAATCTCCGGTCGCGGTGTCGGTCTCGATGTTGTGCAGACGATGGTCAAGCAAGTGCGCGGCACGGTGCGCGTGTCTTCGCAGGTGGGGAAGGGGACGCGCTTCCTGTTGCAGTTGCCGCTCACGCTGTCGGTCGTGCGCACGCTGCTCGTGGATATTGGCGGCGAACCTTACGCGTTCCCGCTGGCCTACATCGTGAGGACGCTGAGGCTCACCAAGGGGAAAATCGAGATGCTCGAGGGACGGCAGCATTTCAACTTTGAAGGCAGGCAGGTCGGGCTGGTTTCCGCCCATCAGGTGCTGGGAGGTCCGGAGCCGAAGCAAGCCGGCGACGAGCTTTCCGTAATCGTGGTCGGAGATCAGGGCGGGGCTTACGCGTTGGTGGTGGACCGGTTTCTTGGTGAGCGCGAACTGGTCGTTCAGCCGCTCGACGCCCGGCTGGGGAAAATCAAGGACATCGCCGCTGCCGGACTCATGGAGGACGGGGCACCGGTGTTGATCGTCGATGTTGAGGACCTGGTGCGTTCGGTCGAAAAACTTATTTCCGGCGGCCGGCTGGACAAGGTGCGCGACTTCGCGTCCGCCGGTGATGCCAAGCCGCGCAAGCGGGTGCTGGTCGTGGACGATTCGCTCACGGTGCGCGAGCTGGAGCGCAAGCTGCTCGCAAGCCATGGCTACGAGGTCGAGATCGCCGTGGACGGCATGGACGGCTGGAACGCGGTGCGCACGGGTCGGTTCAATCTTGTGGTCACGGATATCGACATGCCACGCATGGACGGCATTGAACTTGTGACCCTCATCAAAAAGGATCCTGGAACGAAAGTGCTACCCGTGATGATTGTTTCCTACAAGGACCGAGAGGAAGACCGCCGCCGAGGGTTGGAGGCGGGAGCGGATTATTATCTCACGAAAGGGAGTTTCCACGACGAGACGTTGCTGCAGGCGGTGGTTGATCTGATCGGAGAGGCCGACGCATGAAAATCGGCATCGTCAATGACCTTCCGATGGCCGTGGAGGCGCTCAAGCGCGCCCTGGCGCTGAAGCCCCGGTATCAAATCGCCTGGGTGGCAAAAAACGGTGCCGAGGCGGTCGAGTTGTGTGCGAAGGAAACGCCCGATTTGGTGCTGATGGACCTGCTCATGCCGGTGATGGACGGCATCGAGGCCACGCGCCGGATCATGGCCGGCTCGCCGTGTGCGATTCTGGTGGTGACGGTGAGTGTGGGGGCGAACGCGTGGCGGGTGTTTGAGGCGATGGGGCATGGCGCACTCGACGCGGTGGATACGCCTGCGCTGGGCACTGGCAACCCGGCCGACAGCGCGGCGCCGTTGCTCGCCAAAATAGACATCATCGAAAAACTTATCGAGGAGCGCGGCGGCGGCTTGACCGGGAATTTTTCACACGAGGAGAACGCGACACAGGCGGCGCGGAAAAACCGGCTGCTGGCGATCGGGGCGTCTGCGGGGGGGCCGGCGGCGGTGGCGAAAGTGCTGTCGGGGCTTCCTGCCGATTTCTCTGCGGCTGTCGTGGTGATCCAGCATGTCGACGAGCAGTTTGCCGCCGGCATGGCGGAGTGGCTGAACCGCGATTGCAAGCTGCCCGTGCGCGTGGCCCGGGAGGGCGATCGCCCCGAGGCGGGTATGGTTCTGCTGGCGGGCACCAATGATCACCTCACATTGCTCGCGGGCGGACAACTTGGTTACACTCCGCAGCCGCGCGACTATGTTTACCGGCCCTCGGTGGATGTTTTTTTTCAGAGCATCACGCGGTTTTGGGCAGGTGATGTGATTGGCGTGTTGTTGACCGGTATGGGCCGTGATGGCGCGGTGGGACTCAAGGCCCTGCGCAACCAAGGCCGTTACACCATCGCCCAGGACCAGGCCACCAGCGCGGTTTATGGAATGCCCAAGGCCGCCGCCGCGCTGTCCGCCGCCGTGGACATCCTGCCGCTTGATCAGATCGCGGCGAAGGTGGTGACAGCGTTCGGACGAAAGTAATGGATTTATAAACGACGGCTCATGCACAAAATTTAAAACCGCAAACAATGATTACACTGCCTCCCACTGAATATGATGTGATGGTGCTGTTGGTGGATGATCAGGCGATGGTCGGAGAGGCCATCCGGCGTGCGCTCGCGAACCAGCCGAATATCGATTTTCACTTCTGTGCATCTTCAGGCGACGCACTTCGAATCGCCGAAAGAATCAAGCCCACGGTCATCCTTCAGGATCTCGTGATGCCGGGGGTGGACGGCCTTACGCTCGTTCGACAGTATCGCACCAATCCGGCCACGCATGACATTCCTATCATCGTGCTTTCGACCAAGGAAGAGCCTGCGGTGAAGAGCGAGGCCTTTGCGGCGGGGGCCAGCGACTATCTGGTCAAACTGCCCGACAGGATCGAGTTGATCGCGCGCATCCGCTCGCATTCGAGGGCCTATATCAACCAGTTGCAGCGCGATGCCGCCTATCGCGCGCTTCGCGAAAGCCAGCAGCAACTGGTCGACAGCAACACCGCTTTGATCTCTCTCAACCAGAAACTTGAGGAGGCCACGAGGGCGAAGTCGGAGTTTCTCGCCAACATGAGCCATGAGATCCGCACGCCCATGAACGGCGTGATCGGCATGACCACGCTGCTTCTTGAAACGCCGCTCAATGCCGAGCAACGCGACTTCGTCGAGATCATCCACAACTCGGGAGACAGCTTGCTCACGATCATCAACGACGTGCTCGATTTTTCCAAAATCGAATCGGGCAAGATCGACCTTGAAACGCATCCCTACGGTCTCCGCCAGTGCGTGGAGGAGGCGTTGGAATTGCTGGCGCCCAAGGCTGCGGAAAAGGGGCTCGATCTGGTGGCGTTGATTGACCCGGAAACACCGCCGTTTGTCATCGGTGATGTGACCCGCCTGCGTCAGGTGTTGGTCAACCTTCTTGGCAACGCGATCAAGTTCACCACGCAGGGAGAAGTCGTGGTCTCGGTGTCGTCGCAGGCGGGCGCGAGGGCCGGAGAGCTCAGCTTGCGATTTGCGGTCACTGATACGGGCATAGGAATTCCCCGCGAAAAACAAGACCGGCTGTTCCAGTCATTCAGCCAGGTCGACAGCTCGACGACGCGGGAATTCGGCGGCACCGGTCTTGGCCTTGCGATCAGCATGCGTCTGGTCGAACTCATGGGTGGAACCATGTCGGTGGAGAGCGAAGAGGGGAAGGGCTCAACGTTTCATTTCTGGATTACGGTGCGTCCGGGAACAGACGAAGCTCCCGCCTGGAAGCGCGGCTCGCCTGCCTTGCTGGGCAAGCGGCTGCTGTTGCTGGAGGATAATGCGATGCAGCGACGGCTGGTGGCCCAGTTTGCGAAGATGTGGGGAATCGAGCTGATCGAGGCCGGGGATATTGCGACCGCAGAATCCGCGCTGCGTGTGCCGGACCGGCGCTGCGACCTGTTGTTACTCGACTATCAGTTGCTTGGTTCCGATGCCGAGAGTCTCGTCGTGCGCTTGGGTGAATTACCGGGGGCGGACGGTGCGATGATGCTGCTGTTGTCGGCCCATCGTTTGCGGGCAAGTGATGGTCATATGCCTGCGGTCCATGGTTTTGTTGGGAAACCGATCCGGCCGGTTGCATTGCTCGAATCCTTGGTGCGGGCGGTCACTGGTGTGTCGAAGGATGAAAAACGTGTCGCCACCGCTTCGCCGTTCGATGTTGGAGGGCGACTGCTGGCGGACCGACTGCCGTTGCGGCTGCTGGTGGCCGACGATAATGCCGTCAACCAGAAGGTAGCGGTCATGCTGCTCAAGCGTTTCGGCTACAACGCCGATGCGGTGGGCAACGGCGTGGAGGTGATGAAGGCGCTGGAGACGAAAATCTACGACATCATTCTCCTAGACGTGCAAATGCCGGAAATGGATGGCTACGAAGCCGCGCGCCGTATTTGTGAAAAATGGTCCACGCTCGAATACAACCGCCCCCGAATCGTTGCTATGACGGGCAACGCCATGCAGGGCGACCGTGAGCGGTGTCTTGCCTCCGGGATGGATGATTACATTTCGAAACCCGTGCAGGTCGAAGAGTTGAAGGCCGCATTGGAGAGGTGGGGTGAACGGGGAGGAGCCTCGTAATTTTACTTGGGCACGATTTTAAAAACAAACAGAGGTCTCCTCGCGCAGGGGTTTGACGGAGCATCCGGTTATTTTTAGGACAGCGCTGCTCTCTTTTTATTTAGTTGGATGTAAAAACATTTATTTGTCGAATAAACATTTATTGACAACGGGGTAGAAATCGCCTGTTTCGTGCGCATGAAGGTCCTGCCCCAATCGCTGCGTCGCAGCAAAGTTGAAGAGATTCATGAGACCCTGCGCAGAGAAATAGTGGAAAAACAGTGGCAGCCTGATGACCGGCTGCCCACGGAGGCGGAGTTGGCGGCGCGCTTCGAGTGCAGCCCGGCGACGATCAATAAGGCGGCGGCGCTGCTCGTGCAGGCGGGGTTAATCGAGCGCAAGCCGAAGCTGGGCATGCGGGTGGTGAGCAACTCGGAGCGGACGGCAGAACCAGCAGTGCAGCTTGATGCGTTCGCCTTTATTTATCCGAGCGATCAGCACGATGGTATCTGGCGCACGCTGAAAGGCTTTCAGGATGCTGGACGCAAGACCGGACGGCGTGTCGTGATGCTTCCCAGCGGCGCCGATTATCAGAAGGAGATGGAGTTCGTGGATCGGCTCTCAGAATTCGACGTCAAAGGCGCGGTCGTCTTTCCGCTGCTGCCATCCCCGCAGGATGTCGTTAATTTTTCGCGCATCCTCATCGCGTCGCGGCTGCCCATCGTCGTCACTGAGGTCAGCCTGCCCGCCATCGGCGTCCCCACGATCATCGCGGACTCGTTTCACGCCGCCTGCACGGTGACGCGCCACTTGATCGAGCGAGGGGCGAGCCGCATCGGGTTTCTCGCCAACTACGCCAACATCCCCGCCGTCACCGAGCACTATCGCGGTTATCTGTGGGCGCTGGAGGAGGCTGGCCTGGAGCCCCCGCCCGGCGGCGTGGTGCTCGACCCCGAGATGAATCCCGATTTCGAGCATCCTCTGAGCGAATCCACCGCGCTCGGGCACCGCCTCCTTGCCTCCGCGGCCGGCGCTCTCGACGCTGCCGTCTGCACCAACGATTACCTCGCGCTCGGCTGCCTGCACGCCGCCCGTGAACGTGATCTCCAGGTGCCCCGCGACCTGCGTCTGGCCAGTTGCAACGACTACGGTCTTGCCGGGCCCGATGGACTCACGCTGACGACCTACAAGATTCCCCAAGAGGAGATCGGGCGCCGCAGTTTCGAGCTGCTCGACCAGATCGTGGCGAAGAAGCCCCTCCTCCACCGCGAAGTCATCGTTCGCGGCGCCCTTGTGCAGGGCCGCTCGGGCGGATGATTCATCCTGCGCGCTTCCCTCATCCTTCGCTTTCTTATCCCGACCCCACCTCAACCCTACTCGCAATGAATATCCCAATGAATACAACCGTCACCCCTGCATTCGCGCGTCTCCTATCGCGCGGCTCCCTGCTCGTGCTGACTGCCGCCTCCCTCGCTCCTTTCGCTGCCGCCCAGACCACTTGGGACGGCGGCGGTGCCGACAACACGTGGGCCACCCCGGGAAACTGGAATAACGACACCGCGCCGACAAGCGGCGGCACCACGGCGGTGCAACTCGCGGGCAGCGTAAGGACCAGCATCGACGTGGCCGCCCCGTTCACCTTGCAAGCGCTGACGGTGAATGCAGGGGCCGGGGCTTTCACGCTCTCGGGCAGCCTGTTGACTCTCAACGGAACCAGTCCTGACAGCGGCTCAACCATCCGCAACAGCTCTTCCAATCTTCTGACGATCAACAACGATCTCCAGCTGACCGCCGGCTCGGGGATTTACGCCAATAGCGGCGACATCACACTTAAGGGAAACATCGACTTGAATGGGCAGACCATCCGCTTGCTCGCCGCCGGATCCACCCGTGCCATCACGTTCGACGGCGTCATTTCCGGCACAAGCACGAGCTTCGCCTACAACGGCTTCAGTGGCAGCGCGGGCGTCTTCAACGTCAACGCCGCCAACACCTACACGGCGACCACCAGTATCTGGCATGGCACGGTCATCGCCAACAACGGTGGAGCGTTCAGCACGGGTGGAGTGAGCCTCGGCGTCGGCGGCAGCGCCGGCACCTACAACGCCTCTCTCCTTACTGGTCAGGCCGTCACCATCGCAAATAACATCCGCTTAGTCACCAAGACCAACACGTCTGGCGTGAACAACCAGACCATCGGCAGCCAGCACACCACGGGGACGAGCGTGTTCTCGGGAACCACCACACTGGGCTCCGACAGCGCGGCCGGCGAAGATCTTACCGTGACCGCCGCCGGTGCCAGCCGGGTCAATTTCACCGGCAACCTCGTGCGTGCCAGCGGCGCGACGGGGAGCACGGACACCGTCACGAAGACCGGCACCGGCATCGTCGCCCTCTCCGGCTCCGCCAACAACTACTCGGGCACCACCACCGTCTCCGCAGGCACCCTGCTGGTGAACGGCACGCTCGACAGCGCCGGAGCTGCGGTCACCGCCAATAGTGGCACCACCTTCGGCGGCAATGGCACCGTCAACCGTGCGATCAACATCCTCGACGGAGCCACCCTCTCCGCCGGCGACATGAACGGGGCGGGCGTCAGCCAGGCCGGCACGTTCACCGCCGGGAACAGCCTCACCTTTGCCAACACGTCTATCCTCGCCTTCGATCTCGGCACCACCAGCGACACGGTAACGGTAACGCTCAGTGGCGGTTTGACGCTCGACGGCACACTCAACGTGACTGCCGGATCCGGCTTCGGCGCGGGCACCTACACGCTCTTCAGTTACGCCGGCAGCTTCCTGAATAACACGCTGAATATCGGCTCAACCCCTTCGGATTATAGCTACGCCCTCGATTTCAGCTCTGCCGGGCAGGTCAACCTGGTGGTCTCGGCTATCCCCGAGCCGTCCACCTGGGCTGCGCTCGTCGGCACCCTCGCACTTGGCGCGACCTGCATCCGCCGCCGTCGCCGCTGAGCGCGCCATCGCGGCCCCGGAGGTGACCCCGGTGCCGGTTTCCCACTCCAAGGTTTTCGAGATCCCGTGTTCGCTACGTTCGCTCCGAACACGGGGTTCTCCGTTCACTCTGTCCATATCCCCCGTCCTGCCATGATTATCACCCGTATCGCCCACCTCCTGCTCGTGCCCTTTCTACTCGTCGCGCCGGCCCATGCCGCCGCCACGCTCACGCATCGCTACGAATTCGCGGGCAACATCAACGATTCCTTCCGCGCCGCTGACGCCATCGATGGGGCGAAGGCCGCCGTGACCTACGACGCCGCGCGTCCGGCGGGTGCTTCCGGGCCGGTCGCCTCCGTTCGAATCGGTCAGGCCGCCGGTGAGGTGTCGGGTTTCACCATTCCCGGCTCCGTGCTGTCCGCCTCGGGTTCGCTGGGATTCTGGTTCAAGGCCGACCGGGCCGAGGCCGGCGAAGGGGCTGACTACCTCGTGAACATGGACGGCACCTATAACAAGGGCTTCCGCTTCGCCATCGCCGCCGGGAAGTCCCGGCTCGAGGCCAACGTCGCCGACACCAACACCCAGCTCGGCAACATCGTTGCCAATACTTGGCATCACATCGCCATGACTTGGGACTCCGTTGCCAAGACCGCCGACCTCTACTTTGACGGTGCTCTGGTGAAGACCAAAACCTGGAACGACGCCGACCGCTTCTCCCCCTCCGCCATGCGGGTGGGCAACTGGGCCCTTTCCCCCAAATACCTGAACAACCAGTTCAACGGTTCCATCTACGACTTTCAAATCTACTCCGGTCGGCTCGACGCCGCCGAGGTGAAGTTGCTCCACTCCACGCCCGGAGCCGTCCTTGGTTCGGCTCCGGCTCCCGGCTTGCAGTCCGTCGGCGGCTGAGCCACCGCCTCGCCGCCATGCCCCCGGCGAATAGATCGGGGGCAATCAACCGATTACTCCGCCCCCCTCTATGCCCACCCCGCGCGGACATGTTCCCGGCAGCACCGGCCGGCAGGACCGTCGCTCCCCGCGTCACCACGCGCGGGGCTTCGCCTTGCTGATCACGATCACGCTGCTGGCGTTTCTCGTGTTGCTGCTGGTGAGCCTGGCTTCGCTGACCCGGGTCGAGACCCAGGTCGCCGCCAACAACCAGACCCTCGCCCAGGCCCGACAGAACTCCCTCATGGCCATCAACATCGCCTTGGGCCAGCTCCAGAAATACACCGGCCCCGATCAACGCGTTACCGCCACGGCCGACCTGCTCGGCAACCGCCATCTGGATCGCAAGCGCTGGACCGGCGTGTGGAACGCCGATCCAGCCTCGAGCGACCACGGCAAAAATATCGTCTGGCTGGTCTCCGGGACGGCTCCGGCCGGTGACGGCGGCATGGACGCGGCGGTGACTGCGGGCGCCGGGGAGGAACTGGTCGATCTGGTGGGCGACCACAGCGCCGACACGAGCGTGGACGGTGAACGCGTGCGGGTGGAAACCGAATCCATCAACGCCCAGTCCGTGCCCGGCCTGCCCTCGGACCCGGCCGGCCACAAGGTCGGCGCGTTCGCTTACTGGATAGGTGATGAGGGCGTGAAGGCCAAGATCTCGTTGGTCGATCCGCACGCGGACCAAGGGGCCTCCGAGCGGCTCTACAGTTTTCTCATCGCCCAGCGGCGTGCCGGGGAATTGGTCACGACTGGGGCCGGCGACGCGCTCGGATCGGACTACCCGGTCGATTCGCCGCTTTTGGACAAGGTGTTTTCTGGTCGGCAACTGCCGCTGGTCGCCACCGCGCCGACCGGACAGGACGCGCTGCGCTCGGTCGCCCGAAGCCGTTTCCATGATCTCACCTTCGCCTCCCGGTCCGTGCTCGCCGATGTCGTGGACGGCGGACTCAGGAAGGACCTGACCGCGTGGCTCTCCTCCGCCACGCCCGCCACCGGCGCGCCGGCCGACGACGACTTTATCATCGGCGGGGTGTCCGCTGCGGACGCCGCAACCGACCGGCTGCCGCGCTGGGGCCTGGTCCGCTCCTACGCCGGGCTGACGGGCGACGCGACCACGCCCGTTGCTCCGAGCCGGCAGACAGACACGGCGATGGGACTGTATCCGATAATCACCTACGTCAGGCTGGGGGTCGGCCTGTCCTGCGAGGGCGACGGACTGCCGCTTAAGGTTCACCTATTCCCTGAGGTCGTGCTCTGGAATCCCTGGAACGTGCCGCTTTCCTCCGGTCTTCTCAAGGTGGGCATGCGGCTCTCCGGCACCATCGATTTCCAGGTCGGCGGAACGGTGAAGACTCGGCTGAACCTGACTCGCGCCGCCCTTGATGTGACCGGCACGTGGCCGCCCGACTATTTTCGGTTCGATCTAGACATGGCTGCGCCGCTCCAGCCGGGGGAGAGCCTTGTGTTCACTCCGACGCGAGACGAGGCGGCCTACGGTTCGGCGGACGCAACTTTGATCGCGAACTCACCGCCGAACCAAGGCGGCTCACTGGTGATGGAGGGCCCGGCCCTGTCGGCGGCGGAGCGCGCGCAAGACATGACTTGGAGCGACCCGGGCGGCGGGGAGATTTACCTGACGCTTTGGCCGGGCTCTTCGGCGGCGACGGACACGAGTGACGACCTGCAAACGATCTCGCGGGTCGGCTACGGCTCCCCCGGCGTCCCCGGTGCCGAGCCCGTCCCCGAGGCTATCCTCGGGGCGCGCCTGCAATACCGGGTCCTGGCCACCATGTCGCGCAGCCCCTCCACTCACGTCTCATCACGTTGGATCGCCCAGCAAAACATTCGAGCTCCGGTTGTCGATCGCTCGGGGGCCGAGTCCGGCACGCTGCCGCTGTTTTATTGCCTCACGAATTCCGGGGCGAGCATGCCGACGATCGCGGTGGACGGCAACCACGCCGCGGCGGGCCTGAGCGTGAGCCGCGTGGCGGGCTCGCCCGACCGTCTGGTGCTCTACGGACTGCGTCCGCCCGGCGTGCCACTTTTCTCGCTCGCCGAGCTCCAGCACGCCAACCTCGCGCTCGCCGGCTACTATCCCGGCTACGCCGCGAGCAACTCGCTGCCGTCCGCAGCCATCCCGCTCGGGCAGACCCTCCGAAAGGACTCCGGCTGGTCGCGCGGCGTGCGCGACCTGTCATATGGACTCAACGAGGCCCTGTGGGACCGCTACTTTTTCTCGACCGTGCCGGTGAACCTGACGCCGGCCAATATCGACGACAGGCAGTATCACCTGCCCGACGCGTGCCTCGTCTTCGCCCATGAGGGAGCGCCCGCGCCCGCCGACATGGTCGGTTCCGGTGCCTTCAACACCGCCGCCGCGCACCTGTGGCTGGACGGCGGTTTCAACGTGAACTCGACCTCGGTCGAGGCATGGAAGGCCCTGCTCGGCGCGCGCAACGGCCTCGAATACGACCCGGCCGGCCGCGCCGACGGGCCGGCGCTGGCGTATCCATTTTCTCGATTCACCGTTCCGGTGGGGACGGCCAACCAGTCGTGGGAAGGCTGGCGCGAGCTGTCATCCGGCGCGGTCGACGGACTGGCGCGGCGCATCGTGGAGCAGGTGAAGGCGCGCGGCCCGTTCCTGTCGTTGTCCGATTTCGTCAATCGCGACCTGACGGATAATCCGGTCACTCCCGGCGACGAGCGCCAGGCCGGCGCGCTGCAGGCCGCGCTCGACGCGCAGGATACGGACAGCGGGGTGGCTGCCGCCGACCGGATCAACCTGATGTCTCCCTTCGACACCGACGAAGTCGTGTCCAACGCCGGCACGAGTTGGGATCTCGACGTCATGCGGGGCGGCGCCACCTCTGCCTATCCGCGCTCGTCGCGCTCGGCCTTCGCACCGGGCTATCTCACGCAGGCGGACATCCTCAACGGAATCGGCCCCATGCTGGCCGCGCGTTCGGACACGTTCGTGATTCGTGCCTACGGCGATGCGCGCAACCCTGTCACCGGCGACGTCGAGGGGCGCGCTTGGTGCGAGGCCGTGGTGCAGCGTATGCACGACTTTGCGAACACCGCGGACACCGCCGAAACCTGGCCCCCGACCGACCTTGAAAACCAGACCTTCGGACGGCGTTTCAAAGTGGTCTCGTTTCGTTGGCTCAACCAGGAGGATCTCTGATGAAACCTCGCCTGACCCTCCCGTTCGCGCTGTGGCTGTTGTTGGCGGCCTGCCTGTGGCCGTTGTCCGCGCGGGCGCTGGACTTTCGCGTGCTGAGCTGGTCAGGCTCGCCCTCCGGTCTGTATCTGTCCGTCGGCCCTGGCTCGCCGCCCGTGCCGCTGCGGGCCGCCGAGGATGTGTTGTCGCCGGTCTGCCATGCACCGGACGGGAGCCCGCTGCGCCTGCTCGACTCCCTGGCCGCCGAGGCCGAGCCTCTGGCCACGCTGTCGCCGCCGCCGGGACTCAAGCGGGCGATCTTGGTGCTGGCTCCGAACCCCGCTGCGGGCGACGCCTACGTCGGCGTGTGGCTGGACGACTCGCCTGAGGCGCGGCCGGGTAACTCGATCACCCTGCATAACCTCGCGAGCATGCCGGTCGCGTTGGGAGTCGGCTCGGAGCAGGCGATTCTTCGGCCGGGCGACCATCAGGTATGGCGGTTCTCCGCCACCGAGCGGGCGTTGATGATCCAGGCCGCCATCCCGCGCGGAGACGGCTGGGAGCGGGTCGTCAGCACCCCGCAGCCGGTGAAGGATGGCTTTCGCATTCTCATCATCCTGCGCGATGGCCGCCGCGCCGACGGCCGCATGGATGCCTTGGACCTTGTCACGCTCTACGACTACGAGCGTCCGGTGAAGACTCCTTGACGTCCGTTCCCTCTTGCCCCGCTCGGTCGCGTCGTCTGCCGAGCTTCGGAGAAATCCATATTACATGAAATTCATAGCTCTCTGGTTCCCCTTGCTGCTCCTGCCTTTTTCCGCCCTGCGCTCGGCCGACGAGGTGCCTCCGTTCTATCCCGAGCCGAAGCCGTTCGTGCCGGCCGCCACCGAGTCCACGACGATCACTGCCGGGGAGATCAAGGTCGCGTTGCCGGACGGCGCGACGCTGGTTCCGGGGGACTTTTGCAAGGAGCGTTCGCTGGACGGTGCCTGGAGAATCTCCGGCCTTGAAAACTCCGCCACGCCTTTTGGCGCGCCTTCAGTGGACGATCAGGCGTATGAACAGGCCGACTTCGACGACTCCGGCTGTGACGAGATCACCGTGCCGCTAGACTGGTATCGCCGATATCCCGACAGCCGTTCCGCGTCCCGCCCCTATGTCAAGGGCACCTACCGCCGTGCATTCGACCTGTCGGATGCCGACTTAGCCCGGGGCGGGCGGGTGCTGCTCCGCTTCGGCGTCATCGGCTACGATGCTACGGTGTTGGTCAACGGTCGCGAGGTTGGCCGCCATCACGGCGATTTCACACCCTGCGAATTCGACGTGACCGACGCGGTTCGTTCAGGGAAAAACCAGATAGCCATCCGTGTTCTGAGCGACTTCGGTCCCAACCTGAGCGACGTGACGCTCGCCACGCACGTCTACGGTTCCCAGTGGGGTATGGGCGACATCAAGGGCGGGCTGTGGCAACCGGTTTCCCTACGCTTGGAGCCCGCGGTGCGGTTCGAGCGCTTTTTGCTCAACCCCTCGCTCTCCGACGATTCCCTGGCGGTGGACTACGTCATCGACAACCGCTCCGGCCGCGCGACCACCGTCGATCTCGGATTTGCTGTCAGCACCGCGCTCAAGGCCGCCCCCAACCGCGTGAATGTCGTTGCCGCACCGGTTGCCCTCGCGCTCAAGCCCGGCCTCAACACCGGGACCGCGACCGTCAGGTTGGACCACCCCGTCCGCTGGTCGCCGGACAATCCGTTTCTGTATTACTTGACCGGATACTTGCGGTCGTCGGACGGGACGGTCGTCGCGGCCAAAGCCACCCGCTTCGGCTTTCGTGATTTCAGGATCGTGGACGGCATGTTCCGCCTGAACGGCGAACGCGTCTATCTCTTTGGCGAAAACATCGGTTCGGCGAGCTATGGCGGCAGGGGCCGGACCCCGGAGGAGGAGCACGTTCAACTGCGGCGACGGTTGGCCGGTTTCAAAAGTCTCGGCGTGAACATCCTTCGTCCTGCCCACATGCCCATCCTGCCCGACGCGCTGGAGATCGCCGACGAGGTCGGCCTCATGATCTACGACGAGTGGGGCTGGTCCTTCACCAACAAGATCGACGAGCCTGCCTTCCAAGCCAACAATGACCGCGAGCTGGCCGAGTGGATGACCCGCGACTACAACCATCCCTCCGTGGTCATGTGGGGCGGTGGTAACGAGGTCATCCATAAAGACCGCCCCGACATCAGGCGGCTCCTCGACCGTCAGGTGGACATCATCCGCCAGTTTGACCGGCAGGGCCGTCCGGTCGGTTCTTTTTCCGGCTCGGGGAGCTGGTTCTCCTTCGGCACCGAGGCGCTTGATACCGACTTCATCGACCTGCACGACTACGCTGGCTTTTTCCGGCCCTCGTGGACGGTGTTCCGCTCCGCTATCGACAAGAACATCGCCGGTTCGCTGGAACAATACGGGCGTGCGGGTCGCGACCTTGGCATGCCCTATGTCCTCTGGGAGTGCGTCGGCTTTTCCTGGGGCGCGTTGTCGGACCCCGCGTTTAAACTGAACGACATCGACGCCTACGCCAAATATGCGCGCGGACCGACCAGTTGGGGCAAGCCCAACGGCATCGGCCTCGCCGGCACCATCGGGCTGGCCGCCGCGCTCGACCCCGAGCGCGGGCTGGCCTACGGGCAGGCGATCTTTGGACACCGCTTGTTGGAGCAGATCCGGCAGGATCGGCGCGTCGACGGCTTTGCCCCGTGGTTCCTGTCCGACACACTCAAGGCCGCTACCCTGTGGAACCAGCCTGTGTTTCCAGGTATTCGCGACACTACGGGCCTGCCGCCGACCAACCTCTTCGCCGGCGATGCCTACGCTTGCGAACTCTACGTCGTTAACAGCACCCCGAAGCCCCTGCACGGCGCTCGGTTCCGCGTGTGGCTGCGCACCTCCGACGACCGGGACATTGACATGGGCGAGTTCCCGTCTGACGAGATCGCCCCATGGGACGTCGCCGCGCTGTCGGTCAAGCTCGTCATCCCCGCCGCGTCCGTCCCCCGGGCGCAGATCCGTGTAACCCTCGACGATCCCTCCGGCGCTGTCCTCGGGCAAAATTTCTATGATGTCGGCATCCGTGATCGCGCTCTGCTCACCCGACCCCTCCGTGTGACCGGGCAAGTCGCGCTGATCGACTCAGGTGACGCGGAGGCTGTGGCGCGGACCGCAGACATCCTTGGCGCTCTGGCCGTGCCGTTCGACACCGTGTCCGCCGACGACCTCACCCCTCTGCACACGGCGGCGATCCTGCCCGCAGCCACCCCCTCCGTCAATCAAGACGCCTTGTTAGTCTGGATGCATGGCGGCGGCAAGCTGCTCGTTCTGGAGCAAAACCCGTCCGAGCGAAGCCGGTTGCCCGGGCTGAAAGTCGTTCCCTCCGAAATTGCCTACGTCGATCTGGCCATCCCCGCGCATCCGGTCTTCGCCGGGCTCTCCCAACGCGACTTCGACCAGTGGAACAATCCTGACGGCGGCTACGTCCTCAATGCGGCCATCGCGCCCTTCACCACCAACGCCATCGCCGTGCGTGCCCCGCAGCTTGCGTCGAGCAAGGTCGAGAACGCCGTCATGGAGGCCACGGCCGGTCGAGGACGGATTTTTTGGACACAACTCTGTGCCACCAGACTCTGGGGCGTGGACAGCGCCGCGTCGCTATATCTGCGCAATGTGCTCGGCTACATGCTGGGCGACGACGCTGTCTGGTCCGCAGTGCGACCGCTGCCTGAGGCGGCCGGCGAGGTCGCGGTCATCCCCGCAGGCCGCGAGGTCATTATCGACCTCTCTGCCAAGTGTAACCAAGGCTTCGCCGACAACGGCAAGGGCGATGGTTGGACCGTCGGAGGTCCCGGCGACTTCGCTGGCATGCCCACCGGCCTTCAGATGCTTAAAGGCGTGCCCTTCCGGGTCATCGATCCTCCCGCCAACGGTGGAAAATCCTGCTTGGTGCTGCGCGGCTCGGAGCGGCCCGACTTCCCCGCGCGGATCGACGGCCTGCCGGTGAATCGCAAGCTTTCGCGGCTCTTTTTCCTCCACGCCTGCGCGTGGAAGGGCGAGGACGTTGGCTGCTATCGGCTCAACTACGAGGACGGCACCCACTACGACTACCTGCTGACTAAAGGCCGCAACATCGGCGACTGGACCGCGCCCGCGGATTTGCCTGAGGCGAGTCCCGCCTACGTCTGCGGCGACCGGAGGGGGAACGGCCTGATCGGCCTTTACAGGGCCGTTCTGGAGAATCCGTATCCGAAAAAGAAGATCCTCACCATCGACTTCCTCTCGTCAGGCTACGACGGCGGCATCGATTGGCGCCCTGGCGTCACCCCAGTGCCCATCTTGATTGCGATCACCGGCGAGGCCCTCGACTAAAAACGCGCGACGGACCTCCTCTCCATGCCAAATTTTCTTCCTATGAACCAATCCACTTCCATTCCTCCTTCGAACACGCCGGGCGCGCTCTGGGACTTTGCCTTTCTCGGCCCCATCGAGCTTGATGCGTTTTTGCCATCCACACCGATTGTCCACTGGGAAAAGGTGCCGGTGCCGTCGGCGTTCGACGCATTGCCGGATCACGCGGGCAAGCGGGGAGCGGCGGTCTATCGCACGCGCTTCGTCGTGCCGGCGGGACGCGCGGCCCGGCTCGAATTCGGGGCCGTGTCGATGTGGTGCCGGGTGTTCGTCGATGGACGGGCACTGAGGGATCATGCGTGCGGTTATGCGCCGTTTACCGCCGAGGTGCCGGCGGCAGACGCCGAGGATCGGGAGTTGGTCGTGCTGGTGGACAATCGCTACGACTTCGAGCGCGTGCCGATGCACGAGGAGTATTTCGATTTTTACCAGTATGGCGGTATCATCCGACCGGTGTCGTTGCGTGTGTTGCCGGCGGCCGGCGCATTCATCGATCATGTGCAAACCCTCGTGGGAGTCGGCTGGCGAGAAGGCCGATTCGAAGTAAGGGTATGGCTGGGCGGCGATGTTCCGGAAAAGACCGCGTTGATCACTCAAATCGACAATGAGGCGGAGAGAACGCATGAGTCCGTCCTCGTCAGCAACGGCGTGGCCACGCTCACGCTTGCGGCGGCCGACAAGCGGCCTTGGTCGCCCGAACTGCCGGTATTGCACACGTTGCGTGTGACGTTGTCCGACGGGGACGCCGTGGAGGTGCGTTTTGGGCTGCGCCATGTTGAAACGCGCGCAGGCGCGATCTGGCTAAATGGCGCCAAGCTCCAACTACGCGGTTACAACCGCCACGAATGGGCCCCTTGTGGAGGACCGGCGACCTCGCCTTTGCAGATGTTTGCCGACGTGAAATTACTTAAGGACCTTGGCTGCAACTTCGTGCGCGGATCGCATTACCCCCAGGACCAGCGGTTCCTGGACCTGTGCGACGAGTTGGGGCTGCTCGTGTGGGAAGAGACGCTTGGCTGGGGCCAGCGGGAAAAAACCTTTGCCAGCGCGAAATGGCATGCGGACCACCGCGAGTCGTTGCGCGCGATGGTGCGGGCGAGCGCGAATCATCCGTCGATCATCCTGTGGGGCTTCCTCAATGAGGCGAGCAGCGATCAGGAATACGTGCGGGTGGCGTTCGAAGAGACGACGGCAACGCTGCGCGCGCTCGATCCGTCGCGGCTCGTCACCTATGCGTCGATGTTCGCGTTGACGGACAAATATTACCACCTCGCCGATGTCATCAGCCTTAACATTTATCCGGGCTGGTATGGTGCCGAGGGGGTGGAGCATCCGCTGGAACTCATTGCACCGCGTATGCGGACATGTTTCGAGCACATCGACCGGGCGGGTTTCGCCGACAAGCCGGTGATCATCTCGGAAATCGGTGCCGAGGGACTCTATGGCTGGCGCGATCCGCACAACAGTTTTTTCACCGAAACATACCAAGCCGAATACCTGCGAACGGCATGCGAGGAAGCGCTGAGCAACCCGCGATGCAGCGGGATCGCCCTCTGGCACTTCGCCGACGCACGCACTTACGGCGGCGGCTGGTCGCTGGCACGACCACGCACGTTTAACAACAAGGGCACGCTCGACGAATATCGTCGCCCCAAGGAAGCATATCGCACGGTGCAAGGATGCTTTCTGAGCGCTTCCGAACGTTGGGAATCGCTGCAATCAACAAACGACAAGCGAGGGGACTAGAGCATTTACAGTTGAGTCGTAGCCGAAACTAACCGGATCAAATCATGGCCACAAAAAGCACAAAAATCACAAAAGAATCTGTTTTTGTGCATCTTGTGCTTTTTGTGGCGATTCTCAGTCAGACCATAATTGTGGCTACAGTTTAACTTTAACTGCTCTAGAGGCATTATGGGCGAACCGACCTCCAGCTCGGTTACTCCCAAAAGCAGTCAATCATCTACGCCTATTCTTCCTCCATGCAGCGTGCCGTATCGCTGGATACTCCATGTCGGTCGTTGCGTGAACGTGTATTTCGATCCGATCCAGCCGGCAGCCGTGTGGTGCGAACACCAGCACCCCGAAATTCAGATTCTTTACTTTGGTCCAGGCTCAGACTGCACTGTTTATTGGTCGATGGATAACGACTGGCATACCGGCGAACAGGCAGAGCGCGAAGAACGGCACGTAGCGCCCGCCGTCAAGTCCCTCGACGTGCCTTATGAGTGCTTCTGACTGGGTGGCGGCGAATCCGGTGATGGGGCACCTTCGCAATCGGGTTGGCGACGATCCAGCCACGCTGGATCGAGAATTTGAGGAAGGTCGAGATGAGGCCCCGGCGGTTGTTGTAGGTTTTCAGGGAAGGCTTCCCGCGGTTGAAAAAGGCGATCAGCCGCTCCACCGTGAGTTCAGCGACGGTCACCTTGGGGAAGTGGCGCAGGAAGCGCTTGAAGGAGCGTTTTAGGAAAACGAGATGGGATTCCGAAATGTGGTCTTGTTCGAATTCGTGATCCTTTGTGGCGATGTAGGCAGCGACCGCGTCCTTGAGCGATTTCTGGCTCTCCGGTTCCTGATAGTTTGCGACGGTGTAATCGACGCAGAAGGAGAGGGTGCGCGAACTGTCCTTGAGGCGGCTGAAAACCGCCTCAGCCTCGCGCACCTGCTCCTCGGTGAGAAACGTGGGCACTGACCTCATGCCCGATTCGAGTTGTAGCGCTTTGAGGTCAAGCGTCGCTTTTTCAGCGGCGGCTTCCTCTTGGTTTTTGAAGTTGCGGCGAATGCGCAGACCGTTGAGACGTCCATCGACCCGCCACGAGGTAACACCATTGCGGTTTTCAAACCGGCTGGCGGCGAACACTGAGTGACTCATGTTTTAGGTTGCCCGGTCAACTGGGCAACCTAGCTTTGAGTCACAACTAACTCCCTTGTTTCCAAGGGGTAAAGTGGCGGAGAGGGAGGGATTCGAACCATTCCCCATCGAAAGCGGATCAACTTGGCTTCTATGGCTTTGAGTTGATTACGAGTGAGTTAGAACAAGAAACAAGATGCAGATAGATGCAGCGAGGACAAGCCAAAAACAGGGTCGCTGACAAATCCGTGGCAAATATTTGCCACCGAAAAACGCACCGGCCCGACGCAATGCGAGCCGGTGCGATTGGTCAATCTTCCTCCGGCAACATCACGGTTGCGCAGGGCTCGCCCTTGTCGCCGGGATGAATCTGGAGCTTGAGCGTGTGCAGGCGTTTCCGACCGGTGCCGGTGATAACAACTTTGAACAGGCGCCCGCCCGGAAAGGACTTCACGGGGGCAACTCGGGACATCCATTATGCGAAGCGGGGGATTATGCCAGGTTTGAGGCCCCTGTAAGAGGGTGAGGTCGGAAGCCACTTGGCATATTTCCATAGGGGTTATGAACAACATACCCCCTGCCAAAAGCATCGACGCGGATTTCGCGGACGATTGTCACACGATTCATGGACCGTTCGCCGCGTATCTGCGCACGAAGGGACTGACCACCGCGACGGCCTATACGGCTGAGCTTTATCTGGTGCGCACCGCTCGTTGGCTGCGGGACCGAGGACGTCGGCTCTCCAGTTTGGACCATCGGGACATTGCCCCGATGTGTCGTTACGTCCGGCGTGGTTCGATTCACGGTGTCCGCCCGGCGTTGCGTCATTGGCTCCGGTTTCAAAACAAGCCGATCACGCGACCGGTCACCGCGCCTTGGAGTGACTGTTTGGATCGCTACCGGAGGTTCGCCGCCGAGGACCAAGGGTTGGCCGCGAGTTCGTGCCGGCACAACACCGACGAGGCCCGACGGTTCCTCGCATGGCAGTTTGGCAATAAGCCGGCATGCTGGGCGGACATCCACGCGAAGGACGTCTGGCGCTATGCGGAGCATCGTGCCCGCGGACTCGGCGCGGGGTCGGCCCAGACCAGCCTCCGCAGTCTCGCTGCTTTTCTTCGATGGATCTATCTCTGCGGCGAGTGCTCGGAGCCGTTGATGGAGATGGTGCCGAAGGTCGCAAACTTCCAACGCGTCTCCAATCCCACCGCGCTCACCGAGACGCAACGCCGGCAACTGCTCCGGTCATTCGACCTGACGACGGCCCAAGGCCGCTGCGAACACGCCATGGCCTTGGCCATGCTCGACCTCGGTCTTCGCGTCTCGGAAGTGGTGAGCCTCGCGTTGAGCGATATCGACTGGGCGGAACGCTCCCTGCGCGTGCCCCCGGTTAAGGGCGGCCATAGACGCGTGGTTCCCATCACCTCGGAGGTCGAGGCAACTCTGCGAGCCTACATCGATACCACTCGCCCGCCGGGCCTCTCGGATCGAGTGTTTCTTCGGCAGCGCAGACTTGCCGGTCGCCCCGTCAGCGTCCCGCTCGTCAGCATGGCGATGCGCCGCGCCTATCACCGGTGCGGCTTTCCCCCGCATTGGAGCGGGACGCATATTCTCAGGCGGACCTTCGCCACGCGCCTGCATCGACACGGGGCCGACATGCGGCAAATCGGCGACTTGCTCGGCCACCGCCAACTCAAGACCACGGGTCTTTATACGAGTGTCGCCCTCAATGATCTGCGCCAACTGGCCCAACCTTGGCTCGTTCAATCATGAAGCCGCATTCAATCTCAGCCCTCGTGCGCGGGTATATCGCACACCGACGGAAAATGGGGTTTGGGTTCCAAGGGGCGGCCACCCAGTTGCTCAACTTTGGCCGATATGCCGACCGAGTCGCACCGGGCAAGCCGCTGACCAACGCCGTCGCGATGGAGTGGGCCGCGCTGCCCGGCGACAACCGCAGGGGATACCATGGCAAACGCCTGAAGCTGGTCCGTGGATTCGCATCTTATTGCGCGGCGCTGGACCCTCGCACCGAAGTTCCTCCGCCCGGCGTATTCGGTCCGTCTTCACTCCGAAGCGCGCCCCACATCTACTCCGAGGCCGAGGTTCAGTTGCTCATGGACAGAGCCCGGCGGCTGCCCTGCGGCCATGCTTCGTGCGCACTGCGTCCTCACACCCATGAGGCGATCATCGGATTGCTCCACTCTACGGGACTGCGCCGCGCCGAGCTCCTCCGGCTCCGATTGCGGGATTTCGATCCGAACGCCGGCACGTTGCTGGTCCCGGCAGTCAAGACGAGTCCCCAGCGCTTGCTGCCCCTGCATCCCTCCGTCGTCGCGGCCCTGCAACGGTATTTGGAGTTGCGCGCACGCTTGGTTCCCTTCGGCGATCACTTGTTTGTCGGCCCTCAAGGTCGCCCGATTCCGGCAACCACCTTGAACAAAACATTCCGGCTCCTTTGCCGCGGGATCTCCGGCAACGGCGACAGACCCGGGCCACGGCTGGTCGATTTCCGTCATTCATTCGCCACCCGGCTCATCGCCGAGTGGGCGCGTGATCCGCAACCCCGTCCCCACCGCCTGCTACTGTTGTCCCGTTACATGGGGCACAAGCAGTTCAACCAGACCTGGTGGTATGTCACCCCGGACTGCACCGCTCTCCAAGCCGCCGCCGCCAGATTCCAAACCTATCAGGACAGCCACCTCAAACCCCTTTGATCATGACCTCCAATCGCCTCCCGATTCTCATCGAACGCTTTTTTACCGACCATCTCCGCACCCAACGTAATGCCAGCGTCAATACGATCAGCGCCTACCGCGACACATTCCGCGTCCTGCTTGGCTTCCTCGCCGAACGCCACCGCACGTCCATCGACCGTCTTTCCTTTGGCGAGTTCACGGTCGAGGACGTGCTGGCATTCCTCGATCACCTCGAACGCCACCGCGCCAATTCGATCAACTCGCGAAACGCGCGACTGACCGCCATCCGCAGCTTCACCCGATTCGCCGTCGCACACTCGGCGCCCGATTTTGTCACTGCCGGCCAGCGGATACTCTCCATCCCCAGCAAACGGACCACCAAACGGGTGCTTGGATTCATGACACGCGACGAGGTCGGTGCCGTCTTGGGTGCGATTGATCGAACCACGCCCCGGGGATTCCGGGACCACCTGCTTTTCAGTCTGCTTTATCAGACTGGCGCGCGTATTTCCGAAGCCCTTAAACTGCGGCCCGCCGACGCCGAGGCGGGCTACCTCCGGTTGCACGGCAAAGGCCGCAAGGAACGCTCCGTGCCGATTCCGGCCGATCTCGCAAAAAGCCTCCGGCAATATGTGCAGGCGCAAGGCGTGCAGCCCGATCAGCCCATATTTTCCAACCGTCAGGGCGGTCCACTCACGCGCGAAGGCGCGGCCCTCCGACTCGCCCTGGCGTTGAAAAAAGCCGCGTTAACCTACCCCTCGTTGCGCGGCAAAAAGATCACGCCCCACACATGGCGACACACCACCGCGATGCATCTTCTCCAAGCCGGCGTCCCGCTGGAGGTCATCGCCCTCTGGCTAGGCCACGCGCAACCCATCACCACCCACACCTACGTCCAAGCCGATCTCGCGATGAAGCGCGAGTGCATGAACCTTTTAGAAAAATCCGCAGTCGGCCGGCCTCCGCGCAACCCAGCGCGCTTCTCCCGACTGCTGTCATTTCTGGAGGCCACCGTGATTATGCCAACTCCGCGATGAGCCCGCGGAAGCGAAATCGGAGGGAACGCGTCGTGATCCCGCTCCATCAGTTGGGATAATTCGGCAATTCGCATAATGGATGTTATCCCAAGCTTGGGATAACATCCAAAGCACGTCATGCCAGACGCCTTTCCAGTCGTTGCCGTGGTCGGGATGGTCAACGGCCTTCTGGATGAGTGCCGCCACCGCCGCCGTCATGGCTACATGGACGCCGGGGAAGTGCTGGGCAGAGATCGCGGCTAGGTCGCCGCCCGTCGCGTCAACAATGACGCCGTCGGCGATGGCCTGCGCACGGGTGTAAACGGAAACGACCACGAAGCCGTCAAACGGGTGGCCGGGCTGGTTGATAACGTCGCCGGGTTGAGGAACCGGATCGCGGGAAAGGTCACGCATGGGATTTGGGAGTCGTGCGCCCCAACGAGGGCGCGGGGGGAGCGGCGAACCGCGCCGCGCGGTCCCCTGTCAGGCCAAACCTTAAAAAAGGCCGTCCCGGAGGGATGCCCTCCGGCAAGCACCGGCAGCGCAAGGAGGAGCGCAGGGCGCAGCCCGAGAACTCCTTGAGGCGCGGACGGGACGAGGCGCTTGCGCCGCAGGACCGCCAGCCGTCGCAGGTGCTAGCCTTGGGCTCCCTCCGGAGCGGCCCACGCTAGAAAATTCGAGCGCAGCGAGCATCGGTCCGGGGACGACGCTTGGTGCGTCACCATCTCCCGGCGCGGAAGTCTCCGCCAAACACCGCCGGTTCTTAGGCGGACGCGTTGAAGCGTTGTTCAAAACCAGCGATGATTTTGAGGAGAACCTCGAACTCCGGTGCCTCTCCGAAAAACATTTCGGCGCGCATCGCGGCATAGTCTTGTCGCCACGCATCGAGCTGATGATCGAGCGGCGTCAGTCGGAGCGATCCGGGACGCATGGTCGAATAGTCCATCCAGCTATAGGCGAAGAACACTTGCCGATGCTCAACCACCTGCGTGAAGAGGCCGGCGTCGGCGAGGGCTTCGTCCGCAACCCCGCTTTCGATCAGTCGCCAAACGTCGTAGTAGTGCCGCGCCAAACCGGTCTTCCGGACGAGTGGCTTGTCGGGCTTGGGCTCCCGGTAGGTTTCCTCATGAAGTAGTAGCACCTTTTCGAAAAACGTCCGGCGCGCAGCGACCGTGCGAATGGCAAACGTTCCGTCCGGCACCGCCTCCGGGAAGACCTCCGCAACGTAAGATTGAATTGTGGCCGAAGCCGACGGCTCGGTTTGCGAGCGCGCGCCCATTTCCATTTTCACCACCGGACGGAGATAAGGTGATGGCGTGGGAAAGACGCTGGGATACCGAAAGAGCAGCGTTTGCTGGTCCGGGTCTTCCGCCACGGAAGCGGCGTCGATTGACCAAGTGCTGCCGGGAGGCAGGAGTTGCTGGAACCGCGCCGTGAGCGCCGGTTTCAACTCCGTATGGATTTTCAGACTACATTTGGCCTTCAGTTTCGCCTGTTGGTTTTTGCTCAGGGTGGCTCCGCCAAATCCCAGAAATTCCCGGTCGATCACAAGGTCGATGTCCTCAGAAAAGCGCTCGATCAGTTTCCATGCTTTCGAGAGCGATGTGCCGCCCTTGAAGGTCAGGTGGCCGGCCCATCCGGGCAACTGGAACAGTTCCCGCAGTGTCCAGCACACCCAAAGATCCTTTTCCAAACTTTGCGCGGGCAGACCGCGCCGCGCCTGAGCTTCGTTGTAGATCGTGCGCAGGCGGTCAGGTGGCAGCAGGATGAATTGATTCATGTCGTCACGGAAGATTTCGCGATGCGCTGGATCATGGGCGACATCCAGCGAGGGGCATAGGCCGAGTCTTGTAAAAGTTGCGATTTGTCGCTGTCGGATAAGCGCGTGCGAAGAGCGTCAATGATGGCGTCGGTCACCTGGGCTTGGCCGATATGACGCAGGGCATGGATGACCAAGCCGCTGATTCGCTCGGCGGTCGCCATGTTTCGTGGCGTGGTGTGGCGCAGTTGAATCACCTGCCGCCCTAGGCGAACGATGCGATTGGGGCCATCGGTCAGGAAAATGAGTTTCATCGGCACCTGCTCGGACAGACCCAGCAGATTGGCTGCATAGGCTCCCGATGGTTGGAGACGGATGGCATCACGCCCCCTGAGGGCGGCGGCGATGGCCTCGGTGGTTGGCGAGAGTAGCCCTAGTTGTGGATCGCGAATCGGGTAATCGTAAAGCCCTCGGGCCAGCTGGCGGATGGTCTCTGCGGCACGGTGGCGGGACAGAGCAAGCGCGACGCCTGCGCGACTACCCAAATCGTGAAATGCGGAAGGCGTGAATACCCAGCCCGGCCCCTGCTCCTGAATGCGGGCGAGAACTTGGCTATCGGTTGAATTGGCGTGCTTCCCCATTTCGAGACAAAACAAGGCATGTTTTTGTTTCAAAAACAAGACGACACTATGTTCGAAATCAAAAACTATCTGTTTTTGTTTCAAAAAATGGTCGGATGAACGGGCGCTGACCCGCCAAAAATGGGGGCGGCAGCAAGGTCAACCGCAGGGCCTATTTGTAAAAACGGGACAGGCGTAAGGTGGCGTCGAAGCCAAAACCACCTATGAAAAATAGCCCAAACCAATCGTTCTTTGACGAACCCGTTGACCCTCGTGTTGAGGCGCGGGCGCTCGCGTTAGAAGTCATCTGCCGCCTCCTGATCTGGATCGCGGACGGCACCACGGTTGAGAATCGCGGCCTTCGCGCCACGGTCGCGCTCTACTGCGTCCGTCCCGATCTACTCAAGGGGATCACGCTGGAAGAAATCGGCGAACGCTCCGGCATGAGTCGGCAGGGCGTTTACAAGCTGGCAACCGACTTTCGCGAAACCACGGGGCTCCGGTCATGAACTCGCCCAACGTCACCCACTCCACCGTGGAGCAAATCAACCGGTTTCACTCCGAGGCTACGAACCTCGCCACCGCGTCCCGTCGCTCGCTTGATGCCGCGCTCATGGCGGCCTGGCACGCGGGCACGCTACTCATCGAGGAAAAGAAACGCGTTCGGCACACGATGGGCGCGGGCGCATGGCTGATCTGGCTGGAAAGCAGTTTCCACGGCACGCCACGCACGGCTCAGCGCTACATGCGGCTAGCTCGAAATGTAACCGATCCGAGTTTCGTGCAAGGGCTCAGCCTGCGCCAAGCCTACGACCGCCTTGGAATCGCGACGGAGCCAAAAACACGAAGCCAAACCGCCGTGCTGGGTCGTCTGGCTCCGCACGTGAGCTTGGCAACCAAGCTAGTCCGGACGCTGCGCTCGCCGAAGACATGCGCGTTGATGTCGTCGGACCACAAGGCCGCATACCAATCCGATCTGCGCGCCTTGTATGACCGATTGCGTGAGTTGTTTGAAAATTGAGCCCAGTTCGGGTGAACTTTTTCACGCCAACGAGTTCCAAAGGGAAACGGCCATGAGCAAGAGCGTTGAAAGCCCCGATTCCTCTGCGACGCTGCAAGCGTTCACGGAGAGCGACGACGACGCGGCATTCCGGCTCTTTGCGCGGTTGTGCCGCTCGTCCCCGGCTCTCCGTGAATGGCTTTGGGAGGAGTTCGCCCGCAAACCCAAGACACGCGCGAAAGTCGCCGCCGCCTTGGCGAAGGACGCGACGGGGACCGACGCTGCGGCGTTCGCGTCGGATAATCGTCCGCTGCGAATCGAAGCCGCTGCACTCCGCCAGCAAATGCCGGCGCGCATCTACGGCGGGCTGACGTGGAGCGAAGTGGAAGCCCTGGTGCGCCACTACCAAGCTGGAAAAATTGACCTCGGAACTTTCCTGCTGGTAAACGAGTGGCGGCGTGAATCGGGCAAGGCGTTCGAGCCTCTACGCCTCACCATGGCGTCCGCCGAATGGTTCGGACAGGTCGTGCGTGCCGGCGAAACCCGCCTGTTGCGCCATGTCGGAAAGACGCTGCGGTTTCTCGTCTCACTTGAAAAAGCTCCGAAGCGCCGGGGGCTGTTCGGGCACACCGATTGGTGGAAGCTCAACGTGCTTTTCTACATGCTACGGCATCCGCGAGAATCCTACCGCACGCGAGAGTTCCGCACCTATCTGGCTGATCTCGGGATAGAGGTCGGCACGAAAGACATTCGACGCTTCTGTGGTCGGCATGGAATTCGTCGCGACGTGCGAGCGGGACGGCCACGCACCCGTTTAGCCTGAAAGCATGCGGTCAGTTGGATTGCGGCAGGGGGATATGGAATCCCTGTGCTTCCGTATCGTAAAAAGGAGCCCGACCAGTCAGAAGTGTGTCACCCATGCTTCTTTATCACCTCAAAATTAGCCATTTCAGAGGTATCAAATCGCTCGACTGGTATCCGAACGGAAGGCTGTTGTGCCTAATCGGCCCAAACGACGCCACGAAGACGACGATTTTAGAGGCGATTCAGCTCGTGTCTCTGCCGAGGTATAACGCGGCGTTCACAGAGATTGATTTTCACAAGGGGGATACCGCCAACAAAATCTCGATAGAGGCGACGTTCGGTGACCTTCCCGACAGCCTTCTGGATGAACTGAGCAAGTTTGGTCTTTTGCTTCGAGGCTACGACACCGCCAACAAGACCTTGGCCGCAGCACCGGCAGATGGGCTTCAGAAGGCGCTCACCGTTCGGTTCGAGCTGGATGCGTCTCTTGAGCCCACTTGGGTCGTGGTAAACGACGGTGATGAAAAGCGGATCACATGGCAGGACCGCGAGCGTCTCGGCGTTAACCATCTGGGGCGCGACATTGACCGCCACATGACATGGGCGCGTGGATCTGCCCTGACGCGGCTGACAGATGACCAGGCTGGCGCGCCTACGGCGCAGGTCGTTGCCACTGTGTCCCGTGAAGCCAATCGCGTCTTCAATGAGGCCCCGAAAAAAGAACTAAACGACGCTGCCGCTGTTGTTGCGACGCAAGCAGCACTGCTCGGAGCCGGCTTCAAGGACCTCAAGCCTGGCCTGGACGTTAGCGGGCTGTCCTTCGGTTCATCGGCGTTTGGACTCCAAGACGCGAATGTCCCTGCTCGATTGTGGGGCTTAGGGACGAGGCGCATCGCAGCGCTCGCTATCCAGCAAACCGGCGTCGGAGCGGATTCCATCCTCCTGATCGATGAGGTCGAGACGGGGCTTGAGCCACACCGTGTTCGGCATCTGGTAGATTGTCTCCAGAATCCGGAGAAGAAACCCAAGGTAAAGGGGCAGGTGATCTTCACGACGCATTCCCCATCGGCAGTGATTCCTCTGCCGATTGAAAACCTTCGATTTGTTCGTTCCAAAAACGGCGAAACGACGATCACTGAGGTTGCCCCGGAGCACCAACCGAACATGCAGCGATACACTCGTTCGCATTCCCATGCCCTCTTCGCCCGAAAGATTCTGGTGTGTGAAGGAGCAACGGAAGAAGGTATTTGTCGCGGATTATTGGATACGTGGTGTGCCGAGCACGACTCGGTTCACCCCACTCATCTTGGATTCGTGCCCTTGAACGGCGGCGGATGCACCAGCGCACCACCCGTTGCCATAGAGCTGAAGCGCCTTGGCTACGAAGTCTCGATGCTGGGCGACGCTGATGAGCCTTTGAATCCAACGGAAGCGGTTCTTCGTGCTGCGGGAATCCCAGTTTTTCTCTGGGACGGCAAGATGGCAACCGAAGAGCGCATCACTGCGGATATCGCGATAGAGGACTTGCAGGTGTTAATAAACATGGCCGTCGATCTCTTGGAAGAAGGCCCTGTCCATGCTCACATCAAAGAGTTCGGGAAAATTGATCTGGGCGGAGAGGATGTTGACGATTGGCTCCTCATATACGACGAAGCGGATATCCGCACTGCTATTGGAAAAGCTGCCAAGAAGGGCGGGAAAGGTTGGTTCAAAAACATCTCCCTCGGTATCTCGCTCGGGAAGCTCTTAGGCACCGCGCTTCCTAAAGTTCCCGCTACCCCGCTGGCGAAAAAACTCAAAGAAGTCACTGACTGGATTTATGCCTGATCCAGCAGCCGATTTTGCGAACGCGAAAAAGGCTCTCGTGGTCGCCCCCGCCGGGTGTGGCAAGACACACCTGATTGCTGCCGCCGTTAAGAAGAGCAGCGGACGACAGCTGGTTCTCACGCACACCCACGCTGGCGTGAAGGCGCTGCGTGATCGAATGGATGAGCTACAGGTTCCTCCCGGCGCCTATCACATCACGACCCTCGATAGTTTTTCTCTACGCTACGCCGCCGCCTACCCCTCGGTGTCCGGATGGACGGTGAAAGAACCCGAGCGGGCCCAGTGGTCACAGTTACGGCCCGCCGCCTTGAAAGTAGTCAAGTTGGAGGCCATCGCAGACGTGCTCCAATCCACCTACGGGGGTGTTTTCGTGGACGAGTATCAGGATTGCGGACTTCAACAGCACGCGCTGATCACTCGGCTTTCGGAAGTGCTCCCGTGCCGAATCGTAGGCGATCCGCTACAAGCCGTCTTCGCGGTGATGAACGACCGGAACCAAGATTCGCTATCATGGCGGAAGGTGGAAGCCGACTTCCCCCAGCTCCCGCAGCTCAATACCCCGCATAGATGGACGGGCAAAAATGAAAAACTGGGCCAGTGGCTACTCGAAATACGCGAGCCGCTGTTGAAAAACCAGCCAATCAACCTCAGCGGCGTTCGCTTCGTCACGCACATACCCATCACACAAGCGACAATTGCCAAAGAGCAGCGGGATATCTGCTACGCTTTGGCTCGCTGCAAAGGCGAGACGGTCATTGCCATGCGTGACATGCGAAACCGCTGCCACGATCTTTCCGGTCAACTCGGCAACCTGTATTCGGTTTTTGAAGATGCTGAAGGCGCTGACCTCTTGGCGTCGGCGCGTCTGATCGAAGGAAGCGCAGGCATCGACCGGGTAAAAGCTGTGGTGGCCACCGCGCAGAAATGGCTGACTCTTAGCGCGCACAATTTAGATGCGTTGATCGGTAGTCTGGCAAAAAACAAACTACCGGCGGTTCGCGACCCGCTCATCATCGCGATACATCCACTGCTGACCGCCGTTCGCGATCAGAGCGACCTCGGAGCGTGCGTCCCCGCCATGAAGGCCATCGGTGCCCTTCCGAACGCCAAATATCGAAGCCAAGAGGTTTGGCTGGGGCTTATAGACGGGGTCAGCATGGCCGCCGCCACCCCAGGTCTTTCGATTCGAGACGCCATCTGGAAACGTCGCGACTTAATGCGGCGCGTCGGGCGCAGGCCTCCACCTCGCTGCCTTTCAACTCCTTTGTTAGTAAAAGGTCTTCAGTGTGACCACGGTGTTGTTCTGAATTCGGCGGAATTTCGCCAAGCTGAATCGCTGTATGTCACCATGACCCGCGCATCCAGAACGCTCACGATTTTGGGCTCTTCCCCCATCATACAGGCAACGCTACGACCCTGAAAACAATCCTTACTTAATCGATTTTCTCCGAAGAGACGGAGGCGGACCGAAGTTCATCAAGTTTGAATGAGCCGCCTCCGCGTTTGGCATGGAGGACACGATGACAGTTTGGGCAGAGGGGTATCAGGAATTTGACTGCTTCGGCGAATGGGTGGGCGTGGCCTTCCTTCGGCAGGGTGCTAATGGCGACTTCGTGGTGGATTTCTACGATGGGGCCAGAGAGATCGAGGCCGATAGGCGGTGCCCAGTCGCAAGCGGCGCAGCGGAGGCGTCCGTCGGGGGATCGCTTGGCAAAATGCTCACGGGCGAGATCGCGAAGGCGGACGGAACGTTCGCGGGTCTTGGCGGTGATCTGGGTTTGGGCTCCCTCGGCAAAGATGCCGACAATGGCTATTTCTTCGCTGGTGAAGGATTCGTGCGCGTCGGGCTTTGGACCACGTTGTAGGCGACAATTGCCGTCGTCGTCGTAAACGGCGACATGCCACGGTTCCGGATCAAGTAGGCGACGCTCAACATGGGAGCGAGTTTCGTCGTCGGTGTCGCTACGGCGAGAGCCATCAACAACGATGACGCGAATAGGAACTTTTTTGAGGCGTGAATACTGGATCGCGTGATCCATTGAGGCGGCCCGTTCACGCTGCTTTTGATCCCAGTGTCTCCGAGAGGCGGCTATAGCGCGATAATTCAGATTCTGACAAACGCTCGATTCTTCGATATCCATTTCTGTGAACCAAAGACAAACGACCACGCGGTCGGCTGCTTCAAACGCCCACTCGTAACAATATTTCGGATTCGTTTGCGGCGACTCGGGACGCTTGTAGTTCGCCCAATCGGAAACATCGACACCTGCCTCGCCAACCAAGTCGTAAACACGTAGGTGTTCGACGGGTTTGAGGTTAGCTATTACAGAATCCGGAGCCATATCCTGACTTTATGGCTTTTCGTTGAGTTGCCGCAAAAGCCATTCGAGCTGGGTGCGGGCGTTTGAGATGACGGCTCGATAGGACAGGAACTTGGTCCGCCTTCCCGAATAGTCGGACTGGAGCTTTTGATCGACCAAGCCACCGACGATCAAGATGTCCAAACTGATACCAAGCTGTCCGGACAGGGTGTCGGCATACTTAATCGCCTGGCTCTCCGCGTCGCGACCTACGGTGATGGAGGGACGCTTGAACTCGACCAACAAATGTCGGCCCTCGACGTTGGCGGCCAGAAGCAGGTCGGGGCGATCCGTGGCGTCCGTGCCTTTGTAGGTTTTCTCGGTGAAATCTTGGACGATGGAGCGAAGCTGCCGATTGCTGGACATCAGGCTGTATTCGTTTCCGAAAATCCAGAGACTGTGTTGCAGCGCTGTGTGCATCTGGCTTTCGGTCGTGGCCGCATCGGTCGCGAGCTTGTCCAAGCTGTCCAAATAAGTGCGGCGGCGCTCGGCTTGCTGACCGATGAAGGCGAGGTCGGCCAAGCCGAACTTGTCGAGCGCTTGGGCAAAGATGAAGACATCGGATTTCTCCGCTGCTTCTACCTCTTTACATACCGTCCAATACTCGTCGGTTTCCAAAGCATCGAGGACGAGATTGATGAGTATGGTGATGCGCTCCTCTTTTTCGCCCTCCTGATAACTTCTTGAAATCAGCTTTTCGAGACGGTCTTCGGCGATAGCTCGCCGATGCTCGGGCACAGCCTCCAGCCGACGCTTCATCAGCTGCGTCCAGCGGGCTTTCGCGAGGTTGACCTCACCCGTATGAACTTCGGAGAGACTGGCTTTAACGTCCTCCTTGATGGCTTGACTGAGAAATTCGAAGTTCTTGTCGCTCTCGATCACATCGCCACCGGCGGCGGTAAGTTCGATGGTCTCCGACCCGATTTTTATCTCGCCGACGACGCGATTGCGAAGGCGGTCAGTGAGTTGCTCCTCGTGCTCCAAGCCCCAGTGGTGAGGTTTGCCGATAGCTTTTTCGCCGGCCCGAAGGATGATGCCCGCGTTGCGGGCGGCCACGGGTTTCTCGCTCACCGTCCAGTTGGCCGTGGCGGTTTTACCGTCGGGCAAGGTGTAGTCCTTGGTAAATTTGGTGCCTTGGATTTCGTGGCGGTGAACCCGGTCGCCGTTGATGAAAATCTCGACGCCGCTTTCGCGTCCGTAGTCGTAGGCCAAGATCTCACGGAGCTTGTCCGCCTGCGGGAAATTTAGCCTTGGGTTGAGGTTTTTGAGAACAACCGTGGTGCCGTGCTGTTCCTTGTCGCAGGTGTCCACTTCGACCGGCAGGGGGACAAGTTCGATATCTCTGCCGGCGGCCATTAACACAGTCTTGGAAATGGTGATGCGGGTCTGAACGCCGTGCGCACGGGTGATGACTTCCATTTCGTCAGCGAGGATGAGACCGGAGAACTTACCAACGCCGCGCCGGCCTTTGACGAGTCGGTTGAGATTTGGGGTGCGGTCGCCTTTGCGGCTGATTCGAGGGCTTGCGATGTTGAGATACTCTTGGCGGAGCTCCTGCTCCTTCATGCCGTTGCCGTCGTCTTGGATGATGATCGGATCGGCCGTCATCGGCGCAGGAAGCGTGATTCGCACCGAGCGGGATTCGGCGTCCCACGCGTTGTCGATTAGTTCGCGGAGCGCGCGTTCGCTGGATGAATAGTTTTCGCCCAAAATCGTGGCGACGCGCGGATCGACGGAGAAGTGAGCGGGTTTGTTCATTTTTTGGTTCGCACGGCCTGTCCCTGCTCATGTCAATGAGCGACGCCCACGTAAGAGGCTTCTGACGAAGACGTAAAAGCAAATCATGCTATTTACGTGGCATGTTTTCGCGTGTGCTCATTCCGTGCTGCCTACCCTCTAAAAAAGATCATGTGGAATCCGTGCCTGTCGGCGGTCAAATTAACCCGCCGCTGCGGAACGAGTAGTAGCCCATGCCGAGCGGATCGTCGGCGGTGCATCCGATGATGACGTGGTCGAGTAGTTCGATCTGCATGACCTGTCCCGCCTCCCGGATCTTCCGGGTGATGGTGCAGTCGGCGGATGACGGAGCCGGGTCGCCGGATGGGTGGTTGTGAACCAGCACGATGCTGCACGCCGATGCCATGATGGCGGCGCGGAACACTTCGCGGGGATGAACGAGGCATGAATTCAAGGTGCCGCTGCTAATTTTGACGCGACCCAATGGTCGGAACTTGGAGTTCAAGGCGATCACCCAGACTGATTCGACGGTTGGCTCGGCGGCAAAGGCTCCTTCCATGTAGCGGACGATTTGTTCGGGACGATCCAGCGGCTCCTCGTTGCCGAGTCGGACAAGGTGATACTGCGGTGTGATTTCATAGACCTGCATGGTGAACGAGAAATCGCGCTGGTTGCGGCTCCGGCGACGTGCCGGTTTGTCCGGTCAGCCCGATCTCGCGCCCCGCGCTCACGCCGAGGCAAAGCCGGACCGGACGACTGTCCGGCCCGGCGTGGTGGAGGCGCGCAGCGCACTACCTTGCCCGGTGTGATACGATGGGGCGTCCAGAGGGAAGGCCCATTTATGACGCATCGGTGCGAGAAGGCTTCGCTTGGCTAAGCCGTCATTCCCCATCAAGTTCCTCCCGCAATGGTAATCGACCTCGGCAACCGGGCCTCTTGGGAAAAGATGATCGCGCAAATAGTCCAACGGCACGTTCCGGTAGAAGTCATCGAAGCTGTCCGGAAAATTCCGGCAGCGCGCATGTATGATGACACCATGAAGTATTTTGAGGAGTCTTTGCAGGCGAAGGGCGCAAGCCCGTTGTTCTTGTTGCTACCGAAAATGCAGGGGGCGATGTCACGCAGCTTTTCGGCACTTCGCGCTTATCACGCCTGCAAGCCCACCTCGCTCGCATCATATCACCAACACGGTCTCGTGCCTCTCACGCGACAATGGCTCGCCAATGAGGCATTCGAGTTATTCGAGGGGACGATACCTCGCGGGGAAATCAGTCGGCGTGTGACGGAGGCCGATTTGAGCATTCGTAAGGGGCACGTCTGGTTCGCGACCAACCCTGATGAACTGACGGATATGTCAGCCGGGCACTATCTGATTTATGGTCCGGAATGCATGAACTGCCTGTGGCACGATGACGCCAGGCTCTTCGATGAATCGCAAAGTCGGCAACGACGGCGCGGAATCCCTACATTGTTTGAATGCGCGGTGCCGCTCGCTCAGATAGACCGCGAAGACAAACGCGCTCTCACCAAGCTGCTCGTCACTCAATATCTGAAAAGTCTGAGTGACACGCCCGAAACAGAAGAGTGGGCAATCGAGTTTGGATTTAGCCTTCGGCGCTCCCTGCGCCCGGAACATATTCTGGGGCATACCCATCCGGCCGCGATTCCTGACCAGAAAGACTATGGGCGGGATTATCATAATCCCATTACGACCTGCCCGTTTTGTGTTCAGAATGCGGCGATCTCTTGAACGCCTGCGAGCTGGGCTTTTATCTGCGGCGCCGTCAGAGCTTCGCCAAATCCATCTTCTTGAGCTGTTGCTTGAGAATCTTGCCGGACTTGAATTTCACGACGGCGCGCGCCGGAATGAGAACATCAGCCTCGGGCTTGTTCGGATTGCGACCGACGCGGGCCTTGCGGCGTTGCACTTCCAGCACGCCGAAATTGCGTAGCTCGACGTTACGGCCTTCCGAAAGCGCCTTCATGACGATGTCCAAGGTCATCTGAACGGTATCGACGATTTCCTTCTGGGGAAAACCGGATTTCTCGTAAATCTCCAGGACAATTTCGCGCTTGGTAAGGTTCGTCATGAAGGGGAATAAACGGACTTCGCGTCTGCCATTCGAGATTTTTCCGGGTGCCGGCAACCGGGCAGCAGTGTCCTTCGACGGTTACTGACGCGTGAAGCCTTCTGTGAAGGCCGAGGCCGTGACATCGCCGAAATGAAACGCCCCGTCGGCAGGTAACGAGGCGGTTTATGCGGGGTCGTCATCAAAGCCACTTGTGCGTTAATGGTCGGCTGGTGCCGAAGAGCGCATCGCTCAAGTCGCGAACGCTGGCGTATCCGACATCCAAGCCTGCGCCGGTGATTTTGACCGCGTCGTGCTCGCGGCAATACTCGCCTTGGATGGCGAGGGCCACGCCCCAAGTGATGCATTTTAGTTGGCCGTCGTGGATGTGGTAGAACTCCAGCCAGCGGCAGGTGCCGAGCTTGTTCTTGCGTCGCAAGAGGACGTAGATCGTCGCTCCCGGAGTAGTGGTCTCACTGAGCTTTTTGATGGCGGTGTCGCGTTGAACTTTGGTGTTCATGGTGGTTCGCGAGGTCGCGCGTGGTCGGATTCCGGCACCGTGCCGGGGTTCTCCGCCTGCCCGATCTCCCGGCCCGTCAGCACGCCTAGGCAAAGGCCGTCCGCGCCGATGCGCGGCCGGCCGTGGTGGAGGCGCGCAGCGCACTACCTTGCCGGGCGTGGTAGGCTGGGAAAAAGAGGGCTGCCCCTTGTCCCGAACGGCGTTCCCGTGGGCTTCTCAAAATGAGATAATCTTATCGGCCCGCGCGAAGTCTCGGGACGAGAGGAGCCGAGCGAGCCGGTAGCCGGAGCGGTGCCGACGAAGGAGGTCCGCGCAGGCGGACGGAGAAGCGAGGAGACGAACGCGCCCGTGTCTTCGCGCGTGTGTCGCATTGTATCCGCCAAGGGCAAGCGGCTGCATCAAACGAGGAGGCCGCGACGAGGTTGATGCAGTGGCTTGCGGGTGTCGGCAGTCGGCTCTGGCCCCGTTCAATTCTGCCCGAGCAGGGCCTTGCACGTGGAGCGGAGCAGTTCGCGCGCACGGTAAAGTCGTGTTTCCACTGCTTTGGCGGAGCATCCCATGACCTGGCCTGCTTCGATGTAGCTGAGATTTTCCAACTCCACGCAGAGGACGGCTTGACGCAGATTGTCGGGGAGCGCGTTTACCGCGTTTCGCACGTCGCGGGCGAGGTTGGCTTTTTCAGCCAGATCGGAAGCGGGACGGGCGGAGGTATCGACGGGATCAAAGCCTCCCGGTTGAGCCTCGTCCATCGCTTCGATGCTGTCTTCGCGACGGCGAAAGCGCCAGCGCAGGCGGTTGCGGCCAAGGTTGCCCGCCACGGTGAGCAACCACGGCTTGAAGGCGGCCCCGGCACGGTAACGGTCGCGCTTTTGGTAGAGGCGGACGAAGGCCTCCTGCGCCACGTCCTCCACGTCGGAAGCGGGCACGCCGAGACGAAGGAGAAAGGCTTTCACGCCCAACTCCCAACGGTGCATCAACGTGGCCAGCGCATGGTCGTCGCCGTTTTGCAGCGCCTCCATGAGTGCCTCGTCGGTAACCTCGCCGGGGTCATTTTCCGGCTGGGGTGTCATGCGTGGGGGTTGGGTGCAGGTCGAGCGAGGCGGGGCCGGCATGGTCGAACAGCACCACGCGAGGAAGCACGATGGACAGATACCGGCGGCCTTCTTCGCCGCCGATGAGCGCCGCCACTTCCTTGATGTGGGCTTCGGTGCTGGCGATGCAGCGGGCATCAATGGCCTTGGCTTTGTCGGCGGCGGACTTGATCTCGGCCGGCGAGGCGTCGGCGTTCTGCAAACGCTTCAGTTCTTTGCGGGCGTCGGCAATGGCGATGCAGTGCTCGGCGCAAACCGATTCATAGGCTTCGTGAAGAGCCTCCACTTTGGCGAGTTTCTCTCCGGAGAGTTTGAATTCGTGGCGCACCCACATGAGCGAGTCGTGGTTCTGTCCGGACGACATCGACATGGTGTGGTGGAAGCAGAGGTAGGAGGCTCCCCCGGCGAGCACGCCGAGGGCAACGACTGCGAGGGCGGTGATCCAGCGGTAGTTCATGGCTAGCGGGGCGCGTTGACCTGCTGGTGCGGGTCAATGCTGACGACGTAGCGTTGGATGAGCTGTTCGCGTTCGCGGTTGGCCTGCGAGGCGGCGAGCAGGCCGCCTCCGGTGCCGGCGAAGACGATGCTGGCCGCTGCGCAATAGGACACACGGGCGACGTTTAATCTCAGCCAGCCGCTCCACGTCGCAGCCATGCGACGCGCGGAGTCGATCCGAGCCCAGACGGCCGCCCGGAATCCGGGATCGGGCCGGGGCTCCACAGTCCAGTGCTGAAGCAGCTGGTGGAGAGCTTCATCTTGGGGATGGGTTTTCATGGTGGTTTCTCCTAGTAATACACCGCAGGTCGGCCAAACCCCTCATGGTTTGTTATTACTTCGGCGGGCCGACACTATCTCATTGGATACCTGTGAATAAAACGTATCGAAGAAATTCAGCTGATACTGCGCTCGGATTGCCAGCCGGGGGCTGAGCCGTAATCTCATAACAGCTCTCTGATTGATCCGGAAAACCCGTAAACCCTATGGACCCCGTCCGCTCCATCGACTCCCTCTTGGCTCAGCGTTCTCGCTTTCGCGCGTTTCTCGTTTCGCGTCTGGGCAACGAGGCCGATGCCGACGATGTGCTTCAAAACGGTCTGCTGAAGGCGATGCGTGCGACCAGCGAGGTGGATGATGCGGAGAAACTGAACGCGTGGTTTTATCGCCTGCTGCGCAATGCGATGATCGACCATGTGCGCAGTCGCTCGGCGAACGTGCGCCGTGGCGAAGCCTGGATGACGGAGGTCGGTTCCCGCGACGAAGAGATCGAAAGATCGGCCTGCGCCTGTTTCGAGCGACTCCTACCGGAACTAAAACCGCGCGATGCCGAGCTGTTGCGTCGCGTCGAATTGAACGATGAGGCGGTGGCGGAGGTTGCGCAGTCGCTCGGGATGTCGGGAGGAGCCGCCAGCGTGGCGCTGCATCGCGCACGGGCGACACTACGCCGACGGTTGGAGGATTTTTGCGGCGACTGCGCGAAGGGCGCGTGTTTGGACTGTGATTGTGCCGACACCCGGAGCTGAGGATGTCGGTCAAAGCTTTGTCCGGCGCAGGCGAAGGGCGTTGGTGATGACCGAGACGCTGCTGAGCGCCATCGCCGCACCGGCGAACATCGGGTTCATCAACCACCCGGTGAACGGGTAGAGGATGCCCGCCGCCAGCGGCACGCCGGCCGCGTTGTAGATAAAGGCGAAGAAGAGATTTTGCCGGATGTTTTTCATCACGGCGCGGCTGAGGACAAGCGCGCTCACGATGCCGCGCAGATCGCCTTTCACGAGGGTGATGCCGGCGCTTTCGATGGCGACATCGGTGCCTGTGCCCATCGCGATGCCGACATCGGCGGCGGCGAGAGCGGGGGCGTCGTTGATGCCGTCGCCGGCCATCGCGACCACGGCACCGGAGCGGCGGAGTTCCTCGATGATACGGTGCTTGTCCTCGGGCGCGAGTTGGGCGCGCACGTCGTCGATGCCGAGTTTTTTGCCCACGGCGTTGGCGGTGGTCGGATGATCGCCGGTGAGCATGACGACTTTAAGGCCCAGGGCGTGGAGTTGGCGGATCGCCTCGGGGGTGGTGGCCTTGATCGAATCGGTGAGGGCGAGCAGTCCCGCCGCCTTTTGATCGAAGGCGACCCAGATGACCGTGCCGCCTTCGGAGAGCAGGCGTTCGGCTTGCGCATCGAAGTCGGCGGGGATCTCGACGCCTTCTTTTTGAAGCCAAGCGCGCTTGCCCACGCGCACGAACTGGCCGTCGATGCGGCCGGTCACACCCGCACCGGTTACGGAGGCAAACTCCTCGACGCGCGGGAGGGTGAGCTTGCGTGCCTCGGATGCCTTCACGACGGCGTGGGCGAGCGGATGTTCGCTGCCGGATTCCAGGGCCGCAGTCCACGCCAGCAGACGTTCTTCGCCTACGGCCGCGTCGGCGTGCAGTCCGGAAAGTTCGGGGCGTCCCTGTGTGAGCGTCCCGGTTTTGTCGGTGACGAGGTGGGTGACTTTTTCGGCGCGTTGCAGCGCGGCGGCATCGCGGATGAGCACGCCCTGCTGGGCCCCACGGCCCACGCCGACCATGATCGACATCGGCGTGGCGAGGCCGAGTGCGCACGGGCAGGCGATGATGAGCACGGCCACGGCGTTCGCGATGGCGTAAGCGAGCCGGGGTTCCGGCCCCCAGAACATCCACGCCGCAAAGGTAAGCACCGCGATGGCGATGACGCCCGGCACGAAATAGGACGATACGCGGTCGGCGAGGGCTTGGATGGGCGCACGGCTGCGCTGGGCCTGCGCGACCAGTTGCACGATCTGGGCAAGCAAGGTGTCAGAACCGACTTTTTCGGCGCGCATGACGAAGCCGCCGGTCTGGTTGAACGTGGCGCCGATCACGCGGTCGCCGGTGGCCTTCTCCACCGGTAGCGGTTCCCCAGTGAGCATGGATTCATCGACGTTGCTGCGCCCCTCGATGAGCACGCCGTCGAGCGGCACCTTTTCACCCGGTCGCACGCGCAGCAAGTCGCCGACTTGGATGCGATCCAATGGCACGTCCTCGTCTTTTCCATCGACGACGCGGCGGGCGGTTTTGGGTGCGAGTCCGAGCAAGGCTTTCACGGCCTGGCCGGTGCGGCGGCGGGCGCGCTCTTGCAGGTATTCGCCGAAGATCGCGAGGACGGTGATGATGGCGGCGGCCTCGAAATAGAGGCCCGTCTCGCCGCCGTGCCGCATCTCGTGCGGAAAGAGATTGGGCGCGAGCAGCGCCACGACGCTGAACACGTAGGCCGCCCCGATGCCGAGCCCGAGGAGCGTATACATGTTGGCGCTGCGATGACGAAGGGAGTTCCACGCGCGCCGCCAGATGAAATCTCCGGCCCAGAAAATCACCGGTGTGGAGAGGATGAACTCGCCCCAGCGCCGCCACGTGGCCGCGTCACCTTCGAGCGAGAAGCCCGCCATGCCGGCCATCGCGGAGATGAGCACGGGAAGCGCGAGTGCGCCGCCGATCCAGAGCTTGCGCGAGAGTTTGCGGAGTTCGGCGTCATCGTCTTCGGCTTCGTCGCCGCCGGTTTGGATGGGCTCAAGCGGCATTCCGCATTTCGGACAATCGCCGGGATGATCCTGGCGCACCTCCGGGTGCATCGGGCAGGTGTAGATCGTTTTTCCTCCACCAACGAAGGCGGGGTTTCGCTCCAGCGCCATGCCGCACTTGGGGCAGTCGCCGGGTTGGTCGGATTCGACGCCGGCACACATCGGGCAAAAATATTTGGCGGAGGCCGAGGGCTTCACGTCGGCGTCGTGGTGATGGTCGTGGCCCTTGGCGTGGTCTTTGCCGTGGCAGCAGTCGTGACCAGCGGATTTCGACGGTTTGTGAGCGGCGTGGTCGCACTTACGCTCGGGGCTCTGGGCGTGCGAGTCGTGGTTATCGTTTCCTTTGGGAGAGTGAGAATGTGGGTTCATACAATAGAGACGGAGGCGTTTACCTGATCTTACACCGCAATCGCGGTATTCCCGCATCCGGCGCGGCATCTTATTCAACAATAGCATTTAAGTGAACGACGATTCTATGGGGTTAACGCCCGCCCTGACTTTTGTTTCGTCCGTGTGCGAAAAAACAAAAAACGCCGAGGGTTTCGCAAGGTCTGCGGGGTATTACACGCAGGACAACATCGTCCTCCATCTACAAAATCATGAAAACTCGCTTCTCCCTCCGCACCGGCCTTGCCGGTCTTGCTCTCATGCTGGCGGCTTCTTTCGCCACCGGTTCGTCTGCTTTTGCCGCTGAAACACCGACGGTCGTCGCCGCCGATTCCGCCGCCGCCGTGGCGGCCTACCCGCTCACCACCTGCGTCATTTCCGGCGACAAGCTCGAAGCAGGCGACATGGGGCCGATCATCGAGTATGTGCATAAGGAAGCGGGTAAACCCGACCGCCTCGTGCGCCTGTGTTGCAAGGGCTGCGTGAAGGATTTCAAGAAAGACCCCGCCAAATATCTCAAGATTATCGACGATGCCGCCGCCGCGAAAGCCAAGGGAGCAGCTCCCGCCGCTTCCGACGGTCACGCCGGCCACTCTCACTAAACCGGCTTCGTTGCCTGCGTTTAACGCACGCCGCGCTGCATCACCTGCATCGGCCCGAGCCTGTCTCGGGCCGTTTTTAATCTCACCTCACGCTGTCGTCCGCCTCCCATGAACTTCGCCCAACTATTTGGCCGCATGCACCCGCTGGTGCTGCACTTCCCCATCGCGTTGATCTTGCTCGCCGCCGCCGTGGAGGCGGTGCGCCTGAAATGGGATCGCCCGGCCTTCGCGCAACTCGTGCCGTTCCTGCTCTTGGTCGGCGCGCTCGGTGCCGTGGCCTCCAGCGTGACGGGTTGGGTGTTTGCCTTGGAATCTTACCCGCGCCCCTCGCTGCGCTGGGCGCTCAACTGGCATCGCTGGCTCGGCATCACGGCCACGGTGCTCGCGGGTGGCGCGGCATGGATCGCGCACCGTCATGCCAACGCCTCGACTCCGGGCGGCCGCTGGTTGCGCCGCTCCGCTGTCTGGTTCACCGCCCTCGTGCTTTCCGCCGCCGCCCACCTCGGTGCTCTGATGGTGTGGGGCGAAGACTACTTTGATACTTCCGAATAACCGTTCATCTTTCCCCATGTCTGCTTACCGCGCCGTTTTGATCGCCACTCTGGGGCTCTTCGTTCCCTCCCTCGCCCTGGCTTGCACCGCGTGCGGCGGCAAGGGGGGCGACACCTTCGCCTTGCGCGAACTTGAGCCCAAGGCGTCACAACTTTATCCCGACGCGCGCATCGTCGAATACTCCCTCGATATCGCTGAGACGACATTGTCGCCCGCCGGCAAGCCCGTGCGCGCGCTCACGCTCAACGGCTCCGTGCCCGGCCCTACCTTGCGCTTTCGCGAAGGCGAGGTCGCCCGTATCCACGTCAACAACCGCCTCGCGAAAGAAGAAACCTCCGTCCACTGGCACGGCCTGCTCGTTCCGAATCTGGAAGACGGCGTGCCCTACATCACCACTCCGCCGATCAAGGCCGGCGAATCGCGCACCTTCGAGTTCCTGCTCAAGCACACCGGCACCTATTGGTATCACAGCCACACCGGCTTGCAGGAACAGCGCGGCATTTACGGCAGTATCGTGATCGAGCCCCGCGAGGGCACGCCGGCGCGCACCGACATCCCGAAAATCGACCGCGAGGAAGTGCTCGTGCTGTCCGATTGGACGAACGAAAATCCGACCGAGGTCATGCGCACGCTGTTGCGCGGCAGCGAGTGGTATTCGTTGCGCAAAGGCACCGCGCAATCGCTCTGGGGCGCATGGCGCTCCGGTCATTTACGCGAGTATCTTGACCGGGAAAAAGCCCGCCTGCCCGCGATGGACGTTTCGGATGTGGCCTACGACGCCTTCCTCGTGAACGGGCAACCGCGCCAGTCGTCCGCCGCCCGCCCCGGTGAGACCGTGCGCCTGCGGGTCATCAACGCCGCCGCCGCCAGTTACTTTTACCTCAGCGCCGCCACCGGCCCGCTTACCATCATCGCCGCCGACGGCATGGAAGTGACGCCCATTCGCCAAAAAAACCTGCTCATCGGCATGGCCGAAACTTACGACGTGCTCGTCACCATCCCCGCCGATGCGCCCGCCGGGCTCGCGTGGGAGGTGCGCGCCACGGCACAGGATAACTCCGGCCACGCCTCTCTCCTCCTCGGCGATGCCAATGCCGCCGAGGTGCGCCCGGCCCCCGCGCCCGGCCCGCTCAATCCCTACAGCATGGACGACGCGATGGACGCCATCCTCGGCCTGATGGAGGCCGATGGTAACGCGACCGACGAGGAAGCGCTCGCGGAAGAGTTGCCCCGCCCGCTTCCGCCCTACCACCGCCTCCGCGCCGTCGCCCCCACGACCCTGCCCGCCGATGCGCCGGCCCGCGAAATCACGTTGCGCCTCACCGGCGACATGTGGCGCTACCTCTGGTCGATCAACGGCAAGACGCTCGACGAGGCCGATGTCATCCCGGTGAAGCGCGGTGAGAAGCTCCGCGTCGTCCTCGCCAACGACACCATGATGCACCACCCGATGCACCTGCACGGGCATTTCTTCCGCCTGCTCATGCCCAACGGCGTGCCCGCCGAGTTTGCGCCGCTCAAACACACCGTGGACGTGCCGCCGATGAGCCGCCGCGTGATCGAATTCTACGCCAACGAAGACCGTGACTGGCTGTTCCACTGCCATCTTCTTTATCACCACAAAGCCGGCATGGGCCGCATCTTCAGCTACACGGCCGGTGACATGCTTCCGGCCGAGAGCGCCGCCGCCACACCGTCGAACTCCGCGCCCGCACCCGCCGCGCCCGCCGAGGCCGGCATGGGCAACATGCCCGGCATGTCGCCCGCTTCCGCTGAGTCGCATTCTGCTACGCCGGGCGGGGCCAAGACCGTCGCGCCCAACTACCACGCCAACCTCGGCGAGCATGCCATGCCGCATCCCTATTTCTGGGCCGACGCCATCGTGCAGAGCAACCTGAGCGAAGGCCTCGCCACCGTGCAGGCTGGACGGCACAATCTTAACCTCGCCTGGGATGCCGGCTGGGAGCGCGTCGAGCGCCGCGAATACGAAATCGACGCGACCTACTCGCACTATTTCAACACCCGCTGGACTGCCTTTGCCGGCTACCGCCTCACCAACAACGACGGCGGCGAAGATAGCGTGATCGCCGGGGCCACTTACCTGCTGCCCTACCTGGCCGCGTTCACCACCACGGTGCAGAGCAACGGCGATGTCCGCTTCGCCCTCGGCCGCGAGGTGGCGCTGACGGATCGCCTCAGCCTAATCGCGCAGGCCTCCTACGATACCGAGCAGGATTTCGAATACCAAGTCGGCCTGTCCTACACGCTCACCAAACGCCTCTCCCTCGTGTCGCTCTACGACTCCGACTACGGCCTCGGCGCCGGCGTCGGCCTGCGTTTTTAAAGCTCTTTTTCTGTAACCATCCACCTCCTCTTAAAAACATGAAAACCAAGATCCAAACCAATCGTCTCGCGCTCCTCGCCCTCGGCCTCGTCGCCCTCTTTTCCCCGCTGGTCGCGTCGGCCAAAGAAGACGCCAAGGGCGCGGTGAAACCCTATCCGCTCAAGCTCTGCATCGTCACCGACAACGACCTCGGCTCGATGGGCGACCCGCGCACCTTCGTGTATGAAGGTCAGGAGATCAAAATCTGCTGCAAACCCTGCGAGAAGAAGTTCCTCAAAGACCCGGCCAAGTATCTCGCCAAGCTCACGCCCGCCGAACCTAAAAAGTAGATCGCAGACCGCATTGGTCGCGCTGCCGAAGATCCCGTGGCCGATCTGCGGTCACGTAGTTGGTCTCTGATCGTGCGCGCTCCCACAAGGGGCGCAGGTCGCATGCCTTGCCCGGTGAAGCAGGGCGGTAAGCACCCCATATGATTTCCTCCGCATGAGGCGCACAATGGCGCGGCAAAAACCGGTTTTCACGGAGCCACTGTCTTCGGCTCTCGCCGACGCCAAACCCCACGCCGGGTCTGCTATCGTCAGTAACAAGAAATCATGAAAATGAAAACCAACCCCGTGCGCTTGCTCATCGCGACCGCTGTTCTCGGCCTGCTTGCCTCAACCTCCTACGCCGGCCCCGGCATCCAATACTGGCAGAATCGCACCAAGCCCATCACCACCTTCTCCGAGGCGCATAAAATGGGACCCGACGACATGGCGATGATGCAGTGTAAGGGCTGCAAAACCGCCATGGTCCACACCTCCAAACACGTCGGCGCCCCCGGCAAAGGGCACGATGTTTGGTTCAAAGTCGGCTCCAAGCACACCTGCGACGAGTGCCAAGGCGAGATCACCGTGGTCAAAGGCAAGACCGAGGACTCCATGCAGCTCGACTGCGCCAAATGTGGCGAAGGTTCCGTCAGTTGTAGCATGGTCATGGCCGAAAAGAAGACGCCCTGAAGTCCTGCATGGGGACTCCAACCACTCCACCGCGCCGGTGAACGGCGCGAGTGTTTCCGCCAGCGGGCGATTCGATCCAAAAGGAGCATGATCGGTCGCCGCGAGGGTTTTTCATTTCTGCGGGGTAAGGTGGGCAGAGCACAGTCAAAGTGACGATCACTTCAGACCGAGTGCTCCCGAACTCATTCGTTCACTCGTCATGAAAACCCTCCGCATCGCCTCCCTGTTCGCTATCGCGGCTCTCGCCGCTTCCTCCGCCTTCGCCGGCCCCGGCATCCAATATTGGAACGCCCGTCGCGTCCAAACCACAAAAGAAGCCCAGGCCGTGAAGCCGGGTGATACGATGGCCCTCGTCTGCGGCACGTGCAAAACCGTCAAGTTGACGGAATTCAAATCCGACTGGCCCAACCAAAAAGGCACCCCCCGTTGGACCGAAGTCGGAACCAAGCACACCTGCGAGAACTGCGGTGGCGAAATCACCGTCGTGAAGGGCAAGACGACCGACACCATGCAGCATAACTGCTCCAAGTGCGGCGACGATGCCGCCTTCTGCTGCGCCGGCGCTGCTCCCGCCAAGGAAGACGGTCACGAGCACAAACACTGACCCCGCCTGGAAAGAAAACTTTCTGCCGCCGCACTCCTGCGGCGACGAAATTCACGAAACGACGAACCCCTGAACCCAAGACACACCATGAAATCCGCCAAAGTCATCCTCACCACCGGTCTCCTCCTCGCGACCGCCGTCGCCGCCTTTGCCCTGCCGCCCGCCCGGCGCGCCGCTCCCGCCCTGCGTAGCTCGGCGGCGTTCGAGGACGTAAAAGCGGGTGATAAACTCGCCCTCGTCTGCAAGGTCTGCGACACCGTCACCGTCCTTGATGTCACCACCAAGGAAGAGGCGATGAAACTCTGCACCGAAGGTGCCGAAGTCGCCTGCGGCTCCTGCGAAAAGACCTTCAAGGTCGTCGCCCACGGCCCGCGTGGCAAAGGCGGGAAACACACCGAAACCCGCATCGTCAACGACAAGGGCGAGGAGTGCATGTTCGTGACCAAGCTGCCCAACTAAGTCTCGGTTGCCGGTCAATTCCGGTGGCGACGCGCGTGCTGTAGGCGTCGGCGTCGCCACTTTTCTCGTCCGTTAGCCTATTCATCGGGCCTACCCTTGGTCGCCACATGCGGCAGGTTTCTCAAAAATGCCGAGGGGACCAAGCATGTATCGGTGTATGACAGGTGTCGCGGCATTCCGTCGCGGTTTTATTATCCCATGAAAAAACTCCTCGTCATCGCCGTTCTATCACTTTTCTCCGCATTTTTTCTGGTGGGCTGCGAATCGCTCCCGGAGGGTAACCGGGGCGGCTTTAGCACTCCGGAACATTCGGGCGGCCACCACCACTAGCCAACGATTCCCGGTTGGCCGAACGATAAAGTGCCGTCCCTTCGCACGGGAGTTTTAAAGGCCCTGTTCCGCAGCTGCCCGTTTCCAGACGAAACCGATACAGCGGTGCCCAAGCCGTTCCGAATAATATATAAAATGAAGCCGTCCTCGTTTCGACAAATTTTCGTCCTCATCGCCGTCTCCGGCCTGCTTGCCGGCTGCACCACCCGGCCCATCCGCGAGGAGAACGAGGCCCGCGACCGGGTGGCGGAACTGGCGCGAATCCGCGCCGAGCTACCGACGCCGCTCTTGCAGGCGGACAGCACGATGGAGGATTATCTGCGCTTCGCGCTTCTGCGGCATCCTCGCGTCGCCGCCGCCCATGCGGATTGGCGCGCCGCCGTCGAGGCGATCACCCCGGCCCGCTCCTTGCCCGATCCCAAACTCACGTTTGAGGCCGACATCGCGGACATGGTCATGACGCTCATGCCGGGGCTCATGTTCGACATCATGGGTCCTGGTAAACGCGCCGCGATGGGCCGCGAGGCCGCCGCCCGTTCGGAGGTCGCTTACCAATCCTACCGCGCCACCGTGCTGGCGGTCGCGGCTGATTTGAAAAAGACGTGGGCCGATCTCGCCTACCTCGACGACGCGCTCGCGATTCGCGGTGACTCGCTTGCCGCATTGGATCGTTCGCTCGCCTTTGCTCGCGCCGATTACTCCACCGGCAAGGGCATGGGAACCCTTGAAGATCAGGTGAACGCCCGCACCGAAACCGAGCGCATCCGCATAGAAGTCGCCAACCTCACCGACCAGCGCGTCGCGGTGCGCGCCCGCTTGAAAGCGGCGCTCGGTTTACGTCGCGAAGATCCCGCGCCCGTCTGGCCGACCCTTTTTTCTCCCTCACCGGCCCCGGCGGATGACGACGCCCTGTGGGCGCAAGTGCTCGTCGCCAACCCCGGTCTCGGCTCGATGCGTGTCATGGTCGGCATGGCGGTCGCGGAAGTGGACGTCGCGCGCAAGACCCGCATCCCCGACTTCGGCATCGGTGGAATGGTCGATCTCAAGGCCGATCCGCGCATGTTCCGTCCGCAAGCCGAGATGACCCTGCCGATCTGGCGCGACAAGATAGCCGCCACCATCGCCGGAGCGGAGCAGCGCCGCGAAGCCGCCACCGCCCGGCTCGACGCCGAAGAAATCGCCCTCGCCGCCGAACTGGCCCAGATGACCTACATGTTCCGCGAAGCCGAACGCATGATCGACTTCATCGACCGCACCGCGCTGCCGGGCATCGAACAATCGCTACGCTCGGCCCGCGCCGGCTATCAGGCCGGCATGACCAACCTGTCCACCGTGCCGACGATGGAGTTGATGGCGCTTAACATGCGCTTGGAAAAGGCGTCCGCCCTTCGCGAACGCGAACGCGTCCTCGCCGATCTTTCGTTGCTCGTCGTCGGGCAGGCCCCGGCCGGTGCTCCTCTGCTCGCCGTCCCGCAGCCACGCTAACCCAGTCGCTCCAGTCGTCCCTCCTTCTCTCATGAAATCGTCCGCATCTCTCACCGCCGTTTTCCCTACCTGGCTCACCACCGTGCTCGTCGCCATTGCGCTCTGGCTGCTGGTCGCGCCATCGGCTCATGCCGCCGAGCAACTTTATACCTGCGGCATGCACCCGCAGATCATCAAAAAAGCACCGGGCGATTGCCCCATCTGTGGCATGGCGCTCCAGCCGGTGCGGGCCAACGCGCCTGCGGCTGGAAAAACCGCCGCCGCTCCCGGCGAGCGCAAAGTGAAATACTACAAGTCCACCATGACGCCGGGCGAAATCAGTCCCGTCTTCAAAAAGGACAACATGGGCATGGACATGGTGCCCGTTTACGAGGGCGAGGATACCAGCGGCAGCCAGGCCATCACCATCGCCGCCCACACGATTCAGCAGATGAACATAAAGACCGCCGAAATTGCGCGCGGCCCGGTGCGTCGTGCGATCCGTGCGTTGGGCACGGTGGAGTTCAACGAGTCCGGCCTGGTGGACATCACGACCAAATACGAAGGCTGGATCGAAAAGCTCTTCGTCAACACCACGTGGACCGTGGTGAAAGCCGGCGATCCCTTGTTCGAGATTTACTCGCCGGACCTCTACAACGCACAGCTCAACTACATCGTCGCCCGGTCGGCCGAAACCAAACCCGGCCCGCTCACCGCCGCCGCACGCGCTCGTCTCACGCTCTTCGATCTGAGCGAGAAGTTCATCGACGACCTCGCGACCAAGACCGAGCCGAGCCGCACCTATGTTTACCTTGCCCCCGCCGATGGCGTGGTGATCGAGAAAATGGGTGTGCAGGGCCAGATGATGAAGCCCGGCGAACGCATCTACCGGCTAGCCGATCTCTCCACCGTCTGGGTGCAGGCGCAGATTTACGAGAACGACCTCGCCTTCGTCCAACCCGGCCAGTCCGCCGAAGTGCGTCTCGGTCCCGGCGGTGAAACACGCGTGACCGGCAAGGTCGATTTGATCCTGCCCCAGGTGCAGGCCTCCACGCGCACCGTGCAAGCCCGCCTCGTGGTGCCAAATCCCGACGGAAAAATCCGCCCCGGCATGTTCGCCGATGTGCGCCTGGAGGCCGAACTCTCACCCGACGCCGTGCTCGTGCCGGATCTCGCCGTCCTGCGCAGCGGCGAGCGCAACACCGTCTTTGTCGCGCTGGGCGACGGCAGTTTCGAGCCACGCACAGTGGAACTCGGCGCTCGCACCGCCGATAATCGCTACGAGGTCCGCTCCGGCGTCGTCGCTGGCGAACGCGTTGTCACCTCCGGCCAGTTCCTCCTCGATTCCGAAAGTCAGCTCCGCGAAGCCATCCAGAAGATGCTCCGCAACGCGGAGGGCACGAAGGCCGCGCCCGCCGCCGACCACTCCGGCCACCAGGCGAGAGCGTCCAGCCAGCCCGCCCCGGCTGTTCCCGTGTCCACCGCGCCTGCTCCGGTCAAAACACTCGCCCTTGCGTTGACCCAAGCCTCCTCCGCACTCGGAGACGACAACCTCGCGGTTTACCAGCACAGCCTGCCCGCAATCTCCGCGGCGCTCAAAGCCTACTCGGAGTCAAATTCGCACGCGGCCCACGGCCCGCTCGGAAAATTCCTGGCCGGCTTGCCCGAGCCGACCGATCTCGCCTCCGCCCGCATTGCGTTCGCCGGACTGAGCACCGCAGTGGCCGATCTGGTGATCGAGCAGGGGGGCGCCTCTGCCGAAGGGCTGCACGTCTTCGAATGCTCGATGGCTCCGCAGGGCGGCAAGGCCCGTTGGATTCAGCTCGATGCGAAAAAGAAGAATCCATTCTACGGCTCGGAGATGCCGACGTGCGGCGAGGAAATCACCAGCCCCTCCGCCGCCACTCCGCCCACCGCCTACGCCCTGCCTCCCGGTCATCCGCAGATTGATGAAGCCACGTTGGCGGCGTTCAACGCTCTCCGCGCGCCTGCGGCCCAAGTCGCCGCCGCAGATGCGTGCGGAAGCTGCGGCATGTCCAAGGCGGCGATGGCCGCCGGTGAACCTTGCAAAATGTGAGGCAACTCACGGCCACGCCAACGTCCTTCCTTCTTCTCTAATTCTCCGGTCTTCCGACCCGCCTCCCATGCTCAAGGCTATCATCGAGTTTTCGCTCAAAAACAGGTTCCTCGTCCTCGCGGCCACCGTCGCGTTGATCGCGGCCGGCGTTTACTCGCTCAAAAAAATCCCGCTCGACGCGATTCCCGACCTCTCGGACACGCAGGTCATCGTTTACACCGAATGGGCGGGGCAGGCTCCGCAGATCGTTCAGGACCAGATCACGTATCCGCTGACCACAAAGATGCTGTCCGTGCCCAGCGCGAAGGTGGTGCGCGGCTATTCGTTCTACGGCTACTCGTTCGTTTACGTCATCTTTGAGGACGGCACCGACCCTTATTGGGCGCGCAGCCGCGTGCTGGAATACTTGAGCGGCTTGCAGGCCGCGATGCCCGCCGGGGTCACTCCGCGTCTCGGCCCGGACGCCACCGGTGTGGGTTGGGCCTTCATGTATGCGCTCAACTCGAAAACCCATGACTTGTCGGAGCTGCGCTCGATGCAGGATTGGTATCTGCGTTACCAGCTTTCCAGCGTCGAAGGCGTGGCCGAAGTCGCGTCGGTCGGCGGCTTCGTGAAACAGTATCAGATCACGGTCGATCCGAACCGCCTGCGCGCCTACAACCTCTCGCTCAGCGAAGTCGCGATGGCCGTGCAGAAGAGCAATTCGGAGGTCGGCGGTCGCTCCCTGGAACTGGCGGAAAAGGAATTTATCCTGCGCATCAAAGGCTATGCCAAGGGCGTCGAAGACTTGAAGAAAATCGCCGTCGGCCTCGGCGCAGGCGGCACGCCCATCATGCTCGGTGAAATCGCCCAGGTGCAGGTCGGCCCGGATATGCGGCGCGGCATCGCCGAACTAAACGGCGAGGGCGAAACCGTCGGCGGCGTGGTCGTCGTGCGCTACGGCGTGGATACCCGCAAAGTCATTGAGGCGGTCAAAGCCCGGCTCGACCAAGCGATGAAGGGTCTGCCGCCCGGTGTGGAATACACGATGGTTTATGATCGCACCACGCTCATCGACCAAGCGGTGAAAACGCTTCAGGAAAAACTCATCGAGGAGAGCATCGTGGTCGCGCTCGTGTGTATCGCGTTCCTCCTGCATTTCCGCAGCGCGCTCGTCGCCATCATCATTCTGCCGGTGGCCGTGCTGATGTCGTTCACGGTGATGTATAGCCAGGGCCTCAGCTCAAACATCATGTCGCTGGGCGGCATCGCCATCGCGGTCGGCGCGATGGTGGACGCGGTCATCATCATGATCGAAAACGTCCACAAGCATAAGGAGCACGATGGAGACAAAAAACCGCACTGGGACATCATCCGTGACGCGTCCATCGAAGTCGGCCCCACCTTGTTCTATTCGCTGCTCGTCATCACGGTGTCGTTCCTGCCCGTGTTCTCGCTTCAGGCGCAGGAAGGCCGTCTCTTCAAACCCCTGGCCTTCACCAAAACCTATTCGATGGCCGCTGCTGCACTGCTGTCCATTACCCTTGCCCCGATTCTCATGGGCTACTTCATCCGGGGAAAAATCCCCGCCGAGGAAAAGAACCCCATCAACCGTTTCCTCATCTGGCTCTATCACCCACTGCTCGATCTCGTCATTCGCTTCCGCTGGACGGTGATCGTCGGCGCGGCGGTGTTAGTCGGCTGGGTTTTCCTGCCGTGGGATGCGTGGGTGGTGAACCGTCTTCCCGAGGGTTCGCTCAAGAACATCGCGGCCAAGGCCAGCCCGGCGTTTCCCTATCAGAATCTCGGCTCGGAGTTCATGCCGCCACTCTACGAGGGCGATCTTCTCTACATGCCGACGACCTTCCCCGGTCTGTCGCCGACCAAAGCCCGTGAAGTCCTTCAGCAGACCGACAAGATCATCAAGTCGTTTGGCGAAGTGCATCACGTCTTCGGAAAAATCGGCCGCGCCGAAACCTCCACCGACCCCGCGCCGATGGACATGGTGGAGACGACCGTCATGCTCAAACCGGAGAAGGAATGGCCTGCGGTGGATATTCGCGACGACGCGGGAGTGGTCATCGCACACCGCTCGCGCACGACCAAGGAACTCGTCCGCGACCTGAATGCCGCCATCCAGTTTCCCGGCCTTACCAACGCTTGGACGATGCCGATCAAGAACCGTATCGACATGCTCGCCACCGGCATCAAGACGCCGGTCGGCATCAAGGTCGCGGGTTCGGATTTGAGAGAACTCGAACGCATCGCCTCGGAAATCGAGGCCATCGTCAAACGCGTGCCCGGCACCAGCAGCGTGTTCGCCGAACGCGTCATGGGCGGCAACTACATCGAGTTTGACCTCAACCGCGACGCCATCGCCCGCTACGGACTCACCATTGCCGAAGTGCAGGATACCCTTCAGGTGGCGCTCGGCGGCATGCCGCTCACCACGACGCTGGAAGGGCTGGAACGCTACGGCGTCATCCTCCGCTACGAGCGCGATTATCGCGAAAGCCTCGAAGCGTTGCGCGAAATCGCCATCCCCGTGAAAACCACGGCGGGTGCCGGCGGTGGCGGCATGGGCGCAACCGCTGCGGCGCAGATGGCGCAGGTGCCGCTCAGCCAGCTGGCTGACGTGCGCGTCGTCGCCGCACCGATGGGCGTCAAGAGCGAGGGCGCCGTGCCCAACGCCTGGATTTACGTGGACGTGCAGGACGCCGACATCGGCACCTACGTGAGCATGGCCCAACGCGCCGTCGCCGAAGCCGTGACGCGCGGTGAAATCAAGATCCCGTCGGGCTACAGCGTTTTTTGGAGCGGTCAGTTTGAGTCCATGCAGCGCGCCAAGGAACGGCTGCTGGTCGTCATCCCACTCACGCTGCTCATCATCATCTTCATCATCTATCTCAACACGAAGTCGCTCATCAAAACGACCATTGTGCTGTTGGCGGTGCCGTTCTCGCTGGTCGGCGCGTTCTGGGCGCTGCACCTCTTCGACTACAACATGAGCGTCGCCGTATGGGTCGGCATCATCGCGCTGGCCGGCCTCGATGCCGAGACGGGCGTGATCATGTTGCTCTACCTCGATCTCGCGCACGACGACGCGAAAAAGTCCGGTCGCCTGCGCACGACTCGCGACTTGCGCGACGCGATCTATCACGGTGCGGTGAAGCGCGTGCGGCCCAAAGCTATGACCGCCGCCGTCATCATCGCGGGTCTGGCACCCATCCTCTGGAGCCACGGTGCCGGCGCGGACGTGATGAAACGCATCGCCACGCCCATGATCGGCGGCGTCATCACCTCCACGCTCATGGAGCTGCTCGTTTATCCCGCGATCTTCTACCTGTGGCGTCGTCGCGGACTCGCCGAGTCGGACGCGACGGTGACGGTTACCGAGGAGCCCGCTAAGCCATGAGTGATTCACCCACCCCCGTTGATCCTGAAACCTGCGCCGTCTGCGGAAAAAGCACCGCGAACGGCCGAGGCTTCACGCGGCTTTTAGTGGAGGGCCGACCTGTCGAGCTGTGTTGCCCGATGTGTTTGAAAGTCCATCAAGAGCGCGAAGCGAAACGTGCGGAGGAGGAGCGAACGGGCGACAAATTCTTGGGCTGGGAAGAAAAGTGGTAGGCCGATGTGCTCCCCATACCGAACGAACCTGTTACGTGCCTGCCTCGGCCTTGCGCTCGTTGCGGTTTTTGGGGCGGGGATGCTTCACGCCCAGCCGAGGCGGCCCCGGCCCGCGCATCCGTCCGACATGAAAACACCGGATCAAGCCGAGGGAACTGACATCCTTGGCCAGATGCGCCAGGCCCTGATGGCCGAAGATACTTATCTGGAATTTGAGCTGAAGGTTCTGCCGCGCAGGGGGGAAGAAATTCTAAGTGAAGGGCGTCTCTGGGCATCCCAGAACAGCGAAGGCCCGGTTATGCGACTGAGTTTGGGCGAAGGGACTCTTCTCGTTCAAAGCGGACCCAACCCGATGGCTTGGCGGTGGTCGAGCCGCGCGCAGCGTGAACCTGCTGTGATGGACGTCGCGACGTGGTTTGCACCGCTCGCGGACTCGGACCTTTCAGCTTTCGATCTCCAGATGCCCTTCCTTTTCTGGGAGGACTGGGTTTACGAGGGTCAAGGCATGGTGGGTGGAAGAACGGCCGACACCTTCTTCGTCAAGCCACCTCCGTCGGTTGCGACGCAGCGACCGGAATTGACCGCGATACGCTTCCATCTCGACCGGACCTATCACGCGATTCTCTTGGCCGAGCACATCGGGAAGGACGGTGCCGTGATGAAAACATTTCGGTTGGTCGGGTTAAAACGCGTGGGCGAGCGCTACACGATGAAGGCGGTCGAAATCCGCGATGAAATGACCCGTCGCAAAACCCGCCTGACTGTCACTGAGGCGCGCATTGGCGATCCGCTGCCGGCGATGATGTTCAAGCCTGAATACCTCGATAGGGGGCCTTCCAAGCCCGCGCGGGCAGATAATTAAGCATTTTCTGACTTGGGCTTAGCGTGGGGAAAGCGACTGGGATGAAAAAAATCGATATTCCGTGAGGGTTCGGACGAGTCAGCGGGGTATGGTCTTATGTTCGGGGGCATTGGTCCTCGAAAAACCTAAAACCCTACAAACCCGGTCCACCATGAAAACCCTACGTCTCGCCATCATCTCCCTCGTTGCGGTCGCTTCCGCCTCCGCTTCTTTCGCCGGCCCTGGCCTCCAGTATTGGAACGCACGCCGTGCGGACCGTGCCGCCGCTGCTGAACGTGCGGCTGCACCGGCCGTGAATGCACCCGCTCCTGAAAAATGCGAAAGCATGATCGTGAAGCAGGGTAAGCGCACCAGCACGGTGAAGTGCGATAGCGCCGTCAGCGACACCGCCAAGTGCAAAGCCGCCTGCGGCTCCTGAGCACGCTCGGTCGAATAAGGCCCCGGCCCATCAATAGGCCGGGGCTTTCATTTGGAGACTAAAATGGGCAGCCAACTAACTTACGTCGCAACATACGATTCGGAGCCTAAGCTTACTCCATGAAAGCCCTGTTCATACTCCTGTCTGCAATTGGCACGATTCTCGCCGGTTGCACGTCACCTTTTCGGACTTCGCAGGTCCCCATCAAATTGGAGGCCTTTGACTCCCCGGTGGTGATCATGGACCAGATCTCGCTTGATCGGAGAGACGGGGTGCCGATTCTCATCGGGTCTGTGGCTCAGCGGACGGGTATTCAGGATACAACGCAGACGCATCTCGACGTAACCCTCTATGATGCGGCCGGTCTGGTGCTCCTCAGCACGATGGAGCACTTTGAGCCGCGCCAGATTCCCGGACGGTATAGCTGGCCCAACTACGCGACATATCGCGTGAGCCTAAACGCGATTCCAGCAGGCACCGTGCGTATCGAAGTTCGAGCACATGAGGGTGCGCACGCATCTTAATGATTTCGTTCAGATGAATGGGGCCACAGGAATGATGTTAGATGAATTGATAAGATGTTTTTTAACCTAAACCCAGGGCGCTACCGATTTGGTAAACCGCGAAACAAACGAGCCAAGCCGTAGCGGTGAGGTAGAATTGCTGAAACAGCGTCCAGCCCCACGAGTTCGTCTCGCGCTTCACAATCGCGGTCGTGCTGAGACACTGCATCGCCAGCACATAATAAATCATCAGGTTGATGCAGACGAGCGGTGTGAACAGCAGTCGGCCATCCGGCCACTGTGCCTTTTGAAGTGCAGCCTTCAGCGGCAGCGTATCTCCTTTGGGGTCGGTTTCTACTCCGAAGATCACACCGGTCGCACTGACGAACACTTCGCGAGCGACGAACGAACTGAGCAACCCGACGCCGACCCTCCAATCGAAGCCGAGCGGTGCAATCACGGGTTCCAGCGCATGGCCAACCATTCCAGCATAACTATGAGCGCGCTGTTCTATCGGCGGAGTGCCTTCCGGCATTTTGGGATAGGCCGCCAGAAACCAGAGGATGATGGAAACGCCGAGAATCACCGTGCCGGCCTTTTTCACGAATATCCAACCGCGTTCGAGCATCCGAAGTCCGAGCGCCTTAAGCAACGGTCGCCGGTAGGGCGGCAATTCCATGATCATCAGCGGCACTTCGCCCTTGAGGAGCGTCCGCTTGAACAGCCAGGCAAACCCAAAGGCGGTGAGCGTCCCAAGCGCATACATGCCCAGCATAATCCCGACCTTGGCGAGCACGGGAACGTTCTCGGTGGGGAAAAGCGCGGCGATGAGCAGGAGATACACCGGCAAGCGCGCGGAGCAGCTCATCAGGGGCGCGATCAGGATGGTGATGATGCGGTCCTTTTTGTTCTCAATCGTCCGCGTGGCCATGACGCCGGGAATCGCGCAGGCGTAGGAACTGAGAAGCGGGATGAACGATTTTCCATTAAGTCCGACGCGGCTCATGAGGCGATCCATGATGAATGCGGCGCGCGCCATGTAGCCGGAGTCTTCCAGAAGCCCGATGAAGAAATAGAGCACAAGAATCTGCGGCACGAACACGAGCACTCGCCCAGAGCCCGCGATGGCCCCGTCTGTGATGAGGTCTCTTAGTTCACCGGCTGGCATCGTATTTTTAACCCAGTCGGCTAGCGCCGACACCCAGCCGTCGAGCAAGTCCATTGGAAATTGGGCAAAAGTGAAAATGCTCAGGAAGAGCGTTCCCATTACCGTGATGAGGATCAGCCAACCCCAGACCGGATGAGTGACATAGGCGTCGATTCGGTCACTCGGGGTGGCGCCTTTCGTCCCGGCCTGCAACACGACCTCGGCCGTCAGCTTGGCGATCGCATCATAACGGGAGTTGACCAGCGTGCCCGCCCAATCGGTTCCCTCGGCGTCCCAACGTTTTTTCCACGCGTCGAGAATATGGAGTGTGGCCGGACTTAGCGAGGTTGATCCGGCGACCCGCACGGTGTCGTGATCCGTAAGTAAAAGGAGCGCTTCGGCACGAGCGGTGAGCGGGGCCCTGGCGTCCGCGTCGATCAACGATGCCTGCAACTCCGTCACCGCCGAGGCGATTGCGGCCGGGATGTCCCACGCGTGGCGGGAGAGCGGCAATTCCGCACGGCTCATTGCGAGCTTCAGCGCAAGCAGGCCCTTGCCGTTTACCGCTTCGCAGGGGATGACCGGAATCCCAAGCTCGTGTTCGAGCCGGGCCACGCGGATATCGAGGCCAACGTTCACCGCCAGGTCCATCATGTTGAGGACGAGAATAACGGGACGCCCAAGATCCAGAATTTGGTGAACCAGATATAAGTTCCGTTCCAGATTGGTCGCATCAACGACGCAGAGGATACGGTCAGGCTGGGGCGTGTCGTCACGGCGACCGAGCAGCACGTCGCGTGTCACCGCTTCATCTGGTGAACGCGCAGCGAGTGAATACGTGCCGGGAAGGTCGATCACGGTCATCGGTTGTCCGTGTTGCGAGTAGGCGACTCCGACCTTTTTCTCCACGGTCACACCGGGGTAGTTGCCGACCTTTTGTTTCATGCCGGTGAGCGCGTTGAATAACGTGCTCTTCCCGCAGTTTGGATTGCCGACGACCCCATAGGTCGGGTGGCGGTTGGAAGTCTTTGCGGCTGTCACGCTGGGCGAATTGGGGAGAGATGTCATGTGGTGCAGCTTACGCTATCGGTTCGACGAGGATCTGTTCTCCTTCGCTCTTGCGCAGGGTGAGGTGATAACCGCGAACGAGGATTTCGAGCGGATCGCCGAGCGGTGCCGTGCGCACCAAGGTGATTTCGGTGCCCGCGAGCAGGCCCATTTCACGCAGCCGAAGCGAGGCCGCGCCTGTTTTTGAGAATTTCTGGACGACGGCTTTGGCGCCGTTCCCCAGATCGGAAAGTTTGACGAGAGAAGACATGGTAATTCGCAGACGGTTTTGGCTCAACGCATGGAAACGCCGGGGAGACGCACAGCGGCGAACACCAACGGCGGACATTTCGATCCTCTTGGGATCGTTAATCAGGCCAATGACGGCAGACGCGGTTCCAATGCCGCACGGCGAACGAATTGCCATGTTCGCACCAGCGCAAAGCACGCATCACTGTGGTCGCGAGAAAGGCTTCCCGCCGATTCAACGAGCGAGATTTGTCGCGCAGCTGGCAGCAGCCACATCTGAAACGCCCAGAAGGCCTCTTGTGGCGCACCGATCATCAAATCATTGGGCGCGGAGGGCTCGGCGAGATTTCGCTCAAGATTCTGGCAACCATCTTTCCCGCAATTATCACCGGGCGGGCAAGTGCAGGTGGAACCATCTTTAAGGGTTGGAGATGGCACCAGTCCCGCAGCTTGGAGCGCACACCACTCAGTCGCGGGTAACCAAAGGGTCACCAGCAGTAGAGCGATGAGAGAATAAGCCCGATTCATGAGAACGAGTCTCAATTTTAGGTGGGCACGCTGTCAAGCGCTTCGGAGGATGAATGGGGTGCAGTCTACTTGGCAGCGATCAAGGATGACCGTCTCGATTCAACTACTTGCCGAATAAGGTAATGAGAACCTGTCTCATGTTTCCCCTTGAGTATTATGAGAACGAGTCTCCTTATCGAGATAGCCAATCCACTCATGTCCCATACTGCCTCGATTGATTATCAACGCATTCTGCTGCGCACCACCTTGGGTGCTGCTGCGCTTTCGGTCGTCGCCGTGCTGGTCTGGCAAGGCATCACCGCCAGTGGAAACCCCAACCCGCTGGCGATTGAGGCCACAAAAAGCCCGACCGTGGCCATGCTGGACATAGGGGTTTTGGTTTTCCGCGAAGGGCTGGAATGCATTTTGGTGTTGGCCGCGATCACCGCCAGTATGGTCGGGAACAAGCAAGCGCACCGCCGTCCTGTGGCCGTGGGGGCCGGAGTCGGATTCCTCGCCACGATCATCACCTGGTTCGTCGCGGTCGGAATCATCAGCGACCTGACCGAAAATTTCTCCGCCCTACACGTTCAGGCGGCGACAGGGTTATTGGCGGTCGTGGTCTTGTTGGTCGTGATGAACTGGTTTTTTCACAAGATGTATTGGGGCGGATGGATTGCGATGCACAACAAGCAGAAGCGCTCGTTGCTCCAAGAGGCGGAAATCGGTGCGTCGTCCAGCGCGAGACTGCTCTGGGGATTGGGTTTACTGGGCTTTTCCTCGCTCTATCGCGAGGGGTTTGAGGTCGTGCTGTTCCTGCAAAGCTATCGTCTCAAGCTCGGCGGTGGCGTTGTTCTTCAAGGTGTGATGTTCGGGCTCTTTTTCACCGCGATTGTTGCGGTGCTAACATTCATCGCTCACCGCCGTCTGCCGTATCGCCGTATGTTGGTGCTCACCGGCATCATGTTGGGCTTTGTGCTGCTTGTCATGGTTGGTGAGCAGGCGCAGGAGATGCAGCTCGCCCATTGGGTGCCGACTACTCCAATCGGATGGCTTGAAACAGCGATGCCCTCGTGGATGGGCCTTTGGTTTGGGGTCACGCCGACGGTCGAAACGTTGTTGGCGCAAGCTATAGCGGCCTTTCTTGTGGTTGGTTCTTACTTCTTCGCGAAGGGGCCTGCCGCCCGGCAAAAATGCGATGAGGCATGCGCGACGGATTCGGAAAAGATCTCTTCACTACCGCACCAATGTGATCCGCTCTGCGTGTCCACGACTATTTGCCATCCGCAACGCGATTTAGTCAGCGTAACCGAGCGAGAGCATTCATGATCAACCCTATAGCACGATGGCTTTTGATCGTCGGAACTGCGCTAGCAGCCCCTTCACTCTCTCTTGCAGACAGTCGCGGCAGGACGGACTATATAGGTCTCCATCAGGTCGCTGCTTCGTTGGGGCTGAAAGAGAAGCATCCGCTATTTTCCAATAAAGTCATCCTTGCCGACCAAACCCACAGGGTTGAACTGAAAGAGGGCAGTCGCGAAGCCTTGGTCGATGGGCAGCGAGTCTTTCTGGGTGACCTACCGGTTTTGCGTGATGGCCAGCTCTATGTGAGCCGGATCGATTTTGACCGGGCGCTCACCCCGATGCTCCGACCGGATCAGTGCAATGCAGTCCCACCGCGTCCAAGAGTCATCGTGCTGGACCCTGGTCACGGCGGTATCGACAATGGCGCTGAAAATAAGCGTCTAGGACTCGTCGAAAAAGAGTGTGCCCTTGATGTCGCATTTCGCCTAAAGAAGCTTCTGGAACAGGCGGGGTGGCAGGTCGTCCTCACGCGCGACCGAGACATCAAGATCGAACTCGCAGAACGTGCCGCGAAAGCCAACCGGGCGCATGCCGATCTTTTTCTCAGCATTCATTTTAATTCGCTGCCCAAAGACACGAAGACGAACGGAAGTGAAATATTCACGTTTACTCCGCAATTTCAGCTTTCGACTCGCGCGTGGAGCCCAGGCGAAGCGGACGACTCGGAAAAGGAAGCCGCCCCCGTCAATCGCTTCGATCAATGGAGTGCTGTGTTTTCCAAAACTCTAGGCGTCCAAATTCTCACTCGGCTCAAAACGTTTGATCGCGGTAAAAAGACCGCCCATTTCGGTATGCTGCGTGGTTTGAATTGCCCCGGTGCGCTTATCGAATCTGGCTTTATTTCAAACGAAGCCGAGGGCAATAAAATCGCGACAGCTCAATATCGGCAGCAAATTGCCGAGGCGATGCTCGCCGGAATTCGCAGCTACTCCACCCTGCTCGACTCGCTAAGATCCAAGACCGCAGTCCGCTAAGCGGATCGACCGAGTTTTCCGTCGGTGTGGTGTAGGCCGTGATCAGTAACCCTGATAGTGCAAGATCAGCACCCCTGTGGAGGCGGCCAGGCAGTATATTCCAAAGAGATACCAGCGTCCGTGTTCCAGCCATCGTGAGAGCCACTTAAGCGCGAGTAGTCCGGCAAGAAAACTGATGATCAGTCCGAACAAGCTAAAACCAATCCAATGCACGGCGCTGTTGCCGACAGCATCATGCCTCGATTCGAGCATCCGTCTAACTTCGTGCATGACCACGGGAGGCGTGAGAATGACCGCCAAAGCAAAGCTGTATTCCTCCAGCCGAGATTTAGCGGCCCCTAAAATGAGGCCCGTGGAAATCGTCGCTCCTGAGCGAGAAAAGCCCCGGAAAGGAAGGCAAAGGCCCTGAATGGCGCCCATCCAGCCAGCCTCGCGCCAGCCGATGCTCTCTTTCTGTTCGACCGATGGGGTTGATCGCAGACCAGCATAAAGAATTAAACATCCTGCCGCTCCGAGAGCCGCCGAGACCAATGCTAGATTGCTAAAAAGCATTTCGATTTCCGCGTTCGGAATATGCCGCAAGGCGATTTTCTCAATACCGAGCTTGAGGGGGTAGCCGACCAAGCCCGTCAGCAACGTAGAAAAAAACAGCAGCGTGGCGATTCGCCGGAACGCGGCAAACGACGAGAAAAATGTGCGCCGCCATGCAGCCCAGAAAAAGACGATGACGGCGAACATTGTTCCGCTATGCAACATCACCAAAAGGAGCGTCATCTCCGGGCGGGACGGATCGAGCCCCATCAATTTTGCCGCGACGATAACATGAGCTGAACTGGAGACTGGCAGCAACTCCGCCAGGCCTTGGATCACAGCAAGGACTAGAATCTGAAATAAGGTCATGATGAGAGGACAGCGTTCGCTTTAATGGGTTCAGGTAAGAGCGCTGTAAGGCGTTCGTGAATATAGATGATAGATGCCAGAGCAGCCTCCGAGTCGGCCACTGGGGGTTTACGACCGCGTTTCGCGAAACCAGTCGATGACCACGCCGATAAAGGCGCCCAAAAGACCGCCGATCTGCATCGGGATCAAGGTTCGCCCGGATCGCAGCCCCAAGGCCATACCGGCGAACATGCCGACAAGGCCAAACCAAGGCGCAAAGCCGATTCTAGCTGGTTTGTGCTTCTTGGATTTCGGCGGGTTGTTCGCCCCGTCGTGACCCCTGCGCTTATGTGGATGATGGCGTGACACGGAGGAGGCGGAGTGCATTGGCGACAACCAGCAGGGTCGCCCCGGTGTCTGCCATGATCGCCAGCCAGAGGCTCGCGTGCCCCAGCAGGGTGAGAACGATAAACAGCGCCTTCAGGCCCAGCGCGAAGGTGATGTTAAAACGAATGATCCCCATCGTGCGCCGGCCCAGCCGCACCGTTTCGGCGATTTTGACCAGGTCATCCTGCATGAGCGCGATGTCCGCCGTCTCGATGGCGGCATCGGTGCCGGCCGCGCCCATCGCGATGCCGATGTTCGCCGTCGCCATCGCCGGCGCATCGTTCACGCCGTCACCTACCATCGCGACCACGCCATGTTTTTCTCGCAGCGCCTTTACGGCGGCGACTTTGTTGTCGGGCAATAAATCGCCGCGTGCCTCGTCGATGCCGACTTGGCGGGCGATGAAATCCGCGGCGCGTTGATTGTCGCCACTCAACATCACGATTTGGACGATGCCAGCCGCGTGCAGCTCAGCAATCGCCGCCTTGGCATTGGGGCGCAGCGCATCGCCAATCGCGATGATGCCAATCACCTCACCCTTACAGCCATCGTGCGGACGATGCCCGACTACGACCACCGACTGCCCCTGCCCTTCGATGACCGCAAGGCGGCGCTCGATGTCCTCCGAGCAAACGCCGAGTTCGTGCGTGAAACGGTGATTACCGACAAAATAAGCGTGACCGTCCACGACTCCCTCTGCACCGCGACCGCTGCGGTTCTGGTAATTTTCCGCCCTGTTAAAAGCAACTTCCTGCTCCTTGGCGTAGGCGACCACCGCTTTGGCGAGTGGATGGGCCGAGTGATCGTCAATGGCGGCGGCGATTCGCAGCACGTCCGTTTCCGACTGCGCGTTGACCAATTCGACCCCCTGAACCTTGGGCTTCCCTTCCGTGATGGTCCCGGTCTTGTCCACTGCCAGCGCTTTCAGCCGACCAACGGTTTCGAGGTGTGCGCCACCCTTCACAAGGACTCCGCGCCGGGCGAGCGCAGTCAGTCCCGCGACGATGCTGACCGGCGTGGAAATGACCAACGCACACGGACAGGCGATGATGAGCAGCACACAGGCGCGGTAGAGCCATACGCTCCATTCGCCATCCATGAAAAGCGGCGGCGTGAGAAAAATCAGCAACGCCACGACCGTCACGGCGGGAGTATAGTAACGGGCGAACACATCCACGAAACGCTGTGTCGGCGCTTTTTGTTCCTGTGCTTCCGCGACGAGGCGGATGATGCGTGCCAGCGTGGTGTCACCGGCGGCCTTGGTGACGCGAACTTCCAGCGAGCCTTCGCCGTTGATCGTGCCGGCAAACACCGCGTCGCCGGGCTTTTTGTCCACGGGCACGGATTCTCCCGTGATTGGTGCCTGGTTCACCGCCGACTCACCAACGGCGACCACCCCATCAAGGGGAACGCTCATGCCTGATTTTACTGCGACCGTTTCGTCCACTTTCACCTCTTCCACAGGCACCTCTACAAACTGGCCATCACGTTTCACGGTGGCAGTCTTGGGCGCGATTTGGAGCAACGCTTCAGTCGCCCGCTGCGCGCGTCGGTCAGCCCAGCCTTCAAGCCATTCGGCCACGCCGAACAGAAAAACCACCGTGGCGGCCTCGGCCCATTCACCGATGACGGATGCGCCGACCACGGCGATGACCATGAGCGAGCTGATATTGGGCCGCAGTTGTCGAACCGCCGCCCACGCTCCCGGTAACAGCATCCATCCGCCGACGATGATCGCCGTGACAAAGATCCCGAGTTCCAAGGCAGCCGGGCCAACGTGAAGCCAGCGGAACAATAAACCGACGCCGACCAGCGCACCCGACGCGGCAATGCTCAACGTAACCCACTTAGGGTCATTGTTTCCATGGTTGCAGCCGCAGTGATCGTGCCCATGTCCGTCTTTTTCGGCATGATCCTGTTCGTCCTTACAATCGTGTCCCGATTTATCAGGTGCATCATGGGAATGGTCGTGGGTGGACATGGTGTTTAATTATTTTTCAAAGAAGATGACGATTAAACCAAGGGCGCAGAGCAGCCCGCCCAGCACGCCGCTTTCGTAACGTTCGGCCCATTTAATCTTGAGTTTTTCGAGTCCGATGAGGGTAAGCCAGGTGAACACTAGCATGCCGAGCACCGTGCCAATGGACAGGATGGCCGTCAGCAATGCGAAGCCGCTCCAGCCATAGCGCACGCCGGAGACGTAAACTGGTATAAACCCCTCGCAGGGTGAAAATGTAAGCAGCACGAACAGGCCGACCATCGCCGCCCAGTCCGATTTTGCCGGCGCGGGTGCTTTAACCTCTTTCCCGGCTTCGTGGTCGTGGCCGTGTTCGCCATGATGGTGATCCTCGGTGAACTGGATCTTATGCTGGTGGGAATGGCTGCCGTGCTTCAGTTCCACGAAGACGGTGAACTCGTGCGGCTCGGGGATGTCCTCGTTGGATTCCAAGTAGCCCGGACCCGGCTTGAACGTGAAGACCTGCCGGGTGGCATCGGGACGCAGCGTGTTTAGGCCGATGCTCGCGGGTGTGGGCGGAGCGATTTCATGGCCTTTGGCATTGGTGAAATATAAACGGAAACGGGGCGGAACGCCGGTCTCGAAAACGCTTAGTTCGATACTGCCGTGGCCCGTGTCCACGAGCGGCCCGCCATGCGCGCCATGATCATGGTCGTCGTGATCCGCATGGTCGTGATGATCGTGGCCGCCGAACATGTGGCTGTGCCCATGGCCATGGCCGGAAAACTGGCGGTAAACGTAGAATAGCCCGAACGCCAGGAGCGCTCCGCCCGCGATGCGTGGGAACCACGCGCCGACCCGCTCGTTGAGGGCGAAGCCAAGCCACGCCACGAGAAAGCCAAGCACGGCGGTGAACAGCACATGGCCCGAGCCGCAGACGGCCGTGACGAGCAGGGTTTTCCCTCGGCTCCATTTTTGGGCACGGCCGGTCAGCACGAACGGCAGCCAATGGGTCGGAATCGCTGCGTGCAAAAACGCGATGGTGAATCCGGTGAACGCGATGGTGGTAAGAACGGTGGAATCCATATCAGTAAGACCTATGCCCCCTACCCCCATGTTGGACAAGATGGATTATTCGACTCGCGCAAAAGATGCCGCCGGATTGGATAGGCCCATGTCCAGCGCCCACGAATCCCATCCCCCGGAGGAAACCCAAGCCCTGACCACCCGACTGCGGAAGATCACCGGCCAGCTCAATGCAGTCGAACGTATGCTGGCCACCGACTACGATTGCCCTGATGTGCTCATGCAACTGGTGTCGGCCCGGCGCGCAATCAAGGCGCTCTCGGAAAAGCTCATCCACTCGCACATGGAGCACTGCATCGAACACGCCTCGTCGCCGGCCGACGCCCGCCGGAAACTGCGTGAACTCCTTGTAGTTTTGGAACGCTACGTGGACTGAGGGCGTCGAGACGCCTGAGATATTCCCACCATGTTTTTCCGTGAAAGCGGCATGCCGCCGCAGAACTATTGGGAAACATTGTTCGACGTTCCCGGCATTCTGGATCGGTTCGGCTTCGGGCAAGGCACCGGCGACGTAGCCGAGCTGGGATGCGGTTACGGAACATTCACGATTCCGTTGGCCCGGCGCATTGCGGGCCGGGTATCGACTATCGACCTCGATCCCGATATGGTCGCCGTCACGCAGGCGCGGGCGCGCGCAGCGGGATTGTCCACGGTTCATGTCTCGGTTCGCGATGTCCTTCGCGATGGATTTGGAACGGAACCGGCATCGTGCGACGCCGCCCTTCTTTTTAATATTTTGCACGGCGAGGAACCGGTCGCGGTGCTCGGAGCCGCGCGCGACGTGGTCAGGCCGGGTGGTATGGTGGCCGTTATTCATTGGCGCGGTGATATAGCGACTCCGCGCGGCCCCTCGGCAGAGATACGACCGAGGGCGGAGCAGATTCTAGCCTGGGCCAGGGAGACAGGCGGACTTTCGTTGACCGAACCTGTTTTCATGCTGCCTCCCTGGCATTATGGCCTTATGCTGCGAAGGGTCTAGGGCCTTGGCCGCGCCCACGAGCGACGCGGCCAAGACCTAGACAATCGCAGCGCAGTTTGTCGCCTTTAGGTGAGTTCCTTGGTTGAGGGTGGCTCGGGCAGGCGCACTTCGGGCGCGGGCAGTTCGTCGCGCTCGAACACCTTGTAGAAGGTCGGCAGCACGTAGAGCGTCAGCAGCGTCGAGCTGATGAGGCCGCCGATCACCACGGCCGCGAGCGGCTTTTGGATTTCGCTGCCGGGGCCGGTGGCGAAGAGCATCGGGATGAGGCCGAGCGCGGCGACGCTGGCGGTGATGAGCACCGGGCGGAGACGCAGCACCGCACCTTCGATCACGGCGAGCGCGACCTTCATGCCTTCGCGCCGCAGCTCGTTGAAGTAGCTTACCATCACGACGCCATTAAGCACCGCGACACCGAACAGAGCGATGAAGCCCACGCTCGCGCTGACGCTCAGGTTGAACTCGCCTACGACCAGGGCGATGATGCCGCCGATCAACGCGAACGGCACGTTGAGGATGATGAGCGTCGCCTGTTTGACCGAGTTGAACGAGCTGAAGAGCATCAGGAAAATCGCCGCCAGCGTGATTGGCACCACGATGGCGAAGCGTTTCATGGCCCGCTGCTGATTCTCGAACTGACCGCCCCAGGCGATGAAATAGCCGGTCGGCAGTTTCACGCTGGCGTCGATCTTTTGCTGCGCTTCGGCGACGAAGCCGCCGAGGTCGCGGCCGGCGACGTTGCACTCGATGACGATGCGGCGTTGGCCCATCTCGCGGCTGATCTGCGCCGGGCCTTCGGTGACCTCGACCTTGGCAAGCTGGCCGAGCGGGATAAGCGCCCCGCTGGGCGATGGAATCAGGATCTCGCGGATCGGCTCCACGTCGTCGCGGGCCGATTCCGGGAAGCGCACGGCCAAGCCGAAGACCTTCAGGCCTTCGTAAACCTTGCTAGCCTCTTTGCCGCCGATGGCGGTTTCGATCACGGACTGAACATCGGCGACATTGATCCCGTAGCGCGCGATTTTATCGCGGTCGATTTCGATCTCCAGATAGGCGAGGCCGCTGACTTTTTCGACGTTGATGTCGATGGCACCGTCAATCTTGCCGAGCACGCGGGCGACGGCTTCGGCCTTCAGCTTCAGCACGTCGAGATCGTCGCCGAAGATTTTGATGCCGATGGCCGACTTCACGCCGCTGACCAGTTCATCGACACGCAGGGCGATGGGTTGCGAGAAGCTGGAGGCCACGCCGGGCAGGTCGGCCAGCGACAAGCGCATTTTCTCGACGAGTTCTTCCTTGGTCTTCGCCGAGGTCCACTCTTCGCGGGGTTTGAGCGTCACGATCACATCGCTCAACTCCACGCCCATCGGATCGGACGCGATGTCCGCCCGACCGGTCTTGGAGACCACGTCAATCACCTCGGGGAACTGCTTCAGGAGCTTTTCCGCCTCAGTCTGCAACGCGAGCGACTGGGTGAGCGAAATGCTCGGGATTCGGAAGGTCTGCACCGCGATGGAGCCCTCATCCAGCGTGGGCAAGAACTCGGTGCCGATGCGCGGCACGAGCGAGAACGCGCCGCCGAGCGCGAGCAGGGCCACGATCATCACCAGCCAAGGATACTTAACGCAGGGTTTAAGCGTGGTGAGGTAGGCCTGTTTGATCCACCGGATGTGAAACGGGTCGTGCTCATGCGGCTCCTGCTTGAGGAGAAAGGTGCAGAGCGTGGGCACGAGGGTAAGCGAAAGGATCAGCGAGCCGATCAGCGCGAACGAGATGGTGAATGCCAGCGGCGCGAACATCTTACCCTCAAATCCTTCCAGCGTGAACAGGGGCAGGAAGACGATGATGATGATCGCGATGCCGAACACGATGGGGCGGCCGACTTCCTTGGCCGCGTAAAGCACCGTCTCCACCTTGCCCGCGTGGGCGTGATTGGATCTCCCCGGAGGCTCGGTAAGGTGTCGGTGGACGTTTTCCACCATCACGACCGCGCCGTCCACCATCATGCCAATGCCGATGGCGAGACCGCCGAGGGACATCAGGTTGGCACTCAGGCCCTGCCACTTCATCATGATGAACGCGAACAGCGCGGCCAGCGGGAGGATGAGGGTGACGACAATCGCGCTACGCACATCGGCCAGCAGGATGATGAGAACGATGAAGACAAAGATGCCGCCCTCTTGCAGCGCCTTGGTCACGGTGTGGATGGCTTTCTGAACCAGCTCCGTGCGGTCGTAGAACGGCACCAGTTGGACGCCTTTCGGCAGAGCTTTTTGGATGGCGGGCAGCCGTTCCTTGACGGCGTTGACCACATCGCGACCGCTCGCGCCTTTCAGCATGAGCACGATGCCGGCGACGGCCTCGCCCTTACCGTTCGCGGTGACCGCGCCTTGGCGCAGCTCAGCACCGATCTGCACGGTCGCGAGGTCGCGAACATAAACCGGGGTGTGCTCCTTCACCGTTACGATGATGTTTTCGATGTCGCGCACGTCCTTCACGAGGCCGAGACCGCGCACGACGTATTGCTCGGACTTGTGTTCGATGAAGTTGCCACTGGCGTTGGCATTATTTTTTTCCAGCGCCTCGAAAACCTGTGCGAGGGTGACGTTCATCGAGGTCAGCCGGTCGGGATTTACGATGACCTGATACTGCTTGGTCAGGCCGCCGAAGGAGTTCACGTCCGTGACTCCCGGCACCGTCCGCAGGATCGGTCGCACGATGTAGTCTTGAAGGGTGCGCAGCTCGGTGGCGTCGTATTTGGGGTCTTGGCTGACGAGCGTGTATTGGAAGACCTCGCCCAAGCCGGAGGTAATCGGGCCGAGTTGCACCTCGACGCCATCGGGCAGGTTTCCGCGCACGCTTTGGAGCCGCTCGCTTACGAGCTGACGGGCGAAGTAATCGTCCACCCCGTCTTCAAACACGATGGTGATGGCGGTGAGGCCGATCTTCGATACCGAGCGGATCTCGGTCAGCCGGGGCAGCCCGGCTATGCCCATCTCGATAGGACGGGTGACGAGTTTTTCGACTTCCGGCGGTGACATGCCGTCGGCGGTGGCGAGCACCTGCACCTGCACGTTGGTCACGTCAGGAAAGGCGTCGATGGGGATCTGCTTGACCGCCAGCACACCGAGGCCGACCAGTCCAAGCGCGCCCAGAATCACCAGCATGCGCTGGCGAACGGAAAAATTGAGGATGGCGTTAATCATGGCTTATTCCTCCCCCAATTCGCCTTTGAGCATCTCGGATTTGAGAATGAAACTGCCTTCGGTGACGACGCGGTCGCCCTCTTTCAGGCCGTCCAGGACTTGCACGCGGCCGTGCTGTTCGAGGCCGACTTTGATCACGCGTTTCTCGAACCTTTTATCGCTGGTCGCAACGAACACGACCGGCTCGTTGTCCATCGACTGGATGGCCTGGTCGGAGATGACCAGCACGTCTTGCAACGCGGTGGTGGCGATTTCGACATCGGCAAACATGCCGGGCTTCAGACGGCCGTCGGGGTTGGCGACCTCCACGCGGACTTCCAACGTGCGCGATTCGGTTTCGACGCGATTGCCCACGAGGGCGATTTTGCCGTGGAAGGTGTCGCCGTGATAGGCGAGGACGGAAAACGAGACCTCTTGCCCGGTTCGCACCGCACCGATGTCACGTTCCTTGATCTCGGCCTGCACCCACAGATCAGACGGGTCGCCAATCGTATAAACCGCCGTTTCTTTGCCGATGAGTTCGCCCACCGTGCCCATGCGTTCGACGATGACGCCGTTGATGGGGGCCTTGAGTTCGAGCAGGCGACCGAGCAATTCCGGAGTCTGCACGAGCGCGAGCACATCGCCCGCCTTCACGCGGTCGTCGAGGTCCGCGTTGAGTTTGGTCAACCGGCCTTCGAGAGTGGTGGTGACTTTCGCGGTTTTATTGAGATTTTCGGCGACGCGGCCCACGGCCTTGAGCGTCACGCCGAGACTGCCACGGGTCGCGAGTTCGGTTTTGAGGGAGACGAGCGCGAGGTTTTCCTTCGACAAGACGACGACGTTTTCCTCGTGCGGGGTTGATGCCTCCGCCTCGGCGACCGGCGCGGGGGATTTTTTTTCGCAACCGCTCAACGCGGCGAGACAGGCAAGGGCCGCAAGAATGCGGGAAAGAGTGGAATTCATGGGAATACGATCAGTTGGAGTTTAGAGAGTGGATGGAACGGGAGCGCCGATGGCCGATTCGAGCGCGGCTTGGTTGGTGGCCACGTCGGCAATCGCCTCGTAGTAGTCGGCGAGCGTGTCGAAATACGTGCGCTTCGCGTCGAGGTAGATGAGCAGCGAGGTGGCGCTTTGCGCGTAGCTTTGCTCGGCCTGGGCCACGACGGACTTGAGCTGATCGAGGTAAGCCGGGGTGTAGAGCGCCCGCTGGTCGCGGGCGGTGACAAGCCGGGTAAAGGCCTGGGTGACGGCACCGGCGATCTCGCGCCGAAGCTGGTCGGCCTCGGCCAACGCCTTCCGCTGTTCGGCGGACGCGGTTTGGATTTCGCCTTGGCCGTAATTTTTTCCGGCCAACGGGATGGACACGCTTACCCCAACCACCTGCTCGGATTTGCTGTATTCGAGGGACGGGCCGACCGAGTAGTCGGGTTTGCGGGCAAGACGCGCCTTGCGAATGTTGAGTCCGGCGATTTCCGCCTGCATGGCCTGCACCCGGAGGCTTGGATTGTTCTCCTCGGCGAGTGCCAATAGAGCGGGCAACGATGGCAGGGTGGCGTCGGTGTCGAGCGTGCCTGCCACCTCCAGCGGTGCGGACGGGCTACGACCCAGCAGGGTGTTTAGTTCCACCCGCGCGACCGCGATCTGACCTTCGGCGGCACGCAGAAGCTTTTTGGCATTGATGACGTCGCCCTGACTTTTGACCGCCTCGAAATCCGAGGCGTAGCCGCTCTCGGCTCGCTTGGTCGCGGCTTCCTGAAACGTCTGCGCCGACTCTATCTGCTGTTGCCGCAGGCTCACGATGGATTGTGCCGCCAACAACTCGTAGAAGGCCTCGCGCACGGCGGCGGAAACTTGGAATCGCAGTCCGTCGATGCCGAGGCGGCGCAACTCGACGTTGCGCTCGGCCAGCGACACGAGGAGTTCCTTTTTGCCCGCAAACAGGAAAGTGCGGGTGTAGGCTATGGTGCCCTTGAATTCGTAACTTGAATCGCCCGCCTCTCGGGTGCGTTTCAGGCCGGGCGTAAACGAGATTTCGTCATTGGGCCGCGTTTGAGCGGTGAGGATTTCTCCGCGCGCAGCGTCCATTTCGGCTTCGATCACGCGCAGCGCGGGACCTTGGGATAACGCTTCGGCCAAGGCGGAGGATAAAGTCAGGCCAGCGCCCGACATGGTTAAGGGTGGAGACTCAGCAGGAGCCGCCTCCGCGCCGTGGATAAACCCCGAGGTGGCGAAAACCGCCACTCCGAGAGTAAGAATAGGTAATTTGAATACGGTCATTTTGATCAGAATCGAGATACGAAAGTTTTCGGGCGCAGCATGGCCCAGAGTGACGTGACGCGCGCAGGCGCCAGCGTGAGTGAAATAAGAGGCCGATCAGTCCGCGCAGGGACGGATCAAACCAGGACGGACGGAGCGCGAGAAAGCGGTGCGGCTCTGCGAACGAAATGCCAGATCGGCACCCATGCCTGCGGCTTTTCGGCCGCGACGACCGGAGTAAGCGGCTCAATTCTCAGATCGCGATAAACGAGCTGAAGACATAGAAAACAGCTGCAAACGAGAAGGTCAGGAGCCAGAACCTTCAACAGCAGGTCGGCGGATGGTTTGTAGGTGATGCCCTCGACCATTAGGCAGCCGTCGTGCGAGCAAGGATTCCCACCTCCGAGACAGGCGCTATCCGTATGTTTGCCATGTGTATCGATCAGTCCTGCCGCCTGCAAATTACAGTGCTGGGTTGCTGGCATCCAGAAGGCCAACAGCATGACTGCAATGAGGTGACGAATTGAAAACACGCGTCCGCAGGCACAGAGATTACGCATATTTTGTCAACTGCGCGCGGGATTCTCGGTTATTTGAAATGCTTCCGCAGAGAGCATTTTATCCGGTCCCTGCCGAGGCGACTTGGATGCTTCCTGCTTGGCGGAAACCCAAGGTAACTACTTGCCGGTTATCCAGCTGCACGGTTACCGATCCTGCCACTTCCGTTCGGGTCAGCACCCGGATGGTTTCGCCTGGGATCAGCTTTTGGCGCTCAGCAAATTGTAGGAAATCGGAGCTTTGATCGGTTACACGGACCATCCGCACGGGGGCATCTATTGCACAGGTGGCCAGAGTATCGTAAATGCCTGTATCCAGCTTTCCTTGCCGACTGGGAATCGGATCGCCGTGAGGATCAGTTTCAGGATTTCCCAAGAGGGCATCGATGCGATCCAAAACGGCGTCGGAAATGGCATGTTCCAAACGTTCGGCCTCAACGTGGACTTCAGACCAATCCATTTTGAGCGTGGCCACCAAGAAAGTTTCTATTAACCGGTGCTTGCGCAGCACGTTAAGTGCAATGAGCCGGCCGCGTTCAGTCAGCCGCACGCCTTGGCGCGGGTAGTGTTCAATCAAAGCCTGTTCAGCCAAGTTCTTCATCATCGTCGTGACCGTGCCAGGCACGACCCCAAGCCCTTCGGCGATTTTCCCCATGGAAACCAATTCGTCCCCGGTCGATTTGAGCAGGATGGTCTTCAAATAGTCTTCCACCGTGCTGGTAGCCATTTCCCGAGTCCGGCCGCTCAGGATTACGAGGCAATAACATTTATACTTTGACTAATCAAAATGCGTGCTTTCGATTATTAGGTAAGGCTAATTTCTTTTCCATCCACTAATACTCGTCGCCATGTCTGTGACTCCATCTTCGTCCACTCGCTCACCGGATATTTTGCCTGGCCCACACAGCTCGGCGTGGAAGCTGGCGGCCACCAGCGTGTCCTTGCCCGAAGTGCATCGCAGCATTGATGTCCCTGCGCGCGGGAATTTTTTGAAGAAAATGGCGGCCTTTGCCGGTCCTGGTTTTCTCGTGGCAGTAGGATACATGGACCCCGGAAACTGGGCCACCGATCTCGCGGGTGGCGCCAAGTTCGGCTACACGTTGCTGAGCGTCATCCTCATTTCTAATCTGATGGCGATTCTGCTTCAGCACTTGTGCATCAAGCTGGGCGTCGCCACCGGTCGTGACTTGGCTCAAGCGTGCCGTGACCATTACTCCAAGCCAACGGTTTGGTTCCTTTGGATACTCTGCGAGACAGCTATCGCGGCGTGTGATCTTGCCGAGGTGGTAGGATCGGCCATCGGTCTCCAGCTGCTTTTTGGCATACCGCTCGTCTGGGGTTGCGTCATAACCTGCGTGGACGTCTTGGCGGTCCTGTATCTGCAAAACCGGGGATTTCGCTATGTCGAAGCGCTGGTCGTGACCTTGATCATGACCATCGGCGCCTGCTTCGCAGCCGAGTTGTTTTTTGCGAAGCCGAGCCTGACGGGCGTGTTGCTGGGCTTCGTGCCAAGCACCGATATTCTGAAAAATCAGGAGATGCTTTATGTGAGCATCGGTATCCTCGGAGCGACTGTGATGCCTCATAATCTCTACCTGCACTCCTCCATCGTGCAGACGCGTAAGTTTGCACACACGTCGGAAGGCAAACGCGAGGCGATCAAGTTTGCCACGATTGATTCCACGCTCGCGCTCACCTTCGCGCTGTTCATCAACGCGGCGATCCTGATCTTGGCCGCAGCCGCTTTCCACTGGTCCGGACACCGTGAGGTGGCGGAGATCAAGGACGCCTATCAATTACTCAGCCCCACGCTCGGGGTCGGCCTTGCGAGCACGTTGTTCGCCGTGGCCTTGCTCGCGTCGGGACAGAACTCCACTCTTACCGGGACCTTGGCCGGACAAATCGTGATGGAAGGGTTTCTCAACTTCCGGCTGCCACCCTGGCTGAGGCGGCTCGTCACCCGTGGCATCGCGATTATTCCGGCGGTTTGCGTGATTGGCTACTTTGGCGAGGGCAAGACGACGCAATTGCTGATCGCGAGCCAGGTGGTGCTCAGCATGCAACTCGGGTTCGCGGTCTGGCCGCTCATGCGGTTCACGGGCGAAAAAGCCAAGATGGGTGAATTCGTGAATCCGCTCTGGATCAAAATTCTCGGATGGGGCACCGCGTTCATCATCATCACCCTCAACCTAAAATTGCTGTTCGATACGTTCCTACCAGCCGCAGTGCTCGATAAGGTTTACGGGCGCTGATCACGGGTGCCAGATACGTGTTACTGTGACGCGGATAGCACCAGCCAATCGGCCTGCTCAAGATGAGCTAAACTTATCGGCCCGCGCGAAGTCTCGGGACGAGAGGAGCCGAGCGAGCCGGTAGCCGGAGCGGTGCCGACGAAGGAGGCCCGCGCAGGCGGACGGAGAATCGAGACGACGAACGCGCCCGAGTCTTCGCGCGTGTGCCGCATCGTATCCGCCAAAGGCAAGCGGCTGCATCAAGCGAGGAGCCCGCGACGAGGTTGATGCAGTGGCTTGCGGTGTCGGCGCTCAAAACGAGGCGTTGCCCTACTGGCTTTCGGGGCATCGGTCGGATCGGCAGGTGTCCCTATTTCCGTCGTGTCCGTGTCCCCGCCAGTCGGGATGAAGTTCGGCCTTGGCGGTGTCGCGGGCCGGGCGGAGCGAAGCATGGCCGGGGCTGGAGGCAGAGTCGCCGGAGGCGGCCTGCGCAAGCGGACGGCCGGGCGAAGCGGAGCCCGGGCCCGTCGGCCCGTCCGGTGCCGTCATGCCTGCCCGCAAGGCGAGCCGTCGCGCCGGAGCAAAGCGTCGGCGTAGGGGCTCGCTGGGTCGGGTGGCGGGTTCGAAAACGCGGTAGGTCCGCGCCGTCTTGCCCTGCCTCGGTGGGCAGAAAAGCGTGTGGGTTTACCCGCGAGCAGATGCGACATGCAGTCGTTTCTTGCGAAATCTCAAACGTTACGCGGCAGCGTAAGGGGTAGGGCGTCCTACCTTGAGAGAAACGCAGCTGCGTTTCCTAAGTTAAACGCGCGCAAGTCGCGCTTGGGCCTATGCTGAGTCCCAAGGCACAGCTCAATTTGAAGCACGCGAAGGCTTACTTTCGCGAGCATCTGAGCGTGGGCGATTATTACTCGGTGAAGGCGCAGGTGCGCGGTGAGTGGTTCGGCCAGGGTGCGGCTCGGTTGGGCCTTTCCGGGGCAGTAGGTGAGGCGGAATTTCTCGCGCTTTGCGAGGGTCGCAATCCGGCGACGGGTGAGCGACTGACTCTGCGGCTAAACTCGCTGCGGCGTGAGGCGCTGGGCGGTGAGCTGGCAAATCGGCGGGTGTTCTACGACTTCACGATCAGTCCGCCGAAGAGTGTTTCAGTCGTCGCGCTTTATCAGGATGACCGCATTTTGGCGCTGCATGACCGCGCGGTGCGGACGGCCATGTCGGAGCTGGAAAAACTCGCGGCGACACGAGTGCGAAAGGACGGCGCGCAGGCGGACCGGGAGACGGGCAACGTGATCGGCGCGGCCTTCCGGCATGACACCAGCCGGGAACTCGATCCGCATTTGCACACGCATTGTGTGGTGCTCAATGCGACTTTCGATCCGGCCGAAAATCGGTGGAAGGCGGTTCAAGTTCACGGTATGTATGCCGCGCAAAAGTTCGCGGAAAACTTATACTACCATGAACTGGCGAAGGGCCTTCGTGAACTCGGTTACGAGGTCGAAAATAACGCTCGTGATTTCGAGTTAAAGGGGGTGCCGCTCAGCCTGGTCGAACGCTTCTCCAAACGGCATAAACAGATCAACGAAGAGGCAGGGAAACGGATCGCCGCCGAAGGTCTGCACGCGAACGAAAAAGCGGTTCGCGAACAAGTCGCGCGCGCGGAGCGCAAGCGAAAGACAGCCGACGCGACAGCGGACAGATTGCGCCCGCTTTGGGCGCGGCAAATGACGCCGGAGGAGCAAGCCGCCTTGGCCGCTTTGCGCCCGGCGGCGAGGCGCCCGGAGCCGGGCGACGCGTCGGCTTTGGTCGCGTGGGCGGAGCAACACCTGTTTGAACGACGGTCCGTGGTGGCCGATTACGAACTGTTATCGGCTGCGCTGGCGCGCGGTCGCGGTGATGCGGTGGACCTCGTCGAGCTACAGCACGCGGTTGATACGGGCGACTACCTGCGCGAGCCGGATTCTCGCAAGCTGACTTCGGAAGCGGCCTTGGCCTGCGAACGCGAAATCGTATCCGCCGCGCAGCAAGGCCGACGCCGCTACGAGGCGTTCCACCCGGACTTTCATCCGGTGCCGGAGCTGACTGCTGAGCAAACCAAGGCGGTCCGGCAAATCCTGGGAAGCCGGGATTTCATCACGTTGTTTCGCGGCGGCGCGGGCACAGGGAAAAGTTTCACGCTCAAGGAAGTCGAGCGCGGCATGTCGCTGGTCGGCCGCCCGGTCGTTGTCCTAGCTCCGCAACGGCAGCAGGTCGAAGACCTGCGCCGGGACGGCCTGCCGGCGGAAACCGTGTCGCGGACGCTTACGGTTGGTGCGCTGGCGCGGGGCGCGGTGGTGATCGTGGACGAGGCCGGACAGCTCGGCGGGCGCGAATTGCGCGACGTGATCCGGCTCGCGAAAGCGAACGCCAGCCGGCTCGTCCTTTCAGGCGACACGCGCCAGCATGGTGCGGTCACCGCCTCGGATGCGCTCAAGGCCATTGAAAAACACTCAGGGCTAAAGCCCATCGAAATTCAGAAAATTCGGCGGCAAGATCCTAAGCTAGGAAAGACGCGACGGGATCGCGCGGAGATCCGCGCGTATCGCGCCGCCGTGAAAAAGGCCTCCGCTGGCCGGACGCTAGACTCGATGGAACGACTGGATGCCCTCGGGTGGATACGCGAGTTGCCGCCGGAGAAGCTGCGTGGGGCGGTGGCGGCGGAATACTTGGCCGCGCGCACGCGGAAGGAAAACGTGCTGGTGGTGGCGCAGACCCGTGAGGAAGTCCGCGCGATGAACGAGGCTATCCGGCAAGGTCTGGTCACGGCGGGCGCTCTGGGCTCGGGGCAAACCGTGACGGCCTTGGAGGCCTTGGACTGGACAGAGGCGCAAAAGCGCGACGCCCGGTATTACCTGTCCGGCCAACGGGTGCAGTTTCTTCGCCGCTACGGACGATTTCGGGCGGGCGATACCTGCGAGGTCGCCGAGGCGAACGAGCACGGCCTGGTGCTCGTCAAAGACGGTCGGCGTTCGGCTCTCAGTTTCCGCTATGCTGACCGGGTGGTGGTCACGCGTCCGGTCGATTTGGAACTGTCGCCGGGAGACCGGCTGCAACTCAAGTTCAACGGGCGTTCGGTGGAGGGCTCGCGCCTGAACAACGGCGAACTCGTCACTGTGGTTCGGATCGAGCCGGACGCACGGCTGGTGGTCGAGGATGGCAAGGGCGGGCGCAAGACCCTCTCGCCGGAGCAACGGCTTTTCACGCGAGGCTATGCCGTCACCTCCTATGCTTCGCAGGGCAAGACCGTGGACACGGTCTTGCTCGCAGACGCGGCTAATCGCGCCGCGACGAATCAAAAACAGTGGTATGTGAGCATATCGCGCGGTCGGCGTCGTGCGCTGATCTTCACCCCCGACCGGGCCGGCCTGCGGGCCAATCTCCACAATCCGGGCGACCGCGAGCTGGCGCTGTCGCTCAAGCTAAGGAACTCGGCGAAACTGCAACGGCAGGCAGTAGAAGCGGCCCAGCGGGAGCGGTCCCATCGCGTATTCGCGTCTCAAGCCGCTTCGGTTGCTGCGGGATTGAGGCGAGGAATCAGACGATGATGGGTGGCCTTCAAAATGGGGGCTGCGGCCGTGCCTCATGCAGGGCCTATTTGTTCCTCTCGGGATGTGGGATCATGCAGCCATGAAAACCGCTCTTAATCCCCAGGCCCATACGCCACACTGCCAGGCTTTGGTCGAGCAGAAGGCGCGCACTTATTCGCTGCCGGAAGCCGCTCATGTGCTGGGCGTGCCGCTGTCCAATCTTCGTGAAATTCTGGAAAAGCATGCTTTGCATGCCGAGCCCGGTTTCAGAGGCGCGCGAGTCTCACGTCAAGAGGTCCTCAGCTACGTCTCAAGCCATCCCACACGGCTGGCAGAACCAACGCGTGGGATTTCGTGCTGACGGAAGTCGGAGGAGAACCACGCAAACAGCTAGACAATGACGCATCTCCAACAAGCTTTGGAAGCACGGCGCGCACTCCAGCGCGAACCTGAGGACTACGTTGCGAGTGCGAGTGCCCAAGCATCCGCTCTTAGCCTTCATCAAGCTTCGGGAGAAGCGTGCGTGTTCCTGTGGTCAACGTTAGTCAGCGCGTGGTATGTTCCAAGTGAAGGAGGTGAAAAAATCGTCCTCACCTTCCTGCGTCATGTCGTATCCGTGGAAGGTCAGAACTTGGACCGTATCATGGCCGAAATCGGGGAAATGCGGCTTCATGCCATTCGCGTCCGCAACGATGGCGGAGACCACACCGGGCACTCGGAAACGGGAAAAACACTGGTAACGAAAATCACGGTGGAGCGTGTGGACGAACTACCGATCACCATCGAAAACCCGACCGGTCCCGAAACTTGATAGACTGTCGCACGGCTCTTGTCGTTCGATTCGTCCCGAAAAAAGGCGCGTTTGTCCAAGCCGCATCGGGATGCGTGCGGTTATAGTCCGGGGAATCCACCCTGCGCATGTTTTCCCATGTCGTGATTGCCGGCCTGAGCACGGGCGCGGCGCTGCTTGTCGCCAAGATCGAAGCCGCGCCGGGCGGGCTGGCGCTGGCCTTTGGCGGGCTGGCCGTCTGGTCGGTGTGGTGCGCGTCGCACAGCACGCGAACGGCTGCGCGGCCGATTCTGCGGCTCGGTGGGTTCTCGTGGGATTTGTTCAGCTTTTGCCGGGGTTGGTTGATCGTCGGCGAGACCGGCAGCGGCAAGACGCTGGCGTCGATCAACGCGATGCTCTGGCAGGTGTCGAAGAACTGCCCCAAGTGGGGAGGCATCTGCATCGACGACAAAGGTCTGTATTGGGAAACACTGTCCGAAATGTTCCGGCACCTGGGACGGGAGCAGGATCTGATTTTGCTGAAAGTCCGGCCGGATGACGCGCCGGCCGATTGGAAGCCGCCGCACACCTTCAATTTTCTCGAAGACGCGCGACTGCCGTTTTCAGCCAAGGCCAAGGATATTTGCGACGTGGCCGCATCGCTCGGTCAGAACGGGGATCAGTCGTTTTTTAAGGTGCAGGCGGAAATCCAAATGGAATTCGCGTTTAGCGCGCTCAAATGCGCCGGCCTGCCGGTGACGTTGGATAACGCCTACGAACTCTTGTCGTCGGACGAAATGCTTTTGGACGTGGTTGGTCTGCTGGAAGAGAACGGCACGCCGGAAGCGAAAGCCTTGGTCAGTCACTTTGAGACGCATATCGCCGGCCAACCCGCCGAACAGCTCGGCGGCGTGCGTGGCACCTTGGCGAACCGGCTCAAGCATTTCACGGCACCGGATATCGCAGCGGTTTTTTGCACGGAGAAATCGACCTTTTCTTTCGATGAAATCGATCGGGGCAAGGTGATCTGTATTTCCATTCCCCAGCGTTTCAAGGTCGAGCGGCGGTATATCCATACCCTGATGAAGCTGGTGTTTTATTCGCATGTGCTGATGCGTTTCGACAAACCCGCCAGCGAGCGCGCCAAGGACAACCTGCTGATTCTTTGGGCGGACGAGGCGCAAAAAATCGTTACGGCCAGCGAGGACGGGACGAGCGACTACAACGTGGTGGACGTGATTCGCGAAGCCAAGGCCACGGTGGTCGCGGCAACGCAATCCTACACCTCATTGATTCCGCCCATAGGGGATCAGGAAAAAACCAAGGTCTTCATCGCGAACATGGCGAACCGGATCATGTTCAAGGCTCCCGATGAGGATTCCGCCAAGATGGCGGCGGACACGATAGGTAAACGGAAGGTGTTGAAGCGGACTTACGGCTACTCCGGCGGGCGGCGGACAACATCGTTTACAGAGGAGGAGAAATACTTTTTCGAGCCTCACGAACTGCGAAAGCTCAAGACGTTCGAGGCGATCATCCAACACTGCGGAGGCGGCTTTCGCCGCGTAAAACTCCCGCCGATGGCGGCAAATGGAAAGCCGCCGCCCTGGTATGGAGCATGAGCTTATGACCACGAATCTGGAAAAACTGCGGTGCTTGCCGGATCACCTGCGCGAGCAAATCAAGGGACAGGATCACGTGATGGATCGCATCTGCTCGGTGCTCCGACGCGGTGAGCTGGGGTTGGCGAGCACGCGTCGTCCACGTGGTTCGTTCCTGTTTGTCGGTCCTACTGGCGTCGGGAAAACCGAGGTCACGAACGTATTCACCGAATACCTGTTTGAGGGACAAAAGCCGCTGCGTTTCGATATGTCGGAATACCAGACGCACAGCTCGGTGGAAAAGTTGATCGGAGAAAAAGTCGGCGACACGGGGTTGCTCGGCCGCGCCTTGGCTATGGCGGAAACGGGCACGCTCCTTTTTGATGAGATCGAGAAGGCGCACCCGCTGGTCCTGGATTTGTTTCTCCAGATTTTGGATGACGCCGCGATCACGCTGGCGTCGGGCGAACGAAAGAACCTCAGTGGGTTCTACGTCGTCTTCACGAGCAACATTGGAGCGGCGGAGGCCATGCGCATGCGGTCGGCTCCGTTCGCTTCGGTGCAGAGGACGGTATTGTCGCGCGTCAACCAACAGCTTCGTCCGGAGCTCGTCGGCCGCATGACGGAGAAACTGGTGTTCGCCAGTTTGGAGTATGAGGTGCAGCGCGCGATCTGCGCGCAGATGGTGGAGCGCGAATGCACGCGGTTACGTGGTCTTGGCCTGACGGTGGAGGTTGGCCCGGATGCCTTGGAGGCACTGATCCGCGAGGGGTATCACCGGGGCTTGGGCGCGCGACCGATGCGAGGCGCGGTAGAACGTTATCTGCAAGAACGCGTCGCGTCCGATTTGCTGGATGACCGCGTGTCCGCCTAGCTGGGCGGAAGAAGGTTGGGCAGCGCCTTCCCGGCTCGGAGGGCGCGACGTGCGGCGAGTTGCGCCCGTAACTTATCGGGGTCCGAGGTCAGCGGTGTTTCCCCAATGAGTTCGGCGACTGTGGTCCCCAGCACATACGCGAGCACGATCAACTCGTGATCGGTGACCTGGCGTAAGCCGGACTCAATGCGTGCGACTATATCGCGTCCGGCATCCCACCCGTGGAGCTGGCACGCGGCGGCAAGATCGGCTTGCGACCACTGATTGACGGAGCGGAGTCGGCGAACCTGTGGACCAACGTGATTTCGTCGTTCTTTGGCGGCAGTAGGTTTTTTTTGGTCGCGCGGCACGTGTGGTCTAGCGCACAGCTTAGCGGAGGGCCGCGGTCGCCATGTGTGTTAGAGCACACAACATATTGGGGGTTATCCCCCTGATACGTAAAAACTAGGGGAACCAGAATCCCATGGGCCAATCTATGGCAAAAGCCCGTGGTAAATAGGCCTAGCTGTATTAGGTCCGCTCGCCCGGTGGCACCCACAGAAAGGAACCTCCCATGCATAACCCACATATCGCTCAGTCCGGGGAAAAGGGAACGAGGATTGGTGAAGGCGGCACGGGAAACACTCCTCCGATATGGCACAAAATGGAGGTGGCACCGGTGGTGTTCCGCTCCTTACGGCATGATCCCAGCGAGGCAGAGGAACATTCCCATGATGCGGTGGAGTTGATTTTGAACCTTGGAATGACGCTTGGAGCGATTGTCTGGCGAGACGCCGATGGAGTGGAAAAGACCGAGCAAATTTGCGCGGAGGACTGCTGTTTCATTCCGGCGGGAGTCCCGCACGTCATCAGTGGTCTTAACGTTCATGGCGTTGTCTCTCTTCTCGTGGGTGGAGTCATCATCGCCGAATTTACCAGCCGCAATCTGACCCGGGTGATGGTGGAAAACTTGAGGCAGCTTACCGCCCGGGATTCGATGGCGGGCGGACTTGTTGCGGAGTTCGGCCATTCCATCATGCGACAGCCGCATGTGCTCTTGGTCAACGCCCTCGGTTTCGCGCTCGCGCTAAAACTTTTGCACGCGCTTTTGTATCGTGATAACGGATACGATAAAGATCATGCGCCGCTTTGCTCATCTGAACAGCGGCGTGCGTTGGATTATCTGCGCGAACACGCGGCAGAGCGCGTGCAGATTGCAGATTTAGCCCGGCAGCTCGGGCTGAGCCGGGCGCATTTCGCTCGCAGGTTTCGAGCGACGTTCGGAATGCCCCCGCTCCAATACGTGCTAAAGATGCGCGTGGATCGTGGGCTGGAACTCCTGCGAGGCGGAGAATATCGCGTGGCCGAGGCTGCGTATGCGGTGGGTTTCTATGACCAGAGTCATTTCGACCGGCATTGTCACAAGTTCTACGGTCATTCGCCGTCAGCGATGCAGCGTATTTGAAAAATATGACGCATTCGTCCTGATTTTCGTCACTAGCGTCCAAGCCAGTCTGCACGTGGTGGAGTAGAGTGGTGGTGTTCAATCGGTGGGCGTGATGCGGCTCCGAAAAGGTCCAGCCCCCGGTTCTCTTCCACCATGAAAACCCAAAGCAGAAAACTCACCATCGTAGCGCTTGGTTTCGCGCTCCTGAAAAATTCGGCCTCGGCTGCCGTTTCGCTACCACTCGCGCAAATCCCTACCGAGGTAAAATCCGGTTTCCAATACGGCCTAGGAATTATATTCATGGTCGGTTTCATCTGGGGTGTCATCAACATCTGGGGTGGCGCGGAGAAGATGAAACGCGGCGATGCCGAGGGCAAAATGGGCATAGTGTCCGGCATCATCATCGCGGGGGCCGCCGCGATCATGAGCGCGCTGTTTGCCATCTTCGGCCTGTCCGACGGAGCGCTGACGCCAGAGTTCTAGTCCGCCATGAACGAGCTGCGCATCACCGACACCAACAGTGTCAACGACAGCAAGGGCCGCGCATTCGGCATGGAGGGAAATGATTTCCTCTACGTTATCGGCGGCTTTGTCGGGGCGTTCGCTTGCTACCTCGTGTTCGATTTAATGCTCGGAGCGGCCTCCCTACCGTCGATCCTGCTGGCGCTTCCGCTTTTCGTCCTTCCGACCGCATGGGTGCTGCTCTTTCGGCACAACAAACCGGACGGCTACGCGGAGGATTTTTTCGATCAGCTCGTGACGGGCGAAGGCTGGTCCTTCGCCGCCCGCAACCAACCCGCTCACCCCGGCCGCATCGGCCCGATCCCTTATGAAAAGCGGCGCACCTAACGGATACTTTGCCGGCGGTCTCCTGCTTTTCGGCTCGTTGGAAAAGGGCGGGGTCGCAAGCAAGGGCTATGTCCTGCAACCGCCTGATCTGCGTGGCGCGAGCGTGGCGAACCTGAACGCCTATCAGGATAAGATTCGCAGCTTTCTCGCGCTGCTTGGCGAAGGGATGCGGGCGCAACTCCAGTGGACGGTCGATCCCGACTATCTCACGGAATTGACCCGTTACTACCGGGAGACGCAGGCCGCCACCCATCCCCATATTCGGCGCGTGCGCGATGAGCGGTTCAATCGCTACTGGCGGAAAATGCAGAGGCGTGAACTGCGCCGGGAAAAACTCGTGGTGTTCATCTCGACCGACATCACCGGTTACTCCGGGAATCTAAAAACCAAAGCCGGACTCCAGGCCTTCTATGACAAGGCGCTTGCGGAGCTGCGGAGCCGGTTCGAGGAAATCACCGGCACCCTGCGCACGCTCTTCGGCACGGACACGACAGTGACGCCGATGGGCGACGAGGAACACTTTGCCTACTACATGAAGTTTCTGAACCCGTCGCTGGCAGACCGGTTCGACGTGGATTTCGGGGCACAGTTCAACCCGGCGCTCACCATTCAGGAAAACTGCTGGAACTCCGACGGCGTCGGACTCCAGCGCGTCGGGTTCTATTCCGATGGACGTTACCATGCCGTCTTCACCCTCAAGCGCTGGCCGAGTCGCACGTATCCCGGCATCGTCTTTCGGCTCACCGGCCTCTCGTTCCTAGACTACCAGATCACGGTCAACGTCACGCCGCTGCCGCCCAAACGCGAGGTGGAGCAGGAAGAGAAGGCCATCGAACGCCTGCGCGGCGAATATGAAGACTCGGAGCGGCATTCGCTTCTTGTCGCCATCGGCAAGAAGGAGCGGAAAATCGAATCCCTCTCCACTGGTTTCATCCGGCCCTATTCCGTCACCTACATCATCCGCGTGTGGGACGAAAACGAGGTCGCCCTGGGCGCGAAATGCGCGGCGATTAAAAATGCCATCAACAACCTCGGCGGCGCGCAGTATTACGAGTGTGCGCTACCCTCGACCGCGAAGAAACTCTTCTTCGCCTCGTGGCCGGGATGGACGGGCTCCGCCTACAAGCACCGCGCGCTCTACTCCGAAGACAGCTACCTCGCCGATCTGCTGCCGTTCTCGGCAACGTTCACCGGTCACCTGGGCGAGGCGGAGGCAATCTACGACGGATCGCAGGGGAATCTTGTCGGCCTGCGCACCTTCCTCGGCACGCCACCGACGCCGCAGCACGCCGTGCTGCTCGGCGCGACCGGCGCGGGAAAATCCGTGACCATGTGCGACCTGCTCACGCAGACCGCCGCCTACTACCATCATTCCGTGTTCGTGGAGGAAGGACTTTCTTACGCGGACTTCACCCGGTCGATGGGCGAAACGCCGATCATCATCCACCCGGACGGCGATCTCACGATCAACTATTTCGACACGGGAAAACTCCCGCTCAACCACCTGCACATCGCGTCCGCCGTCGCGCTTGTCGCCCGAATGATCGGCGAGGCCCCCGACGCCGAAATGCAGCAAATCCGGCAAGCCATGCTCAGCCAATACATCGGGCAGCTCTACCAAGACGGTTTCGAGGATTGGGCCAAGAAGCACGCGGATCTGATGCCGGAGATCGAGCGCATGGCCTGCGCGGTGCATCGCTGGAAACGGGAAAAAATGGGCCTGGGCTCAACCGAAATGGAAGCCTACGCCGAGCTACGCGACCGCCGCGCCCGTCGTGACGACGAAGCCCTGTCGTTCATCGCCACCATTACCGGGTCGGACATCACACATTTCCTAAAAGAGCCGCAAACCGAGCGCTCCGTGATGGCGACGGCCCATGCCTATTACGCGCCGGAGGATTATCCCGTCCATGCGAGTCTCGTGGAGCTGATGCAGTTCTCGCGGTTCCCGGAGCACAAGAAAGAGCTGGTCGATCACCTCGCCACGCTGCTCTCCGCGTGGTGCTCGTATGGGCAATACGGCAAACTCTTCGACGGTCGCACCAACGTGTCACTCACCGGTGCCATCGCTCACTTTGAGCTGGGCTACATTCCGGAGCAGGCGATTGAACTCAAAACCGCCGCAGGCCTCCTCGTCACCGGCTTCGCCCGACAGCACATCATTTCGCTCCCGCGCGTCCTGCGGAAACGCATCATCTATGAGGAGCTGGCCCGTTTTCTCGACGTGCCAGGCGGTGACAAGATCGTCGCGGAGTCCTACGCGCAGCTTCGCAAATTCAACTGCTGGACGGCCTCCATCGTCCAGCAATACAGCCGGTTCAAGGACGCCCGCATTCGTCCCGTCGTCATCGGCAACTCAAAACAGTTTTTCCTCATGCGCCAGTTCGACCGCAACGACGTGGACGACATCGCCCGCGACATCGCGCTTCCCGAATCGGTTTGCGCGTCGATCCAGAACTACCCGATGCCGGAGCAGCAACCGCCGGGAAAAAAGTTTTCGAGTCTTTGTTTCTTTTCACCCGTCACCGATCCGCCGCTTTGCGGCACGGTGCGCAACGTTCAACCCACCCCGGAGGAATCGCATGAACTGGAAAAACAATCGGCGTAGGCTCGTCGCGGCCTCCGCTCTCGCCCTCGTTGTCGCCGGCCTGTCCGGTTGCAGCACAGCGGGTGGCATGGCCTCGGACATCGGTTTGGCCGGGGCCGGTGGCACGCTCGCCTACGAACTCTCGGACGGCGACATCGGCGTCACCGCCGCCGGTGCGGCCGGCGGCTACCTCGTGTCCCAGATCGCTCAAACACAGGTCAAGAAAGCCATCACGAACGCCGAGCAACGCGGCTACGACCGCGCCCTGAATCAGGCGGTCAAACAGCAATACTGGATCATCCAGAACCAACAGCGCTCCTACGAAACGCGGCAAGAATCCGCCGCTCGGCTCGTGCCGGTGCAACTCCCAGAAACCAGCGTCAATGGCGTCATCCTCAACCCCAGCGTGGAATACGTCCGCGTCGAATCCCCATGAAAATCCTTCTGCTATTTTTGTGCATCCTGCCGCTCGGTTGGTCGCAAATCCCGGTGACCGATGTCGCGAGCATCACGAACAATCGTATCGCGCATGCCGAGAACATTGCCAAGTGGGTCGATAGCATCGCGAAACTGCGAACGCAGATCGACCAACTGAATCAGCAAATCAACATTCAGGACGACATTCGCAAGTGGACGGGCAACCCCGTCGAAGCCGGGACGAATGTCGTGCTGGATGTGCTCGGCGGGGAAGACTTAGCACGGACATACGGTAAGGCTCGGGACGAAATTGTCCGCGTTACCCGTAGTCTCGATTCACTGGAGAATACCGCCGATGGGAATTACCGCGCGATTCGGAGCACCGATCTGAACGGCGGGAATCTGCAACGCGACCCGCTCACGTTCCGTCGCTACTCGGTGCTCGACGCGAAGCACGCCAACACCGTGCAGGTCGCGGATGAAACCAAGGCGCGCGAAACGGAGTTGCAGGAAGAAATCGCGCTCACGCTCCAGGAGCTGAAAGCCGCGACCACGGATGCCGAGGTGCAAAAACTATCGGCCAAGCTCGTCGCGCTGAACGGCCAGCTCGCGCAGGTGGAGACGGCGCGGCGTCGCGAGGTCGATGAAGTCGCCCTCCAGAAAATCGCGAATGACGCACGTCTCGAACAAGAGCGGATCGCCGCCGCCGAGCTTGAGGTGCGCGACAACCATTTAGCGAACCAGCGCGTCAGCGCCTACATGAAGACGCTCAAACTCCGTAAATCCCAACCATGAAAACCACCGCCCTCGTCCTGATCCTTGGTTTGTCCATCCTCGCCACCGGCTGCGGTCCGTCGAAAGCGGAGCGCGAAGCCGCCGAGCGCGAAAGGCTTCGCATGGAGCTTGAGGAAAAGACCCGCCGTGAGGCGGAGGCCGCCAACAAGGCGATCACCGAAATGAACCAGAATATGTTCAAGAAGTTGACGCCGGAAGAGCGCGCCGCGCGCGACGCGGAGCGCAAGCGCAACGCGCAAAAGATGGTCGATGAGTGGAAGGCGGCGGAAGCGAAGCAAGAGGCAGCCACGACGACCGAACAAAAGGAGCCGTAACCTCATGGATATTTACCTGCCAACGCTGGAAGAGAAGATGGTCGCGCTGGTGCTCGCGTTCCGGTTCATCGTTTTCGCGATCATGGTTGGAGGGCTCATTTTTTATGTGTCCAGCCAGCCGAGCGGCGTTGGCATCGTTAAGGTTCTCGCAAAGGCCATCATCATCGTCGCGGCGGTCGCCACGATGGATCAATGGTTCCCGAAGGTGGAGCGGACGATGATCGACATCGCCGAATTCATCGACCCCGGATTTGAAGAGAATCCGACCTCGTCGGCGGATACGATTCGTGAGTCCACGACAACCAATCCGGAGGGGCAGGAGTGGTCATGGCGGAAGCTGAACGAGTCGATTTACCAAGCCGTCTCCAACGCCCTCGCGAACATCTTCATCTACATCGGCACGCTCATCACCGTTCCGATGTTGATCCTGCAATACGTGCTGCGGTGGCTGCTCTACCTGCTGACACCCTTCGCACTGGCGATCTTCATGGTGCCCGGCCTTACCGGCGTGGGGGTGAGGTTCCTTCAGCAACTGCTCGCGGTGCTCGCGTGGCCCATTGGGTTTGCGCTCACGAATCTCGTGGCGCTGGCGATCTGGACGGACTTTCGCGGAGCGGTCGGAGCGAACCCGGAGACCGTTGGCGATGCGCTGTATTCACCCCTCCTCACCATGATGGGCGGCATCCTCGCCACCATCATGATTATCATCGGCATGGTTTCGACGCCGCTGGTGATGCAGATGCTTTTTGCCCAGGGCAGCGCGTTCACCGGCAGTTCGGTCAACCCGCTTGGCATGGTTCGCAATTCCACCGGCCTCGTCTCCGGCCTCGCTGCCCGGATCACCGGCGGCGGTTCCGCCGGGCGCGGCCCGTCTGCGGCGTCCACCGCCGCCGCTGCTGGTGCCGGTCGTAATCTTCCCTCTGCGCCGCCGTCCTCGTCAGCCGGCGCACCCGGAATCTAACGGAGGAGCAACATGGACAGCCCCGCACCCGCTCCCGCACTCGATCCTGTCGCCCTGCGCGAAACCCCCGTCGATCAAACCAAACGCCTGCCACCGGAAACCGGTCGGGGTGTCGGCTTCTCGCCCACACGGCTTTTCGCCGACAACGCTTTTGCGGCTCGCATGTGGTTCCTCGTCGCCTGCGGCGCGGTCGGCTTCTGCTTCCTCCAACCGTATCTCATCATCGGAGCCTATCGCGTGAAAGAGCGCGTCGTCGTCCTCGACGGTGGCGGCACGTTTTCTGTTTCTCCGCTCCTCGGTTTCGAGGAAGCGAAGGAGCTGCACGAGTCGATGGCACTGTGGGCGACACTGGCTCTATTCCAACGCAACCCGCGTGGTTTCGACTACCCGGACATGCTGCAAAAGATCTTTCTCGTGGAAGCGTCCGCGAAGGCGCAGGACGACCGCGAGGCGTCGCACACAGAATTCGAGGCGAAGAACATTCACCAGAAACCGGAGGTGTTCAAAATCGAGATTCTGCGCACGCGGGAAGACCGCGTGCTGGTCAAAGTCGAAGGTCAGTTGATCCGAACCGGGGTGTTCGAGAACCAGGCGTTCACGGAGTCGCCGAAGTTCACCCTCAACCTGTCGTTTGCCCGCAATCCGAACATGCTGGCGAACAAACGCTACCCCCTTGGCGTATGGAGCTACGAATACACGCTGTTCTAAGCCTCGCGCTCGCCCTCGTGTTCGCCAGCGCGGCGCACGCGGCCGACCGTCGGCCGCAGGTCATCAAGCAATTCCCGCTGGATGAGCGCACGGTTTACGAAATTCCCATCGGTGCGGACGTGCCGACGACGCTCATGTTTCCCTCGGCGCTCACTGCAATCGAGGGGGCGAACATTTCGGCCAATCCCGACACCCCGGCTCCGGTGCTGCTCGCTTACACGCCCGGTCGTTACTTTTTCAGCGTGCGGGCCGGTGAGCCCAACGCGAAAGCGGCGGTCAACGTGGTCTGGAAAAACCGGACCTTCGTCCTGCGCTTCTTCGTGTCGAAAGAGCCGTATGCGTCGGTCACGTTCTACGAGGATGCGCTGGCGGGTCGGAGTGCGAGCCTGCAACGCCGGGTGACGCCCGAGGTTTTGCTGGGCCTGCTCGACCGGGCCAAAAGTTTCCGGCTCGTCGCGCAGCAATACCCCGAGGCCGTGCAACAGATCGAGCACGCCGCGCCCGGCGATGTGACGCTCTACAAGGATTTCCGCGTCACGGTCGAAGAGATCTTCCGCTTCGATCCCGAGGACACGTTGGTGTTCAAACTCAAGTTGGAAAACCCCGGCACTGCCGAGGTGATTTACCAGCCGCAGCGTCTGGCGGCGCGTATCGGGCAAAATGTTTATCACGCATCCATCTCGGATGCGTCGGGTATCGTCCCTCCGCAGGCATCGGCGACCGGGTATTTTGCGATCACCGGCACGCCGAATGGCGGGCGGGCCAATCTCAGCATAAAAAACCGCGTCAGTGTCATCGTCCCGCGTGTCGAGCGGGACGCCAAGCTGGTGCTGCCAGAATAAGCCCCCCATGAAGCTGTGGACATTCATCAAATCGCCCTCGGGCAATCTGGCGGTGTTCGCCGGGTTCATCCTACTTGGCGGAGTCCTGGTCTTCCGCTCATACGCACGGGACAAGGCGCGAGCGGAGCAATTGACGAAGATCGAGGCGACCGCACCGGAAACGGGCCGGCAATCCATCCTCCGCGATGGCTCGCCGCTCAAGGTGCCGGAGATCTTCACCCCGGCGACTCGGGCCGAAACTGCGTCCGGTGGCGAATCTCGTCCTCGGGCCGCCCGCGACCGCGCCGCGCAATCCCCCAAGCCTCCGACAGCGCTTCCGATCAGCCTTTTTGCGGGTAGTGCCTCGTCGGACTCGAAGGAGCTTTCCAAAAACTACGCCCCTTATGGTCGGCTGATTCCCTGTGAAACCATCGTCACCTTGGAGTCCTCGCGACTCGATACACCGGTCATCGGTCTGGTGACGGATGATGTTTGGCATGATGGCCGGCTCGTCATCCCTGCGGGTGCGGAGGTTCACGGGCGCGCGTCGCTAGATCGCTCTCGCGAACGCATCGCCGTTTCCGGTCGCTGGGTGGTCGTCTGGCGCGATGGCAGTTCGTTCAATGGCACGGAGCTGGTCTTGAGCGGCATCGCGCTGGATCGGCAGCGTAACGACGTTACCGGCGAATTTGGGATGCGTGACGGTTCGGCTGGTCTGGCCGGGCAGTTGATCCGCTCCGACAACTGGCAGGAGGTTAAACTTTTTGCGTCCACCTTCCTCGCCGGCATGGCGAGCGGATTGCAGGAAATGCGAAATCAGAGCACGGCGTTCGGCGACGTGCCGGTGCCGGTCGCCTCCGGAAAAAACGCTGCCCTGCAAGGCACGTCCGACGTGCTCAATCTCTACGCGAAGCAGATTCAGGACGTGATTGCCCGTGATGGTTTCTACGTCCGGGTGCCCGCCGGAAAACAGTTCTACCTCTATGTAACGGAGACGGTGGATCAGGCGAAGGGCGTGCGCGGCAACGTCCGTAACGAAGAAATTTGGAGGACTCAAAATGAGACAAAAAACAACTAAGCTCGTGTCCGTTCTGGGGGCGCTCGTGCTGCTCTTTGGCTCGGGCTGCACCTCTACGAAAAAGAAACCTTCGGTCGCGGAGGCTCCGCCTCCGGTGCCGGTGTCCGGAACCGACCTTGACCAGGCCAACGTCGAAAAGGTGCGGTCGGGCGAAACGCTCAAGGCGTATCCCATCGGTCGTTACGTCGATCCGCATGACCCCAACGTCATGCACGAATCGCACGTCGTGTATCGGAAGGAGACCGGTGCCGGATGGAATCTCGCACCCAATGCGCCGACCGTCGTCCCGCTTGGTCCCGTGCTCGCCGTGTCGGACGGTGCGACGCAGCCGAATCCCTTGCCGGCGGAACTGGAGCAAAAGGTCGCCCAGCAAAACCAACTCATGGCCGCGCTCATCGAGCAAAACGAGGCGCTGGCCGCAGAGTTGGCGAAGCTCGGCAAGGAACTCACCGACCTGCGCGGACGCGCCACCCAGGGAGAAACGAAAGGAGGCAAGTGATGTCCGACCAACCTGCCACGATTGAAGGGCAAGCCGTGGTGTTGCCTCCACATCTCTGGGAGAATTTCGAGAAGGCCGACGCGGAATTGCGCGAGTTCTACGGGGTGAGTCCCGGAGCGCTGGCGCTCATGCGTCTCTGGCTCGCCTGCGGCGCGTCCTGGCGCGTGCGTGCGGAATTCGAGCGCTCGGTTCTCGACATCAAACACCGGGGTTTACACCCGAACAAAGAAGGGGAGTTCGATGAAGACTGCCTCTGAAAATCACTTTGGGCGATTCTCGCCCAGACAAGGTCAAATGCCACTGGCGACCAGTCGCCTTGAACTAAAAATGGCTGGGAAAAACAAGGAGGCATTATGCCACTAAAAGAACAAGTCGCCGCCCGCAAAGCGCAGCAAAAGCCCGAGCTGCGGAGGAATCCCGAGATCGACGCCAAGCTGGACGCGTTCATCGGGGAGAATCCGAAGCTCGCCGAGTATTACACGGCCCTCAGCAAAGAAGAGCTGATCCGCAAACTGATGCTCGGAAAGATGCAGCGGTCGGAATACACGAACCAACGGAATCAGGAAATCGTGGCCTGGGTGGAGGAGAATCCAGACATCAAGGCCAAGGTGGAACAGCGCATCCGCAATGTGCCGCCGGAGAATCGCGAACGGGCGTTCATCACGGCCGCCAAATCGCTCGCGTTAAATCAGACGGTGCAGACTCGCGGTGTGACCCCGTGACCGTGGGTTTTGTTCGGCGGCGGTTGCTTCGGCGACCGCCGCTTTTTTGCGGCGTGGCCGCTCGCTTGCGTCCAGCGGTCGCATGTCGTTACGAATGTCCAAGAACCAGAATGGATCGTCACAAATTCAAGGCTGCGCGACTGGCGCAAAACATGAGTCAGGGTGCCCTCGCCAAGGCGGTGCGGCTGACCCCGTCGGAGATTTCACGCATCGAGTGCGGATACCGGGACATCCGGCCCGATGAGGCGGTGGCTCTCGCTGCCGCGCTCGGCCTAGTGCCGGCCTCGACATCCGCGCCGGTTGCAACGGTCGCACCTGTTGCGGTCATTCCGCCTACGGTGTCTTCGGTTGTGGCTGCTCCGACTTCCCCGGTGGGAACGAATTTGGACGATCCGACCAATTTTACTGAGTTGCCTGATGTTGGCATACTCGAACACGGCGCGGTATCGCCGGCTGCGCATCGGGATCGTCTTGTCGCCGCCTTGGCACGGACGACCAAGATTCTTCACACCTCGCGAGTGCGAGCGACCGTTTGGCGCGAGTGGCGGCAGTTTGAACGGAAGATCCAAGAAGCGCTGCGGCCTGTTTGAGCGGGTGTGACCGATTTACCGCCTTTCCTGGTCCTGCGGCCGAGGCGTGCGGTGAAGCCGGAGTGATCCGGCAATCCGTCAGGAAAAGTCCATCATCTGCTGACCGAGTGCCGCCTTGATTTGCTTGGTCTTTGCCTTGGATGGCGGCTGCCCTTGTTCTTCGGCTGCGGATACGATTACGGCCTTCGCTAGAGTCGGCATCGTTGCCGCGTGGTCGGCCTGCGGTGAGTCCGCCGTCTCCGCGTTACCACTGTCGGCGAGTCCGGCGAGCAGGTGCAGGTTGCCTCTGAAAATCCAATGGATGTTTCGCCATGATGCCCGGAACTCCATTCGCAGCGTGTCGCCGTGAATCACCTCGGTGGGGATGCCCCAGAGAGTGGTGTTGATGAAACACATGTCGCAAGCGACCTTGCTGATGTCGATGGCAGTGACTCGCAGGCGGCGGCGAGCGTCGGCCGGAAGGGCTTGCGCGTAGGCGAGAATCATCGCTCCGGCTCCACATGCCGGTTCGCATAGCGTGATCGGACCTTCGTCAGGCGGTGGCGTGTCCCCGGCAATCACGCGGGCCATCAATTCACAGATGGTTTGGGGCGTGTGAAATTCCCCGTTCCACTGCTGCCCCTTGTGGGACAAGGCCAAGTCCATGTAGTGGCCGCCGAGCAGATCGGTGAAGGGCTGGGCCTCCATTTCCATGACAAGTGCTCCAAGGGCATGACTGAATATCTCCAGCTCATCCCGATCCCATCGTTTGGCTTCGTCGAGATATTCGGCCTCGCGGGTGCCATGCGCGAGTGCGCAGGCGGTCATGTGGGTGAATGCCGCGAATACTTTGTATGCGTCGTGGCGCCGCACGAGTTGTTCGATCAACGACCTGAATGTCGGAGTGTCTTTCGTTTTCATAGACTGCTGCGAATGCAGGCAGTCCAGTTCCCGAAACCGTTTCGGGATATCGCAGTTCTGCCCGCGCTTCGGGCAGCGAAGTCAGGCGGCGAGTCGTGAGGCCCGCCGAGGAGCGCAGCGACGAGGGGGAAGGGCCGAACGCAAAGGTGGAGCGCAGGCGGCGCGCATCGCCGCCGAGAACACCTTGACCGCCGCCTTACCCTGAGAAAACCGGCGCGGAAAAAATCAGAAACCGGCGAGTCCGACGGCATGACTCGCGGCAAGTCCGCATCCGATGGCCTCGCAAGCTCGGCGGGGGGACTGGTCGCGCATGATGTCGCGTGTAACCCCGCCGAATGGCGGCGAATTTTCTCAACCGCGGGCGGGCACCTTTAGCTTGGTGCTGATGTGCAAGGCGACCTCGGCCGGATCGAAATAAACGAAGTGGCCGACGCGGTGGTAGGGGATGCGGCGGAGTTTGGTCCAATCGCGCAGGGTGCGAATCGACGGTTCGCGGCCCTTCGGGAAAAGCCCGCAGGTGCGGAGGCCGGTGATGTCTGTGAGGTGGGGAAGAGGTGATGCAGGCAGTTGCGTTTCCATACCCTTGCTCCGGTGTAAACGCAGCGAGTGGCGTCGGGGTCTTGGCCTGGAAACGACACGGTGCGTGTCGCACCGCCCAAAGTGGCGCGGCCGTGGCCGACCGCGCCGGTCGAGTTGGTCAGGCGGCGACGGGCAGCGTTTGGGGCTCCCCCTCTCCGGCGGTCTTCTGCGGCATGATCCCGTAAAATGCCTCGGCCTCGGTCTGGCTCTTCATGTCGAGGTAATGCTTGCGAATGATGGCCTCGGAATTGCCCGCCTGAATCGCGGCCTCGCCGATGGAGCGGAATTTGGCGACGAACATGGAAATGAACGTGTGCCGCATGATGTCGTGAGAAAGCCCGTAGGCCTTGGCGATCCGCGCCCGGACGTGTTGCAGGTTCTTCGGGACGATGGGGAAGTCGTCGGCGGGCGGGTAGGCTTTCAGCCACGCCGCGAGATTGGGCTGGATCGTGACTTTGCGCGGCTCGCGCACCTTGGAAACGTCGGCGCTCACAAAGATGATGCCGGTTTCAAGATTCACGTCCTCGGGCTTGAGGCGGAGGATTTCCCCCGTGCGCAGGCACGGACGGATGCCGGCGAAAAGGCACAGGGCAAAAAACGGGACATAACGGCCACCGTCCAAGCTCTCGACGTGGCGCATGAGTTCGGTGGCCTTGCTCGGGGAGAGCGTGGCAACGGAACCGCGTTTCCGGCGAATCCGGTGATGCGGCACCTTGGCAATCGGGTTCTCTTTGATCCAGCCGCGTTGAAACGAGAATTTCAGGAGGTTGGAAACAATGCCGCGCCGGTTGTTGTAGGTCTTGAGCGACGGTTTTTTCAGCTTCCCGAAATTGAAATACGCAATCAGTCGCTCTGCCGTAAGCTCCGAGACATTCACCTTGGGGAAGTGACGCAGGAAGCGCTTTAGATCGCGCTTCATGAAAACCAGATGGGACTCGGAAATCTGGTCTTGCTCGCGCTCGTGATCCTTCGCGGCGGTGTATTCCTTTACCGCATCGGCGAGTGATTTCTGACTGTCTGGCTCGCTGTAGTTGCTGAGCGCATAATCGACGTAGAACGCGAGCGGGCGGGGCAGTCCGGCCAAGCGGGCGAAAACCGTCTCGGCCTCGCCGATCTGCTCATCGGTTAGGCGGGTAATGGCGGTGCGGATACCCGTCTCGCCTTGGGCGCGTTGAACTTCGAGCACCTGACGCTCGGCGTCCGCCTCAGCACGAGTGCGGAAATTCTTGCGGACGCGTTGGCCGTCGAGCCAACCGGTGACGCGGAAAACGATTTCCCTAGAGGGATTCGTGAATGGAGTGATGACGAACGAAGCGGTTTGGTTCATGACCGATTTGCCACGTAAACCTGGCAAATCCGCTGTCGGTCGCTACTAACCCCCTTATTGCTAAGGGTTAAAGTGGCGGAGAGGGAGGGATTCGAACCCTCGGTAGGTTTCCCTACACACGCTTTCCAAGCGAGCGCATTCGACCACTCTGCCACCTCTCCGTTTGATGTTCTAGACGGTCCTCGAAAGAGGGTCGTCCGATGGGCGAAGGGCAGAGGAAGAAGTGTCATTTCGCGCGGGTCAATGGTGAAAATCCATATGATCACTTCCGGCGCGTCCCTTGCTGTAAGAATGCAAAAATATGCGTCTTAAAAGCTCTTGCGCGACCTATACCCGATGCTACGGTGCGCGGGTTCGCGACCTTTAATCAACCACTGGCCCGGCCAGCCTACGCTCATGGTTTCTGCTACAACCGATCTTACATATAACACCAAAATCGAAGGCGAAGTCATTGTCACCAAAGCTGATGCGGTGATCAATTGGCTCCGCAGCAGTTCCGTCTGGCCCATGCCCATGGGATTGGCGTGCTGTGGCATTGAGCTCATGGCGTCGGGTAACTCCCGCTTCGATATCGCCCGGTTTGGAGCCGAAGTGATGCGTTTTTCCCCGCGTCAGTCCGACTGTATGATCGTTGCCGGCACCGTCACCTACAAGATGGCTCCGCAGGTTCGCCGCATCTATGACCAGATGGCCGAGCCGAAGTGGGTCATCGCCATGGGGGCCTGTGCCTCATCCGGCGGCATGTATCGCAGCTACGCCACCCTGCAGGGCGTCGACCAAATCGTTCCCGTGGATGTATATATCAGCGGATGCCCTCCTCGTCCCGAGGCCGTGTTGGATGCTTTGATCAAGATGCAGGCCAAAATTCGCCGCGAACCGTCGGCCACTAACCTGTTGGCGTCCTCCTGAGCACCGACATTCCAACCAACCCGCTTTACCAGACATGATCGCGACCGCCGATGTCACCGCCGCCCTTCAGGGCAAATTCCCGCAGCTCACTCCGCGTCCGAGCGGTGACCATCCTGCTTTCAACGTGCCGCTCGCCGAGGCGGTGGCCGTGCTCAAAGAGCTCCGCGATGCCCACGCGTTTGATTTTCTGGTCGATGTCACCGCGGCGGACTGGGGCGTGGACGCCTCGCCCCGCTTCACCGTTTTCTGGCATCTGTTTTCCACCACCGACCACGGCTACCTGCGCTTGGCGGCGGATTGTGCGAACGATGTCGAGCCGGTTGCCCCGACCGTTTCCGATCTCTGGCCGGCGGCCAACTGGCATGAACGTGAGACCTACGACTTGCTCGGGATCACGTTCTCCAACCACCCCGACCTTCGTCGCATTTTGATGTGGGATGGCTATCCGTATCACCCGTTGCGTAAGGATTTCCCTCTGGCCGGCATTGATACGCCGTTGCCTGACCTCGAGGTCGGCGACTTGACCAAGACCACCGCCAAGCCTGCGCCGATGGTCGGAGGCCCCTTCGTCGCTTCTCCCGGAGAGATGAACATGACCGATGCCGAGCCCCGCGCCAAAGACGAGAGTTGGAACGAACGGAGCGAGAAACCCGCATCCGAATAACCGCAACCCGCCGCCTTTTCCCACCGCTTATTTTCCGATGGCCACCGAACACGCCTTCCCCGACACCGCCGCAAAGACTGCGGACGCCTCCCAGGAGTTTCTGACCGAAAAAATGTCGGTCGCCATGGGGCCTTCGCATCCGTCCACCCACGGCGTGCTCCGTCTCCAGCTGGAGCTCGACGGCGAAATCGTCACGCATTGCGATCCGGTGCTCGGCTACCTGCACCGTGGCGATGAGAAGATTGCCGAGAACATGACCTACAACCAGTTCGTGCCCTACACGGACCGGTTGGATTATCTCGCGCCTCTCGCCAACAACGTCGCCTACGCGATCGCGGTTGAGAAACTCGCCAACCTCAAGGTGCCTGCTCGCTGCGAGGCGATCCGCGTCATCTGCTGCGAACTCGCCCGCATCTCCTCGCACCTGCTCGGCCTCGGTGCCTTCGCGATGGATACCGGCGCATGGACGGTGTTCATGTATCAGTTCACCGAGCGCGAGAAGCTCTACAAGCTGTTCGAAGAACTCACGGGCGCCCGCTTCACCACCAGCTACACCCGCATCGGTGGCGTTTCCCGTGACATGCCTGAAGGCTGGACCGACCGTGTGCTGTCTTTCTGTGATCAGTTTCTGCCGATTCTCGACGAGATGCTGGAGATGCTCACCCGCAATAAGATCTTCATGGATCGCACCGTGGGTGTCGGCGTGATTTCCAAGGCGGATGCGATTGCCTACGGCCTCACCGGCCCCAACGCCCGTGGCTCCGGCGTCACCGTCGACCTCCGTAAGGACACTCCTTACTGCGGCTACGAGCAATACGAGTTCGATGTCCCCGTTGGTGTCACCGGCGACAGCTACGACCGCTACCTTTGCCGTGGCGAAGAGATGAAGCAGTCCGTGCGCATCGTGCGCCAGGCCGTCAAAAACATGCCCGGCGGCGCTTGGTATGCCGAGGACGCGAAAAAGATCTTCGCCCCCCGCAAGGACAAGGTGCTCACCTCGATGGAAGAGTTGATCAACAACTTCATGATCGTGACCGAGGGACCGCAGATGCCTGCCGGCGAAGTCTACTTCGAGGCCGAAAATCCCAAGGGCGCGCTCGGCTTCTTCATCGTGAGCAAAGGCGGCGGCGTGCCTTACCGCATGAAGATCCGCAGCCCCTCGTTCTGCAACCTCTCCATCCTGCCCAAGGTGTGCCAGGGCAACCTGCTCTCCGACGTCGTCGCGATCCTCGGGTCGTTCGACTTCGTGATGGGCGAGTGCGACCGGTAATATTACGAACCAAGTAGCGAGCATCGAGTAGCGAGTAACGAGCATACAAACCACCTGAAAAACTCCCGCATTCCGCGATCCGACCTACTCGATGCCCGCTACTCACTACCCGCTACTTTTTCAGCCGAAATGAATCTCAAGCCCGAAACCTTCCAGCGTATCGACGAAGTCATTACGCACTACCCGACGAAGCGCAGCGCCACGCTGCCGCTGCTGCACCTCATCCAGGAGGACGCCGGGCACATCTCCGACGAGGCGATCACCTGGATCGCGCAGAAGCTGGAGCTCCAGCCGATCAACGTGCTTGAAGTCGTTACCTTCTACCCGATGTTCCGCCGCGCCCCCATCGGTCGCCGCCACATCAAGGTCTGTCGCACGCTCTCCTGCGCCCTCAGCGGCGGCTACAAAACCTGCGAAACCTTCGAGAAAGAATTCTGCACCCATCGCGGCGAGATTTCGCCTGACGGCGAAGTCACCATCGAGTTCGTCGAGTGCCTCGCTTCCTGCGGCACCGCGCCCGTCGTCCTCATCGACGAAACGCTCCACGAGAAGGTGGACGTCACCAAGGCCAAACAGCTCTCCGACCAGATCAAGGCCGAGGCCGCCGTCCGCAAGTAACCTTTAAGCTCATCGCCATGTCTGCTCCCGCCCAACAACGCATCATCTTCCAGCACATCGACGAGCCCGGCTACTCCAACGACATCGAGTGCTACCTGCGCAACGGTGGTTACGAGGTCCTTAAGAAGGCCGTCACCCAGAAGCCCGAAGACCTTCGAGAAGAGGTCAAAAAATCCGGTCTGCGCGGTCGTGGCGGCGCCGGTTTCCCCTGCGGTTTCAAGTGGTCTCTCGTTGATCGCAAGAGCGGCAAGCCGATCTATCTCATCGTCAACGCCGACGAGTCCGAGCCCGGCACCTTCAAAGATCGCTACATCATGCACCAGGATCCGCACCAGCTGATCGAGGGCACGATGATCTCCTGTTTCGCGAACGACGTGAAGCAGGCCTACATCTACATCCGCGGCGAGATGCCCGAAGGCGCCCGCATCCTCGAAAAAGCCATCGCCGAGGCCCGTGCCAAAAACCTCGTCGGCCCGAATATCCTCGGCACCGGTTACTCCTGCGAAATCTACGTTCACCGCGGCGCCGGCGCTTACATCTGTGGCGAAGAAACCGGTCTCATCGAGTCCCTCGAAGGCAAACGCGCCAACCCGCGCATCAAGCCCCCGTATTTCCCTGCCGTCCTCGGCCTCTACCAGTGCCCGACGATCGTGAACAACGTCGAGACGCTCTGCCACGTGAAGTATATCGTGGAGCACGGTGCCGCCGAATACACCAAGATCGGCACGCCCGGCAACACCGGCACCCGCATCTTCTGCGTCTCCGGCCACGTGCAGCGCCCCGGTTACTACGAGTTTCCCGCCGGCACCATTACGATGGGCCAGTTGCTCAACGACGTTTGCGGCGGCCCGCTCCCCGGACGCACCTTCAAGGCCGTCATTCCCGGCGGCTCGTCCGCCAAAATTCTTCGCTTCGGCGAACGATTCAAGGGCAAGCGCAAGGTCGGCGCCGAGATGGTCGATTATGACTGGGCCGTCGAAGACGTGCCGATGGATTTTGATTCACTCGCGATGATCGGCTCGATGGGTGGCTCCGGCGGCGTGATCGTCATGGATGATACCGTCAACATGGTCGAGGCGCTCGCCAACATCAACGCGTTCTACTCCCACGAGTCCTGCGGACAGTGCACGCCCTGCCGCGAAGGCTCCCTGTGGATGAAGAAAATCTCCTCCCGCATGGTCCACGGCGACGCCCGTCCCGAGGACGGCGCGCTCCTCAAGAGCGTGGCCGACCAGATTCCCGGCCGCACCATCTGCGCCTTTGGCGAAGCCTGCTCTTGGCCGACCCAGAGCTTCATCGCGAAATTCAAAAATGAGTTCGACGGCTACTCCGAGGTCAAGAAAGCCCTCCCTGCCGAACGCCGCGTCCTCGTTTAATTCCGGAATTTTTTCCCACGAAACACACGAAATAACACGAAAACCAATCCGCCCAATCCGCGAATCCGACCTTTCGTGTGTTTCGTGGGCTAAACCTCTTCTCTCTTTTCCCGCAATGATCCAGCCCGCCAAACCCGACCTCGTCACCGTCAACATCGACGGCAAGGAGATCGCCGTGCCCAAGGGCACCAACGTCATCGAAGCCGCCCGCCTCGTGAACGTTGACGTGCCTCACTACTGCTACCACCCGAAGCTCGCCGTGGTGGGCAATTGCCGCATGTGCCTCATCGAAATGGGCATGCCCGCCGTCGATCCCGCCACCAAGGCTCCCGTCATCGACCCGGCCACCGGCAAGCAGAAGATCAACTGGATCCCGCGCCCCCAGATCGGTTGCGGCACCAACGTTTCCCCCGGCCTCCACGTCAAGACCACCAGCCCGATGGTCAAAGACGCCCGCGAAGGCGTGATGGAGTTCCTCCTCATCAATCACCCGCTCGACTGCCCGATCTGCGATCAGGCCGGCGAATGCAAACTCCAGGAGCAGGCCACCGGCTACGGCCGCGGCTACTCCCGCTTCATCGAGCAGAAAAACGTGAAGCCCAAGCGCACCCAACTCGGACCGCGCGTCACGCTCGACGACGAGCGCTGCGTGCTCTGCTCGCGTTGCATCCGTTTCTCCCGCGACGTCGCCAAGCAGGACGTCCTCGGGTTTGTAGACCGCGGCAGCTACTCAACGCTGACCTGCCACCCCGACAAAAAACTTGAGCACAACTACTCGCTCAACACGGTCGATATCTGCCCCGTAGGCGCGCTCACCTCGACGGACTTCCGTTTCAAGATGCGCGTCTGGTTCCTCAAGCAGACGAACACCCTCTGCACCGAGTCGTCCGTCGGCGTTAACTCCGTCGCCTGGTCCCGCGAAGGCACGCTCTATCGCATCACCCCGCGTCGCAATGACGAGGTCAACGACACCTGGATGTCCGACTCCGGCCGCGTCCTTTACAAGCAGGTCCAGTCCGCCGAACGCCTCACGTCCGACATCGTCCTTGAGAACCTCGTTTTCAAAGCCGCCTCCGCCTTGAAATCCTATGCCGGCTCCATCGCCGTTGTTGGTTCCGGCCGCAGCTCGGTCGAGGAACAATTCCTCACCAAGAAGCTCGCCGCCGCGCTCAAGGCGCCGGTCTCGCTCGTCAGTCGGGTAGGGGAGGGCGACAAGCTCCTCATCTCCGCCGACCGCAACCCGAATGTCCGTGGCGCCCTCGTCACCGGCCTTATCTCAGCGTTGCCCTCCGTCCAACTCACCTCGCTCGCCGCCGACATTGATGCGGGCAAAGTGAAGGCTATCGTTTCCGTCGGCGAAGATCTGACCGCCGCCGGCCTGACCGCCGCACAGCTCGCCAAGGTGTCCGTGATCTATCTCGGCACCCACGCCAACGCGACCAGCGCCGCTGCCAAGGTGGTTATCCCGACCGTTACCGTCTTCGAAAAGGCCGGCACGTTCGTGAACCAGCAGTTCCGCATCCAGAAGTTCGGCCAGGCCGTTCCTGCCCTTGCCCATGCGCACAACGACCTCGCGGTGCTCTCCGGGTTGGTCGCCGCCGTCGGTGGTGCCACCCAGCCCGCCGAGATCGGCGCGCTCTGGTCGGTGATCGCCGCCGAAGTGCCCGCGCTGGCCACGATGCGCTACAAGAACATCCCCGAGACCGGTCTTCTGTTGGACTCCACTCCCTGGGCCAGTCTGCCCTTCGTTGAAGGCGAAACTCTCCACTTCAAGCCCGCTGCGGCCGCCGCCGCGACCGTCTAACCCAGCTGCGCAGCCATGTTCGACTTCTACTTCGAAATTCCTCTTTGGATCCGCTTGGTCATTCAAGGCCTGGCCGTGATGCTCGTGATGTTCCCCATCGCGGCCGCCTGCTCGATGGCCGAGCGCAAGATCGCCGCGTGGATCCAGGACCGTCCCGGTCCCAACCGCACCATCGCGCCCATCATCGCGTGGATTCCCGGCATCTGGATTATCCAGAAACTCGGCCTCTTCCAGCTCGCGGCTGACGGCGGTAAATTCGTCTTCAAAGAGGACGCCGTTCCCGGCCATGTGAACAAGATCTACTTCATCGCCGCCCCCATTCTGGCGATGATTCCCGCGCTCACCACGGTGGTCGCCGTTCCTTTCGGCGCCTACATCGATTCGGCCGGCCAACTCGTCCCGCTGGTCCTTGCCAACGTCGACCTCGGTATTCTCGTGGTCTTCGCGGTTTCCTCGCTCGGTGTCTACGCCGTGATCCTCGCCGGTTGGGCCTCCAACTCGAAGTTCCCTTTCCTCGGCGGTGTCCGCGCCTCGGCCCAGCTCATCTCCTATGAGCTTTCGATGACGCTCTCGGTGCTGCCGGTTTTTCTTTGGATCAACGGCCCGCTGGCTGGCGAGACCGCCGGTTCCTTTACGGGTTCGCTCAATCTCGCCCGCGTGGTCGAGTTCCAGTCGCAGTCAGGTTTCTGGGGCGGCGCTTGGTTTATCTTCTTCATGCCGGTTTCGGCCTTCGTTTTCTTGGTCGCGCTGTTTGCCGAGACCAACCGCCAGCCGTTCGACACCGTCGAGTCCGAAGCCGACCTCGTGAACAGCTTCGCTTCCGAATATGGCGCCTTCAAGTGGTCCCTCTTCTACGTGGCCGAATACTGCCACATGCTGATCGGCTCCGCCATCTTCATGATCCTGTTCTTCGGCGGGTGGAATCCCTGCCCTTGGTTCAGCCTGTCCGATCTCGCCCATCTTTGCGGCTTCGACGGACTGCCGCTGGTCATGGGGATCGTCGGTATTGGCATCTTCCTCGGCAAGGTCCTCGCGATGATCTTCCTCTTCATGTGGGTGCGCTGGACGCTCCCGCGTTTCCGCTACGACCAGGTGATGGCCATCGGCTGGAGAAAACTTCTCCCTCTGGCGATCGGCAACCTGGTGGTCTGCGCGGTGGCCATCGCCGCCATCGATACTTTCCCGGCGCTCCGGACGTTCCTGCACCTTAACTAATTTTACCGCTTACGCGCCATGGCCGTCATCCAAGTCGAACGCAAACCGCTCTCTTTCGCCGAGCGCACCTACATCCCGCAGATTGTCAGCGGGCTGAGAACCACGCTCAAGCACCTGCTCCGTAAGCCGGTCACGTTGGAGTATCCCGAACAGCGTCCCGAGATCCCGGCCGGCTATCGTGGCGTGCCCACCTTGGTGAAGGATCCCAACGGCCGCGAAAAATGCGTATCCTGCCAGCTCTGCGAATTCGTCTGCCCGCCCAAGGCCATCCGCATCACACCCGGCGAACTCCCCGCCGACTCCGCCAACGCCCACGTCGAGAAAGGTCCGCAGTCCTTCGATATCGACATGCTGCGCTGCATCTATTGCGGCCTTTGCCAGGAGGTTTGCCCCGAGGAGGCGATCTGGCTGCAAAACCAATTCTCCATGACCGGCTACACCCGTGCCGAGTTCGTGAACAACAAAGCCAAGCTCTACGAACTGGGCGGCACGCTCCCCGACCAGCACTACAAGTGGGACAAAAAGAAAACCGCCGCAGAACACGGCAACGCACACTGATCTTCGAAGTAGCGAGTAACGAGTAGTGAGTAGCGAGCATACCGAACCATCCCAAACACCCGCGAACTACCGTTTCCTTCTACTCGCTACCCGCTACTCACCACTGACTACTTTCCCAAACCGCCCATGTCCTCCGACATCCTTTTCTATTTTTTCGCCGCGCTGACCGCCGGCTCCGCGCTTGCGGTGGTTCTAAACAAGAACACCGTCGCCTCCGCGCTCTGCCTGCTGGTGAGCCTCGTCGGCGTGGCCGGCCTGTTTCTCCTGCTCGACGCCTTCCTCTTGGCGGCGCTCATGGTGTTCGTTTACGCGGGCGCGGTGGTCGCGTTGTTCCTCTTTATCGTGATGTTGCTCGATACTTACGGTGGCGACCGCAAGCCCTTCAAGAAAGCGACCATCGTGGCCAGCACCTTGGCCTTTGCGCTGCTCGGATTGGGGCTCTGGAGCTTCTATCAGTATGGTGGTCAGGAAACCGTCGCCCTGGATACTCCCGCCATCGTCCCGGTTGGAGCCAGCCTGCGCGCCTACGGCGAACAACTCTTCACGACCTATCTGCTCCCTGTGCAGATCGTCGGATTCCTTCTCCTGATCGCCATGCTTGGCGTGATTGTGCTCAGCAAAAAATTTGAAGGCTTGGAGGATGTAAAATGACCGTCGGACTCAACCACTACCTGTTGCTCAGCGCCATTCTGTTCGCCATCGGTTTCTTTGGCGTGCTCCTTCGCAAAAATACGCTGGTGATCTACATGTGCCTTGAGCTCATGCTGGTCGCCTCGACCGTCGCGCTGGTGGCCTTCTCGCACTTCAACCGCACGATGGATGGCAACGTCTTCGTGTTCTTCATTCTCACCGTCGCCGCCGCCGAGGTCGCGGTCGGTCTCGCCATCATCGTCGCGCTCTTCCGCCGCCGCCAGACCATCCAGGTCGAGGAGCTCAACGCGCTGAAAAACTGATTCCCTTCCCAACGTGATTAACTCCGTTTTCGGCTATTCGCCCATTCTAGTCGCCCTGGTCACGCTGCTGACGCCCCTCGCGTCCGCCGTCGTGATCGCCCTGTTCATGCGCCGTCTTGGCGCGATCGCCTCGCTGGTCTCGACGCTCACCGCAGCGGTCGTTGCCGCCGGTGCTCTCGCCCTGGCTTTCTCCGGTGCGCGATTTGGCGTGATCAAACCCGTTGAGATCGAGTGGCTGCATCTCGGTGATTTTGCGCTCTCGCTCGGCATCAAGTTTGACGATCTCTCCGCGCTGATGCTCTCCGTCGTCGGCGTGGTCGGCCTCTGCGTTCATGTGTTCTCGCTGGGCTACATGCACGACGACGCGTCCAAGGCCCGCTACTTTGGCGGCCTGTCGATCTTCATGTTCTCGATGATCGGCATCGTGCTCGCGGACAACCTGTTCATGATTTTCATCTTTTGGGAACTGGTGGGCTTCAGCTCCTACGTTCTCATCAACCACTATCACGAGAAGCAGACAGCCGCCGACGCCTCGAAGAAGGCGTTTATCGTCAACCGTGTGGGCGATTTCGGATTCCTGCTCGGTATCATCGGTTGCTACTACGCATTTGGGACCACCAACCTCACCGAAATCGGCAAAGCCGCCGGTTCAGGCATCAGCCTCAATCTCATCGCCGGGCTCCTCTTCTGCGGTGCGGTTGGCAAGTCCGCCCAGGTTCCCCTCCATGTTTGGTTGCCTGACGCGATGGAGGGTCCGACCCCCGTCTCCGCGCTCATCCATGCCGCCACGATGGTGGCCGCCGGTATCTTCATGCTGTGCCGCATCGAGCCACTCTTCGCCGCCGCGCCGCACGCGCTCACCGTGGTGATGTGGATCGGCACAGGCACCGCGCTCTACGCCGCTCTCTGCGCGATCACCCAGAGTGACATCAAAAAGGTCCTGGCTTACTCGACGCTCTCGCAGCTCGGCTACATGGTCGCCGCCTTCGGACTCGGCCGCCTCAACATTGGCAACGACGGTCTGCCCACTGCGGCCCCGCTGGTCGCCGGCGCCGGTGCCGCGATGTTCCACCTGACGACACACGCCTTCTTCAAGGCGCTGCTGTTCCTTGGTTCCGGTTCCGTCATCTACGGCTGCCACCACGAGCAGGACATCTTCAAAATGGGCGGGTTGATGAAGAAGATGCCTGTCACCTTTATCACCTTCACGATCGGTGTGCTTGCCATCGCGGGTATGCCGTTCCTATCCGGCTTCTATTCGAAGGACGCCATCCTCCACCTCGCCGAAGAGAATAATTACGCGGTGTTCGTCATCCTCTTTATCACCGCGATCCTCACTTCGTTCTACATGGTTCGCATGTGGAAACTGGTGTTTCTGGGCACCCCCCGTGCCCACGGTTCGGAGCATGCGCATGAGAGCGGTCCGAGCATGGTGCTGCCGTTGGTGGTTCTGGCCGCGCTCGCAGTGGTGGCCGGCAAGACGACGCACGAAGGCACCGGTCTGATCTACGGCCACAGCTTTGAAGGTGTTTGGTCGAACATCCCGCACGCCCCCGAGACGGTGGGTCTTTACGCGATGAGCCTCATCATTCTGGTTCTCGGTGCCGGCACTGCGCTCTTGTTCTACAAGTCTGCCGCGGTCGACACACTCGCTTCCAAGTCTCCGGCGGTCTTTGGCTTCCTGTCCGTGCTCAAGGCTTCGCCGGACGGTGCCTACAACTGGTATGTCGCCAAGGTCCAGCAACGCTTCGCCATGCTGCTGGAGTTTCTGGAGAAAATATTCCTGTCCGGTCTGATCATTCGTGGCCTGTCGGGCGTCGTCGGATTGGTTGGTATCGGCGCTCGGGCGCTGCACACCGGCAGCCTGCACACCTACGTTTACTGGTTCCTGTTTGGCGCGGCCGTTCTCTGGGCCTTCGCCGGCGGCTGGCTCAACTAACCGCGAACCCTCCCTTTCAACGTCATGTTCTCCCATCTTCTTCTGCTCTCCATCCTCGCGCCGCTGGCGGCTGCGGTGATGGTCGCTGGTCTGCCGGCGCGCCTCGCCAAGTTCGTCGCCGCCGTCGGTTTCGCGGTGCCCGCGCTCATCGCGCTGCATGTCTGGTATCATTTCCCTGCGGGCGGCGGCGCCCACTATGAGTTCATCCAGGGCTATCAGACCGGTCTGCAATCCCTCGGTATCAAGCTCACGCTCGGCCTCAACGGCATCGCGCTTCCGCTTTATGTGCTCGCCGGATTGGTCGGTCTCGCCGCCGGCCTCTACGCCATCCAGTCCGGTGCCGAACGCCTCAAAACCTATCTCGCGCTCCTGCTCGTCATGCAGGCCGGCCTGATGGGCGTTTTCGCCAGCGTGGATATCTTCTTCTTCTATTTCTTCCACGAACTCGCGCTCATCCCGACCTTCATCATGGTCGGCGTGTGGGGCGGCAAGGACCGCGGTTACGCGGCCATGAAGATGACGATCTACCTGACCGCCGGTGCGATGCTTTCGCTCCTCGGCCTCATCGCCATCTACTACAAGAGCGGTGCCGAGAACTTCGATCTCATCACCCTGCGCCAGACGATTCTTGAGAGCGGCATCCATAACCACACGCAGAACGTCATCTTCGGTTTGCTCATGTTTGGTTTCGGCACGCTGGTTTCCCTCTGGCCGCTCCATACCTGGGCCCCGCTCGGCTATGGTGCCGCCCCGAGTTCCGCCGCTATGCTCCACGCTGGCGTCCTCAAAAAATTCGGCCTCTACGGCCTGATCCAGATCGCCGTGCCGCTCCTCCCGCTCGGCGCCGCCCACTGGGCACTGCCGCTCGCTTGGCTCGCCGTGGCCGGCAATATTTTGGTGATCGGTTTCATCACCATCGCCCAGCGCGACCTCAAGCAGATGGTCGGTTACAGCTCGGTCATGCACATGGGCTATGCGTTTCTCGGTGTCGCGACGCTCTCCGCCGCCGGCGCGGGTGGCGTGGTCATTATGATGGTGGCGCACGGCCTTTCGGTTGCGTTGTTGTTCCTCCTCTCGACTAGCGTCTATCACCGCACCCAGACCTTCGATATGACTGAAATGGGCGGCCTCGCCCAGAAGGCTCCGGTTCTCGCCGCATTCTTCGTCACCGCCACCATGGCGAGCATCGGTTTGCCGGGCTTCGCCAACTTCTGGGGCGAACTCACGATCTTCGTCGCGGCGTGGAAGTTCTCGCACCTCCTCACGATTCTCGCCGTCTCCGGTGTGGTGATCTCTGCGGTCTACGGACTTCGCGCCGCCGCCAAGGTGTTCTTCGGTCAACCGACCGAAGCCTTCGCCAAGGTCATTGCCCAAAAGCCTCCGGTCGATCTCCGCTGGTCCGAGAAGATCCCCGCGCTCCTCTTGATTTCCGCGCTGCTCTTCATCGGCTTCTGGCCCAAGTCCCTTTCCACTCCGCTCAATGCCGCGTTGGACGCCGTTTACCCGGCCGCCCCCGCCCACATCACCATCGTCGGCCAGTAATCCTTTAATTCGTCATGTCTCCCGAACTCATCCAGGCTGCCGCCGACAACCGCTGGGCGGCGATCGCCCCCGAGCTCTCGCTCGGCTGTCTCGCCCTGTTCCTCCTCGTTCTCGAGGTGATCCTGCCTAAAAAACGGCACTCGATCATTCCGACCGTGGCCATCGTCGGCCAACTCGGCCTCTTGCTCGGCCTGCTCTTTAACTTCCAGACGCATTTCCTCGGCACGGAGACGTTCAGCGGACTGCTGCGCCACACGCAGGAGAGCCAGTTCATGCGTATTTTCTTCCTGCTGTCGTCGACCCTCGTGAGCATTCTCGGAGTCGTCGCCCTCGCCAAACAGAAGATGCCGAAGATCGAGTTCTTCGCCATCGTCATGGTGGTGTCCGCTGCGATGATGCTCCTCGCGCAGAGTAATCACTTCGTCCTGTTCTTCGTCGCTCTCGAAACCGTCACGGTCGGCTTTTACGTCCTTGTCAGTTATTTTCGCAGCAACCCGCTTTCGCTGGAGGCGGGTCTTAAATACCTGATCACCGGAGCGCTCAGCTCGGCTATCCTGCTCTTCGGTATCGTGCTCCTCTATGGCGTCGCAGGCAACAAGACGCTCCCCGGCTCCTCCGAGCAATCGATGAGCTTTGATGCGCTCCGCGTGTTCCTCGAAGCCAATCCCGACAACTTCCTCGCCGCCGTTGGCATCGTGTTCGTGCTCGCCGGTGTCGCTTTCAAGATCGGTGCCGTCCCGTTCCAGATCTGGATTCCCGACGTTTATCAAGGTGCTCCGACCCCGGTCACCGCTTTCCTCGCGGTTGCCTCCAAGGCCGCCGGTTTCTCGGTGCTGCTGATCCTCACGCAACGCGTGTTTGGTGCCTACTATTATCTGACCATGCCGGTTCTCTCGATCATGGCGGGTGCAACCATCCTCTTCGGTAACCTTGCCGCGCTCACCCAGCACAACGTCAAGCGCCTCATCGGCCTCTCCGGTGTCTCGCATGCCGGTTACCTGCTCATCGCGGTGGTCGCCGCTGGCAGCCAGCCGCTCGCGATCGGTGCGATTTATTTCTACCTGTTCGCCTACCTGCTGGCCTCGTTCGCCGTGTTTGGCGTGATGACTCACGTCGCCGGCCCCAATGACGCCGATCAGGACCTCGACCACTACACGGGCCTCGGCAAGACCCACCCGTTCCTAGGCGCGGTGCTCGCCATCGGACTCGGCTCGCTCGCGGGTATTCCTCCACTGGCTGGCTTCATGGGCAAGCTCTTCATCTTCATCGCTGCCTTCAAGGCCGGCGTCTATCCGTTGCTCGCCATCGCCATCGTCGGCGTGGTGATTTCGATCTACTACTACTTCGGTTGGATCAAGTCGGCCTACTTCTCCACGTGGACCGCTCCGGTGATGGAAGGCGATACCGACACCCGTCCCGCCCGCACGCCGGTGGGGCTGGTCGCCGGTGTCACGCTGGCCTCGCTGGCCACCGCCACGATCATACTCGGTTTCTACCAAGGAGCCCTCGGCGAGTGGTTGTTGGCTCGATAAATCGAATCAATTTCCCAATCAGCGCCGTGCTTCAACGCCCGGCGCTTTTTGTGCGCAATCCATTGAGGTTACCTACATCGCAACGAAGGAACGCTTGCCAACCCGGGACAGTGATTAATCCTAGGTCCATGAAGGACGTGGCACACGCGATTGAGGACGCCGAGCGCGCCGGCTTCGACCTTGCGCTGATCGATGAAAGCCTTCGGTTGACGCACGAGGAGCGTGCACGCCAGCACGACCAAGCCCTTGCCCTCGTGTTGGAGTTCGACCGGATACGCAGTGAACGAAATGCAAAGCTTGAGTCATCTTCTGCAGCGACTCTCTGATTCCGGAGTCGATTTTGTCGTGATCGGCGGTTTCGCCGGTGTGCTGCACGGGTCCGCTCTGGTTACGCGCGATCTCGATATCTGCGCCGTGCTCAGTCTGGAAAACGTCGAACGCCTGCGCGAGACATTGAAGGACTTGCACCCGAGCCATCGCATGACACCTCAGCCGTTGTCGTTCTTGCACGTGCCGAAGCCGGGTGAAAACGTGCGCAATCTCTACCTGAAAACCGATTGGGGCATAATCGACATTATCTCCACGGTGACGGGACTTGGGGATTTTGAGCGTGTGAAATCCCAAGCCGAGAGTTTTCAGATAGCCGGGAGAACCTGTCGGCTCATTTCGATCGAAGACTTGATCCAAGCCAAAGAAGCATTGGGTCGGGACAAGGACTTGCTGGCGGCGCGTGAACTGAAGGCTATCGCGGCAAAGCGTTCCAAGTAGTTCGCCGCGAGGGTAGGCGCCTCGTTGATACTGGCTCGACTTACGAGCAGAGGGGGAAGGAAATCAATCGCCATCACTCAAACGCACTGGTCACTGGCCGGCCCCAGAAACTCTGCGGCACCGGCACCCCGAGCAGCCAGAGGGCGGTGGCGGCGGTGTCGTATTGCACGACGGCCGCACTGATCGTGAATCCGGGCTTCACTCCCTTGCCCCATGCGATCCAGGGGATGATCACGTCGGACGAGTCAGCCGAACCGTGGGTGCCAAGTTGATACGGCAGGTGACGTTTGGCCCGGTCTTCGTTTTCCTCGGGCGAGCGATCATGGCCGCCGTGGTCCGCAGTGAGGATGATCACGCTGGTATCAGCGATCCCCGCAGCGGCGATGGCGGTGCGGATGATGGTCAGCGCACGGTCACAGTCGACCAGCGCCTGCATTTTTTCGGGTGAGTTGACTCCATACAGATGGCCCGTGCTGTCGGGGTCGGCAAAATGAATGAAGACCAGATTGGGCTGGCTGGTTTTTAACAATGTAGTCACTGCGGCTGCGATGCCCGGCGCCTTGGCGTCTTCTGGGATGAGGAACGTGTCCAAGCCGCCGGCCTGCTCGAAGGTCTTGAACTTGGTTTTGGCCGCGATCATCGCGGTGGTCAGGCCGCGCTCCTTCGCCAGTTGGAAAATAGTCGGCACGCCGAGTTTCGGTTTGGTCTCATCCCAGTCATTCCAGAGGATTTGGTGCTTTTGGATGCCGACACCTGTCAGCATAGACACGTGCGAGGGCAGGGTGAGGCTGGGCACGATGGTGTAAGCTTCCCAAGTATGCGCACCTTCGGCGGCCATGGCTTTTAGCACCGGCATGTCGGCTTTCGCGATGCTGTCATTACCTGCCTGGTCGAAACTGATGATGAACACATGCTCGGCCCGAGGGGTGTCTGCATGGATGGTCGAGGCACAGAAGCCTGTGATCAGGCTGAAAACGATTAAGCGAAGCGGGTGAAACATGGGATTCCCGATGGGTGTAGACGGACGTTGACCGGTCGTTTATCGGAGCATGCGACGGCTTTGGCGACGCGTATTACCGCCGTTACCTATTTGTTGCCGAGCTCAGGCGGAGCTACGGCATATAGTTCAATTCAACGCCGCCCGCCGTTTTAATGCGGATGGGCTTTCCCTGCTCGATGACAAAACCGGAGTAGGATTCGCCCGCCACCGGCTTGAGTTCCTTGATGTATTTGTCGGGTTCTTTGCCGACGAGTTTGGCTGCATCGACCTTATCTACTCCATTTTCCAGAAAATACTGGTCGGCTGCCGCCGAGAGTTGGCGCAGGTTGTTAATCATGGTCTTCTTCTGCTCGGGAGTGACCGGGGTGATCGGTGCGGATGGAGGGGTAGCCTCGGCCGCCTGAATGGTTGATTTCTTCAGCGTCAGAATATGGGTTTTATTGTCTTTGGTCAGTGTCAGCCGACCGCTGGTCTTGTCATAGGCGGTTACGGTGTTGTTGGCAAAAGTCTGGCCCACCTGGACCCAGCGTCCGTTGCCGGTGGATTTCTGCATCAGCAGCACCTCGGTTTTTCCGCCGGAAACGGAATCTCCCATGATTTCGATATCTTCGGTCTGGGAGCGAAGGAGAGGTGCAAAGGCCAAGCCAATCAATACGAGTGCCAAGCATGCGATTCCGAGGGGGGATTTCATGGGGGCGAAGGATTAGGGATCGAAGCGCCGCCTTGCGAACAAAAGATAACCCGGCCTGCGCCGGTCACGTGGGGTGGCTTGCCCGAGAATTTATCGCCGAGCGTCCTTGCGCTTTCGGCGGCTTTTTGCGGCCATCTTCCCATCAATGAAAGTTACCGGCCTCGCCCTCGTTCCACCCCCCACGGCCGCCGACCTGCCCAAGGTCACGCCTGAGCTGCTCGCCTCCGTGCTGGCCCGCTATTCGCGGAGCAACGAGGGCCTCGCCGCCATCATGGCCAAGGTCGATCTCGCCAATCCCGACGCCTCCATCGATCGCATCCTCAAGTTCGTCGATTACGGGCACGCCTCCATCGGCGGCCTCACCGGCGGCATCGCCATCGCGCTCGACGACGTGTCGATGTGGCTCGCGTATAAAATCTTCGAGATTGCGCAGATGGCCGACGGCCAGGAGTCGTCCACCCGCTATATCACGATGGACTCGGCCAATCTGCCGACGCCCGCCGAGGTCGGCATCCCTGCCGATCTCGCGCCGCGCTGGCAGGCCCTCATGGCGAAAGCGTTCGCCGCCTATAACTCCGAATACTCCCGCCTCGACGCCCTCGGCGTGGCCGAGCCCGACCGCGTGCGCGTGCCTGCCGACGCCAAGCCTGCCGTCGTTACCCGCATCCGCAAAAACTACGCGCTCGACCGCGCCCGCTACTTCATCCCGCTGGCCACGCGCACCAATCTGGGCCTCGTGCAGACCTCCCGCATGTGGGCCGCGACCGTCAAGCAGCTCGACTCACTTCCGCACCCCGAGGCCCGCGCCGCTGCGAAACTCATCCGCGAGGAACTCATTAAAATTTCCCCGCGTCTGACCCGGCACAGTGTCGCCGAAAAATCCTACCAAGAGCAGGCGAAGCAGGAACTCGAAGTTTCGTTGCGTCTCGGACTCGCCCGCCTTTCGACCGCGCCGCTCGCCGACGAAGTGTGGGTGCATGTGGACCGCAGCACGCCGCCCTTCCTCGGCGAAGAGCAGTCCGTGCCCGAGGCTCTTCGCCATCGCACCAATCGCTACGGCTACCAAGGCACCGCCACCCGTCGCATGCGCGTGAGCTTTGCATGGAACAACATGGCCATCGCCGAACTGCGCGACCTCAACCGCCACCGCACCGGCCACCGCTACACCCCGTTTATCCAGGCCGGTTTTTATCTGCCGACCGAGATCAAACATTCCGCGCATCAGGCACTTCTCAACGAACAGGCTGCGCTGACCCGAGAGCTCATGGAACGTGGTTCGGAGGCGTATGTTTATTCACTCCTGCTCGGCGCGCAGACCCCGTTCGAGCACAGCACGCATGGCGACAAGTTCATCTACGAAGCCGAGTTACGCACCGGCATGGGCGCGCATTACCGCTATGCCGAGCACCTGAGCGCCACCTTGAAGGCCTTCTTTGCGCAAGTCCCCGAGGCCCGCCAGTGGGTGGTCGAAGGCACGGCCGAACCGGAGTGAGGCACCGGGGGGGACTGGGCGTGATGTCAGTTGGATCGATTCTGACGTGGCACGGGCATCTTGCCCGTGGCTGCGTAAGAGTTGTTGCTGTGTGTTTTCGGATCATGGGCAGGATGCCCCCCCAAGCCACTGACAACCCTTCCGGTTACGCCCTGAGGTGGCGGTAGGGCAGGATTTCGAGTTGTGATCGCCGGCTTTCGGGCTCTAGCTTTCGGACTTCTTTCCCCATGAGGCTCGCGTTACCCCTGCTCCTGATTGTCTCCGCTGTGCTGCCCGCCGGGCTGCTCGCGGGCGATTCGTTGCAGGTGGACCCCGCCAAGCGGGATACGCAGCTCTCGCCGACTCCCGAAAGCGCCGACACGCCGCTGTCGCCCAATCGAGAGACCAACCAGCGCACGTTCTGGCGCAACGACCACGTGCAGGATCAGCGTTTCAGTGCTCCGGATAAAATCGAGCGCAAGGATGCCGTCATGGGCGACAAGCGCGCCTCCATCGATGTCACCGAGACGCGCGAAAAAAACATGATCGACCACAAAGAGTTCAGCACTCCCGAGCTTCGCGAACGTGAGATCAATCGCCACGACGGTGAGAAGTCCTTCATTCAACCCGAGGGCGACCAAGTGCGGAAATTCGACACGGTCACCAAATTTCAAGGGCGCATGACGGATGCGGATAACACCGAGTTTCGGCGCCAGCCCAAGTTGGAGAAGAAGCTGAGCTTCGATAAGCTCAACCGCTTTGTATTCCGCCGGAACGGTCCGGGCAGCGAAAGCGGCCAAGCCACGGTCACGCCGGCGGCGAGCGAAGCGCCTCCTCCCTCTCAGGACACCCACACGACGTTTAAGGTCAAAGAGTGGTTGCGGTTGGAAAGCACGCAATAGGCCGTTTCGCAGGTATCGCCGGGTGGCATGGGCATCCTGCCCATGATCCAAAAACGCATAGAGCAACTCCTACGCAACCACGGGCGGGATGCCCGTGCCACGTTTACTTCCCGCGACGCACGCGTTCCTTTTCGTCCTCGCGTTCCTCTTCCAACCGGGCGCGTTCGCCGGCCAGTTGGGCGCGGATTTTTTCGCTCTCGTCGAGCTGGCCTTCGGACAGAGCCTCGTTGAGTTGTTTCTTCAGAAAGATTTCACGCTCGGCGATTTTGCCTTTGTAGACGAGATCGAGCTCCGCGAGCCGGGCCTTCTTGGCCGGCGTGAGTTTTACGCCTTTGTCCGGATCGGACTTGTCGAGGCGTTCCATGGCGAGTTCGTAGGCGCTTTTCATTAAAAACCACCGTGGCCGGGCGACGCCCTAAACTCAAGCACCCTGCGTCGCCGCGATCAGTTGCACACCGGCAAGCAGCACCAGCAACGTGAAGACGAACGGAGTCCAGAAGCCGCCGCGTCGCATCTCCCAATCAGAGGAATAGCCGAAGAAAATCACGCCTAGCAATCCGGCGAACGCCGCATAACCAAGCCAGACAGGCGAGAACTCGGCCGCATGATACGCACCGGGCAGATCGGCAAAGAAACGCACGCACCGTTCGATCCCGAGCAGCAACAGGACACTGGCGTGATTCAGTATAACAGCCACTCCGCCGGCACCTACCAGCCCGGCGATCATACTCAGAAAACCGGCGATGATCACCAACGAGCCGACTGGAATCAGCACGAGATTGGCAAGCAGCGAGACCGGTGTGAACAGTTTGAAAATCACTACTCCGCTGATCGTGCTCACCACGGTCGTGGAAAGCCCGATAGCGGTCACGCCAAGCAGAACGCGCCAGATTTTGTCGCATGCGCGGTGATACCAGCGCCACGAGACCTTGGGCAGGAGAGTAAACAGCGCGCCTTTTTCGATCCAGCATTCGCCGAGCGGCAATCCGAGAAGCAGCAACGAAGCGACGATGCCGTAGCTGAGTTGAAAGCTCGCGGAGAAGAGCTGCATCGGCTGCACCAGCAGCACGCACACCGCCGACGCGACGAGTGCGGCCAGCGGGTTGCCCGGTTTTTTGAGCACCTGCGAGGCGTGCAAAAACATCACCATGAGAAACGCCCTTACGGCCGACGGCGTGCCTCCGGTGATATCGACATACAGCCAAAGTAAAACACCACCGACGATGAATCGGGCCGCTGCGGGCAAACGCAGAATCAAGAGGATGCCGTAGATGACTCCGGCGATCACCGCTATGTGGAGACCGCTGATCGAAAACAGGTGCATGGTGCCGCTCTCGCGGAACACCGCGGTTTGATCGTCGCGCAGCTCCTGCTGTTGCCCCAGCATCATGGCGCGCAACACGCCGGCTTGCGCGGGGTAGGCCTCGATACTGTGACCCAGGATGTCATTGAATCGGTGCAGCGCCGCATCGCAAAAAAAACGGTAGGCGCTTCCTCCTTCGACTGCGCCGGTGATACGGGCGCGGGAGAGTTTGAAGTTCATGCCCTGATTGGCGAGGTAACCATCGAAGGAGTCGTCGGCCGGATTGCGCGGCAGGGTTTGCAATACGCCGGTCACATCGAACCGGCTTGAGCGTGCGGGCGCGGTTTCGCCGCGTCGCAGGTTGACCGAGAAATAAACCCGTTGTCCGACCAGTTCGGGCAGGTGTGCATCGGTGGCGAGCAGATGGCCGAGGCCGCTCAGGCTGCGATAGTCGGCTTTGGGCGGGAAAATGCGGTTGATCACCACGGTTGCGTGAACCTCGCGCGGAGGAAGAGAGTCCCAGTCGGGCAGACGGTCGCGGCGGATTTCGTAGAGGGTCGCGCCGCTTAAAAAAACACCGAGCACGAGTCCTGGCGCCCAAGCCCGTCGCCAACCCAAGGCGACACCGAGCACGACAACGGCAGCGCCGGCCCACCATACCGGTGAAAGCGGCAGCCATTGGAGTTTCCCGGCGACCAGACCGGCCATCAACGGCAGCAGCACCCATAGGAGAGGTGCGCGATGTCCGAGGCTACGGCTGGTCATGGAGTTGATGAGGAGCAAGTGATGTGCACGATGGGGCGGCCATCTTAAAATAGGTTTAATAACCGTGATTAGCGGGCGCCCGATGTATGTTCAGGCACCGCACGTGGGAGTCTTGACCTTGGTGTCAGCCACGGCCCACGTTCTTCCCACATGCAACCAATGGTCATAATCGCCTGGTTCGCGTGATCTTATGCCGGCCATCGCTATTCTCCTGATTTTGTTTCTCGTGCTCGTGCTGATCATTCTGCCGATCTGGACGGTAACCAGTGTGAAGGATGCCAAAGAGCGCACCCGGCGGTTGGAGCATGAGTTGAAGGAGTTGCAACTCCTGTTGAGTCAGCTCGATCGTCACGTGGCAAAAATGGAGCGCGACAAGCAGGTTGCGGCCACGTCTCCGGTGGTCGCATCGCAGCCGGAGCCGGTTGCACCGGTTGAGGTCAAATCCCCCGTTGTGGTTCCGCCGCCCATGCCCCTGCAGGTGGTCGTGCCTCCGACGGTTGCAGCCGTTCCCGAACCTGTGTCCGAGGTGACACCTCCTGTGGACGTGGTTCGTCCGCCGGAAATGCCGACCTTCGTCGAATCAGCGGCGGTGTTCGCGAGCGAGTCCCCCAAGCTGGCCGACGAAGCGGTGCCGGTTGACGAAAAAGTATCTTCCGAGATCAGGCACGAGGAAGAGCAAGCGGCCGAGTTGCGTGAGCCGAAGGCTCCATTGATCAACTGGGAGTTGTTCATGGGGGTGAAGCTCTTTGCGTGGATCGGCGGTCTGGCGCTGTTTCTGGCGGTCGCGTTTTTCGTCAAATACTCGTTTGAGCATGATCTGATTCCTCCCGAGTTACGCGTGGCCATCGGCTATTTGGTAGCGATCGGTTTGGTGGCGGGTGGTGTGCGGTTGTCCAACAAGCGCTACTTGGTCACCGCCCAGACGCTGTGTGCTTCGGGCGTGGTCAGTTTGTATGCGGTCACGCTGGCGTGTCATTCCATCTATCATTTTCCGTTCTTCGGTCAGATCGCGACGTTCGCTCTGATGGTTTTGATCACCACGGTGGCCTTTTTGCTGGCGGTGCGGATGGATGCCAAGGTGGTCGCGGTGCTGGGTATGCTGGGCGGGTTTCTGGCGCCCAAGATCATGGAGACCGGGCACGACAATTCGCTGGGGCTTTTCGGTTATCTTGCGCTGCTCGATCTCGGACTCATCGCGGTGGCCTTGCACCGGCGCTGGCGGTTTTTGGTGCCGTTGGGGGCGGTCGGCACACTGCTCTTGTTTCTGGCGTGGACCGACCAGTATTTCATGGCGGGCAAAGTCTTTGTGGCCATGGGCGTGTGTCTGGGTTTTGGCGCGCTCTTTGTGGGGGTGCTGGCATTGGCGCGGCGGCTTCAGCGGGAATCCAATCTGATCACGTTCACCGCTCTGGCCGCTCCGCCGGTCGCGTTTGGTTATGCGTTTTATTTTCTTGGGTATCCGGTGCTGGCGGCGCGTCCGGGGTTGTTGTTTCTGTTTGTGCTCTTCGCCGAGATTCTGCTGCTGGCCGTGGTCTTGATCGAGCGGACTCTGGCCCGTGCGCAGGTGCTGGCGGGACTGCTGGTATTTCTGTTCCTGGGCGTCTGGACGTCGGGACATCTCACCGAGCCGCTGCTGCCGTGGGCGCTTGGCGGCTTTCTTGGCTTTAGCTCGTGGTTTGCCGGCGTTTTTGTGCTGTTGCGCCGGATGGGCGCGGATGACGATGCCTATGGGCTCACGGCTGTTGGGGCGCCGTTTGTGGCGGCGGGGTTTGCCTTTTACTTTCTCCGGTTTCCGGCGTTTTCGGAGCATCCTGCGTTGCTGTTCGCCTTCCTGTTGGTTGCCGAATTGCTGCTGCTCGTGGTCGTGCTCCACGAGACGAAATACGCCAAGGCCCAATTGCTGATGGGGCTGGTGGCGTTCGGTCTGCTGGCCGTGTGGACGGGTGCACACCTGACGACGGAGCTGATGCCATGGGCGCTGGGCGGATTTCTGGGATTTGCGGTGCTGCACACGGCGTTGCCACTGGTGCTGGGTCGTCTGCGACCGGAGTTCACCGAGTCGGGTTGGGCGCAACTGGCGCCACCGCTTACGCTGCTTCTGGTGTTGGGTGCGATTTTTAAGTTCGAGACGGTTTCGTGGCTGGTGTGGCCCTGCGTTTTGATGCTCGACCTGATCGCTATCGGGCTGGCGCTGGTCACGGCCTCGTTGGGCGCGGTGGCCGCAGTTCTGGTGCTGACGTTAGTGGCGATGGGCTCATGGGTGTTTCACATCCCGGTCGCGACGACCACGCCGTCCAGTCTGCTGCTGGTGATGGCGGCATTCGCCCTGTTGTTTTTCGGGGCCGGGCTATGGGTTACACGGAAGTTGGGCGCGAAGCTGGCGCAGGTGACCGGCGGCATCACCATTGGGTTGCCGGGGGACCCTCGGGCGCATCTGCCGGCGATGTCGGCTCTGTTGCCATTCACGCTGCTGATCATGGTGATCATGCGCCTGCCGCTGACCAATCCGTCGCCGGTGTTTGGACTGGGTCTGTTGCTGGTGGTGCTGACATTGGGACTGGCGCGATTGTTGGTGCTGGAGTGGCTGCCGCTGGCGGCATTGGCGGGAGTGTTGGCGGTGGAGTCCTCGTGGTTATCGACGCGGTTCAACGCGGATACCGCCGGTGTGATGCTGGGCTGGATGGTTGGGTTCTATGTCGTGTTCGCGGTCTTTCCTTTCGTGTTTCGCCGGACCTTTGCCGATCAGCGCGGCCCGTGGGTGACGGCGGCGTTGGGCGCGCCGCTGCATTTCGCGCTGGTTTACCGAGGGGTGCAGCTGGCGTATCCCAATCACGTCATGGGGTTGCTGCCGGCGGCGTTTGGCCTGCCGGCGCTGGCGAGTCTGGTTGCGGTGCTGCGGACGCAACCGGCCGATCATCCGTTGCGACTGGGCCGGTTGGCCTGGTTTGGCGGAGTGGCGTTGTTTTTCATCACGCTGATCTTTCCGATCCAATTTTCCCGGCAGTGGATCACGCTGGGTTGGGCGTTGGAAGGTGCGGCGTTGCTGTGGTTATATCATCGGGTGCCGCACCGGGGCTTGCGCGGTGTGGGCGTGGTCTTGCTGGGAGCCGTTTTTGCGCGGCTCGCACTCAACCCGGAGGTGCTGGGTTACCACGCGCATTCGAGCACGCCGATTTTCAACTGGTATCTCTACACCTACGGACTGGCTGTCGTGTGTTTCGCGGTGTCGGCGCGCCTGCTCGCTCCGCCTCGTGAGCGGGTGTTCACCGTGGTTATGCCGCCGCTCTTGCAGGGAGGCGCGGTGATCCTCTCGTTTCTGCTGCTCAATATCGAAATCGCCGACTTTTTCACCGAGAGCGGGTCTGCTTTGATGTTTCAGTTCTCGGGCAATCTGGCGCGTGATATGACCTACACCATCGCGTGGGCTCTGTTCGCATTCGGACTGCTGGTCGGCGGCATTTGGAAACGGGCCAAGCCCGCCCGTTATGCCGCGCTCGGGTTGCTGGCGGTCGCCTTATTAAAGCTGTTCCTGCATGATCTGGCGCACCTCGGTCAGCTCTACCGTATCGCGGCACTCGCGATCGTCGCGGTGATCGCGATCCTCGCTTCCTTCGTCTATCAACGTTTTCTGCCATCCGATGAAAAATCCCCGTCTTCCGCTCGCTGAGTTCCGTCTGGGCCGTCGCTCCGTGCTGGTGGCGGCTGTTTTGTGCGGAGTGGTTTCGCTGCGAGCCTTGGAACGTTCCCAATGGCGCCAGCAGGCACCTGTCGAGGTGACGGCACCCGGTTATGTGAAGCTCGATTTGTCTCCGGAAGTCTTGGACTGCGCCGCGCCCAACCTCGCGGATATTCGTTTGCTGGATCCGCAGGGAAGCGAGGTTCCCTACGCGTTTGTGCGTCCGGCACAGCCGGTCACGGGCCGGGCGTTTGCACCGCCTTGCGATGTGAAGCTCATCAATGGCGCAACGGTTGTTACGCTCACCACCGGCACCAAGGATCCATTGGCCTACGCATCGCTGGAGACCGCGCCGGGGGATTTTCTGAAATCGGCGGACGTGGCCGTTTCCGCTGACGGAGAACACTGGGAAACGTTGGCCACGGGACTGCCGGTGTTTCGCCGGGATGGAACTACGCGCAACCGCGTTTCGCTACTGGGGAAGAGCGCGGCGCTTGTGCGGATCACTTTGGATGACCGTCCGACTTCGCCGCTGGCGATCACCGGCGCCATGCTTGCTCCTGCGCCGGTCGCGGGTGCCGCGCCTAGCACGGTGGTGCAGGCCGTGGGCATCGACCACCGGGATGAATATGCCGGCGAAACGGTGCTCACGCTCGATTTGGCGGCGGCGCATCTGACTTTGGTTTCGTTGGAGTTCGATTCCGTGACGCCGGTCTTCAGGCGTGGGGTTACGCTTTCGGAGCGACGCATGGAGAACGATGTCTTGGTGGAACATGTCATCGCGCGCGGCGTGCTTTCGCGGCGGCCTGCGGATGCCGTCGGGGTTTCCGCCGTATGGACTACGGGAATGGTTTCGGTGCCGCGTGAAGTGATTCTGCATATCGACAACGGCGACAGTCCGCCGCTGCCGTTGAGCGAAGTGCGCGTGCGCCGGTTGAAGCGCGAGGTCGTATTCAATGCCGAACAGGCCGGAGCATGGACGTTGCTGGCCGGCAATCTAGCGGCAACTGCGCCCCGTTACGATCTTACTCGGTTTTCCGGAGAGCTGAGTGCGGTTACCACGGAGGTCGGAGTAGGGCGTTTGGCCGCGAACCCCGAATATCAGATTCCGCCCGAGGCACTGGCCGACGTTCCGTTGACCGGAGCCGCGCTTGATCCGTTGGCCTGGACCTTCCGTCGGGCGGTTACGTTGGGAGGCGGAGGTGTTCAGCAACTCGAACTCGATCTGGGCGTGATCGCGCGGGCGCGCTCCGATTTCGCCGACATCCGTTTGATCAGTGACGGAAAACAAATCCCCTACCTGATTGAGCACCCGCACCTCAGTCGTGAGTTTGCCGCGATGCTCACACCGGCCGACGATCCGCATCGTCCGCGGTTCAGCCGCTGGCAGCTGAAACTGCCGCAGGCCGGTCTGCCGCTGAACCGCCTCGTGCTCGCCTCATCCACGCCGCTGTTCCAACGCCAGCTGCGCTTGTGGGAGCCGGTGACGGACGAGCGAGGGCAGTCGTCCACACGCGTGCTCGCGGATGCTTCGTGGGTGCGCCTGCCCGGGCAAGCGGTGCGCAACCTGGTTCTCCCTCTTAACGGCCGTGTGGCGGGCGACACGCTCATCATCGAGACCGACAACGAGGACAACCCCCCGATCGTGCTGACCTCGGTGCAAGGTGCGGTGAATGTGACCCGCTTGCTCTTCAAGCCTGCGCCGGAAACCCCGGCTCCCGAACTCATCTATGGCAATCCGCAGGTATCGGCGGCGCGTTACGATCTGGTCTTGATCGCCCCGCAAATTCTGGGTGCGCCCAAGCACGTCGCCACCCTGGGACCCGAGGCGCAGACGGCGGCGGCACTCGATCTCTTCAGCGGCCGGGGCAGTGTGCTGTTTTTCTGGGGTGTGCTCGGTTTGGTGGTGGTGCTGTTGCTGGTGATTGTGGCGCGCTTGTTGCCGAAAGCGGTGACGCCTGAAGCGCCGAAGTAAACGCAGGTCAATAACTCCACCGCGCCGCCCACGTCGCACTTGCTGCATTTGAGCGGGCACCCTAGCGATTACTCATGTCCGTGTCCGACCAACCTGATTTTTTTGGTGAATCCGTCGTCTCCGTGCCTCGTTCGGAGCAGGCGGTGAAGGCGCGCCCGGCGGCGCAGCCGCTGGCGGCGCGGATGCGGCCGCGGGTGTTGGCCGATATCGTCGGGCAGGAACACCTCACGCAGGCGGACGGGCTGCTCACGCGTCTGATCAAGAGCAACCGCTTCGGCAGCCTGATTTTTTACGGTCCGCCCGGTTGCGGGAAGACCAGTTTTGCCGAGGTCATCGCGCACGAGACGCAGAGCCGTTTTGTGCGCATCAACGCCGTCATGTCCAACGTGGCCGAGTTGCGCGACATCCTCGCCGCCGCGCGCAAGCTGCCCGAGACGCCCACGTTGCTCTTCATCGACGAGCTGCACCGTTTCAACAAATCGCAACAGGATTTGCTCCTGCCCGACGTCGAGGAAGGCTACGTGCGTCTCATCGGAGCGACCACGCACAACCCCGGTTTCTACGTCAACCCGCCGCTGCTCTCGCGCAGTCATTTGTTTCGCCTGCAACCGCTGCCGACCGAGGCCGTGGCCGGTGTGCTGGCTCGCGCCTTGGTCGATACGGAACGCGGACTTGGTGCGCGCGGCTGCACGGCTGACGCCAAGGTGCTGGCCGACCTCGCCGTGCTTTGCGACGGCGACCTGCGACGCGCGCTCAACGCCCTCGAAGTGATCGTGCTGTCGCTGCCCGAGCAGGCGGTCGTCTCGGAGGAGGAAATCGAGGTCTTCGCGCGCGAGCGGCGCATTCGTTACGATGCCGACGAAGACGAGCACTACGACACCATTTCGGCCTTCATCAAGAGCTGCCGCGGCAGCGATCCGGATGCGGCCATGTATTGGCTGGCGAAGATGCTGGCCGGCGGAGAAGACCCGCGCTTCATCGCGCGGCGTCTCGTTATTCTCGCCAGCGAAGACGTGGGGTTGGCGGATCCGCTGGCACTGCCGCTGGCGGTGGCGGCGCATCATGCGTGTGATTTTATCGGACTGCCCGAGGCCGAGCTCACGCTCGCGCATGCGACGCTGCACATCGCTTGTGCGCCGAAGAGCAACTCGGCCACGATGGCGCTGGCGGCGGCGCATCAGGCTTTGAAAACCCAGCCCGTGCAACCGGTGCCGCTGCCATTGCGCGATAAGAGTGGGAAGGCGAGCAAGCAGGCGGGACATGGCAAGGGCTATCGTTACTCGCACGATTATCCTGAGAATATTTCGGGACAGGATTACCTGGAAAAACCGCTCGCACTTTACGAACCGAAGAGTGTCGGGTTGGAGACGCGCATCGTCGAACGACTGGCGCGTTGGCGGGAGTTGAAGGCTCAGCTCAAGCGTTGACCGGTGGACGCCGCCCGGGAGCGGTCTTTACTCTTTAGGCGCGGAGGGCAGGCTGATTCTACCGCTCCATGAAAATCTCATTTGCTCGGCGTGCACTTGGTTTTTGTTTGGCGATGTTCGACTACCTGCTCGTTTTGGAGCTGGCCGCCGTGGGGTCGCTGGTTGTGCAGGCGATTCGGCTGAGCTTTAATCCGGATCCGGATGACCTTGTGAACGACCTCCAATCATGGGTGGTCATCGGCACGGTGATGGTGTTGTTCATTTACTGGCGCCTCGCACGACCCGGCGCGTGGTTTACGGCACGCCACCGGTTCATACTTGGAGCGGTCGTGTTGCTGATTTTGGGAGGGATCACCTTCATTTGGGCCCGGGCGTTTACGTTGGCATTGCGCTCCTCGCCCGTCTTGGGCGACGGCGTGAGCGCGATCATTGTGCAGGGGAGCGTGCTCCTCCTCCTCGCCATCGGATTACTCACCCTGCGACGCTACGCGCTGGCACGGGGGTGGTTGACTTTGGTGAGCCGCTCGGTGCTGGTGATCGGACTGGTTTTGTTTCTGGTTTATCTCGGCCATGACGAGCGTGTCGGGGCGAGTATCGGTCGTAATCGCACCGCCATGGCCGGACGTTGCGAGGACAACGCCAGCTATCTGCTCACGTTGCGCTACACGCCGGGCGTGCCCGGGGCCCATGTATTCAAAGTGCCGAGTCGGAAACTGGAGTTCGGTCAGTCGGGTGAAAAGCGGACATCCTATTTGCAGGCACACCAGTCGGAGTTGGCGGCCAATTGGGAGGAACTGGCCGACGTGCGCGCGTGGTGGGCCGAGATGGCTGCGCAAGCCGAGTTGGGCGATCAGGCGAAGCCGAGTTTTGACCAGCCTCACATTCGCTTTGCGCCGGTGCGGGCCTATGCGCAACACGCGCTCGCGCTCGCGTCGTTGAAGGCGCTCGACGGTGATGGTGACGGAGCACTGGCAATGGTGGGCGATGTGTATGTCGTGGCCATGCGATTGGAGCCGGCGTCATGCACGCTCGTGCGCGGCATGATTGCGGTGGTCACTCAAAAACAAGCCTTGGAGACCGCCGAGTTTGTCCTGGAACATTCACAGGTATCGGCGGAGGCACGGGCGCGTTTCGCGGGCATATTGGTGGGCCGCCAAGGTGGTGGGTCGGGCGCCAAGCAACTCGTGCTCATGGATGTGACCAATTTTTTTGGCACCGCCGAGGGAATGTCCCAGCTCAAGGGAGTCTCGGGCTGGCCCGCGAAGGATGAGCACTGGCCGATGTGGTTTGCGCGCACGGTGACCGGACTGGCGTATTTTGTGACCTTGAATCCGCAAGCGACGTCCAACCGGATTCATGATTACTACGGGAGGCTGGCCGATCTTGCGGAGGCACGCGATCTGGCTGGGATTAAGAAACTGGAAGAAGGCGTTCGCCGCGAACAGCTCGGCGGATTCCAGATCAAGAACCTTTCGGGTCGCATGTTGGTGCAGATGTCCGTGCCTTCCTTGGGTAAAGTGGTGCAGAGTTATTGGGAGGTTGAGGACCGCCAGGCTGCGTTGGAGAAGCGTCTGCGGGAGGTTCCGGCTGCGATGTGATTTGGCTTCACGTATTCTTTACCGGCCGGCGCTTGCGGTCTGTCCCGCTGGAGGCCACAGTAACCGCATGAAGCTTAGCACTAGCGTGGTAAAGTCACTGTTGATGGCCGCCTCTGTTGGAATGGTTGTGCCGCTGGCCGCGCAGACCTACCCCAAGCCGGCCAAACCGGCACCGGCGCAAGAAGAGCCGGCTAAAATCGAGGGTCTGACCATTGCCCGTAAAAACGGCGGGTTCATCGGACTGAACGTCGTCGGGTCAACTTATGTGATGAAGTTTTATGACGCGGACAAAAAGCCCGTTGATGCCGATGTGAGCCGTGCACTGGCGCGCTGGCAGCCGAGCAACATCAAGGCTGACTTGCGTGCCGTGCTGAATCCGGCCGGCGATGGCAAGTCGCTGATCTCGCCCGGACTGGTGCGTCCGCCGCTTAACTTCACCGTGTATATCACGCTGTTCGATGCCCAAGAAAACGTGATCGAAAACGTGGTCGCCAATCTCCGGGAGCTGAATGCGGCGAAGGAGTAACCCTCGGGGTTAAAGACGCTGCATCAGGACCGCGACCGAGAGTTTCTCCGTGTGGGTGCCCTTAAAAACACCACGCGTGGGGGTGCTGTCATGATAGTCGCGGCCGACTGAAACTTTTACGTGGCGCTCGCCGGCGATGCAGTCGTTGGTCGGATCAAGCGGCCACCAGAATCCGCCGGGCAGGAACACTTCGACCCAAGCGTGGCTTTCGCTCGCACCAATGAGCGCAGGCGCACGTTTTGCCTCGGAGGCTTTGCGTTGGGTTTCCGTTTCGATGTAACCGGTCACATAGCGTGCGGGTATCTCCGCCGAGCGCAGGATAGCGATCATGACCTGGGCGAAATCCTGGCAGACGCCGCTGCGTTGTTTTAGAGCGGCCTCGATGGTCGTATCGATCTGAGTCGATCCCGAGACGTAGCGAAAGTGGGTCTTGATCCAGTTGTTCAGACGCAGAAGCGCGGGGCCCAGCGGATCACCGGGTTTGAAGAATTTATTGGCCAGCGCATTGACCTCGGGTCCGAGCGTGATCGCCTCGGAGGGCATGAGAAACTCGAAGAGCTTCAGTTTTTCGCTGCGGTAGATCTGCCGTGCCTCGGAGACGCTGATTTCCAAGGCGGCTGACGGTGGGGGAACGGGGGTGGTTTCCACCTCGCACACGCTTTCCATCACCAGCTCGCGGTGGCGTTTGACGATAGAGAAGGTTTCCACGGTGTTACCGAAGTAGTCGGTGTAGCTGTGGGTGTTGGCTGCCGGTGTGGTCACGAGCTGGCGGGACAGCAGCTTCTGCGAAGCGTCGGTGGTGGGCGTCAGGCGTGCCTCCATGAAGGACTCGGAGGCCGAGCCGGCGTAGCGATAGTGGGTGCGATGAGTGATGCGAAAACGCATGCGGATGGCCGCACTTTCGCTGGTCCCGTGCCAACGACAAGCTTTTGAAGCATCCAAGGTCATCGATGTCGGACATCCGGTGTTTCGTAGGTTCACCGCCCTTGGGAGGAAAATAGGTTGCCGAGGAGCGGGAGGCTTCGCACACCTGTTCCTTACTTCTTTCACATGAGCCTCGACGCGCCCACGCCTATGCCCGTATCCGGTGCCGATTTCCGCATCGGCATCGCGGCCGCCCGTTTTAACCGCAACTTGGTGGATGCGCTCGTCAACTCCGCTTGGGCGACGCTGTCGGCCGCCGGAGTGGCCCCTGGATCAGTCGAAACGGTGCGTGTGCCCGGATCGCACGAAATTCCCTGGGCGGCTCAGCAACTGGCCGCATCAGGGCGGTTCGACGCAGTGATCACCCTCGGGGTCCTGATCGCCGGTGATACCAACCACCACGAGATGGTCGGCGACGCCGTCGCCTCCGCACTCATGCGGGTTTCGCTCGATACGCAGGTGCCTGTCATCAACGGCGTGATCGTGGTCAACAATCTGGCACAGGCCGAGGCCCGCACCACCGGCAAGATCAACCGCGGGGCGGAGTTCGCCCACGCCGCCCTCGAAATGGCCGCGCTTAAAAAATCCCTTTCCAAATGAGCAGTAACAAAGCCCTTTTTGCCCAGCGCCGTGAAGGCCGGGTCGCCGCCTTGCAATATGTTTTTGCCTGGAGCCTGAACACGCCGGTGAACCTGTCGGACGACATCTATATGTTTCTGGCGACTCTGGAAAAGCCCCGCGAACATTACGCGTTTGGCGAAGAGCTGATCCATGGTGTGATCGAGCACGTCGACGAGATCGATGGTCGTATTCGCGGTCTGGCGCACAATTGGGACTTTGAACGCATCGCCAAGATCGATCTGGCGATCCTGCGGCTGGCGATCTTCGAGATGGTCTACCGCAAAGACATCCCTCCGGTCGTCTCGATCAACGAGGCCATCGATCTTTCGAAGCAGTTCTCCAATCTGGATGCGAAGCGGTTCATCAACGGCATTCTGGACCGCATGAAGGACCAGCTCGGCCGCGACTCCCGCAAGGTGGAGAAGGCGGAATAGTTTTTATAGGGAACTCAGGAAATCAGGAATATGCCGGAGATAGGCCAAAAGGAACTGAGCAGCCGCGTGATCGAAGCGGCCATTGCAGTGCACATGGCCTTGGGCCCGGGGTTCATCGAGTCTGTCTACGAAAACGCCCTGTGTGTTGAGCTTGCGGCCCGGGGGATTTCATTCGAGCAGCAGAAGGTCATCCGTATAACGCATCGCGATGTTCTGGTGGGAGAGCATCGATTGGATCTGCTGATCGAAAAATGTCTTTTGGTGGAGTTAAAGGCGGTCCGGGAAATCGAAGATATTTTCTACACCATCGGTCGCTCGCAGATGAAAGCCGCCGGAATACGTGATGGCCTGATCCTGAATTTTGCCGCTATGCCGCTCGCGATTAAGCGGATTGGTGCCGGGCCTGTTTCCTGATTCCCTGAGTTCCCTATTACATGTTCGGACTTTTCAAAAAATTTAAGGACGGTCTCTCCAAGACGGTCGCGGCGATCGCCGAAAAAACCCGGGGCATTTTCGGGGGGCGTTCCATCGACGCATCTTCGCTGGAGACTTTGGAGGAGGCGCTCTACACGGCCGATTTTGGTGTGGAGACAACCGAGGAGATTCTTTCCGAAATCAAAGACGCCTACAAAAAGGACAAGGACCTGCGCGGGCAGCAGGCGGCGGCCATCGGTTCTTCGGTGCTCAAGCGCGTGCTCGCAGGGAGCGAGGCCGAGATCAAACCCGCCGCCGCTGCCCCGACCGTGATCGTGATGATTGGCGTCAATGGATCGGGTAAGACGACCACCTCGGCCAAGCTCGGATGGTTGCTCAAGCAGGACGGGAAATCGGTCATGCTGGCTGCGTGCGACACCTTTCGCGCCGCCGCCGTCGAGCAACTCAAGGCGTGGGCCACGCGGCTGGAGTTGCCCATCATCGCCAGCCACACGGGCGCGGACGCCGCGGCCGTGGCGTTTGACGCGATGCAGGCCGCCAAGGCGCGCGGGTGCGACTACCTGATCGTCGACACCGCCGGGCGTCTGCACACCAAGAGCAACCTCATGGACGAGTTGGCGAAGATCCGCCGCGTGCTCCAAAAAAACGATCCGACCGCGCCGCATCATTCGTGGCTGGTGGTCGACGGTTCGCTCGGCACGAACTCCATCGAACAGGCACGAGTCTTCCACAAGGCCTTTGGAATCACCGGTCTGGTCGTGACGAAGCTCGACGGCACCAGCCGTGGCGGAGCGATCGTGGGTATCTGGCGCGAGTTGAAGTTGCCCATTTATTTTCTTGGTCTCGGCGAACAGCCGGAAGACTTGCAGCCGTTCAGCGCGGAGAATTATTCCAAGGCGATTTTCGGGGTTGAGTAGGCGATTACACCGCTGCGACCTCCTCTCGCAGCACGCGGGCGCGGCGCAGGGCCCGGGCGTGGTTGGCGGGATCGATGTTGGCACCGGTCAACGCGACCAAGACGCGTTTGCCGGCGAGTGAGGGGAGGCGTCCGCTTAAGCAGGCGGCGAGCGCGGTGGCCCCGGCGCCTTCGAGGGTAACGCCGTGGGCTTCGTGGGCGGCGAGCAACGCGAGGGTGAGGTCGTCTTCGCTCACGGTCACGACGTCGTCGACGAAGGCTTGGGCGTGGGCGAAGGTGTGCGCGCCGGTTTGTGCGACCGCGAGGCCGTCGGCCAGCGTGGGGAGGGTGGCGGTGCGCACGGGATGTCCGGCGTGGCGGGCGGCGGCGAGACCGGCGGCGTGGGCGGGTTCTACTCCGATCACGCGCACATCGGGGCGCAGAGCTTTGACGACCGTGGCGACGCCCGCGAGCAAACCGCCGCCGCCTACGGGCACGACAAACGCATCGACGTCGGGTTCGGCGAGCAACGCTTCGAGCGCGAGTGTGCCCTGGCCGGCGATGACGTTGAGGTCGTCAAACGGATGGATGTAGGCGAGCCCTTGCGACGCCGCGAACGCGCGGGCGTAAGTCGAGGCTTCGTCGTAGGTGTCGCCGTGGAGCACGACGTGGGCACCGAGCGTGTGGCAGCGGTTGGCTTTTACGCGCGGGGCGTTGCGGGGCATGACGACGGTGACGGGGATGCCGAGTTCGCGTCCGTGCCAGGCGAGACCGAGGGCGTGGTTGCCGGCGGAGGCGGCGACGACGCCCCGGGCGCGCAGGTCGGGTGGGAGGCAGGCGAGGGCGTTGCGGGCGCCGCGTTCTTTGAAGCTGCCGGTGGCCTGGAGGTAGTCGTGCTTGGCGATGATCTCCATGCCCGCCAGTTCGCTAAGGCGTGCCGAGGGCGCGCAAGGAGTGACGCGAACGCCGCCCGCCACGCGGGAGTGCGCGTGGAGAACATCGTCGAGGGTGAGCAGTGGTGGATTCATCGGAGGAAAGGCGGAAAAGGTCGTGAAATGCGGACAACAAAAAGCCCCGGGCCGTAAGGCCCGGGGCGGATGGAAAGTCGCTTGGTGAAGATTTAATTACTCGTTCACGCGATGCGTCCACGCCCGGGCCGGCGGCTGATAATAATCATACCGATAATCATGGAGCGGGCGTTGATGGTGAGGGACGTCATTGCGAAGTAACGTCTCGCACCATGCCTAAACCGTGCTTGAAGGCAAGAACGGGCTCGTGACGGGAAGTTTCTTAGAAGGCGGCACGCAGGCCGAAGGTGGCATTGCGGCCGGCGAGCGGGGCGACGTCTTTGAGGAAGGAGGTGCTCAGGCGGGCGTCTTCGTTGGTGAGGTTGGTGCCGCGGACAAAGAGCTCCCAGTCGATGCGATTCCATGCGAAACGGTAAGTTACGTCGGCTCCGACCAGCGTGTAACCGGCGGTTTCGGTTTCGCCCGGAGATACACGGTCTTGGCGGAAGGCGTGGCGGACGTCGGTGCCGAACGACCACGGACCGTGTTCGTAGCGCAACGCGACGCCGGCCCTGAAAGGCGGAATGCGCGGGAGCGGTTCGTCGTCCGTGGTTTGCTGGGCGTGGACGTAGTCCGAGGTGAACGTGAGGTGCAGGTGATCGGTGTCCGTGTCCCGGAGATGGAAGGAGATCTCGGCTTCGCCGCCGTAGAAGAGCGCGTCCTTGGCGATGAATTGGTAGATGGGCAGGTCATCCGCGAGCACAGGAGAGCCGGGCTGAAACGTGCCGGTGGCGTCTTGAAAATAGAGTCCGGGCACGCGTTGTTCGAAGACGAAGTTCTGGAATTGATTGATGAAACCGCCCACCGAGCCGGTCACGAAACCCGCGCGTTTGCGCAACGTGAGATCGAGCCCGATGGACGTTTCGCGATCAAGTCCGGGGCTGCCGACCTCGTAAGAGCCCGTGCCGCCGTGAGGACCGTTGGAGTAGCGTTCCTGGGCGGTTGGCAGGCGCTGCGACCAGGTCAGCGATAGTCCGAGTGAGTAGTCCTTGGCCGGATACAAAACCGCACCTGTTGAAAGGCTGAAACTGTGGTCGGAGTTTTTTTCTCCGGAGGTGGGCGAGGTGTTGCCGGGAAGAAGCGGCAGGGAGGGATCGACGGTGCCTAGTTTGATGCTCTGAAACTCGACGCGCGCGCCGAATTGCAGCGTGAGACTGCGGTTGAGCTGGTATTCTTCCAGGGCGAAGAGGGCGTGATTGTAGGTGAGTGACTGCGGGGTGACGACCTCGACGCCGACGGCGGAGAAGTCACTGCGGGAGGTTTGCAGGCCGAGAGTGCCGGACCAGTCGCCGACGTCCTGTTGGATCAATTCGAGGCGGCCTTCGTAGGCGGAATTATTGAACGTGGTGTTGGGCGTGCCGGTCGTGGTGTCCACCTCGGAGTGGGTGTAGTCGGCGAGGCCCAAGCGGGCTTTGGCGGCCTTGAAAACCGCGAAGGGCTGGGTGATCTCGCCGCGGAAATCGAGACGGCGCTGCTTCATGTCGATCTCGATGGGTTCGGTGCCCGGGATGCCGTAGGTGGTGTCGTATTCACTCACTGCCACACCGGCGAAACCCGCCTTCCAGAAATAGGTGCCGCCTACGGATGCGCTCTTGGTGGAGATGGAGCTTTGCGGGAGAGTGCCCTTGGGCGTGGGCACGCTCGGGTCGGCGACGCCGGGGATGTCCACGTCGTCGGTCTCCGTGCGCAGGCCATTGAATTGAAACGCCACGTGTTCGTTGCCGGTGGTGACCGCGAGGATGCCGGTGCGCTCGTTGGCGGCGGTGTCGAAGCGGGCTTCGGCGCGTCCGGAGACGGGTGCGGTCGGCGCGACGGACGGGATGCGATTGTCGATCACGTTGACCACGCCGCCGACGGCGGAACTGCCGTAGAGCAGGGTGGCGGGACCGCGCAGCACTTCGATGCGTTCGGCAAAGAGCGGTTCAACGCTGACGTTGTGGTCGGGGCTGACGTTGGAGGCGTCGAGTGAACCGACGCCGCTTTCGAGCATGCGGACGCGGTCGCCGCCGAGGCCGCGGATGAGCGGACGGCTGGCACCGGGACCGTAGGAGGTCGAGCTGACGCCGGGCAGACCGTCGAGGGTTTGGCCGAGCGTGCCTTGTTCGCGAAGGCGGAGGGCGTCGCCGCTGAGGAGCGAGGTGCCCTGGGCGAGATCGAAGGCGGTTTTGGGGTCGGGACTGCCGGTGACGACGACATCGTCGAGCAGCACGGCCTGATCGTTTGTGGTGGAGGTGGAGGGTGGAGGTGTGACTTGGCCGCGGGCCAAGGAGGCGACGGCGAGAGCCAGTGAAAAGCGGACGTAAGGGTGCATGGTGATACCTGTGGCTGGAAAAAGGAGATGTCCGCGCGCGACGAAACACGGCGGAAGAGATCAATCGGGAAACACGGGGCTTCGCGCAGGAAGCCGCCGGAGGGGGGGAGGTTTTAACCGATGCCGGGAGGTCCGCGGGCGGGCTGAAGCAGATGCGGCGGCGATGACAACGGCAGTGTGCCGGAGTCGGTTGCTTGCGTGGCGATCCAGTGATCGGCGGGGATTTCCACCCGGGGGAGATCCAGAGGAGTGGTGACACCGTGCTGGAAAAGGGTGATGGCGCAGCCGGAGTCGTCGTGAGCGGCGGGCGTGGCGTGATCTTGATGGTGCAGCCGCGCGTGAAGCGAAGGCGATGACGTCAGCAGCGCGAGCGTGAGGACCAGTCCGACGAGCAACCACACCAAGACCCCTTGCGGGCGACTGATGGCGGGTTGACTGGAACGGGATGACGACATGACGGCTTACAGTATTAGCAGATGCGTCAAGGGGGCGCGCGACTCAGGGGGGGATCAGGACGCGAATGTTGAAGAGCCACCAGTCGGGGCCGATGCGTTCGGTGCGGGCGAGAATGCGTTGGCCGGTTTGGGCGGCGGCGATCAGGTCGGGCGCGGCGAGGAACTTGGTGGTAGAGGCTTTCATGACGCCGGGGATCGCGTCGTGGATGATGGTGATGGTGCTGGTGTTGGGATCGACGATCTGGATACGGCCCTTCAAGGCGTAGCCGCGCTGATCTTCGGGGCGGGGATCGCAATCGCATACGTCGGCTTCGGCGAGGAGCGCGGCGTCGGGCAGTGTGATCAGGCGGGCGGCGGGAGCGCGGTTTTCGGTGTAGTCGAGCCGGAGTTGGGCGGGAGTGGCATCGCCGTCTTTGATACGGGTGAGCAGGGGATGACCGGGATCCGTGGCGAGGCGGACGAGTTGGGCGGGCACACTCAGGGTGCCACGGGAGGAGATGCGGCGGAGCAGGATCACATAGTCGCTGTCGAGACGCTCCACCCAGGAGACGAGTTGGGAGCCATCGTCGAGCAGGGCGACGGACACGCGGCCAATGGGGGAGATGTCGTCGACGCGGTTGGGCATCAGCCATTGGGCACCGGCGGAACTGGAGGTGGAGACATTGATGCGCGGGCCGTCGGCTGCGGTGAACCAGGCGACCGCCACATGCGGGCCGCGACTGTCGACCGCCGGACCTTCGTCGATCGGAGGGACGGAGGTCTGCCAGCTTTCGCGGATGAGTGTGCATGCCGGTTGCCATGTGCCTTCGGTAAAGCGGGCCGTGCGAATATCGCGGATGTTGTCCGGAGTATCTCCGCGCCAAATCAGCAGGGCGGAGTTGTCGGCAAACGCCACCAGAGCGGGCGCGCAGCCGGCGGAGGCATGCGGATCGATGACGAGAGGGGTGTCCTGATTAATGCGAGCAGCGAGAGCCGTGCCTTCGAACCACGTGGAGAGCACACGGCCATCGGGAAGCGTGGCGTGGGCTGGTTGGTTTGGCGTTTGAGTCGTTGGGGTGCCGACGGTGAGCCGTTGATTTTGAACAACAAAAGAGGGTGAGTCCACCGTTGCACGCAGGCAGGCGATGCAGAGGGAAGAGCAGATCAGAAAAAGCAGGGGGCGCCGTTGCACGGAGAGAGTGATGCCTGTGGCGGAGGAGGGAGACAAGTCGCGCGCAGTTTTTTCGAGTGAACGGTGAGGCGTGAGACTTGCTGTTGGGGATCGGCTTTACTTAAAGCTTAACGACCATGCTCTCGAAACCGATTCCTCCTTGGATTCTAATAGGTGGCTTTGCACTTACCTGCACGGCGGGGAGTGTGAATGCGGTCGGCTTCCTTGGGATGCATCATCAGGCGATCTCGCATATGTCGGGAACTGTGACCGTGCTGAGCAACGAGTTGGCGACCGGGCGTTATTCTTTGGCGGTTTATGCGGCTGCGGTGATCTTTTCGTTCTTTCTAGGCAGCGTTTTGAGTGCGGCGATCATCCGGCAAAGTGCTCTCAAGCTGGGACGGCGTTACGGGTTTGTGCTGATGATCGAGTCGGTGCTGTTGTTCGGCGCCTGGCGCATGCTCACTGATGGGAATTATACAGGGGATTGCTTGGCTGCGATGGCGTGTGGGCTGCAAAACGCGATGGCCACTCATTACAGTGGCGCGATCATCCGCACTACGCACATGACCGGCATTATAACCGACTTGGGCATAGCGGTTGGACTCAAGCTGCGCGGTGATACGATTGATGGGCGGAGAATCGGACTGTATCTCGTGCTTATATCGGGGTTTTTTCTGGGCGGGATTCTGGGCAGTTGGGGCTATACCCAAATCGGGTTTGAGGCGTTGGTGTTTCCGGCGACGCTGACCGGGATCTCGGGTTGCGCCTATTTTATTTTCAGGCATTTGGCGCGATAAACAGACGGCGTATCACTGCCGAGTCCGGTGCGTTGGGTGAAGGGATAAACGCTCGCTATCCTTTTCGGATTTAGTCATTTCGAAGGGTCTTGGATGTATCCCGCATTCGTATAGTTTTACCCCTCCTCCATGGATCCCCTGCCTAAGAACCTGCTTCCTGTCGGCTGTCCCTCTCATTCGCTCAAGGCCACGACTTTGGCGCTCAATTGGCGCGTGATGCCTGCGGTTGATGATATGCCGGGATTGGCGGCGGCGTTGAAGTCGTGTCCGGTTTCTGTGGCGGTGATCGGGCCGGACTGGCCTCAGTCCGACCGGGATGCTGCGACGGAATTGATTCTCAGTCACGCCGCAGCCTGTGCGCTCCCTGCCGATCTCGACTCTGGCGTGATCGACGCGGCGATTGCCGCCGCGTTGGCAGAGCACGCGCACCGGGTGGAGTCGCTGTTTTTCAGCCGCATGCTGGAGCTGTTCCCCGATCCCATTTTCTACAAGGATCGTTGCGGACGTTTTCTTGCCGCGAACCAGGCGATCGCCCGGCATTTCAAGGTGGCTGACCCTGCGGTTCTGATCGGTCGCAGCGATGCTGATTTTTTTGCTCCCGAGCATGCGCAGCAGGCTTTGGCGGATGAAGAGGAAATTATCAGCACGGGTCGGCCCATCGTGGCCAAATTGGAGCGGGAAACTTACGAGGAGGGGACGCCCACGTGGTGCCTCAGTTGGAAATCACCTTTGCGGGACCTGACCGGCCGCGTGATCGGTATCTATGGGTTTTCCCGGGATGTGACCGAGTTCAAAACGACCGAGGCGGCACTCGCCACCGAGCGGCATCTTTTGGAGGCATTGCTGACCGGCATGCCCGATTCGGTATTTATCAAGGATCGTGAAGGCCGTTTCCTGCTCGCCAATCAAGTCGTGGCAAACTGGATGGGTTCAACGCCGGCCTTGTTGCGCGGTAAGCGCGATACGGATTTTTATCCGGAGGATATGGCGGCTGACTTTCGGCGCGACGAACAGGAGGTCATGGCGTCGGGCATGCCGGTGGTTAACCGGGAGGAGCTGGTGCGCACGGCCGATGGGCGCGAACTTTGGGTTCTCACCACCAAGATTCCTTATCGCAACCCCAAGGGTGAGACGGTCGGGGTCATCGGTATGAGTCGTAACATCAGTATTCGAAAAGCATTCGGTGAGCAGCTGAAGGGCGCTCAGGATGAAATCGCGGCACTCCGGGCCGAGTTGGCGAAGCTCAAGGAGGCGGTATAATCCCGATTTGTTGCGGGAACCGGGGCGGTGTCGGGTCCACGGCAAACACGAAGCGTGGTCGTTTACGGTAGCGTGATTTCGTAAGCGAGCGAGTTGTGCGCAGCATCGGCCGACTCGGTGAATTGGAATGCCACGTTGTTTTCACCGGCGGTGATGGGTTGGCGTCCATCCGCTCCATCACGGGCCCAGGCGGTGTTGTCGAAGCTGACGACCAGTTTGCCTGACTTCATCGTGTAGGCGAAACGGTCGGCAGCGGCTTGCATGTGGGCAGATGGGTTGAGCGCATCGGGGGCGAGATTCACGGAGTTAACTGCGGTGATTCGACCGCGCGGGTCTCTCAGGTCGATCGCGGTGAAGTCGGCTGAGACTCTGATCGATTGCGCAAGACAGGTGAAGGTTTGGCTCAGCACGAAACGGGGGTGGGTGACCCGAATATCAAAACGAGTTACGCCGTCTTTGACCGATTTGCTGACGATGGCTTGGTATCCGTCGTCAGCGATGCCGCCGACGTCGACCCATTTGCGGCGGCCATCGCTGCCGACGTAACTGCTTTGGAGGGTGATGCTGCCGGCGGAGGTGATGATCACTTCATCGCCGATGGTGGACAGCGCCTGGATGTAGCCCTTTTCGGTCACCTCGAAATGATAATGGGTGTTGCGGAATTTGTGCGGATCGGAGGCCAACTGATCGTCGGGCACGGCATTGACGGGAGTCGCTACGACCGGAGCGGGCTTGGGTGCAGTCGATGGTGCGACCGGCGCGGTGACGGCAGTCGGTGCGGATGGGGCGGCCTGATGTTTGAAATAGGCGGCAATGCCCACCGCAGCGGCGACGACTACGATGGTGGATCCGATGATGATCGGGCCCTGCATGTTTTTACGGGCGGGAGTGGGGGTGGCAGCGGGGGCCGGTGGTGTCGGTTCGGTGACTGGGGCTGGTTCCGGGGGAGGTGCCGTAACCGGGTCAACTGATTTGATCACGGGCATGGCCGTTTGTTTGGGGGCCGGTTGCGGGGGTGGTGTTACCGGGGCAACTGGTATCGGCGTGACCGCTATGATGGGGGAGGGGGGAGTCACTGCTGCGGATTTGGGCGGCAGCATTGGCGCGACGGTCCTGCTCTTGGCGGCCACGACATCGAGGAACGATTGCACCCATGGAGCATCGTTGGAGCCGGCGACTGCGAGTTGAATCACACCGGCGGTTGCGGCCGTCACGGAGACATCAGCAGTGTCCAGTCCCAGTCGCGCAGAGGTGGCCGAGGACGAGGGGGCCCATGCGGCGAGACCGAGGGCTTTGCTTACGTGGTCAACCAGCCAGGATTGGGTTGGCAACAGTCCGGCAATGTGTAACCGGGTCGAGGGAGGTCCGATGAGAATGGGACGGAGTGCGGCGGCGATGTGGGCGGCAATCTTCGATGAAGACTGTTCGAAGTCGTAATTTTCGTTGTAGAAAAGTTTGCAGGCAGCCGCCTTGAACTTGAGACCGAGACCGATTTGGACGGCTTCGAATATCTGGGAGAATCCAACGGGAACGGGGCTGACGGACTGCACTCCGTTGGGAGAGACCCAGACGAGATGGCCATCGTTTTCTCCGGGCAGTAAAACCACTCCGATTTCACCCGCAGCGAGTGAGGCCATGACTGCTCCGAGTTGGATGGAGGCGGCCAGGGTGAGACTGGGTGTTGAAAGCCCGAAGCCGGCGAGCGTTGTCTTGGCCGAGGAGAGGGATTCGGCCTCGATGACCGTCATCAGCCAGGGACTGATTCGCGTTGCGTCGGGAACGTTGCCGCCGACGGCATCCACCACGACGGTCCCAACGGTGCCGGAGAAACCATGCGGCAGCTTGGCCACATGGGTGAGCAGAGATGCCGGCTGGCGAACCGCCCCGGCCTCGGCATCGGTTGATCTATGCAGGAAGTTTTCCCCTCCCAATACCGACGAGCGCACCGTGCCCGTGAGTTGGTGTTCGGTGACGAAATGGGTGATGTCAGACTTGGCATCCAGCGGGAAGGAGCGGAGCGCGACCACTTTGCGTCCAGATACAACGGCTACATTGAGGGTGTGGGCGGACAATTCCGCGAAGGCGTTGAAAGCAGTGGCCATGATGATGTGGTTGTATCGATGGCCCGGGCCTTGAGACGATGTGACGAGGCCGGGTCACATGATATGAAACCTCCGCTGTGACCTCTCCAAGTCTTTTCCCGCTTATGTATCATCGGGAAAACCTCCGCTTACTGGATTTAGAAGTTTCCCGAGATAAGCCCTCTATGCCGGAACGGTCAGGCTTTGGGCGATTGCGGGCCGGAGCTGCGCCATTTGGCTTTCGGGATGAAGGAGAGCCCGATCAGAATGAGCTGACTGATCATAAATGCGCCCAACACCAAGGCACCGTTTTCGGTGAAGCCGTAGCTGTGGAGACCGACGCCGAGCAGGTTGGTGCCGAACCAGCTCCAGCTGGTGATGATCCCACCGACGATGGCGAGGTTTACCAGTCCGCGCTGTTTGACCAGACCACCCCAGCGGCAATGCAGGATAATGGCATTCCAGAGCACGATCATGAGGGCACCGTTTTCCTTGGGGTCCCAGCCCCAGAAGCGACCCCAAGATTGGTCGGCCCAGATGCCGCCGAGGATCGTGCCGACGAGGCTGAACAGCGTCGCGAAGCAGACGATGCCATAGATCATGCCGGTGAGTTTTTTGGCGGCGGATTCGTTCAGCACCGGTGTGAAGACGCCGAGCACGATATAGATGATGGCGAGCGCTGCGGCCACGAAGGTCGCCGAGTAGCCGATCGTCACCACGGTGACGTGGGTCGCCAGCCAGAAGTTGGAGTCGAGCACGGCACGCATCATTTCCAGGGTGTCACCACTGAGCGAAAGGTGATGCGCGATGAGCAGCGTGCAGAAGCCAACGAGGCCGGCGGCGGCGGTGGCGATGGCGTTGCGATAGAAAAACTCCAGCGCCAGGCAGAGCAGCACAGCGATCCAGCCGATGAAGACGGCGGACGAGTAGAGGTTGGTGACGGGAGGGCGGGATTCGAGCCACATGCGGGTGATGAGGCCGATGGTGGTGGAGAAGGCGGCAAGCGAGAGCAGATACACGGCGCAGCGTCCGATCACGCCAGGCCAGCGAAGCCAGGAGATCACAGCGAGGAGAAACGCGGCGACGTAGAGCGCCATACTGGTGTAGAAGGGCGCGGCGGCGTTGAAGCGGGTTTCGATGTCGGTCTTGCGCAGGGCGGTGCCGTAGTCCTTGGCGAGGCGTTCGCGATAGAGGCCGACGAGTTCGTTGAACTGGTCGGGCTGGCCCTTGGACCAGGTGTGGCCGAGGCCGGCCCAGACCAAGACGGTGGGATCGATCTGGCCGTCATCGAACGATCCGATGAGGGATTCACCGATTTTTTTCCAGACGAGGGGATCGGGGGCGCCGGCGGGAGGCGGGACGACGAGGAGCATGCCAAAGTCGCCGGTGGCCTGAAAGCGGCGGGCTTGGGCGATGATGGCGTCGGCGGCGGTTTTATCGTGGGGTTTGCCATCGACCTGCGCGCGCACGGCGGCGACGCCGGCATCGAAGGTTTTGGCGAAGTGGGTTATGTCTGCCAGGAAGTCGGGGCTGTCGGGGTCCTGCAGGCTGTAACGGAGCTGATGATACGTGGTGATGTTGCCGTAGAGCTGGAGCACGCTGGATTGGAAGGCGCTGCGTTTCTTGGCCTCGACGGGGCCGGCGAGTTGGACCTGTTTTTCGAGATCGTCGACGTGGTCGCGGAGTTGGTCGAAGGAGAAGCGTTTGCCGGCCGCACCGTCGTCGGTGGTGAGGTGCATGAGGGCGAGCACCTCGGGGTTGACGATCTTGAAGGTCTTGAGGGCGTCGGCCTTCGCGGGTTCGAAGACCAGGAGGGTGAGCCATTCGATGGGTTCGAGCTTGGTGTCGCCGGTGCGGACGGTCTGCGACTCCTGCATCTGGAGCAGGCTGGTGCGGGCGACGGTATCGAGCGGTTTGATACGGCCGTTGAGGAGGACGGGCAGTTCACCGAAGGCGGAGAGGTTGAACTTGCCGCCGGGATGGTGGGGGCGCAGGGACGAGGCGAGGTAGAGGACGCCGAGGGCCAGGACCAGAAGGGGAATGATGTGTTTCATCGGAATTTTTACAGAAGATCGCTGAGGTCACGAAGACTCAGATTTTGTCGGCATCCTTTATAATGAGACGGTGAATGCCGTCTTTCAGGATGGGTTCGTGGTAGTTGATGAGCAGGCCAAGCGGAACATCGAGCAACTTCATGTAGCTCAAAAGCTGTGCCTTGTGGATGGGGAGGATTTTTTCCACCGCCTTGTTTTCAATGATGAGGCAGTTTTCGACGAAAAGATCGAGTCGGAGGGGTTCGTCGAACACCAATCCTTTGTATTCTATGGGCACCACGACCTGTTGAGTTGCTGAGATGCCGAGCAGTTCCAATTCCCGGAGTAGGCAGCGCTCATAGATACTCTCGACCAAACCGGGTCCCTTGAGGCGATGGACTTCGATGGCTCCACCAATGATCCGAGCGCTGAGCGCATGGGCTTGATGGTATAACGGGTGCATGCTTCGTGGCCTTGGCGATCTTCTGTGAAAGATCAGGTCTTTTCTGCCGTGCGTGCGGCTTGGCGGCGTTTGTTGAAGCCGTAGAGGCTGATGCTGAACTGCACGACCAGGCCGAGGGTGAGCATGATGCAGGAAATGTAGGGTATCAGCCAGCCGGGGTTGCTCACCACCTGGAGGATCGTGGTCTTGTCGTCGTTGGCGAAGCTCTGCTGGTAGAAGGTGAGCCCGTCGTAGCGCAGCGGGTTGTTCATGTAGATGAGCACGTCGCGGTCGTCGTTGGTCTGCGGGTTTTTCAGACGGAGGCGGCTGGAGAAGTTCTTGGGGATGTCGGTGCCCGGGTAGCGGTCGTGTTTGAAGTCGAGCAGTGTGAGCGTGAAGGGCTTGTATTCGCGTTGGAAGCGAAGCGAGAGGGCGAAGGTGCGGCCGGCGTAGTCGAAGCGCTGGGGTTCGACGAGCCAGGGGGAAACCAGCCATTTGCCGAGCGAGCCTTCGGGGCCGGTGAGTTCAATGAGGGCGGCGGGGAGGTTGCGTTCGTTGTCGTTGTAGGTGATCGGTGCCGGTGTGACGGAGAGGCGGGCTCCGATGTCGCGGTCGGCTCCGGAGGCGGGCGCGTTGGGCGTCTGCGTCTTCATCTGCAGCACCGTGTTGGGCTGATAGCTCAGGGGCTTGACGGTGAACGGAAGCTCGGGGCGTTGGATGACCTCGTCGGATTTGAGGTGGTCGTAAGGAATGGCTACGACCTGGTCGAAGTCGGGGCCGGTGACGTCGGTGATGGCGAGTTCGACGAAGCGGGGACTCTCGGAGTAGTTGCCCGTCTGACCTTCATCGAGACGCATCTGGAATTCCTGCTGGTAGATGGCGGTGACGAATTCACCGATGAGCAGCAGGATCAGGCCGGCGTGGGTGATGGTGATGCCGGCTTTTTTCCAGGAGAGCTTGAAGCGGTAGACGTGGGAGACGATCAGGTTGGCGAGGAGCAGAGCGCCGAGGGTGAAACCGCCGGGGAAGATCGGGAGTTTGAAGCCGTTGACGTCCTGCCAGACGAAGAAGCTGCGAAACCATTTGGCCTGCACGCCCCAGACGCCGAGGTGGACTTGGTTGAGCGTGGCGCAGAAGACGAGGACGATGGAAAGGAGCAGCAGCACCACCGTGAGTTTCAGCGAGGTGAAGAACTTCACCAAAGGATTTTGGGAGCCGGACATGGGATCAGCGGGCGTTGACGGATTTCAGGAAGGCGAGGAACTCGGGCTTGGCGCCGGCCACGAGGGTGTCGGGTCCCATGAGTTTGAAGAAGTAGCTTTGTCCGCCATAGGGGAGGATGGCGCCGATGAGGCGAGTCGCGCCGGTCTTGGACTGGCCGGAAAAATCAACCACGACGAAGGTGAGGTCGCCGGCTTGGAGGGTGGTGGTTTCGGCGGCGAGCTGTTCGTCGGTGAGCGGGGGGAGCTGGACCTGTCCGCGCCAGCGGTTGACGTTGGCGAGATCGCCGCCGGCCTGGCCGGGGAAGGCGATCACGGAGAAGTCGGCTTCACCGGCGACGGTGTAGCTGGCTTTGCGCATGGCACCGGGGGCCTTGGCTACCCACGAGGACGGAGCGGTCCAGGTGAGCTCGCCGGAGCCTGCTGGCGGTGTTCCTGAGGCGACGGGCATGGCCGGCATGGCCATCGGTGCGGAGTCCATGGCGGAGCTCGTGCTAAAGTGAACGGATTTGAGGAACGCTTCGAACGTGGCGTGTTGGGTGTCCACGAGGCTCGAGTCGCCGTTCATTTTGAAGAACCAGGTGCGATCATCCTGTTTTAGCCATGCGCCGAGGATGCGGGCCCGGTGATCGTGGGCGGTGTCGGCGGGGGCGTCGCCGCCGACAAGATCGACGCGTTTGAAGACTCCTATGGGGAGCACAGTTTCGGTGATGGTGGCCGGCAGAGCGGCTTCGGTGATGGGCGGAAGCTGGAGTTGGCCGAGCCAGCGGTTGATGTTGGCCAGATCTCCTCCGACGTCGCCGGGGAATACGGTGACGGCGATGGAGGCTTCGTGGCCTTCTGCGTCTTTAACGCTGAAGCTGCCTTTGCGCATGCCGCTTTGGTCGGGGAGATTGGTCCACTCGGAGGGTAGCGTCCAGTGGATGTCGGGGGCACCGTTGGCGGCGGGCACGGCTCGCGAGGCCATGTCACTCGGATTGGATGCGGACGTGGGGGAGGGAGCCGCCGGGGTCTCGTGCGGGATACGGTAGGAGGTGATCGGGGCCTTGCGACAACCGGAGACCAACATGAGCCCGACAAGGGCCGCGGGAGCGAGGCGGAGGGTGCGCGCTGAAAACGTCATGGAAAGGCCAAGGTTCATGGTGAGGAAAAGAAATTCAACCTATTCCAGCCGCTTAAGGGTGGGTTATAAGTGGAAGGACGACTGGGAGACTCGCGAAGTTGTAATGAGTTTCGCGATAACTCCCTGAAAATGTCCGCCTCCCTCGTGAGCAGGCACTGTGCGGATGGCGGAACCTATAGTTTTTCAGGGGACGCGACCGGGGTAGCCGGTTCTATGTGCGTCGAGGACTTGGGCAGCTTGCTGGTGGCGAAGAAACCCTGGTGGTAATTGTGGCAGAGTTGGCAGGAGTCACCGGCGATATTGTTTTGATGGCAGGTGGCGCAGGTGTCTTTGGAGAGCGCCTGGAAGTTGCTGTGAAACACGCCGGGGGCAGCCTTTTCGTCGTAGGAGGAGGCGTAGTTGGCCTGGGGGGCGATGACGTGGCAGGTCTGGCAGCCGCGTTCGTTGAGCAAGCTGAAGTGGGCCGAGTGGCTGAATTTGACGACCTCGTGGTTGCGGGGATCGAAGCGGGCGGAGTGCCATTGGGTTACGAGTCGGCCTTCGGGCTGCGGATCGACGCTGTGACACTTCATGCACAGGCCGGGGGACTTCGGATCGGCGATGACTTTCAGGATGGCCTCGCTATCGGTGCCGACGTGGCGGTCGGCGGTGTCGATCCATGCTTGGATGAAGGTGTCGGAGTGTCCGCCCGGACGGTAATACAGGGTGTAAGTGTCGTCGGAGCGATACCAGCCGCCCGCGGCCACCCAGGCTTCGGGGTCGGCCAGGGTGACTTTGGGAGCGGGTGGGGGAGTGGGCTTGGCGGCGGGTGCGGGCTCGGAACCAAGATCGCCCAGAATATCGTCGGTGGGGGCGCTCTTTTTGACGGGCGCGGGAGGGGCACCGGCGAGGATGTCATCGCCACCGAGGATGTCGTCGGTCGAGGGTTTTTTGGCCGGGGCCGGAGCCGGCACCGGTTTGGCGGTCGGAGCGGGTGTGGTGTCGCCTGCCAGAATATCGCCTCCGCCGAGGATGTCGTCTTTAGGAGCGGACTTGGCCGGGGTGGCGGGCTTGGGTGAGTCGCCTAGGATGAGATCGTCACCGGCGTCGGCTTTGGACGTGGAGGGCGAGACCGAAGGCCTGTGGGCCGGCTTGGGCTTTTCGGGCAGGGGAGGGAGGATGCCACGGCGGTAGTTGGGGACCTCGACGAAGAGGTTGGGCCACCAAGCGGTTTTGGCGGCGAGCAGGGTGTCGCCGGGCAATTGGGCGAGCATGGCAGGCATGAGGTCGGTCTTGCCGGAGACGGCGTCGAGCCGGTGCATAAGGGCGGGCTGGCCTTCGGTGGTGAGGTCAAAGAAGAGGGACTTGATGCGCCAGGCGGTGCGGGCGGCGGCGTCGAGTTGAGCGGGGCTGGCCGAGGAGAGGTCGAGCGTGTCGATACCATCGATCAGCGCGAGGTCGGTTGCGGCGGCTTTGTCGGAGGACAGGAGGAGCTTGATGAATGGGTTGACGGGGCCCTCGGCATATTCGGGCCATTGGCCGACGGAGCGGCCTTTGTCCTGAAGGGTCTTTACGTCCAAGCCGGGGACGCGGAAAAAGGCTATACCTTTGGCACCGGCCCGCCCGTCGCCTTTGATTTGGGCCTCGTGGCAGGCGGAGCAGCTTTGCGCGAAACCTTTGACGAGCATTTTGCCCTGCGTGTCGGCGGGCATATGGCAATCAAGGCAGGAGGCGGGGGCTTTGGCGATGTTGGCCGGATCCGTGAAATGCTTTTGGAGATGCGAGGCGTGATCGAAAATGATCCGTGTGCGCTGCTTGTAGGGATAGGTGTCGAATTCGGGATGGCCCTGGGAGAAGCTCTTGAATGTCGATTGGTGGCAGACTTGGCACTGGTTGTTGTCGATCTTGCGGATGTCGGCGTCGCGTCCGCTGTGCTCTTTGTGGCAGGCGGTGCACTCGATACTTTGAGCGGCGATAGGTGCCCGGACGGAACGGGCGGCGGCGAGTATCAGGGTTTCGTTATTGCCGCCGGAGGATGAGTGGGGGCGGGACGCGATCGCGGCCAACTCAGCGGTGGGACGGCCGTGAGGGAGGAAGGGTTGTTGGCCAAGTTCGTGACAGGTCACGCAGCGTGCACTGGTCACGGGGTGGTTGGCGATCAGCCGGGCCATGCCCGAGGTGGGGGCACCGGGGGTGATATTATGGCAGCTGGCGCAGTTGGCCTCGGTCGTGGCGTGTGCGGACGAAAGGCGTCCGGGAGTGATCCAGCGATCAGGAGAATGACTGCCCAGCGTGAACAGCAGGAATCCGAGTGTGACGGCGATGGCGGAAAGGGTGAAGAGGCCGCGGCGGCTGCGAAGCGTGCGGACGGGCTGGCAGGGAGGAATGACGCAGCCGCAAGTGCCGTCAGGTTTGGGGCCGTTGGTGCAGGCACCGCCGAGCTCCGGAGTGCGTGTGCACAACCAGCGATCACCTTGACGGCGGGGAAGGCATTCGCCGCTGGCCTGACATTTGCCGCGTTTGTCGGGCCCTAACTGGCAGCTGTGTCCGTCGCAGGTGTGACCGCACACCCAAGGTTGATTCGGGCGATCATACCCACCTTTGCTAAGACCGAGAATTTTGCGAAGACGACTCATGCGGCGATCCTGTTTACCATGCGGATGAACTGTAGCTGAGCGCGATGCAGGCGTGCACGACGCCGAGGATCAGCAGGCTGTAAGTGAGGGGAATGTGGATGAACAGCCACGTCTTTAGCAGGCGCTGCGCGGAGTATTGGAAGTCGAGGTCGCGCTTGGCCTCGATGATGTCGGCAAGCTCTGCAGAGACGGCGAGTTCGTCGGCATTGAGATAGCGCTGGATCGATTTGAGCTCGGTGGAGATGCTTGAGTTTCGGCGATCCAGATTACGCATGGCCAAAAACCAAGCCGGTTGGTGGTCGAGGTAGCGGCGCAGGTGCTTGCCGTAAAAATCGGCCAAGCTGGTCGATCCGGTGGTTTCCTCCGCCTTGAGCACCAGCGCGTCGGTGTGTTCAAGCAGTCGCCTGCGCAAGCCGGGGATGCGTTCAAATATGATCGGATCGCCGGAGCGCGTGATCCTTGGCGGCAGCATGCGGCTGAGGATCATGCCGAAAATACCACTTCCTGCCACGACGACAAATACCGCCGCCAGGATTTGCTCCAGTGTGCCATGGGGGATTCGCCAATCGATGTGTAACAGGAATACCACTACACTGAGCCATCCCGCGTAGGCGTGGAACTGGAGCCAGTGCGAGGCCTTGAGCAACGGGAGGAACGGGAGCTTTTTGCGCGCGTTGAACAGGGTGAGCAGGATGATCAGCGCGAAGAGCAGGAAACCGGAACAGATGGCCAGCGGGTAAAAGGCGACCTGAAGGGCGAGGTGTCCCGCCAGGAGGGCGAGGATGATGACCACCAGGGTGATGATCGAGCGTTGGCGGCGTAGGCTGAAGGTTGTCATCACCGGTTGAGCCAGGAGGCGAGGCTGGAAACGTCCGTCATGTCGGCGCGGGTCATGGCGTCGTGCGGGCAGGCGCGCACGCAGGCCGGACCGGAGGGATCGTCGATGCAGAGATCGCATTTGGTGGCCTGCATGATCGGGGTCTGGGAAGTGGCATCGATGATCGGGTGGCCGACTTCATCGCGGATGGCGACCATCTGAATGTTGTGGTAGGGGCAGCTGTTTGCACAGGTGGAACAGCCGATGCAGGTCTCATGGTTGATCACGACTTCGCCGTGGGCGGAATCACGATGGATGGCTCCGGTGGGGCAGCCGATCATGCACACGGGATCGACGCAATGCATGCAGGCCTGAGTGATCATCACGCCATCGTGAACGGCTCCTTGGCGGATAAAGCGCGGGTTGTTGTCGTGACCGGCGGCGCAGGCGCGCACGCAGTCGTCGCAGCGGGTGCACCGGGCCAGATCGATCAACATGCTGGCTTTGCCGTTGATGAAACGGTTTTCGACCAGGAATTCCACCATGTCGGTGTCGAGCCGGCTGGTGGTTGTATTGGCGGAGGGGCTGGAGGTGACGACCGGCATCAGCTGCGATAGCTGGTCGGCAGGCAGCCCGGGTAGAATCAGTTTTTCGACGAGAGCCGTGGGAATGAAGAGCGTGTCCACGTAGCCGACCGCCCGCAGGCTCTGCCGCAGGGAGATGGTGGCACCGGGATTTTTCCAGTTGTGGTAGATTTCGGCCAAGCCGTAGCAGCTTCCCTTGCCCAGATAACTGACGGTGCGTTCGCTGTTATTGTAGCGTTCGCTCAACCGGGCGAAACCGCCCCGGATGAGCAGGAGGCCGTTGGTGTATTCGCCTTCGCGGGAGATGATCGGTTCGCGAGCCAACCGTTCGGCGTGCGTGGATTCCGCAGTAGGGGAGGATGAGTTCCAGTCGAAGTTGCCGTGGGTATCGAAACGCGTGTGTTCGCAGATGATCTTGAGCTCCTCTTCGTTGAGGTGCTTCAGGATCGGAGTCTCGATCAAGTGGGCCAGAAGGCTGCGTTCCCGGTAGAGCCGGTCGATGTGCTCTTTCCAGTCGGGGGCGTAGCGCCGGATATCGCGGAGTCCCTGCCAGCGAATTTCGAGCAGACGGCAGGATGCTTCGGCGACGATGGTGCTGCTACGCGGGGTGCGACTCAGAGCGGCGAGTTCACCGAAGATTTCACCGGTTTTGAGTTGGACTGTCTTGTGCTTGTCGAGAACGCCGGGGACGTCTTGCAGGAACATGCCGGGGGACGATTTTGCGTGGACGTTGCGTGCGTTCTTACTGCCCGAGCTCCGGCGGACTTCAGGATAGGATGGCGGAGTAAATACGCGGCTCAACCGGGCCCACACGCCTTCGCGATTCTTGGGGCGACGTCCCAGCAAATCGGCCGGGAGTTCACCGAGCACCACGCGCACGCTGCCGTTCAAAATCAGAAAGGCGGAGTGACCGTAGTCACCTTGGCGCACGACTAGCTCCCCTTCCTTAAATTCGGTGATGCGACAGTCATTGCGAAGGATGCCTTCGAGCGGGAGGCGCGAGGGGAACTTGTCCCGGTCTATGGTCGAGAACGGTGCCCGGGCCAAAAGTTCCGCGACACCTTCCTCCGTCATGTCGACAGAGAAGGGAACACCCCAGCGCTTGGGGCGTTCCTTGAAGGAGAGACCCTCCGGCAGCTCTTCGATTGGAGGGTTGGAGGCCACTTGGTTCAGTGCCATTAAACTTAGTGGGCGGGGACGGCGTAGGGAGCGCCCTTGTATTGATCGGTGCCGGGCAGGATTGAATCGATGCCGGCGAGTTTGTCTCCGGTGACGGTGGTGGCAAATGCGCGACCGAGCGCGGTGATCTTGTCGGCGACGGCGGTGAGGGCTTCGCCATTGTTGAGACGCAGTTCGGCTCCGTTGGCGACGGCAATGATCGCGGCCATCTCGTCGGTGGGAGCGGCGGCCTGGATGGCCTCGAGTTGTTTGCGGGCGGCGGCGGCGCGGCGGGCGTTGGTCACGGCGTAGGCGGCCTTCTCAGTAGCGCGGGCGACGGCGCGCAGGCTGTATTCGACATCAAGGATGCAGCCCACGGTGTAGAGCATGCGCTTGCGTTCGGGCGTGGCCTCGGGGTTGGACTTGTTATCCGTGTGCAGGATGCTGTGGCGAACCTCGCCCTGTGACCACGTGAGGAGGTTAAAGCCCGCGCTGCCGGCGGTGTGGCCGCCTTTGTTGGCGAGTTCTTCGTTGGTTACGATGTGGCACTGGTAGCAGTTCTGGCCCACGTTGTATAAATTCTCCGGATACAGCATGCCGAGCGAAGCGGCCTTGGCACGACGGGCGGTGCGGTGTTCGGCGGGTTCGGTTTCCTTGGTGAAGCCCTTGCCGAAGTCGTTGTGGACGTCCATCCACTCAGAGGCGGCACCGTGGCAGGATTCACAGGAGATGCCGGCGATCACCTGCGCCTCGTTGTCGATTACCTTGCTCGTGTAGTGGCAGTCTAGGCAGAGGCTTTCGGATTTGATGCGCTTGATGCCGAGCTTTTCGGCGATCTCCCTCGCCTCAGGGGTGCGGTGCATATCATTGAACGTGCTGAAGTGGTGAGTGAGCTTCCATGCTTCGACTTCGTATTTGTGGCACTCGCCGCAGGACTCGGCTCCCTTGACCTTGGAAGGATCGACGTGTGAGGCGGCTGAGGCTGCAAATGGAGTGTAAAAACAAATGGCGCCGAGAAGTGAGATACGGGTGATGAGTGTCATGACGTTATTTTAAGAAGGGTGCTATTATGTCGATTTTTGCGATGAAGCCGGTGGTTAAATAACTGATAGGTATTTTAATAAGTAAATTAAGCGGTCGGAGCCGATGGTTTCTTTAAGGTGTTTCGCCGAACACAAGTGCAAGGCGTAAGTTCAATTCTACTTAATGCCATAAATAAGTTGATCTTGGTGCCGAGACTAAAGTTAAAGTAATTCGCAGTAAGGCGATTTCCCGAACAATCCAGAAGAATTTCCACTATGAAGATGATTTCACTTCCTATTCGATCAAGCCATGGCGGCCACAGGTTCCCGATCGGTGCCATGTCCGTAATGTTGGCCGCACTTTGTGCATCGCAGGCTTGGGCGGCCGGCGACGATCTCCTCGGCGGAGGGGACAGTTTGCTTGACGCCCCGGCTCCGGCCGCCGCGACCACGACGGTCTCCAAAGTCGCCGAGGTGAAGCCCGCCGTCTCGGAGTCCGAAGCGGCCGCTGCGCACGCGAAATTATTCACCGAAAACCGGTTTCCCTCGGCGACCACCTGCGCGGTGTGTCACCCCGACCAGTTTCGCGAGTGGTCCGTTTCCTCGCATGCCTATGCCCAGTTGAGTCCGGTGTTCAATGCAATGCATTCGACCATTGTGAAGCGCACGGCGGGCACCAATGGCGATTTCTGTATTCGCTGTCATACCCAGGTGGGTATGCAGCAAAAAGAGCCGGTCTACATGAGTAACTTGGATCGCAGCCCTGCCTCCCGCGAAGGCATCACGTGCATCGTTTGCCATCGTGTGAATAAAAATTACGGCAAGGTCAGCGGCCGCACCTCCATCGTGGAGGGTGATGTGTTTGAGCCGGTTTACGGACCCCGCGATAATTCGATTCTCAAGGAGGTTCTCGCGCAGCCCGGGAAATTCAAGGTCGTCACCAAGCGCGGTGAACCCGGTCGTGCGATCCACACCGACGCGGTCAAGTTTGAGCCGATCAGCACACCTGCTTTTTGTGGCTCCTGCCATGATGTGAATCTCCTCAACGGCTTTCGTTTGGAGGAAGCCTTTACCCAATTCAAAAACACCGACGCCTCCAAGCGCGGCGAGACCTGCCAAGATTGCCATATGGGCCTGATCCCAGGCAAGGCGTCCGGCTACGCGCAAGGCCCGTCTGCTGTCGTGGGTGGCGTGCCCACCCCGGTGGTTAAACGCAGCAACCATATGTTTGCCGGTCCCGACTATTCGATCGTTCATCCGGGCATGTTCCCTCACAATACCAAGGCCCAGGAATTGGCCACTCTGCGCGAGTGGCTCCAGTTTGATTACGAGGCCGGTTGGGGAACCGACAAATTTGAGAAAAAGGTATCCTCGGACTACAAATTCCCTGCGCGCTGGAAATCCATTGATGATCGCTACGATGCACGGGCCATCTTGGACGACCAGGTTGCGTTGCTCAACGTGATCAAGACGCAGCGTTACCAAGTGCTGCGTCGCGGTTACCAATTGGGCGATTTCGTGGTCACTCGCAACGATGCCAAGGGGCTCAAGTTCAAGGTTCAGGCGGTGAATGGGACCGACGGCCATGGTGTTCCCACCGGCTTTGATGCCGAGCGCTTGTCTTTCCTCCAAGTCACGGTCAAGGACGCCGACGGCAAAACCCTTTTCGTTTCGGGAGATCGCGATCCCAATGGGGATGTGAGGGACATTCACTCGCGCTATGTTCACAACAACGAGATACCGCTCGATACTCAGTTGTTCTCGCTCCAGTCGAAGTTTATCACTCGCAACCTGCGCGGCGGGGAACGCGAGCAGCTGCTCGCCGTGAATTACTCGGTGGATCCGTTGCCATATATCCGGCCCGATACCACCCCAGGTGTCCTGTTGGCACGTCCGGGTGGTGCGCGTAAACACTCCAAGGGGCTTCCGCCCAAGGGCACGCGTTGGGCGAATTACTCCGTCCCTGCAGCGGCGCTCACGGGCAAAACCCCTTATTCAGTGAACATCCGCTTCATTGCCCAGATGGTGCCGGTTAATATCATCGAAGACATTCAAGAAGTGGGTTTTGATTACAGCCTCTCCCCGCGCGAGGTTGCGAAACGCGTAGTTAACGGATCGCATACATTGTGGGACCGCACAGTGATCCTTCCTGAAGGCAAAACGGACAAGCCTATCAGCTTGGCTCCCTCGGAGGATGAAATCATGGCACCGCCTTATGCCGGTGAGCAGAAGCCTTCTACCACACCTAAACCGACTCAGGCAGGCGAGCATGTCACATCCATTGCGCCTGTTCTGCCGACGGCCGGCCAATAACACGAACCTTACAACTTCTCCCATGCTCGCCAGCATACTTATTTCCCGCCCCGGCATCCTTGCCGCATCCCTGTTCGCCGCCTCTGTTTCCGCAGGTTTGGCTAACGAAGTTTCGGAAAGTCGGTTTAGTGATAAACCCATACCACTTCAGCCCGAAACGTTCCCGGCTCGTCCGGCACCGCTGGTTGAGATCGGCCAGAACCCTTTTCTGGGGTCTGGCTACATCGCCCCCGGCTTTACGACTCCGACCGGTGCTGTCTGGCAGCCGGTGTTTATCGCCTACGGCTCGCTGCGGTCCGGGTTTCAGACCTTCGACAGCGGACCCGGCGTTCAAAACACGGAATGGGCCAACCGGCTTGATCTGTTTGGAAATCTCTACCTGACGCCCACCGAGCGTATTCTCATCGGTTTCCGTCCATTGGATAAAAACAACAATTTTAATGGCTACCGGTTTAAAAATCCTGCCGACGAGGGCTGGCAAAACCACCTAAACGGCAACATTCGCACGCTCTTTTTCGAGGGAGATTTCGGCGAGTTGTTCCCCAACTTGGATCCTCATGATAAGCGTCGGCTCGATTACGGTTTCTCGATCGGACGCCAGCCGTTGAGCTTCCAGGACGGAATCATGATCAATGATGTCGTCGACTCAGTCGGCATCACCCGCAGTTCGCTCTTCCTCTTTGGATCCAGCGCTTCCCACGTCACCGCCCTTTATGGTTGGAGTGAAATCAATCATGGCGCGTTGTTTGATCGCGACGCCCAGTTTTTCCTTCTGTCGGGCGCGGCCGATTATTCATTAGCCACGGTCGAAACCGATTTTGCCTACGTGCCCAGCAGCAATGCGGCAACCGGTGACGGTGCTTATGCCGGCTTCGGCTACATCGCCCGGTTCGGTAAAATCTCGTCGACCACCCGTGTTAACTTCTCGTGGGCCGTGGATGACGAGACGGCCGCCGTGCAGAACGGCACTTTGTTCTTCCAGCAGTTCAACTACGTCCCGGCTCATACCGACAACAACCTCTACCTCGATCTCTTCGTGGGTTTTGACAACTACCGCTCGGCCGCACGTTCGCCTGATGCCGGCGGTCCCTTGGGTCAGACCGGGCTGCTCTTCGCCGCCGTCGGCCTGGGCAACTACGGTGCGCCGCTGGGCAATGTCGCCGACCGGTCGGTTGGCAGCGCACTGGGTTACCAGATGTTCTTCGACAACCATCGTCGGCAGATCAATTTTGAAATCGGCGGTCGCACGCGCACCGACATCGGCGGCACCGATGCCGGTGCTGTTGGTGCCCGTTATCAACAGGGAATCGGTCGCCACCTCATCTGGCAACTCGATGCCTTTGGTGTCTTGAATGAAGGAGCCGATGACGGCTTCGGTTTGCGCTCTGAAATCCAATATAAATTCTAACGCTTATGTTCTGGCAGATATCCGGGGTTGCTTTGATCGGTTTGGTGGCGGGTCGCACCGGATTTATCCTTGTGGATGCGCTGCAGCGCTCCCGACACGAAAAACAGCTTCGTAAGCTGGAGCTCGACCAGCTTCAGACCCGGCTCGACACACTGCGCGACGCGCGGCGCCGCAAGGCCGCCGCGCCTGAGCCTTGGAGTGGATTCCGTAAGTTTGTGGTCAAGCGCCGCGTGCCCGAGTGTGGCGACATCTGTTCGTTTTATCTCACGCCGCACGACGGTCGTCCGTTGCCCGATTTCAAGCCCGGCCAATATCTGACCTTCCAACTTAAGGTTCCCGGCGCGCCCAAGCCCGTGACTCGTTGCTACAGCCTTTCCGACGGCATCAGCTCCGAGTATTACCGCGTGTCGATCAAGCGGGTTCCCGGCCCGCGCGACCGGCCGGAAATCGCGCCCGGTGTCGGCTCTAACTTCTTTCACGACCATGTGCACGAAGGTGACATCATCGACGTAAAGGCCCCTTCCGGCCATTTCTGCATCGAACCCGGTCACGACCGCCCGATGGTGCTGATCGGCGGCGGTATTGGCGTCACGCCCATGCTCAGCATCGCCAACACGGTGCTGCGCCGGCCGACCTCCCGTGAGATCTGGTTCCTTTACGGCCTGCGCAACGGCAAGGAGCTCATTATGGCCGAGCACTTGCGGACTCTGGCTCGCGACAATCCCAACTTCCGCCTACACATCTGCTGCAGTCAGCCGGATGCAACGGATATCCCGGGCGAACACTACGATCATCAGGGGCGAGTCAATACGGAGTTTCTCAAAAAAATCCTTCCGTCGAACAACTATGATTACTTCATCTGCGGCCCAGGTCCGATGATGGAGGATGTGACTGCGGGTCTTCGAGAATGGGGCGTGCCGGATACATCGGTTTTCTATGAAGCATTTGGTCCGGCTAGTGTGAAGCGTGCTGCAAAGCCCGCCGAGCCGGCCGCAGCGGATGCCAAGGCTGCGGTGGCCATTGACGTGGTATTCTCCAAGACGGGTCGCACCGTCAAATGGACGGGGCAGGCGGAGTCGCTGCTGGAGTTCGCCGAGGCTGAGGGAATCGTGATGGATTCCGGCTGCCGTGCGGGTAACTGCGGCAGCTGCATGGTGGCTCTCAAATCAGGCACCGTTGAATATCACGCTGGACACGGAGCCTCGGCGGACCCTGGGACCTGTTTGGCCTGCGTCTGCAAGCCGCGAGAGAAGATCGTGGTGGATGCTTAAACCTAGAAATGGCAGGTGCTCTCACAGCAAAAACTGCGGGAGCACGGGGAAGTAGGGCGAAAGATTTGGTTGGCAGGGAGCGGTTGCCTGTGGGGGGGCGGAACACAAAAAAGCCCCAAAAACTTTTTCAAGTCTTTGGGGCCAAAGTGGCTGCCCGGGTAGGGGTCGAACCTACGACCAAGTGATTAACAGTCACCTGCTCTGCCACTGAGCTACCAGGCAATGACCTCGTGTGAGGAGGGGTGAAAAACAATTCACTGGCACGGGTTGTCAATGCTCGTTTTGCCATTCCGTGTAGATTTCCAAAGTTTTGTTTGCCATCCCTCGGGGAATCCGGTGTCGTCGGCCCCTTTTCTAATACGCCTGCCTCCAATTCCGGAGGGACAGGGGGAACGAAGCTATGAGCAAACAACAACTGATCCTTAACGTCACGACCCGCCCTCAGACGGGCCGTTCCGCCTCGCGCCGCGTTCGCAAGGCCAACCAGATCCCCGCGATCCTCTATGGAAAGCACACCAACCCGGAGGCGCTCTCAGTCGACGCTCCCGAGTTCGTTCGCCTTCTCAAGTCCGTTGCCGGTCGTGCGCTCCTCATCGAGCTCAACCGCAAGGACTCCACCACGAAGGCCCTTTCGTTCCTTCAGGAAGTGCAGCGCGATCCGATCACCGACAAGTTTCTCCATGTCGACCTTCAGGAAGTGAAGGCCGATGAAAAACTCGAAATCCAGGTGCCCATCCAGATCACCGGCGAGTCTTTCGGCGTGAAGAACCAGAACGGCGTTTTGGAAATCTCCACTCATACCCTGCGCGTTCGCTGCTTCCCTCGTGATCTTCCTCCTGTCATCGAGGTGGACGTCACCGAGTTGAAGGTCGGCGAGGCGTTCAAGGTCGGCACGCTTAAGGCCATCACCGGCGTCGAGTATCTCGACCTCAAGGGCCAGCCGGTCGTTTCCTGCGTCGAGCCCGTGGGCGAAATCGCCTCCTCCACGCCTGCTGCTGGTGCCGCTGCTTCCGCTGCCACACCTGCCGCCGGTGCCGCCGCTACGCCCGCTGCCGGAACTGCTGCTCCTGCCGCCGCCGGTGCCAAAGCCGCCGCCCCCGCCGCCGGAGCCAAGCCTGCCGCTGCTCCCGCCGCCAAGAAGTAAGTTTCGCCGTCCCGGCCCGCCGCTTGACCGCGACGGCCCCGGACGTTTGTTCTTTGAGTCATGTCCATTTCGCTTGTTGCCGGTCTTGGCAACCCGGGTCGCGATTACGACCATACCCGCCACAACGTGGGTTTTGTCGTCGTCGAGGCGCTCGCCCGTCAGCTCGGCCTTGCTTGGCAAAAGCAACGGTCGTTCGAGGCGGAGGTCGCCCGCTGGGACCCGGAACCAGGCCGCACCGTCTTCTTCGCGAAGCCGCTCACGTTTATGAACGAGAGTGGCCGTGCGCTGCAGGCGATGACGGGGTTCTACAAGATCCCCGGCACTGCGGTCACCGCCGTCTATGATGACCTCACGATCAACCTCGGTCTCGTGAAAGTCAGCGTAAGCGGCAGCGCCGGCGGTCACAATGGTGTGGCCAGCCTGCTCGAGCGACTCGGCAACGGGTTCGCCCGTTACCGTATCGGCATCGGTCCCAAAGACCCGCCCCAGATGGACCTCAAGGACTTCGTCCTCGGCAAATTCACTCCTTCCCAACAACTCCTCATCGACCAAAATTTAGAACGCTATGTGTCCGGCCTTCGCCTCGTGTTAGACCACGGGACTGACCGGGCCATGAACCAACTCAACCGCAGAGACTCACAATGAGCACCATCACCAAACGTAACTACCGCGCGACCTTCATCCTCGATAACCGCGGCAAGGAAGACTCCATCGACCAGATCATCGAAGGCGTTAAGAAAGACATCCTCGCCGTCGACGGCGAAGTCGGCGCAATCGAAACCCTCGGCCGCCGCGATTTCGTGCGCGTCACCGACCGCAACCTCCCCGGCGCGACCTACATCCAGGTCGCTTTCTCTGCCCCCGCCTCCGGCCCGGCCGCCCTCAAAGAGCGCCTACGCCTCAACAGCACCGTTTACCGCACCTTCCTCCAGACCGTCTGAGTCCGGGCGAACACAACGCTCCCATGGCTTCCCTCAACAAAGTAATGCTCATCGGCAACCTGACGCGCGATCCGGAACTCCGGGTTACGCCGAAGGGCACGGCCATCTGCCAGTTCGGCCTCGCGGTCAACCGCACGTTTAAAGACGAGTCGGGCGCGACCCGCGATGAGACCACCTTTGTCGATATCGAAGCTTGGGGTAAACAGGGCGAGACCGTCGCCAAATACTGCGCCAAAGGCCGTCCATTGTTCGTCGAAGGCCGTCTCAAGCTCGACACTTGGGACGACAAGACGACCGGTCAGAAGCGCAGCAAGATGAAGATCGTCCTCGAGAACTTCCAGTTCCTCGGCGGCCGCGAAGGCGGCGAAGGTGGCGGCGCTCCCCGTGCCGCCGGTGCAGGTGGCGACGAAGGTGTCGATCAAACGATCGAGCGCCATACGCCCCCCCCGCGCACCAACACCAAGCCGACGCCTCCCCCGCAGGACAACATCGACGAAGACGTCCCGTTTTAAGCGTTCCCGTTCACACCTCTCAAAACATAACACTCACACATATATACCATCATGGCTCACCACGAAGTTTTGCTCCTCAAGCCGGTTGAGAACCTCGGCGCCGAAGGCGACCAGGTCAAAGTCCGCGCCGGCTACGCCCGCAATTATCTCCTCCCGCAGAAGTATGCGGTCGCTCTCACGCAGTCGAACCGCAAGCGGGTTGACGCGCTGAAGAAGCGTCGCACCGAGCGCGAGGCCTCTGAACTCACCGGCGCCCAGGCGCTGGCTGACAAGATCGCCAAGGTCTCCATCGCGTTCGCCGTCAAGACCGGCGAAGGCGGCAAGATGTTCGGCGCGATCACCTCCGCCGACATCCACCAGAAGCTCGTCGAGGCCGGCATCGAGATCGACAAGCGCAAGGTTCACCTCCACACGCCCGTCAAGACCCTCGGCAAGCACGAGGTGAAGATCAAGCTGCACGCCGACGTTTCCGTCGAAGTGTCCTTTGACGTCGTTTCCGAGAACCCGATCGTCGAGACCGCCGCCGAGGCTCCCAAGGCCAGCAAGGAAGAATATCCCGAGCACGCCGCCCTCGAGCAGCAAGCCGCCCGCCGCGCCCAGAAGGCCAAGCGTAGCGAGCGCAGCAAGAAGTAAGCACCGTCGCTTCTTTACGACGCATTCATCACAAAAGCCGCGGTCATCCGACCGCGGCTTTTTCTATGATTTGTGAGTAACAAACACTTGATCGTTCTGCCGGTTCAGACCGTCATCTCGACATGCGAATAATCGACACCCCCCTTGCTCGGATTTCCGACGAGTCGCTGTGCGATCTAATCGCGGAACTTTCCGAGGTTACGAATGTAGAATGTCGCTCTGAATCTCTGCTTTGGTCGTTCCTAACCCAATGTGTTTATCCGTGGGGGGCAGGAAAGCGCTACAAGTTGGAGCGAAACGACCTGAACCCCACCCGTAATCTGATCAAAAAAGTGGGACGATTTCGCGACACGGACGTATGGAATGTGTGCAACGAAATGGCTGCGATGCAGAGTGGCAGTGCAGAACTATACGAGAATACCGCGCTCTACATTTTCTTAAACAAACACCTTCCTGATTTCGAAAAGAAAAAGCAGGGCTATAAATTCCATCCACGCGATGTGCGTCGTCTTTTGGGTGACGGAAATATCGATCAATGAGTTCGTCTATTGTTCAAGGCAAAGGTCGGAAAGGTCGTGATGAAACTTCTCTACTTCAGGGAGGACGCACCATTCCGCATAGTCTTGAGGCGGAGGAATACCTGCTTTCGTGCTGTTTCCTGGATGGAGCGGATGTCGTGGCTCGATGCCTTGAGGGGAAGCTTTCGGAAACGGCCTTTTACTCGAAGGCGAATCAAGTAATTTTTGGGAAGCTGGTTGAGCTCTACAATCGAGGGACGCCCATCGATCTGGCAATTCTGGCTGAGGAGCTGAAGACTAGCCGCCAGCTGGATGAGATTGGGGGTTATGCTTATCTCACGCAGATCAGCAGTCGCATTCCGACCACTGCGCAGGCGGTCTACTTCATCGAAAAGGTCCGAGAGCTGCACTTGCTGCGTCAAATTATCAACGTGGCTGGCGTGGCCATTGAGAATTGCTACGCGTATGATGGAGGGTTGGAAGAGTTTGTAGACAAGATCGAGCAAGACATTTTCCAAGTGACGCAGGATCGTGTCTCCGACGGCGCGCGCCAGATGAAGGGGCCGACGCACGAGGCGATGGCGGTCATCACGAAAATGATGATGAAGAAGGGTGAACTCACGGGAGTCTCTTCGGGCTTCAAGGATCTCGATTCCTTCACCTACGGATTCCAGCGGCAGGAAATGATCGTGCTCGCGGCCCGTCCTTCGATGGGCAAGACCTCGCTGGCGCTGAATTTCGCGGAAGCCGCCGCGATGCCGAGGCGAGGGGAGGGCGTTCCCGTATTGGTCTTCTCGCTCGAAATGGGCGCGGCTCAGCTCGCGCTTCGTATGTTATGCGCGCGGGCCCGCGTGAATATGAAACTTTTACGTGACGGACTCCTTTCCAAAAACGGCGAGGAACAGCAGCGGTTGGTCGAGTCGGCCGACGAATTTTCCAAGTCGCCCATCTACATCGACGACTCCAGTCACCTTACGATCATGGAGCTGCGGGCAAAAGCGCGTCGTCTCCAAGCCCGTCAAAAACTTGGGTTGATCGTGGTGGACTACTTGCAGCTCCTCGCGCCGACCGATGCGAAAACCCCTCGCGAACAGCAGGTCGCGGAAATCTCCCGCGGCTTGAAGGCGCTGGCCAAGGAACTCGATGTGCCGGTCATCGTGCTGTCGCAGTTGAACCGTTCCGCCGAAAAAGAAAACCGCACGCCCAAACTTTCCGACCTTCGTGAATCCGGCTCGATCGAGCAGGATGCCGACGTCGTTCTCATGCTTGCACGGCCCAAGGATGCGGACGAGAAATTCCAAGTTGCGGCCGACTCGGCCGAGTTAATCGTTGCCAAGCAACGAAACGGACCGGTAGGAGAACTGAAACTTACGTTCCTTCGGGACATCACACGCTTTGAAAACTACACCCAGTAACCCCCTTTTCGGGGTCGTTCGCCTCGTTCTGACCATCGCCTTGCTTGTTGTAACCGGAGGGGCGCTGCGGGCCCAGCCGGCGGCAACCGGCTACAAAGTGGGGTCGTTGACCGTCACTTTTGTTGGTGCCTCCAATATCAATGAACAGGTCGTCCGCGCCAACATGCAGGTGCGCGAGGGCGTAGATCTTGATGACACGTTGATCGACCAGGACATTCGGTCGCTCTACAAGACCGGCCTGTTCGAATTCATCGAGGTAAAACGCGACATCCGCCCTGATCACACGGTCAATCTGGTGGTTGAGCTTACGCCGAAATTTCGCGTGCTCAGCGTGCGTTATGACGGCAACGTAAAGATCAAGAGCCGCCGTCTGGACAAGGAGATCAAGACCAAGACCAACTCCTCCCTCGACGAGCGTTTGGTGAAGGAAGACGTGACCAAGATCCGCGACTATTACCAGAAGTCCGGTTACAATCAGGTCCAGGTCAGCTACGCCATCGAGCGCAACCGCAAGACCGGTTTCGGCAACGTCACATTCAAGATCGTCGAAGGCGCCAAGGTGCGTATTTCCCGCGTTAACTTCGTGGGCAACGATCACGCCAAGACCAGCAAATTGCGCAAGGTGATCGAAACCCGTAAATGGACCATCTTCTCGTGGATTACCGGCACCGGACGTTTCAAGGACGACCAGTTTCAGGATGATTTGGACAAGATCCGCGATTACTATCGCGACCTTGGTTATCTCGACGTCGAGGTTGCCGCCGACAAGGTCAGTTATAAATACCCCAGCCCCAGCAAGCTGGTGATCACCGTTAACGTCGTCGAGGGACGCCAATACAAAGTCGGTGAGATCGCGATCAGCGGCAATACCATCATTACAACGGACAAGCTCCTCGCCGCTATCAAGCAGACCACGGGCACCATTTTTGCTCCGTCCAAGATCGACAAGGATGTGACCGCGCTTGAGGACGCCTACGGGAAAGACGGTTATATCGAGACCCGCGTCCAGTTGGTCCGTAAACCCAACCTTGCCACCGGGGCCATCGACGTCGAATACCGCATCAAGGAGAGCGACAAGTTCTACGTCGAATCCATCCACGTCGAGGGCAACACCAAGACCAAGAGCATCGTGATCATTCGCGAATTGGCGCTCGGGCCGGGCGAAGTTTTCGATTCCGTGCGCATGAAAACGTCCAAGCAGCGTCTCGATAACACGCGCTTCTTCGAGGAAGTGAACGTCACTCCCGAAACCACCACGATCCCGGGTCGCAAAAACCTGAAGATCGCGGTCAAAGAGGGGCGCACAGGCAACCTTACCTTTGGTGCCGGCTTCAGCTCGCTTGAACGAGCCGTGGTGTTTGCCGAAATCACCCAGTCGAATTTCGACATCTTCAACCGCCGCTCGCTCTTCCAGGGCGATGGCCAGAAGTTCCGTCTTCGCCTGCAGCTCGGCTCCAAGTCCAGCGAGGCCGTGCTTTCGTTCGAAGAGCCCTGGCTCTTCGAACAGCAATTGGCGTTGGGCTTTTCGATCTTCCGTTCCGAGTCCGATTATAACAGCTCATTCTACAGCGAAATCCGCACCGGTGCCGAGGTCTACCTCCGTAAACGTCTGTTCGAATTGGTCGAAGGCCGTCTTTCCTACGGCTATGAGGTGGTCGACATCAACAGCGTGACGGCGGGCTATAATCCGCCCTACACCGCGGGCACCACGGCCCTCTCCAAAGTCGGCTTCCAGCTCCTGCGCGATACCCGTGACAAACTGGTCAATACCACCAGCGGCAACCGCATCGAGCTTACCACCGAAATCACCAGCAGCTCGCTGGGTGGTGATGCGGATTATTACAAGATCGAGGCCAAGGGGTCACAATTTGTTCAGCTGTTTGATACGCAAAACCAGATTGTTGCGTTCATTGGCCGTGCGGGCGTGCTAGATTCATTTGGGAGCACCACCCAAGTGCCCTTCTATGACCGTTTCTATCTCGGCGGACCCTACACGCTTCGTGGTTTCGAATATCGTGACGTCGGCCCGAAGACAACGGTCACTACGACGAGTGGCACCGACAACGTTCCTGTTGGCGGCAATACCTACGGATTCCTGAGTATCGAGTATTCTCTCGATATCGTGGAACCTCTGCGCTTTGCGGTCTTCTACGATGCCGGCTTTGTGAACAATGGCTCATACGATTTCGACCCCAGCCAGTATAATGACAACTTCGGCTTCGGACTGCGCCTGCTGATTGCGGGTGCACCGCTCAGCCTCGACTACGGTATCCCTATCACTTCCGACAAGATTAACGATAACGGCGGACAGTTTAATTTCTCTTTTGGAACACGTTTCTAATTTAACACTCTCATTCACAACCCACCTAATATGAAGAACTCCCTGAAATCACTGTTGGCCGTCGCTTTCGCCGGCTTATTTGCCCTTACCGCACAAGCCGAGACGGCACCCAAAGTCCTCGTCGTCGACATGGCGAAGCTTTACGACGCTCACTACAAGACCGAGGAGCAGAACGGTAAACTCAAGGCCGACCAACAGAAGGCCGAAGATGAGCTCCAGAAGCTCAACACCGAGGGTAACGCCCTTGTGAAGCAGTTCAATGACCTGAAGGAGCAACTGAATAACCCGACTCTGTCTGCCGATGCCAAGACCAAGGCCCAGGCCGATCTCGAGGCCAAGGGGCAGGAAATCCAGCGCAAGCAGGGCGAAGTCAATGCGTTCCGCAGCAACACCCAGCGTTCGCTCCAGCAGCGCATCAACAACTTCAAGCAGTTCCTCCTCGAGGAAATCAGCAAGATCGCCGTTGATATCGCCAAGAAAAAGGGTGCCACCCTGCTCTTGGACAAGTCCGGACCTACGCTCATCGGCCTGTCGGGGGTGATCTACTATGATCCCTCTTACGAAATCACCGACGAGGTGGCCAAGGAGATCAATAAGGACCGTCCGGCTGGCTCCGTGTCGGCAGCTGCAGCTCCCGCCGCCAAGCCCGCCTCCACCGAAGCTCCTTCGGTTTCGTTCCCGAGCTCCAAGAAGTAATTCGCTTCCAACTCGTATCTTTAAAAACCCTGCTCGAAAGAGTGGGGTTTTTTATTGTCGGTGCCGGTCGGCCATTGCCATGTCGTTAGGTGTTGCCCACCGTTTTTTCGTATGCAGCTCGCCTTCAGCGCCGCCGACATCGCGGCCATCGTCCAGCCCCTTTCAGTCAAAGGTGTAACCGACGCCACCGTGCGCGGTATCGCCTCTCTGGGCTCTGCCCAAGCGGGGGACCTGTCGTTTCTGGGCAATCCCAAGTATAAAACCGAGGTCGCTACCACGGCTGCTTCGATCGTGCTGCTGCCGCCGGATTACGAGGGAGACCCGCTCCCCGGTCAGCAATTTATCTTGGTAGACAAGCCTTCCGTCGCCTTGGCCCATCTTTGCGCCCGCATCGAGCAAATGCTTTGGCCGAAGCCCCTGCCGGGCATTCATGCGACTGCGGTGATCGCTGCGGGCGCACAGATTGCCGCCACGGCCACGATCGGTCCGTTTTGTGTGATTGAGGCGGGAGCCGTGATCGGTGAACGCACCCATTTGGAGGCGTATGCGTTTATCGGGCGCAATGCCCGTATCGGTAACGACTGCTGGTTGATGCCGCGTGCTACGCTGGCCACCGAATGTATTTTAAAGGACCGCGTGCGGTTTCAGCCCGGTGTGGTGATCGGTGCCGATGGTTTCGGCTACGAATTCAGCCAAGGCCGCCTCGAGAAGGTTCCCCAAGTCGGCAATGTGGTCATCGAAAACGACGTCGAAATCGGTGCCAACACCACGATTGACCGAGCCCGCTTCAGTCGCACGTCAGTGGGTGAGGGCACCAAAATCGACAACTTGGTGATGGTTGGCCACAACGTGGTCATCGGGAAGCACTGCCTTATCTGTGCGCAGGTCGGGATTTCCGGTAGCACCACGATCGAGGATTATGTGGTTCTGGGCGGACAGGCGGGTATCGCCGGCCATCTGACTATTGGCAAGGGATCCAAGGCTGATGGGCAGACTGGCATTAATTCCGACCTCGCTCCAGGGAGTTTCGTCAAGGGGTCGCCCTGCATGCCATATAACTTTGAGCAGCGCTTTAACGTCCTTAAGAAAAAGCTCCCTGAGTTGTTTAAGCGAGTAGATGCACTTGAGAGTGTTGCCGAAGATCTAAAAAAGTCTTCCGCCCTGTAACATTCCTGACACGCTTCGCCCTTCACCACATGAGCGCGCCTCGCCTGAAAGTCTTCTCTGGTAACTCTAATCGTCCTCTCGCCGAGGAAATCTGCCAACACATCGGCATGCCGCTGGGGGAGGCGACGGTCACCAGCTTCCCCGACGGCGAGTCATTCGTGAAGATCAACGAAAACGTGCGCGGTCACGATGTTTACATCGTGCAGCCCACCTGCACGCCGACCAATCAGTCGCTCATGGAGCTGCTCATCATGATCGATGCAGCCAAGCGCGCCTCGGCCAACCGCATCACGGCGGTCATGCCGTTCTACGGCTACGCCCGCCAGGATCGCAAGGACCAGCCGCGCGTGCCGATCACAGCGAAGCTCGTGGCCAACCTACTCGTCGCCGCCGGTGCCAATCGCATTCTCACCATGGATCTGCACTCGCAGCAGATTCAGGGCTTTTTCGACATCCCGGTGGATCACCTTTTCGCGTCGCCGGTGTTCTTCAAATACCTCGAGCAGTTCCGCGCAGACGACATGGTGGTCGTTTCGCCCGACGTCGGCGGTATGAAGATGGCTGCCGCTTATGCCGGTATCCTTGGGGCCCAGCTCGGCATGGTTTGGAAGAAGCGCACCAACGCCACGACCGTCGAAACGGTCAACGTCGTGGGCGATGTCGCCGGCAAACATGTTTTGTTGGTGGACGACATCACCGAGACCGCTGGAACCCTTGCCAATGCTGCCAAGATCATGCGCGACAGCGGCGCCCTCAGTGTGCGTGCGGCCGTCAGCCACGCCTTGCTCAGCCCCATCGCCTACGAGCGTCTCGCTCTCGGGCACATCGACGAGCTCATCACGACCAACTCCGTGCCGGTCGACACCCGTGGCCTTCCGATCAGGGTTCTGAGCATCGCCAGCCTCATGGCCGAGGCCATCGTGCGCATCAACAACAACGAGAGCGTCACGAGTCTGTTTAAGATCAAGGGCTTCTAAGCGGGGAGGACGGAGACAGTAACGAGCTTGCGGTGGAACAATCCGCAGGTTCGCTTTGTCCGCAACCCGTCCATGAAAACCAATCTCCAGTCTCGTGCGTTGGTCGTCGCGCTGGCGGCCTCGTTATTCACGCTCGGTTTTGCGCAGGAAAAGCCCGCCGCGTCGAAACCTGACATCAAGTTCGACAGCTCGCCGGTGGGCGAGGGCGGGGGCCGGTTGGTGACCAGTTACGCCGACGTAATCGAACCGGTGCAGAAGGCGGTCGTCTCGGTTTACTCCACCAAGATCGTCCGTGAGCGTCTGCGCGTCGATCCGCTGTTCCGTCAGCTTTTTGGCAACCAGGCGCTCCCCGAGCGTGAGCGCAAAGAGGAGGGGCTCGGGTCCGGCGTGATCGTATCCGCCAACGGTTACATTCTCACCAACAACCACGTCGTGGCCGGTGCGGATGAGCTCAAGGTGTTGCTGGCCGACGGTCGCGAGTTCATCGCCAAGGTGATCGGCACCGACGATAAAACCGACGTCGCGGTCATCAAAATCGACGTTGAGAACCTGCCTGTCACCACGGTGGCCGACAGCGACAAGCTGCGCGTCGGGGACATTGTTTTCGCGGTCGGCAATCCGCTGGGTGTGGGCCAGACGGTCACCATGGGCATCGTTTCAGCCACGGGGCGCAACGACGTGGGCATTCTCACCAACGATCAGATCGGGGGCTATGAGAATTTCATCCAGACCGATGCCGCCATCAACCAAGGCAACTCCGGTGGTGCGCTCGTCGATGCAAAAGGCCGTTTGGTCGGGCTGAACAGCGCGATTCTGTCATCCACGGGAGGAAACATCGGCATTGGTTTCGCGGTGCCGACTAATCTGGCGGTTTCGATCCTCAACAGCCTGATCGCGACCGGCAAGGTGCAGCGCGGCTACTTGGGCGTTTCCGGGCAAAACATCGATCCCAAGCTCGCGGAAGGTCTCGGATTGAATCCCACCGTCAAGGGCGTGGTGGTGAGTGATGTTGTCTCCGACTCGCCTGCGGCCAAGGCCGGTTTGAAGCGCAACGATATCATCACCCAAATTGATACGCATGCCGTGGATTCCCAACTCGCGCTGCGCCTGATCGTCGCCCAAGTCGTGCCGGGGACCGAGGTCAATGTGACCGTTTTCCGCGACGGCAAGGAGAAGGTCATCAAGGTGAAACTCAGCAGCCTCGATGAGCACACCAACGCGGCTTACGAACTCATTCCGGGGGTGACGGTGAACACAATCGATGAAGACCTGCGCACCCAGTATAAGCTCGATAAACGAGTCGAGAGTGGAGTGGTGATCACGGCGATCAACGAAAACTCACCCTACGCCAACATCCTGGTGCCGGGCTTGGTGATCGTGGAGATCAACCGCCGACCCATTGCCGATGTGCAGGGAGCCGCCGCCGCCATGAAGCCGGGTTTGAATGCCCTGCTGGTCCAGTATCGTGGCGTGCTGCGCTACATCACCATCAACGCCAGATAATCGGAAGAGCCGCGGGGCGAGGGTAGGGCGGGACCGCTGGGCCCGCCGCGACTATGGACGGCTGTATTCCAACCATGGCTGTCCACTGACATCAGTTCCTGTTACACCGCCCGTGGGATGTTAATGGTATAGCTATAATTGCTATTCGAGCTAGGGTTCATTCCCCGGTATGACACTTCGTGATTGATTCGTGTTTTTTGCACGGCAGCTAGCCTGCATGTCATTTAGCAGACGTCTATTGCTCGGTTCGACTGCCATCATACTACTTTGGATCGGCACCTTTGAGCTGCCCCTCGGAGCACAAGAAACCACGGCTTCGTCGGATCCCGCATCCGGTGAGAAGGCAATTCGGAAACGCCTTGCTGAAACCCGCACGCTACTGGAGCAGGGACACGACGAGGCGGCCGAGAGCCGACTCGCGAAAGACGCCAATAGCCGTCCGCAGACCGCCGAATGGTTTCAGGAAAAAGCGGCAGACTTCTTGAGGATCGCGTTCTCTGCGCAGGAATCCGGGGACAAAAAAACAGCGCAAAAAGCCGCTCGGCGTGTCTTGGCGTTATTGGACAAAGCCGAGGCGCTCTCGGCGAACGATGCCGACACGTTGGCATCGATCTCCGAAGTTCGCGGATATATTCGTGAGCACCTGTTGGGCAACACCGAGGAGGCGATTCAGGAGTATAAAAAAGCACTGGCTCACAAAGCAGACTCACCCTCCGCCCGCCAAAAGCTGAACCAATTGGAGAAACCGTCCGCCAGCGAAGCTCCGGCAATGGAACCCTCGTCCACCCAAAAGTAATCTCCATGAAATCCGTAAAATTCGGACTGGGTGTCTTCGTATTTATCCTGAGTTCGCTTTTGGGCCTGGCCCAAATCGCCGATCAAGCGCGGGAGGTGCCGGTGAAGTTCAAGGCATCCGCTAGTGTAGTCTACGTCGCAGACAATTCTACACACAACTCATCGGGGAGCTATAAAAACGGCTCGATTACTGCCTCTTTGAACGGAGAACTGGCAACTGCCAGCGGTGCGGTTCCGACGCTGAACACTCCGCTCAAAACGGCGATGCTTGAGGTCGGTAAACCATATGACCTTGTCATCAATGCTTCGAATACGAGTGGACAAAGAAAAGCCACTATCACCGCCCCGCCTGGTTACTTGTTCACGGTCGATGGCATGGCAAAAACTTCGCTTACGTTCGGCGCGAGTGTGTCCACATACACGGTTCGTGTCGTCCCGGGGGAAACCCTTGTCCCGCAAATGGCCGGGTCTTCTTCACCGCTCACCGGAGGTCAGATCAAATGGAATGTCGCTCTCGGTTCTCTGCTTAACGGTAGAATCCGCCGGGGCCATCAGTGTTGTCGGTGCCGGCACTTCGGATTGGTCCACTTTCTTCACCCCAAGCACCCTTTACTACGATGCCCAGTCGGATGAAATTTACGTCAAACGGGTAAACGGCGTTATTCGTCAAGTATCCACCAACGAAGCTTTCCTTGATGTTGTCGACCTGAACACGTCGCCTGCTTCTTACGAGTTGCGGTTCTACAACCCTGCATCGGCCTCGGGCACCACTTACCCAAAGCCTCTTACTGGTCTTCCGTTTATCACTTATCGCATCACGCAGGATGGTAGCCCGACGAAGCTGCGCATCACCAAGGAAACCCGCACGCTGCTCAGTGCAACCGACACCACCGCGCCTATCGCCCGCACCGAGTGGACCACCATCGAGCGCACCGGCACGTCTCCGGCCTTCACGTGGACGGTAGCCGACTGGACGCTGGCCGGTCAGTCCCCGGTTTCCCGCGAGGTCCGCACTTGGACCGGCAATGCCTCCGGCGGCCACGACGAAACCATTCAGATTTTGGAGCCCGACAACTCCGTCACCGCCCAAGCCGCCAAGGTCCATACGCATTTCGCTTGGGGCGACACGCCGACCACCATCACCAGCGGCACCACCGATTCGGTTTCCTCGGATTTTGACTACAACACCGATTCGGCCAATGCTGCCAGCTACGGCTTCACCCGCTCCGTCCAGTCCACCGGTGGCGCGTGGATGGCCTACGATTATTTCCCCACCACCGATGAGTTGAAGCTCGGCACCATTTGCAACACCTACGCCCCGTTCATCAGCAGCCCCGCCTCGGTCAGCATGACTGCGGGCACGGGTGTGGTGACGTCGATGACCTACTCGGCCGACCCGTTTGGCATGTTGCGCCGGCTCAACACCTCGGAAACCCGGGTCAACGGCATTCTCACCTCCAAGACTACGATCGCCTACAGCACGTATGTGCAAAATGGCCGCACTGTCGTAGTCGCCAACCGGCAGGATCAGGTCGATTCAACCGGCACAACGTTGACGTCCCTCACGCGGACCTACCAAGAGGACACCTACGATGCGTTTTTCCGCAATCAGTCACGCGGTATGGTCCATCCCGATGGCACCGCCCAGAGCACGATCCACCAGAAGGGCGACTGGAATGGCACCGCTTTCACGGTCAATTCCTCCGGCAAGGCTTCCCGCATCGGCACAGCCAGCGGTGTCATTGCCAGCACTCCCGGTGCGCAACTCATGGCCTCTTACGACGGCTTCGACATCGCGGACATCTACATCATCCCCACCAAGAGCACTCTCGACTTCGTCATTCGCGATACTCAGGCGCGCATCGCCCGCACCGAGTCCTACGTCTGGGATGGCACGGTTTGGAACCTCATCAACTGGACCAATTTCACCTACAACTGGAACAACCAGCTCACCAACCGTGTTTCCAGCAACGGCGACACTTACGATGCCGACTACTCCGGCGAACTGAAACTCTGGGAGCGCGACGGCACCGGCATCAAGGTTTCCTACACCTACGACGATGCCAGCCGCGTCAAGACCACGATCAAGGAGGGTGCCAACGGTCTGCCCGATCTCGTCACCGAGGTCACCTACGATGCCTCCGACCGCGTGGTCAAACAGGAGACCTACGCCGCCTCCGGCTCCACCGAGAAACTCACCAGCACTCGCAGCTACGACCTCGCCGGTCGCACTTCCAGCGAGACCGCCCCCGGTGTCGGTGCCACCACTTACAACTACGACCCGGTCAACCGCAGCCAGTCCGTCACCGCGCCCAGTCTCGCGACCGTCACCCAGACGGCCTACCTCGACGGTCAGCGCTACAGCGTAACCGGCACCGGCACGGTCGCCCAATACATGACCTATGGCGTCGAGACAGACGGACGCCGTTGGAGTCAGACCAATCTCGCCACGACCAACTCCCCCCGCTGGTCCAAGAGCTGGACCGACTGGCTCGGTCGCGGTATCCGCAGCGAGCGCCCCGGCTTTACCGGTCAGGCCAACTATGTTGAGCTGGCCACCTACGACGCCACCACCGGCCAGCTCATCAAGTCCTCCCGCTCCGGCATGGCCGATACGCTGACGACCTACGACGTCCTCGGTCAGCCCGTGTTCTCCGGCCTCGACATCGACGCCAACGGCACCCTCGACCTCGCCAGCTCCGATCGCATCAGCGGCCAGGAAAAGTGGTTCGCCTACGAGAGCGGCACCTGGTGGGTCGCCAGTCGCACCTACACCTACGCCACGCTCAACAGTGCCACCGAGACCGCCCTCGGTTCCTCCCGCCAGCGCTTGACCGGCTTCACCGGCAACCTCCGCTCCGAGACCACCGCCACCGACGCCGAGGGCAACATCGCCACCTCCACCGTCTCCGTTGATCGCACCGCCCGGACCGTCACCAAGACCACTCAGGCGCCCGGCCTCTCCGCCCCCCAGGTCGAGGTCGCCGTCAACGGCCTCGGCACCACCACCACCGCGCCCGACGACCTCGTCTTTACGACCGGTTACGATGTCCTCAACCGCCCTACCACCTCGACCAACATCCGCGCCGGGGTCACCCGCACCGTCACCACCGCCTACGAGGCCAACACCGCTCGTCCCTTCACCGTCACCGATCCCGCCGGTCACGTCACCGCCACCTACGGCTATGACATCATGGGCCGTCGCACCTCGGTCAAAAACGTCGATGGCAAATACGCCCGCATGGACTACACCCCGCGCGGCGAGGTCGCCCGCCAGTGGGGCGAGGCGTCCATGCCTGCTTCCTACGATTACAGCAGCTACGGTGAGCGCACCTCGCTGACCACCTACCGCACCGACACCGGTTGGACCGGCGAAACCTGGCCCGCCTCGCCCCCCGCCGGCGACACCACCACCTGGACCTTCGACGAACAGTCCGGACTCCTGCAAAAGAAGACCGACGCTACTGCCCGCTACGTCGAATACGACTACAACTCCCGCGGCCAGGTCCTCCACCGCTACTGGGCCCGCACGCTCGACGGCACCGTCAACACCGCCCGCGTCACCGCGACCTACAGCTACGACCTTCAGACCGGCGAACCCCTCGGCACCTCCTACAACGACGGCACCCCGTCCGTCGCCACGACCTACACCCGCTCCGCCCAGGTCGCGTCGCTCAGTGATTTCACCGGCACCCGCACCTACGCCTACGACGCGACCTCCCCGTGGCGCGCCGACACCGAAACCCTGCCGGCATTCTACCAGAACAACGTCTTCAAGACCCTCTACGAGACGACCACCGACAACGTCGCCGGCACCGTCAAGGGCCGCGCCCGCGGCTGGATGCTTGGCACCGCCGCGACCCCCGCCGCGCTCCTGCAGCAGACCTACGGCTGGAACGCCCTCGGCCGCCTCGCCGGCATCACCGCCGCCCGCAACAACGGCGCATCTAGCCAGGCCTTCGCCTACGGCTACCTGACCGATTCCCGCCTCGTCGAGACGCTCGCCGCCACCGGCACCGCCTTCACGACCACCCGCACCTACGAGACCTCGCGCGATCTGCTCACCGGCATCAAGGGCCAGTGGAGCACCGCCACCAAGAGCGAGTTCACCTACACCCACGACGACTTCGGCCGCCGCGACACCGCCGCCCAGTCCGGCGACGCCTTTGCCGACTACGGTGATACCACCCGCCAAAAATTCCACTACAACGACCGGGGTGAACTCGACCAGGCCAAGGGCTACCTCGGCACCGAAGATCCCGAGCACAAGCTCCCCGGACGCCAGTTCGGTTTCGGCTACGACGCCGCCGGCAACCGCACCACCGCCAACCACACCGACGATCCCGCCAAGGCCGACGCCTTCACGGTCAACGAGCTCAACCAGCTCACCGACCGCGACAACAAAACCGTGTCCGTCGCCGGCACCGCCACGACCGACACCACCGTGGTGGCCGACAATCAGACAACCTCCCGCCAAGGCCGTTTCTGGCAGGTTGACCTCCTGCCGGCCGACACCGCCGTCGCGCTGGCCCGTTCCTTCGCCGTCGTCGCCGCCCAGCCCGGCGCCGGCAGCGGAGGCACCGACTTGGCGCAGATCGACCGCCGCACGCTCTGGTATCCCGGCTACACTGAAACCCTCGTCTACGATGCCGACGGCAACCTCACGTCCGACGCCAAGTGGAACTACACCTGGGACGCCGAGAACCGCCTTGCCTCCATGGAAGGCAAAACATGGACATCGATCCCCAACGGCCAGCCCCGCCAGCGCCTAGAGTTCAACTACGACGCCGCCGGCCGCCGGGTGGTGAAACGCGTGCTCAACGAAGCCGTGTCCCCCGGCACCTGGACCCTGTCCGCCGAAACCCGCTTCCTCTACGACGGCTGGAACCTCTTGGCTGAGTTTGAAATTTCAAATTCGCAATTTGTCATGAAGCGCAGCTTCACCTGGGGCCTCGACCTGACCGGCTCGATGACGGCGGCCGGCGGCATCGGCGGCCTGTTGCAGATCACCGATTACATCACGGGCGCGAGTTACTTCCCGACGTATGACGGCAACGGGAACGTCGCCACCCTAGTCAACGCCGACACCGGCACCCTCGGTGCCAGCTACGAATACAACGCTTTCGGTGAACCCCTCCGCGCTACCGGTGCCTATGCCAAGGCCAACCCGTTCCGATTCAGCGCCAAGTTCACCGATAACGAAACGGGGCTTATCTATTACGGCCACCGCTACTACGACGCCCACAACGGCCGCTTCATCAACCGCGACCCCATAGAAGAACGCGGTGGGATGAACCTGTATGGTTTCTGCGGCAATGATGGTGTCAACCAGTGGGATTATTTAGGGAACAGTTGGTTCAGTAGTTGGATTCATAAGGCCAAAAAATGGCTAGGGAAACATCAATGGATTGGGATTGCTACAGCGGCTATTCTTTCATTCGTCACTTATGGTGCCGCATCGGCTTGGGCATTTGCACCAGCGGTAGCAGGCACAGCGACAACCACAGCCACGGCAGCTTCTGGCTTTTTGGCTGGAGCAGTAGGTTCAGGGGCCATAACAGCAACAACGGCGGCAGGAATAGCTGCTACAATAGGGGGTGCAGCAGCGGGCTTTGTTGGTGGATTCACATCGACTGTGCTTATGGGTGGAAACTTGGGTCAAGCTTTCAAGGCGGGTGCTATAGGTGGGGCTATAGGCGGGGCGACTGCCTACTTGGGATTTTATATTAAACAAGGAATTCAAGATGTTATCCAGTCTAACGCAAGTATTGTCGAAGTGACTCGCGACCCAGCAACGGGTCAGATCACTGCTGTTGATGTTAGCAGTCGCTCTTCTTTGGCGGGGAAGTCGAATGATTTCTGGATTAATGGAATATTGAATGATAGGCAACATGCTATCGACCTGTCCACATATCAGATGAGTCAGAATCATTATTATGTGATATACAATGAAAGTCACGGCTTTATAAGTGATCTAGTGGAGTCGGCGGCTCAGAAATTGACTGGCACTTCAAGTATTTCGAGGGACGTCGCAGACTTTATATCTACGACAAATCTTGCTGGATCAACCTTTACGGCGCATAGTCAGGGAGCTCTAATATTAAATAATGCCATAGGTGTTTTGCGTGATAGAGGGGTGAATATGTCCGGCATTCACGTAGCATACAATGGTGCGGCGGTGAATGAGTTGGTTTCGAGAAGTCTGTTGAGATCGGTTGGCGGTGTTGTGGACTACTTTCAGGTTCATGCCGGAGATCTAGTGCCGAATCTGGTCGGAGGAAATGCATTGTTTCCTCCGCGGCCATTATCTTTGGCATTGTCTCTAGTAGAGGCACCTCTTTTGTTTGGCGGCAGTAACTTCAGTCCTCATACGATCTATAATCATCCATAATGAAATCGATGCTGCTTATTTTATTGGCTTTCGCATGGGCAGCATCAAATGCTATGTGCCAAAAACAGTTCACTTTGGAATATAATGGTATTGAGATGAGCTATTTTTTGCCACGAAGCGCTAAAGTCACTAGTCCGCCTGCCAGGATTATTACGTTTCGCGAAGACAGGCCTCTCCCTAGGCATTGCAATCTTGTTAAATTTGGTTTGGGGGCGGAGAGTTCATCCGGGATTTATGAAGTGCTTGTGAGTATTGATCTTTTCCGAACGCAATATGATCGGCTGGAATCCTTCCACGGGGCTGGCCTAGATTCCCTTCTTAAGAAAGAAGGTATATCAACTCTTCCTGATAGACGGTATGCTGTGATATTAGATGAAAGAGGCAGGGAGTGGCTCTCAAACCGGCCATCTCTTAGGCAAGAGGGGCTGATTTCAGAGGCTTATTGCATTGCGATAGATTCAAATATTATTTTAAATATAAATGCCCTTTCCAGTGGCGGCGTTTCCGAGATTACTGAAAAAGCAACTGAATCGCTATTGAAGGATATAGTCAATTCAGTGATAGTTAACAAACTAAGTAAGAACTAACGCAACGAGCAGAAGAGAACGAGGAACAGCCGAAGGGCGCATAAACCATCCCCGTTCGGAACCACGCAATTTCATGTCAAAGACTTTCTCGACTCTTTATAAATTAACGTAAAATAAGGCTTTATGTCCGTCAGACTTTCATTGCCACTACTCTGCACAGTTATCATGGCCGCGCTCACCCTGCTTTCGGGCTGCGCGTCCAGCCCGGCGACGGCCCGGTTTACCCAAGAACTGGCACCGACCTCACGCGTGGCCTCTGCGGATACCGTTAAGGCGACCGTAGCCGCTCAATCGAATCTGGATGTATTGGAGGTCGAACGCACCCGGCTCTCCCAGCGTATTGAGGAGCGTATTTCTGCCAAAAAGGCCGCAAATCAGCACAATCCTGCACGCGAGGTGTTGGTGGAAGTGAACCTAACCCGCTACGACAAAGGCAACGCCTTCGCCCGCGCCATGCTGGCCGGTCTGGGGCAGATCCATATAGAGGGCCACGTCAGCCTCTGGCAGCTCCCCGAACACACCGCCTTGGGTGGTTTCGATATCAAGAAAACCTTCGCTTGGGGTGGCATTTATGGCGCGTCCACCACGATCGAAGACATCGAACGCGCCTTCGCCGACGGCATCGCCTCCGCCGTGACCGGAACCGAGGAAGACGCAAAATAATCACCCGCACTATATACACACAAGGTCCTCCACTCATTTACCACCATCCTGAATCTCCAATGAAAAAACAGACACTCCTCCTCCTTGCCGGTTTGGCCTTCGCCGCCTCCTCCGTTCTCGCGCAGACCATCAATGTGACTACGGCCGGTGTGGACATCGGCGCACCTAATTCCACCACTGCCGGAACGCTCTTCCAGCAATCCGGACAGGATTCCCTGTTCTGGACCCAAGACGGCATCAACGCTCCCGACCTGCGTCTGATCATCAAAGGCAGCGGCAACGTCGGAGTTGGAACCAGTGCGCCCAGTCAAAAGTTGGATGTCGCGGGAACTGCCAAGGTTGGTGCTTTGATGGTCGGCACTTCGACCATTTTGAGCGTAGGTTACTTTGAGAGCTCCGAGCAGGCCATTCCTGGAGCCAATCAGTCTTTGGAGGTGCCTCATGGGTTAGGCGGCATACCGAAGTTTGTAACGGTCTCATTACGTTGTGTAACAGCAGACGCCGGGTGGGAGGTTGGCGATGAAGTGATGTTAAATTCCGTGCATATGCGAACAAGCAATTACGGAACTACCTGTGCGGTTAATGCGACTAAATTTAAGTTCAGATTTTATGGGTATTTTAATATACATGCATATAATTCTGGTTCCTTGGTAGATATTACAGATGGAAAATGGCGTCTTGTATTTCGTGCTTGGCGTTAATTCCGCTCGTTACGAACCACTATGAATATCACAAAACAGTGTGTGGCTCTGTCATTAACCCTTCCGCTCATGGCTTGGGCCGAGTCGCACGTCACGGTGCTGCCCCGCGACTATAACTTGGGAACGGTGGCCAATGAATGGGCGCAATACACGCTGGATACCTCCGGCACCGTAACCGTCAAAAACGGCTCCAACGTCACCTTTAGTGCCGGCAGCAGTATCACCCTCTATCCGGGATTCAAAATAGAAGCCGGAGCCACCTTCAAGGCCGTGGCCTCCTATAACCCCGCCTACAATCCCGGCGGCTACTATAACACCATCACGCCCACCTTGGCGTTGATCGCCGGGGACCAGCAATACGGTGAAATCGGGCAGTTCAATCTGCTCCCTTTCGATATCGCCATCTGGAACGAGGCGGGCACCGCGCCCTTGGTCAACGCCCCGGTGCTGATCACGGTTAGCGATGGCGGTGGCTGGTTGTCGGCCACCAATGGAGCCAATCCCGTGCTGACCAAGACGCTGCTCTTGACCACCGACGTGGACGGAACGGTTCATGCCTATTACCAGCAAGGCACCACTGAGTTGATCGCGAGCACCATCAGAGTCGTGGCCGGCACGCAGAACTGGCAGTTCACAACCTTCTCCTATACTACCACCGGTGAAAACGCCGACACGGATGGCGATGGTATTTCCAACACAGCCGAAGCCGTTGCCGGAACCAATGCCACGCAACCCGCCCAAGCGTCCACCGTGCCTGAACTTTTGGTTTTCACGCCATAGGAAGTAAGGATGCAGTCACGGGACGTAGCAGCCGAGGTAACGAGGCTGTCTGGGTGGCGAATTTTTCAATCCCAACCTCGTGACCTCCCAAGAAACATGCCCGAATATTCACCACAAAGACACCAAGGCACAAAGGTCGGACAAAGTTTCGATCCGACGGATTCAGCCTCTCCCGCTTTCTCTGTGAGTTCTTGGTGTCTCCGTGCCTTTGTGGTGAGTGTCGGAATCGTCAGTAGTCGGTGCTAAAAATATCTTAAGTTATTTACTAATAATAACTTGAACTAATATTACAGGCCTCCATATTCCCGGAAACCGCTCATTTAATACAAGCAAACTGGGAAAACCGATGAAGCCGAAGAAGACCGAACATAAGCGGCAGGGAGAATTGTTCCGGGTGGAATTATCCTTGTTGGTGGATGCAAGTCAGCCGTTGGTAAAGCTGGGCGGCCGTATCAACTGGGTGCTGTTTGACGAGCAGCTTGGGGCGACGTATCATGCGCATACGGGAGCCCCGGGAATTGATACGAGGCTGATGGTGGCGCTGCATTATCTGAAGTATCAGCATGACCTGAGCGACGAGGCGGTGGTGGCGGGCTGGGTGGAGAATCCCTATTGGCAGCATTTTAGCGGGCGGCAATTTTTTGAACATGAAATGCCAATAAACCCGTCGAGTATGACGAGATGGCGCCATCGGCTCGGGGAAGCCGGAGCGGAGACGATGCTGAAGGCGACGATTGATGCGGGAGTCGCCATGAAGGTGTTAAATCCGGCGCAGGTGAGGCACGTGAACGTGGACACGACGGTGCAGACCAAAGAGATTCGTTATCCGACGGATGCACGGCTTTACGACCGCGCCAGGGAACGCTTGGTGGCGAAGGCGCGGAAGGCCGGAGTGAAGATCAAACAAAGCTACGAGCGGGTGGGCCGCAGACTGGTAATGATGTCGGGGCGTTACGCGCATGCCCGGCAGATGCGCCGGTCGAAAGCCTGCACAAGAAAACTGCGGACCAACCTGGGGCGGGTGATCCGCGAGATTGAGCGTCAAGGGGTGCCCGAGTCGCTGTGTATAATAATGAATACAGCCAAACGCATCCATGCGCAGAAGCGCACGGATCAGACGAAGATTTACAGTGTGCATGAGCCGCAGACCGCGTGCATCGCCAAGGGCAAGGCCGGTCGCAAATACGAGTTTGGCCAAAAGGTGAGTGTCGCGGTGACGAGCAAAGGCGGATGGATACTCGGAGCGCAGTGCGCACCGGGGAATCCTTACGACGGTCATACGTTGAAGGCCCAAATGGAGCAGGTGGAGCGTCTCTATATCAAAAAAGAGGGCGTCAAAACTGTCCACGTGGACATGGGCTACCGAGGACACGATTACGGAGGGCCGGCCGAGGTAATCGTGGACAAGCGCCGACGAGGCGAAACACCTTGGCGAATCTGGCGCTGGATGAAACGGCGTGCTGCGGTCGAACCGACCATCGGACACCTCAAAAGCGACTACCGCCTGGAGCGTAACCGCTTGAAAGGTGCCGTAGGCGACTCGCTCAACGCCCTGTTCAGCGCCGCTGCCATGAACTTCCGGAAGCTCCTGAGCTTCTTTTTGGCCTTTTTGCTCCGCCTGCTCTCAGCCCTCTTACCGCCTCGCCCAATGACTCGTCTGGCTTGTCTCGCCTAAAGTGTAAGCGTCCGGCCAGGTGCCGCGTAGGCGAGAGAGCGTAACGCGGGTAAGATCGGCGTGATGAAAACAATCACGACGGAGTTGATCCCTGACGAAACGAAGCGAGGCGGAGACGGGCGGCGTATGACGTCGAAGGAACGCCAAGCCGAACTGCTGGCCGAATACGCGGAGAGCGGGCTGTCGATGGCGGCGTTCGCGCGGCGCGAGGGCCTGCGCTACCCGACGTTCGCCTCGTGGGCGAAGAAGGACGGCGGCCGGGAGGTCGGGCGGGTGTCGGCGGGGCCGGTGCGGTTTGCCCAAGTGCGGCTGCCTACGGCGGGGCCGGCGGAGTCCGGATTGAGCGTGACGCTGCCCGGCGGTCTGATTTTGCGCGGAGCCGAGCCGGTGGCGCTGGCGGCGTTGGCGCGGGCGTTGATGTCGACCGGGAGCTGAAGAGCGATGCTGGCCTTCCCGTCGGCGATGAAGATCTACCTGGCGCTGGAGCCGGTGGACATGCGCAAGCAGTTTAACGGTCTGTGGGCTCTGGCGGCGGAGCACCTGAAGATCGATCCGTTCCAAGGAGCCTTGTTTGTCTTCACGAACGTAAGCGTCCGGGCGGGTGCCACCTTGACAGCATTTAGGTGAGAAGGACGAGAACACCTCTAATATGGATATGATATCCATGAAGAGGGTCGCTCGATAGCGATGATATCTCTAATGCCGACCTATGCTGCGCCAACGCGACGCGCCCAGCGGCGCGGAGTAAGCGCGTCGAGGTCGTCTTGATTGGTC
>JBAZBC010000005.1:0-229279 GCA_041671745.1 Opitutaceae bacterium | reverse complement strand
CATAGGTCGGCATTAGAGATATCATCGCTATCGAGCGACCCTCTACATGGATATCATATCCATATTAGAGGTGTTCTCGTCCTTCTCACCTAAATGCTGTCAAGGTGGCACCCGCCCGGACGCTTACCCTTGAGCGTCTTGGCGACCTTCTTGAGTTTGGGCAGGCGACTGCGCATGACGCAGCGATACCATTGATGAAAAGCGAGCCGAAGGGTTCATGTCTTGACTCTTGACAAATCACGCGTCGATCGAGCCCAGAGCTTCTTTTCCGGGCGATCCAAGGGCTGATCGTTAGAGTTAGATTTTGACAGGATACGAACCTAATAAAGCACGCCGCCGTCCGTTAATTCGAGCTAAGATCCCCCATGATGAAATTCTTACTTCGCACGCTGCTCTTCGTCCTCAGCACCCTTTGGGCGCAGAAAATGGGGTCAGGCCGAAACATGTTAACATTACGCGGCTGATTGCGACGGGTTGTTGCTATGTTCACCGGTGGACGAATCGACAGGGCTACGAAGGCACTGCGGCCTGCGTAAGTCCTGCACTGCGTGGGATAAAGGGATCCTCATGCTGGGGTGAGCGGGACAGGTTCGGAGGGGCGGGGCAAGCCGGATTGCAAATAGGTGAAAGTTGAGGGCTGGGGTAAAGTAGCGAGTAGTGAGTAGCGAGTAGGCGGAGGTGGGAACGCGGCGGGACGCCGCGTCTACTTTGAGGCGGTGGCGGCGTAAAAGGCTTCGCCCACGCAGTTTTTTTGGAGTTGGTCGGCGGACACGGCGGTCCGCCCTCCACGGTTTGGTTTTGTGAGCTTTTGCGGCTGTGACGTAATTTGAAATGAGACCTTACTTGCTGGTGGCGATGAACTCGCCTTGCCAGCCGTCCGCGGGCGGTTCGGTCAGGTAGAGGCGGCAACGCTTGAGCATCACCGTGGCGGGGCCGTCTTCGGGATGGCCGGTCAGGACACGGGTAAAGGCATCCGCCGCCGCAGCAAAGTTCCGTTCCAGATAAAGGCCGAAGGCGTGCTCGTAACCGGCGACCAGAGCGGTCTGCGCGGGGGTGAGTTGACCGTGCTCGGCAATCAGTTCGTAGATGCGGATGGGCTCGCGGCGGCCCTTGACCGCGACCAGGTCGATGAGCCGCGCCTCCATCGCCTCCCGGGCCTGCCGCCAGGTGAATTCACTGATGAGAATGCGGGTGCCGTAGTATTTGTTCAGTCCCTCCAGACGGCTGGCGAGGTTTACCATGTCGCCCATGGCGGTGTAGTTGAGCCGGGCATCGTAGCCGATGTTGCCGATGATGGCGGGGCCGGTGTTGAGTCCGATGCGGGTGAACATGGGCAGGGCACCGGCGGCATGCTGCGCGGCGGCGACGCGTTGCGAATGATCGTGGCAGCGCAGCGCGGCGCGGCAGGCGAGGACGGCGTGGTCTTCCAGCGGGCGTGGCGCGCCCCAAAATGCCATGACGCAGTCGCCGATGTATTTGTCCACGGTGCCGTTGTGATCGATGATGGACCGGGTCATGCCGTCGAAGTAATGCGAGAGGTTTTTCACCAACTGCTCGGGCGGGGTTTTTTCCGAGATGGTGGTGAAGTCGGCGATGTCGGAGAAAAATACCGTGACCTCGCGTTTCTCCGCGCTCAACCGGGCTTCCTGGCCGAGCGCGAGGAGTTCCGACACGAGATCGGCAGGCACGTATTTGCGGAATGAGCGCAGGCCGGTTTTGAGGTTTCGCACGGCGTCGCGCATCACAATCACCTCGCGCACCCACGAGCGGATCTCGATGTGGTGGTCCAGTTGCAGGCGTTCGACGCGTCCGAGTTCGTCCGCCAGACTGAGCAGCGGGCGGCTGATACGGCGGGCATAAAAGATGCCCATGGCCGACATGAGCACGCCGATAGCCAGCGATGTGCCGATGATGGAGGTCCGGAAGGCGCGCTCGTGCGCCTTCACCAACTGGGCGGACATGTCGAGGCCGAGACCGCACTCCACCTCGCCTGCGGCGTTTCGCACCGGGATGAAGCAGGAAAGCCACGTGCCCCATTCGTCAGTGGCGAAATTTTTTTCGGCCACAGCTCCGGCACCGATCCTATAGACGAAGCGCATCTCGTCGGTGGGATCATCATAAACGTCTCCGATATGACTGAAGTCCGACGAGTCAGCAGGATCGGAATCGACTACGAAGGTGGTGCGTCCGGCGGCATCGATGCGGTAGGTGTAGGCGTAGCGGATGTCGGGGCAGAGGGACCTCACATCCAGGAGGTCCTGCTTGATACGGGCGTAGGTCGCGGAGGCTTCATCCTTCCGGGTCCGGAGGGTGGCGTGGGCCGCAGGATCAATGCGGTCGGCGGTCAGCGTGACGACATCGATCATGCGCTGCCGGATGCCATTGAGCAAGTAGCTGCGGGTGGTGAAGAAAACGGCATAACCGACCAGAAGCGCGGTGATGATCGCGGTGAGGGCGAACGCCATTGCCATGCTCACACGGAGCGGAATAAACCGGTTTTTACCGGCCGAATGTTCAGTGGGGGACATGCGATGTTGCCCGTGGACTCAGTTGGCTAAGGAAGCTTATTGCAAGTGCGGGCGCAGAAAGGCGGCGGCTGTAAATGGGGCAGGCGGTCCCGCGAAGAAGGTGCAAAATCGGTTGGCACTGCTTCTGAATCCGCGCATTCGAACGCGGAGCCGCATCAGCTGTTAACATGTTTCGGCCCCTTTGGCTTGATCGACCTACATGGACTCCGTCCTTGGGTTTGAGCGTGAGCTCAAGGGCAGGCCGCCAACCCGGATTTTGACAGAAAAATTGGGGCGGAAATATTATGCAGAAATTCCTTGGTGGAGCCCCGACGACCTCGTCGAGCCGCCAAGAAGACAGTGCCTAGAGCAGCCGCGCCCGAACCTCTTCGAGGGTGAGGCCGTCGATTAAGAGGAGTTTTTGGCGGGACTTGTCGCCTTGGGCCACGGTCACCGCACGGTGGTGCAGGCCGAGCATGTCCGCGATGAAATCGCACAATTCGTCGTTGGCGCGGCCTTCGAGGGCGGGGGCGTGGACTTTCACCTTCAACGCGTCGCCGAGCCATCCAGCCACCGCGTTGCGCGGGGCGTTGGGGATGGCTTTGATGGCGAGCTTGCAGGACGCGGTCGGCATGGCGTCGGGGGCGCTTCAGCCGAGGGCCGCAGAGAGCGCGGCGATGATGTCTTCGGCAGGTTCGCAGCCGACGGACAGGCGCATGAGCTCAGGGTGCAGGCCGGCGGCGGTCAACTTGGCGCGGCCGGTTTCGGTCTTCACGAGATCGTAATGCGCGAGGTAAATGAAGGGGCAGATGAGTGTGGTCTTCATGCCGAAGCTGGGGCCTTTGGGTAGGACGAGGCGGTCGTAGAAACGGGCGGCGGCGAGATCGACCGCAAAGGAGATCATGCTGCCGATGGCATCGGGGGAGCGCGCGAGCTTGAGGTAGTTGTTGCGTGAGGCGGGGTGGCCGGACCAGTAGACCACGCGGATGCGCGGGTGTGCGCGGAGGAACTCGACCACGGCGGGAGCGGTGCGATTGATCTGCGCGATCACGGCGGCGGTGTCGCCGATCTGCGCGGCGAGGCGGGCGATGTCGCGCGAGTAGACCGGTTCAAGGGCGTGGGGCAGGCGGGTGCGGAGGTCGGCGGCGTGCGGGCTCTGCGGGTTCACCACCACGGCTCCCATGATGACGTCGCCTTCGCTGGCGGTGTATTTGGTGAGAGAGTTGACCACGACGTCGGCGTGGGGGAGCACGTCGATGTTGAGCGGCGAGGCGATGGTGGGATCGACGACGAGGATCACGCCGTGTTCGCGGCAGAGCGCGGCGATGGCGGCGAGCTCGGGGGTCTGGATGAGGGGGTTGGTCGGCACCTCGGTGACGAGGCCGGCGATGCGGCCGTCGTGTTCGGCAAAGAGCCGCCGGAGCGCATCGAGATCGAATACGTTGCCCTGATAGAGGTAGTCCTCGGCGGGGTTGTCGGTGAGCTTCTGGAGGAGGGCGATGGTGTCGAGGTAGAGCCAGCCGAGCTGGATCCAGCGGGTGCGGCCACGCGGGCGTTGCAGGTCGGCGACGACGCGGAAGGTCGCGGCGATGGCGTTCATGCCGCTGTTGGCCAGGAAGACGTCGGCGGTGGAGACGTGTCCGTAGAAGCGGGCGACGTGGCCTTTGACGTTGGCGGGGGCGTAGCCGTCGAAGCCTTTTTCGTCCTGGGCGTCGGCAGGTGAAAGTTCGCCGACCCGCAACAGATAGTCTTCGGCCTCGCGGGAGGAGAGGAAGAGCCCCTGGTGTTGCAGGAAGGTCTTGGCGCGCGACGAGAGCGCGGCGTCTGCGGGGAAGGTCACCCCGGTGAACGGGGCGTCGGGCGGGAGGAGTTCGGCGGGCGGGCCGAGGTGGACGCGAAGCTCGTCAGCGGCGCGGATCGAGGAGGTGAGCCAGATGTCGCGGCCCTCGAGGCCGAGCGTGCGCAGGAGGTGCGCGCCGGCTCGTTTGACGAAGGGATGCACCACAAAGCGCGGGTAGCCGGACGTCATGTGCCGGGTGATCTCGGGGTCGCGTTCTTCGTAGCCGATCACGTCCCGCATGGTGGGCAGGCTGGCGGAGACGCCATGCAGACTGGCGGGGATACGTTGGCCGAGCGGGAGGTGGGTGAACGCAGACATGAAGCGGCAAAAATGGGCGGAAAGGCGACGTTCTGGCAACCTCAGGGTTGAAACCTCGCGACGGACCGTGGAGCGTCGGGCCCTTATGAAACTTGTTTCCTGGAACGTGAACGGCCTGCGCGCCGTCCTGCAAAAGGGCTTTCTCGACCATCTGGGCGTGAATGGTCCGGACGTCATCTGCTTGCAGGAAACCAAGTGCCACCCCGGCGACGTGCAACACATCGAGTGGCCCAAGGGCTACAGCGTGTTCTGGAATGCCGCCGTGAAAAAGGGCTACAGCGGCACCGCGATTTTCACGCGCCATGCGCCGCTCAACGTGTTTTACGGCATCGGCATCGAGGAGCACGACCAGGAGGGTCGCGTGATCACGGCGGAGTTCGCCGACTATTATCTGGTCAATGTCTACGTGCCCAACGCGCAAAACGAACTCGCCCGCCTGCCTTACCGCATGAGGTGGGACCGCGATTTTCTCGCCTACCTGCGCAAGCTGGAAAAGGCCAAGCCGGTGATCGTCTGCGGCGACCTCAATGTCGCCCATGAACCGATCGACCTTGCCCGTCCCAAGGAAAACGTGGGCAATCCCGGTTTCAGCGACGAGGAACGCGACGGCTTCCGCGCCTTCCTTGATGCGGGCTTCGTGGACACGTTTCGCCACTTCGAAAAAGGCCCCGGCCACTACTCGTGGTGGACCTATCGCGCCGGTGCCCGACCGCGCAACATCGGGTGGCGCATTGACTACTTTTTGGCCTCCGCCGCGCTTCAGGCACGGTTCAAGCGTGCTTGGATCTCACCCGAAATCATGGGCAGTGATCACTGCCCGGTAGGACTGGAACTGACCAAATGAGCAAGACCGTGAAATCCGTGAAGACCCGAAAGACCGTGAAGCCTGCAACCAAAACGGCCGCCAAAGTCGCACGTCCGCCTGCGACCACGTCGCCGTGGGCCAAGGTGCGTCGTTCGCCCATCCACGGGCTGGGCATTTATGCGACCAAGGACATTCCTTCGGGCACGCGCATCATCGAGTATCAGGGCGAGCGCATCACTAAGGCGGAGTCGGACCGGCGGGATGAAGCTCGCGCCGCGCGCGCAGCGGCCGGCGGTGATGGCTGTGTTTATATTTTTGAGATCAACAAGCGCCACGATCTCGACGGCCACATGGCCTGGAATACCGCGCGCCTGATCAATCACTCCTGCGATCCGAATTGCGAAAGCACCAAGGTGCGCGGCCATATCTGGATCGCCGCCCGCCGCGATATTGCCAAGGGCGAGGAGCTTTCCTTTGACTACGGTTTCGACGTCGAAAACTGGAAGGATCACCCGTGCCGTTGCGGTTCGCACAAATGCGTCGGCTACATCGTGGCGAAGAGCCATCGCTGGCGTCTGCGCAAGCGGCTGGCCAAAGCTCGCCGCGTGGCCAAGAAAGCCTAGGCTTGCGACATGCCCCTCCCCGTCGCGCAAGAACTCAAAGCCTTTTGTTTGCGCGAACCCGTGCTCAAGCTTGCGGTGGCTGAGAGTATGACTGGCGGACGGCTCCAGTCCGCGATCACCGCGGTTTCGGGTGCGTCGGGTTATTTCCTCGGTGGCATCACCACCTACACGCTCGATCAGAAGGTGAAGCATCTCGGCGTGAAACGTGCCGCTGCCGCCCGGGTGGACTGCGTGTCGGCCGAGGTTGCCGCGCAGATGGCGTGCGGTGCGGCGAAACTCTTCGGCGCCGATGTGGCGGCGGCCACCACGGGTTACGCCGAGCCTGCGCCGGAGCGGGGCGTGACGGAGCCGTTTGCTTTTTGGGCGGTCGCCCGGCGGGTGTCGGCCCGGCGTTGGCAAGTGGTCACCGGCCGCGTGGTGTGCCCGGGCATGACTCGCACCGAGGCGCAGGCCGCCGTGGCCGACGCGGTGCTCGGGGAACTCGCCGCCTGTCTATGCGTCGCACACTGATATTATCCCATCATGGCCTTGTCTGAATTTTCCGGTTCCTTTGCGCGCCGCCTGGTGCGTTCGTTGATCAAGTTTTATTATCCGCGCATCGAGGTGACCGGTGCGGACAACATCCCGTCGGACGGTCCCGTGTTGCTCGCGGCCAACCATCCGAATTCGCTCATCGATCCGGTCTTGCTCGGCATCGTGGCGCGCCGGCCGGTGCGACTGATGGCGAAGTCGACGTTGTTCGACATTCCGTTTTTCGGGAAGGTTCTCCGTGCGCTCGGCATGGTGCCGGCCTATCGCGGGACCGACGACCGCGCCCAAGTTGCGCGCAACCACGAGTCGCTGGCGCAGGCCGCGAAGCAGTTGGCCGCCGGGCATGTGATGGGCATTTTCCCCGAAGGCAAAACCCACGATGCGCATCAACTCTCGCTCGTGCGCTCGGGCGCGGCGCGGTTGGCGTTGCAGGCGGTCGCGCTGGGTGCGCCCGGACTCAAGATCGTGCCGGTCGGCCTGCACTACGAACAGAAGGAACGGTTTCGCAGCGCGGTGTGGATCCGGGTCGGCGAACCCGTTGATGCCGCCGAGTGGCTGGCGCAAAACAACGGCGACGAACACCTCGCCATGCGCACGCTCACGACGGATCTCAATGCGCGGTTGAAGACCGTGGTGCTCCATCTCGACGAGGCCGCCTGGGAGCCGCTGCTCGACGATCTGGAAGCGCTGTTGCCAGCGGCGGGTTTCAAGCGGCGTGATGCTCTCGACGGCCTGCGTCGTCAGCAGGGCACCGTCGATGCGATCAACTTTTTTCACCGCACGGATCGTCCGCGTGCCGAGGCGGCCGCCGCCAAGGTGCGGGCTCACGGCGAAGCGTTGCGTGCGGCCGGGGTGCCGTTGGACGAGGCGCATCTCTCGCTGCGGATCGGGCGGTTGACGGGTTCGCTGGTGCTGACGCTTGCCAAGCTGGTGACCGGTCTGGTGCTCGGCGTGTTCGGTGCGATCACCCATCTCGTGCCCTACTGGTTCGTGCGCATTGTGAGCGGTTGGCTGCCGGCCAAGGGCCGGATGACGCTCGCCCTGAACCGTCTGCTGCTCGGACTGCCCGTTTACGGTGCGTGGTATGCGCTCACTGCGTGGTGGCTGCGCGACTATTTCGTGATATGGGTCGTGGTGACGTGGCTCGTGCTCATGCCGGTGAGCGGTCTGGTGGCGCTCGACAATGCGCGTCGTTGGAAACTGCTTTTCCCCCGGATGCTCGCCGGGGCGCGGTTGTTGTTTCGCCCGAAGTTGCGCGCGGAGTTGCTGGCTTCGCAGGTTGCCGTTGTGCGCGACCTGGGTGAGCTTGCGGTCGAGTTTCGCGCCGCAGTGCCGCCGGTCGAGACCCCGGTGGTGGTGACGACGCGACGCTTTCGTCCGCCGGTCTGGCTCAATGTCACGGTGGGCGCGGCCTGTCTCGCGGCGCTGGTGTGGTTCGGCGCGTGGTTGCTGCGCGACCGGCCGACGGAGTGGCTGCGCGGCAACGCGCCCGAGATCGCGGAGCTGGCGCCGGCCCTTCTGGCCGAGCAGATGGCGTCCGACGAACGGGCGTTGACCGCCGTGATCGACGGGCTGGACGGGCTGGAGAAAACATTCCGCGTTTTCGAGGCGGACCTGAAGGCGGGGCGTCGCAGCTATTACACGCAGGCCGACGACGAGGAAATCCGGCGGATGTTGGTGACGTTCCTCAGCTACCGCGCGGCGTTGTTGCGCACCGTCTGGAAATATCAGCGCAACGACGATGTGAAGCCCGGGGCGGCGAGGTTGCGGGCGCTGTTGCTCCACTACACGGCGGCGGCCGTGGCCTACGATTATTCGGCGAGATTTGTGCGGGCGTTCGACGGGCAGGACGTGGCCATCAAGAAGCTGAACGAAGCCGAGCCTCGCTGGGACCTGCCGGCCGGCACGTATGATTTGATCCGCGCGAACCTGGCGAATGCCGAGCAGCGCCAGTGGCTCGAAAGCGGCTGGAAAAACTACCAGCGCACTTTGCCATTATGGCAGGCGGCGGGACTGACCACGGGTGCGCCCTATGCGCAATTCCATGCGTCGATCCTGCTGGCGGCGAAGAATACCGCCGCGCTGTCGCGCGAGTTGTTCTCCTACAAGGTGGGCACGGCGGTAGCCGAGGTGACGGGCGCGGCGAAGGGCGGTTATTACCGGGCGAGCTCGGCGGTTTCGACGCTCATCGGTGACACGAAGATCCGCGAGCCGCGCCATGGAAAACCGCTCATCACACCGGAGTTGATGGAGCGTCTGCGGCCGATGTTGCAGCCGGGCGATGTCATCGTCGAACGCCGCAACTGGTATCTGTCGAATGCGTTTCTGCCGGGCTACTGGCCGCACTCGGCGCTCTATGTGGGCACGCCGGAGCAATTGAAGGCGGAGGGACTCGACAACGACCTGCGAGTCTTGCGGAACTGGGATGAGTTCACGAAGACCGACGCCAGCGGGCACACCTATGCGATCATCGAGGCGGTGAGCGAAGGCGTGGTGTATTCCACGGTGGAGCACTCGATCGGTGAAGCCGACTCGGTCGCGGTCCTGCGGCCCCAGCTCACTCCTGCGGAAAGACGCGAAGTGATCGCCCGGGCGTTCAGCCATGTGGGCAAGCCCTATGATTTCGATTTCGATTTTTTTAGCGCGGACAAACTGGTCTGCACCGAGCTGGTGTATCGTTCGCTCAACGGGCTGATTGATTTTCCGCTGGTTGATATTCTCGGACGGAAGACGCTGCCGGCGGTGGAGATTGTGCGCTACTGGATCTCGCCGGAAGGCGGCCCCAAACTGAAGTTCGTGGCCTTCCTTGATGGCGACGAACGCACCGGTGAATGCGAGTGGTCCGGACCGGGCGAGCTCTCGCTGTCGGTCAACCGGCCGGCGCTGACTTGGTTGCAGTGAACTCCGCAGAAACACGGGCAGGATGCCCGTGCCACGTTGAGACTCACGTCAGCTCGTTCTGAAACAACTCCCAGACCTCGCCGTTGGGACCTTCGAAAAAGGCGAGTCGCACGGGCACGGGGCCGGTGCCGTTGGTTGTCTGGATGACGACGTCCTTCGGCTCGACGGTGACCTTGCAACCGGCGGCGCGCACGCGGGCGGTGACGGCGTTCACGTCCGTCGTGCGGATGGCGAGATGGAACAGGATGCCGCCGGGGGCGGGCGTCTCGGTGTGATTCTCAAAAATCTCCAGGTAACTGCCGCCGCCGGTGTCGAACATACCGGCGCGGTTGCCGTCGGGGTAGGCCCAGGTGATTTTTTCAGCGAAGCCGAGGACGTCTTTGTAGAAGGCGAGCGAGGCGTCCCAGTGCTTGGTCTTGAGGGCGACATGGTGAATGCCACCGCCGCCCAGAACAGAGTTAACGTGCGCCATGTTACGGGGACAGTTCGGTGACGTAATCGACGAGCGGACGGACGTAGCCGGGGATCGGGTTGACGAAGTTGCCGTAGAGGAGCTCGGGCAGGTCGTAATCGAGGGCGTAGAAGGCGCGGTTGATGGAGTCGCTGCGGGTGATGTAGCCGCTCTTTACGGTGGCACCGGCGAAGAGGCCTTTTTCGTTGGTGTAAACGAGGACGGGCACGTTCAGGAGCGCCCGGTTGGTTTTCTCGATTTCGGACGCGTGAGGTCCGGCGACGGCGGCGGCATCCACGCCGATGTTGAAGCGACCTTCGAAGAGCAGGCGGGGAGTTTCCTCATTCATGATCACGTAAACGGATTCAAGATGGGAGCCGCCGAGTTGAAGGCCGAGGCTGCCTTCGCCGGCGCGAATGACCACGGGAATGCTCCATTTGCCGTTGGATTTTTTGACGAGAATGGTGCCGTAGCCCTCTTGAAGGCCGATGAGAATGCCAGCTTTGAACTGGGTGGTGATCACAATGGCTTTGGCATTGTGCAACACCTCGGCGGGGATCGCACGGGCAGGATCGGCTTGGAATTCGCGAAGGATGGCTTCGCACGTTTCGACGCGATCAATGAAGCGGTAGCGGTCAGCTTCGGAATCGGCGCGCGCCACCAAGGCGGCCACGAGCATGATGAGGAGAGAGAGGGTTTTTTTCATGTCAAAAAATAGGTCGCAGGAAGATATGCGGCAGAAGCGCCTCAATGGAAAGCGCGGAGTGGACAGGGTTTCTGACGGGTAGTTAATCGAGGTCCCGGGCGGCCAAGTCGTCTTCATCCCATCCGAAATAATGGCCGAGCTCGTGCAGGTAGGTGATGCGCACCTCATTCACGAAAGTTTCTTGATCGCCTTCCGCAAAATCCCAGAGGTTTTCGAGGTAGAGAATGATTTGCGGCGGCATCGGCTGGTCCTCGCTCAGTTCCATGCCGTGGGCCGATCCGGTGAAAAGCCCCAGAATGTCGTCCTCGAATCCCTCGTCGAGCAGGTCTTGGTCAGGCAGGGCTTCGAAGTGGACGGGCACGGCGTTGGCGAGAGCCAACAGGGGCGGCGGGAGGGCCTTTCTGGCCTTTTCCACAACCGGGGCGGCCAGGGCGGTGAGCTGCGAAAGCGTCATAAATTGAAACATTTGTAACTGGCGCCGGTCTTCGGCGTCATGCTGGATGTTACCGCTAATTCAAAAATCAACCCACCATGAAAAGCACCCGTAAATATATTCTCGCCGTTTGTGCTCTCGCAATCGGTTTTGCCGTTCCCGCCATCCGTGCCGAAGACGCTCCTGCGCCCAAGCCTGAAAAGAAAGAGAGCGGACCCAAGGGCGGCGGCACCGAGCGTCTCGCCAAGATGAAGGAAGCGCTCGGTCTGACCGACGCGCAGGTCGAGCAGATCAAGAAGATCCTCGACGACGAGCGTGCGCAGATGAAGGCCCTCCGTGAAAAGGAAGGCGAGCCCAAGGAGAAGCGCGCCGAGATGATGAAGATCCGCGAGGCCACCAAGGCCAAGGTCGACGCCGTCCTCACGGCCGAGCAGAAGGCCAAGCTCGAAGAGATGCGCAAAGAGCGCGAGGCCAAGGGTCCCAAAGGCCCCAAGCCCGGCAAGGACGCTCCTGCCGACAAGTAATTTCAAGACAGTCATAAGCGCACGCGTTGTGGCGTCCGCCTCTTGAACGTATCTTGGCCGCCGGTTCCCTTTCATGTGGGACCGGCGGTTTTTCGTTTTCGACAACCCGTGCCTTGCCCGCACGCTGCGCGGGATGGCTTTGACTTCTACACGGGTGATTGTGGTTGGTGGCGGTGCCGCCGGGTTTTTCGCGGCCATCGCCTGCGCCGAGGCCAACCCGGCTGCTCGCGTGGTGCTCTACGAGGCGACCGCCCATCCGCTGGCCAAGGTGCGCGTCTCCGGTGGCGGGCGCTGCAACGTCACCCATGCATGCCCCGAGCCGCGCGAATTGGTGAAACGTTATCCGCGTGGCGGCCGCGAGCTGCTCGGTGCCTTCCACCGGTTTGGCCCGCGCGATACGATCGCCTGGTTCGCCGCACGCGGGGTGGAGTTGAAAACCGAGTCTGACGGACGGATGTTTCCGATCACCGATGATTCCGGCACGATCGTGGACTGCCTGCGGCGCACCGCCGATCAGGCGGGTGTAAAGGTGTTCACCACGATGGGCGTGCGCCGGATCGAGCGGGTTGAGGAATGCTTCCGGGTCGAGTTCACGGATAGCTCGGTGGGCGACTATGATCGCGTGCTCATCGCCACCGGTGGCAACAAGAGTTCTGTGGGCCAGATCATCGCCGCCGAACTCGGCCATATCATCGAGGAGCCGGTGCCGTCGCTTTTCACGTTTCATATCGATGACGCCCGTATTCGCGGACTCGAGGGGCTGACCGTGCCCGCCGCCGCCACCTCGGTGCAGGGCACGAAACTCAAGGACATGGGCGGGTTGCTTATCACTCACTGGGGCATGAGCGGACCGGCCATCCTGAAACTTTCCGCCTGGGGTGCGCGCGAGTTGGCGAACCGTGATTACAAGTTCACGCTGGTCGTTTCGTGGGCCGAGGGCCGCACGGTGGCGCAGACGTTGGAAACACTCGTCTCTGCCCGGCTCGCCAATCTCAAAAAACAGATCGCCACCTGGAACCCCTTTGCGCTGCCGTCGCGCCTGTGGGAACGGCTCATCGTGGCAGCCGGCATCGCGCCGGAAACCGTGTGGACCTCGGTATCGAATGTTTCATTACAAGCGCTCGCCGGCCAAGTCGCCGCAGCCGAGTTCACGGTCGAGGGCAAGAGCCTCAACAAGGAGGAGTTTGTGACTTGTGGCGGCGTGCGGCTGCGTGAGGTGGACTTTAAGACGATGGAGAGCCGCCAGTGCCCCGGACTGCATTTCGCGGGAGAAGTTTTGGACATCGACGGTGTCACCGGCGGTTTTAACTTTCAGGCAGCATGGACGACCGGCTGGTTGGCGGGCCGGGCGATGGCCGGAGTGGAGAGTAATTGAGATGCATCTGCCTTCCTACGGACAGCTCCTGTTGTTGATTCTGCCGGTCTTTGTGATGATCGGGCTTGGCGCGTTCATGCGGCGCGTGAAGTGGCTCACGGCGGAGGCGGATGCGAGTCTGCTCAAGCTCGTCGTCAGTTTTCTCTACCCGTGCCTCATTTTCGAAAACGTGGTGGGCAACACCGCGTTGCGCCAGCCGGGGAATCTGTTGCTCGCGCCGCTGGTAGGGTTTGCGACGATCTCAACCGGAATCTATCTGGCGTATTACACCGGGCGGGCGATGGGGCTTACGCAAGGACTGGGACTGCGCACTTTCGCGTTTTCGACGGGCATTTATAACTACGGTTACATTCCGCTGCCGTTGATGGCGGCGCTCTTTGGTGGCGGCAGTGTGGGCGTGCTGCTGGTGCACAACGTCGGCTGCGAGGCGGCGATCTGGACGGTGGGTATCCTGATGTTGTCGGGCCTTTCGTTGCGCGAGGGCTGGCGTAAGCTGCTCAATCCGCCGGTCTTCGCCTTGATCGCCGCCTTGTTGGGCAATCTGCTGGATGTGGGCCGGTTTATACCGTCGGTGGCGGCCAACGTGATCCATATGAGTGCGGCCTGTGCGATTCCGCTCGGCTTGCTGCTGATCGGCGCGACGTTGATGGAATATCTGGGCCGACCGCGCGAGTTGTTCGACACACGGGTGACGCTGGGTTCCAGCGTGCTGAGGTTGGGCGTGTTGCCGGTGCTCTTCCTCCTGCTGGCAAAAGTCCTGCCCTGTCCGGACGACCTGAAGCGGGTGATCATTGTGCAGGCGGCGATGCCGGCGGGCATTCTGCCGCTGGTGATTGCCAAGCATTACGGCGGACGGCCGTTGACCGCCGTGCAAGTCGTGATCGGCACGACGGTGCTGGGGCTTTTTCTGATCCCGCTTTGGCTCCGACTCGGACTTGCCTGGGTGTTTGCGTAGTGCCGGGAAAACCGGGGCTGCTTTGTAAGTAGCGATGGATTGACGCCAAAACTACCTGTCGGCTTGCTCCTCCGCCAATATGGAATGGCTGATTGATCCTCAGATCTGGGTGTCCCTGCTCACGCTCACCGTGCTCGAGATCGTGCTCGGCATCGACAACATTATCTTCATCTCGATCCTCGCGGGGAAATTGCCGAAGGAGCAGCAGGCCAAGGCGCGTCAGCTCGGCCTCTCGCTCGCGTTGATCACCCGCATTCTGCTCCTGTGCAGCATCACGTGGCTGATGAAGCTGACCGCAGATCTTTTTGTGCTGCCGATGTTACAGGAGGGCATTTCAGGCAAGGACCTCATCCTGTTGGTCGGCGGTTTGTTTCTGATCGGCAAGAGCGTGGTCGAAGTTCACGAAAAACTCGAAGGCGAGGACGGGCATTCGAATCCGGTTAAGGGCGGTTCGCGGTTCGCCGCGACCATCGTGCAGATTCTGTTGCTCGACATCGTGTTCTCCCTCGACTCGGTGATCACGGCGGTCGGCATGGCCAGCCATTTGGGAGTGATGATCGCAGCCGTGATCATCGCATTGGGCATCATGCTGATGTTCGCCGGGGCGATCGGCGATTTTGTGAACCGTCACCCGACGCTGAAGATGTTGGCGCTGTCGTTCCTGATCCTGATCGGCGTGACGCTGGTCGGCGAGGCGCTCGGCCAGCACATCCCGAAAGGCTACATCTACTTCTCAATGGCCTTCGCCTTTGCGGTCGAAATGCTGAACCTGCGGCTGCGGTCGAAGAGTGATAAATCGCACCCCGTCGAGCTGCGTTCGCCGATTAAATAAGCGTTTCAGCCCGACTGCCTGTCGGGTCTCCTCAGGCCAATTTTTCGCCGGTGCGCTGCTCGACGGCCCAGCGGTAGACGTCGACGTAGTGCGAGGCGTTGGACTTCCAGCTGAAGTCCTTGGCCATGCCGTTGAGGCGCAGGCGGGCGAACTCCTTCGGGCGGTCGTAATAGGTCGCGCAGGCCCAGCCCACGGTGTTGTAGAGCGCGGGCGCGGTGGCGTCTTTAAACAGGAAGCCGGTGCCGGTGGCTTTGTCTTCGATGTATTGCTCGATCGTGTCGATCAGGCCGCCGGTGGCGCGGGCGAGCGGCACGGTGCCGTAGCGCATCGCATACATTTGCGTGAGACCGCAGGGTTCGCTGCGGCTGGGCATCACAAAAAAGTCGGAGCCGCCTTGGATGAGGTGCGACAGTTCGTTGTCGTAACCGATGTAAGTGCCGACCTTGCCGGGATACTGGCTCGCCGCCCACCGGAAGGAGTGTTCGAGGCCGGGATCGCCCGAGCCCAGGATCGCGAATTGCACGTGCATGCGGCTGGCGATGTGCGGCAGCGCCTCGGCCAGGAGATCGAGCCCCTTCTGCGAGGCGAAGCGGGCGACGACGCCGAAGACCGCGATGTGCGGGTCGATGGTGAGGCCGAGGCGGGCCTGAAGCGTGGCTTTGCAGATGGCTTTGCCGGCGAGATTAGCCGTGGTGTAGTGAGCCGGCAGATACTTGTCGGTCGCGGGATTCCACGCGGAGGTATCGATGCCGTTGAGGATGCCCACGAGGTCTCCGGCGCGGAAACGCAGCACGTCGTCGAGACCCCAGCCGCCGGCGGTAGTCTTGATCTCTTCGGCGTAGGTGGGGCTGACCGTGGTGAGCTTGGTCGAGTGATAAAGGCCGGCCTTCATCATGTTCACGGCTCCGGTGGATTCGACGCTGTCGGCGCGGAACTCGGAGGCGGGCAACCGGGCGAAGTCGAGCACGCGGCGGTCTGCGTAGCCTTGGTGTTCGAGATTGTGAATCGTGAAAACAGAGGCGACGGAACCGAGCGGACCGTCCTTGAGCGTGGTGTTGAGGTAGACGGGCAGGAGACCGGTCGTCCAGTCGTGGCCGTGGACGACGTCGGGAATCCAGTCGAGCTGCTGGCAGAGGGCGAGGGCTCCGCGGCAAAGGAAGGCGTAGCGCAGGTCGTTGTCGGCGTGCGAGCCCCACGGGCCGGCATAGACTTCGTGGCGGGCAAAGAAGCCGTCGTGTTCCAAAAGATACACGGGAACGTGGGAGCCGGGCAGGACGGTCTCCCACGTGCGGGCCCAATGGGCTTCGGTGCCGACATCGACCCCGAGCGGGTCGGGCCGGGCGGTGCGCGGGCCGTGGACTTTCACGGAGCCATAGGCGGGGCATACGATGCGCACATCGTGGCCGAGGGCGGCGAGTTCCTTGGGAAGGGCACCGGTCATGTCAGCCAAGCCTCCTACTTTAACGAACGGTTCAACTTCGGGGGTGACGAAAAGAATTCGTAAGGGTCGCACGAGAAGCAGGAAACGGATTTATGGGAGGTTGCCGAGTGAATTTTAACAAGAGATGCGCAGCGGGCGTAAAAAAACCCCGGTTCGCAGCGCGAACCGGGGTTTGGAGGCAGGCGGATTAGACCGCTTTGGGCAGAGGAGCGCCGATGTCGACCTCGTGCGGATGGTGACGCTTTTCCTTCAGCTCGCTGTGGCGTTTGCGGAGCAAGCCATCGAGTTTGTCGGCCAGCAGGTCGACCGACTTGTAGGCATCGTCGCTGTCCACGGAGGCGACGAGATCAGGGCCGCCGATTTCGATGCGACCGTGGGCGATGAAGTGCGCCAGGGAGGTCTTGGTTTTGTCGAGTTCGACGTCGATCCGGATGCGGTCGATGCGCGGCTCATGGCGCAGGAGACGGGCAGCCTTTTCGTTGATGATCGCCTTCATGGCGTCAGTCAGGTCGAGGTGAATACCGCGAAGGATGATCTTCGCGCCGATAACTTCAGGAGTAATATGGGGCATACGTGAGTAATAGAGCACATCGGCACGGATTTGTTGCGTCTAAAATGCAGGCATAAAAATCCGAACGAGAGTGATCAGTTGACCTGTTAACGAACCAGCTTGGTCGAATCGGGGAAATTGACCGCGAGTTCACCGAGGCGGACGCTGATCTGTGCCTCGAGTTTGGCAGGCGCACCGGCGGCGAGGGCCTGGCGGTAGAAATCGGCGGCGGCATACGGTTGGGATGCCTTTTCCATGCGTTGGGCATTCAGCCACGCCTTGATGGCGGCGGCGGGGTTGGTGCCGACGAGCGGCTCGCGCAGGGAGCAGGAGCTGACGTTGGGCACCATATCCTGGGCGACGGTGGCGAGACGTTGGGCGCGCGGCCAGTCTTCGGAGGACACCGCCTTGTCAACGAGGCGGTAAACGTAGATCAGTGCGGTTTCGCCGGGCTTGGCCGGCGCGAGGTCGGGAATGCCGCTGAGCCGGGGCAGGGCACGGATGATGTAGTCGTCTTTCAGCTTCTGAATCGCGTCCTGATAGGCGTGGGATACGGAGCCGTAGGGGCGCAGGAGTTCACGCGGGGCGACGGGGCGGTTTGCTTTCAACTCGCTGACGGCGCGACTGAGGGCATCGAGCTCGTTGAGTAACGAGGACAGCTCGTTTGTGCGGCGGTTGGAGTTGGTCTCATAGGCGGTGGCCACGCGGCTGCGGATGACTGCCAGGTTGTCGAGGGTCGCTTCGTCCATGAGGTTGTCCTGGTCGGAGGCGGTCTTTAAGTTGGCGGCGAGCTTGAGGACCTCGGAGCGGGCAATGGGGCGGTAACGGTAATTGTTGGAATTGAGATTGCGCAGGGTGCTGCGGGCAGCGGTGGTGTCGCCGGATTCCAACTGGGCCAGGTAATCCTGCCAACTGTTGATAAAACTCAGGGTGTTGTCGATGCGGGTGAAGGTGCTGCGTTGAACCCAATTTCCGGAGTTGTTGGACCGGGCTTCCTGCAGCGAGTAAAGCTCGTCGAGCAGACCGTCGAGTTCGGCTGACTTGGCGGCGGCGAGGGCGATTTTTCCGCTGCGAATGCAGACCTCGTCCACCTTTTGGCTGAAGGCCTTATCGCGGGCTTTGGACTCGGTCTGGATGGCGATGACCAAGTCGTCCCAGAGTTTGCGAATCTCGGGAGTGCGGGCGTTGCGCGCATACTGGCGGGCTTGGCTGAGGGCGTTGCTGTAATCGTTGTTGCCAAGGTAGCCGTCGAGGTTACCGAGCTGGTTCTGGGCGTTGTCCCACTCGCGCAGGATATTGCCGGTGGAGTCTGAGCCGGAACGGATCGATGTGTTGACGACGGGAGCGGCCTTAAAATTTTTAAGGGCCTCGTCCAAGGCTTGTGCAGGCAAGTGAACGGGTAAGGCGAGGGCCAGCGCGGCGACCAGCCACGCGCAACGGGAGGGTGATGGAATGTTCATGGGGGACTACGACCCTCACGTGCATTCCGAATGAAATCGAGGAACGAGATGTCAGGAATATGTCAGGTGCCGGGGACGGCCCTTGAGTTCTGGTCGCGATAACGTCCCGGGCTGGTGTGGATGTGGCGTTTGAACCATGCGGCGAAGTGAGAATCGCTGCGAAAGCCGAGATTGGCGGCCAGTTCTTTGAGCGGTATTTCGCTGGCCTCCAGACAGAGACGGGCCAGTTCCAGACGACGACGTTCCCAGTATTGAAGAGGCGTGAGTTTGAGCTGAAGGCGGAAGAGCCGGTTGAGTTGCACAATGCCCACCCCGGCGGAGGCGGGCAGGGACGCGGCGGGGAAACCGCCCTGCAGCGGGGCCTCGTCCAGCACGCGGGCGGCCCGGACGACGCGTTCATCGCCGGTGTGGCGCGCCGCCATGGATCCCGTGGCGATGCGCGCCTGAAACCACGCCTCCAGCCAGTCGAACAGGCTGCGCTGGAACTGGAGAAAAAGAGGATAGTCCGCCGATTGCCGGGCATAGATATGATGGGGCACGGGGAAGTGCCGTTTCACGAGGCGGGCAAGACGGACGGCGGTTTTCTCGAGGCGCGGGTGATTCTTGCCCTGAATGACCACGGCTTCGGGGTGGTGGATGATATTTTCTCCCGTGGGCCACTGGCAGAGGAAGTTGATCGAGATGAGGGATGCATCATCGGAGAAATCCTGACGATGTCGTTCGCCGGGGAGCAGCAGCCACTGGCCCGCCTTGGCGATTACGGGGCCACGCGAGGTTTCGATGCGGACTTCGCCCTTGCGCAGATACCACGCCCAGTTGCCGGTGCGGTGATCGGTTACCAGGTGCCGGGATTTCTCCTGCGGGGCGTGGTCGTAGATCCACCGCAATTCGGTGCGCAGGCACGACCAGTCGTGCAGGGTAAGGTTCGGCGACGAACTCATGTGATCACAGCATGCAATGAAATGATCACGCCACGCAATGTCGCTCGCTTGCCCTGTCGTGTGCCGGGGCCTCCAACTGGAGGCCGTGTCACCCATAACCTCTCGCAACCCCGCCCTCGCCTCCATCCGACGCACGCGTTTCACCGGCGTTTTCACGGGTGCGATGATATCCCTTACCATGACAACCCTGATCCCCGCCGCCACCTTCGAGCATAACTCCAAGCTCGCAGAAAAAAACACCTCCGCCGGTGTCAACTGGTGGGAGTCCCATGCGCCTGACGCACCGACCGCGCCATCTGTCGCCCTCTCGCAACGCGCTTCCGGCTACAAGGGCATCTGGTTCGCGCTCGGATCCACGTTTGAATACGGCGACAAATACTCGGGCGGACTCGGCACCTACACGGCCAATCATGAACCGATGGCGGTGTATGCGCCCGCCGCGAACAAAACCTTCTTCACCTACGGGGGCACCACCGGTGCCGACAAACGCGAACTGGTCATCATGGTTTCGTATTACGACCACACGACCGGTCTCGTGCCGAAACCGGTGGCGCTTTATCTCGATCCCAGTGTGGATGATCCGCACGACGATGCCGCGATCCAACTTGATCCTGAAGGTTACGTCTGGGTTTTCAAAAGCGGCCGCGGTGCCCGGCGTCCGGGGATCATTTTCCGCAGCACGAAACCCTATGAGCTCGGCGAGTTCGAACGCGTCGCGATGCAGGAGTTCACTTACCCGCAAATCTGGCCGGGCATGGACGGCACGGGCTTTTTTCTTCTCTTCACGAAATACGCCAAAGGCACCCAATACGGGCCCGCGCGGGAACTGTTTTGGAAAACCAGCGCCGATGGTCGCACGTGGAGTGAAGACCATGCGCTCGCTGCTTTCGGCGGCCATTACCAGACGAGCGGCCGCTGGCAGGGCGACGGTGTCACCAAATACGCCACCTTCTTCAACTATCACCCCGAGAGCCACGTGGACCGCCGGACAAATGCTTATTACGCGCAGACCGTGGACGGTGGCAAAACCTGGACGACCGCCGACGGCAAATCGCTCAGGCTGCCACTCAAGGATCACGACAACGCCGCGCTCGTGCTCGATCTGCAGGCGGAGGGGAAGTTCATGTATTCGTGCGATCTCAACTTCGACAGCCGGGGTAATCCGATCCTGCTCTTCATCGTGAGCCGCGCCGGCGAACCTGGTCCGGCCGGCGATCCCCGCGAATGGACCGTGTTGCACTGGACCGGCACCGGGTGGGCGCGCCACGTCGTCACCCACTCCGACCACAACTACGACATGGGCAGTCTTTACGTGAAAGGCACCGAGTGGCGCATCATCGGGCCGACCGGCACGGCTCCGCAAAAATGGGGCACCGGCGGCGAGATGGAAACCTGGACGAGCCGCGACGAAGGTAAGACGTGGACCAAGGAACGCGCGCTCACCGCCAACAGCGAAACCAACCACAGCTACGCGCGGCGTCCGTTTAACCTGAACCCGGATTTTGCGGCCTTCTGGGCCGATGGAAATCCGAACGCGCTGACGCCGTCGCGCCTTTATTTCACCAACGCCGACGGGACGCGCGTGTGGCGGCTACCCTACGACATGACGGAGGACTTTGCCGCACCCGAGGAGGTCACTCCCCGGGCGCGGTAAGCGACCCCAGGGGGCGGGCGTGGCGGCGGCATTGGGCGGGGTTGAAGAGGAGCGGTCTCACCATTCGGAGAGGCTGCGAATTTCGGGCGCGGGCAAGTCAGGGCTGATTGTGCCAGGTGTAACCAAAATAATGATACGCCCGCTTGCGCCCGCCTTTGTGCGAGTATGAACGACGATGCTTTTGAGCCCGGGGTTGGGCGCGTCGTAGCTCGCGTGGGGCGCGGAGACATCCACAACCTCGATTCGGGCGTCAACTGGTTCGAGCACGCGAATATGAAGGCTTCCGCTGTCTTGACGGAGTGCAAGCGTGGTGCCGTTCACGGTTGCGTCGGCGCGAGTGAGCCATTGCCAGGCGACCTCCACGGATTTGTCGGGCAGGGCGGTCCATTCGTCCTGCAACACGATGCGGCGGTCGGCGCGCAGGCTGGCGCCGCGGTGGACGGAGGCAACCTGGCCAGCGTAGAGCGGGGTGAGTTCGAACCGGGTAAAGGGGGCTTCGCCGTCTGAGCGGAAACCGTTGGGCTTGGCGGAGGCGTTCGCGATTTGCGGGCCGTCGTCGAAACGGATGATATTGTGGCTCTCCGGTCCGTCACGGAAAACCTGCCAGCGTTGCGAGTCCTGTTCGTGGGACCACAGATCGATTCCGGCGGATTCGATCGAGTTGTAGTTATCCTTGCCGGTGTCGACGGCCCAGGTGACGCCATCGGCTTCGATCAGGAACGAGCCGACGTCCATGTGTCCGTGGCTGACGGAGGGCGAGCCACCCTTGAGGGCGAGATAAACGGCGTGAGGATCATCCCATGCCGAGCGGTGGACGCCCAGGGGATTGAGTCCGCGGCTGAACCAGTTGAGCGGAGCTGTCCCGGTTTTGACGGGTAACGTCGGGTGGTTCCATAGTAGGGCAAACGGAAGGAAGCGGTCACTTTCGGTGCCTACGCGGGCGGAAGCACCGTCTAACAGAAGACCGATATCGGTGCGAGTGAGATCCGGTCGACCCAGACGGCGGGCGAACCAGAACAGGACCGGGTTAATCTGGCGTTCGTCGGTGTTATCGCTATAGGCATAGAAGCGTCCGGTCGGTGTGGTGACCTGCTGGATATAGTCGGCGCTGGCGAGGAAGCCTGGAAACGCATCCAATGCGGCGGTGGTGCCGAGCGCGGTGCGCAGCGCTTCGATCAAGAGAACATGGAACGTGGTGCCGTAGCCCCAATACGAAGGGCCTTCAGGATAACTTCCGTCAGGCCCGTAGGCGGCGGCGGAGTGGTGCAGGTTGGCGATGGCACGATCAACGACGCGGCGAGCGAGTTCCGGGTCGCGCTTGGCGATGGCAACAGCGCCGGCGGTAAGACCTCCGTGGCAGACTTGATTCCAGTTGTTGTGCCCCGTAATCCACCAAAGGGGCTTGCCGTCGGGGGTGGCAAAGGAAGGAATCAGGGCTTTGCTGATGATCGCGTCCTCGATGAGCGTCCTCTCGGCCGGAGTGAGATTCTCGTGGAGCCAGTCGTAACCCGTGCCCAGCGCAAGAGCGGCTTCGGCCGTATCCAGAAAATGTGACGGATTCAAGTCTGGCGCGGCGGCGAGATGGAGCATCTCATCGATGGCACGACGTGCGTAGCGGGGGTCTTCCGTCAAACGGGCGGTCATCGCCAAAATGAATATGCGGCCCTGCGACGAGCGAATGGGGAGAAGCAGGCGCCGGCCTTCTTTAACCAGTGCCACGGGAGGTATTTCGAGCAACGCATCGGCGTTGGCGCGAATAGTGGCGAACAGCCGGGCGGAAACGGGATCGGCGGTGATGCGTTGCCGGAGTTGGTCCCAGTCGGCCGGGCGGGCGAACAGGTAAGGGTGGGCGGGCAGGTCGTCCCACGCTGCGGAAGGGGCTGATTGAAGCGGAAGCATGGGTAAAAATAATACCAAGTAAATGAAGCAGAGGGGGTTGGGCATAAAAAATGGGTAAGAGAATCTCTGTGACTATTACGAGGGCAGCAGGGGGTCAGTCTCGTCGGCTTCGCGGTCAAGCTTCGTTGATCACCATTGTGCCGGGAGAGAGGAGCTCCGCAGGAGCTGCCCCCCCCGCGTTTGTCGGAAGTCGCTGGTAGTCGCGGCCAGTCGAATCGCCGATGAGGGCGATCTTGAGGGTTCGGAGGATGCCGCGGTTGCGGGTATCGAATTCAGACGGATGTCTTGCATCGGAGAAAGTCCAGCCCCGCGAAATCCGGACAGAATTCATGCGTTCCCGGGAATTCGCGGGCGACGGCGCGTGAACCGCAGCCGAGCGTTTCGTAAAGCGCGGCGATCTCGCCGAGCACCGGGCGAGCAGTCTTGATATCGAAAATTTCATCCTTGGTTCCTGCCTCGACCCAAAGGGGCCGGGGGTGGATCAAGAGCGCGAGCATGGCATCGTCGATCCAGCGCGCGCTGTCCGACCACACCCAGTCTGTCCAGTTGTAGCGGAAACGGTCGTTGACGTAGCAGGAGCTCAAGACGGCCCGGAACCGGAGATCGAGGGCTCCGGCAAGCAACGCATAGAACCCGCCGTAGGACAGTCCGGCAATGCTCCACCTGTCCGGATCAACCGGGAAGTGATCGGTCGCGATTTCGGCCGCGCGTTGCAATATCCGCAGGTCCAAGGCGACCCTGGAGCCGCCCAGCTGCTTGAGGTCGAGGTCGATGCGGGATTGGGAGATAACGGGGCGGACCTTTTCCTGCCATGTCAGCAGTTGAGGCAGCACCACGATCCATCCGCGATCCACGGCTTGGCGAACCACACCGTTGTAGTTGTCCGGTCCGGACAGGCCTGCAACGACTTCCGGTGTGCCCCAGCCGCCGTGCTGCACCACCAGCAACGGCTTGAGTTCCGCCGAGCCGGCCTCTTCCTGCGGAAGAAAAACGAGCGCGTAGGAATGAAATCCGTCGGCCACCTCGAAGTCTATCTGACTGACGTGAGCCCACGCAACGCCGGGTCCAGGACGGATCGAAAGGGCGGCCCCTTCCGCATGTTCGCGAATATCGATGAGAGGCCAGCCGAGCAGTGCGGCGAGCCGATGGCGCTCTTGTTGCTGGTTGTCCGACAGTGCCGCCGGCTCGGCCAGCAGGGCGGCCTTGTGGCGGGCGAGGTGGTGTTTGGCTGCCTGTCGGCGTCGGCACAGGAGCGTTTCGAGCGAATGGACGATGGTTTCGTGGCGGGGCGAGTCGGCACTGCTATCCGGCCCGCCGGGCCTCGCCGTTGCCATGGCGGCCTCGGGATAATGGTTCATCGTTCGGTGGGCTGGACGGCGGGCGGCTCCAGCTTCGTCAGGCGGAACAACTGAACCTCGCCGGCGAGGGAGGGTTCGGTGTCGAACGCCAAGGCGTGGTTGCGGGCGACGAGAGTGCCCAGCTCCTTGCGCTCGCGATGGAATTTTTCCAAATGCCACGCGCCGTCGGGTAGTCCGTTGATTTGCACCGTCGCCGGAGCGCGTCCGTATTTTTTTCCCAACGCGCCCTCGAATTCGATGTTCTCGTGATAGTTGCCTGTCCATTTGCGCATGATCGCGAGATACACCCGGGTGCCGTCGGCGGATGTGCGCAACTGGCACTCGAAGCGGGTGTCGGTAGTTGAGCCGGTTTGCGCTCCGGCGGCGACGGAGACCCGCCGGCTCACGCCGGCCCAAGTCAGGATCGCTTCCAGTTCGTTTTCGGGGAAGGCGAAGGCGGCCTGCCACTCCGGGATGCCGGAGGCGGGCTGTCGGCTTGGCTCGGCTATTTCTCGCACCTGGGCTCCCGGCACGCCGTCCAGCATGTGGCGCAGCACATCGCGTTCGTGAGGTTTTTCGGGGCAGTATCTTCCGGGGTTGCCCACGAGAACCAATTTGCCGCCGTCACGGGCGTGGTCGACGAGGCGTTCCATGGAATGCAGCGGCATGATTTCTCCGCAAACGAAGATCGTTTTGAAGCGATCCAGCTTAACCCACTCGGTGTATTCGTCGGCAAAGTGCGGCGGGACCTGATGCCATTCGAACAGTGCCGAAAATGCGCGAAGACCCTCGATGTCGTAGTCGCCGCCCGTGCGCCAGTTCCCGAGCAGGGCGTGAACCCGGCTGCCAAAGACGAGCACCTCGGGCTGGTATTCCTTCGCGCGAATCCACTCCTGCCAGGCCGGGATGGAGCTGTTTAGGTAGTCCAGCATGGCCTCCGAGGTGCTTTGACTGAAGCCGCCTCCCTTGGGTGGAGCGGGTTCGGTTTTAACGATCATGCCGGTGTGCCAGCGGATCAGCCAAAAGAGGTGGTCGGACAAATAGGAGTGCCAGAAATTGGTCGCGTCCGCGATGGAGCGCGATGTCGGCATGTGGTTATGCAACTCTTCCGCGTAGGGCACGCCCGCCTGCACCGCCATGCTCCGGAGCATGGCCGCGTTGAAGGTGGGGGAGTCTTCGTTTTTCAACACGCCGCCGTCACGGAGCAGCGGAATGCTGCGCTCGATGGCGTAGGGAAAAGGTTTTTGATCGACCTGAATCTGTCGCTTGGGGTCCAGCGAGCGGATGGCGGCAAAAAAGTCCGCGAGCCGCGTGTGCTGACTATAGGTGTTGAAATCCACAAAATTGTGGAAGGCGGATGACATGTCCGGACCGGGCAGTTGATTTTCCATGACTCCCGGCAGGTTGAAGAGTGTGCCCATTCGCAGGTCGTCGGTCGCGGCGGTTGCTTTTCTCCCGGTGATCCAGCGTGCGAATTCCTCACGGGCGGGAGCCGAGTAGTCCAAACGGAAAGGATCCACGCCCCATCCGGAGGTCTTGCCCGAGAGCTCGTAGTTGCTGATCCGATACCCAATGACGTTGGGGTTTTCCCGGACGTGGGCCACCAGTCGCCGATAGTAGCGAAGACTGCCTTCACGCATCGCGGGGTCCCACCATGACGGGCCGAAGGTGTCGGACGGGGCGTCTCCGGTTTGATCCAACCGCTGCGCGGCATCCAGCCAGAGCGGGAAGGTGAACTTGCGCCCGGCACCACCGTCCGCCGTGTAGGCGAGAAAGGTTTTGAGTCCGTAGTGACTGGCCCGGGCGATGCGGCGATCCAGTTCGTGCCATTGATAGACTCCGGGCAGCATCTCGTGATTTCCCCAAAGGTCTCCGATGCTGACGCTTTTGGCTCCGGCGCGGGCGGCTTGTTGGAGGAAGAGTTCGTAGGCTTCCGAGTCGGTGTCCGTGATCCACGGGAAAACCCGCGAAGGACGGTCGCCGACCCAATACTCGGCGTTGTAGTGGATGTTGCCGATGAACGAGGTGTCGCGGTCGGGAACTTCGTCCGGAACCTTGCCGGTGACGACCGGCTCGGGTTTGCTTTCAACGCCGAAGTGCAGGTGGGCGCGGTCCAGGGTGTGGCCGGCATTCAAAAGCCGCGCGGTCGCGAAATACTCCATGCCGGGCTCAACGGGGATTTTGACGAGCACCTCGTCCTGCAAGGGGAAGTTTTCCCGGAGAATCTGCTGGTTTTGGTAGTCCACGATTTGCACGTGCACATAGGCATCCTTCGAGATTTGAGACCTCAGCGAAGGTGAAAGATCGATACGCACGGTGGCTTCGGTGCCGGTTTGGGGAAAGACGTTGTTTGGCTGGTTGCTCGACCAGTGGAAGTCCTCTTCGCCCGTTTGCAGGACCGGCGCGGGGACATGCTTGTTTTGGTTAACCCGCAATTCGAGGAGTTGGCGCTCGTCGTCGAACGTTCCCTTGGCGTTCCAGGTCTTTGTATCCACAAAATAGCGACCGGCGGGTAACTCGGGCAATGTGATCTGTTGTGCAAACAGGCGTTCGGGCTGGCTTCGGTCGACGATACCGTCGCCGCGTTTGAGCCAGACGACCGGGCCTTGGTAGCCGCGACGGATTACCACTTCGTAGCGGATGCGGCCCTCGGCGAGGGTCAGGTCGTCGAGAAACAGGCGCGGGTTATCATCCCGACCCCAGCGGGATCTGCCGGCGAAGTCCCAGGTCCAGTCGGAGTCCAGACGGTTCAGATTGTGAATGCCAAGCTCTCCGATCAGCAGACTGCCGTTGCCTGCTTTCACGTCCGCACCGGCGCCCAATGCGTCATATCCGGGGGTGTTGGCCGGGGTGATCGTGATGCCTGCGAGAGACAAGGGGCGTGGCCAGACCAGCGACTCGGTGGCTGCTCGGAATTCGGGCAGGGAGCGTTCATCGACACTGGCCGGCACGTTGAAGCGCCACGATTCCGCCTGATTCCACATGGACCATTCACGCGCACGACTTTGCACCCATCCCACGGGGGCACCGTGGGGCAGGCGACTGGTTTTTACCTTTAACGTGTGGTGCTCTCCGGCCGCGTCGAGGATGTCGAATTGCAGGGTGAAGTCTCCCTGCACGCGGGCAAACCACAGATGGAGTGTCTTGATGTCATCGGGCAGCTTGATGGGTCTCGGCGCGATGAGCTGAACCGGTTGACGATCCGGGGTGTGGTAGGTCACTCGCAGCAGATCGTTCTCCAGGGCGGTGATCTTGGCGTCGATGCGTTGTCCCTCGGCGACCGGTCCGATGGTCCATTCTCCAATCGAGATGGTGGATGTTGGTGTAGCCGTGCAAGTGCAGGTGGCGGCACACAAAAGGGCTATGGTCGCGGCGAAAAAGTGTTTCATGAAGCAGGTATGCAGACAGTGCAGGGAACAGTCCTGTCCGGTGGTGGATGGGATGAGTTGGCCCTGAGATTGTGGGCAAGGGGGGGCGCGATGGCTTATCGTCCGGTCCAGAACGTAGCGGTGGCAGAGTAGGCGAGGAGCTGTGCGTGGGGAATGCTCGTGCAATGGCCGTCGAGAAAAACGGCATTGCTCATGTCATTGTGAACAAAGCGTCCGTAGGTGGCCGCGTTACTACTGAAGGCGGTGCTGAGATAGGACCACTTCTCGGTGCTGGAATTTTGGGTTTGCGCCAGCCCGTCGATGAAAAGCATCTGACGCCCCGGTGCGATGGAGTCGGAAATACGCAACGTGCGCGGTTGGCCGGAACCGGTCGTCAGTGGCATGGGATCGCCCAATTCCGTCAGACTCGTGCAGTAGCCATTGATGGTGTAGGTGTTCGCGCCCTGTAAGTTTGAAGGGAACTGACTTTGCATTCCCGGACAGGTGAGAACGGACGGGGCATAGTCAGTCCAGCGGGCGGGAGCATTCAGATAAGGTGCCAGCGTTCCGCGAGTGGCGGCGTTGGCTTCCATGTAGGGATAGAACCACGAATAACCGGGCGTGGCATTCTTGTGGTCCGCAGCGTATTGCAGGGAAGCCAGGCCGATTTGCCTCAGGTTGGACAGGCAGGTGGCGGTTCGGCTGGTCGTAACCATGCGTCCTATGCCTACGAAGAGGATGGCCGCCAGGATGCCGATGATCGCGATTGTCGTGAGCAGTTCGACGAGGGTAAAGCCTTTGGACTTGCCGAAGACGTCCCTCGGGCAATTGGCGGAGAGTCGAGACATGGCGATTAATGCGACGGGACGCCGATCAGCGTTCCTGCCGGATCTTTCTGCGGCGAATCACGCCAACCGCAACCAAAGTGACTGCGGCAGTTATCAAGCCGAATGAGGAGACTTCCGGTATGCTGGCGGTCGAAAAAACGGATATGTCGTCCAGCGTGATTGCAGGGCTGACCACCGCGCTTGACGCTCCATGCACAAAGAAAATCAGGATTTTGCCGGTGGCTGCACCGGCGGGAGCCGCCGTGCTGGATACCGAAAGCTGTTCCCAGGCGTCATTGGCCGAAAGAGATAACACCGGGGAGTTCCAGGTGCTGACGACGCCGTTGCCGGCGGCGTTCCACCATTCGATCGAGATCTTGATGCTGTCATAGGCCAAATCGAGGTTCAGTCCTTTGGCCCACAGGCTGACGGTATAGGTTTCGCCGACATTCACCGCAAAACGGGCGGCGCTGTTTTGCTGGATGTAGGCTTGGCCGCCCGTATTTGGTGAAGTGATACGATAGGCCCGGCTTCCCGAGTGGACATCGCTGGCGGTTCTTCCCGAAACATCTTTGTCGATCCAGCGGAAGGTGGAGCTGTTCGTGGTCTGGAAATTCCAATCCGCAGTGAGTGAGTATTCGAAGGTCTGCCCCGCAGTGCCGGCATTTTCGAATCCGGAGTTGGAAATAGTGACCACGGTTTGAGCGGAGGCGGAGAGTGCCGACAGCAGGCCGGCGGTTAAAACAAGCAACGACAGTTGCCTGGGAAGGCGCTTTAAGAGCGGCGATAATGAAGACAGTTTTGGGGTGGGGAGCATATTCACGCCGGAAGACTTATCTAAGATCATTGATGTTGAACAAGTGGGTGGTGGCTTTACAAATAAAGTAACATGCCAGCCTTCAAGCGTCCCACGATGCGAGCCGTCGCCGAAAAGGCCGGGGTAAGCACCATGACGGTGTCACTTGCCCTGCGGGATCACGCCAGTATCCCGGAGTCCACTCGCTCTCGCATAAAAGCCATCGCCAGTGCACTGGACTACCGTCCCGATCCGGTGCTCAGGGCATTTCATGCCTACCGGCATTATGGGCGGCTGGGTGCCTACCATGGAACTTTGGGATGGGTGGATAGCATTCCGGAGGGGCACGAATTGAGGGCGGTTCCGGCTTTCGAAGCCTATTTCGCGGGTGCCTTGGATCGTGCAAAACAACTGGGATACAAACTTGAGAAGTTGTGGCTTGGCGCGCCGGACATGACGCAAAAGCGGATGACCGAGATTTTGCGGGCGCGATCCATCGAGGGGCTGTTGTTTCCTCCGCAGCCGGATACCGGAATGGCGCTGGGGTTGGATTGGTCCCGGTTTTCTGTGGTTTCTTTCGGCTACACGCTGGCACGTCCTCGTTTTCACTCGGTCTGCAACCATCACTATCAGTCGGTGTTGACGGCGATGAGGCGCTTGAAAGAGCTTGGCTATGCTCGGATCGGCTTTGCGGTGAGCGCAGTCACCAATGATCGGGTGCAAAAACATTGGTTGGCCGCCTATTTGGTGGAACAGCAATTGTTGCCCAAGCGCGAACGGATCGAACCCTTGCTCATTGAAGGACCGCCCCGACGCGAAGTGGTGGGGACTTGGCTTAAAAAGAACCGTCCCGACGCGGTCGTGGCGATTGATCCGTTGGTGCCCGAGGCCGCTCAAGCCGCCGGGATCAGAGTGCCCGATGATGTCGCTTTTGCGTTGTGCGGTGATTCCCTGAAGCGGGAGCGATTTGCCCGTATTGACGAGAACTCTCCGGTGATTGGTGCCACGGCGGTCGACATGCTTGCGGGCATGCTGCAACGCAATGAGCGCGGAATTCCCGGGCATCCGATCCGGATGCTGATCGAGGGGACCTGGGTCGATGGACCCAGTGTCTTACCTCAATCGATCCGGATGGGGCGGCCGCGTAAACTGGGCGAGGTTTAGCGCTTCTTGTTCAGGGCGGCGGCGAACCAGTCGTTGGTGAGCGTCTGTTGTGGACGGGGCGCCGGTGCGGCGGGAGTAGCCCGACCACCGGTCGGGCCTACACCGGGCGACGTGCGGGGGCCGGCTTGGCCGGTCTTGGTGCCCAACTGCGGTGCGCTGCGCATCGAGAGCGCGATGCGTCCGCGCGTGAGATCGACTTCGGTCACGGTCACGCTGACTTTTTGGCCGGGCTTCACGATGGCGGCGGGGTCTTTGACGAAACTGTCGGCGAGCTGGCTGACGTGAACGAGGCCATCCTGGTGCACGCCAATGTCCACGAACGCGCCGAACGCGGTGACGTTGGTCACCAGGCCGGGGAGCTTCATGCCGGGCTTCAGGTCTTCGGGTTTGTTGACGCCTTCCTGGAAGCTGAAGGCTTCGAACTTCTGACGCGGGTCGCGGCCGGGTTTGGCGAGTTCGGCCATGATGTCGGTCAACGTGGGCAAACCAACCGTGTCGGTGACGTAGTTCTGGAGATTGATCTTCTTGCGGAGTTTTTCGTCGCGCAGGAGGTCGGGCACGGTGCAACCGAGGTCGACGGCCATTTTTTCGACGAGGGCGTAGCGCTCGGGGTGAACCGCCGAGGAGTCGAGCGGATGCACGGCGTCGCGGATGCGCAGGAATCCGGCGGCCTGTTCGTAGGCTTTGGGGCCGAGTCCAGTGACTTCGAGGAGGTCGGCGCGAGCCTTGAAGGCACCCTTGTCGTTGCGGCGGGCGACGATGGCGGCGGCACTGCGGGAGTTGAGTCCGGAGACCTGCGCGAGGAGTTGCTTCGAGGCAGTGTTGAGTTCGACGCCCACGCCGTTCACGCAACTGACTACGGTGTCGTCGAGGGAGCGCTTCAACGCGTTCTGGTCGACGTCGTGCTGGTATTGGCCGACGCCGATGGACTTGGGGTCGAGTTTCACGAGTTCGGCGAGCGGGTCCATGAGGCGGCGGCCGATGGAGACGGCGCCGCGCACGGTGAGATCGTGGTCGGGGAACTCTTCGCGGGCGACTTCGCTGGCGGAGTAGATCGACGCGCCGGATTCGTTGACCATCACGACGGAGATGGAGGCGGGGAGCTTGAGTCCGCGGATGAAGGCCTCGGTTTCGCGGCCGGCGGTGCCGTTGCCGATGGCGATGGCCTCGATTTTGAAGAACTCGATAAACCCTTTGATCTTCTCGGCGGCTTCGACCTCGTGGCGGTCGGGGTAGACGACGTCGTTGTGGAGGAGCTTGCCCTGGCGATCCAGGATGACGGTCTTGCAGCCGGTGCGGAAGCCGGGGTCGAGCGCCAGCACGGCGCGTTGGCCGAGGGGGGCGGCGAGGAGGAGTTCGCGGACGTTTTCGGTGAAGACCTTGATGGCGGCCACGTCGGCCTGTTTTTTGGAATCGAGGCGGAACTCGGTCTCCATCGCGGGGGCGAGGAGGCGCTTGAGCGCGTCGGTCAGCATGAGGCGCAACTGTGCGGTGGCGACGGGTGCGGTGTTCTTGATGACGAGGCGTTCCAACTCGGCGAGCGAGTGGGCTTCGTCCACCGTGATTCGCATCATGAGGAACAGCTCTTTTTCGCCGCGGCGCATGGCGAGCAGGCGGTGTGATGGGCACTTGGAGAGCGGTTCCGACCACTCGAAGTAGTCTTTGAATTTGGCACCTTCGACCTCTTTGCCGGGGATCACTTTGGATGTGATCGTGGCGGATTCACGGTAGATGATGCGGAGTTTCTCGCGGGCGGCGGCATCGTCGCTTACGCGTTCGGCGAGGATGTCGCGGGCACCGGCGAAGGCTTCCTCGGGCGTGGCGACTTTTTGGGCGGGGGTGGGCGGGGATTTGCCATCGTCGGCGGTGTATTCGCGACCGACATACGCCAGCGCGGCGGCGGTGAGATCGATGGCGGGGTCTTGCGACCAGATCTGTTCGGCGAGGGGTTCGAGGCCCTTCTCCTTGGCGATGGTGGCACGGGTGCGCTTCTTGGGGCGGAAGGGGAGGTAGATGTCCTCGAGGCGGGTGAGGGTGTCGGCGAGGGCGATCTGGTTGTCGAGGGCGGGGGTGAGAAGGTTGCGCTCCTTGAGGGAGGCGAGGATGGACGCGCGACGCTCGTCGAGGGCGGCGAGTTGCTCGAGGCGGTCGCGGATGGTCGTGATTTGGACCTCGTCGAGTTCGCCGGTCATCTCCTTGCGGTAGCGGGCGATGAACGGGACGGTGGCACCGTCCTTGAGGAGCTGGGCGGTCGTGGCGACTTGGTGGACTTTGACGGTGCCGCCAAGTTCCTGGACGATGCGAAGGACGTGGTCGGCGTTGGGGAGGACGGTGGGTTCAGCCATGAAAAGAAAGGTTGAGTGCAACGCACCGGGCGAGACGGGCAAGGTCAAAGACAGGGATAATCAATTCGGCTAGAAATGACGACTTGCGAAGGCGCGGCCGGAACCGGACTTCAAGTAGCATTCGAAGGCGGCGGCTTTGTTGCATCACGGAAGGCAACGGTTGTTTCGAGTGACCAAGGGGCGAGGTCTTTGGTCGACGGAACTTCGCGATGGTTATGCTTGATCAGGCGTGCCTTCACGTCAGTCGTGACGCCCGTGTAATGGCGGTCGGGGTGGTTTACGCTGGCAGGATGTAAACGTAGGTGGATGGCATGGGGTTCTGGCGGAGCATGAGCGGTGCCTGACCGCATCAGAAGCGTCAGGGAGTAGAGTGCCAAGGTCTGCCTTCGCGCCGAGCGCTACGGCGGGACATTCTTTGCGCGGGCACAAAAATCCCTGCGGACGACGACCGTGGATCGAGCTGGTGGCTCGCCAAGTCGTCTTGTTGTCCCGAAGCCTTGGGCGCAGGAGGAAACCCGCAAGCTTGCCAGGATCCGCCTTCGCTAAAGCTACGGCGTGACAGCCTCCGAATGGACGCAAAAAGCCCTGCGGGAGATACAAGTTGGCAAGGAGTTGGGTTGCCTAGTGTCGTTTTGACCTGTTTTCGCTCGCCCTTGGCGAATAATACCACCCGAAAATGAAAATCTATCTTAGGGACCGGTCGGCAGTTTATCTCCTGCCGGTTGCTTTATTCTGATCATAACGGAGAAATGGCCGCATTTCCCCGCCCTGAGCGGCGTCCCCCGGCTACAAACAAAATAGAACCCTATTTTTCGTGCATCGCTGACAGGGTATTTGGAAGATACTTACAAAACGCCACGGGGATTCATGAAAGCAATTCGGTGAACATAACCCGTCAGGACGCGCTACAAATAATGCTTGGTTTCAGATGGGTGTTGTGACGCTTGGCACCAGGTTTACGATCGCATTCTCATGGCTTTTCATCCCCTGTCTTCCTCGGGTGAAGACAGATGATTCGGAGCGTGTCCTCAAAGCTCTACAATCACTCAAGCCTGAGTTATCGGGCGATTTCCGCTTCGATGAACACGACTGGAAGACCGGGCAGCTGCGATCAGTGCATCAATGCCGGTTGATGCGCATTCCGGAGGCCGCTAGAACTAGAAAAAGACAACGACCGAAAGGATATTTGACGGAGAGGCTGGCACCTATGCACGGCACAGCCGTGCGATATAATCGCTAAAAACCGCCGCAAAAGGGCAGGTTGCGCCGTTGGCATTGGTGAAGGCAACCACGCTCCAAGCAACAAGACAGGGATGGGATCCATGCAAACCAACTACATGCGGGAGTGGGCAGGATCTCTCCTTCATGCAGTGCCAGAATCATCAATCGATGTGTGCTTCTCCCCAGAATTGAGGATACAACCTCGTCTCGGTCACGACGTCATCAACCATGGATGTCTGCGAGTTCATCGGGCTGAAGAGGTAGTTGCGCGACATGGCCTGCAAACCGCGCGCGCCCTGACCGGCCACTAACACTTCTGCCTCGGCCGCGATCAAGCCGCCCTGCCTCCACGGAAATTCGAGGAATGCCAGGGGCACGGAAAACTCGGCAACATAACCGGCGTTACTTTGCTTGATCGAAAGTTCCGCGCCCGGCACTTCCCCGACATACTCAAACAACGCTTCGCCGGCCGCCGGAGTGAAATAGCGCTCCGCTTTCTTCGGCCCTTTTGTGATCGCCTTGTAAGCAATCAGCACGGGCTTACCCTGAATTTTTGTAGCCAACAGGCGCACGTCTCCGAGCACCGGCTGTTCGCGCCGTCCGGAAGGTCCGAGACGAAGCGCCACGCTATCTCCGCCCTTGAATGCCGTGGCCAAAGCGTCCGCTCCGTTGCGGAACGGAGCCGGCTGCTCCACCGCAAATCGCGCATACAAACGCTGCGCATCATAACTCAGCTCGACCGTAGCCAGCCGCGCTCCGTTGCGCTGAAGCTCGCGCGCCGGAACCACAACGTCCGAACCGCGTGCAACGATCCGCAGAGGTGCCTTTTCCTCCACCGCCTGCTCTCGCGTGTAGATACGATCCAGCACAACGGAGCCCGTCAGACGTTTCTCGCCTTCGACGATTCCGTTTTTGAATCCTTCGATTTTGTAGGCACGCCCCACCGAGTAAGCCCACACTTCATCCTGCTTCGGAAAATAGTGAACGCGTCCCGAAAACGTTTCCCCTCCGAACGTATAAGGTCCGGCCTCTCCGCCCAGCGAAGGATCGCTCATCAACGCATCCACAAAAAAGCCGTCATGCGTGTAGAAATAAATCTGCCCCCATTCGCTTCCGCCCGCCACGTAGCGATCATTCACGAGCCCGGCCAGCACCCAGAAATGATACATCTCGCCCGGCTTGGCGGCTCCGCGCGACTTGCGGCCGGCGGTCCACAGCAAGCGCCCCTGCGGATCAAACTTCGCAAATTTCACGGCATTGGACCGGGAGGTGTGTCCGATGCCTTCTTGCATGGAGCGGGTCAGCGCCTCCGTTGCGTAAGGGACGACCGTATTGAAGCACGTGTAAAGATTCCCCGCAGTGTCCGTTCGGATACCGAGCAATCCCTCGCGCCAGTTCGTCGGCATCCGCCCGCCTGCGCGCGACAGCACCGAAGGCACGACATAGAACGCCCCGGCCAAATCCCATCGCGGCACGCCACCCTCCGAAAATTCCAACGACGGAACCTTGAGAATCCGGTTCGCCTGCGTCGTGAAAAACAAATCCCCGCTGGGTGCCATCCACATGGAGCCCGCCGTCGTGGCGATTTCGACCAGTGGTTCACCCTTGATCGAATCCAGGCGCGTCAGTTCAGCCTCCTGAATCTGACCGTCTCCATTTACATCCCGCCAGAACTCGATCGCACGCCGATCCGATTGCTTGAGAGCGACACGCGCATGAGCCACCGGCACGATCTCGTCGCCCCGGATCTCGGCAATACCGTGAGACTGGGTGACCGAGCTGATGTCACAGATCAGGTATTTCCGGCCATTATCAGCCACCGTAATCTCCGGCACGCTCATCGTATCGAGTAACACACCCGCCGCCGGAAATCCCGCATAAGGAAGATTCCAATATGCATCGGGGAAACCGGTGCCGCCCGCCTCAGGAATCCGTGCCCGCGCAAAGCCTCCGCCCGAAAGCATCTTCGGGTCCGATGACAACGAATAGTAATTCACCCGCGGATCCTCGGGATCTGGAATGTTCGTCGGCGCATACGCTGTGCCGCCAAACCATCGCTGAATCAATTTTCCGTCACGTGCGTCAAACCGCGAGATCGGCTTCGGCAGTGAAGATTCCGCAACCAATATCCCGCCCCTCGGATCGGCGCTGATACCCGACGGATTCCGGAAACTCTCCGTGTCATATTTCCCCGCCCACGACCGACCGCCTTCCTTGCCGAGCACGCGCACCGGCTCACCCGTGGCGGCGAACACCTTCACTTGCTGGCTGCCCCCCGCATCCGTCACGTGAATAGCTCCCGCAGCGTCAACCGCCACATCCCACGGTGAAACCAAACCGTCATCTACAACGACACGTGGAACACCCTCAGTCCCTGTGAATCGCAATACCGATGCCTTCGCTTCCGACGGTGCCGAGATCGCATAAAGATCGCCCTTTCCATCCAGCGCGACACCCCGGGGTGCCGGCATGTCGATAAACCGGATCTCGCTTCCGGTTTCCGCATCCAAAACACGGATACGATTCTCGGACGGAACGGAGGCAAACACCTCCCGCTCACTGGCCGCCAGTCCGCCCGCCGAAGCCGGCGCGAAGGGAAACGCCCCCGCCGGTCCCTGGAGCGGCTCGGCATCCGACAGCGGCAGCAAGGTGGTGCCATCCGGCCACGTGAGCAACTTGCCGCTTTCCGCGTCCATACGCCCCAGCAACGTCGGTTTCATCCCAAACGTGAAAAACACATGCCGGCCATTCGTCGCGACGTGATGAAACGGCCCGAATCCACCACCCACAAACGGCGTCCGCCGCCAGATCACGTTGCCTGCGAAATCGGTCTTCACCAAGGCCGCGCCTTCCTCCGCCAGCATCCACAGAAAATAAAGTCCGCTCTCATCGGCGGCCACGTCCACCGGATCGCCATGATCCGCGCCCCAACCGCCCCTGCCATCCTCGGTCGGATAAGGCGGGTTCCCCGAACTGCCGACGGAGCCCATCCACTTCGCCTTCAACCCCGGCGACAAATAAGCCGCCCAGCGATAGCTGCCGGGAGCCAGCGGCTCGCCCCACTGGTCGAGCCCATCCCAACGCCACACCTGCTCGCCGGCCGCACGCAGTTCCCCGCCCGTGATCTCCCGCAGCACCGCGCCCGACGCATCCACAATGTTCAGCGAAACCTTCGCCGGTTTTTCCAACGTCAGCTTGATCGGCACGCCGCCGCTCTCCGCCTTGGTAGCGGCAAGACGTTTCAAATGCGCATCCATTCCCTCGTGCCGCGGTGCCAGCTTGCCCGCAGGAGAGAACTCCAGCTGTCCCCATTCCACTGAGTTCTTAAACGCAAACACTCCGGGCGGTTGGCGATAGATGGCGGCGGTGCGCAACGTCGTGTGATCCCAAAGCACCTCGGCGACAAACGTCATCTTGCCGCCGGGGCCGAATGGGTTCTTCCCGTTAATAGCGCCGAGCGCGCTCCACGGTATCCGAATTTCCATGACATAGTCGTCCGCTCCTTCACGGATCACCACTGCCGATCCGGCGGGATTCACCGACTCTCCTTGGTCGAACTTAATCCCCTTTTGAATTTTAATGTAATCGCGTCCACCGAGCGTGTCTTTCCAGGCCGATAGATGAATCACCTGCGGACTCCCGGCCAAAGCAGCCGGACTCGCCGGGTAGCCGATACGAGGATCGGTCACGAAGCGGAACTGCAAACAGTCGCCGATCCAAAATGAGTCCACCGGCGAATGCGGATTGCGCAAGGGGCGTCCCGGCAAACGCACTTTCGCCGCGAGATAAAGGCCTTCGTCATCATACATCGCCGCGATGGATGCCCTGAAACGATCCGCCGTCTCATCGGCGATCCACACATCCTCCACCGCGGAAAGATCCCAGTCCTTCAGATCGCCATCAATCACCGGCGCGCCGGCCTGCGGAACCGGCACGGCCCGCATAAGCCCTCCCGACAAGTCCAACGCATGCACCGGAATCGCCACCACCGCCAATAAGCAGAAGCTGAAAACCAAATTCACCAACGGACGGGAGTAATTCATGAGACCACGAAAAAATGAGCGAAACGACAACGGACGCGGACTCGCACCGCTTACAGGCGCGACTGGACCAGCTCGACGTTATCGAGCAGCAGTTCGTAGGTGATTCCGTCGGTGCCCCGGTCCACGAAGAAGAGAATGCGCACCTGAACCTGCCCTCCCGTCCACGCGGCGGGGATTTCGTCAGCCGTCGGAAGTTCCACCGTCCGCCAATCCGCACCTTCATATTTCTCTCCTCGCAAAGGCAGCGTCTTGAGCACCGCACCGTTCTCAAAAAGGACAACCTCAGCCACGATCGCCGGAAGCGGACTGTCCTTCACCGCCGTCACATCAAACTTCAGCACGAAGTGATTGCCCGAGGCCGGATTCACCTTGTTCACAGTTTGAAACAACCGCGCCGTCACGCGGCGATCCGAACTGCCGGCTAGCTGGATTCGCGCGCTTTGTTTGCCCTCCTTCACCAGACCGGCCGTGGTTTCGATCTTGGGGCCCGGCGCATCGGACTGGCCGAACCACGGCTTCAGGGTTTCCGACTCGAAGCCGCCGTTGAGCCGGTCTTTCCCAATAAGGAGCGACGGCGTTTGCGCAAAGCCGGCCGAGACGCCCAGACACAAAGCTGCGAGAGTGATGACGATTGATTTTTTCATGATATTAAAACGGCAACGAACAGGTTCAGAACGAAAGGATGCCCCAGGCGGAGGGATTCACCCGCACCTCGGACGGAATATCGGAGACCACTTGGCTGTGTGCATCGAAATAATAATACCGCGCCACTGTGCGCGTGCCCGCCGCATCCGCCAGCGTGACGCCGATGTCCCCCCGCAGCTCGCCTGCGGGAGCTTTGGCCAAGCCCAGACTCGTCCAGGGGATTCGGGCCGTGAGTCGCCAGCCCTTGTCGGTTTTCTCGATCTTCACCGTCACTTCCGGCCGAACGGAAACTTCATCCACCACGGCGACTCCCGTAGGGGAAGCGAACTTGGCTTTGTCGTTCTCCGCCACACCGGGAACCACGTAACGATAACGCACCGCCACCGGTTTCCCCTCGAACACCGAAAACACCCAGCGTTGATCGCCCTCCGCCGGCGTGGTGCGGCCGGGCGGCGCATTCGTCCGTGCGGCCAGGCGGAAATCCACCGAATCACCCGTGCGAAACAACGTCCGCACATCGGCTCCCGCATTCGCGAACGCCTCCGGCTTCTCGACCTCGACAAACAGGTGCAACACCTGCGGCTGGTAACCGATGGCGAATTTCCCGACCGGGTCCACGGGCGGGAATGCCCGTTCGGCCACCTTGTGCCAGCCTGACGGAATTCCGCCCAACTGGACTGCTTCCACGGGCATGGGCGCAACCACGCCGCCGCTGGCACGCGGAGTCGCCGCCTCGTGCAACGTCAGCTCACCGCCGGCGAGTCGCCGAAGCGAATCCACACCGCGCACCTCCATCACGTTACTCGATTCCTTTCCTACGATCTGCAGAATGCGACCGTCAGAGGCGCGGCCGATCCACCCCGAAAAATTTTCGTCCCCGAGGCTGTTTTTATCCATCCTCATGCCGGCGGTGGCCACCGTGAGGCCGCTGAGCAGCGGCGTCGTGCGCATGTCGCCATAGAGTTCGGCGACGAACAGGCCGTCGGTCGTGAAGAGGTAGCGCACTCCTTTATTTCCGTTGAGCTGAAAGAGTGCGCCCGCGTCGCCTGCCAACGGCACCACGCCTTCCACGTTGAGCGTATGCTGGATGTTGCCGACTCGCGCGCGCGGCGAGTTGTGCCAGTTCGACGGATACGGATTCGGATAAGTCCACAACACACGTCCGTCGCCCGACATGCTCAGGAGCACGTTGGTCGGATCGCCTTGGGTGTCGCCCCCGCCGACGTTGATGATCACGTTTCCGTCCAAGTCGGGAGCGAGCGCACTGAAGCCTTTTTTAACGACGATCTCCGGCAATGGAATCGCCTTTGCCTGCTTCAAATCATAGGTCAGCTCATCCGCTCCCGCAACCGGCGTCACCACCATCAACTGGTTGCCGCGGCGCGCATGGAGATTGAGCGTCGGAAAGCTCCGCATCGACCATTGCGCGCCAAATGACCACTCCGGCTCCAAGGTGATTTCCGACGGATCGGCCTCGCCGTCGCCATTCGCGTCCTGCCAGAGAAACACGCCGCGCGCGTTAACGGCAGGCTCGCTTGGAAAGATGCTCTTAATGTAGTCCGGCTGAACAGTCCTCCACGCCTGCCAAAGGCTGTAGTAATTTCCATAGACCGCCCGCGGTTTCAATCGGTCGCCCCGATGTTCACCGATCAGAATCGAACGCACACCATAACCTTCGTCGTTGAGCAAGTAGAGACGGTCCCGCCACAGCACCGCAGCTTGGGGCATCCGCGCATAATAATCGCCCTCTTTTAATCCGCCGTCCTTTCGCGCGTCATCGACGGATCGCCAAGGCAGTGTGCGGTGTTCCTCCGGGCGGAACAGGATGTTGCGCAACGTCGAGGCCTGCGGCCATGCGGCGAGTTCAAACTCCATGCCTCTGTAGAACGCCCGCCGCGCATCCCGTGGATCGAGTGTTCCACCGCCACCATAATACGCGGGCCCGATGTAATCGGACACCAGCCCGCCCTGCGTAGTCCATTTGCTGATACGTTTGGGCAGGAACGCGTGTTCGCCCACCCAAAGCTGGTCGCGTGCATCGATCGCAATCGCTTTCGGATAGGCCATCGCCTGCGGATCAAACCGTCCTTCGCTGCGTCCTCCGGTCCGGCCGATGCGGCGCAACAACACGCCCTGCTCCGAGAATACCTTGACGCATTGCTCCGTCTCGGCGGCATCGCTGACGAAAATCTCGTTCCTGGAGCTGACCGCGATTCCGCCGGCACGACCCACTTGACCGGAGATCAGCGGCCGGTGCCTACCGTTTTCCAGATCCACGACCACCACATCGTTTCCGGAAACCGCGAGAATCCGGCCATCCCGGTGCTTGAGCAAAGCCCCCGCCCCCGGAAGCGGAATATCCTTCACGTGCGAACCGTCCGCCACACTGAAGCACGCGAGCCGGTTTTTATCCGACAACGACAACACAATCCATTTGCCCGCGACCACCATGCCTTGGATGCCCGAAAACTCCGTGGATTTCACTTTGATGAACTGCGGTTCGTCCGCCCGGAATGCCGGGCCCTTGGGATTCGGTATCCACCGATGCGTGCGCGGGTCCAGTCGGCTCACCGCCAGCGCGTCCTTCATCCAGCCTTTCTCACCCGCGACGTAGAGGATGTCGCCATCCCGCGTGATCGCGCTGGCGCCGGAAAGTCCCAGCCACAACGTGCCCCACTGCTTGTTGCCATCCAGATCGAGCGCCATGATCGAATGCCCCGCCTCCGCGATCTCAGCGCCGAAATAGATGCGGTCGCCATCGGCATACGTGCACACTGGTCGCTCGTGATCCGACAACCACCCGCCGCTGCCGCCCACGCGGATGCTGTGCTGGGCCGGCACCTGCGCCGTCGGCCAGGGCGGGCTCCCCGGAGAGTTGAACGCGCCGATAAAATGCGTCGATATTCCCTCGTGCACGATCCCCCGCCAGCGGTAGCTCCCGGCCGGAACCGGCTCGCCGCTGTCGTTGAATCCGTCCCATTTTTCGGAGAGTTCCCCCGCCTCGCGCCACACGCTGGACACCAAATTACGGACACGCCGCCCCTCGGCATCTTCGATCACCAACGTCACGAACGCGGACTTGTCCAAATGATAACCCACCTGCGTCCCGCCACGCGCGGTTTCCTCTCCGGCAGCCATCGCCCATGAGCTCCCGCACATCGAACCCAACAGCCAAAAAATCAAGGTCAGCTGGGCACGACCAAATGGGAAAGCGCGGGGCATGGACATGATTTCCGGATCGGTATGGCTCAGGGTTTCACAGGGCGCGGGGAATAACGAATGTCGGACAAAGCGTCGTCCTTGCCGCCAACCAGTTCGGCGCTGAACTGCCACAGCCAAGTGCGGTGATTGGATTTGATCACGAGCGCATTCCAGCCCTGCTGCAACGCGACCGGCATGCGCTTTTCCTTGGACGGCTCTTTCCTCAAGTCGCCGCGGTAGGTGCGTTCGCCGTTGAGCCACACATCGAGATGCAGCGGCCCGGCAAACATCCGCGTGCCCAGCTTAATCGTCACCTCGCGGGCTCGCGCGCTGTAGATCCACCGCGCGCTGTAGCCGCCTTCAAAATTCGCCGCATGCGTGATGCCTGAAAAATCCACCGAAGACGCATTCTCACCGCCGAGGTGATTGATGCTCGGGAAATAGATCAGCCAAGGCAACGCCCCGCCGCCGTCAGCGTTGGCCGCGACCGCACGAAAATCATCGCCGCGTTCAATCGCCGCATCGATGGCGGTGCGCGCCTTGTCCGCGTCAAAAATCTCTCCCGCCCAGTGTGGCTGGATCAATTTCGTCGCCACCGCCCAGGGTGCCGGAACCGCCCCTTCCGTGCGCCGCGTTTCGTTGCCGGCGTTGCCTTCGAGCACGAATGCATTGCTCAACCGATCCGGTTTCCCCCTCAGGAGAAATTCGCCCGACTCACCCGTCTCCATCGCGGGCGACACCGTCCAACCGGCCGGTGCCACCAGTCGCACGCGGGGAGTCCGCGGATCGCTCGCGTTCGCCCAATAATAACGCACACGAAAAACAAACGCATCCGCCACGCCCTCCGCAGGCGCCGCCGATTGCAACTCCCACGAGATCGCCGGCGGGCGAACCGCCGCGCGTTTAAGCAACGGTGCGAGCCGGTTATCATTGATCCAATCCACCGCACGGGTCGCACCCAATCCCCGCAACATACCCATGGCGACCGCCATGTGCCCGGCGTCGTCAGGATGCACCGAGTCGTAGGTCACATGGAAATCCGGTCCCATGGTGCGGCCTTCGTGCAACACCGTGCGCACCGCCTCCGGCACCGGCAGATACACGGCACCGGTCCGCTCCGCCAGCGCGCGAACGCGTGTGTTGAGGCGATCGATCAGCCGGTTTTTCGGAGTGGCCAGATCTTCCGTGCAGGGCGTGATTCCCGCCAGCGCAACGACCGACGGCTTTGCCCGGCGCGCCAGAGCCTCCACCAGTTGTGCGTATTGGCCGGCCCAGCGATCAACCGATGCGTCGCTCTCGTCCACATAGGGCGCGATCACATCGTTCATCCCCAGCATCACGACAAGCACATCGGCCGGATGGTCGAGTTCGACCCGCACATCCAGCTTGGGCACATCCAGCAGCTTCGATTCAGTGCGCGAAGCCTGTTCGATTCCCGTCCAGCCGCCGACCGACTGCCCGCTTCCGCCCAACGCCACCAGCTCCGCTCGCCCACCCGGATAAACCGCGCGCAACGCCTTCTCGATCTCGTTCACATAACCGCCCGTGCGGTTACGACCCTGCCCCGTGATGCTGTCGCCCACGAAGACGACGCGCACCGCGGACCAGTCCACCGGCTTCGCGGCCTCTGCTCGCAGAGTCGGACCGCTTGCCGCCGACACAACCGCGAGCAACGACAGGAACAAGGGTATGCGCAGAAAAGGGAGCTGCATGGCAGGCAAACGTCAGGAGTTTAATGAGCCAACGCGACCTCGGGTCGGCCGGTCGTTATCTCAATGCCCGCCGCGTGCCACAACGGCAACAAATCCACGACGCGACCTTCGTCCAACGCCTGGTCGATGCCGAAACAGGTGACGGCGGCCTCCAGCGCCTCCTTCATGCCCGCGACCGGTTCCTCGCCGTGCAGGATAGAAGCCGCGAGATGGCGCGCCATCACGCCGTCGCCACCGGCATGACCGCCATCGTGTCCGTCGGTGATGTCGATCAACTCCTTCTCAATCTTCGGGGTGAAGCTCAGCACCTCGCGCTCGATCAATCCCGTGGAGGCGTCGGCGCGCACGGCGCCGGCTGCGCCCACGAGGTAGAAACGACGTTCGTGCAACCCGGCGTTGCAATTCGTGTGGAACGTGGCGCGCACGCCGTTCGCGTATTCAAGAATAACTACCTGGTTGTCCACGATCTCCTGCTTGCCGTCGAAGGGATCCTGACGCTCCGGATCGTTCCAGGTCTGGTAGGCCAGGCGGCCCTGCGGGTCGCGGCCGATTTTTTCCGCCACCTCCCGGTTCTCCGGAGTGAAGAAATTTAGTCCGCCGAAACTCGCCACCTTGACGGGCAGGCTGCCGATCAACCACTGCGCTATGTCGATGTCGTGGCAGCACTTTTCAAGGATGTGCGTGCCGGCGTTGTTGCGGTAGCGCCGCCAGTTGCCGTGAATGAAACCGCCATGGTTGAAGCGCAGTGTCTCGTTGAATTCGAAGGAGACGATTTTGCCGATCGAATCGGCGCGGCTTCTCGCAAAAATCTGCCGGTAGAGCGGTGCGTAACGCAGCACCAAGCCGAAGAAAAACAGCTTCCCCGAGCGCTGCCAGGCCGCATGCATCGCGAGACAGTCTTCGAGGTTCGTCGCCAACGGTTTTTCCGCGAAAACGTTTTTCCCGGCGGCGAACGCCTCCTCCACATGCTCGCGGTGGCTCACATTCCACGAGCCCACCAGAGCCCACTCGACACCCGGATGGGAGAGGGCCTCTTCCCATGACGCACAGGGAACGATCTCGGCCTTCCACTCGGCGCGGGCCGCCGCGATCGAGGCGGGATTCGGGTCGTAAACCCGTATGATCACGGGGCGATCGAGCACCTTCAGCAGATGCTGCACGACTTGACGGAGCCGGCCACCGCATCCTGCGGCGGCCAAATAAAGGGGAGCGCTTGACATGGCCCACAGCCTACCACCATCGGATTTGTGCGAGAATAGCAGTGTTCATGTTAGATTTAACAAAACCGCTGATATGTTTCCTCGCGGCGCTGCTCACACGCACACCGTCATCGCATCCAGGTAACGCTGGCCGAACTGGTCTCTCAACTGCAAGCAGGTGGCCAACCGCATGATACCGCGAACGCAGATCGATCCAGCAGACACGACGCCGCGACCGCATGGGCCGCTTGCAGACAAACGTCCCGCGGGCGTTGATCGTGATATTGGCAAAGAAAACCAGCAGTGAACGTGTGCCCGCCTCACCGGTGGCTCAGCCGCCGGTCATCGCCTCGGGAACCAGCAAAGAACCGATGTTCTCCAAAACCCGCGTGGGCTGATACACATACTCCCTGAGCTCCTCCGCCGAAGTCGATCCGCTCAACACGAGATACGCCTGCATGCCGCTTTCGATGGCTCCGCGAATATCCGTCCCCATCGTGTCACCGATCATGACCACTTCGCGTCCGCTGGAACGCGACCCCAGTAAACGCGTGCGCGCCCGGCTGAACATGTAGGGATTGGGCTTCCCCAGATAATAACACGCCTTGCCCGTGCTGCTCTCAAGATAGGTCGCGAGCGCACCGGCGCCGGGCCGGGTTTTGCGGGACGACACCGGACACCACGTATCCGGATTGGTGGCGATCAACCGCGCGCCTCTCTCAATCAACTCATGGGCCTTGGCAATTTTCTCGCTGGACGGATTGCCCTCTCCCACCACCACGTAGTCGGGCGAAATCGCGTCGTTGGGAATCCGCGCCTCCTGCAGTGCGCTGCCCAATCCACCCTCACCCAAAACAAACGCCGTGCAGTTCGGGTGGGTCTCGCGAAGAAAATCGGCCGTGTTCATCGCCGACGTGTAGAAATGCCGGTGACTCACTCCCTTGATCCCAAGGTGCGCCAGCTTGACCGCAAGATCCCCGGGCGTGGGGGCGGAATTATTGGTAAGAAAGATGAAGGGAATATTCGTCTCGATAAGCAGCGTGATAAAATGCGCGGCTCCCTCGATCAGATGATCCTCCCGATAAATTACCCCGTCCATATCCAGCAGAAACGCTTTGTTTTTCATAAGTAGAAATTCAGCGAGCCGGGGTGCGCTCTAGGTGATCCGTGTGTGTTTAAATCATTCGTCTCAAAAAAATCGCCCCGCCGATGAGCGCCGGCGTTCGTGGTGGTGCCACCCACCGCGACAGAGCCCGGTCACCGCATCCTGCGTCGGCCAAATAAAGAGGAGCGCTTGACATCTCCTGAAGCATATCACCATCGGATATGTGCGAGAATAGCAGTTATCATGTAAGTTTTAACAATAAAGCTGACAACGACTCAACCGGGAACGCCTCATGAACACTCAAGATCTCTGGCCGCTGGCACGCACACTACCGAATCCGGTTGATTACGAAAAGGGCTGGTCCACGGCGCCGCTGATCATTCCCGAGCGCATTCTGGCCTTCCCTCGCAGCACGCGGGACCGGCTGCTGAAAGACCGGGCCAAAGTGAAGCACCACCGGTTTGTGCTGATCGTTTCACTCGGCGGCGAAGGCGCGGTCTCCGTCGATCAGCGTGTATTCCACCTCAAGGAGAAAAACTGTATCCTGCTTTTCCCTTTCCAGTTTCACCACTTCCTTTCGTTTCCGCAGGAAACCATTCGCTGGTGCTTCATCACCTTTGAGCTGAAGGACCCGTCACTGATCGAGCCGTTGCGCAATCGTATCCACCTGCTCACCCCGCAGCTTCATAATTCGCTGCATAGTTTTTTGGATAACGCCGGCACTGCCAATCCGCCTCTGCCGAGCCAAGTAGCTCAGGCTCAATTGCAATTGGCCCTCCTTCTTCACGATCTACTCGATAACGCCCCCGAGCGATTCACTTCTCCTCCGCCGACCGACTTGGATGATGGGGCCCTCCTGCTGGAGAAGATCAATCGCTTCCTGCATCTCAATATCTCCAGCTCATTCACGATTCATCAACTGGCCGGTGCGGTTGGCTATTCCGCTAGTCATCTGCGTAACATCTTCAAGGAATCGCTGCACATGAGTCTCGGTTCTTATATCCGTGAAGTGCGACTGAGGAAGGCGACCGGTCTTCTTCATCAAGGCGCGCTCAGCATCTCGGAAGTCTCCGAGGCGTGCGGCTACAATTCGCTCTTCTCCTTCAGCCGAGCCTTTCACAAATCCCTCGGTTGTTCCCCCAGCGAATACAAGCGACGGTGCGCACTGAGAATCAGCGAACGCGCGTCATCTTAAGAACGACGCGCGAGGGAAGGCCTCGGCGATGAGCGATCCAGATCAGCGTTTAGGTTAAATTTTGCAGCGCAGCTGCTATTCCTGCGCCAAAGCGATGGTGTTACAGTGGCGTCACGTTGGTAATACCGTCCGCCTTCTCGCACCCCACACTGATCTTTATCATGAAAACGTCGAATCGCCGCTTCCTTCTCCGCTCCTCGTTGTGCGTTTTGTTTTCCTTCTTCGCGTATAGTTGGGCACAGGCCACTCTCCCGGTGATCAGTGCCGGCGAGACCGTCGTTTTCTCCGACGACTTCACCAGCAATAGCTCCAATTGGACCAATGTCGTGAGCTCCTCAACGACGAGCGCGGCCTCCATCAACAACTCGGTCTGGTCGGCCTCGATCGCCGGAGACACAAATTCGGTCACTTCCAATGCGACGCTCTCGCAAGCACTGAACATCGCCAACGGCTCCATCAGCCTCTACCTGCGACTCAGGACCGACGGTATTACATCGGGTGATGCTGGGAAACTCACCTTTAGTCTGTCCGAATCCACCGGTAATCGCTTTGTCAGCTTCGCGATCCGGCCTAACGTCGCAACCGTAGTTGAATACCGTAATAGTGCGGGGACCAGACTCTCCACGAACCTGGCCAGCGCCACCTTCGCCGACACGTCCACGTTCCGTGATTTCAAAATCACGCTCAGTGTAACCGATAACGATTACACCAATCCGGCCACCGCTGAAGTGTTCGTCTATAACACAACCACCTCGGCCTACACCAGTCTCGGCGTGGTCAGCTCACTCATCGATCTCGATACCGGTGTGTTCAATCTTTTGACCCTACTTGCGCGAAATAACACTGGTGGCGCGGCCTATATCGATTCGATTGCAGTCACACAAACGTCCGCCGTCCCCGAGCCCAGCACCTACGGCCTGATTTTTGGCAGCATTTTTCTTGGGATCTGTCTAGCTACCCGCCCCCGCAGGCACTAAGATTTCTCGCAGAGGTTCACGGTCGCCTGTCACTGGACTCAATGCACGTGACCTTTCAGCCATGAATCCCAAGCAGCCGTCGCGCGGCTTTGCCCTGCTGATCACCATCACCCTGCTGGCGTTTCTCGTGCTCCTGCTGGTGTCGCTGGCCTCGCTCACACGGGTTGAAACCCAAGTCGCTGGCAACAGCCAGCAGCTCTCGCTGGCGCGGCAAAACGCCCTGCTCGCACTCAACATCGCCCTTGGTCAATTGCAGGCCTTCGCCGGCTCCGATCAACGCATCACCGCACCGGCCGATCTCATCGCAACCAAGGACAAGGCCGGACTCGCCTCCCCCGCACCCGCCGCCGCCACCCTCACCGTGCAGGACGGTTCACGCTACTGGACCGGCGTCTGGGGCAACGGCCAGTCATCGATTGGCTACGACCTTCGCCCCGACCAGATCAACGGCCGCGGCGTCACGCCCGTGCAACTCAACTGGCTGATCAGCGGCAACGAAGCCACGACCTACACCGCGAACGGCACAGCCGGTGGTGTCACCGAAGGCACCGGCGCTGGACAACCCCTCTTTTTACCCGACGGTGCGGTCGCGAATCTCCCGGGAGCGACCGCTTCCTCCACCGACATCACAATCCAAAATCGTAATGGTGCATCGCATGCCGCCACGCTCTTGGTCGGACCAAACTCGGTCGGTTCCGCCGCTACGCTCGACTACGTTGCCGCCCCGCTGATGGATATCACCGCTCCCGCCGGCAGCGTGCCCGGCCTCAGCACGGGCGCCGTGATCGGACGCTACGCCTGGTGGGTCGGCGACGAAGGCGTGAAGGCCCGGATCAACCTCCGCCACGGCTATCAGCAAACCGGAGCCGCCACCGATCAGATCAATAGCTTCCTCGTCAGCCAGCGCGCCGCACTGGAACGCATGGACCGCGACAACTCGGGCAACGCAATCGGTGCCGACTACGATTTCGCCAACACGCAAATCCCCCGGATTCTCACCGCCGGGCAACTGCCCTTGGTTGGCGCGACCGCCTTGGCGCAAACCCACCTCACCTCGGCTGCACAAACCCGTTTCCACGACCTCACCACGCGCAGCCAAGGCGTCCTTGCGGATACCTACACAGGCGGCCTCAAAAAGGATCTGACCGCCGATATTGCCGACACGTCCTCCAACAGCAGCTATCGCCCCGTCAACACCGACCCGCTGTTTACCCCGCTTTCCAACGGCGAGGCCAACCTACCCACATGGGGACACCTGCGCACTTGGGCTCGGACCCATCCCGACAACACCGGCGCCGTCGCCCCGGTTCCGCCCTCCGACACCGAAGCCGGCTTCGGCCCCATTCTTCTTTATGCCTCCGTCGGACTGGACGTCTGGGTCGATTCCGCGAACGCCATCCGCATCGCCTTCTTCCCCGTCGCGGTATTAAGCAACCCGTATCCGGTTGCGATCAGCCCCGCCAATTATGATCTCGGTTTCCGGTTTCCCGCCGGTGCGAGTGTGTATCTTCAAACCGCCGAACCAGCGGCCACTCCCGCTTTCACCACCGCCGCAACCTTCGATCTCGGCGGCCCGTCCATCCTTCCGGGTCAAACGGCCGGCACGCAAAGCAACTACATCAGCTTCACGATCCAAGGCAGCGTCATCCCCGCAGGCGAAACCCACATCTACCGGCTCGACTCAACTGAACATGAGAAAACCTATGCCCCAGGCCGCCTGATGACGCGAGCGCCCAACGACGACAACATTGAGCTTACCAACCGCCTTCTTCTCCCCTCCTCGTTTACCCTGCCCGCAACAGTAACCGACGAGCACTACCTACGTGTCCGATCTTACAACATTTCACGGAACAACGACCGCCTCGAAGTCGCGCTCAGCACGCCCGGCAGTCTCGGCACCGGTAGCGGACAGTATCAGATTGCCGACGTGCTGATGAGCGACCGCGGCATCGCGACCGATGGCTACAATCTGATCAATCCCACCGGTCCGGCTATCGCCAACAACTGGGATATCGACAACGGCAGTGCCCGCACCGCGATTCGCTTCGGCAGCCCGTTGGAAGGACGCAGTGATTACTCCGCGTTAGGCCGACGCTTCGGTCTTCCCGAGCAGCCCGTCAGCTGGCTGCGCCACGGAAACCGTCGCGCTCCCGTCGCCCTCGCCACCACACTTGAAACCGGCGCTTCATCTGTTCTCAACCGCACTGGTGCAACGCTCGTCGGAGCCCTCCTCGTCAACACGGACACCATCACCCCCAGTGCCCATCAGTTGCTGCTATATCCCTACAAAAACAACCATACCATCAATCTCGCCGGCACATTGGACGCAGGCACTAACGGGGGCAAACGCCCCCCCTACCACGCCACACTCTTCGACGTGCTCGATTCCTCCGAACGTTTGCTGTCGCTCGGGCAGCTCCAAAACGCGCCGCTCTCCCGCTATATTTTCAACCCCGCGTATCCGTTCGGCAACTCGATGGCCGACATGCGGGTCGACCGCCTCGCGACCTATCGTGGCGGAGTCGTCCTGCGTCCCGGAACAGCGAGCACCTTCGACCCCGCTTACGACCTTTCCTGGCATCTCAACCGGGCGCTCTGGGATCGCTATTTTGTCTCGGGCGTTCCCTCGACGCTCGCCCAAACGGACATCGGCAGCAACACGCCGCTGCCCAACGCCCGGATCAATTATTACCGCAAGAATGGCCAGGATCCCGACCTCTCCGCCCTCAAGGCGTCCGCCGGTAATCACACACCTTACGACCAAGCTTCGGCCCATCTCCTCGTATCCGGAGCCTTCAACATCAACTCCACCTCCGAGCAAGCGTGGCGCGCCGTCCTCGCCGGATCGCTCAACCTCCCCACCCACACCGACTACGTCGAGACCGGCGACAACGTCAGCCAGATCGCCCCCTACGCGCGCATTTCGCACAACCTCTCCCGTCCGGCCAACGCTCCCTATCCCGCGCTCTCCGTCACGATGAAAGGCGACACGGTGAATGAAAACACCTTCCGCGAGACCCTTTATCACGGCAACCGCGGCCTCTCGCTCAAAGACTCGCAGACCAGCACCAATACTTCCGCCGAAGCCGTCATCGCCGAGCTTGCCCGCACCATCGTCCACGAAATCCGCCTGCGCGGCCCGTTCCTCTCGCTCTCCGACTTCGTCAACCGCCCCATCTATTCCAACAAGAAAGACGCCGGCATCAAAGGAGCTCTTCAGTCGGCCATCGACACCATGGAGCCCACCGCCGCACAGGCCAACCCCTACGCGCGGTGGAAGAGCATCATCGGCGGAACACCCACCGCCACCCAGATCACCAACGTCGCAACCAATTTCCCCGGCTGGGATGCCGAGCATTATCTCGGCGGCCCTGCATCCGAGTTGGGCACCAATCGCGAAGCATTTAGCTTCTTCCACGCCTTCGCTCCCAAATACCTCACGCAGGCCGATCTTCTTTCCACGCTCGGTCCGCAACTCACCGCCCGCTCCGACACCTTCACCATCCGCACCTACGGCGAGACCGCCAATCCCGTGACCACCAACGTGGAAAGCCGCGCCTGGTGCGAAGCCGTCGTCCAGCGGCTGCCCGATTACGTGGATGATTCCACCGACGCCTGGGCTGCTCCTGCCGGCACCAACCTCACCTTCGGCCGCCGCTTCAAAATCGTCTCCTTCCGCTGGCTCACACCTCAAGACATATGAACCGCTATCTCGTCTCGCTGATCCTCCTCCTTCCCTGCGGATTGCTTCACGCCCAGACTTCACCCGCACCCACCGCACCCGCCGCGCGCACCTTCCGCATCTTCAGCATCGTCGGTTCCTTTATAGACTATAAATACGAACTCAAGCGCGGTGCGGAGCCCATCCGGCTGAGCATCGGCCCGCTGCCCACGCGCGCCTACGTCGCTCCGGCCGGCGCAGACCTGATCATTTACCGCGAAGTCCCGCCTCCACCCGATTCGCCCCCCGGAACCAAACCCACCCGAAGCATCATCGCCCGCGTCGAGCTGCCCGCCGCCCAGCCCCGAAGTCTGGTCATTGTCGCCCCTCTCGCCGACGGCACGTTCGCGACCCGCGTGCTCGACGACGATCCCGCGCAACACCCCGCGGGCACGCTCCGCCTCGTCAACCTCTCCACCTTTCCCGCCGCCGTTGCGCTCGACCGCAGCACGCATCCCGTCGATTCCGGAGCCTCGTCGGTCGTGGCCTACGGCGCCGGAGGAAAACTCGTGCAGCTCGCCGTCCAGAAACAAGGCGCGTGGACGGTCTCCTACAGCGAAGAACACATGAGCCGCCCCGAACTCCACGCCTACGGCTTTATCTTCAACTACGCCCCCGCCCCCGATCTTCAGCCGGACCCGCAGGCCGCCCCCGCCATCTTCCGCCTCTTCATGGACCGGCTCCCTGCGCCCCGCCCGGACAAAACCGGCTGACCCTTCCGCAATCTCCTCAAACCCCGTTCATGTCCCTCGCCCGATCCGGATTACTCCTTCTCTCCAGCCTGCTCGTGATCCACACCGCCCAAGCCACCCCATCCTTTTCCGACTTCGACCAACGCGCCCGCAAAGGCGAACGTCTGAGCGTCGTCTTTTTCGGCGGCAGTCTCACGTGGGGCGCGCAGGCGACCGACCCGCAGCTCACCTCGTATCGGGCACTCACGTCGCGGAAGCTGGAGGAAACGTATCCCGATGCGCACTTCCGCTTCTGGGACGCCGCCATCGGCGGCACGGGGTCGCAGCTTGGCGCATTTCGCCTGGAGCGCGATGTCCTGTCCAGAAAGCCCGATCTGGTGTTTCTCGATTTCACGATCAACGACAACCCCTACGCGGAGCCTGATCCGGAGCGCCTCGCCGCCTACGAAGCCATCGTTCGCCGGCTGGTTTCCGCCGGCATCCCTGTCGTGCAGGCCATCTTCGCCGCCAAGAAGGACGTGCTCCCCAATCCGCCGCCCCGGCCGCTCGACGACGCCCACCGCGCCATCGCCGCCGCCTACGGACTGCCTTCGGGCGATGCGGTCGCCCTCATGCGCGAGCGCGTGCGCTCCGGCGGCACCACCGCCGAAACCCTCTGGCCGATGGCGCCCGATGCGACCCACCCCGGCGACGAAGGCTACGCCCTCTACGCGGACGCCGTCTGGAGCGCATTCACGCGAGCCGTGGCGGAAACCCGAACCTGCCGGCTTCCTCATCGTATGATATATTCGGATACTTATCTTACCACAAAGCGCGTGCGGATTTCCGCATTGGGTGAGTTGCCGGCCGGATGGGCGGTGAACAAGCCGCATCGCGCCGCCTCCGCCTACGACTTCGTGATGTCGCGCTGGCTGGACGACGTGACGAAAGCCGCCGGCCCCGAAGTCGCTCCGCTGCGACTGGTCGTGCGCGGACGCAACGTGTTGCTCTTCGGAGAAGCCACGCCCGCCTCGGGGCGCCACGAAGTGCGCATCGACGGAAGCGAACCGCGGTCCTACGACGCCGGAGCCTCCGCCAAGGGAGGGAACCTTCGTTATGTCGAGATTATCGCCGAAGGACTCGACCCTTCGAAGCCGCATACCATCGAGATCCAGCCCCGGCTGCGGGAAGCGCAGGAGCTCCGCATCGAAAGCGTTTGCGTCGCGGGCGAATCCGCGAACGCGACACTTGTTCGCTGACCTCCTTTTCATGACCGCTTGCCACGACTGGTTCCATCAATCTCGTTACGGCCTGTTTATCCATTGGGGTGCCTACTCCGTAGCTGCGCGCGGCGAATGGGTTCGCAACCGTGAATGCATTCCGCAAACGGAATACTCCCGGCTCTACGCCGAAAATTTCCTGGCGGAAAACTACGATCCCTCCGCGTGGGCCGCGCTCGCGAAGGAAGCCGGCACCGGTTACGCCGTGCTCACGACGCGGCATCATGACGGCTTCGCGTTATGGCCGACGAAAACCGACGATTTCCACGCCGGCCGCATCGGACCCAAGCGAGATTTGGTCAGGCCCTATGTCGAGGCGATGAGAGCGGCCGGATTAAAAGTCGGCCTCTACTACTCGCCTGCGGCGTGGCACCACCCGGATTACCCGGGACCGTTTTACCGTGACTGGCCGGGCGAAAAAGATTGGGCGAGCAACGAGGCCCGGGAACGGTTCATCGCCTAGGTGACACTAAATGGCTCTGGAAAGCATCTCCTTCTTCCCCTTAGGAGAATTTCGACGGCAATGCCATCGGGAACTATGATGTGGGTGACGGGGTGGGGAACGCCGGTAATGTGGTTCAAACGACCGGCCGACATATTATAGCAGGCTAAGCAATATCGATCTCACCAACGGAAGGTCTTTCAAGATAAGCTTCCGGGTTCGCAATTCGTCGATCAATGGAATGCAAAATCTAATCACAATGATCACGTCGCTGAACAGCGCGAACGGCGTGATTTCGCAAGTAATCGCGCCGACCAATCCCGTGCTAAGCACGGAGGCTTGGACAAATTACCAATGCATTCTGACACTGCCGGCCTCTCAGCCTGGTTTCACTCAGCTCCAGGTTCGCATGCAGTTCTATAAAGACGGCAGTAATCCCGCCATTACCTATGAAGGGTATCTTGATGATATTCAGGTGATTCAGCGGCAATAATTATAGGTTATGGAAATGGAATCCGGAACGGCGCGTCAGCATGAACTTGCCGGGGATCGGTTTTCACTTTCAGAAACGCCAGCGTTTATGTTAAAACTTGCAGCGCGGATGCTATTCCTGCCGCCAAAGTGGCGGTGCTATGATCGTGTAAGTGAATAGGGTGGAAAAGGCGGATGTAATGCCGCCGCATCCAGCTGTCCTTTGTTCCCAACCCGCATTAATGATCCCCTCAACAGCCGCCTCTATTTCGAAGGGGCATGACCTTTACCCTGCCGGGTCCCTCGTTTATACAAGGCAGGGTTTGTTCAGGCTGTCCCTGTGGCTGCTGTGGGGTGATTTCGCGTTTTATTTTTTTGAATCTGTCTTCGGCCGTTTTCTCCCGATCTATCTCAAGGACCTCAACGCCTCGAATACAATGATCGGTATCATGACCGGCAGTTTCGCCGGATTGGTCAATGTGATGTTCCTTCCGGGCATCAGCCGGTGGAGCGATGATTTCCGCAGCAAGATCGGTCGCCGTGTCCCGTTTCTCTACGTGGTCACGCCGCTCGTGGTCGGCACTCTTATATTGGTCGGCTTCGCCCCTGAAATCGGCGGCTGGTTGTTCGACCGTTTCGCGGTCCACCTGCCGGCTTCCGTCACCCGGGGCGGGCTCATCCTCGGACTGCTTAGCCTGCTGGTTGTCAGCTTTCACTTCTTCAACATGGTTCTCGTGAATGCCTACAACTGGCTGATCCGTGATGTCGTTCCCTTGGAGGTGATGTCTCGTTTCCTCGCTTGGTTCCGTATCGTGGGAACCGTCAGCTCGGTCTTTTTTCTGTGGTTTGTCTTTCCTCACCTGCTGACCCACCGTCGTGAGATCTGCCTGGCCATCGGACTGTTTTATCTGGTCGCGTTTCTCCTGATGTGCCGCCGCGTGAAGGAGGGCGATTACCCGCCGCCCACGCCGGTTGAAAACCGTCCGGGCGTCTTCAAAACCTTCGTCGTGTATTTCCGTGAATGCCTGCAGATTCCGCTCTATCGGCATTTCTTTTTGGTCAATCTGCTGGTCATCGCCGCCCTGAATTGCGCGGGTAATTTCACGACCTTGTTCGTCAAGGAATCGCTCGGCGTGGACATGGGCAATCTGGGCCATATTTTCTCATGGACGGCCGCGCTTTCCGCGTTGGTGTGCTTTCCGGTCGGTTGGCTCTGCGACCGCATATCCCCCATGAAAGTCGCGCTGGGTGCGATCATTGGACTATGCTTCAGCTCGGTCTGCGCGTATCTTGCCGTGGATGGACGCACCTCCTATCTGGTGTATTCGCTGGTATTCACCGTGCCGTTGCTGGCGTGGACGCTCGGCAGCGCCGCCACCGCGATGAAGCTTTTCCCTTCCGCCAAATTCGGCCAATTCTCCGGCGCGCTCAATGTATTCGGCTGCGGGGGAGTGATTTTTGGAAACATCCTGATCGGCATGATCATGGATCTCGTTCACAATCATTACCGGACTGCCTTTCTCTGGACCGTGTTTTTCTCCGCTGCCGCCATTATCCCGATGATCCTCGTCATCCGGGGCTGGAAAAAACATGGCGGGCCCGACAACTACGTGGCGCCGCTTCCAATATTCAAGCCTATCGACAGGCGCTCTTGAATGTCTCGGGGCGGACCTCAGGTTGGCGAGCCGAAGCAGAATTGCAGCTTGCACGACTCCTATGGCGAAGCCGGTCGCCAACCGGAGGAAGCGCTCAGTCTTTTCCGTTCATTGGCCGCCCAGGCAGAGGCACCCGAGGTCTCTCGGCTGACGCAGCTCGGTGCTGTGGAGCAAGGCAAGCTCGACGCCGCAGCCGCGCTGATCGTGCCCCCTGTGCTGGCAGACCCTCGTTCCGCACCCGAAGCCCGCGATCTTCTCGCTGCCATTCAGAAGAAAAAAGCGGGAAAAACTGCCTCTGCCCCTGACGCGAAACTTCTCGTCACAGCGAGGGGGCAAGTGAAGCGGGGCGATTCCAGGGCGGCCCGCGTCACACTGCAAAAAGTCATCGCTACTGGACAGAGCCATCCTCAATTCGCCGCCGCGTCCCTTATCACCGCTTCCTGGGAAAGGGAACTTGGCCGCCCAAAGGACGCCGTGCTTCTCCTTGAAGGTCTCCATGTTTTCTTGGATTGGAAGGCTTCGAAGAAACGAAAATGAGTGATCTGTCCGTTTAGCCAAGAAAAAGGGGGGGGGCTTGTTCAAGGCCCCCTTTTTCTTTTTGGCGTGGCATTATGCCGGTGGAACCGGCGAGAATCCACGATTTGGATACGAGCTTCAGCAAGGTATCCTAGGGCGGTGACGATTCGGGCGTTCAATTGGATCGCTGACGAATGACACTAAGAAGTGAGCTTGAAGCTCACTTCGCGCGCCCAAGCACAAGAAACTTTCTCCTCGGAGGAGAAAAATGGTGGAGGTGCCGGGATTTGAACCCGGGTCTCCTTGGCCGTTGCGCGCCGCGTCTACCCTTATGTGCTGGTATTTATCTCGCCAGTGTTACGCGACCAACCGCGCTTAGACACAAGCATGTCCCCGGGTGAAGATACGACATCAGGCCCGCGGATGGCTCCCGATGTTATGTCTGCTGTCGTCGTCCACGTTAGCTAGCAGATATCGCCAGGCGGACGTCACTGCACTTAGGCAGCGAGGGGCATTTCTTCAGTGTTGCCGTTTGTTTGTTTTGAACGGGATTTGGGAGGGACGTTCATCCTCCAAGGGCAGCGGCGCACGCAAACCAAGGATCGAATCCGGAACACCCCCAAGTTGGAGGCCAGAGGCTTGAGGCCAGAGGCGAAAGGGAATCCGCCGTTGCCCAAAGGGCTATGGCGTGACGGTGCCATCGCCTGGGAGGCGGGACACCGGCGGATGGGATCGGCGTGAGGCCAATCAAAGAACAGGGGGTGAAGGTGCAACGGGTCGGGTCGTTTGGCAAGGGGTGAAACGTGGGCGTGCAGTGTTTCCGTGTTAACGACAATCGTCTAAAATTCACTTTACCCACCGGGATTCGGTGATAGGTTACTAGAACGCTTCTACCCCGGAATGCACTAATACCCTGCGCCCCTCTCGCATGAACACCTCAAACGCCCTTCGTCAGACCTTTGCTGCTGCGCTCACCGCCGTGATAGGCCTCGGATTTTCCGTTGAAGCGTCGGCCCAGTCGGTGACGACCACGCCGGTGGGGGCGGTTACGGTGACTATTGGAGTTGGTGTAAATCCACTGGCTGTGAACATGCTAAGGCCTGCGGTTTTTTCGGCTAATGTGAGTGCAGTGAACGCAGCAATTCTGACAATACAGGGACAGGTTAATGTTGGTGCGCAGTTGGCGGCAGATGAGCCGTATTACATAGAAATTTATAGTGGTGCGCTTAAGGGTGATAGATTTGACGTTGATGTGCCTGCCACAATTTCCTTAGGCAATGGCACTCTCGTTGTTAGTGCTTCAAGTGCTAATAATACGGTTTCCTTTCAGGATTATTGTGCGGCATTATTGAATGCGAAGATTGTTCTTCGTAAGCATATAACGCTTTCGGATATACAGGCGGCCAGCTCAGTTGCCTTGGTTGGGAATAACGATGCGGCACTCGCGGATCGTGTGCAGTTATATGATACAGAATCAAATAGCTATACAACTTACTATTTGCGATCCAATGGAGTAGATTGGCGTCAATTAGGGTCTACGCAGCAATTGGCAAAAAAGCCTATAGTTCCCGGTGTTGGGGTTTTCTTTACTAAGCAAAATTCCCCCTGCACATTAACTTTTCTGGGTGAAGTCAGCGTGAATGATTTCGCGCTTGTTTGGTATTCTGGCAATCAGCTTGTTAGCTACCCTTGGCCGATGGATGTGTCTCCGATGTCTTTAGGCGCGACGCAAGCGAATGGTTGGGTCGGTAATAACTCCTTTGCGCTCGCCGACCAAATACAGGTCTACAATGTTCAGAATCGGGCATACGACACCTATTTTCTAAGAGGTGACGGTCTGAAATGGCGCATGGCCGGGACCACGACTGAGGTGACATCCATTCCTGTTGTTGCGTCGACGCAGTCCTTTTTTGTCCGGCGCAATACGGCGGACGATAACTATATTTTGATGAACCCCATCAATTAACGGGGTTATTTGGAAGTAATATTATGAAGAAGAATATATGGGTGTTAATGGTGTTTGTGGTTTCAGCCTTTAGCCTAAAAGCTGAAACGCTTGCTCTATTCGATAGCACATTGTCCGTAGTCGGAGCACCGGGGGGGGCGCAGATTTTAAGTGCACGATGGGGTATTTGGAATGGATCAATTTTTATTGAGGCAGTGAATTCAAGTGCTAATGTAGGTTATCTTGAGTTATCGCCGGCGGAGTTGTCTGTTAGCCTCAGTCAGACCGATAATACTATATATGCGTCCAATACGGTGCTGGCCTTGGCCATTTTTACTAACGGCAGTGCAGATGCGCAGGCGTTGAACTGGGGTGGAACCGTGACTAATGCGGTTATTCTGACTGATACGTCGTGGGTAACGCCTTCGTTTACAAATAGCGGAAATGTTACTTCCTTTTCTTTTACCGCTAATACTACGGCAGTTATGGGGTCATATAGCTTCAATGGTGGCAGCCAAATTTTGACGCTTTCTGCCGTTCCGGAGCCAACGGCGTTTGCTGCTTTATTCGGGATGTTTACGCTGGGATATGCCTGCTGGTATCGCCGTCGGGTGCGGCACCTTTAAACGACTTTCCGGTTTTTACTTTTAGACCCATCGCGCGGTGACGTGCGGTGGGTTTTTTGTGGAGTGGGATTGGGGGCGGAGGAATCGAACTCGGCGCGCCCGGCGGTCACGCCCTACCTTCCGGAAGCAATCGATGGCGTAGTTTATACTCGCCACGGTTTTCATGGCTCTCACGGATAAAGCCCCCATTACTCCATGGAAAATTCCACGCCCACTCCTTCTGCCAATCCGCCTCAGGCGGCGGGCTCGGAGCGCATGGTTGAGCCGGCGTTCGGATTGGGGCGGTTTGCGCCGTTTCAGTATGAACGGGATCTGCACACGACGCTGATCCGGCCGTTTTGGAAACGGATCGTGGCGTGGGTGCTGGTGCTGGCGGTGGCGGGTTGGCTGGGGTTGAGCGGGGCGGTGTATGTCTTCGTCAAATATCGGCGAGGATTCACCGATGTGCAGTATGAGCACATCCTATTTTTGCCGTGGAAACTGCAGGAATACCGTCACTCGAAGGGGGAGTTTTTGATCCGCCAAGGCATGGCCAAGGCGAAGCGACAGGAGTGGATGGCGGCGTTCGGGCCGTTGCGGGTGGGTTTGCTGGCGGTGCCGGAGGATCGGGAGGCGCGGTTGATGGTGGCGCGGATCTATCTGATGGCGGGGCGTCCGGACATGGTTCGCACGTTGTTGATCGAGGGCCTGGCTTATCACGGCGACCAGCTCGACTACGTGCGCGAGTCGCTGGGGTTCTTCTTTGGTCTGCAGGCGGACGATACTGTGGTGACGCTGACGAGCGAGTTGCGGGCGCGGCTCCCTGCGACAAGTCCGGTGCGGCGCATGGCGGTGACGGCGTTGGCGTATGCGTATTTCAACCGCAGCCGGCTCGACGAGGCACTGGCGTTGTTGAGTGAGGAGCGTTTGCAGGGGACTCCCGAAGGGCGGTTTGTGATGGCGCGGGTGGCCTGGGAGCGGGGGCGGAAGGGCGATGCGATCGGGGAGTTGCGTGAACTCACGGCGCAGGTGCCGGACGATTTCGAGATCTACCGCACGTTGGTGTATTATCTAAACGAAGAGCATCGCTGGAGCGAAGTGCGGCGGGCGGCGTTGTCGCGGGAGTTTGCTCTGCCGGACAAGCCGGAGGCGTATGTGGATTTCATCGCGGCATGCACGCAGGACGGTGACGAAACGGCTAGGGTGGCGGCCGAGGCGGCGTATTGGGAAAAGTTCGCGGACGACGTGCCGGCGTTGCTCAAGCTGGGCGAACCGGCGGCGAGGGTGGGGCGAGTCGAAGTGGTTGAAAGGGTGGTGGCGCGGTGCCGGCAACTCGGGCGCGAGACGGCAGATGCGGAGATGTTGCTGCTGCTGGCCCATCTGGAGCGGCGTGAATATGACGCGGTGTTGTCCGCGACGGCGCAGTTGTCGGCGGAGGCGGCCAAGTGGCCCGAGCGTCAACGGCTGGTCATGGGAGGGCTGAAGGCGGCTGCATTGTATGGACGCGGGGAGGCGGTCGAAGCGGAGCCGCTGGTGAGCCGGTTGTGCGAGACGCAGTTGTTGCCAGCGACATTGTTCACGGCGCTGGCGGAGCAGTTGGAGAAGGTGGGGCAGGGGGAGCAGGCACGGCGGGTGTTACGGCATGCGATCGAGGTGGATCCGTTGAACCAGCCGGCGGAGGTGCTGTTGCAGCGGAGTTTGATGAAGGAGGGCGCGGTGGAGGAGGTCGCGGCGCGGGTTGAGCGACTGCTGACCATGCGCAAGCCGCCGGTGGACTTACTGGACGAGGTGGCGCAGGCGTTGCGTTCAGATCTTTATCTTTACCTGCCTGGCCGGGCGAAGGTGGAGGACGCGATCGCGGGCTATGAACAACGGCTCAGAGAGCAGTTGCGGTGAGGGTTTTCCGTGGGGGGCGCTGCGGGCGGCGCCGGAGGTTTTTACAGAAGGGCTCGAAGATCGTGAAAGCAGTTTTTGCGTCTGGTCGCCGTTGCTTTGTGGTCTTGGCGATCTTCTGTGAAAAACGGCCGAACGAGATCAGGTGTGGAGGAAGACCATCAGGACGCGGTAGACGGTTACGCCGACCAGGACGATGCCGAGGGCGAGGGCGGAGTGGGCGACGCGGGCTTTGAACTCAGGGGTGGCGGCGACGACTTCGCGGTATTCGGGGGAGAGGACGGTGCGGCCTTTTTTGACGTGGATGAGGTAGAGGACGTAGGCGTTGAGCACGGTGCCGATGGGGAAGGCAACCAGTCCGAGCACGGCCATGAGGGTGGCGCAGTAGCGGGCGCGGGCGTCGAGGCGGCGCAGCATGTAGCCGGCAAAGGCGAAACCGGCGGCGAGCAGACCGAGCATGATGGCGAACTGTCCGGCGGTTTCGTGTTTTTGCACCACGCTGACCACGGCGGCGATCACCAGAAAGGCGGCGCCGACGTAGTAAAGCTGGCCGATCATGTTGATCGTCGTCTCGTGGCGCAGGTGTTCGCTGCGGATCGTCTCAGCTTGGGAGGTGGAATGGACGGATTTGGTGGCCATGTTAGAGGCCGGAGCCCAACCGGTTGGCGCGGGCGGTGCAATGCTCGAAAACCGGCGGGGCATGACTCCACAAATTGAAGCGCGCAGAGAGTATCCGGGTAATCGTGTGGATGGGCTTTCGCAATCAACGGAGTTTTTAACCCCTAGGCCGTGTTTTTGAAATAACGGTCAGTGCTTGCGCCAGATGATGATGCATGAGAGACAGACCATGGCGGCGAAGGAGGAGTGTAATTTTTCGTAGCGAGTGCCGTCGTCGCGCTTGTGGAGCACACCCGGCAGCAGAGGACTTGGATGGCGTGATTCGATGCCGACAGGCCGTGCCAAAACAGTGCTAAAAAAACTGCAAATATCGGCATTTTTCGGCTAAAATCTGCCACTTTGGATTTTGAGCAGTTAATTGATTTAATTACTTAACCCATTGATAATAAATGGTGCCCGGGGCGGGACTCGAACCCGCACGACCTTACGATCAAGGGATTTTAAGTCCCTGGTGTCTACCATTCCACCACCCGGGCGCGGGGGCAGGCGGGCAGAGTGAGGGGCTGCAATGGTCGTGGTCAACGCTGCGAGGGGCGCGATGTGCAAATCTTAAGATTGAGCGGAACAGGGAACCGGCGGAGGTTGGTGCTTTCGCATCATGCTTATGAATCTGCTCAAAACCACCATCGGTCGTCTGCGTGTCATCGGCTTCCTCGAAGGCGTCTCGTTTCTCGTGCTGCTCGGCGTGGCCATGCCGCTGAAATACGTCTGGCACGAGCCGCTCGCGGTGCGTGTCGTTGGGATGGCGCATGGGGTTCTGTTTCTCGCTTACTTGTGGGCGACGTTGCAGGCGATGTCGGAGCACAACTGGCCGTTGAAGCGCGCCGTGCTGGTGGCGGTGGCGAGTCTGGTGCCGTGCGGGACGTTTTACTCCGACGTGAAGTGGCTGCGGACGGAACAAAACGCTTGAACGCGTTTATTTGGTGACGGGCGCGATGACGGATTGTTTGCGGGCGGCGCGGGCCTTGGCGGCCTTGGCGATCGGGTAACGGATGAAACCGTGGTAGGTGCCGAGGATGGCGAGCATGCCGGCGGCGGCGTAAATCAGGCCTTCGGCGGTCGTGGGGACGGCGGGACGGTAGATGTCGAGGGTTGCGTTGGCGATGGATGGATCAATGTGCGCAAAGAAGACGAAGGGCTTTTCCCAGAGGGAGGCGTGTTGAATGGCGTCCATGGCGCGGGTGAGTGCGGCGACGCGATCACTGGTGTCCTGCATGACGCCGCCAAGTTTGGCGACGACGGTGTCGGCGTTGGCCGAGGTGCGTTCGATGAATTGCTGCAGGGTGAGGTGGGACTGGCGGGCGATCTCTTCGAACTTGGCGAGTTGCAGGCGGGCTTCGTCGAGGCGGCCGCCGAGGCGTTGCAGGTATTGCTGGATGAACTCGGGGAGCTGGCAAAAGGTCACCGCGCCGAGCAGGCAGAGCACGCGGTCGAGCAGGCCTTCGCCGGCGCGGAAGAGAGGTCGGAGTGGTGCAGTCCAGCGCATGGGCGACAGGCTCGCCGAGCCGCGCCCCGCCGGCAAGCGGCGAACAGGCGCGGCGGATGCCGGCGGTGCGTGAGCCAACCCAACGGTCAGCCGGCGGGCAACTTGTCGAGGTCGAGGGTGACGCCTTCTTTTCGCAGGGAGCGTAGCAACGGCGTGGCGTAGGCATCGCCGAGGGTCTCGATGAGGAAGTCCACATCGACGCAGCCGGAATCGGTTGCGTAGCCGATGGCATCGGCGATTTCGAGGAGGTCTTCCTCGGTGAAATGTTCCTCCAGAACGGAGGCGCGGATTTCTTCCGAGGTGAGCACGGCCCAAGGGGCACCTTCGGCATCAGGATCGCTTTGGGTCAGTCGGACGGTTCCGGTGAGACCGACGGCGGCGATGCGGTTGGCTGCGTGTTGGAGGGTAAGCCAGGCGGCGGCGGTATGCGCCAACGCGGCTTGTCGAAGGATCGTGGAACGGGAGGCAAGCAAGGCAGAGAGCTTCATGGGATGAAATTCCGTCTGGGTGCCCGTGCACCGGGTTGAGGTGAGGATGAACCCGCCACAGCCTGCATGTCCGTGAGCGACACGCCGTTTGTAGCGGCCGACTGTCAACTGCGCCGGCAACATGTTGAGCATGCGGCGGGCCTAACGATCTCGAACGATGAAAAAATAACGCCATGTGGCGCTGTGTTGCAAGCGCCCACGTGGTTAAACGCCCGTCTCTCGGGAATTTACTTCCAGGCGCGGATGACGGCGCCGAGGCGGGTCATACCTTCTTCGATGCGGGCTTCGCTGGCGTTGCTGAAATTGAGGCGCAGGGTGTTGCACGGACCATGGCCAACCCAGAACGGAGCGCCGGGGACGAAGGCGACTTTTTGGGCGGCGGCGGCCTTGAGCAGTTCCAGCGTGTCGATGGATTCGGGGAGCGTGGCCCAGAGGAAGAGGCCGCCGTCGGGTTTGGTCCAAGTGCAGCCGGCGGGCAGGTGGCGGGCGAGGGCGTCGAGCATGACATCGCGGCGACGCCCGTAGACTTTGCAAAGGGTGGCGATGTGGGCGTTGAGCAAACCGGGTTCGCGCAGAGTGCGCCAGACGAGGCGTTGGGTGAAGGCGGAGGTATGCAGGTCGGCGGCTTGTTTGGCGGCGACGAGCTTGCTGTAGATCTCGGCGTCGGAGACCACGACCCATGCGACGCGCAGGCCGGGGGTGAGGATCTTGCTGGAGGTGCCGAGGTAGACCCACTGGCGGGCTTCGGGGAACGCACCGAGTGCGGGTGAAGGTTGTCCGGAGAAACGGAGGCGTCCGTAGGGATCATCTTCGATGATGGGCAGGCCGAAGTGCGCGGCGATGGCGACGATCTCGGCTCGGCGGGCGGCGGGGGTGCTGCGACCGGTGGGGTTTTGGAAATTTGGGATGAGATACAGCAGCTTCGGCTTGCGCGGAGACGTTTCCAGGAAGGCGCGAAGGGCTTCGGGGCGCAGGCCTTGCTCGTCGGACTCAATGCCGACAGGGACGGCTTCGTAGGCTTGGAAGGCTTGGAGCGCGCCGAGGTAGGAGGGGTTTTCGACGAGGACGAGGTCACCGGGGTCGAGGAAGACCTTGGCGAGGAGGTCGAGGCCCTGTTGGGAGCCGCTGGTGATGAGAATGTGGTCGGGAGTGACTTGCAGGCCGACGGTTTCGGCGAGATGGGCGCAGACCCACTGGCGCAGGGGGAGGTAGCCCTCGGTGATGTCGTATTGAAGGGACGCGGGACCGTCTTCGGCGAGGAGGGACTGGGCGGCGCGGGCGGTTTCGGCGATGGGAAACAGCTCGGGCGCGGGCAGGCCGCCGGCGAAGGAGATGACATCGGGCGAGCCGGTGACTTTGAGGATCTCGCGGATGGCGCTCGGTTTGAGGCCGGCGGTGCGGGATGCGAAGCGATAGGCGGGTTGCGCGGAGGACGAGGTCACGGGTGTAAGGTCGGCGGCGGTCGTGTTCACGGTAAATCGAAGTTGAAGAACGTGAGGTCGCGGGGCGGCGCAGGCAAGGGTTCAGGCAAGAGATCTGGATGGGTGTTGACCAGCAGCATGTCGTGGGCGGCGGGACGGAGTGGTGTTTCGAAGAACGGGCGGGTGATGTCCGGTCGGAGCGTCCGTTGCAGGTTGAGCGGTTGCGTGAAGCGTAAGGTCGCGAGGAGTTCGGTCGTTATCATGGCGGGTGTGGTTTGTTTTTTGGAAACCCACCCCGATGCCCGGCCGGACAGGGCACAAAAAAAGCCCCCTCCGGTATGGCACCGGAGGGGGCGAAAATTGGATTCGCTCAGGCCCCTCGCGGCGCGCACATAACGGACACGATTGCGGATACGACTACGGAGACGTAGGCGGAGGTTTTGGCGGCGATCGTGGCGTTGCGGAGGTTCATTGAGACAGGCCGAAAGAGGCGTGGAAGCGGTCGCGGGTCAAGTTTGGGTTTTCGAAACCGGTGCGAATGACCTCAGGCGGCGCGGCGGGAGGCGCGACGGTTTTTCACGGCTTCATCGGCTCGGCGGTCGAGCCAGCGGATAAAGGCGAAGCGCGGCTCAGGGCTGTTGAACTGGTCGGCGTGGACCTTAGTGCCGTGGGTGTAGAGGGTCTCGGGATCGACATAGGTGCCGAGAACGAAGTCCACCAAGGGGAGCCCAAAAATACCGGAGATACCTTCGTTACAACGGATGTCTGCGTGGTGACGGAGGTGGAAGGCGTAGGCCTTGCGCCACATGCGACCGTAGCGCGGGTGGGAGATGAGGCGATCCCAGGTGTCCTGGGGCCAATGCTCAACCGCGTGGATGAGTTCGTAAAGGGAGAGGGACCAGCCGACGGCGAGGTAGCCGCCGAGAAAAACGGGAGCGGAGGGCATGAGCCACTGGGCGAGGGCTAGCAACGGTGTGATGACGAGGGCGAAGATCGTGAGCGAATACCACGGGAAGTAGGACGCCTCGTGCTGTTTTTCCTCCTCGATGGGGAAATTGTTGCGGGCGATGTGTTCGTTTTCGATGAGGCCGGGGACTTCCTCGTTGCTGACCTTGGAACGGTGGTAGCCGATGTGGGTGAGTGCGTGGTGGAGCGTGTGCTGCTTGTAGAAGTAGCTCAGGAACGGAATGAGCGGCGCGTGCAGGATGTAGCGGTGGAAGAAGAACTCAAAGATGCCGGCGATCGCATGCACGGCGATGAAGCACAGGACAAACGACCACCAACTAGCGTGAAGCTGGGCCTGCCAGACTCCGGGAGCGACCAGCGCGAGAATCGCGAAGAGACCGGCAAGGGACAGGATGATCGTGGTGATGAAGAGCCACGGGGAGAATTTCTCCTCGTGTTCACCGGTGTGGGATTGTTCGGACATAGCAGGGAGAAGGAATCAGGCGTGGTCGTTGGACTTAAAAGGGAAAGACGATCAGCAAAGTGTTGCCGCTACTAGCGTAATCGCCCCTGCAAGCCATATGCGGACGGGGGTTAGGAGGCAGGGAGGGGTGGGGTAACTCCCGCTGGGTGCGGGAGGGGGCGATGGAAAGCGTGAAGGCCGAGGGGGGGTTATTTATCGCCGCCGAAGAGCTTTTTGAGACCTTCGCCGGCTTTTTTGGCGGCACCGACGGCGGCATCGGTGGTGGCGGCACCACTGGCGGAGCCGATTTGCATGGCGGAATCGGCGACGGCGGTGGTGATGTTGGCCAGGATGTTGGTCATGACCTTGGTGGCGAGTTGGTCAGGCGTGATGCCGCCTTCCTTGGTGCCGAGATCTTTAAGGACCATCGGAGGCATGGGGATGGTGAGGGCGGTCGGACCGACGCCAATGGTGACCTTGGCGTTTTGGAGTCGGAAGCTCTTTACCTCAAATTTGAGGGGCTTGCCGTCCTTGGTTTGGGGTTGATCAGCGGGTTTGTCGGAGGAGCCGCCGATGTTTTTTTCGATATTTTTGAGCAGGTCCTTGATGTTGCTGCTGATGATTTTGGTTTCGTAGACGAACACCGGACCGTCGATGAACACGTCTTTGACGACGATGTGGTCGCTCAGGATCGATCCGGGTGCGACGCTTACGCGAATCTTGGCGCAGGAGAAGGCTTTGTCGCTTTTCCATCCCTCGGGATTGCCCACGAAAAGACCGTTGAGTGTGCCGCCGCCGGTGAGCGGAGAGATAGAGGCGCTATCGAGCGTGACCGGGGTGCCGGTGATCTTGGGCGCGAACGTGTTGACTCCCTTGGTGACGATCGATCCGAGAAAAAAAGAGGCGACGATGGCACCGATGACCACGAGTGCGAGCAGACTGCCGAGAATGATCAGGAGTTTTTTCATGAGAGGTTGTGGCTCCGAGAGTATGTTTTGTCAGGGGTGACGGCAAGCTCGCGAGGCTGGTCCGTGTAAACGTGACACGCAGGGCAAGGAATGCGCAGCAATTGCCAAGCCGAGATTGGTGGCGCAGGCTAGGCGTGTCATACTGAGGACCACGCGTATGAAACTTCCTTTTCCAACCCTTACGGCCGATGAAGCGGCCGCGCTCATTCAGAATGGCCAGACCCTCGGGGTCAGTGGTTTCACCCCCGCCGGTGCGGCCAAGGTCGTGCCAAAGGCCCTCGCCGCCCGTGCCCGCGCCGAACATGCCGCCGGACGTCCGTTCAAGGTTGCCATTGTTTCTGGCGCTTCCACTGGAGACTCACTTGACGGCGAACTGGCCCGCGCCGACGCCATCTCCTGGCGCACGCCTTACCAGAGCAACAAGTCGCTGCGCGAAAGTATCAACGCAGGTCGCACGCGTTTCTTTGACATGCATCTTTCCCACCTGCCGCAGCAAGTGCGCAGCGGGTTTCTGGGCCAGTTCGACTGGGCCATCGTCGAGGCCTGCGATGTGACTCCCGAAGGCGAGATCGTGCTGTCTACGTCGGTCGGAGCTTCGCCTACGTTTTTGGGTTGTGCGAAAAAGGTGATCATCGAACTCAACCGCTTTCATTCGCCGAAGCTGCGCGGGTTCCATGACATCTACGAACCGCTTGATCCTCCGCACCGCCTGCCGATTCCGATCATCCGCCCGGCCGACCGCATCGGCACCGAGACGGTGAAAATCGATCCCCGCAAGATAGTGGGCATCGTCGAGAACAACATGCCCGATGAGACCGGTGGTTTCGAACCCGCTGACGACACCACCGAGCGCATCGGTCGCAACGTCGCCGAGTTCATCGCTGCCGAGCTTCACGCCGGCCGCATCCCCAAGGAGTTTCTTCCGATCCAGTCCGGCGTGGGCAACATCGCCAACGCCGTCCTCGGCGGCCTCGGCGCCCACCCGGAAATCCCCGCCTTCGAGATGTATTCGGAGGTCATCCAGGACTCCGTCATCGATCTCGTGCGCTCCGGTAAGGTCAAGTTCGCCACCGGCACCTCGCTGACCATCGCCAAGGACGTGCTGCTCAAATTCTACGAGGATCTGGAGTTCTTCCGGTCCCGCATTCTGCTGCGCCCGCAGGAGATCACCAACAATCCCGAGGTCGTGCGCCGCCTCGGTATCATTACGGTAAATACGGCGATCGAGGTCGACATCTTCGGCAACATCAACTCGACGCACATCATGGGGTCCAACCTCATGAACGGTATCGGTGGCTCGGGCGATTTCACGCGCAACGCCCACATCTCCATCTTCACCTGCCCGTCGGCCGCCAAGGGCGGCAAGATCAGCACCATCGTGCCGCTCGTGTCCCACATGGACCACAGCGAGCACTCCGTCCAGGTCGTGGTGACCGAAAACGGTGTGGCCGATTTGCGCGGCAAGAACCCCAACGAGCGCGCCCGCCTCATCATCGAGAAGTGTGCGCATCCGCAGTATCGCGACCAGCTCATGCACTACTTCGAAATGGCGAAGCATGGGCAGACCCCGCAGACGCTCAGCCGCGCCTTCGCGATGCACGAGCAGTTCATGCTCACCGGCGACATGCGGGAAGCGGTGACGGTGTGAGCAGATGTTGCGTGGCACGGGCTTCCTGCCCGTGCCGGTCGCGGACATGGGCAGGATGCCCATGCCACCGATTCAGTTTTACCTTGTCAGCGAGGGAGCGCGGCCCTGCTTTGGCCGGGTTCGTATAACCATTTTCGCGTTCCCTCATGGCGTCCAACTACACCGAAGACTCGATCAAGACCCTTTCCCCGCTGGAGCACATCCGCCTGCGTCCCGGCATGTATATCGGGCGCCTGGGCACCGGTGCCAACGCCGAGGATGGCATCTATGTCCTCATCAAGGAGACCATCGACAACTCCATCGACGAGTTCACGATGGGCTATGGAAAGAAGATCGAGATCGAACTCACCGACCGCACCGTGCGCGTGCGCGACTACGGACGCGGCATTCCGTTGGGAAAACTCATCGATTGCGTTTCGATCATCAACACGGGTGCCAAATACGACAGCGAGACCTTCCAGAAATCCGTCGGGCTGAACGGCGTCGGTCAGAAGGCCGTAAACGCCCTGTCGGTTTATTTCTGCGCCCAGGCCATCCGCGAAGGCGACACCCGCTTCGTCGAATTCGAGCAGGGCAAGCTTCGCAAGGACCACAAGGTCCAGAAGACCACCGAGAAGAACGGCACCATCATCGCCTTCACGCCCGACGAGGCGCTCTTTGGCAAAGACTTCAAGTTCCGCAACGAGTTCATCGAGGAGATGCTCTGGAACTACGCCTACCTGAACCGCGGCCTCACGCTCACGTTCAACGGCAAGGCCTACAAATCCGAGAACGGCCTCAAGGATCTCCTCAATAAAAAACTCACCGGCGACACGCTCTACCCGATCGTCCATATCGAAGCCGAGGACATCGAAGTCGCGCTCACCCACGGCGCCCACTACGGCGAGGAATACTACTCCTTCGTCAACGGCCAGCACACCACCATGGGCGGCACCCACCTCGCCGCCTTCCGCGAGGCCCTCGTCGCCACGCTGCGCAACTTTTTCAAGAAAGACTACGACGCGGCCGACATCCGCCAGTCAGTCATCGCCGCCGTTTCCGTGCGCGTGCAGGAACCCGTCTTCGAGTCGCAGACGAAGACCAAGCTCGGTTCCAACGACCTCGGCCCGAAAGGCCCGACCATCCGCCAGTTTATCAGCGGCTTCCTCCAGCAGCACCTCGACAACTGGCTCCATCGCAACCCCGAGGCGGCCGACGCCCTCAAGCGCAAGATCGAGGAAAGTGAGCGCGAGCGCAAAGAACTCTCTGGCATCCGCAACCTCGCCCGCGAACGCGCGAAGAAAGCTTCGTTGCACAACCGCAAACTCCGCGACTGCCGCGTGCACCTCGACGGCAAGGACAAGCGCGCCGAGGACAGCTCCCTGTTCATCGTCGAGGGCGATTCCGCCGCCGGTTCGCTCACGTCCTGCCGCGACGTGCAGACGCAGGCCGTCTTCGCGTTGAAGGGCAAACCGCTCAACACCTTCGGTCTCACCAAAAAAGTCATCTACGAGAACGAGGAATTCCACCTTCTGCAAAGCGCGCTGAATATCGAGGAAGGCATGGACGGCCTGCGCTACAACAAGGTCATCATCGCGACCGACGCCGACGTGGACGGCATGCACATCCGCCTGCTGCTGCTCTCGTTCATCCTCCAGTTTTTCCCCGAACTCATCACGCAGGGGCACCTCTTCATCCTCGAGACGCCGCTCTTCCGCGTGCGCAACAAGAAGGAGACGCGTTACTGCTACAGCGAAGCCGAGAAACAGGCCGCGTTGCACAAGCTCGGCCAGAGCGCCGAGATCACGCGGTTCAAAGGCTTGGGCGAAGTGAGCCCGGCCGAGTTCAAAGACTTCATCGGCGAAAACATGCGCGCCGAAAAAGTCACCCTCGACCGCCTGCACGACGTCGAGGGCCTGCTCACGTTCTACATGGGTAAGAACACGCCGAACCGCCAGGACTTCATCATCGGCAACCTGCGGGTGGAGAAGGATCTGGTGGAGGTGTGATAATCATATTTTAATCGGTGCGTTATTATTGAATTCAGGCCATATTAAAACTGATAAGACGTTTTTTAGCTATAGTTAGTAAGTTCGACTCCTAGTATTGATTTTTACTTAAATCTGTGCGTTATATGCGCAGATATGCCACGTCGCCCGATCATCACTTTGCCAGCCCTGACCCTGCGTTTGCAGGCGCAAGGGCCGCAGACTGCCGCCGAGTTGGCGACGGCGTCGGGGGTGCATCGTTCGCAAGTGTCGCGCACGCTGGCCGACACGGCCGATGCGGTGGTGCAAATCGGTGCGGCGCGGCGGGCGCGGTATGCGTTGCGTCGCCGGGTGCGCACCGTCGGTGATCGCTGGCCGATTTTTCGGATCGATGAAGCCGGGCGGGCGCACGAATGGGCGCGGTTGGAGGCGTTTCATGGCGGCTTTCGGGTGGACTGGGTCGGTGATACTCCGGCCTGGTGTTCGCTGTTGGACGTCGCGGATGTCGATGGGTGGGTGGACGGCTTCCCGTTTTTTCTGGGTGATTTGCGTCCGCAGGGATTTCTCGGGCGGGCCATTGCGCGCCGCGTGACGGACACGCTGCGCCTGCCGTCAGATCCGACGAATTGGGGCGACGATGATACGCTGGTTTTTCTTCAGTCCGAGGGCGATGACCTGCCGGGCGATCTGGTGTTGGGTGACGCTCCGCTGCGTCGCACGCTGGCGAGGCAAGTTGCTCCGCCCGACGCGGTGACGGAGACGGAACGAGCGGCGCGCTATCCAGAGTTGGCCGCGCAATCGATGCAGGCGGGAGTGCCCGGCTCGTCGGCGGGCGGCGAACAGCCGAAGTTCCTGACGCACGTGCGCGTCGCAGAAGAGACACACGCGGTGATCGTAAAGTTTTCCCAACCGCTCGACACCCCCGCCGGACGCCGGTGGGCGGACTTGCTCGTGGCCGAGGCGCACGCGCTGGATGTCCTCGTCGGCGCAGGCGAGGCGCTGGCCAGTGCGCAGGTGATCGATACCGGTGGCCGCCGCTTTCTCGAAGTGCGGCGCTTTGACCGGGCGGGCGCGCACGGAAGGCGCGGCGTGGTTTCGCTGGCGGCGGTGCACGGCGCGTTTGTCGGGAGCGGTGGAGCCAACACGTGGGTGCAGGCGGCGGAGCAATTCGCGGTTGCGGGCCTGCTTGCGCCCGAGGCGCTCACCGCAGTGCGGCGGCGGCACGCGTTTGGCGAGTTGATCGGCAACAGCGACATGCACTTCGGCAATCTTGCGTTCTGGTTGCGCGACGAACTGCCGCTGCGACTCGCGCCGGTTTACGACATGTTGCCCATGCTCTGGGCACCGGCGGCGGGCGGCGAGATCGTGCCGCGCACGTATGCGCCACTCCCGCCGACGCCCGCGCAGGCGGCCGATTGGAGTGTCGCGGCGGGGTGGGCGGAGGTGTTTTGGAGCCGCGTGGTCGGCGATGATCGCGTGTCGCCCGAGTTCCGCCAAATCGGCCGTGATGCCGGAGCGCAGGTGGAGCGCATGCGCAGTCGTTTTGCCATGGCGTAATTTCCCGCTTCCCATCGGCGCCATCCGTGCCTCTTTTGGCCCTTTCACGAATTCACCCAGCCTTTCCCGTAGATGCCCAAACGTAACGATCCTTCAGACGACCAGCCCGAGCTGCCCATCAATGGTGGCGCTCCCGATGCCACGCCCGCCGAGCCCGTAGTTCCTGCGGAGGGAGCCGAGCTGGTGGTGGCCGAGCCCGAGCCGCCCAAGAACAACGACCACGCGCCGCTCGCCGCGTCCTACAAGAGCTGGTTCCTCGAATACGCCAGCTACGTCATCCTGGACCGCGCCGTCCCTCACATCGACGACGGTCTGAAGCCCGTCCAGCGCCGCATCCTCCACACGTTCTGGGAGCAGGACGACGGGCGTTTTCACAAGGTCGCCAACATCGTCGGCGCCTGCATGCGTTTCCACCCGCACGGCGACGCCTCCATCGGCGCGGCGCTCGTCGGCATGGGCCAGCGCGGCTACCTCGTCGAACCGCAGGGCAACTTTGGCAATCTCCTCACCGGTGACGACGCGGCCGCCCCCCGTTACATCGAGGCCCGCCTCACGCCCTTCGCCCGCGACGTGCTCTTCAATCCGAAGACCACCGTCTGGCAGGCCAGCTACGACGGCCGCGCCAAGGAGCCCGTCACGCTGCCCGCCAAGTTCCCCATCGTCCTCCTCGACGGAGCCGAGGGCATCGCGGTCGGCCTCTCGACGAAGATCCTCCCGCACAATTTCAACGACATCTGCCGCTGCGCGATCAACCACCTCCAGGGTAAGCGCTTCAAGCTCGTCCCCGACTTCCCCTCGGGCGGCATCGCCGACTTCGCCGACTACAACGACGGCGAACGCGGGGCCAAAGTAAAAGTCCGCGCCAAGATGGAGTCGCGCGGCAAATACCAGATCGCCATCACCGAGCTGCCCTACAGTGTCACCACCACGTCGCTGATCGAGTCGATCCTCGGGGCCAACGCGAAGGGCAAGATCAAGATCAAGCACGTGGACGACAACACGTCCGAGTCGGTCGAGATCATCGTTCACCTGCCGCAGGGCGCCGACGCCGACCAGGTGATGAACCAGCTTTACGTGTTCACCGACTGCCAGGTGTCCATCTCACCCGCCGCCTGCGTCATCGACACCATCGACGGACAAGACAAGCCCGTGTTCCTCGGCGTATCCGAGATCCTGCGACGCTCGGTGGACAAGACTGTGCTGCTCCTCAAGCAGGAACTCGACATCAAGCTCGGCGAACTCGAACAACAGTGGCACTGGGACAGCCTGGAGCGCATCTTCATCGAGGAGCGCGTCTACCGCCGCATCGAGCAGTCCAAGACCTGGGAGAGCGTGCTGGCCGAGATCCACGAAGGCCTGAAGCCCTTTGTGAAAAAACTCCGCCGCGCCGTGACCGACGAGGATGTCACCCGCCTGACGGAAATCCGCATCAAGCGCATTTCCGCCTACAACCGCTTCAAGGCCGACGAAGCCATCAAGGGTATCGAAGCCGACATCAAGCAGACTAAGCACGACCTCGCGCACCTCACCGAGTTTGCGATCAAGTGGTTCGAGACGTTGCAGGAAAAATACGGCAAGGGTCGCAAGCGCCGCACGACCTGCGACGAAGTTGAGCAGATCAGCGCTGCCCAAGTCGTGGTCGCCAATCAAAAACTCTACGTCAACCGCGAGGAAGGTTTCATCGGCCTCAACTGGCGTCAGCACGAGTTCGTGGTCGAGTGCACCATCCTGGACGACGTGGTGGCCTTCATGGGCGACGCGACGTGCAAGATGGTCAAAGTCGCCGACAAGGTTTTTATGGGGAAAGACATTCAGCACGTCCACGTGGTGCCGAAGGACGGCGATGACCGTTTTTATACGGTGATCACGCAGGATAAGGAGAGCGGCAAAGCCTTCGCCAAACGCTTCCAACTCGGCGGCATGACCCGCGAAAAACTCTACAACCTCGCCGCCAGCGAAGGCTCCAAGCTGGTGTTCCTCGACGAGACGAAGAACCAGGAAAGCATGCCGTCAAAGGTGCGCGTGCAGTTGAGCGGACGCTGTTCGGCGCGGGTGAAGGACTTCGAGTTCGACCTGTCCGGGTTGACCATCGGCAACCGCGGCGCGAAAGGCCTTACGGTCACGCAGTATCCGATCAAAGGCGTGACGCGGGCGTGAGAGCTCCGTGGATACCGGCGCCTTGCGGCTTACCCCGACTGCATGTCGTAGTGCTTGCGCTCGTAGTCGGGGCAGAGGATTTGTGTGGGAGCATGGTCTTGGAGCGCGGGCTGGAGTCGTCGGGCCGGGACCCATTCACCATCATTCCGGCAGGCGAGACCGCAGGCCGGACACTCCGGCAGCCGCACATCCAATCGTCGCTGACGCCCCTGTAATCTGTGCATTTGTGACGCGAGTTGATCGGTCAAAAATGCGACCAAGATTAGGGTGTGCTGTGCGGAATCTTGATGATGCGGACCATTCCGGGGGTGGTTTCAAAATCAAGGACGCCGGCGGACACAGTGTGGGTTTCGTCGGTGATGAGTTCCTTGGCTTCGGACAATTCTGCGGGGAGTCCTTTGATGGCGACCCGGACTTTTGTGGCTGCCTCAAGTGTCTTTGCGGTATGGTTAAGCCCCCGGTCGGGCATCATGGCGACGAACACGACGTAGTCCGCATCGGGTCCGCGCAGCGGGCGCGCCACGAGGCGTTCACCTTCGATCGAGTAGGGCTGCGGGCCCACGGTGGTGTTCGCCAAATTTTGAACCCAGCCGGCGGATTTGGACCAGTCGGGCGCCCCGCACAGGATCAAAAAGCGTCCGCGGCCGTAGGGCACTTCCCAGACGAGGGGTTGGCCGTCGGTGGTGGCGAACAAGGCTTTGGGTGGATGCGGGAGGCGGGCTTTCCACTCGATTTTGTCCAGGCGGGACAGGCTCAGGCTTTGGGTGGCATCGCCGGCTCCGTCGGCTTGAACAGAGCGATCTATGCGGACCGCGCCCAGTTGGGCGTAAAGCAGGGCGTTGGCTTCGGCGGGATTTCCAGCGAGGTAGCGGGCGGTGTCGGTGGTGGCGACAAACGTGCCGCCGGCGGCGACGTAATCGAGCAGGATGGGCAACGACTCCGGCGCGAGGACGTGGGCTCCGCTGTCCACGATGAGGCGGTAGCGGTTCAGGGCGGCCAGTTCGCTGCCGTCGTCAACCCAGGAGCAGAGGTTGTGGAGTTGTCCGCCACTGATCCCTGCGAGGAGGTTGGCCTCGTTGTTGAGGGGATTGCGGAAGGAGCGCGACTCCAGCATGGCCCGGGTGGAACCAAAGTAGGCCGCCCAGGGTTGAATGGGTTGGGTGAGGTTCATTTCCTTCGAATGTCGGTCGATCGCGGAGGTGAGGCGGGCGACGGCCGCGTATTCGGGCACGCCTGCGTGGGGGGTTTTCGCCCAGACCAGGCCCCACATGATGTTCTGTCCCTGGTATTGTCCGGCGAACAGGCTGTTCGCGATGACCATGGAGACCGAGCCGATGTTGGGCATGACGTAGTGGCCCTCGGGGTTGGCGGGGACTCCATGATTACGCATGATGGAAGTCTGGACGTAGGACGCCAGCGTCTCGCCGCCGCCGTTGGTGTAGCGTATGCGGTTTTGGCGAAACACGGGAGCGAGCCGACCGGTGCCGCCAAAGCCTTCCTTGCCGTAGGACATGAGCGGGAGGTCGGGTGCGGCTGCTCGCGACCGGGCGAAGAACCCGCCCAAGTCCCGGAGTATCCAGTCTGCCTTGAAACAGTGGAAGTCCCACCAGGCCCGGCTCGATTCCCTGGGCTGGCTCCAGTCGGGGAGGGGCGGGGCGACTTCCGTCCATGTCCGGTAAGCGGAGCCCCAGTGCTGATTGAGCTTTTCCAGGTCCGAGTTGTATCTGTTTTTTAAATACGCAGTGAAGGCGGTGAGCGCCGCGGGCGAGTAGTCGGCGATCATCGGGCCGGTGTCGGTCAGGTAACCTTCGCTGGGGCCGCTGTAGATCATGACGCCGGCCAGGGTGGGATCGTCGCGATAGCGTGCGAGCAGGTCGGCGGTTGCCTGGTTGCGGGCGTCGCGGAATCGTGGGCCGAAGGGGGAGACGTAGTGGTATTCCGCGTGGATGGTTTGCTGGTGTTGATCCAACAGTTCCTCAAACCAGAGCCACTCCGGCACATTGTCGCCGGCGAAACCGATGCCGGTCCAGATGGCATCGATTCCCTGGGATCGGGCCTGGGAAAACTCCGCGTCAAAAAAACGCCATTGGTAGCAGCCCTTGATGGGCTCGACGGTCCCTTGCCAATTTTGAAGGACTCCGCCGGCCATGCCGGCGGTCTTGGACCAGTAGGTGAGCTCGGGCAACGTGTCGGTGGGCAGGCGCTTGATCTGATCGGGATCGTGGTGGGTGCCGGCGAGGCTGATCGAGACGACCGCCCCGTAGTTCAGCGGCGGGCGCCGATGGCCGACGGTGCGGCTGTTGGCATCGGGGAGCGCGCCCACACCATAGGTTTCTTCCATCTGATCGAGCCGTGTGCCGGACGCATCGACGAGTTGTGCGGTCACGATGTAGGCTCCGGGTTGCTCTGCGGGGAGTCGCAGGGGGATGGAAAGCGTTGTCCGTGTGATGGCGGCGGTTTCGTGCGCCACGGTGGCGCCATCGACGGTGTGTATCGTCCAACTCGCGGTCAGGGGCCAGTCCGACCAGCCGTCGAGGGGATTGACGACGAGGGAGGCCTGCAGGGGGCTGCCGGTCTGGGTGGAGGCGCCGTCACGGATTATGCTCGTGAGCATGAACGGTCTTTCGGGGACGGCGGACGGCGTCCCGTTTTTTTCTGGATGGGCGAAAGCCGTTCCACCGCGGTCGTCGCGCAAGACTTGGTAAACGAGACGCGCCTGAGCGACCAGGGCATCACGTTTGTTTCGCGCCTTCAGGCCGATGAACCAGCTCCCCTCCGGGGCGCGTGGCAAGGCGATGGGGTTGGCAAGTTCATCGCCTCGGAGAGTCCAGCTTTGCCGAGGTGTGCCGTCGGCCGCGCGCAGGAGAATCTCCAGGCTGTCGGAAAGGGCGGCGGTGGCCGCCTGGTCCTTGCCGTGCAGCGATTGCAGCCAAGCCAGGGGCTGAAGCAGGGCCGGGCGATCATAGCCATACTCGTAGTAGTGGGTCGCAGTCCAATTGACCGAACTCTGTTTCGGGGTGATGAAATCCTTCAGCTTCCAGACCAAGGTGGCCTCTGAGCGAGGGGTTGCCTGGCTGATGATGCGGGGGCCGCACAGGACGATGTGGCCGGCGGTTTGTTTTGTGGCGATCTCAATGCGGTGCAGCGTCAGAGAGCGGTGTTTTCCTGTCAGATAGGATTGCCTGAGCGTCCAGTCGTTGAAGCGGGCTTCGGTGCTGTAACGGACGCCCCATTGCGCGGGCGTGGCGGGGACTCCTTCGGGATCGCCCTCGGTCACCACAAAGGTGCCGTTTGCATCGCCCAGAACAAAGCGCACGGTGTGATCACCAGGGGTGGGCGCTTGCAGCCAGACGGCGATGGCCTCCGTGTCATCGGGCAACGCGAGATCCAGGGGGATAGTGATCAAGCCGGGAGTTTTCGGCGCGGGGATGGTGATATGGGTTCCGCGGACAAGGCCTTCCTTTCCGGCGTCGGGCAGAAAAAGCGGAGGCGGCTGGTTTGCCGTCGAGAACGGGGCGGAGATCAATGAAGCGACGTCGGCATATTGATAGGCTGATGCGTCGGGCCGACTCCACGTCACTTCCTGGCGGGCAAGGTCCGGCCGCGGGGAGTCATCGACAAACATCGCCACGATATTGTAGCCGGCGGTGAGCCTGCTCTGACTGATATTGGCGGGGGTGGAGGTGCGTGAGATCGTCTGTGAAATCAGCAGGTGCTGTGCGGTGATGGCGTAGAGGCGTTCCCCGCGAAGGGCCACGGCTTGAAGAGAATCTCCGGGCGCGAGTTTGAACCGTCCGGTGATGTTCGTGGACGAAGGCGGCGACGGAGGCATGGCGCAGCGCTCATATTCTCCGTTCTTGGTCGCGACGACGAAGGCTGCCGAGGCCGGATCGAAGGCTGCAAGTTCCCAGCCTTTGAGTCTGACGGCGGAAGCCGCGCCGAGATCGTCGATCACCGGCAGATGGATGCCTGCGTCGGGTGGAAACGCATGGGTCATCAACCGGGTGCCGCCGTTGTCGGTGCGGCGCAGGGTGACGATTTTTGGGACGCTGTCGTTGACGCCGGTTTCCACGGTGAATGCTCCGAGACCGCCGGACGCGGCCTTGGACAGATGCTGAAACCTCAGGCGGCGAAGGTCATCGTTGGAGCCGATCGGCGAGGGGTAGGTCTCGATGTGATTGTCGTCCCGGATGACGACAAGCTCACGTCCGTCATGTCCGGGGTCTATGTCGGCGAGGCGTATGTCGCGCAGGTGCCGGGAATCCACCGGGGTGCGGATGGTTTGTTCGGCGCGCAGTTTGCCATCGGTCCCGAGTTGCAGCAGGTGCGCGTTTTCGGTGAGGGCAAAAATGGTCTCCGCGCGTGCATGGCCGCCGCACGCAAGGCCAAGTGCGGAGGCGCACAGGAGGGGGAATAGTCGTGATCGTGGGTGCATGGACAGGGAGGGGCCGGATCTGCGGGAGGAGGGTTCCGGGGGCGGTGCGCCGGGGGCGGTCACTGGCTTCGCCAGAAAGCGCTGCGGTAACTTGTATCCAGAATGTCGTTACCCGATTTGGGGAGGAGTTTGACGTGTCCGTCGAAAAAGACGGCGTTGAACTTCTGGTTGTGGCGGGGATTCAGGGCGGTGACGGAAAGCGAGCTGGTTGCCAAACTGTCGGTAAACATGACCGTGGCCGCGGGCGATGAGACGGTGCTCAGGGGGAGTGCGGTGGATCCGCCGTTGGCCGCTATTTGGAGGTTCGCGCCGTAGCTGCGTTTTACGCTGGTCGTGTCGAGGTCCGCATCGGGGCATTCAAAGATGGTTCCTGCCAGAATGGCGGGCAGATCGTTTGTGTAGAAGGGCACATAGGTGCGGTTGTCGATGTAGGGCCAGAGGTCCGCCACCCAGTTGGCCGCGTAAAGGCGGGGGAGGGTGTTGCGGTGTTCGGAGGTGTAGAGCAACGTGATCTGCGCGATCTGGCGGAGGTTGCCGCCGCATTTCAGGGTGCGTGCGGAGCGTCGGGCATTGCCGACGGACATCATGACCAAGGCAGCCAGTATGCCGACGATGCCGATCACGGCCAGGAGTTCCACCAAGGTGAACCCCGGGGGGCGGGGCATGGTCGCGGGTCTTTCGCCGTGCGGGCACGGGGAACCGGTTCCATTTCCGCAATGGAGTCTTGGGCGCATGGCGGTGGATGAATGCCGAGTGCGCGTTAGCGGCGGCGACGCACCGATACGCAGACCAATGCTCCCAACCCGACCATCAGGGCAAACGTGGACGATTCGGGGATGGAGGAGGTAAAAGTCACTTCGAGCTGAGGGTCGCGCGCCGGAATGGTGGTTCCCTCGGTGCTGTAAACGGTGACCGCCGGGGAGGTGGCGCTTACGCTGGTTAGAATGAGGGTTATCTTTTTGTCGGTATCCGAGGTGATGCCGTTTGAGTAAAAATTGCCGTTCAGTCCGGCCGCCCAATTCAGATAGTCGGCCAGCGCGGCACTGCTAAAACTGATCGATCCGTTGACGTCGACTGCGGCGGGATTGAACGTGATGCTGCCGAGCAGAACCGTTCCGGTGGAGCTAATGCCGTTGCTGGAGGCGGTGTCGTTTTTCGGGGCGTTGTTCCACGTCAGCGTGGATTGATTCCAGGCGTCGGCGTTGTCGATGATGCCGTAAACATTGAACGTGGAGTCTTCGGTCGAGGTGCCGGGAGCAAATGCCGCCACCGTTAATTTCAACGCGGCCGTGCCGATTTTCTGGTTGGCGGGAATGATGCTGTTGATGTCGATTTCCAGATACGACTTGCGGTTGAAGCCGCTGCCGCGATTGCCGACTTCGAGGCTGGTCGTGAACACGGTGTCGGCCGACGCACCGTCTTTGACAAAGCTGTCTTGCGAGACCGCGACCACGGTCTGGGCTGCGGCCAGGGTTTGCATGAAGCCGAGGGCGAGCAGGAGGTAGATGGATTTTTTCATGGGGGTTGGGTGCTAGTTAGTTAGCGGGATAGAGTATGCACCGGAAGACACCTGAGGTAAATGGCTTTTGCTGCTCTTGCATCGGCATTTTATGCGATCGGGCCTCTGGCTGCTTGCCAAAATGGAGCCGGATGGCGCAGGGTGGAGCATGCTCACTGACCGGTCATTGCTGGAGCGCTTTTTCGACTGGCTGGAGGAGTCCACGGGCTTGCGGATTTGCATCTACGACCTGGGGTATTTCACGTTGGAGAACGAGCGCCTGCGGATGCCTTATCCCAGGCGGACTCACTGCTCGGACTACTGCATGGCGGTGAAATCTGATCCGGAGGCGTTCAAGCGCTGCATCAAGACGGAGTCGTGGCGGATTGAGCGGGCGTCCCGTCAGTCAAAGCCGTTTGTGCATCGCTGCTACGCGGGAGTGACGGATCTGGTGGTGCCGATCAAGGTGGGGACGCGATTGGTGGGGGCGATCTTCATCGGGCAATGCGGGCTGGAGGAGGGCGCGGAGTCCGGGAAAATCCTGAGCCGGCTGGTCACGCGTTATCCTTCACTGGCGACCAAGGCGCTGGTGGAGGCGATGAGGACTTTGCCCAAGGGAGGTGCGGAGGCCTTGAGGGAGAAGGCCGACGTGTTGCGATTTGCCGCCGACTATGTCCGGCAGGCGTTGTCCTCGGTGGTGAGCGAAACGGTGGTGGGGGCGCAGATGGTCTGTGATGCGCGTGGACGTGTTCGCATGGACCGGGTGCCGAACTATTTTCTGGACCAGCTCAGTCCCGGGGAGGGCGCGATGCGAAAGGCGTTGGGCCAAATCCGGGCGAATTATTGGCGTGACGTTAATTTGCCGAACGTGGCCGCCGAGGTCGGTCTGTCGGAGTCGCATTTCAGCCGGGTGTTTCGAGGAACACTGGGCATGACTTTCCGGCGTTGTCTGGTGGAGGCGCGTTTGAGCGCGGCCGGTTGGCTGACCAAGAAGACGGACCTCAAGATCAAGGAAATCGCAGACCTGGTGGGTTATGACGACGTGTCATCGCTCTCACGGGCGTTGCGTGTTCATGCCGGGGTGACGCCGCGTTCTTTGAAGAACCGGCAGCCGATGCCGTGGCATATGAATCAATCACGGCTCATGCCGACCATCGTCGGAACCAAATCGCAGGAGACTTTGCCCGAGGTTCAGCGTAAACGAAAAAAGACCGCATCGGTTAAGATGCGGTCTTCGTGAGGGAGTCGGAATTTAGCTTGGAACGGGTCGCTCACGCTCCCCGCTACGGTTAGAATGCGCTGCCGTTGGCTTTGGTGCCGCAGAGGGCGACTTCTAGGCCGAGGTTGGCGGCGAGCTGGGCCTTCGTGTAGAGCGCGAGGTCGGCTTCCTTGGCGGAGTTGGCGTAAACAACCTGGATGTGGTTGCTCTTGTGGCGGGCCATCATGGCTTCGCGGTCCACACCGTAGTTGGTGCCCTTTGGTCGCAAACTACATTTTAAAGTTTGAGACATTGATCGCCGTAGGCGGCAGCGACTCAACGTGCCCGTCGGCAAAGGCATAGTTCATGGAGTTCCCATGGTAGTAGGAACCGTCGATTTTGCTGGCGGTGCCACCGGTATAGTCGACGACTGCGTAGGCGCTCTTGTATTGATAGTTGGGTATCTCGGATCCGGTGTTGGTGGTGCTGAGCTCGATCAAGAGCAACGCTTTCGGGGGCGATCCAATTTCTGACATGCGGCGGCTGGTATACACGCCGTTGTCCGTGCCGAAAACGCCAAGCCCGCTGCTCCAGCTGGAGGCTCCCGGATAGCGTGGCACCACATAGGACCGCGCCCACTGTTTGGCCGCGGAATCCACAATCAACGGACGCGGATCGGTCTCGCAACGCAATGTCGCGACGGGCGACATCGCCACGCCTGCATCGTTGATCGCGACGTCGAGATAGGGACGGATTTTTGCATCCCACGTTTTGCCGGTGGCCTCCGTCGCCGAGAGGTCGACCGGCTCGGGCAACTTCCCTTTGTGTTCGCCTGCATACGTAAGCATCGCGAGGGCGATTTGCCGCATGTTGTTGGCGCAGGTGGTCCGTTGCCGGATGGAACCCACCTTGCCGACAACCACAAAAGAAAGCGCCACCAGAACGGCGACAATCGCGATAACGGCCAGCAGCTCAATCAAGGTGAATGCGCTCGTGACCGGTCGGTGGGAGGGGTATCTGCGGGGGGGCATGGCTGGTATGTCCGTCGAGGACTTTTAACCGTTCAGGCGCATGGGACCTTGTTGCATGTCTTCCGATTTCTGCGAAAGCCGGAAAACAGAATCAAGGCTGCGCCCATGCCAGCAGCGTAGGTGGAGGGCTCCGGGATATTCGTGGTCAGCAGGACGCTATCAACATAGCCGATCGCGTTGCCCGAAAGATAGATTTCGCCGAAGGAATTAAACGACGTATCGGTATAAGTGGTGGCGGCCACCGAAGACCCGTCCAGAAAGATGCTCATGGCGCCGGTCGTCGCCTTCCAGGTCATGGTGATCGAATGGAACTGAGAGGTGAGGGTGGGGGCGGTGTTGGTGGTGTTGAATGGACCGAAGCCCGTGGGGACCGGGGTTGTGGGTGTGGTGCTGTTGGAGGGACCGCTGGCACTCCAACCGCTGGTTTGATTGGACGAAGAGACCTTCAGGAATCTCACGGTGCTGGAGCCATCGGTCGCGATGTCTACTTTTATGCCATATCCGCTCACGAGCGTGGTGTCGGTATTGCTCGAAACCGGGCTGGTGATCAACGCATAGAATCCACGGGTTGCGGCCGAACTTGAGGCTTGGGCGAAATTGACGGTGAACGTGAAATCCGTCGTCAAGTTGCCGCCGAGAGTTGACGTGAAATTTTGCTGCAAGCCGCGGTTATTGAAGCCCACCGCAGAGTTGCCGTTATCCAGCGCGAAAAAACTAGGATTGGATCCTGTCGTGTAAGCTATGTTGGCCCAGCCACCCTCCCGGCCGTCATTATTGAAGGCCGCTAGATCGGTGTAGTTGAAATCGGCTTGAACCACCGTGGTGGCCGCATGCACGGCCGGGGCTGCGAAGAGACCGATGACGGAAAGAATACCGGCAATGCGCCGGACGGACGGAGAGGAGGTTTTTACGTTCACAGGAGTAAGGATGGATTTGGGGGCGGGGGGCGGGCTAACACCGATCACCATGACGCCTCTGCGATTGACCGAAAGAGAACGTTAAGGCATCACGATGCCCAGCTCATGTCGACACGCCCCCCGACCACCCGTGAAATCGCCCTCGCCTGCGGGTATAATCAGTCGACGGTGTCGCATGCGTTGCGCGGTCGCGAAAAAATCCCCGCAGCCACCCGGGAGCGAATCCTCAAGGTTGCGCGCTCGCTGGGCTGGCAACCGAATCCCCTGGCTTCCGCCTATATGGCGCACCTGAGGTTGTCGCGGCCTCCGTCGCAGCAGGCGGGAATCGCATTCTTGGTTTCGGGGCAAAGCTCCGGGCGGATAACCGATCTGCCTTTGTATATGCAGCGGCACTACAAGGGAGCACTCGCGCGTTCACTTGAACTGGGCTACTCATTGGAGTCCATCTGGGTAAACGAGCCCCACCTTACGGCCCGTCGGCTGACCCAGGTGTTGCGCGCCCGTAACATCGTGGGGCTGGTGATTCCGGGCATCCTCCATCCCTCGGCGAGCCTGGCGGGTTTGGACTGGCGGTATTTCTCGTCGGTGGCGCTGGGGTATTCGTTCGCCAATCCGGACCTGCACCGGATGGCGGTCGATACGCACCATGGGTTTGACTTTGCTCTGCGCAAAATCGTCGAGCTGGGTTATCGGCGGATCGCCGTGGTCATCTCCACGGCTTACGACGTGCGCGTAAATCACGGCGTGCTTCATCCGGCCTATTATCTTCAGAAAAATCCGGGCGACGGTTGCCGGCTTGAGATTCATGTTATCGAGCGGCCGACCGCATCGGAAATTCCGGGAATCCAAGCGTGGTTGCGCGAATACAAACCCGAGATCGTCCTTGGAGAGGATATTGTCTGGCAGGCCATCTGCCGGATGCGGTGGCGGGTGCCTCAGGATGTGGCGTTTGCCAACAATGACACGTCGCCGGAGTTCCCCGACATGGCCGGTTTTAACCAGCGCCATGAAATCCATGGTTCGGTTGCGGTCGACGTGGTCAGCTCGTCGATTGTGCAAAATGAGCGGGGCGTTCCGCCGGTGCCGAGGCTTACGCTGATCAAGGGCGGCTGGTTCGACGGGCTGAGCGCACCTCCCAAGGCGGACATCATCCACATTGAAAAGAGTGCGAATTAAGCCCTCGGGCATCGTGATGCCTTAAGGAAGTATTACCTCGGCGGCCCTTGTGCCGCACGGTCGGTTTCCGGCAGTTCAGACTGTTGTCGTGGCATGACGAGTTCCCCTTATTTTCATCGCGCTGTCGCTTCCACCCCTCGGGGTCAGATTCCCTGCCAAACAACGGCACGGGTGAAGCCTCCTTCCGAGACGATGGCTCCGGCAGGCACGAGGGCATCTTTCCAGTCCCTGAACTGGTCCGATGCCGATGACTGGCTGCTCGAGGTGGGCCCGGACCAGTTGGTGGACTTCATCCGGCCCTACACAGGCAATGGATTGTTGGGGCTGAAGTTTGGGGAACTGGTGGCGTTCTCCGAAGATCCCGAGCCCTTCCTGGTGCTGAGCAAAATCATCTTTGATATTGGACATCAGAAGGCTCTGCCTGAATGGCACCGGCTGGAGATGTCCATCGGGGGCCGAACCTATGCGCTGTCCCGCGGAAAGCATCATGCGCGGCAAACGATGGATCTGCGAACCGGCGCGGTCTCGCTGCACGATGTGTGGGAGTATGAGCCCGGCCGCACGGTGGAGATACGGCTGACGCTTTCCCTCTACCGATCTTTCAGGCATGGCGCTTCGGTGGTTCTGGATGTCGGCGGTGCGATGGAACCGGTGAAGATCACGTTTGGTCTGCGCGCCGGTTCGGTGGTGCGTTCGTCGTATGATCTGCGCTTTGAATCCACGACGGACACCAGCTTGACGGGCTGTTATCAAACGCTCCAACAGCGTCGCGATGTTGCCCAAGGTCTCACGTGGAAGACCTCTGGGCTGACCACGCGCATCACTCCCGCTTCCGACGACGGCATGCTGGTCGTGGCCGAATCGCAGGCAGGCGATTGCCGATTGGAGCTCTTTCACGCGTTTCACTCTTACGCGGACGGCCCCGGTCCGGTGAAGCGCGTGCAGGCGGATTTGCGTTATCTGCGGAAGACCGGATGCGCTGCGTTGGAGCGAAAAAACCTGGAGGCGTGGAAACCCTTCTGGGCCCGGGCGCTTGATTTTCGGGCGCTGGGGGAACGCGAGCGCAAGGATGTGCTCATCCACCAATTTTATCTGTTGGCCAGTCTGGACGAAGGACTGAATCCGCTCGGAGCGATGGGGGTGTCCCACATGGCATGGCGGGGCAATACACTCTGGGATGCGGATCTGTGGATATTCCGGGCGGTGCTCCCGCTCTGGCCCGAGTTGGCCAAGGCGATGCTCTGTTTCAGGCGAGCCACACTGGGCGCGGCCTATGACAACGCACGACGGCTTGGCTATGGCGGCGCGTGTTATCCCTGGTCGGCCGACGAAAACGGGCAGGAGCGTTCGGCCTCGATCTACCATTATCAACATCACGTCGGCATCTGGATCGTGATGGGTTTTCGGGAGTATCATCAAGCCACCGGCGACCTGGAGTTTCTTCGCGAGGAAGGTTGGCCGGTGGTGAAGGGCATTGCCGATTTTTGGGTGTCGCGAACCGTCATGGAAACGGACGGACGGCGGCATATCCGGGGCGTCCTGGGCCCGGATGAAGCGGTGGCCGAAACCGGACCGGGGGTCTGCGACGATCATTATCTCACCAATCTCGGCGCGATTCATGTCCTGCGTTGGGCGACGGAGATGGCCGGTCTGATTGGCGAGACCGCGCCGCCCGAGTGGGCAACCGTGCAGCGTGAAATCTTCGTTCCTCAACCCGACAAAAACGGCATCATCCCCGAGTTCGCCGGCTACCAAGGCGAGGCGATCAAACAGGCGGACGTCATCCTCTCGTTTTACCTGTTCGACCACGGGTTGGATGCCGATACCGTTCAGCGCAACATCGCGTATTACCACGACAAGATCCAGGCGACCGGACCGCTCATGAATGCCCAGATCGAGGCCTGCATCGCCCTGCGGGAGAAACCGGAAACGAAGGCGTTGCGGCAATTGTTCGCGGACTACGAACCGTTCATTCGCGGGGCCTATCGCCAGACCTTCGAATGCCTGCCTGAGTCGAACAAGAATGCCGTCTTCCTCACCGCCCCCGCCGGACTGCTTCAGGCGCTTGTTTTCGGATATTACGGTCAGACCATCGGACAGTCCAACGGCTTCCCGACCCTGGGCGATCACTGGCCCCGATAGATTTTTAACGGTTACCTTTATGAAACTACCCCACCTGAAGTCGCTAAGTCTCCTGCTCGTCGCGGGACTTAACCTCCTGATCGGTTCGGCATCGGCGAAAGATGCGCCGACCACCCCGTATCCCGAGGACAGCATCATGCCGGAAATCCGCGAACGCCTGGCGGCGCTTCCGGAGAACGTCCGCGAGAAGCTGCGCACGATGCCGATCTACATGTCGGAGTGGCATATTTGGCAGGGTTTTCCCTGGCCGGATAATCGCGTGAACCCCTACCACCTCGACACGTCTTTCACGACGCGTGACGAGCCCTGGCGCATCAACATCAACCGGAACAGTTATCCGTTGATCGGCCCTTACGATTCGCGTGATCCCGAGGTGCTCCGCTGGCAGGCGCGGGGCATGAAGGCCGCCGGCATCACGGCGGCGTGCGTGATGTTTCATCCGCATCCGGACTTCGACAACGGCCTCTCCTACCAGCAGGGGGACGAGTTCATCCGGCGGATTTTTGATTCGGCCGCGAAGGAAGATTTTCCGGTCTTCATTCACGACGAGGTGCAGTTTTTCAAAGGCAAGAGTCAGGAGCCGGCGAACGTCACGAAGCGCATCGTGAAATACATCAAGGAATATGGACGGCACCCCGGCTATTACCGGGTGGAGGGCAAGCCGGCCTTCATGTTCACCTACTACAACAACTGGACCACGCCGGAAAAGCTTCAGGCCATTTTGGACGATGTGCAGAAGCAGGCGGGCCCGGTGTATTGGGTGATTTTCGGACCCGCCGGACGTCTGGCCCCGATGAAGTTCGACGGCATGATCATCGACGGCTCGAACAAAAACCAGGCGGACGAGGCGACGCGTGCCATCAATGAAAAGGCCTACGACCTGGCGGGCATTGTGCGGAAGGCCCACGCATCGGGGAAGGCGGCGGCCGAGTATGATTACGCCAAGTTTGAGAACACCGCCCAACCCTGGCGGCAAAACCGGGTTTCTTTGTATGGCCGGCGTGGTGCAACGCTTCTCGATAGTTTGCTCGGTGCACTCGAACGCGGCAATCCCGACGCCTTGGTGTTATCTTCTTGGAGCGATCACGAAGAGGGAACCTTCCTGGAGCCCGCCTGGGACTTCGACGGGTTCACGGGCGATCCTTTTTTGTATTCGCGCATCCTCTCCGCATTGCGCGGCGAGACTTATCGCATCCCGGCGTTTCCGCCCAAGGCCGCGCTGCATCCCTCCATTTGGGAGAAGCTGGGTTATGGCGACGGCGCGGGCCCGATCATCGACGAAGTTCGTCGCGGCAACGAACGCGGCGGTTCGCTCGAAGTCATCGTCCGCGATACGATGACTCCGGTCACCGGACTGGAAGTCGTGTGGAACGGCGATCTCTGGTGGAAGGCGGCGCGTGCCTCGGCCAAGCCGTCCGCCGGCAAACTCGATCTGGTCGAGGGCCGGGTGACGGAGGCGCAGCCGCTGGCCAATGCGTTCACCCTGCAAATCGGCGATGTCGTGCGGCCCGAGCCGGGCACGCGGTTCGTCGGTTTTCGTCCGGAAAAGGATGCGGTGTTGCCCGGCGATGAGCCCGCCATCGGCGTGATTTACGAAGTGATCCCGGCCGACCCGAGCCGGTTGCTGCGCGTTACGCTTCCTCGGAAAACGCCCGGCATCAGTGCGTTTATCCAGCCGGCCGATTCGTATTCACTGACGATTTCGCCCATGAATTCGGCCCGCGACATCGGTGCCGATGCGTGGGAAGGCTGGCACGCGCGGGTCGGTCAGGCCTTTGCCCCGATCGACTGGGACTCTGAAAAATCCCCCGTCAGACTCGAATCGGATGGAGCGGGCATCGCCGTTGTTTCGCTGCTGGGTGCACCGCGCGAAGAGCGCTTGGTGAAGACATCGCCCGTCAAGGCCGATCCGTCCGGATTGCGGGTGACCTATTACCTGCCCATTCCCGACGCTGTCCTGAATGATCCCGCGTTGAACATGGTTTGGCTGCGTGCGCGCGACGGCGTCGGCAACTGGGGATCTCCGAGACTCGTTGCCGTGCCCAATTATCAAGGCGGGTCAACGCCTCCGCCTCCGTCCGGAAAATACTCGGCCGCACCTCCCTTGGAGTTGCCCCTCAAAGACGTGCGGACGTTGGTCGCCGCTCCGTCGGACCGGACCTTGTTCGAGGTGCGCTTCGACGACCTGCGCAAGAACGGCGAGCCCTTGTTGCGTTCTTACGCGAGCCGCGTGCCGGTGCAGGCGGAGGTGGCCAGCCTTATGTCGAGCGGTCGCCGCGAACTGCGCCTGTTCCAGCTGGCGAAGCCCTTGTCGCAATCCTTCACGCTGACGTTGCCCCTGCTCCATCAGGACTGGGAGCGGGCGTCGGGCGTGTTCCTCACCAACGAAGCCGGCGATCAAGGCTACGGGTTCCTTTGGGATTCGGGGAAGTCGAACAACGGGGGCGCCGAGGGCACGGTCTCCCTGCGTTCTCTGGTTGCCGGCAAACCCGTCGGCTGGGATCAGAGCGGTTCCGTGCTCAATAAACGGATACCATCTGCCGGCCGCCCCGCCACGCAGTTCCCGTTGGCCCAGGCGCGGCTGATCTATGATGCCGCCGGGGGCAGGTTGGGCATCGAGCTCGACGGACGGATGCTCGATGTCGTGACCGGTTTGAGCGCCGTGGATTTTACCCGGCTCTACCTGCGGGGCAACGACGCCTTGTTCGGACCGCTGCGCATCGAAAGCGCGACGGCCGAGGATCTCAACAAACTCACTCACTAGAACCCTGCTCCATGAAGACTCGTTTCACGTTACTCCTGCTCCAGTGCATGCTGGTTTTGCCTCTGGCGGCCAAACCCCGGCTCCCCGACATCTTTGGCGATCACGCCGTCCTGCAGCGCGGCAAGCCCGTGCCCGTTTGGGGTCAGGCTGATCCGGGCGAGCACATCACCGTTCGCCACGGCACGGCGTCGGCGCAGGGTGTCGCGGACAAAGACGGCAAGTGGACGGTCACGTTGCCGGCGCTGACCGAAGGTGCGCCGCAGGATCTGATCGTCACTGGGAATGGCACGGTCACCAGTCATGATGTGATCACGGGCGATGTCTGGTTGTGCTCCGGTCAGTCCAACATGGCGTGGTCACTTTCCCAGTCGGAGAATCGCAACGTCGGCGCGGAGGAAATCATCAACGAGGCGTCGAACGCGCAAATCCGGGAATTCCACCGTCGCCCGATTCACATCCCGTTCGCCGCAGAGCCCCGGTCCGAATTACGCGGCGAGTGGGCGGTGGCCACCCCGAAAAGCCGCCGGGAGTTTTCCGCAGTCGCTTATCTCTACGCCCGCGAGCTCAACAACCAACTGCACATTCCCCAAGGCGTGATCGTCAGTGCGGACGCCGGCACGTTTATTGAATCATGGATGAGTGCCGAGGCCCTGCGTGCAGCCGGGATCCACGATGAAATGACCGGCAAGTGGGAAAAGACGCTGGCGGAATTCCCCGTGCGAGAGTCCAAACACAAGGAGGTGGTTGCCGCGTGGGAAGCCGCAAAAAAGGAAGCGGAGGCGACCGGTGCCAAGTTCACCCAAGGCCGCCCGTCCAATCCGCCGGGACCGGGCCACCACGACGCTCCCGCCAGCTGCTTCAACACGCTGATCAACCCCATCGTCCCCTACGGTTTGAAGGGCATGGTATGGTATCAAGGCGAACAGAACATCGGCCGTCGCCAGAAGTATGCCGACCTCCTGCGGTGTTTCCTCGCCGATCTGCGTCAACGGTGGAGCGACCCGTCCCTGCCGGTGTTGATCGTGCAGTTGCCCAATTTCAAATCGGACAACGCCGACCGCCCCGAATGGGCGGTCTTTCGTGAAGCCCAGGCCTCCCTGCAAAAAGAACCGCATAACTTCATGGCCACGGCCATCGACCTCGGCACGCCCGACAACGTGCATCCGGCCGACAAACGCGAACTGTGCCGCCGTCTCGCCGCCGTGGCGTTGAAGGAGATCTATGGGCGAAAAGTCCACGCGTATGGCCCCCGCTTGAAAAGCGTCACCCGCGACGGCGCGGGGTTGCGCGTGGCCTTCGCCTCCGAGGCTTCGCCCTTGGTGCTCCAAGCAGCCAAAGTCTCCGGGAAAACATTCGAAGTGGCGGGCGCCGACGGACGTTTTGTCCCGGCAACGGCCAGGCTGACGACACCGGATACCCTCCGCGTGGAAAGCCCGGACGTGAGCGAGCCGGCCGCAGTCCGCTATCTGTGGGCCAACGCACCCGCGGCGATCCTCTATGACGGCAAGGGGCTGCCGGCTTATCCGTTCAACGCCGAGGCCGGCTATGCGCTCCCGTAATCTTCCTTTTAGAACTAGGTCGGGAAAAGAACGCGGTCCCGATGCGTCCCCTGGAAATCTCATGAAAACAATACCTCGCCTATCAGTCCTCGTGCTCACCGCTTCGACCCTCATCGCATTGTGCCCGGCGCATGCGAAGGAGGTGGAGTCCGCCATTTTTGACGACCCTGTTAATTACAGCGGCTGGAACACCGGACCGCTGCCGATGGAAGCCATCTGGAAGTCGAAGAGCGGATCTCGTCCCAGCATCGTCACGATCGCCCCGGACAACACCGGCTTCGAACTCAACAACGGGGTTATCTTCACCCGATTGCCGCGTAATGCAGGGACTGATTTTGAGCTTTCCTTTGATGCGCTCCACACGAGTTTCTCGCGCTTGATATGGGCGGGATTGTTCAACGATGAGGGCACCCAAGGCTATGTGCTCGCCTGGGATTCCGGTCTTTCGAAATACTTCAATTCCCAGGGGGTTGTTTCCATAAGGAAGTTCGACATCGAGCCGGGCTCGCCGGGACTGCGTTTCAACACGGGGGGAGCTCTCCTGAGTAAGCCCCAAGCCTCGGGCCATAATCCGGGGAACGATACGACTGCGGCAATCGCCGAGCCCTATGCCAGGCTCAAGCTCACATGGCAGGGGTCCACGCATACCCTCCGGCTATATGTCGACGGGGCGCTTATGCAGACGGTGGTCGATTCATCCTTCAACAGCTTCCGGTCACTCTACCTCGCGGGCGGGACTGGCAGTCGTTTTGATAATATTCTGGTGGCTTCGCCCCTCGCGTCGCCGACCTCAGGTAATGCACGCTAACGAGGTTTATAATAGCGGTATCACATAGGACTGACGGCCAGGTCGGGCACGCACGAGGCGCGCCCGCTCCCAAAATAGTCTATCCCGAGCCTTCGGGGCATCTTCCCGTATCTTTGCCGTGTGATTACCCCCCGGTCGGGCAACACCGGGCCACCGCTTTTTGAGAAAACAAAAAAGACCGCGTCGGTTAAGACACGGTCTTCGTGCGGTTAGTGGCGATTTGGGGAACGGGTCGCTTACGCTCCCCGCTACGTTTAGAACGCGGAGCCGTTGGCTTTGGTGCCGCAGAGGGCGACTTCGAGGCCGAGGTTGGCGGCGAGTTGGGCCTTGGTGTAGAGCGCGAGGTCGGCTTCCTTGGCGCTGTTGGCGTAGACGACCTGGATGTGGTTGCTCTTGTGGCGGGCCATCATCGCTTCGCGATCCACGCCGTAGGTGACGGCGTGCATGATCGGCCATTGCACGGTCGTCTCTTTCCAGCGGCGGTCGGTCTCGGCTTGCGGGAGCTCGATGACCTTGGCTCGGCCGAGGTCCATCTTGAGTTTGCCGTTCTCGACAAACACGCGGCTCCAGACGATTTCGCCTTTCTTGGCGATGCCGCGGAGCGTGCCGCCGCCGAGACGGAAATACATGCCGGGCTGACGCAGCGAGTCGGAACCGGCCCAGCCGCCGATGTGGTGCGCGGGCGGGGCGCTGCCGGAGATGAGGAACACCCAGACGTAGTCGGAAGTGGTGCCGCTCTCGTCGAAGGCGCCCCAACGTAAATCGTGGAGCGTGTTCTCGACGGGCTGGCCGAGGGCTTTGTGCACGCGGTAGGTGAAGAGGCCGTCGAGGCCGGCGCATTCGTCCACCTCGTTGAAGTGCGGAATGGGTTCGCCGGCGCGGATGACTTTGCCCTGCGCGTTTTTGACGGGCGGACGGTCGCTGTTGTTGAGCGTGCCTTCGACGAGGTCGGAGGCGGGCAGGAGATCCTTGAGGCCTTGCTGGTATTGGATGCCGATGGTCTCGCAGCCGAAGTCGTCGGCGATGCGGACGGCGGCGACGTAGGTTTTGCACTGCCAGAGAACCTGCGCCTCGGTGAGCTCGGTGGCTTCGTCGGTGCCGAAGTGGAACTTGAGGCCGGCCTTTTTATACCAGGCGAAAACGGCTTGGGCTTCTTCGTCGGAGACCTGGGTCGCGCCGTAGTAGAGGGCGGACTGGGAGAGGCGCTCTTTGTAGACGCCGGTCTGGAAGAGGAGCTCGTCGGGGATGATGGCGTTATACATGCCCATGCAGCCTTCGTCGAAGACGCCCATGATGGATTTCTTCACGCGGAGCTCATCGGCGAGCTTCTTGGCGAGGGCCTTGGCCTTGGGCGGAATGGTGGCCTTGGCGAGGGCCTTGACGTGGGAAACCTTGTGCTTGGTGACGCCCTTGGTGAGCCACTCGGAGAGCTTGGTGAGGAAGTAGGCGTCGTCGAAGTTGTCGCTCCAGAGGGTGGAGTATTTGATGCCGGCCTTGGTGAGACCGCCGTTGAGATTGAGCATACCGACGAGGCCGGGCCAGGTGCCGGACCAGTTGGCGACGGTGAGGATCGGGCCGCGGTGTGAGATCAGACCGTGGAGGATGTGGTGGGAATACTGCCAGACGGCTTCGGCGATGATGATGGGCGCGTCGGGATCGATGTTGGCGAAGACCTCCATGCCCTCCTTTTGCGAGGAGATGAAGCCGTGCTTCACATCGGCCTTGTAGCCGTGGGCACGCTTGAGCTTGTAGCCGAGATTGGCGACGGCGGCGGTGAGGGTCTTTTCCATTTCCTGCTGGGCGGCCCAGCAGACGGCGTTGGCGGAGTGTCGGAGGTCGCCGTTGGCGATCAGCGTGACGGTTTTTTTCGGTGCTTTGGGCATGGTGAGGGTTTGGTTGGGGGAGGGTTTGTGTAGGAGCGGCTTTATGCCGCGAGGTCAGTTGCTAAGCGTTGATCGCGACGTAAAGCCGCTCCTACAGGGAAGAGGTCGATGTTATGTGGGGCTAGAGATAATCGGCGGTTGGCCGAGGTTGGGGAAAGGCGATCATTATACTCTAGATTAGTCGCGCGGAGAATGGATAAATGGGGATCAACCATGGATAAAATCGGCAAGAAGACGGCGGATGCACTGTTGTCGAAGCAGGTGAGCGGGACGCGTTACTTCTTTCTGAATCTGGCGCCTGCGCCCGGGGCGAAGCGGCTGGAGGTGACGCTGGGCGGGCGCGAGCGGTGCAACCCGGACTACGAAATCCGGCGGCGGTCGTATGCGTATTTCGGTTTAGAGTATGTGGCCGAAGGGGTGGGCGAGGTTGAACTGGACGGAGAGCGACGGGCGGTGCGGGCGGGGAGTGTTTTTGCCTATGCGCCGACGACGCGGTGCGTGATGCGCACGGATGCGGAGCGGCCGATGGTGAAGTATTTTGTGTGCGTGTCGGGTGCGGACGTGGCGAGGCGGTTGCGTCAGGCCGGGGTCGGGCCGGGCACTGTGCGTGAACTGGCGACGCATGCGGAGATCCGTAGTGTGGTCGAGGACCTTGTGCGCGAAGGGCAACGGACGGGCACGCTGACACGGGCGATTTGCGCGCAGTTGTTTGAGTTGTTGCTTTTGAAAATCGAAGAGGCGGCGGGCGCGGCGGGGCAGGGCGATCCGGCTGAAGCGAATTTTCTACGCTGCAAGGCGCTGATCGACGCCGAGGCGGAGCGGCTGATGACCCTCCGCGAGATCGCGGCGGCGGTGGGGTTGGAAGAGTCGAGCGTGTGCCGGCTGTTCCGGAAGTATGAAGACACGAGCCCGTATCAGTATCTATTGCGCCGAAAGATGAACTTGGCGGCAGCGTTTTTAGTCGAGGGCAAGGGCAGGGTGAAGGAAGCGGCGCAACGGGTGGGTTTTGCCGATCCGTATCACTTTTCGAGGTGTTTCAAAGCGGTGCATGGCGTGCCGCCAAGCGAGTTGTTGAAGCATAATCGGCAGGGGTGACGGGGTGCGGGGTAAAGCAATCACCTGCGTTTTTCGGCAATGTCCTGAAGCATTGCTTCGGGGATGTTTACTTCAAACGTTTTACATGCGTTCTGCCAATGAATCGTCGGCCCAAGCTCGGGAGTGTTCTCGGAGTTGGCCGCCCGGATAATCAGGTATGCAATGGGTCTATAAATGAACGATGTTCCCCTTGTTTTTGGGTTATATGATTCGCTGGATCCCCGCAAAGGGTGACCTACCATTTGAGCGCTTTGCGCAGGAAGTAATAGACCTTGCCGTCTTCGGCTCCAGAAATCAGGTCGGGCAGACTGTCGCCATCGAGATCGGTCGGCCAGACGGAGGCGTTGTGGGCTCCTAGATCGATTGGTGTCGAGTCGGCTAGCATGATGGCTCGGGGTTTGCGGAAAACGGGATTGCTGGAGGAGCCGGTGTTTTCAAGAAGGAGGGGCATGGCGGCTTTTGAGTTGAAGGGGGGCTGCATGAAGAAGCGTTGGGAGGTGCCGTTCGTGCCAAAGACAACGTCCCAGACGCCGTTGCCGGTCCAATCAGCGGCGGCGAGTTTAGCTCGCCCCCAGAGTCCTCCTCCGCCGCAAAGACGAATGGTCGTGCCGTCTTCGTAGTGTAGCTTTTCGATGCGTTCGATCTGTGTGCTCCCAGCGGCAGCGGGGATGGCGACTGCGAGGTCTCCGTCCCAGTCCAGATAGAGAAGGACGGGCCATTTGACTCCTGCGAAACCATGGCTCGCGGATAAAATTGCCGGCCGTGAACGCCAACCGGTCGGCAGTTGCTTGCCTTTATAAAGTAGGGGACGGGGTGTTCCCAAGACGACCGGATCGGCGGTGCGGGGGTAGAGCATCAGTTCGCCACGAATATCGTTGGCGATGATCGCGAGGGTGTCGTCTCCATTCCAATCGCCGACCGTAGGTTGGAGGTATCCCCAGACGCGTTCTCCAGGGCCTTGGATAGAGCCGTTGTTTTCTCCCGCCGTATGACGAATAGGAATCCCTTGGGACATCATTGGTTCGGGGGCTTCATACTGGAAAGGCGAGGAGGTGCCTCGCCATAGGATGAGGCGGCCGGAGGCGTCGCCGGTGATGAGATCGGGACGACCATCGCCGGTCCAGTCCGCCCGCGCCGGCGTAGTCAAAGTGTCCGCGGCGAGCGGGCCTCCACGCATGGAGATGGAACCGACTTCGTGGAAATCGCCGATATGCTCTCCTTTAAGGACCACAATACGGCCCGGGTTGCCGTCTATCACGAGTTCGGGGACTTGATCGCCGTCGAGATCGGCGACGTTTATCTTCACAGGGAAATAGGTGTCCGTCAGGCTGAGCTTACCGTTCGCCAAGACCGGTTCTGCGGGGTCGCAAAGTAGATTTCCCTCCACGGAGTGAGTGCGCATGGCCATCAGTTGATCTTCGCTGCCGGCGTGCAGAATCCAGAGGCCATCTGCTTTAGGGAGCAGGGCGATGGCGCGATCCGCGGTCCAAGAACGCCAGCGCCATATGTAGTCGGGGGAGCGGTCGTAGACAGTTTTCGGCTTTCCAAAGGACAGGAGTCCTTGACTGTCTTGGGAACCCTTGGCCCAACGGAGTTCAGTGGTGAGTTTTTCGCCCAGCCAGTCGCCCTTGGTGTCGTAACCTCGGCCGCGGCCGACATCGGGTCGGTCAATGCCGTTCCAGATGGCTTTGCCTCCATCCGGCCAGTAATTCGATGGCTGGTCGCTCTGGACGGCGACCAGCAGGTCGACAATGGAATCTCCGTCGATATCTCCGATGCACCAAGCGCACACTTTCCGCCCGACTGCGTCGTCGAGGGTTTTCCCGTCCACCCATACTGGTTGAGCTTCAGCGGTAAAGACGGGGGCGCCGGGCTTTCCCTTGTTGTGATACTGCACCAGTGCGTTCGCGCCAAAAGAGGTGCCTTCGCCCAGCGCAACCAAATCGAACCCCCCGGGGGGGGTTGCCCGAGCGAGCGCCACGTGTTCCTTGCCGGAAATGCCTTCAATCGTAGTGCCATGGTCAAAGACAGGCAGACCGTGCGAGTCTCGGCCCACCTCGGAAAAAATGGCCATGCGGGAGCCGAAGAGTTTGGCGTTGCGAGCCCGGATGAGCAGATCGGTGCTTCCGGGGCCGCTCCACGACATCACGGCGGTGGAGACATGCAGTTGGTCGATCAGCGGATGAAGGCCGTCGGGGACGACCTGTAGCGAGGGATAGCGGCCCTGGGTCATCACCGGCGCGGGTTCAATTCCTTTGCTGAGCGGAGGCGGAGTGATGCCGCCGATGTAGTAGCCTCTTTGGCGGGCCTCGGCCTCGATGGCCTTGGCGTCCGCAGCAGATCTGAAGATGACCGGCAGCCAAGCGCGACCGATCCAGGGCGGGCGTGAACCACCTCTCCCAATGGTGAGGGTGTTCCATCCGTCTGACAGGGTTACTTTGGCGGAGAGATACGGGGCACCGTTCACGAACAGGCCGACCGTGGTGGATCGGCGCACCAAGACAACGTGCATCCATTCATCGGTTTTGACGGGATGCCCTACGGCTGGCCAGGAGCGCGCGGCCTGATTTTGTTCGGCGAGCACCAGGTCGATGCTGCCGGCTTTTCCCATCTGCAGGACGAGTCGGTCTCCCGACATATCATTGCGAAGTTCCCACATGGCGACCGGCTTCTGCGTGGCGGCGGCAAGGCAGGCTGCGTCTGCTTGCATCCAAATGGAAAGCGTGAAGTCGCCCCGGAGTCTTTCTCCCCAGCGGAGAGATGGGCCGACTACGCCATCCAGCATACTGATCGGCTTCCCTCCCGTTTGTGTATCGAGTGTGATGGACGGTCCCCAGTCGGGTGCGTTTTTGATTGGAAGTGCGCTGGAGTCGCCTGCGAAGGCTGCGAGTATCGGCAACGACAGCCAGATAAGGACCATTCGCAGGGCGAAACAACGGAGACGATGCGGGAACAGGAACATGAGGGTGTGCGCAGGGGTGGCCGGCCAGCCATGATGCTTGTCGCGCCGGGGTTAAGCGCCATAGCGACTTGCTCGGGCGCGCCGGGCGGCAGTAGCTAGGCAGAGGACGGCCAGGTTGGCGAGTATTGCGAAGGTGGCGGGCTCGGGGATGGCTGTAAGTGTAAGCTGGATATTGCTGAGGGTGGCGGTGTCGACGCCTGGATTGGCACTCGTATCGTAGGCGCTGAAGCCGATGGTGTCGAATGTCGTGTAAAGGCGGGTGGCCGGCATCAGATAGGAGGACACGTAAGAGGTCGTTTCGGGGGATGACGTATCCAGAATGGAATACGTTACCCGGACCTGGGTGGTGGTTTCAAGGGTCAGCTTCATGCTCATCGAGTATGCGCGGTCGTTCAGCAGGCTGGGAATAGTCCCCGAGAAATCGAGATTCGTCAGATTGTCGATGGGGCCGACCGAGGTCAGTAGAGCGTTCGTGGGTGATCCGGTTCGTGAGCTGATCTCCGCCACAGATGTATAAGGGCTGAGACGAACCGAATAGCCTTGGGCTCCCGTGGCGCTGTTCTGGTTGTCGGCTGTGTAATAAACTCCGTTGGTCACCGCGTTGTTGAAGAGGCCAAAGCGGAAGGCGTTCGAGCTAGTGCTAGTAGTTGTGATGCCGGTGAAGCTGGCATTGAAGCTCAAGGTCAAGGACTGGCCAACGGTGGTGAGGGAGACGGGATCGAAATGCGCCACGGCGTGGCGGGCGGCGCTCGCGGTGTTGACGTAGGTGTTGATCGTCATCGATTGGTTCGCGACGGTGAGTGCGTTGTATGCCGTATAGTTGTTGCTCCACCAATCAAGGGAGGTGTAGGTGCCCGTGGAGCCGTCTACTCGCGTGACGGTGCTGCGGTTGCCGTCGCTAAAGGTTTCGTTGATGAGAGATTGGGCAAACGCGGCGGAAGCCGGAATGAGCAGGCTGGCGAGGAGTAGTGTCTTATTCATTTTCATGTGATTTATTAGGGGGCTTGTGACTTCAGCGAGGAGGAGCCGGTCGGGCGAAAGCCAAAGTCCGACTGGCCACTATGGAAAAAATGCGACGGAGATCGGGGGTGCGGTGCAGGGGTTAAAGCGGATGCACATATTGGAGTATTTCGGTCAAAATCTCTTTACCTAAATTAACATTTAATGTTTCAAATCGGTATAGGCATGAAGAGGCGTCCACCCAATGTAAGAGTGATTTGCGATACGGGCCTGGGGTATTTCAGAAACATCGTTCTGGGGGCCCGGCATTATGCATTTACGAGCGGGAACATGGTGATTCAGGACCGGTGGGAGGATGTTCCGCCGAAAAACCTAGATCTGTGGGTGAGCCAAAACGGGATCGACGGGATTGTCGCGCAGGTGAACACGTTGAAGTTTGAGGAGCAGTTGATGGCCTTGAGCATCCCCGTGGTGAACGTGGCCAACATTCTCCCAAATCCGAGGCTGCCTACGGTTACGCAGGACGACTTGTCGGTCGGGCGTATGGCGGCCGAGCATTTGGGCGAATGCAGGTGTGCGGCGCTGGCTTGCTGGGGAATAGCCGGGGCAATCTTTTCACAGGATCGCATTCGCGGTTTCGCTGCGGAGGCGGCCACGCATTGCCATGTGATGGAGGGATCTGGGATTGGGTCTGAGTCGGGGGAACCGCTGATCGCTCGCATGGTGGCATGGCTGAAACCATTACCCAGGCCTTTGGGTGTCTTCTCGGTGATGGATGTCTTCGCGGTGCATATGCTGAAGGCAATCCATCGGCTGGGCTGGCGGGTGCGGCAGGACGTGGTCGTCCTCGGAGCGGGAAACGAGGAGTTTCTGGTGCAATATGAGACCCCGCCGATTTCGAGCGTAGAGCTGCCGTCGCGGCAGATCGGCTATGAAGCGGCTGCCATGCTTCACTCGTGCATGATGGGGCGGGAACGGCACCCCCATGCTTTCATGACGTTTGGTCCGATGGGAGTGGCGAGCAGGCAGTCCACCGACATCGTTTTTATGGATGACCCAGCCGTGGCGAGGGCGCTGGATTTTATTCGTTCGCGACGGACGGGCGCAATTTCAGTTGGCGAAATCACCCGAGCGGCGGAGTTGTCGCGCATACCTTTGCAGCGCCGATTCAAGGAACGGCTGGGGCGCACTATCCGTCAAGAGGTGCAACGTTCGCGGATCGAGCTGGCCAAAAGCCTGCTGCGATCAAGCGAAGAGACAATCGGTTGGGTTGCGCAGCGTTGCCGATTTCCGAGTTCGCAGCGGTTCGCAGTGGTGTTTCGCAAGCAGACCGGACTGAGCCCGGGGCAATTTCGGAAGACCGCACATCCGGCGTCGGGCAAGGGGCCCGTCGCCGGAGAGAATCACTCCAGCGGTTCTTTGGACTGATCCCAGACCGTGAGGTTGGTCAAATCGCGTGGAGCCGGCTTGATGAAGAAGGAAAGTGCGAGAGCAACCGCGAGAGCGAGAAGGTTGCCGAGGATGGAAACATAATAGGCGGGGATGCGGATGGCGACGGAATCGGGGATGTGACCGGCGTTGCTGAGCATGACCCAGAGCATGAGAGCGACGGCTATACCCACGCCGCTCCAGATCGCCTGGGTTCCGATACGGCGCGTGAACATGCCGGCGATGAAGATCGAGGGAATGCCGACCGTGATGATCACTCCGGCGGCGAGCATAAAGTCGGTAAGCGTCAGCACATTCAGTTTTTGAATGAGCAGTGCGCCGGCGATCATGGTGAGGGCGGAGCTCAGCGAAAGGATTTTGCCCAATGAGAGGCAACGTTCATCGGAAGCCTTGGGGTTGATGTATTTTTTATAGAGATCGTTTACGCAAACCATGCCCGAGACGTTGATGCAGGCGCTCAACGTGGACATGGCTGCGGCGACGGCGGATGCGATCACCAGTCCGACCACTCCTGACGGCAGGTAGGTCATGATGAAGTGGGGCATGATGCGCTCGGCTTTCTCCTGGCCGATGAGGATGGCGGAGGCGACCGGGTCGGGATTGTGCAGAAAAAACACGAACAGGCAGACCCCGAGAAACTGGAACAGCGCCCATACGGGTATGCAGCCGATGCCCAACACATACATGGAGCGTCGGGCATCGGCGGCGGTGCGCGAGGAGCACCAGCGTTGCACCGTGGACTGGTCGAATTGCAGATTCAGCCACTGCATGATTCCCACCATGAAAATAAGAAACACGGACTTCTCGCTCAAACCGCCGATCCACTTGGTCGGCTCCAACTGCCAGGTTGTGGTGTTGAGATCGTAGAAGGAAAACTTGTGATGGGCGATGCCGTCGGAGAACACTCCGAGGATGCCGCCGGGCACATGCATGCAGACGATGATTACGCACGCAATCGCACCTAGCAAGAGGACGACCGCCTGGATGACATCGGTCCAAATCACCGCATTGAGACCACCCTTCACCGTATAGATAGCGGTCACACCGACCACAAGCAGCAGGGACGGAGTGAACCCCCAGCCGGTAATCTCGCCTACGAGCAACGCGAGCAGGTAGGCTATCATGCTCGTGCGCAGCACCTGCATGATGATGAAGGTGACTGACGCGTAGGCGGAGATAGAGTTGCCGAAACGCAGCGCGAGATATTGGTAGGCGGAGCTGATGGTGCCGCGCCTGAAAAACGGCACCAGGTAGGTGGCCGCCATGAATGTGACAATCGGGAAAGCAAAGCTCGGGATAAAACGAAACCACGCGGTTTTGAATGCATCGGCCGGGGTTGCCATGAAGGTAACCGAGCTGATGACCGAGCCGATGAAGCTGATGCCGATGACCAGACCCGAGAAGGATTTTCCTCCGAGAAAATACTGGTTGGTTGATTTGTTTTTCCGTGCGACGTAGAGCCCGACGGCGATTTGGCTGGCGAAGTAGATGGCGAGGACGATGCCGTCGGCGAGGGTGAGTTTCATGGGGTAGGGGCCGGATTTTAGGACGCGGGGTGCCGGGCTCAGTAGGAGTCGACCAAAGAGCGGTGGCTGATGCGATCCAGCAATTGAAGTCGGGTGGTCGAGGCCGTGGTGCGGATGGTCACGCTCTTGGCGTTGCCGGGATAGAGGTCGAAGAAGTTATCGCTCATCCAGGCGGTGGGCTGGCCCTCGATTTCAAACTTGAACCGGTGCAGGAAGACCGGGGACTTGAAGGTGACGCAAAACTCTCCGGGCGAAATCAGGCGCGCGGTGATTTTGGTCTTGGCCTTTTGCAGCGGAATGAAGCGCGGCGGGGCGAAGAGCACGGTGTCGCCACTGACGGTCTCGCCGTTGATCTCCAGAGCGGTGCGCAGGAAGATCCGGTCGGTGCCGTGGGCGGCGAGTTGCCGGCCAAAGTTGAGTCGCTTTTGACGGGTGCTTTCGCCGGGGCGCAGGGTGAGTTTTCGCTCGCCAGTTTCGATGGTCGCACCATCGAGATGGTGCAAGGACCAGCGGAGCACTGCGGGGCGGGAATCGACCCCGTCATGCACGGTGTAGAGATCGACGCGGCCATCGCCGGATTTGCGGTAGTTGCTGATGGTGGTCTGCTCGTCTTGCAGGATGTGCGCGGAAACCAAAGACGGGGCAAAGAAGCGCCGGGCCGCGTGGTGAAGCGCCTTCCACGCTCCGGTAAATTCGATGGAGCTCCAAGATGCCACCGGCCAGCAGTCGTTGAGCTGCCAGTAGATGGCACCCATGCAACGCGGCGAGATGCGGCGGAAGTGCTCGTTGGCCACCGTCATGCAGTAGGCTTGGTTGACCTGTGACAGGTAGATCAAACCGGCCTGATCCTTGGGGAAGCGATAACGGCGCGAGATGTAGTCGGAGATGATCTGGTTGCCGGCGCGGTTCTTCTGATGGTTCTCCATCACGGGGCCGAAAATGTTGTCGTCATCGGGCGGACAGAAGGTGGCTTGGGTGGCGAGCGAGGAGTAGCTCTGCATGCCGAATTCCGAGCAGAAGCGGAACTGCCAGCGTTCATATTCGCTCACGGGGGCGCGGCGGTGCCAGACTTCCCAGAAGTGGGTGTCGCCGGATTTTTCACCGTCGGTGTGCGTGGAGTCGAAGAAGCCGCGCCACTCGGAACTGGGCCAATAGGGAGTCGCGCCGTCGTGGGCCGTAACGACCTCGGGCAGCAAGGCGTGGAACAGCTTTTCGTATCCGGCGCGGGTGGAGGGATCGCGCAATGGCTCTTTGTTGATCTGGGGCAACTCGTTGTTGCCGCACCAGAGCGCTAGGCTGGCCCGGTGGTGGAGACGCTCGACTTGTTGAGTGGCCTCTTCGCGAACACTGTCGAGGAAGGCGTCGTCGTGAGGGTAAAGGGTGCAGGCAAACATGAAGTCTTGCCAAACCATCAGACCGAGCTCGTCGCAAAGATCGTAGAAGGATTCGTGCTCGTAGATACCGCCACCCCAGACGCGGATCATGTTCATGTGAGCCTCGGCGGCCGCACGCAGATCACGTTCGTAATGGGACCGTTCGAGACCGGCCACGAAGGTATGGGAGGGGATCCAGTTTGCACCTTTGGCGAAGACGGGGCGACCGTTGACTACAAATTGAAAGGACTCGCCCCACTGGTCGGCGTGGCGGTCGAGCTCGATGGTGCGAAGGCCGATGCGCTGGGTGCGCCTTCCGATCTCAGCTCCGGTTTCCGAATCGATGGCGATGAGTTCCAAGTCATAGAGGGGCTGCAATCCTTGGCCGGCAGGCCACCACAGGCGTGGGGCGTCCACAATCAGCGAGAGGGTTTTATTGTCGGTATCGACCAGGGACTCGGAGCGGCATGCCTCGTGGCCATCGAGCGAAAGGATGGCTGTGCAGCGGGCGGGTTGGCTGGTGGCGAAGCGGGGAGAGACGGTCAACCGCACGCTGTCTTGGTTGGCGGAGTGGCGCTGGTCGATGCGGACGAAGTCGAGTCGGTTGACTGACCACGACTCGATCCGCAGAGCGCGCCAGATGCCAGCGGTGACGAAGCGGGGACCCCAGTCCCAGCCGAACTGGCATTGTTCTTTGCGCAGGACGGTGCACCGTCCCACCGGGTCGTTGATGTCGCGGGGGTTGTGGTTGGGGCGGGCGGATTTGACGTAGTGTTCAGCGCTTTTAAAGACGATGCGCAGTTGGTTGCCGGTCTTCTTGAGGTGGCGGCGTATGTCTATGCGCCGAGCGATAAACATGTTTTCCGAAGAGCCAATGCGGCGGTCGTTAAGGTAGATGGTCGCAAGGGTGTCGAGGCCTTCGGCAACGAGTTCGACATGATCTTCGGCCAGAGTTTCGCCAGGGACCGAAAAGGTGGCGGAGTATTCCCAGTCGCGGTGGCCTATCCATTGAAGTTCAAGTTCGTTGGTGCCGTAGAAGGGGTCTGAAATTTTTCCATTGGCGAGCAGATCGGTGTGCACGCACCCCGGCACTTTCGCGGGGAGCCGGGCGGTTTTACCGCTTTCGCCGAATTTCCAGGAGATGTCGTGAAGATCGATGAGATGCATTGGGGAGGATGCCATCATGCTCGGTTTCGTCTGAAATATCTTTACTAGAAAAGGTAATTAACTTTCCGTTTTGACTAAAATGAATCCTGAGAAAGATCGCCCTCCGCATCGTGTCCGGATTATCTGTGACACTGATCTGGAGTATTTCAGAAATGTGATACTGGGAGCCAGGCACTATGCCTTCACCTCGGGCCGGATCGTGTTGGGGGATCGATGGGGGGCGGATGATAAGGATATTGCCACGATGGTGAAACGCGGAGAGGTGGACGGGATCATTGCGCAGGTGAACGGAGCTGAGTTCGCTAAAAAAATGGCCCGGTGGAAAATCCCCGTGGTGGTCGTCTCGAATGTGCGGCCTGTCCCGGGGAGGGCGATGGTGACTCAGGACGACGCGGCGGTGGGGCGGCTGGCTGCCGAACATCTGACCAGTCTTGGTTGTGCAGTATTTGGTTTTTGGGGACAGCGTGGAGCGGCCTATTCGATGCAGAGACTTGAGGGTTTTCGGGGCGCGCTGGAGCTCCGGAACGCGGCAGTCCGGTTTTATGCGAATGGTGCCGGTCCAATGGGGGAGGAGTCCGGTGCAGCCTTGATCAACCGGATGGCTCGGTGGCTGCAGCGGCTGCCGAGGCCGGTGGGGGTGTTCGCCGCGCTGGACGTGTTCGCGCTGCATCTGTTAAAGGCCGCGCAGCAACTGGGGCTGCGTGTGCCAGAGGATGTGGCGGTCTTGGGTGCGGGAAACGACGAGTTTTGGGTCGATTTTGAGAGCGTTCCGCTTTCCAGCATCAAGCTGCCGTCCTGGCAGATCGGGCTGGAGGCGGCCACGCTGCTGACAGAGTTTATGGACGGGAGGACTGAGGCGAAGAAGATGCAGCTGCGTCTTCCGGTGACGGAGGTTGCGGCCAGGCGTTCGACCGACGTGCTGTTCGTCGAGGATCAGGCGGTCATGAAAGCGGTGACATATATCCGCGAGCACGCGGCGGAAAACATCTATGTGGCGGATGTGGCAAAGGCGGCGGGGGTCTCTCGCAGCGGCTTGCAGTTGCGTTTCCGCGATGCGCTGGGGAGGACTATTCTTGAGGAGGTTCAGCAGGTGCGGATCGCGCGAGTGCAGATGCTATTGCGCAGCACCGAGATGAAGATAACGGAGATCGCGGAGGCCTGCGACTTTCCGAACTCACCGCGCCTGAATGTTCTTTTCCGTCAATGCACCGGGCAAACACCGCGCCAGTATCGGGCGACGTTCCGGCACGGGTCGTTCGGTTGAAAAAAGGGGGCACTGACACCGTTCTGGCTCCGACCTAGACTACGAGGTCGGAGGGGGCAAATGGGTGGTTATGATGGAAAAGGCGGAGGCGCCGCCGCCATCGGGTTTGGTGGGGTCGGGTTTTATGATGACAAAAATGCGGATGTTTTCATCAAGGGCGATGCCGTCTTCCGGCTCACTTACGGGGATGCGGGTCCAGCCGGCTCCTTCCCTATTGAAGGCGATTTTGAGTGGCATGAAGCAGTCGTTGGGCGGGGGTGGGGTGAAGCGATACGTGATTTGTCCACCGGGGGGGAGGGTTGTTGGTGGGTTTTTGCCGAAAGCTACGCCGACCTGGATGGGCGATGGATTGAGAAAGTGGATACTGTTGGTCGGATTTTCGCTGGCCGAGTAGTCCACCACAAGGCTGCTGTAGGGGAGCGGGGGGGCGTTGGGACCGGGGACAGGGCCTGGAAGGATGATGACGAGAGGCTGGGTGAAGCCAGGCGGTATGTGGGCTATCGTGGCGGGTTGTCGGACACCATCAGGGCCGAGCATGAAGATGGGCACGGTGGAGCCGTGCAGGGCGTAGGGACCAGCGATCAGGTTGGGACGGACATTGAGGAAGAAGGGGCGTTTGGTGACGGGGGAGATATAGCGCATATCGCGCGACTGCACTCCCAGGGATGTGAGATGGAATTCACGAGGCTGGTCCGCTGCGGGAGTGGTTTGAGCAGTGGAGTCTCCAAGAGCGACGAGCAGCGCGAGCACAGACAGGGAGCGGATGCGGCGTAGAAGGGAGTGCATGTGCGAGGGAGGATGAGCGGGCGTGGTGCGTGGTCGGAGCTTTAGATATCTTCCGGGCCCAGCCAGCGGAATGAAACGACTTCGAAACGTCGGCCAAGGCGGCGGTTTTGCTGGTCGGTTAACTCGGAGACGGGGGTGGTAGCGGGATCAGCGGAGCTCACATAGTCGGGGAGGCGTTGCACGGTGGCTTCGCACCAGGCGCGGCCTTCCACATTGCCGGTGACGGGGTTGACGGTTTCGCCGTAGGTGCGGATGACAAAGGTATCGGATCTGCCTGTGATGGAGGAGCCGAGAGTGGCGAGCATGTCGGCCTGGGTGAGGTAGCCGGGGAAGTTGGCGTCGTTGCGGGTGTAGGAACCGGCCGCAGTGTCGAGGGAACTGGTTTCGTAGCCGACGTAGGCAGCCCGGTGATAGGATGCGATGACATCTGCAAACGGGGCGTAGGCGTTGGGATTCTTGCCGCCGCTGACGGTGATGTGGCGCCCCCCGCCGGTGACGGAGTTGGTTTGTTCGTTGATGAAGTTGATGCGTGTGGAAGGGGTGTTATTGGCCTCGTCGTCGATGGCGGCCTGGAGCGCACCTTTAAGCCGGGTGCGGTCGACGGTGCCGGAGAGGCTCCGGTTAACGAAATCAGCAACACTAAGGAAGGGGCCGCGTTCACGGACTTCAGCAACCATACGTATGGCGAGACCATCCAGTTCGGCGGCGTTGAGCCGCCGGTAGCCGCCGTAGTAATTGAGGAGGTTGGTGTTGCTGCCGGGAGTGAGTTTATCCCAACCGTCGCGTGGGCGTCGGAAGCGCGAGAATGCGGAGGTGCCGGCCGGACTTTCTGAGGAAGAGGGGGAGCCATCGGAAGGCGCGAGAGGGTTGAATAGAATATTCGAGGTGCCGCCGAGAAAGGCGCGCCAGGCATCCACTGAGGTGGAGTTGATGTTAAATCCGCCGTCTAGGAGGAGCAGCGAGGCGGTCTTGCGGCCTTGGGTGTCTCCGGTGAAGTCGGTAATTTCGGGAGAAATGCCGTTATGGGGATAATAGGTGTAGCGGCTGTTGGGCAGCTTGTCGGGAAGGGAGGAGGTATCGGGAACGGTGGAAAAGAAGTAGCGATCCCAGAGAGCATGATTGAGCAGATAGGACTGATCGTAGAGCACCAGGGAGCCTGGGCCGTAGGATGCGCCGCCCACGGGATCGAGGTAGCCGGCATCGACGGAATCGGAGGTGGTGCCCAGGCCGGCTGACGTGGAGGCAACGCGGAAGTCGGCGATGCTGTTGCCGATGGCGTAGGCGGGCGAGGTGATGAGGCCGGAGACCGGGGCATGGCGTAGATCGGCGATGGAGAAGAGGGGCTGGTCCTGTTCTGGAACCTCGAACAGAACGGGGCGGGGCCAAAAGAAGGGAGTGAAGCTGCTGTTGTTATAATCGTTGCCGATACGGGCCTCGGTCTGGCCGCCGGGGGCGGCGGTGTTGGTATACGAGACGAACAGGGTGGTGTTCCCTCCCGGCAGGCTGTATGCGCTCAACAGTCCGTTATAGATGGGATTGACTACGAGACGGTCGTCGCCGCCGTATTCCATGCCGGTGCGATTCAGCATGTATGCCCGAGGGTTGGCGGCGGCGATCCAGCGGGACTGGAGCGGCGCAGTGTAGAAGTCATTGGCGGAACCGAGCTGATGCCAGACCTGAATACTGGCGATGCTGTTCGGATTACCGCTTGTTCCGGTTGCGAGATTTACGGTCAGGGGACCGTAGGAATCAGGCAAGGCGGACGGAGTGCTGACCTCTACACGGCCGAGCCACTGGTAGTAGTTGGAGCTGCCGAGGAGGTTGGCGGCGGCAGGGTCGGCACCAGAGCCTTGGATACCGAGGTAAACGTTGACCTCCCCTGCGCGTTTGGTGTTCGGGATGGAGATGTCCGCCATCGTGGCGACGTTGACGGTGAGAACTTGGGTGCGGATGCGAGCTACGTTTGAATAGTTAGTTCCGGCGAGGTAGTTGCGGGCGGTCAGTTGCATGCCCGGGGAATAGTCGGGTTTACTGTCTGCAAGGCCGATGAAGACGGACTGGCCAGGTTCGAGGTTGGGAACGACAGCGGTGAAACGGAAAAAATCCCGGGTTAGGGTGGGAGCCGACCAAGCGGAGGGTGATATGCCGGATGGCGGATAATTAGGGTGCTCGAAGTGGCCATTGCCGAGATTTAGCCACATGGTCTGATCCGGAGGTGGTGGATCGCCGGGAGTGGATGGCGGAGGAGTGAGTTTGATTGTGACCAAACCGCGTTCCTCCGCGCCGATTTTTTTGCGCGGTCCTTGGATTCCAATCTCATAGTTTCCACCTTGCAACCGACGGTTATAAGGGTTCCAGAGAATGAAAACTGGGGAGATGAAAGCCGACCAGTCTTGTGTGGCCGTAGGGGAGGAGTTGGAGGGGGCGCTGACGGTGAAGGTATAGTCGAGCCGGGCGACCATGATGACTGGCGATATACCGGTCCGGTCGGCGCGGGGCGTGCGCGGCTGCAGGTTGCCGGTGGAGGCCGTGCCGTAGGTGGTAAAGTCGCGCAGCAGCCCCCAGGTGGCGGGCCGGGTGTAGAATGGGTCGGTCACGGATCCGAGGTTTGGAAACAGCGGGACGTCACTGGCTTCGTCAGTGGATCCGCCCCCGGGGGCAAGGATGCGCGTAAGATCGCGCTTTAGCCCGCCGCGACGCACATCGGCGAGGACGCTGCGCGAGTTCATCGAAAAATCATGATAGCGGCGGCCGATGACATCCGTGGAAAGGGATCCACCGGTGGCCAAATTGATCTGTTTCGATGTGATGAGATTGCCAACGATCACCGGATCGGTGGTGAGGGAGGAGAGGCCATCCATGCGTTCGCCGGCAGATCGTTGGGCGTTGGCGAAGCTCCAGGTGCGTTCATTAGCTGCGGTAGCAGCATCGGTGGATTTGGGCCAGGGGTTGATCAGGTTGATGCGGGCCTTCACTCCTTCGTCGCCGACCCAGTAGGCGTAGCGTCCGACGGTGGTGTTGGTAGAGCCGGTGCCGAGGCCGGGTATCTGTGATTTCGGCACGTAGATATCTACGAGAGGAGCGGCGACATAGTTTACAAGATCGGCATTATCGGAGCCGGCGCTTTTCGGACCGACCAGCATGCGACCCGTGCGGGAGCCGATGATCACGTCGTCGATGGGGCGGGTGGAGGTTGTGAGTCCGACGGAGTCGGTAGCCTTGACTGGAAGATCGGATCCAGCCGGCTCGGGTGAGGTTATGCGGCCGAACTCTGTGCCGGTCTCAATGCTGGTGAGAGTGACGGTTTCATTGCCGCTTACCAGCCAGTTCAGAAAGCGGCGTTGATCAGGGGAAGCAGCGGGATCTGCGGCGTTGCCCCAGACTCCGGTCCAGTAACGGGCACCTGACGAGAGGGTCTGTTTGCCGGGCACAGCTGTGCCGGAGCCGACCCGCTTGACGGGGGTGCCGTTACGGTCGATGTTGGCGATGACGTCAGCAGGTGCCGTGATACGCTGGTCTGGACCTGCGAATTTCTGCAGTTGGCCGATAGCAATATTGAGCCCGAGGAGGGCATTCTGGCGTGCGAGGGAAAGTTGCTGGCTGTTGGTGGCGACCTGGGTTTCGACGCGGGTGAGCGTGGCGAGCGAGACGAGGATGAGGACGAGGAAAGCGAGTAAGACTACGGTGATAAGCAGGGCGAAGCCTTGGCGGTGGCGGAGAATGGCAAGGGCAGTGCCGAAAGCAGCTGGCGGGCCGATAGGGAGTATCGGGGGCGGCTTGATAGTGCCTGCGTTGCTATTACGTTTTTGCATGACGTCATTGGCCGAGCGTTTTGGTGGGCGTGGACAAGAGAAGTTAAGCTGAGGCCTTCTGGCGGGGTGTGCTGTTACCAATTGTCGCCGGGGAAGGGGGGGGCTGTGTGTTGGCGAATCGTGAGGAGGAGGAGAGTTCGACGCTGTCGCAGCTGGCGGGAATGGTGCTGGACGATGAGCACGTAGTCGAGCCGGTTGCTCGCTCGACTACGGTTCGATCCGCAGGGACTGCCAGATACCTGTGGTGACAAAGCGGAGATCCCAATCCCGGCCAAACTGGCGCTGTTGTTTGCCTAGGACGGTGCAGTGCCCGCCGAGTCGTTGCTGTCGCCCGGGTTGTGGTCGTGGCGGGCGTATTCGACGTAGCGTTCAGGTAGGTGGTCACAAGAGTGGAGGGGGCTTCGCACATGAGTTCGTAAGTGCTGAAAAACGGATCGGAAATCAGGTTGTTGGCGAACAGGTCGGCGTGCACGCAACCGGGCGCTTGGGAGAGCAGGCTGGTGATCTGGCCGACCTCGTTGAACTTCCTGGGAAGGCAATGAAGATCGAGCTGGGGCATAGGGGTTTGTGCGGCCTATAATGCCAGATTTCGGAGTGAAAAGCTTTACTGGAAAAGATAAATAACTTATCGTTTTGACCAGAGTGTAATCCGTCCGACGTGCCTTTCCACCACCGTGTTTAAGCTATCGCTGACAGGAACCCGTAGTATTTCAGAAACGTAACTTTTTTGGAGGAGGGGTGCCGCTACCAGTTACTTCGAGCGAAATCGAGCCGAGCGACCGTATGGTTGACGGGGCGAAGGAGATAGCGGCGATGCTGACTTTTTTCCCCTCTTCCGTTTCAGCCGGCGGAGTGAACGAACCACGTGTGCCAGTTGGTGGACTGGCATCAAGTTGCCGTTCTATCTCCACAACATCTCCGCATTCCTCGTCCTCAAGGACAGCTCGTGGGATTTAAGTGGATGCGTCATCTGTTGGCCTTCGAGCAATCCATGTTCATGGGACTGGAGGGGCATTGATCGAGTGTCTGCTCGCGGGTGGCGACGGCGGTGTCTCCGGCGGAGCCTATGTGTGGCCGGAGCTATACACAGAGATTCTTAAGCTCGCGCAATCGGGGAGACTGGGCAGGGCGCTGCATGCGTAGGCCCGAGTGTTGAGCATGTCGCGTTCAGTGTATTTGATCGGAGGATATCCTTCAGCTCAATCGAGCGGATGCGTTCGCCGGTGCGGATTTCATGGATCGTCTGCACCAGCTCCTCGGCGGCGGAGCGCTTGCGGATTTCGATCTGGAAGCGCTCCAGCGCGGCCTGCGCCTTGGAGCGGGATCGTTCGAAGACGATGTCTCCGACTTCGCTCAAACGAGCGGGCGGGTTGCCCTCGATTTCGACGCCGAGATTTTTGCACAGAACGCGTCCGCGCACGGTGACCCGGCCATACCACCAACGGCTTTTTCCAAACTTAATTTCGAGTGACATAATGGTGAATCCCCTTGAAGCCTGAAGGAGCCCATCATAACTCAGAAATCGGAGGTAAAAAAGGTCCGTAGAATATTGCTAATAAACTAATAACGATTCTTATAGTAAGTCGAAAATCGGCCCAAAAAACGGTGTCTCCAATCCTTGCACCCAATTCCACAGCCCTCATGTAGCACGGGAGGGCTGTTTTGTGAGCGGCTTACTTGATTTCTTCGATGCGGTGGGTTGTCGCAACGTGATGGAGTTCCATCAGAGTCCGAGGGCGGCGGAGAGCAGGGGGGCGGGCTTGCCGAAGCGGGCGCGGTAGTCGGCGAGGGTGGGGAGCAGGCGGACTTTTACCTTGGCTTCGTGGTTGAGCGCGATGCTCGCCAGTTGGTGGTTGAGGAATGGATTCCGGAAACGATCCAGCGTTGCGCGGGCAAAGGCTTCGGCCTCAGGCGCGCGGTCGGCGATCACCGGCACGATCTCTTCGGCCAATACGCGCTGGAGCCATGGTCCGACTTCGGCGTGCTCAAGGCATTCGCGCACCGTCTTCAGTCCGAGCGGGCTCGCATGCGCGACGAGTGCGGTGTGGGCACCGTTGAGAATGCGGACTTTTCTCAGGTAATAAGGCGTCAGATCCTCCGTGAGTGTGACCGCCGGGTGGGTCAGGAAGGAGTCGCAACCGGGCGCCGCTTGCACTCCCCAGAATGCGAAGGGTTCGGCGCTGAGCAGGAGCGGGTCGGAGGCTTTGAGCGGATGTTCGGCGGGTGCGCCGGGCACGATGCGGTCCACGAGGTTGTCCACCCAGCGGCAGGCTTCGGTGAGCCACGCGATGGTGGCCGGGGCGATTTGCCAGCGGGCCGCTTGCGTGAGCACGAGGGCGCGGAGTTTTTGGCCGTTTTGCTCGATGAGCTCGCAGGGCACGAGGGTCAGCGAGGGCAATCCGGCGGCGTGGCGCGTGAGCAACACGTCGAGCAGCTTGGCTGGAAACGAATGCGGCGCGATGGCGTCGGCCGGCCGAGCGGCGTCACGGTCGTCGAGCGCGAACCCGGCTTCGGTGGTGTTGGAGAAAATCCAGCGTAGGTCGGGCGATTGAGCGAAGGCACGCACGTCGGCCCATTGCGTGCCGGCGTGAAGGGCTCGCGAGATCGAGTCGACGGACTCGACTTCGTTGATGACGCGGCCGTCGGCGAAGCCTTGGATGGCGACGTGGTAGCGGCCGTGCGCGGCGTTGAGCGCGTCGGCGCGGTGGCGGTCGGTCGACTGCACGACCACGATTTTTCCGATGGCGGTGCCGGGAGTGCGGTTGGCTTGCGAGACGAAGAGATCGGCGAAGGCCCGGAGGAAATTACCGGCACCGAATTGGAGGATGGTTTCGGACATGGAGAAGGGGGGAGAATTTTATAGGGAACTCAGGAAATCAGGAACGATCACGGAAGCAGAAACTCCGGTGGTTTTATTTCCTGATTTCCTGAGTTCCCCATAAATCATCACAGCGTCACGCCGTCTTTCCAGATGGCGATTTCGCGGTGACCGCGGATTTCGTTTTGCGCGCGGATGCGGCCCGAGGCGATGTCGAGGATGCGTTGCCAGAGTTCGTCGGTGAGTTGTTCGAAGCCGGCCGTGCCGTCGGCCACGGGGCCGGCGTTGAAGTCGATCCACTGGGGTTTGCGGGTGGCGAGGTCGGTGTTGCTGGAGATTTTGAGCGTCGGAACGGGGAAGCCCATCGGGTTGCCGCGACCGGTGGTGAAGAGGAGCAGGTGAGCACCAGCCACGGTCATGGCGGTGCCGGACACACCGTCGTTGCCCGGGCCTTGCACGAGGGCCACTCCGCCGAGTCCGGCCTGGGCGGAGGCACCGTAGGCGAGCACCTGCGCGATGGGGGCCTGGCCGGCTTTTTGCACGCAGCCGAGGGACTTGTCGGCGAGCGTGGTGATGCCGCCGTCTTTGTTGCCGGGGGATGGGTTTTCGTCGATGGGCTCGTTGTGCTTTTGGAAGTAGGCGCGGAAGTCGTTCACTAGGTCGATGACCCCATTGAAAGTCGCTTCGTTGGTGGTGCGTTCGAGGAGCATGCGTTCGGCACCGAACATCTCGGGGACTTCGGTGAGGAGCACGGTGCCACCGGCGGCGCTGTGGCGGTCGGCGATACGGCCGACGAGCGGGTTGGCGGTGATGCCGGAAAAGCCGTCGGAGCCGCCGCACTTCATGCCGAGGATGAGTTCAGAGGCGGGGATGGGTTGGCGTTTGAACTGGCGCACATAGGCGGCGAGTTCGCGCACGGCTTCGACGCCGGACTCGATTTCGTCGGAGACCTGTTGGGCGTTGAACCAGCGGATGCGCTCGGCGGCCTGCGGTCCGAGGAACTCCAGGAAGGCCTTCATTTGGTTGTTCTCGCAACCGAGGCCGAGCACGAGGACGGCGGCGGCGTTGGGATGGCGGGCGAGGCCGGCGAGGACTTTTTTGGTGTAGCCGAGATCATCACCGAGTTGCGAACAACCGAACGGATGCGGGAAGGCGTGGACGCCGTCGATGCCGGAGCCGGGGGTGGCGAGTTCGGTGTTGGCGGCGGCGGCGATTTTTTCGGAGGCGACGTTTACGCAGCCGACGGTGTTGACGATCCAGATTTCGTTGCGGGTGGCGGCGCGGCCGTCAGGGCGGCGATAGCCTTGGAAAAAGTAGTGGGTAGCGGGTAGCGGGTAGCGGGTAGGGAACGGGGCGGGTTTGGCGATCTCGGCGAAGCGGAGGGAGGCGAGTTTCTCGGGGAGGTTGCCACGGACGTTGTGGCTGTGCACATGGGCGCCGGCGGGAATGGCGACCGAGGCGACACCGATGGGATAGCCGTATTTGACGACGGGCTCGCCGACGGCGATGGCGGTCAGGGCCAGCTTGTGGCCGGCGGGGATGGGGTCGATCGCGGGCACGCCGTCGAAGACGACGCCGGCTTCGGCCGGGCGCAGGGCGACGGCGACGTTGTCGGCGGGGTGGATGCGAAGAAAAAGCGGGGTGGTCATGGTTCTATGGGGAAAATATACGCCTTTGCCTGGCACACGACGAAGTAGATTGAGATAGCAGGAGCGTCCGTTATGACATAAAGTGCTTCTATGTCCGAACGCCCGCATGTTACCATCAAGCCGCCTCCGGGGCGTCCCTGCTGGGTGAGTCACGGGGATTTGCCACTGTTGTATCTTGGGTGGGGAAAACGTGATTTTGAGAGATACCCGCTGAAGAAGCACTATGATATCGGGACGAGTTTTTATCTCGTTTTGAAAGGGGATCTGGTCCTTTCGGAGGCGGGCGTAGAGCACCGGCTTACGGCACCAAGTGCCTGTATCATTGACAAGGAGTGCTTGTCGGGTGTCACGAGTGGACATTCGGCCAGTGTGGAGATTTTGGTGTGGGTGTGGCGTGATCTGCCGCATCTGGATGAATTGAAGACGGTGCCGGGCGGGGTTCGTAAGCTGCGGTTGCGACCGGAATCCTTGCCGCGAATACTGGAGCTGCACCGGCATTGTCGCGATGAGGTCGCGCGAACGGATGCGTCGGTTCATCTGACGTTAGCCGCGTTGCGCACGTTGGTGGAGGTCGAGTTGAGCCGGGCGAGTGGGGCGACGCAGGCCGATGAGGCGCGTCAGTGGGAATTGGTGCGCGAGTGGATCAGTGCCAATCTCGCCATCCACGCGCCCATACCGGCGCTGTGCGATTATCTGCGCATGTCGCCGAGCACGTTGAATCGTTTTTTTGTGAAGCTGACGGGAATGGCCCCGGGGGCTTTTTTCCGGAAGGCGAAAAAGGAGGAGGCGCTCCGTCTGATTCAAAACGAGGGGTGGACGGTGAAGACCACGGCATTCCATTTGGGTTACCGGCATGCGACCGATCTGAGCCGGGTGTTGGCGAAGTAAGTGTCGCGGGCGTGTGTGGTGTTGGTTGTTCGGTGAATTAAAATCGGCATCCGGCGGGTTAACGGTCAATTTAAGGTCATGGAAAAACACATCAACAAGGACACCCAGCTCTGCATGTCGTTGTCGGCCCGGCCGGGGAATTTCGGCACGCGTTTCCATAACTATCTCTATCGCGAGCTCGGGCTGAACTATGTCTACAAGGCGTTTACAACGCAGGATCTACGTGCGGCGATCTGCGGGGTGCGTGCGCTGGGTATTCGTGGTTGTGCCGTGTCGATGCCGTTCAAAGAGGCGTGCATCGAGTGGGTGGATGAGCTGGCGCCTTCGGCGCGCGGTATCATGTCGGTTAATACAATCGTCAACACCGGGGGCCATCTGAAGGCCTACAACACGGATTACCAGGCGGTGCGCGCCTTGTTGGATCAACGGGCGATTCCGCCGGAGATGTCGTTTGCACTGCGTGGCAGTGGCGGCATGGCCAAGGCGGTTGCGTGTGCGTTGCGTGATCTTGGTTTTAAAAATGGGGTGGTGGTGGCTCGCAACGAAACGACGGGAGGGGCGTTGGCCGCGCAGTATGGATTTAGTCGGATCGCGGAGATGGCATCGGGGGATCGGGCGGGGCTCTTGATCAACGTCACGCCGGTCGGCATGAGCGGTGGTGCGGAGGCCGGACTGACGGCGTTTGACGATGAGCAGATTCGTGCCGCCGATTTTGCGTTTGATGTGGTGGCGATCCCCTCGGAGACGCCGTTCATCAGGCGGGCACGCGAACTGGGCAAGCCGGTGATCACGGGGGTGGAAGTGATCGTGTTGCAGGCGGTCGAGCAATTCGTGCTCTACACGGGTGTGCGTCCGGATGACGCGTTGATTGCCAGGGCGTCGGCGATTGCGCGGCAGTCCGGGTAAGGTTTACGGGTGAAAAAATAAATAGACCCCGACGCCGCCGGCCGCGATCAGGACACCGAGCGCGGCGAGGACGATGCTGATGGGCCAGCTCCGCTTGCGGCGTCGGTGGCGATGGGAGCGTCCCTTATCGTAGTGGGAGGTGGATCCGTCGGGTCTGGCCGCAGCTGGAGACGGTTCCGGTTTGGCGGGGAGCGTTATGGGGGTGGGCACCGGTCGGATGGGAGCGGGGTGAATCGGTTCCGGTTTTTGTGACGAAGGAGGGAGGTTTGCGAAGTCGATGCCCCTGCGCTGGCGGGCGATGCCGTTCTTCACGGTCAGTGCCCAGGCGGCGGTGCTGTAGACGCTTTCGATGAGTTTTCGGTAAGGGTCGAGGTCCTGCGGCTTGATCGCGTCGATCGCGGTGACGAGGACGGCGCGTTGACTCCAGCGTCCGGCCGGGTGCTTGAGTTCCACTTTGAGCGAGATACCGGGTTGCTTGAACACTTTGACCGTGACGGGCAACTGGGTGAAGGTGCGCGAGCGGACCTCCATGGTGTGTTCGAGATGGATGTCGGCAGGCAGAGCAAAATCGAAAGTGCGTTTCTCTTTGCCGGGAACCGGCAGGGCGGTGACCGCGAGATTGGGTGGCATGACAAAGCTCCGGGTGCGGGCGGCGGAGTTGTGTGTTGTGAAACCGAAGACTTTGTAGATTTCGACCATGCGCCATTCGTTGATTTCACGGTCGTCTTCGAAGCAGGGCTCGATCGAAGGGACTGCGTTTACGTAGCGGGCGGCTTGGATTTGGGCGCGGGATTTCCCGTAATTGACAATGCCCTCATCCTCCATTTGGAGGCGGAAGCTTTCGGCGTGGCGACCGGTGGCGTTGGTGGCCACCTTCAGGAGGGAGGGGTTGCCGGCGGTATCCAACAAGAGCGTTTCGTGGATCTCGTAGCGGTCCGGTTTGCGTTCGGGGGCAGGTTGCGGCGAGAGGGTTTCTCCGGGGATGGACAGGGGAAGACCGAAGTCGAAACGTGGAATCCAGCGGCCGAGCGGACCGCCGCCCTGACGTTTCAGGGTGGCATCAATCCAGCGGGTTTCACCGTCGAGGGTGAATTCGACGATGGCGTGGTTGAACAGGTTCGCACCGGGCAGGAGCGTTTGCAGGGATTTGCCGAGCCGGGTGTTGACGAAGACGGGGCGGGCTTTGATGCCCAATTTTTGAAGGAGGCAGGCGAGCAGGCGGGAGAGGTCTTTGCAGTCGCCGTAGCGGCGGTTCAGCACGCTGGCGGGCGAGGAGGGGATGTAACCGCCGAGTTCCAAGTTTACGCTGAGGTAGCGAAAGTCGTCCTGCACAAAACGCAGGAGCTGTTCGATACGGGCGACCGGGTCGGTGGAGCGTGCCTTGATCTCAGCGAGGCACGCGGTCAGCGGTGCCTGGTCTTCGTTCTCATTTTCGGCCCAGGCCGAGGCGGTGGCGGCGGACACTTCGGCCCAGTCGGTGACATCGGAAACCTGCACCCAGAATCCGGGCAATACCCAGCCGGGCACGTTGGGCTCGGGAGTGACGGCCGGGCGATTTTCTCCACGCCAGGTCCAGCAGGTGAGACCGTCGACGGTGGCTTCGTCGGGTTTTTGTTCGGGGGCCGAAGACTTCCAGCGCATGGCGCGGCTGGAGGCGAAAGTCAGGGCGATGTTGTATTTGGCGACAGGGAAAGCATCGAGCAGGGTATGAAACGCACTGTGTCGGTGAGGCAGCAGACGCGGTGTGTGGACGATGGAGTGACTGGTCTCGATGATGTCGCCGGGACGGACGTCGTTGAAGACCACGAGCACGGTGATCCGGCCGTGAAGAATGAAGGCGTCGAGACTCTCTTCGCGTTGAAGGATACGCACGTGCTCCGGTTGTGCGTAATCGAACACGGTGCCGTCGCGATGAACGCGCAGGTGGTGCAGGATGACGGATTGGGTGAGGGGATCGAAGCTGGTGCGCCACTGCGATAATTGCTGGACGGCCTGCATGGTTTCCAGGCGGGCGACCAGGCGTGAGTAATGGCAGCGCTCCTCGGCGTGCTGTTGCTCCTCGGTGAGGAGGTAGGTGAGAGGGAGGCCTTCTTTGCGCGGATGGGCCGGGTCAAAGGACACGGGCAGCACCCATGTGGGCACGGGGGCGTAGGAGATTTTCGACAACGAAGCGGTGTCGGTGATGGCGGGCGGGGTAGGCGCGGACGACGACATGAAAACGACAAGGAAGACGTTCGCGGGAGGCGTGGCAAGGATACGCGGTTGAAAGCAGTGAACCGGTGGTTTTCGAGGAATACGTGCGGTTGACATATTCCGAACCGGCGGGCCCAGGGGGTCCCGTCCTATCCGACCAATTCGGTTACGGCACTCCTTAAACCACTTCAGGCGCACATTGCGCCTACGGGGTCTTCACCGCCCCGTAGGCAAAGCCGGCGCCGGCAAACCCTACGTAGACTTTCCCAAACTCGTCCTTGTCGCCGTCCAACGCATCGATCCAATCGAAAATCCCGAGAGGGTAATCGCAGACCTTGTCCCACGTCGCGCCCGCATCGATGGAGCGAAAAATCCCGGTCTGTCCGCCAGCCACGCCCGCCACGAAGACGGTCGGATAACCGCCTTCCTTTTGTGCCTTTCCCAGGCCGACCGTAACCGCTTGCTGGATACCGGCGACCGATGCCCACGTAACGCCGCCGTCGGTGGAATGCCACAAGCCCCCGACGTTTCCTTCCGCAAACCACAGATCTCCGGCATGCCCCGGCACCGCCTTCATAATCAGGTTCCACCGGTTGGCGACCGGGTTGCCGACCCTGGCAAAATTCGCTCCACCATCCGTGGATCGATAAACGCCGTCCTGCGGACGGTAGAGATAAAACGTGTCCGCCAGCGCACGGTCGGCGCACAACGACTTTTGCGACATGGGGAACGTGTTGAATCCCGTCGTGTTAGGTCCGCCAAACGAGCACTGCTTCCAGGTCGCCCCTCGGTCCGTCGTGTAATACGGCAACTTCATCGCTGCGGGGACCCACACGATCTTGTCTGTGCTGTTGGCGGAAACAGCGATGATCCCGTATTCCAATTCCTTGGGTGCCGTGCCGTTTTCCACCGCCGGAAACCGCGTCCATGTCTGCCCGCCATCCATCGAATAACCGCTGGAGTTGGCGTGCGGCACGAAATCCAAGTGGCTCCGGAACACGCCCACGATAAACTTCGGATCAGCCGCGCACCAATCAAGCGCCCACACAGACATAAACCCCGGCTGCGACCGTTGTGCCGAGTAGGTATCGACGTCATTGAAATAAAACGCTCCCAGATCCCACATGGCAGCCACCGGCTTGCCACCCGGAGGAGCGATTACGTCGTTGCCGCACGCCTCCTCGATGCCTTCGCTGGCGGAGTGCCATTCGATCTCGGGCGACGTGAGATCCTTCGCCCACCACACGCCGAAGCCTTCCGCAAACCACAGCTTGCCGGAATCAAGCGGATCAAAGCTGATTGCCCCCACGCTGAGCCAATAGTTGGCCTGCTTGCCTTGCCACTGGATGTTCGGGCTCGTGAGTCGAAACGTGTGATAAGTCCACGTCGCGCCCTGGTCTTTCGACACGAAACATTTTCCGCCACTGCGTATGACCACCACTCGCCGCGCATCGGTCGGATCGACGGCCAGATCCGCATAGGACGCGCTGCCGCCTTCTTTGCCCGTTGGGGTGATGTCGGTCCACCCTCCGGCGGGTGAATATTTCCAGACCGCACCGACCGCGCCCTTATCATTGTCATAGGCGACATAGTAAGTGTGGTCCGGCCCGATCTCCGCGTCGCGGGGTTTGCCAACGCCACCCGGACCCGAATCGGAAATTTTCATCCACGTGACGCCAGCATCCGCAGTCCTGTAAACCCCGCTCGTTTCCACGGTGACGTAGATGACCTTCGTCTTTCCTTGGGCGACACCTGAATTCGCATCGAAGACAACCGTGTTTACGCCGTGTGGAGATATGCCCGTCGGGATGCTTTCGATCTTCGCCCACGTGGTGCCGCCATCTTGCGTTGCCCACAGACCATTTGCCAACGAACCGTAGTAAACCACGTCGCTGTTTTTCGGGTCGACAGCCAGGCGTTCGCCCTCCTGCCGCCCATTCCCGTTGGGCTCCATTTTCACCTTATGGTCGAGGAACGACGTGGCGACCCAAGTCTCCCCGCGATTGGTGCTCTTGAATATCTGACCGTCGGTTTCACCGTAAGGCAGTCCGGCAAACGCCATGTAGGCTGTGTCCGGATGCTTGGGCGCACTGACCAAGCTATCGACGCCAGCGTATTTCCCGGGCGTCACCGACTTCACCGGCATGCTGGCCGCAGTGACCACCTGTTTCCACGAAGCCGTGCGGGCATCCCACCGATAAGCCCCCGAGACATCGGTGCGCACATACATCAGTCCCTCGTCCGTCGGGCTGACATCCAGACCCGTCACCCAACCTCCTCCTCCGATCTTCATGGGCTTCCATGTATAGGTGCCGCTCAAGTCGGCTCCGTATGCAGTGACACCACCCAACGCACAAAGCGCACAGATCAGACCGACAACCCAAGCGGATTTAATTTTTATCATGGGGAAAAGGGGTGAGTCTCGTTCAACGTCAGGACCCCGGGCCGTGGTTTGGTGAACAAGAACACCGGGGTGCACGATTCTGCTGTTCAGCCACACCAACCGACGGCGGAGGGCGAAGCTGACGTGATTCCGCGAGACGGATCTGCGGATCGACGGCGAAACTGGAGTTTTTTGCCAGAACGCATCCCGGTCGTCCGCAGACGCAGGCCTCATGCATCCGATCACACCCATCAGTTGCGGGATCGAAGTGCGGACAGGAAAAACTCATCGGGGAAGGGGTTCCGCCGCTTGGTTCATCAACTAATACGACAAGCGCAACTCGGCACCGGTGCCATCGCGGAAGAGTAGATAGCTTTTCTCACCATCCACGCCTTGGAACGTCACGCCCAGATCCGGGTTGATAACCGCCCCCGTGCGATACATCCGCCCGTTGAGCATCACCTTGGCAGGGTTGCCTTGCACCACGCTGCTCACCTTGAGCGATTCCGTAAATTGAATGAACTCGGCGCTAGGCTTGGGCAACTTGGCATCAGGGGAAAGGGAGACCCCGTTTTGTCCGCTTCCCGAGTATGTGGAAACCGCCCCCGTTTGAAGCGAGGTCTTCCTTTCCGCAATCGCCGGGTCTTCCTTGGGCTCGCCATCGAGTCGATCCAGTAAACCGTCCAGCTTCGGCGGCTTGAGTGCGGGTATTTTTATCGAGTCCGGCTTATCCTTTACGCCAAACGTGTGTTTGATCTTCGCAACCAGCTGCTCTTTTTCCGCCTCGGTTCGGGTGAGATAATAGGCGGTTCCGCCAACCAGCCCGACAAAAAGGATCAATACCGATGCGTAGATCAAATAGTCGCGCGGCTTGGACTTGCTCTTGAATTTTTCGGGACGAAACGGTTCCGGAATCGGAGTTGAAGGAGTAAGCCGGTGGGATGACATGGTTAAATGCGGGTCAACGTTCGCTGCGATGAGTTATCTCCATGGCGCATCCCCTTACGAGCCGCAAATTCGTGCGCGCGAAACCACAGCCGCGTTCATGCAGTTGAGCCGTCCGAAAATGGGTAGCAGCCGCGGTAGCAAGGTTGGATTCCTTGATCCACCGCCCAACCCGACGGAGCCGGAACCAAAAGACCGGTGAGATCTTGGGACTCGGAGTGTGACACAGAGACGGAGGCGAGGGACCACAGAGCACCACAGAGGTCGGATGGATCGCGCTTCCCCTGCGCCGGCACCGGATCGATCTCGGTGCCTCCTCTTCCGACCTCTGTGACGAAGATCGAGAACTCGAGGGAGCTCCTAAAAACTCGAAACGGAGCGGGCGTGGTCAAGCCACGCCCCTACGTCGGAGTGTAGGGGCGCGGCTTGTCCGCGCCCGTGCCTTGTGGTTTAATCGAGTTTTTAGGAGTTCCCTCGACCCGCGCTCCCGCCGGCACCTTTCACCCACCGTCACTTACCGAATTATCGCCTCAAATAGGGTCGTTGTTCACAGGTGCGGGACTAAAAAAATAGAACTACTGCTTCGGCTCCTCACGTGCGACGATCTCCTGAAGGCGCTTCGTGGTGAGCAGCTCGAAGCGGCCATTATTCTTCCTCGCGAGGTCGCCAAGGTCGTCCATCGCGGCCCGGGGTTGCTCATCGGGACCGACAAAGAGAAAGCAGTTCAATGTGATCGGCTTGGTCGTAAGGACTCGTTTGAGCTTCGAAAGATGCTGCGTCAGGTCGCTGAATGGAACCGCCTTGGAATCCGCCTGCCAAACGCCCCAAACGGGACGGCCTTTTTTGTCGGCCCAGCCCGCTGTATTTAACGCGAGGCTGAAGCCGTTGCGCTTCAGATCGGCCTGAAAGTCGGCATCAAAAACACGCCTGATGTCCGTAATGATGTAGGGAGGCTTTCCTCGCCCGCTAAGCTTTCGATTGATCTCCTTCAACTCATCCCTCGCCTTCGCCAAAAAGCGGGAACGCGCTTGGTTGATGGCTTCGATATCAAGTCCTCCGCGCGCCATCTCCGAGAGACGTTCCTCATACTCTCGCTTCATGCGTTCCAACTCGGCGGGCGTGGCGGAGCGCCGGATATCGCCGACCCCGCCCACAATCATAAAGATAGTATCCGGCTGCATCTCCAACGCGAACTGCAGGCAGCGTGCCCATGCCGGCGGCCTCAACAGTTCATCGACGCCCGCACTGGACAGGTCCTTGGCATGCCAGTCGATCCGTCGACCGGGCACCGATTTCACTCCGATGATTTCCGGCGTCGCATTCACAGGACGAAGCCAATCCAGAAACGCCTGCTTATTGGCCGCCGTGGCCGGCCTGAGCTTGTCGTCGAAGGCTGTGACCGAATTCGCCCGCCAGTTGTCGCGCTCGAAAAACACAACGCCGAACTCCGCCCCCGGCGGCAGCTCCGCAACGAGCCTGGCCATCTGCTCGCGAATGATCGCGAAGGCCGGAAACCCGCCTTTGCGGATGTCGAGCAATCCCGGGCCCGCCTCGACCACGAACATGACCTTCGACTGATGAGGTCCTATCTGCCCAAAGATTTTCTGGCTCATGAATGTCTGTCCGCCCGATGGGATGGGGCCGTTCCCCGTGTAGATTCCCGGCCCGGGGCCATTGCCGATACCGCCCACGTTTGGCGAAAAACCAGACCCGCCCAGCACACTCCCTCCGGGTTGGACCAGTTCGGCCATCACCGGAAGCGCCAAGGCCGTGGGCACAGCGGCGATGATCCGTTGAACCGAAATCGGCGAAGACATCGCCGCGCCACCGCTGCCACGCGATAAGGTGAAACGTGGAGAGGCTTTGGGTGGAGTGGTATCAGGCAGGGCCCGTCCTTCAAAGTCGGGCTTGCGCGAGCCGGTCACCCGCTCCGAAACGAAATAGCCGGCGATCCCCAGCAGGACGACATGCACCGCAACCGTGACGAGTAGCGGCACACCGGAAGTGATGCGCGAGCGAACCAAGACGGCGACCGAACTCATGGTGCCTCCTCTCGCTCAAGCCGCAGGGCCGGTTTCCCGGCCGAAACAAAACCAACAGGGGTAAAACAGAACAGGGTATTCATGGCACCCCGACCTTAACCCACTGCGTGCGACGAGTTGTCATCGGCTCGTCAGGCGAATGTCAGGGTTTTGTCATCGACCGACCAACCACGCATTTCCTCAAAGTGTCACAATAGGCGAAGTCCTGGATAAGTAATAGGGAGGGAGTGCGTCCCTTGCCATGGCCAGCCCTGCCTCCCGTTTTACTCGGCTGGCAATAGCACACCCGACTCCCCGTGCCATTTACCAAACTTGAGATTCACATCAACAAGGCTGTTTTCATTTACGGCACCCGAAAAAGCAGCCTGCTTCAGGATGCTGAGGGCCAGCGAATGCGTAACCGTGCCAGAGATAGTATAGGGCGCATGCACTTTGCCGTAAGCCTGCACCACCCCTCGTGCCTCACCCAGATCAATATTATTTCGGTAAAAAACATCCTGCACGAGTGACCCACTGACATTACCCGTTTTACTCGCTTTTTTCTGCGTAAATGACCGCGTCTCACCCAGCGCTTCCAAGCTTAAATGCTCCGCCAAACTGACGCGTTTTCCACTCGAATTGCGAAGCTCAAAAACCCAGCTCCCCATTCGCTGCGACAAAAGCTCGTTCTCATACAGAACATAGAGCTTCCAATCGACGGCAGATGGAATGTCGCCGCGCTCAACAGCAGCGGCGATCACTTGATCATTCCCTAAAACGAGCCGCGCAGGTGTGCTGCTTAATGCACCGGACGACCCCGTGGCCTTACGGTTTTCCGATATGCCAATGGTCAATGTGACGGGCGATACCCAAAGGGAAACCGGTATCTGTGGTTCTGGCGGTAAATCCGCCGAAAGCACCATGTTGTCATAGGCCACGATGTCACTGAACTCCATGCGGACCAAACCAGAAAACGTATTGGGGAAAACAAAAGTTTGGTAATCCATCGCGCCCCCCGGGCCATCAATGATACCATCGGTCGTAAAGCTCGTTGTGACGGTAGACCCGTTGGACTTGTATCCGGTAAAGGTCACTGTTTTGGCGGAAGAAACGACGATTGAATACTCCGCGATTTGCACTGACTTAACCGTAAGCGTTCCCGCATCTGCACGCGTCACCACACAAGAGTCCCCATAAAGCAATGCAAGGTGAGTGGTCCCATTACTAGGGCGCCCCGCAGTATTTGGCCCGACCCGGCCCATGCGATATGGAGGTGAGGAGTCTAGCGTCCCAATGGGCTGAAAGTGAAAACCCGCTTCATCATATTGCGCGATCGCGAAATGCGTATTGTCGGGCTGGGTCGGCGGCCCCTCAAATCCGATCGTCACATCCACCGCCATAAGCGGACATGCCATCGTCAAAAATAAAGCCCAGAGGAAATGCATGCCACGCAAAATCATACGGTCACTTGATGTCATGCATGGAGCGAAGCAAATTTATTGCTTATGGAACAGGTCTCATGATGCGCATCCCAGCGAAAATACAATATCCGCTCCACCCCATTAAAGACTCTTGTTCAGTAAATAGATAAAGTCCGCCCTCGTGGCCCTCACATCCGAACGCCGCCAAGAGTCAGGCAATGACACCGTTTAGTTCTACTTTGTTAATGAAACTCCAAACCGGGAGCGCACGAGGTGCGCTCCTACGTCAAAGAGCCGTTTTTTTTGTTGAGGGCGTGGCTCGTTGTCCACGCCCTCGTTCCGTTAGGAGCTGTCTTCAAACAGCGTCTAACCACACATAACGGAGAGGGCTGATGATGGACAGACGGTCGCCTGCCCGAGATTACCTGACACGGATCGGCTGCGGGACGTAGCCCGGCAGCTCCGCATCAGTGAAGGTGAAAACGTAGATCTGGTTCGGGTTGGTGATCTCTCCGCGGCTCTCGTCGCTCGGCAGTGCGAACGGATCGGCAACCGTCGCAAGGAAGTCATTGTCGTTGGCAATAAACAGAGTGTGCTTCGTGGTCCCTTCCACGTCCACATCCTGCCCGAACGCGATTCCTTCGATCTTCGAGGGGATCAAGTAACTGTCGATACCGGCCTCGTTGAGCTTGGCGACGATGTCGAGGAAGGGAGTCTTGCTGACAGCGTAAGCAGTGAGGTCGGCACCGGGCGTGTTCACGTTTGAGATATCCGTGGCTCCAGCGAGGTCGATCAGGTAGAGTTTCTTAACGGCGGCGGCGGAGGCCGTGTCGGTGAGCAAGGGCGTGTCGCCGAGACCGCTGCCGTCGCGCTCGTCGACCAGGAACTGGTGGTTGTTGACGGCGAGGATCTCGCTCACACCGGAACCATCGGTAAGCTTGTAAGCATACTCGTGGGTGACACCGGCAGGGAGGCTGATCGTGACGATGCGCAGGCTCTTCTTTTTGTCCTGCGCCAGGTTCGCCTGCATGATGCCAACGAGCATTTTCCCGTCAGGCGTGATGGCGAGTCCCTCCATGCCCTTGTTCGTGACGCGGCCCACGGTGTTGCCCGCGATCTCGACATCCTTCTGCGGGCTCAGCGTGGTGATCGCGAGGTTGTCCGGCAGCTTGAAGGCCTTGATGCGCTGACCGGTTTTACGGTTGAACTGATAAACAAACGGACCGTATTCGTCCGAGATATAAACGTAGCTGCCGTTGTTCGACACACGGATACCCTCGGGATCAAGCCGGGCGTTTTTTGAATTGGTGGAGGACTTGCTGGAATCGAAGTTATCCGAGCGACCGGTGAAATAATTGGTGCGGTCAACGGAGTTCAATGCAGGGGCACCGGAACCGATGGGCGTGACGCCATCGATCTCATTTCCAAGGCCATTACCTGAGCCGTAGGACAGCGGGGCCTTGCTGGAAAGCAACGTGGTGTCCGTGAGCATCGGGGTCAGCGTGAAGGGCAGGCCGGTCTCCGGATCCGAATAAGGAGCGAGGCTGAGGTTCAGCGTCTGGAACCGGCAGATGTAGGAGACGGTGTCATCGACCGAGCTGTTGTAGAGGTCGGCGTTCGGACCGCGGTCGGGAAGCGCGAGGAACGTGGTGCCGCCTGCGTAGGCGAGACCCGAGCCAATGCCGCCGAGGCGGTTGCCCGGGATACCGTTTTCGAGAGGAGCGGCGGTGGAGGTCGCCAGATCTTCGTAAGCGCCGTTGATCGAGCCGATGGCGATCAGTTCGACCGCGTGGGTGAACGGGGCAATGAGAGAGGATGCGAGCGCGAGCCCGAGAAGACGCTGATATTTCATACCGTTGATTCCGAGTTGAGGGTGGTGGGTTGACGAACGGAACCAGTATGCCGAAGTGCTGTGGCGGATACATTGCGACGCGGTGACAATCAGGTGACGTATCCCGCTCCGAGAACGGGGTGAGAGCGACCGGCTTGCGGTCGCCGGCACGCACTTGGGTGAGCACCTACGCTCAGGACGCCCGATCGATGATCACCGAAAGGCAGGCCGCGAGATCTACGGTATTCTCCGGACACATCAAGCTCCCGCCCAATCTCGGGTTGATTTCAAAAACCACCAACCGCCCGTCATCATCCCACGTGCAATCCACATTGCACGGGCCCGAATACTCCAACGGCAAAAGCATCGCCTCCAAATCCTTTATGACACGACCGGGAATCGTTGAGCGACGAACCGTGCACCCGGGGGACCCCGCCGTTCGTATGTGCTGTTTTTCAAACTCGTAGGCGTAAATCGCATGCCAGAGAACACTCCCCCGAAGGCACACGCAGTGAACAACGTATTCCACCGTGAACGGAATGGCGGCCTGCACGATACAGTGACGTCCGGCAAACGGCTCTTGCTGCATGAGCTGCCGCGCCTGCTGAAGCGATACGGCCATCGCCACCCCTTTGCCCCCGTTCAAGTTGGTGCGCTTGATGACGCACGGGAATGACGCACTCTCGATTGATTTGTAAGTCACGGGACACAAATGTCCGAGACCCTGCTTCTCAATGTAATCGGCAAAGCGTCCCTTGTCTCCGAGCACCCGCATGGCCGACATGGTGGGAACCAACGTTTCGTATCGCCGCGGGTGCCTGGCGATATGGCGCTCCATGAGCGGGATGACCACAATGCGCCGCCCCCACCCGATTTTCAGCGGAACAACCTGCCCCCGCGATGAAAGATTCAGCACCACATGCAGCCGCGGCACATCTTCCCAGACCGGAGCCGAAGCGTTCAGCGCCGCCATCCAATCCGGCGTGTGCACACCCCAAATCACCACCACAACCGCCTTCTCCCGATCCGGCTTGTTAAGAAAATGAAACAGCCAATGCATTCGAACCAAGCTAACTAATCACACCTCAACGATGTCGATTGTATACCCTCATCTTCGGATACGTTACCCATCAGGTATTACCTCGAGCGCTAAAGGCGATGAGACCAGACATGCTACGCGGGCGGGTTACAAGCCGGCTTTCTGCAGCTCGGGATCGATTTTCACCAAGAAATCATCGAAGGCGCGCGTGTAGGCCAACTCCCAGTTGGCATTACTGGCAACTTGGCCGCGATTGATACCGTAGCCCTTGATCACGATCTTGGTCTCAACATCGCTGCGCTTGATGGTGACGGTGCAGTAGACGCGCGCTTCAAACGCAATCGACGCGAAGCCAGGCGTGAACCACGCCCAAAATTCATCGATCGAGACACTGGCTGAGTTCGGAGTCTTCGGATCGGTGGACAACGCATATCCCCTCCGTTTGAGGCTCTGCTCCAAAAGGCCCTTGGCGATTTTGGTAACCGAATCATTGGCCGGCAGTGCAACGTCACCCATCGCACGACCATAGGTATTCCGTTGGCGCCCGATCATCATGTCTTTTTGATCAGCCGTCAGCGAAGTCACGCTTCCGTCAACCGATGGAGTCGACGGATCGGACGGACCATCCAAAAACGTTCGCCCATCGGTGACCGCTGTAACGTAGATTGAATCCTTGGTCACCGGATAACTGGCCTGCGTCGGAACCGCGAGCGGAACGACCCGTCGCCCGGTGACACATCCCGACGTGAGCAGGGCGATTATTGAGGTGAGGATCCAGACGCAGTTTTTCATAGCGACAGCCAAAACGCCTGATATTTTCAAAATGATAAATACTAAAAGAGGAACTCAATCCGACCAACGGGGTCGTCCAAAAGAGAGTCCCATCAGCGTCAACTTCTGGATTGCCAGCCGTATGCTTCTTCCGGAGTTTGCCTGACCAATTCTATCCAAGATAAGAATATCCGATAACCGTCTATCAATATCATCATGACCAAAACGTCCCTTCGCGTCCTCCTGCTCAGCGCCTCCATTCTTTCCGCTTCCCTCTGGGCTGCGGAACCCGCCGCCACGACGGCCGCTGCACCCAAGCAGCAGAAGCTGCTCAAGGTTTGCTCTCTGAACACGGCCCAGGGCTACCAGGAGTTTATGAGCAACGTCCAACTCGTGCAGACGCAGCGCAAAGAGGCGATCGAAGCCAATGCCGCCTACGAAAAGGAGACCAATGCGTCCAAAAAGAAGGAATTGAAGACCAAGCTCGACGCCTTGCTCGCGAAGCTCAACGAGAACAACCAGAAGATGATCAAGACCTACGGATTCTCCCTCGAGCGCGCCTACACCGTCTCGATCCAGAAAGCCGACGTCTACATGCAGGTCTCCGACGAGGAAGCCGCGAAGATCGAAAAAGCCCAGGCCGCCGCCGCGAAGAAGTAAGCGCGATCCTTTCGAATCAGCACCCGGTTAAGGGTGAAAGGCTGCGGAGGACCTCCGCGGCCTTTTTGGCGGGCGAACACAAGCACCTGAAATAGCAGTGCCGACGAGAGCGGGCGGGCTCGATCGTCGGCACTTAGACGCCGAAACGTCAGCGGTCACGCGCTGGGGGCGGAATCCAGCAGCGGGCCGGCAACACCTACTCCAGACTCCACGCACAGACTGTCAACCGTCCATCCCGGGATAATAAACGGCCAACTCCGAAATAAGTAGCCCTCGGGGCTCCGGCGTCGTTTCTCATTTGGGCTCTTTATGAACGCTCCTTTCACCCCGCCGTCCGGCCATTCCTGTATCAAGGTGGTCGGAAGTTTTGAGGAACTCATCTCCACCCCGCTCGTCGGGGACGTGAATGCGTTGTGCTGGCCGCGCACCTTGGCGGGCAACTTTCAGGAAATCGTTGATCAACTCGGCCCCGTCGCCGAGATCACCAGCCTCGACGAGGACTCCTTGTCCGCGCTTACCTTGAGCGAGGACGGGCAAGCGGCCCGCAAGATCCTGATCGCCGATCTTTGCCGGCTTCGTGATCACGACCTGGCTCCGGAACTGAACTGCATCCCCGCCTATCCGCGTGACGACGAGTCCGGACCGGTGCCGACCGATGTATATTCATTCCACGCCGACAGTGCCAATGTGCCAACCGACACCTTTCTGTGTAGCTACACCGTGTCCTGCTCCGAAGGCATCACCAACGAGGAAGCGATCCGCTGCGCTGACATCCCCGAAATCCGCGCAAAGCTTCTCAAGGAATACGGCGGAGCGGATGACGAAGGCTTTGATGTTTTTCTCAACGAAAACTTCTACGATCTTCACTACGTCGCCAAACCCCAGGCTCGGCCGTATTCGTTTGGCCTGGGAAACCTGTGGCGCATTGCCACCGATTACCCCGGAAGTTCGGTGCCGCCATGCGTGCACCGCGCCCCGGCGACGATTCCCGGCCAGCCGCCGCGGTTGCTGTTGATCAGCTGATTTTAAGCGGCCAACAAGCACTGCACCGCCATCTTGCGGAGGACCTCGTTTTGCTTGTTCGTCCGCTAGTAGGCCGTAGCATGCATTTCAGCGTGGTTGCGGCAATCAAGCCGTCAAAAGATACGGTCTTTGTGTTTCACGATGCCAAGAACCGCGTCTACATGTAGATGCACAATGATCACGTTCGCCTGCGTGACTTGATGGCAATGGGGTAGGTGAAGGAGTCGAGCGTGTGCCGGCTTTCCCGGAAGTATGAGGACACGAGCCCGTATCAGTATCGTTGCGGAGACAGATGAATCTGGCCGCAGCATTTTTAGTCGAGGGCAAGGGGCGCGTGAAGGAGGCGGCGCAACGGGTGGGCTTCGCCATCCTTATCATTTTTCGCGGTGCCTCAAAGCCGTGCACGGCGTGCCACCGAGCGAGTTGTTGAAGCATGGACGGTAGAAGGTAGTGGAGGCAGACTCATTAATGGGTTGTTAGGCCCGCCTGATGCTGCGGGGCGGGCGGCCGGTGACTTTGCGGATGCAGCGCGCAAAGTAATTGGGGTCATCCCATCCGCACGACCGGGCTATGTCGTGGATGGGACGGTTGGTTTCAGACAGAAGCGTGAGGGCGTTTTGCACACGCCAACGATTGAGGTAGTCCGACGGTGACAGTCCAAACTCCAGGTAAAAGCGCCGGGACAACACCGAGCGATGGAGGCCGAGTGCATCGGCCATTTGGGAGACACCGAAGCCTGGGTCTGTCCACGAGGACTGCACGCAATCCAGTGCGGCCGTGCGAAAGCTCTGATCGGAGCGTGTGCGTTGTTGCGGAGTCTCTTCATGCGGCCGGGTGATTGCGGCAATGGAACTTACGAGTTCGAAGGCCGTGGCGGCAGCCCGGACTTCGCCGGCGTGAGTGACATCGCTGATGTGTTCGGAAAGTTGCTGGAAAAGCGATAGGGGCGGAGGTCCGACGTTATACGTGGTATTCCCGGAAAACCCGAGTGACTTGATCATGGGGGCGGCCAGTGCGCCATCCATCGTCCACCAGCGGTATTCCCAGGCGCCCGGTCCGTCGGTGCTCACCTCGTGGGTTTCGTTGGGGAAATACAAGGCGACTGAGCCGGGGGGGAGGCGATGCTTTTGGCCTTTGAGCACGATGGAACCGGTCCCGGCCACCGACCAGAAAAACTCAACGAACGGCTTTGGGTTCGGGAAATCCTGCCAACCGGGCGATATTCGGTGGTGCCCCAGGCTGCGTGCACCGAACGCCAACATGCCGGTGGGCTGTTTAGAGGGGCGGAAGAGCTGCCTGTAGAAATTATCAGTCACAAAAATCCTTATAGTTCACGACTGTCCTGTAGTTTTAAGAAGTAAAACAGGATATGATGATCGAGTAATTTCAGCACGAATTTCACAAACTGACAAAATGAAAACTACCCCGACTGCAAGCGGCGGCCATGTGAAGCAAGGCCCCAAAGTTGTTTTGATTGGCGCAGGCAGCGCTTTTTTTGGACGGCAGACCATCTGGAGCATGGTATCGAAGCAGGCTTTGCGTGGCGGGTGCCTGGCGTTGGCCGACACGGATGAAGTGAAGCTCGGGTGGATGGAGGCGTTGGCGAAACGGGCGATTGCCGCGACGGGGGCCTCGCTGACGTTGCAGGTTTCGACGGATTACCGCGAGTTGCTCGACGGAGCTGATTTTGTGATCCTCGCGTTCGCGGTGGAAGGGGTGGAATTGCGTGGGGTGGATGCCGAGATCAGCACGCGGCACGGTATGATCATGTGTTCGGCTGACACGGTTGGCCCGGGTGGGATCATGCGCACTTTGCGCGAGGTGCCGCGGCAATCGGAGATGCTCAACGAAGTCCGTGCACGTTGTCCGAAGGCTTGGGTGATCAATTGGGTGAACCCGACTGCGGCGATGGGTATTGCGATGATGCGTCACTATCCGGACCTGAAGACGCTGGCGATCTGCGACGGTCCGCATAATCCGCGCTTCAACGACAACCTGATCGTGAATGCCGGGCTCGCCGCATCACCCGCAGAGATCACCGATGCGTTACGCAGCCGCGTGTTGATCCGCAGCGGCGGTATCAATCATTTCAACTGGCTGGTGGAGATGCGGCACGAGGGGCGGGATTTGACGCCGCAGATCATGCAGAAACTGCGTGAGGCTTCACAGGCGGAACACGTGGCGACATCCGACAGTTCGAAGCGGAATCTGGCCAATGAGATCGCCTGGCAACTCGCGAATGCCATCGGCTACGTCCCGATGTGCATATGGCATACGCAGGAGTATCTGCCTTATTTCCAAGGGCGTGATGTGGACAAGTCCACCGCTCTGACCATCCGCCAGTGGAACATCGATACGCGTCGGCAATGGATGCGTGAGTGTGCCGACGACATGAAGGCGTTGGCGGAGGGAACGCGGCCGATTGAGGATTTTCTGGCGAAGACCACGGCGGATCACGCGTCCGATATCATCGAGGCGATGTGGGCGGGGTTGCCCAAGGTTTTTTATATCAACACGCCGAGTCGCGGGGCCGTGACCAACATGGCCGACGATGCTTATCTCGAACTGCCGTGCATGGTAGATATGAATGCGGTCAAGCCGCTGCCGTTTGGTGAAATTCCCCGTCCGCTGCTCGGCTACATGCATCGCGTGCTCGATGAACATGAACTCGCGGTCGAGGCCGCAGTTACGTGCGACCGCAACGTGCTACGCCAAGCATTTCTCGCGAGCATGGTCTCGGTGAGTATCCCTGATGTGGATAACTGCATAGTCGAATTGCTGGATGCGCAGCGCGATTATTTGGACGCCGGCTGGTTCGACGAGGCCAATAATCCGGCCGACTCTTTGGTCGCGACCACTGCCTGAGTTTTTCCATCAACTTCACCCAAACCAAAATACCCCAGTCATGATCTCATACCCCATGCTCCGTTCGCTGCTCGTTGCAGCCCTGCTCTTGCCTTTCTTGGCCGCCGTGGCGCGCGCCCAAGTCATCATTTCCGCCAGCCTGACTGCTCCGACGCAAAATCTGATCGCCACCTCGGAAAAATCGACGCCTGCCGACGGCACGAATGCGCTTGGTGTCAGGTGGGATACGACGACCAGCAGTCACCGTGACGTCTTGCAGGTTTTCACAACGACGGCCGACGCCTCGCTCGAATCGTTTACATTCAAGCTCAATAATCAGGCGACTCCGGCGGGGTTGGCGAATGCCACATTCACGATAAGTATTTACGAGGTCGATTCGACGTCTTCGTTTCCGGGCAGCACGGATACTCCACTGGCGACATATACCGGAACGTGGACCCTAGCCACGGGCACGGCGGCGTTGAGCTATATCACCTTCGATTTTGATGGAAGCATCTCGCTGACCGCAGGCAAGAGCTACGCGTTCTCGATAGGTTTTAATTCAAGCGGTGCGGGACGGAATTTTCTCATTAGCACCAATGGAGGCGACAACGGCTTTTACTCCGGCGGCGTGGCGGCGAGTGCGACCTACGCTTACGACGCGACCGTGGCGGGAACCCCGGGAGCATGGACCACGTTTTCTACTGACTATGTGTTTTATGCGAATGCCACCGCGGTCCCCGAGCCTTCGACGACGGCGGCATGGATGGCCGGTATGGCGATTATGTTTGCAGGCTTCCGCAGGTCCCGCAGCCGTCGGGTGGGTTGACCCCATCGGATCACGTTACCCCGACACTCAGCCATTAACCCAGTTTCAAGATGCATATGATGATGCTAAAGCATGTCGCATGTGTATGTGCGTTCGCCGTTTCCTGTCTTGAGGCTGCGCCCTCTCTCCAACAGCAGATCGATGCTATGCGAGGCAAGCCGGGTGCGGTGCTGACGCTGGAGCCGGGGTCGCATCGTCTGCCGAGTGGCGGTCTGGTTTTCCAGGGCTTGGAAGACGTCGTGATTGAAGGGGCGGGCGCTACGCTGATCGCCACGAATCCTGAGGCCGGTGCGCTGCACGTGTTGGGCTGTCGCCGCGTCACGTTCAGGGGCTTCACGCTGGACTATGATCCGCTGCCGTTCACGCAGGCCACCGTGACGGCCGTCGATCCTGCGTCGATGTCGTTTGAGTTCAGGTTGCACGATGGTTATCCGGCCATGCGCGAACGTGTGGTGAAGGACGGCCAGTCGGTCACACTGCTGCCGCGCATCCATTTGTTCGAGGCCGACGCGCATCGCTGGAAACCGGGTGCGCCGGATTACGCGGCGTCTAAAATTGAAAAGACCGGTCCGCGCTCCGGACGGGCGACGCTGACGACCGACGCACGCGGATTTTCCTTCATCAAAGAAGGGGACCGGATTGCGCTCACCACGTTGTCCGGTGAAGCCATCCGTATTGGTGACGGATGTGCGGATTTGGTGTGGGAAGATGTCACCGTGCACGCGGCTCCGTTTGTGTGCTTCACCCTTCGTTCGAATGAAAATAGCGGTGTATATCGTCGGGTGAAAATCTTGCCCGGCCCTACGCCGCCGGGTGCGACGCAGCCCCGGCTCATCTCGAGTAACGCCGACGGTTTTAACTCCGCCTATGCCCGGCGCGGGCCGACTTTGGAGGACTGTGAGTTCGCCTTTCATGGCGATGACTCGGTCAATCTCCACGGTGGATTGATTCCGGTTGTGGCGTGGATCGATACGACCACTTGCCTCGCAGTTCTTCCGTTTAGGAACAACCGTATCGATCTGCTTTCCCGCGACGGTGACGCCATTCGCTTCATGCGCGCTCCCGATTACCGGGTGGAGACAATGCGGACGATTCGCTCCGTCGAGCGTCTCGACGTTGACGGCTCTCCCTACGTTGCGCGGGCGCTGGCGATCTGGGGGCCGTCGGGAGCACGCCCGGTTGCCGGGAGCATGTCTGTTTTTCGTATACGCCTGAATGCTGCGGTAGATCCATCGCTCGCAACCGAGGGGCTTTTTGTTGATCTGCCCGCGTTGAACGCCCCCGGCTACGTTATCCGGAATAATTATTTCCACGATCATCGTGCCCGTGGGTTGCGCATCATGGCTGGCGACGGACTGATCGCGAACAACCGTTTCGAGTGCATTAAGCAGGTCGCGATCAGTATCGGCCCGGAGTATGCGTTCTGGCGTGAGGCGGGTTGGGTGAATAACGTCACCATAGAGGACAACGTGATCCGTGATGTTGCCGAGGGCATCAACACCTACGGTCCTTCGAGCTATACGTTGGGCACCATCAGTCTGATTGGTCACCCGGATCGCGACTCGGCATCCATGCCGTTTTGGGCGGGAAATCAGAACATTATTATCCGTAACAACGTCATCGAAAACACGCCCATCGATGGCATCCATGTCCCGAGCTCGACCGGTGTCATGCAGACCGGCAACCAATTGAAGAACGTTTCCTGGCTGACCGAACCCGAGCGCTCTGAAGCGGGAAGCGATTACGGACTGAAACTCGCTGAACCAATCGCACTCAACCCCTGATTACCCCCAACATGATCGTATCATTTTCAACCCGTCGTTTACGCCTTTTTTTCCTGCTCGTTGTGGCCGGTCTCGGCTTGCCTGCCTCGGCGCGGACGCTGCTGGTTGATCAGCGAGGGCACGCGGAATTTTTGTCCATCGCTGCGGCCGTTAAGGTGGCAACGCCTGGTGACACGATCAAGTTGGTGCCCGGTAGCGGGCCTTACCGGGAGATTGTAAACATCACGTCGTCGGGAACGGAAGGCTCGCCGATCACGCTGGATGGATCGGACGAAGTGATCACGGGCGCGGATCCGTTGACCGGTTTCCGGAAAGACGGTGAGGCGTGGGTATGCGATCTTGCGCAGTATTACACCACCGCCCAGCCGGTGCAGGGATTCTCGAAGGTGAATGGTCGTTGGACGTCGAAGGTCACTCCGGCACCGGTTCCTTTTGTGGTAACCTACCGAGGCGAACGGTTGTTGCAGGACAGCACCACCGGCCAGTTCACGCGTTACGCTCGACTGTCCGATGATCGCAACACCCTCGTGCTCTTGCCAGGAACGGACGCCGACGGTTGGGAGATTTCCGTGCGTTCCTACGTGGTGAAAATCGAAACCGCCTCGCACCAGGTCTACCAACACATCCGCGCCACGGGCAGCTTGAACGACGGCTTCAACATTCATGGCGACGGTCGCGATCTGGTGTTCGAGGACATCGAAGCGTTCAACAATCTCGATGAAGGATTTTCCGCCCACGACACGATCTCCTGCACGGTCACGCGCGCCCGTCTTTACCGCAACGACAACGGACTCACCAACGCGAACCAGTCTTTCATGAAGGGCAGCGACATCGTGTGTCGCGACAATCTGGGCTTCGGGTTGTATCTGCAATCAGCGAGCGGCGATCTCGATCAGATTGATTGTGGCGGAAACGGCGTGGGGCAGCTCGTTCTACACATGGGTGCCACGGTCACGCTGGGGCGCGTCACCCTTACGCCAGGTAAGTGGACTAAGAAGCCGTGGCTTTCATCGCAGGAGTCCGGGCAAGACCCCGCAGGTCAACCGCTCATGAAGGGCTCTAAACTCACCATCAACGGCAACCCGCCGATTCTGCTTAATCCGTAATCTGTCACCCATGACTACCCCTCACAACATTCGGACTTCGACTCGTCGGGCTCGCACTGCAGCCTTCACCCTCACGGAGCTGCTAACGGTCATTGCGATCATTGGCATCCTTGCGGCGATCTTGATTCCCACGTTGAGCAAAGTGCGTGCATCCGCGCAATTGGTGGAGTGCACGACCAACCTCAAGGCGCTGCATCAGGGCTTCACGCTCTACGCCAACGACAACAAAGGCGTTTTCCCGGCAGTTATCGGGAATACGTTACCCACGGGTGGCACCGGTTCTTGGATGTTGGCTCTCCAGCAGCGCGGTTATTTCGACAACCAACAAATCATGGTCGGTGTTAAAAACGTGTTTCGCTGCCCGACCGCCGAGGAAACGTATGCTGCCGGAGCTCGCCGCACCTACACCATGAACTCTCTGTTAAAAGGGCAGGCTCTGGCCATCGTGGTGAACCAAGTGGTGGCGCCGGCTCGCTCGCTACTATTGATCGATGGCAAGGATGCAGGAGCGGAAGGGGACGCGTGGCTTTCGTTTACCGAAAGCAGTTATGCGACCCGGACGGACTTTCGTCATGGTGGCGGGGCCAATACGTTGTTCGTAGACGGACATGTGGCGATCGTTCAGCCGAACGATCCTCAGCTGCCGCTCTACGTGAAGAATATTAACCCCTGACGCCGGCGAACCGGTCGCGCTGGCATCACGGCCAGTTGGCGGTGAAGCCGAGTTTGCGTTCGGCTGCTGATGTCGAGAATACGGCGTCGCGTTCGTGTCCGGCGGATTGGTGGTGCGCGGTGTCGATGCGTTTGCCCGGGTGCCAGATAGTCGTCAGTTCGTGGACGGACACGGCGAGGTCGGCGTGGCGGGCGACGATGTTGAGCACGGTGCATTCGCCGTCGGATGACTTGTCGGTGGCGAGGCGGATGGCGCGGACGACGTCCTTGCGGCGCACTTTGGAAAAGTGGGCGTAGGTCCAGGCGGGCGGCGGTGTGGTCGGGACGAACGGGGCGGCCGGCGCGTCGTCGGGGCAGATCACGCCGAAGCGCAGGCAGAAAATCGCGAGCGCGGGGTTCTGCCGGTGATGGTAGGCGGCGATTTCTTCCATCAGGTATTTCGAGAGTCCGTAACCGTCTTTGTCCAGGCACGGGTGGGTCTCGGTCATGGGGAGTTCGCGTGGGACGAAGTCGGTGCGTTGCAGGCCGACGGCGGCGATGGAACTGGCGAGCACGAAGCGCCGGCAGCCTTGGTCGGAGAGTTGGCGCAGGAGCACGCGGGTGCCTTCCACGTTGATGGCGATGGCGTCGGGTTCGCTGCAACCGCCGGTGACGGCGGCGAGGTGCACGACGGATGTAACGGGATAGGCGGCGAGTTTTTGCAGGGTGGCGGGATCACCGAAGAATCCTTCGATTACTGCACCGGCTGTGGCGGCCAATTCGGGGGTGGATTTACGCACTATGCAGACGCAGCGTGCGCGTTCGTCGGGTGAGAGCGCGTTGAGGTAACCGGTGCCGAGAAAACCGGCACCACCGGTGAGGAGCGTCCAGCCGTTGGATGTGTTGGCGGTCATGGTCATGATCAGGCCCAGTTGATGACGCCGGCGACGAGACCGTTGGCGGCACCTTGGTTGATTTGCGTGTAGAAGGCGGCGGAGTCGGCGGCGGCGATTTCGTGTGTGATGACTTCGGACCAAGGCAGGGCCTTGGAGGCCATGAGCCGGAGAACGGCGGCGCGGCAGTCGGGACCGCCGTCGTCGCAGGGGTAATGGCAGGTGAGCTGGCGGTTGTGCGCGGGGAGAAACTGCGTCGGATACGGAGCGGCGCCGTAGTTGCCCTGGTAGACAAAGGTGCCGTGGATGCGGCAGAGCTCCATTGCCGGCACGATCTGCGCGGGCAGTCCGGTGCATTCGAACACGGCATCGGCGCCGCCGGGCTTGAGCGCGTCGAGGACGGGCTTCACCGGCGTGCGGGATACGTTGCACAGATCGGTCGCGCCGAGGCGGGCGGCCATGGCGAGACGGGTGTCGTCCACGTCGGTTACGAGCACGCGGCAGCCACGGTTGGCGAGCGCGTTGATGACACCGAGGCCAATCAGACCGGCGCCGATGACCACGACGACGTCGCCGACTTTGGGTTGCGCCTTGTCGGTGCCATGCAGGCCGACGGCGGGCATGACGAAGAGGCTGGCGGACTTCGGATCGACGCCCGAGGGAAGCAGCGCGATGCTGTCGCCGGTGGTGACGATGGCGTGAGAGGTGTGGGTGCCGCTGACGTTGGTGCACACCTTGCCGGAGGAAAGCGTGAGCTCGCCGTGGTTGGCGCGATAATAGACGAGGTCGCCGACTTTGTAGTCATGCACCGCGCCGCCAATGGCTTCGACGCGGCCGACGGCTTGGTAGCCGGTGACGAGCGGGTAGGGGCCCCAGCTGATGCGGTTGCGGATGAGGGCGAACTCGGTGCCCACGCTGATGCCGCTGTGGAGGGTTTTGATGAGAAGCTGTGATTCGCCCGGAACGGGCATGGTCACGTTTTCAAGAACGAGGGTCTTTTCGTCGTGGCAGACGAGGGCTTGGGCGCTGATCATAGTGAGGCGGATGATTGAGGGGTGAGAGGGCGGATCAGATCAGGACTAAAATGCAGTCCTTGTGATCGACTAATCCAGACATAGCAGTCTTGTGATTAGGTAACCGACGGGATAATCCTGACTTTAATAGGATGAAAATGACTTCCTGGCTTAAGAAAACATCGCCCCGGTTAAGTATCGTTTGGCAAGGGACGTGGCCCGCAGGCCAAGTCGAACCCGGACGTTATCTCTACGATCATGAATTGGTGATCGTGACCCAAGGCTCTTGTCAGGTGCGGCTGGATGATCGTGTCGTGGAGCTGACGGCGGGGGATTACCTGATCATTCCGCCGGACACGTTTCATGTGACGACCGTGGGCGCGGGCGGGGTGTGCCGGCATTGTTTCCATTTCGACTGGCTGCCTCCCGCCAAAAAGACGGTGCATGCATTGTGTTGTTTTTATCCGACCAGACCGGCCCGGTATCTCATTGTGCCGACACCGGCTTTTGTGCCTGAAAAAGTCGGCCAAGGAACCTGGCGATCCGACGCGGCGGTGCGTCCGTTGATCGAGACACTGGTGCATCGCTGGAAGACCGGAGAGCCGCTGGCACGGGAAACCTGCCGGGCGGTTTTCCTGGAGTTGTTAACGAGGATCGTGTGGCGGGCAGGCCGGCGCACCGTCAATCCGAACCGGGCCACTCAACGTGCCCAGGCAGTAAAGGATTTGCTAGATCGCCCTGATACGCAGGATAAAAACGTGCAGACGTTGCTCACCTCGCTGGGGTTCAGTTATCCCCATCTCTGCCGGCTGTTTCAGCGAACCTTTGGGGTGACGCCGGTGGAGTATCGCACGGCGGTCCGGCTGGAGCGGGCGAAAGTGTTTTTGCGCGACCCGAAGATGACGGTGAGCGAAGCGGCGTATGCGGCGGGGTTTCGCGATCCGGGGTATTTCGCGCGGTGCTTCCGCAAGCAGAACGGGGTGACCCCAACGGCGTTTAGGTAGTCCTGTTGATGGTGTAGGTTTTGCGGTAGCGGGCGGGCGGGATCCCGTGTTCGCAGTGGAAGCGTCGTGAGAAGTAAAACTCGTCGGCAAAACCGACGGCGCGGGCGACTTCATGGATGGGCCGATTGGTTTCGGCCAAGAGGCGGCAGGCTTCGCGCATACGCAGCTCCTGAAGATAACGGGCGGGTGGGATGGATATGCGCTCGGTCCAGCGGCGGCGGAATGTGGCGCGGGACATGCCCTGGCGTGCGGCGACGGCATCGAAGTCGATGTCCTCGGCAAAGTTTTTCCGGATGTTGGCAATCAACCGGTCAATAATGTCACCGGCTACGGGCGTCGTGTCGGGTCCCAGCAATGTTTCCACGATGATTTGTTCGGCGATACGGTCTACACGATCAATGATGTGCTCGGGGTTGGCTGAGTTGGCGAGGGTGGCGAACTCGTCGATCAACGCGCGCACGCGGACGGGGTCGTTGATAGACCACATCGGACGGTTGCGATCCACCAGTCCCATGGTTTCGAAACGTGGCATGAGGCTGGCACCGTAGATGAGATAGAACTCGTCCCAAGTCGTATTGGGCAGGTCGGGGCCGTAGTCGAGCCGTTCACCGGGCCATTGTGTGATGACGCACGGGGCGATGACTTCGTGGGTGACGCCGAGACGGTGAAACTGGCCGCGCCCTTTGAGGATTAGGGAGAAGTTGCAGGTGTCGAAAGTGCGGTGAATCCAGTCGTTCTTGCCCACGATGAAGTTGGCTGATGCGAGCGGAAATGAGGCGGGGAAACGACGGGTGTAGCCGAGCCAGTGCTTGATCCGAAAGTCCATATAAATGGGGAAAGTGTCCATTCACCTAAGGGAAGAATTACGTTATGTTGAGATAAATTAACTTAAAATACCCTATGTCTACGAAACGAGTTCTTTTTGTGTCCGGTGGTTGGGATGGTCATAAGCCCCACGAGATCGTGGAGATTTTCCGATCGGCGCTGGCCGTGCACGGGTTTGAAAGCGAGGTCGAGGTCTCGCTTGATGTGCTGGCTGATGCGGAGTGGCTGAAGACGTTTGCCGTGATTTTCCCGTGCTGGACGATGGGGACGTTGACGAAGGAGCAGAGTCAGGGCTTGCAAGACGCGGTGCGCAGCGGCGTAGGGCTGGCCGGCATTCATGGAGGCATGGGTGATGCGTTTCGAGGCAACCTCGATTACGAGTGGATGACCGGCGGGCATTTTGTTGGGCATCCGCACGTGGGTGACTACACGGTGAACGTGTGTGCGGTCTCGAATCCCATTGTCACGGATATGACGGGGACTTTCGCGTATCGGTCGGAACAATACTACTTGATGGTGGATCCCGCGATCGAGGTGCTGGCGGACACGTCCTATGTGTATGAAGGCCGGGCCTGCACGATGCCGGTGGCATGGGTCAAAACATGGGGCGAAGGTCGCGTGTTTTACTCGGCGTTGGGGCATGCGCCGGAGGAGTTCACAACGTATCCGGTGGCGAAGGAGCTTACGGTGCGTGGCGTGCTGTGGGCAGCACGGATGCTGTGACGCAGATTTGGGTGAACGCTTTTTGGATTTTATCCCATGAATAACTCTTCTCCGATGGCAGTTGGCATCATTGGCTGCGGCAGTATCGCCAAGGCTTATTTCACGGCGTGCAAGCGCTTCCCCTTTTTGACCGTAAAGGCATGCGCGGATGTGCGGATGGAGGCGGCGGAATCACGAGCGACGGAGTATGGGTGTCGTGCGCTGACCGTGGATGCGTTGCTGTCTGATCCGGATATTCGCATCGTCATCAACCTGACGATCCCGCAGGCGCACGCGGAGATCGATCTGCGTATCTTGGCAGCGGGCAAACACGTATTCAGTGAAAAGCCCTTTGCGCTGACTCGGTCCGAGGGGGAAGCGGTGGTGGCACGGGCGGCTGAGCTCGGTTTACGCGTGGGTTGCGCGCCGGATACGTGCCTTGGCGCGGCGGTGCAGACCTGCCGGAAGCTGATTGACGATGGGGAGATCGGCGTGCCGGTGGCGTTTCAGGCAAACATGATTTGTGGCGGACATGAGACGTGGCATCCGTCGCCGGAGTTTTATTACAAGCGCGGAGGCGGCCCGATGTTCGACATGGGGCCGTATTATTTGCACGCGCTGATCACGCTGCTCGGGCCGGTGAAGCGGGTGAGCGGGCTGACTCGAACGAGCTTCGCGGCGCGCACGATTACCAGCCAACCCAAGTGCGGCACGGTGGTCGAGGTGGAGGTGCCGACGCATATCGTATCGATCTTGGAATTTGCCAACGGAGTGATCGGACAACTGACGACCTCGTTTGATGTGAAGCACGGGCACAACAATCCGATGATCGAGATCTATGGAACGGAGGGATCACTGTCGGTGCCTGATCCCAATAACACGGGCGGACCGGTGAAGATGCGCACCGGGAAGTTTACGGACTGGGTGCAGGTGAGGCATACGCATCCTTATGCGGAAGGGTCGCGTGGCGTTGGAGTGGCGGACATGGCGATCAGCATTGTCAAAGGGCGTGCGCATCGGGCGAACGAAGCCATTGCGATGCACGCGCTGGATGTGATGCAGGCGATCCACGAATCGAGTGATCGCGGCGCTCACGTGACGCTCATGAGCACGTGTGAACGTCCGGAGTCGATGCGGGCGGATTTGCCGGATTGGGTGTTGGAGTAAGCGGTGGGGGACGGATCTCTAACCGATAATGGGCGGCGGTGCCGGGTGCGTTGCCGAAGCACCCTGGCGGCATGGACGAGATCGGGATGGGTTACTTTACGATCTCACCCACGATGAAGATCGCACCGGCATACCAGTTTGTTGGGGCGTATTTGGCCGGGTTTTTCTCCAGGTCGGCGCGGTTGCGATCGAAGAGGATCTTCGCTTTGTCGGGTGCTTCGGCCAGCACAGTGATGGTCACTTCATGGACGGTATCAGGCAGGTTGTCGGCCAAGCTTAACGTGCCGAGGCGTTGGTAGGTGCAGTAACCGTCGAAACGGGCCACTTGGCGGAGCTTCCCGTCTACGGAGAACTCGAGCTGCGCGCCATCCGGTCCGAGCAGGTCATAGATCGATGCCTTCGTGCCTTTGAACTTAAAGGACAAGGTCGCGCCGGGTTCGAATTTCCACATCGACGGCATGCGAGCGACGAAGGATTTCGCCGGACTGTCGGTCTTGGGATCGAGTTTCGTTACCTTTCCGGTCAGCACGCCGCCTTGATCGAGGGGGAGTTGGCGGGCACCTTCCCAATTGTCCGATGTGAGCGGGGCGATTAACGCGTGGGCACCCGGGGTTCCGAGCGTCTGCATTTTTTCAAAGGAGCGGATGAGTGCCTGGGTGTAGAGCACGTGACCGGTTTCCGGATACGGATGAACGCCATCTTTGGAGAATAGGATCCGGCCTTGGGCGTCGGTCGGTATGGGGGCGGACGTGTTGAGTTCGTCGCCGGAGACGCGGGTCATCGGTGCGTTGTCGGATTTCGTGATCAGTTTGCCTTCTTTTTCGAGGCGGGCGACTTCCAGTCCGAAGTGGATGCTCGGGATGCCGTAGTGATCGGCGACCGTTTCCATGACGCTGTCGGAGCGCTTCATTTTTCCTGCGGCGAGGGCGGCGGTGTCTTTCGCGGTCAGCGTGTAGATGAAGCAGATGTCGGTCGTCGGCAGCAGGCACCAGGTTTTGCGCACGATGCCTTCCATCGCCTTGGCGATTTGGGCGGGTGCGGCGTTGGCGTCATTGACGGCGAACTCGACGAACAGGAGGTCGGGTTTGTCCTTGAGGGCGTCCGCTTCGACACGGAAGACGCCGAGATCCGAGCCGGTGCCGCCGATCGCGGCGTGGATTTCGGAGAGCTGCGCCTTGGGGAACTGTTTTTGCAGCCATTCACGGCTTTGAATCCGCCAGCCGTTTTGCGCGGTGATGCTGCCGCCGAGATAGGCGACTTTTACGGCGGCTCCGCGTTGCAGTTTGGCGAAAACGTTGGGGAGACCACTGCGGGCGGTGAACTCGACGGCATCACGCAAGGTTGCGTCGATCTCGCTCGCCGGGACCGGAGCGGCCGGCAAGGGCGACGGGATGACCAAGGCGGTCAGCGCAGTGAGCAGGGCTGGAACAAGGAGTTTTGGGTAACGATGCATGGCGATTTTTAGCGGATCTCGTAGCGGTGCGGGATAGGTTGGGCGGCTTTGCGGATGGCTTCCGCTTTGGCTTCAATATCCAGCTTCGTCTGGGCCTCGCGAGGTTTAACCTTGAGGTAGTTGCCGATGATGGAGCGGTTGTATTTGTCCATGTGGGTCTCGCTGCCTTTCAGCTTTTCCAGCTGTGCATCCAGCTGCGGACGCACGGCTTCCAAGGTGATCGGACGGGGCACGTCCTTGAGCGTCCAGTGTTCGACCTGGGCGATGCCGCGGCTCCAATAAGCGATGGTTTTCTGCCACTCACGGATGAGTGTGAGCACGGCGGCGGACTGGCGGGCTTGCGGCGTGCCGTTCAGGGTGGCGAGGTTGATGCCCGCAGTGAACTCGGTGGCATCGAATTCGCCGGTCGGCTCACCGTCGATCATAAGGGTGTGGAAGCCGGGCTTGAGGCCGGTGACGCGCAGGATCTCCTGGTTGAAGTCTTGCTGGAAGGGAACCCAGTCGAGTGCGGGGCGGTAGTCGTCGCCGATCGGATACGGCAGGGATTTTTCAAAAGACGTGAAGGAGATGACGCCGTTTTTGGAGGCGAGTTCGGTGACCTCGGTGTTCTCCGCTTTCAAGACACGCAGGGCGGTTGCATCGATGTCGACACTGGAGACCAGCTGAGGCGCGCCCTGTGCCTTGAGGAAGTAGTAGGCCATGAGGAATTGGCCGGGCAGCTCGGGGTGAATGCGGTCGGGGCCGATGATGGTCGCCTTGGGGTTGTCCTTCTGCAGGCGGAGGTTCAGGGCGGTCATGGGTCCGTGGAGATCAACGATGGAGGCTCCGGTGGTCGCGGCCAACTCGCGGAGAAACACGGCGCATTCGCCGAGGGCTCCGTTGACGCCGGTCTGGCGGGCGGGGGCAAGGTCGGCGGTTTCGTCGAACGGAGTGGGCGTGACAAAAATGAGGCGTGCGCCGTCCGCTATCAGTTTGCTGGCGAGCTCGGTCATGTTGGCGCGGTAGGCGGCGAGGGCGTTGGCCTGTCGCTTGAGCGTGGCTTCGTCGGGGTTCGCTTCGCCGTAGAGGCCGCGGGAGACGTCGTTCATGCCGAGCATGATGGTCGCGACATTGGCGTGATGGGGTTGGATGTCCCAATCGTAGCGACGAAGGGCGCCGGAGGCGGAGTCGCCGGAGATGCCGCAGTTGTAGGCGTCAAGAGTGAGGGACGGGAATCGCGTCGCGTAATAGAGGTAGATCCAGGCGTAGTAGGTGCGGCCCTGAGTGATGCTGTCGCCGACGACGGCCCAGCGGTCGTGATCGCGGAACAGTCCCGGAGCCGGATCGGCGGCGCGAAGGGGCGCGGCACAGAGTGCGGCGCAGAGTGAGATCAGCAGGAAGCGGAGGCGGGTTGGTTTCATAAGGGGCTCGGGCGGTTGAGTGGTCTGGGATAAATAGAATGGGTTGTAGCAGGAAGACTGCTTGCAGGTGTCGGGCGGTGGACTTACTCAGGGCTGCGATGCAACCCCGTGTCACGATCCGCGACATCGCCGAGAAGGCGCGTGTGCACTTCACCACCGTGTCGATGGCGTTGCGCAATCATCCGCGTATTCCCGAGGCCACGAAGGAGCGTATTCGGAAGATCGCCGACACGCTGGGTTACCGGCCGGATGCCATGCTGAGTGCGTTGAGCGATTACCGGCAGAGCCAGCGGAAGCGGACGCACCAGGCTTCGTTGGCGTGGATCAACAACCACCCGGTGCGCGAGCGGTTGATGGCGGTCGCGCTTTACGAGCAGTATTATCGGGGGGCGGCCGAGCGGGCCGAGCAGCTTGGGTTCAAGCTGGAGGAGTTCTGGCTGCGTGAGCCCGGGATGACGCGCGCGCGTATGGCGACGATTTTGCGCACGCGGGGTATTCGCGGGGTGTTGGTGGCTCCGCTTCCGGGCGGGGGCATGGAGATCGATCTTTTGCCGTGGGAACAGCTCGCGGCGGTGACGTTTGGTTTCAGCCTGCGCAGTCCGCAATTGAACCGGGTGGCACCCAACCAGTATCACACCATGCGCACCATCCTGAGCGAGGTGCGTAAGCTGGGTTATCGTCGCATCGGATTCATCATGGGGCGCGATTTCGACCAGCGTTGTGACAGCAACTGGCAGGCGGCCTTTTGGGTGGATTACCATGCCCAGCCGGTGGCTGACCGGGTTGAACCCTTTTGGCATGCATCGGATGAAGTCGATGAGGACGCGGTTGCTGTATGGTTGCGTGAACAGCGTCCGGAAGTGTTGGTGCCCACAGGCGGACACATACTCCCTACCGTCAAACATCTGGGCTACCGGATCCCCGAAGATATCGGATTGGTGAATCACAACATCCCTCCGGGAGAAACCTATCTGTCCGGGATGGATGAGAACGGCCTGCGCACCGGAGTCGTCGCGATGGAAATGCTGGTGGCCATGGTCAACCGACAGGAGTTGGGCATACCGGCTATTCCGCAGCAATCGATGGTCGAAGGCATATGGATGCCGGGCCAGACGCTCCGGCATATGGGCGGCTGACCACGCGACGTGGCGGCGAATGGATGCCGATTTGCGCACGATCGTATTCACCGGACTCTTACCAGTTCGATCCAGTCGAGGTTGAGGCCGTCGCCGGCACCCGTCATGACGATGCGGCCATGACCCTTCCGCAGTGCGGCCAAGGGAATGACTCCATCTTCACCGGCTATCCATGTGGTGCGCCAGTCGTCATGATCGGTGCTCCAGCCGCCGGTGGCCGGTAAGGAAAAAAGTCCGGAGCCGCCACCGAGGGGGGCACCGTTCAGTTCGATTTTGCGTTTGGCACCGCCGGTGCCCTGGCAGAAGCGCACGCGGAGTGCGTAATCTCCATCTGCGGGCAGTTCGAAATCCCATGCCAAGCTATGCCCGATCTCGTCCCACAAGCGGAAGACCGTGCCGGCTGCGCCGGTTTTGGTGGTGAACTCGACATGGCCGTTTTCCTCGGCAGTGATCTCGGTGCCTTTGATATGCGCAACAGCATCGGTGGCGGGCTGACGGCCGGCGGAGAAACGCGGTTCGGGCCGGCTCGATGTGCCGGGCGGCAGTGGACGGATGGTCATGGTGATCACGCCGGTCGTGACTGGTGCCGTCAGGTCGATACCGATGCGGGTGGTGGTGCGCTTGGAGGAGAAGTTGCCTTCGATCTTGGCGGCATGGATGGCGAAGGTCGCGCCCTTTGCGGTGATCGTGACCTCCACGCCTTGGTCTCCGTCGAATACGCGGAGTGTTCCCGGAGTCGTCTCATGCCATGTGCCGGTGGTAATGAGCGCGGTGCCGAAGGTTTTGGGTGAATCAAAACCAACTTCGTCGCGCACGATGAGTTGGCCGGCACCTTCGCGCCCGTAGGTGAAATCGCGGCGCAGTTGGAGCAAGCCGGGGACCTCGTAGCCTGCGCTCAGGTCGAGCGCGACATGATCGCTTGCGGGCGTCGTTTCATGGGCGATGACGCGGGCGGCGAATTTTCGGCCTGCGCTTTGTTGCACGCCGGCCACGAGCGGAACGGCATGGCCGTAGGACGACAGGATCTGGCTGTCGTAACGATGTGCACTGAACGTGCGCGTGGTGTAGGTTTCGGCACCGGGGTCAACCAGCGGGGTGGTCCGGCCCACGCCGACCACGTAGGAGCCGAGATCGTTGTGGTTGTGATGCTCGGCGTTGTGGCCGCCTTTGAGGGCAACGGTGAACGGCACGGTATCGGCGCGACCGGGACGGAGCACAAAGATGCCGGAGTCCGGAAACGAATCGCGTGCAGGCAGGATGGGTTGGACGGCTTTCGCGTCGGCTTTTCGGTCGAGGAAGGCGGTCAGCCAGACGCTCGATAGGCCGTTGTTGCGGACATCGGGTTCTGTTTGCAACCAGTAGGGCCGGCCAAGATCAAGGCGGCGCTCAAGCAAATCCAGCAACCAGGACATGGGGCGTGTGCCCATGCTGCCGTCGGCGAAGGTTGGATACAGACCGTCGTTCATTTCCAGTGCGCCGGGATAGAGGGATGCCTCGCGGGCCTTGGGAAGTTTATAGAAGTCAATGCGGCCACCGGTGGCCGCGCGGACGGACTCCGTCAGTAACGCGTAGTTGCCAAATCCGTAGTTCCAATACCCGAGACCCTCGGTGCAGTAGCCGTCGGCGGCGAAGCCATCGAAGTAATGCGGGATGGAGTTTTCGACGTTGGCCAGAAGGAGGGCGCGGTCCTCGCGGGAATCGAGCAGGATGAGACCGGCACCGACCACGCCGGCGTTGCAGACGGGATTCCAGTTGTTGGTTCCGACGAGCCACCACCAGCCCTTGGAGGGATTGCCGCCTTTGCGTGCAAATTCAAGGTAGGGGTCGAGCACTCGCCGGTGAACCTCGGCGCGGATGCGTTGGCGAGTGACGGCGGGCAGTCGATCACCGAGCCATTGATCGGTGAGGGCGAGTAGCCAAGCGCGTGCGGAGGAGGCGAGATCCACCTCGATTTCCTTACCGTAGAAATTAACGAGCCGGGTGTCGTGGGCCGCCATCACCCAAGTGCGTTCGCCAAGGATCGCATCGAGACCGCGCTCGATCGCCGGGAGGAAGCGCCCCTTGTTTTCCAGCACCTCGGCCAGCACCACGGTGTTGAGAAAACCGGCGCGGGCGCCCGATTCGCGGTCGTTGACTTGGCGCACACCAGTTTTCGTAGCGAGGAGGAAGTTTTCATCGCTGACGTCGGGCGGGTTGGCGTCGATCAGGCGTTCACCTGCTGCGATGGCGGTTTTGAAGCCCGGGAGTTGTGCGAGTGAATCCCAAGCGGCGCGGTCATCGGCCGTGTGACCGAAGATCATGGGTTTCTCCGAAAGCCATGAAGCAATCTCAGCCACGCGGGCCGGCGATGCGGGCGGAAGGGTGGGGGCGGCGAGAGAACGGGTTGCGGGCAGGAAACCGAGGCCGGCGGCAAGCAGGCCGGCGGTTAGGCGAGGGAGACGGCGGAGCGCACGCATCCGATGGCTCGCGAGGCGAGCAGATGATAAGAAAGACATGGGGAAGTGGGACCGTTGTTTCCGGTCTTCAGGACTTGGCTTTCAGCAACGGGGTGAGGGGCGTGTCCGCACCCACTTTGATGACCACGATGTCATCGAGGTAGAGGGAGCCGGATGCGCGCTCGACGAAGATGTTGAAGTTCAGCCTCTGGGTTCCCTCAGGGACAACAAACACCCCGGAGACTTGGGTCCATTCGTGCGGAACGGGATCGCTGCCGAGCAGGGAGAACGGAGCTCCACGGAGGGCGCGGCCGTTGAGGCCAAAGTGGTAGTGCCCGCCGGCAACATCCTTGCCGGGGGCTTCGAACAACGTGGCGCGGATATGGAATCCGGGTGTGCCGGGTTTCTGCACAAAATCGTCTCCTGCGCGGACCCAGATCGAGATGCGGTAACGGTCGCCGGGGGTGACCGTGCCGAGATTGAGGTGCGGGGCGACGGAGTAGCGGGCGTCCACCGGTGAGAACATCTTCAAGCTATATTTTCCGGAGTGATACACGGTCGCGTCGGGGGAGATGCCGGCGCCCTTGTCTTCGGATTCCTTGGCCATGAAGACACTCCATCCCTTGGTGCCGTCCTCCATGCCGGGATTGGTGGCCAGATTTTCTCCGGCATAAACGTGGCCGGCCAGACCGGTGCAGAAGGCAAGGCAGAGAGCGTAGCGGATGAGGGGACGGGCGGTGATGCGGGTATTCATGGGAGGTAAAGGGGTTGGCTCTGCCGGCATAAGAGAAGGGGGCGCAGGCGGAGGGGATGAGGTGAATCTGATTGGCGGAACGAAGGGCGGCAAAGGCTTTGTGAGTCTACTTGTAGGGCAACGGTGGTTTTGCGCGGCGGGTGCGAATGCATCACGGACTACGACATCGCTTATGCACCCCGTTGAAACCCCGTCCCAAGTGGTCCCCAGCGCGCAGCAACTTTCGTGGCAGCGCACCGAGACCAATCTCTTCATTCATTTCGGACTGAATACCTTCACTGGTCGCGAGTGGGGTGACGGCACCGAGTCTCCGTCGATTTTTAATCCTACAAAACTGGATTGCCGCCAGTGGGCACGCACGGCGCGGGCCGGTGGTTTCAAGATTGGCATCCTCACGGCGAAGCACCACGACGGCTTCTGTCTCTGGCCGAGCAAGACGACGAACCACTCGGTGGCCTCCTCGCCGTGGCGCGGTGGTAAGGGCGACTTGGTGCGCGAGTTTGTGGACGCTTTTCGTGCGGAAGGGCTGAAGGTCGGGCTCTATCTTTCGCCATGGGATCGTCACGAGCCCTGTTATGGCGATTCCCCTCGCTACAATGATTTTTACTGCACGCAACTGACCGAGTTGCTCACCCAATATGGGGAGCTGGACGAAGTGTGGTTTGACGGTGCCTGCGCCGAAGGGCCGACCGGGAAACGTCAGGTTTACGACTGGTCGCGTTTTTTTTCACTGGTGAAGGAGTTGCAGCCGAATGCGGTCACCTTTGGCGACGGCGGCACCGATGTGCGCTGGGTGGGCAACGAGCGCGGTTTTGCTGGAGAAACCTGCTGGTCCACGGTCGATCCCCGGCGCGTGAAGTTTCCCGGCGACTCAGGCATTGATCTGGCCAACGACGCGGTTGCCAAGGGTGATAGCGTCAAGCTGCTCAATGAAGGCGAGGCACCGGAGCCCGGCGCGTTGCGCGTGTGGCGACCGGGAGAGTGTGACGTATCGATTCGTCCGGGCTGGTTCTATCATGCGGCGGAGGATGATCATGTTCGCCAGGTCGAGGAGTTGGTGGACCTGTATTTCCGCAGCGTGGGTCGCAACGGACTGTTGTTACTCAACCTGCCGCCGATGCCAGACGGACTCATTCACCCGACCGATGCCAGCCGGGTGGCGGCGTTCCGCAGTCAGATCGATTGCGTTTTTTCCGATGACCTCGCGCTGGACGCGCACGTGACGGCCGATGGGGCACCCGCACCCGCGCTGGTTGACGGATGCGAACATACTTATTGGGAGGCCGGTGTCACGGGGGAGACTTCGGTTATCGACATCCACTTGAGCCGAGCGGGCGAGGTGGGGGTGATCAGCTTGCAAGAGGCGATTGCATTCGGCCAGCGAGTGTCGGCTTGGCGCATCGAGAGCATCGCCTCGGACGGCGAGGTCGCGCTGGTTGTTCACGGAACCACGATCGGGCACAAGCGACTGCTGCGCATTCCGCCGCTTACGACCGGGCACCTGCGGCTGGTGATCGAGCGATCCTTTGGCCCGGCGATCCTCGCCGGCATCGGGCTTTTTCAACCCATGCTGTAGACTGCTCAACTTGTAGAGCGCACAGTTCCTTGTGAAACCATGCCTCCTAGGCGATTATCCTTAGCAATGCAGCCCCGCATATCCCGCATACCCTGCGGAACCTCTTTTGGGTTCACCTTGGTCGAACTGCTCGCAGTGATTGCGATCATCGGGGTGTTGGTGGCTATCGTCAGCGTTAATGTCGGTAAAATCCGGGACAAGGCCTATGCCGCCCGTTGCGTCAGCAACCTTCGTCAGATCGCGACGGCGGTCTATGCCTACAGTGGAGATAATCACGGCATGCTGCCGGGCCCGTTGTTCAGCGGGCAGGGAATCACGGTCGATCGCACCAAGAATCAATACCAGCTGAGCTATTTCCTCTCTCCCTACATCGGTGACGTCGACAGTGATGCTAAACACAAGGCGGACCTGTTTGTGTGCCCGGCTTGGGCCGTGGCGACCGCCGGGCAGGCCAATGCCGAGATCATCTACCAGCTGAACGGCTCGGCGGGCAATTTGTCGTCGATCTGGGGTTATCCCGCGAGCGGCACCAACCTGGGTTCACCGACTCGCAGGATTGCCGAGGTGCTCTCGGCCTGCATGCCGGCCAAGACCCGCATCCTTTACGAGGTGGACCAGCAATCCTCCGGTATCAGTCCGGTCGGGACCAGTTGGTATCCGACCATGGCAGCGACTCCACCTCACCACACCTTCTATCACGCGCTGTTCTTCGACACTCACGTCGAGGCCGTGGCCATTCCCCAATAACCTGTATCCGCAATCGTAATATCCATGAAACCAACCCCACACATCATACGCACCCTGCTTGGCCTCGGTTCGCTTTCACTCATGGCCGGGAGTGCCGTTGCCCAGACCACCTACACTTGGGTCGGAGGCACCGATCTCAACTGGTCCACCGTCGCCAACTGGAGTTCCACCGCCCCCACCACGGTGCCTGGAACGACTGGGACCGCCCTGCTTAACGACACCGGTGCCGACCGCACCATCGTCTACGACAGCGGGGCTTCGGGAGCGCTCGGCACGCTGACGTTTACCCAGACTTCCGCGTTCATCAATGAGCTGAATCTTAAGCTGAGTCTCACCCTGACGAACGCCCTGACGCTGGCCGCGTCAAATGGGGGCACCGCTCAGCTCAGCGTTTCGCCGAGTTCGTCGGATCTCACCCTGACGGCGAGTGGCGGGATTGATATTCAGAGTGGGGGCAAGTTGGCGCTGAATTTTGGGTCCAACGTTTTTAATGGATCCCGGACAACGACCGTGACTGGCAATGTGACCGTTTCCGGCGGCACGCTGGCGCTCGGCGCCATGCCCACGACTCAGACCAGTGGTTCGGTGAATGCGACTATCAACGGCAACCTGACTATTTCCAGTGGCAGCACTATCAAAATCGATAATACCACCTCGGGAGGCCAGAGCGGTGATGTCCGTCTACAGGTGAATGGCAACTTCACGGCTACCGGCGGGTCTCTGGTTGCCGATGGCTCCACCAAGGGCCTGCTTTCACTGAATGGTGCCGTCAACTCCATGACAAATTTCTCGATGACCTCCACCTATGGCATCCAACTCGGTGCCAGTGGGGACCAGTCCCTGACGGGCATTCCGACCAACAATAGCCAGCTTTATATGCGCGGAAGCGGCACCAAGACCATCGGCAGTGCTGTGGGTGGGACCATCAGCAATCTCCTGTTTATCAATTCAAACACCAATGGCGCACTCGTTGCCATGAAACTGGCGACGGATCTGACCTCGTCATCGGGCACGCAGTTGCTGCAACTGGCGAACGGTGCTAGCTCCGGAACTCCAGCCAACACCGCGCTAGGCGTGGACGTGAACGGCCACACGCTCGATATGACCGGGGCCACTGGAGCAAGCGGCAACGCCCGTGGCACCACCAGCGGCGTCTGGAAACCGAACCATGCCGGCACGGCGACCGGCACCACTTGGGCCATTTCCTCCAGTGCCACCGGAGGCCGCATTCGCACGCTTGGCTACGACTTCACCGGAGCGAGTGTTACGACCACCGTCGGCGCGAACGTCACCCTTGAGGCAACCGGCGGCAATGGCATTGCCAATAATCTTGGCACCGGCACTGCGCTCGATGTGGCCTCCACCTTCGATTACACCGGCAACGCCGTGATCGGAACTCCCTCCACGCTCGCTTCCGGTCGCACCATTGGTGCGCTTCGGGTGAGCAAAGGTGTTCTCGCCATCACGGGCACGAACTTCACCGCCGCTAGCGGTATCACGGTGGACAGCGGCGCGGTGTTGGACATGTCGAGCCAGACGGTTTCCGCCACTTCACTGACGCTGAATCTCGGCGGAGCCAGTGCCGGTCAGGTGAAGACCACGGCCACCTACGACTATAACGCCAATCTTACGTTCAACATCACGTCGACACCGACGGTGGGTGTATTCGATCTATTCAATGGCACCACGACCGGCTCCGGCACGACTCCGAGCTCGATCTCGATTACCGGATTGTTGGGGTCTACTTCGCTCACAGGAGCGGGTGTGTGGACAGGCACCGCCGGCGGATATGACTTCTCGTTCTCTGAGACGACGGGCGACCTTACGGTGGCAGTCTCCGCCATTCCTGAGCCTTCGACCTTTGCCATGTTGGCCGGAGTCATGGGGCTTGGACTGGCGTTAGGCCGTCGGCAGCGCCGCGTTTGACAAGCCTTCATCCTCCCTCCGTAGGGTGGATATATTACGAATACAGCAGCGCCCGGAACCCCGGCGGTTCCGGGCGTCTGTGCTTATGCCACGGGCGCTCTCCCGATTCACTTTCCTTTCTTGATCCATGCACGCTTCGTTACGTTTGTTCGTTTTCCCCCTCATTCTTTTCCCCATTTGCGCCGGTGTTTTCACTGGAATCGCACGGGGAGAAACTGCGCCGCTGACTCCGCTGGAGCCCGGGCGGGTGGACTACTTTGCGTCGGTGCTGCCCGAGGCCCCCGGTGGAATCGGCCGCCCGGCGGATGATCGCGAAGCTTGGGCACGCGTTGCATCGTTTGCACCGATTCAGAAACTAAAAGCCGACGCCGAGGCCGTTCAAACGGAGGCGGTCGCGCCTCTTCCCGACGATCTTTTTCTGGAGGTCAGCCGCACCGGTAGCCGGATCGGTTACGAACGGGCCTTTCGCCGCCGCACCGAACTCCTTTCTCTGTTCACCTTGGCCGAGTGTATTGAAAACCAAGGTCGTTATTTGCCCGCCATCGAAACGTATCTGGCCGCCATCCTGACGGAAAAGACCTGGGTTGCCCCAGCGCACGATACGCGACTGATCAACTTCAACCAAAAGGTCATCGAGGTTGATCTGGGCTCCTCCGCGCGCGCATGGACGATTGCCACCGTGGACTACTGGTTGGGCGACCGATTGAAACCGGAGACCCGCGCGCTCATTCGCTCCGAGATTCGTCGGCGGGTGTTTGATCCTTATTTGCAGGTGGTGCGCAGTGCCAAGATCCCGCCCGGCACCGGTGGCTGGTGGTGGCTGACCGGCACCAACAACTGGAATGCGGTCTGTAATGCTGGCGTGGTCGGCGCGGGGCTGGCGCTGCTGCCGTCACGCGAAGAGCGGGCCACGTTGGTGGCGGGGGCGGAGCATTCCATGAAGTATTTTTTGTCGGGCTACACGTCCGACGGATATTGTTCGGAGGGGCTGGGCTATTGGGATTATGGGTTTGGGAGTTACCTGATGATGGCCGAGACCGTGAGCCAAGCTACCGGCGGGGCGGTGGATTTCCTGCAAGACCCCAAAGTGCGCGTGGTGGCGACGTATCCGGAAAAGCTGGAAATTTTGTCCGGTGTTTATCCGGCCTACGCCGACAGTGGTCCGACGGACCGGCCCACGCCATGGATGCTGGATCTGCTCAATCGTCGGCTGAAGCTGGGGCATTCCGACTGGGTGCAAACCCAACCGGCCGACATGCCTTTCCGGCACGGCATGGGTGCACGACTTTTCGGTGTGGGCATCCTGGCTTTTCTGCCTCGCGAAACGACGGAGGGCGGAGCGATATCGGCCTACCGGTTGCGCGACTCTTTCCCCGAGGCCCAGGTGTTCGCGCTGCGGCCTCGTGCCGACGCGTCGGTGGCGATGGGCGTTTCGTTCAAGGGCGGCAACAATGCGGAGCACCACAATCACAACGACCTCGGCTCCTATGTGGTGGTCGTTGGCAAGTCTGCGCCGTTGCTGGACGCCGGCATGGAGTCTTACACGCGGCGGACCTTCAGCCCGCAGCGTTACGAGAGCAAGATGCTCAGTTCCTACGGGCACGCCGTGCCGATGGTGGACGGAAAACTCCAGTCTGCCGGCGAGCAGTTTGCTGCCAAGGTGCTGAGCACGGAGTTTACGCCGGATCAGGACACGGTGGTTCTGGATCTGAGGGCGGGCTACGAAGTGCCGACGCTGAAAACGCTCACGCGCACCTTTGTCTATTCGCGGGTCGGGACGGGTTCATTCCAAGTGCGCGATACTTTTGCCTACGACAAGCCGGAGAGCTTTGGCACGGCACTCATCACGTATGGTCCGGTTCGCCAAATGAGTCCGGATACGTTGGTGATCGGCGAGGGCTCCGGTGCAGTGCGGGTGATCGTGGATACGCACGGCGCGGAGTTCACTTTTAACGAGGAAGTCATCCAGGAGCAGACGCCCAACAACCGCCATCCCACGCGCATCGGCATCAATCTGAAGGAGCCGACCTCATCGGGCGTGGTGGAGATGACGATCACTCCGGTCATCACGGACAAGAACCTCTGAATCTATTTTGGTGAACACGCCTCCTGCCGATCCACTTGACGAAACCGCGTCCGCCGCTTCAAGCGAAGCACCGCCTCCGGTGTCCGATGCAACGGGGCACAAGGTCTGGCGTGTCGGCACGTTGACCTACACTTCGGCCGGACTGGTCACGTTGTTTTTTCTGCTGTTGGCCGGGGATTTTGCGTGGTCGATGCGTGACCGCTCTGCGGGACCGATGGCGCAGTGGTATCTCGGGCACTTGAAGGTGCCGAACTTCGTTTTCGGACTTTTGCTCACATCGTTTCCGGCGTTGGTGGGATTGATCCTCGGCCCGATCATCAGCGTGAAGTCGGACCGGCATCGCGGGAAATGGGGGCGGCGCATTCCCTTCCTCTTGGTCACCACGCCGCTGGCCGCGTTTGGCATGATTGGTCTGGGTCTTACGCCCGTGTTGGCCAAGTGGCTGCATAGTCTTGGGACGCCGGGGCATCCTTTCGGCGCGTGGTTGCATGCCACGCTTGGCGGCTCGGCGTTGGGCGGACGTCTGCTCTCGCTGGTGGAAAACGAGATGGTGGTTTCGGTGGTTTGTTTCGCGGTGTTTTGGGCTGCGTTTGAACTGGCGACCATCGCAGGGCAGTCGGTGTTTGGCGGATTGATCAACGACGTGGTGCCGCACAGTCTGATGGGGCGTTTCTATGGGTTTTTCCGCGCGGTGAGTCTGATCGACGGCATGATTTTCAACTACTGGATCATGGGGCGGGTGCCGGAGTATTTTACGCTGATACTGATTTGTATCGGGGTGTTCTACGGCGCGGCGTTTCTCTGGGTGTGTATCAAGGTCAAGGAGGGTGAATACCCGCCTCCTCCGCCCGTGATCCCCGGCAAGGCGGGACGCATTGCGGAAGTGAAAGGCTATTTTAAAGAGAGCTTCAGCCGGCCCTACTATGTGTTTGTGTTCGTCATGCTGATGACCGGGTCGCTGTGTTTCATGCCGGTGAATGCGTTCTCCATTCCTTACGCTGAAAGCGTAGGGATGAGCATGACCACTTACGGTCACTGTCTGGCGCTCACCTATGCGTTTTCCCTGTGCCTTTCCTTTTTGCTGGGCTGGCTCTCGGACAAGTTTCATCCGATCCGGACAAGCATGGCGTCCATCGCGGGCTACATCGTGGTGAGCGGATTGGGGATGATGTTTGCGACCACGCCGGAGCGATTCGCGATCACCTTCGTGGCCCACGGCATTATCGCGGGGTGTTATTTCACGAGCGCGGCTTCGCTGGGGCAGCGGTTGTTTCCACAATCCAAATACGCCCAGTTCGCCTCGGCGGCGGGCATCATCGCTTCACTGGGAACGATGGCGATCGGCCCGGCGGTCGGGTCACTGATCGATGTGACCGGCCGGGTCTATCGTTACACGTTCCTAGCCGGTTCCATCATGAGTGCGGTGGCGTTGGTTGCCGCGTGGCTGGTCTATGGGCACTTCAAGAAACTGGGCGGACCGACGGGTTACGTGGCGCCGGAGTGAGGTGGTCGTTGACGGAACCGGCCGCACGGCCTGCTCACTCGGTCGGCTTCGGCGGTTGCGGGTCGATGAAGTTGCGTATCAGCAACTCATCGGTCGCGGGGCGATTCTCGTCGGAGGGGAGTTGATCGACCAGCACGGCGGTTGACCGGGCTTCAGGCAAGGTGAGCTGGGGGCCGCTGATCCGCAGTTTCCATCCGCTCTCTTCGCGGGTGGCCGCTTGAAACCAGAGTTGAGTGCCGTCGGGGTAGGGGAACAGGTGCGACTTGCCGGGGGAGATTTCGCCCGACGTGTCGCCCACTTTCACCATCGTGACGCGGTGGGAGAAATTGTAGACCTTCATCGTGCGGGCGGGATGTGTCTCCCACGAGTCGTCAACGACCATCACCTGCGGCTTGGAAGGGGTGGCGGGGGCGGCCGCCATGAAAATCAGGAAGGGACCGCCGAACATCGGGGTTTCGGAAAGGGTCACGTGTTCTTCGGGAATGTTCGGGGAGGCGGCGGGAGTCACGCGGTAGAGCCGCACACGGCCGTCCGCCGGTGCGGTGTAGGGCGCGGAAAACCCCGAGGAGCCCGCCATGACCGGGACCGGCTTGCCCTGGCGATCATCATAGAAGACACCCGACACGGTGGTCCCGAGTGAGAGCGTGCGGAAGGTTGCGGGGGCTTTGGGCGGAGTCTGTGCGGGAGCGCGGCCAGCGAGGACAATCGTTGCCAAGACGAGGATGCCCAAGAAGGGCCAGTGACGGTTCGCACGCGGGCACAAAATAGAGCGGAACGATGAAGTCTGGCGGAAGGAGGTGGGTGCAGTGGACATGGCGGGTCAGATGTCGTTGGAGGAGAGCCAGCGGAAGGAGATGATTTTGTAGCGACGACCTTGTTGTTTGTTGATCGTGCCGACGGCAGGCGTGGCTTCGGCGGAGAGGCTGTCATCCACGTATTCGGGCATGCGCTGAACCACGGCTTCGCACCAGGCACGACCTTGGATTTCCTGGGTGACGGGGTTCATCACTTCGCCGTAGGTGCGAACGGTGAAGGTGTCGGAACGGGCCGACAGGCCGGGGCCGATCACCGAAAGCACGTCCGCCTGGGTGAGGAATTGGGGGGAGAAGGCGGAGATCGAGCCGAAGGGGATGTTACCTGCTGCGGAGCCGGCGTAGCCCTTGAGCAAATCGGAATCGAAAAGGGATTCGGTGGAGTAGGTGGGGGCGGTGTTCGAACCGAAGGGATTGGTGCCGGAGGCTCCATAGGCCGTCACATCGCCGGAGTTGGTGGCGGATGCGCCGGCGTAGGTGGCGTCGATGGCGGCTTGAAGAGTGCCCTTGAACTGTTCGTTGGCGAAGGGGCCGCTGGTGGCAGGGTTGTCCACGAGGCGCCGGTTGATGAAGTCGGCCAGTGAGATGAAGGGGCCGCGATTGCGGATCTCGGCGACGATGTTGGTCGCGAGCCGGGCGATCTGTTCGTCGGTCAGTTGACGGTAGCCTTGCCAAGCCCACGCCTGGGTGGCGTCAACTGCGGGAGACTGGGTGGGTTTGCTGAAGCGGGAAAGGGCGGCTTTGAGCGGGGTCGGATTGGGCGAGGTGGGGTTGACCGGATCATAGGGGAGCTGGTTGACGCCGGCCAGCACCGCGCGCCAAGCCTGCTCGGAGGTGGAGTTGATGTTGAAGCCGCCCGACAGCAGTAGAACGGCGGCGGCTTTATCGGCGTCGCGCAGGGTGGTGTCGGAGGGTGCGCCGAGACGTGTGATGCGTGGATTCGGCAGGGGTGTCGGAATCGAGGTGGCGCTGGTGCCGGTGTCGGTGCTGGTGCCCGTGCCCTTGTTCGGCACGGTGGAGACGAAGTAGCGGTCCCACAATGCACGGTTGAGCAGCCACGAAAGATCGTAGAGGGACGTGATCGAAGTGGTGGGCGGGTTGACCGCCGACATCAACGGGGCTTGGTCGAGCCAGACTTTGTCGCGATTATCCTTAAAGCGGAAGTCGCCCAAGCTGTTGCCGATGGTGTAGGCAGGATAGACGCTGAATTGGGATAAATTGGCGTGCTGCAACTGACCGAGAGAAAGCAGCGGTTGAGTGTCGGGACGGATTTCGAACAGCGTAGCATCCGACGCGGTGCCGCCACCGGCATTCAGACTAAGTCCTGCAGAGGCACGTTGGTGAGTGGAGTCGGCGGTGAAGCTTTGCCATGCGGTTTCCATGCCGAGACCGCCGCCTTGATTGAGCAAGACACCGTTGCCGGCGGTGCGGGTCACCATACTGGCTCTCGGGTTGGCCTGGGCCAGCCAGCGAACGGTGTTGGCGGTGGTGAATGTTTTGAAGAAGGATAGGACCGAGGTAGGGCCGGTAGGCGGCGTGAGCGGGGCGGAGCTTTGCAGGAGGGAGTTGCGACCGTGGAGGATGTTGCCTCCGCTATTGCTGTCCTGGGCCGGAGACGTGCGGGTGATGATCTGATACCATTTTTTGTCGTTGGTCGCGCTGGCGATGTAGCCCGAGGTTTGGGACGAAGAAACTTGGGCCAGATAGACGGCCGCTTCGCCGCCGGACATCGATGCGTATTGGGCGGGTGCCGGGGAGAAAATCGTTCGGTCTCCGCTGTTGGCGGGGTCGTAGTTGATGCCCACGCGGAAATTCATACCGGTTTCGCCGGGACCGATGACCGTGCCTTTGTTAACGAGGGTGTAACCGAGACTGATGCCCTTGGTCATCAGGTTGGTCGGAGCGCTACCGGGGAGGGCGTCGTAATCTCTTCCGCTTTCGGAGCCTTGCAGCGTGAAAATCAAACTAGCACCTGCGGGCAGGTCGGGTGCGTCGATGACAAAGCGCACATAGCTGTTGGTCGAGTAACCGGATTCGTAGGTTCCCGTTGTCGTGCTGTTCACGTCGGCCGAACCGTCGGCGTTGGCGTCGCCGCCGGTGATGGCCGCCAGACTGCGGTTGAAGTCGAGGGTCTCTTTGACGGTCCAGGTGGAGGTGGTGAGAGGGAGGCCGGTCTTGGCCACCTGCAACTGCAAGGGGGACGGACCCGATTTGTTGAAACCCAGTTCGTAGTGGGCGCTTTTGATGGGGAACGTGTAGGGATTCCAAAGGACGGCGATGGGGAATAGGGCCAAGCGAATGGGGTTGCCTGCGGCGTCGCCGAGAGGAGCGGTGTATTGCATGCCGACCGCAGCGTAGGTGAGCACCGGGTAGATGCCGGGGTTGGTTGAAGTGGGGAGGACGGGATCTAGACCAGAGGTGGGTGTGGTGGCTTGTGCAAAGGATCGCAACATGCCCCACGTGGGCACGCCGTAGGTGTTCGTGCCGTCAGATGGGAAAATGAAATCGGTATTGAGCGGGCTAGAGGCACCGGTGGCCAGCACGGCGGAAAGATCCTTTTTCAGTCCGCCGGCGTAGACATCGGTCAGCACCGAGGTGGAGTAACCGGTGAGGTCGTGGAAGCGGAGGCGGGCCGCTGTGGTGAGGGCGGTTGCGCTGGTTGGCGTGAGCAGGGCGAGCTGTCGGGGTGAAACGATCTTGGTGATGCCTGTCGCTGCGGGGTCGTAGTCAGAGCCGATCAATTGGGTGGAGGCAAAGGGGACGGTGCTGCCGACGGCATTGGTTTTGTCGACCCACTCGATGGCGGCCCGTTGGGCGGTGACGAAGGCGGCGGGGACTTGGGTTGAATTTGCCTGAGGTAGGTTGACTCGGGCCTTCGCACCTTCGTCACCCACCCACCAGGCGTAGCGACCGACGGTGGTGTCGCCCGATGTGCCCAAGCCCGGCACTGAACTGGTTGGCGCTTTGATGGTGACGAGCGGAGCCGCGACGTAGTCGCTCGGGGCTGATGCGGAGTTGGCGCCGACCAGCAGGGATTGGGTGTCCGTCGCGGCGGGGGTGGCGCTGGCGGTGGCCAGATTGATGGTGCTGTCGGGTTTGTAGGCGAACGATGACGGGGCGGTTACGATGTGGCCGTCGGTCGCGACCGTTGCGGTGGTCGACGGATCGAAGACGGTGCCTTCGTTGCCGCTGACGAGCCAGTTGAGCAGTTTGGCTTGGGAGCCTTTCGAATTTGATGCGTTCGTGATGTCGTTGGGGATCAGCGAGGGCTTGGTGCTGTAATTCGTGTCCACCTTGGCACCATTGCCATACGCGCCCAGCCAGCGTCCGTTGACCGTGGCGGTATTGGTCCACGCACTGTTCATATCGGCCCGCGCGGTGGTGCGTTGGTCGGGGCCGGTGAACCGCTGCAATTCGCCGATGGCGATATTCAGGGCCAGGAGTGCGTTTTGCCGGGCTTGCGCGAGCTGCTGGCTGTTGGAGGCGACTTGGGTTTCGACGCGCGTCAGTGACGCCAGTGATACGAGCAGCAGAACGAGGAATGCCAGCAAAGTGATCGTGATGAGCAGGGCGAAGCCGGACCGGTCGCGTGGACGCGCACAAGATTTCTCGGTGAGCACCGGAAATGGTTGATCAGAAGGCATGGGGTATGTGGGGGGCCGGCTCTTCATGGGGCGGAACGAAGTGGGGTGGTCGACCTTGAAAAAGGGTGGGCGGGCGGTGGATTTCTAGCGACTGGAAAGTGGCTTTTCCAAGGCGGAGGTCGGAGTGGTTTCAGTCTGCCACTGGATGGCGGGACGCTGGGCGCGCAGGGCCTCCATGAGATCGATCTGCTGGCGGCAGTCGCATAGGTGCGGCCCCGTCGGATTTCCGGTTACCAAGCTTTCTGCAAACGCGGCTGTTTCCTGCGCGAAGCCTTCCTGGTCGGGAGGGGTGAAGGCTTCCCGCAGGATCTCACGGTCGTTGCGCCAAAAGCTGAGTGAGCCCGGGGCGTCATCTTTGCGCACGGGCAATTCGAGGAGGAGGCTGCGGCCGATTCCATGGATGGCGATGCGCTCGGTGATCAATCCCGCAACCGGGTTCATGTTCCAGCGCAGGCGTGTGCCGGAAACGCATTCCGCTTCCATCCATAGGGAAGCTACGTTTGGTCCAAGGTGTGGCAGCGGGTTGCGCCCCATGCGGGCGGTTTTGAACGGACTGCCGGCTAGAAAAAGTCCCGTATCCAAACCATGGATGGCCGTGGTTGAGAAATCCGGATCGCGCCGGTTGAAGCGGATGAGTTCGTAAGTGATTTGCCGGGGTTCATCGCGGATGAATTCGGTGTCCAATAGCTCGCGTGCCCGTGCGATGATGGGCATGAAGCGGCGGTTGAAGCCGACGAGGTGCGGCGCGCCACCGGTCTCTGCCGCCGCAATGAGTTGTTCGAGTTCCTCCCGGTTGAGCCCGGGTGGTTTTTCCAGAAGCAATGGGACTCCGCGCGCTAGCAAGGGAGCGGCAATTTCGCAGACAATCTCCACGGGCAGGACGAGCGCCACGGCGTCGGGTTGCTCGCGGGCCAGCATCGTATCGATGTCGGTGTAGTGGCGGGCGAATCCATAGTCGCGGGCGTAGGTGGCGGCGCGCACGGGATCACGGTCGCAGCAGGCGGCGAGTTGAAACCCAGGAAGGTTGCGGGCGACCGTTTGTTGGGCCGGGCCGTGGGCGGTGTAGGCGTGGCCGCCGCAACCAATCATGCAAAATTTAAGGTTCATAAGCAGGTGAAGGTCAGGACGAGTTCGCGTCCATCGGCGGGCAGTGGAATAACGAGTCGGCGGATGTCGGGCAGTGCGGAGGATGCCAGTTCGCCGGGCGCGTCTTCGGACCAGGCGATGCGGACCCGACCGGTCGGAGTTTGGAAGAGCAGCGTGTGCGCGTCCTCCATCGTCGCGGTGGCTCCGGACAGGCGCAGCGACAACGGGAGGTTGAGGAAGAGGCCTTCGCCGCCGTCCGGTGCTCCGGTGGTGCGAACGTGCAGCGTGGTGCGGTCGGCTTCGTTCACGTAACGCCATTCGAGTCCGCCTTTGGGCAGGGCGGCGGGCGAGCGGATGACGACTCCGTCGGCGGTGGTTTCCTGGGTGGAGCGTTCGGAGCCGGTGTAGAACAGTTTTCCGTCACCGGATTTTCGATACACGCAGGAGAAGGTCAGTTGCTCGGTGGTCGACAGTTTTCTTGCTTGTTGGGGCTGGCCTGAGTGCATCGCGGCGAGGAATGTTCCGGTGCCTTCGGTCCAGAGCAGCGTGGGGCCGCCGCCGAAGTGACCATCCAACACGCGGTCGGCTCCGGCGACGTCGTTAAAAACCACGCCGTAAAGCCCCGCGTGTTTCCAAGCATAGAGACCGGGCAGTTCCCAGGAGCCGGAGGCCTCTTCGCAAGGCAGGCGGGCGGGAGCGACGGCGGGGCGTTCACGGGATTGCAGCAGATGGGGGAGCCAGCCGCCGCCGCCGGCGTCAAAGGCGCCCGGACCGCGCTTCAGGCCCTCGCGGATGACGGTTTTCGCCCAGTCGTCGGTGTTGGGCACGAAGGACATGGTCATGCCCTCTCCGGCGCTGCCGCTGGCCGGCTGGCGTGAGAGCGCGTAGCGTGCGGAGGCGAGGGGGAACGTGTCTACGCAGAGAAACGGACCGGGGTAACCCGTGCCTCCGAGGAAGAACATGCGGCGGCAGTTGAAGGCGGTGGGTCCGACCTGCGCACCGTCCGGTTGCGGCTGCCAGAAGAAGGCGTTGAAACGCAGATTGCGCGCGAGGCCGTCGTGCATTTTTTGCAGCAAAACGGGATTGGCCTCGGGGAGATCGCGGTATTCGAGCCAGCAGGAGGCGAGGGCGAAGGAGTTGAGTTTGTCGTAGTTGCCGTCGGGTCCGTATTCTTCGAGGAAATAGCCGGCGGGGTGCTGGCCGAATTTGGCTGCTGTGCCGTAGGCACCGTCGAGATAGGCGGTGGTTTCGCGCTCAAAGTAGCCGAGGAAACGACGTTCGCCGGTGGCGAGGTAGGTGGTGAGGTGGCCGAGCAGCATGTGCGACCACTGGTTGGATTGGTAGGCCTGGTAGTCGGCGAGTTTGTCGCCGGCGGCCATGAGCCCCTGACGCCAAAGTCCACGCGCCTCGGGGTCGAGCCGGTCTCGGAGCAGCAGGTAGGGCTCGGCGAGTGCGGACGGATAAGCGAAGAAAGCGTGGGTCACCGGATAACGGCCGCCAAACAGCGTGCCTTCACGCATGAGGTCGTCGCCTTGCAAGGCGACGATGTCGGCGAAGGCACCGAGCGCGGCACGCAAGATCATCTGCGGATTACCGTGCATCGGGTTGAGCGGCGAATCGTTGGTGGCGGCGACCGCAAAGGATGTGGGGAACCCGAAGGACAGGATGCGTCCGGGCAGAAAGTTGGACCAGTTGTCCACGGGCGGGGTCTCGTCCTTCTGCACGTTGAAAACCGGACGATCGGAGCCGTAATAAGGACTCGCCGGATCGAGGGTTTCGTTTTGCCGGCGGACGAGCCAGCCGAGGTTGTTGAGCAGGCTGTATTTTCCGAAGAGCAGCGCTTCTTTGCGCGGATCGGGCAGGTCCTTCGGGGCGGCTTCGGGAAAATTGAATTTCACGTCGCGCTCGATGAGCGGTGCTTGGCGCACCATCCAGTCGCGCACGCGTGCTTGCAACGGACCGCCCGTTCGCAGCCCGTGGCTCATGACGCTGCCGCCTTGCAACCGATGCGCGGCCTCCGCGCTTGGGCACAACAAACCGGGCGCACCGTCGATCACCAAGGCTCCGGAGAAGCCTTCATCCACCGAAACCCGCAGGCAGTCGGGGCGGGAGGCGGGGATGGGATCGAGAACGAGCCGTCCCGGACGACCAGTGGGATCGGTTTGAACGGATGCGGCCGATGCCCCGTCCGTGTTCAGCAGGCGCACGGCTTTGGGGTTTCCATTTTCAACCCCCACGAGCAGCCGGATGGATTCGGGCGGCAGCCAGAGGAAGCCTTCGCGCAGGGTTCCTGTTGTGTAGCCGAGCGTCATCTCGCCGCGCACGCCCCAGATGGCGGTGGCGGGAAGGCGTATTTCCACTTCGTCGCCGCGGCGACCTCCCGAGAATGACACGCGCCAAATGCCGGCGACGCCGCCGACGGGCAGGGTGATCACGCGGCAGTCCGTATCCAGTGTTTGGTAACTGAATTCCTCGACGGCGATGAGGTTGCCTGCCGGATCAAAAATGCGGGCCAGTGCCACCGGCGTGTAGGGCTCGATCGCACCCGAGGTCGTGCGACGGGCGACGACGATCTTTCCCGGTCCGCCTGAACCGAATTCAGCCAGCATGCCGAAGCCGCGCACGCCGCCGCCCAGCACGTGGATGCGAGCCTGTTGAGCGACGGGGAATTCTTTTGCGAGGGCGGGAGGCGTCAGGGATTTATCCGCTGGGATGGCCGGGGTGGCGTAGGCGGCCGGACCGCCATCCTCGCGTTCGTTCAGCGATGACAGGGATGCGGTCGCGGTGCAGAGGCTTGTGCCGACGGAGATCGCGAGCATGGCAAAAAATTCAGAAGCGGGGTGTTTCATGACGAGGAATCTGACGGCGAAATAAGGAACAGCTTGCATGCGGAAGAGCGGGGGGATACGCGGTCGGAATGCCCCAACCCCGTGTAACCGTTCGAGACATCGCGCTTCGTGCCGGTGTGCATTTCACCACGGTTTCGATGGCGCTGCGCAATCACCCGCGCATTTCGGCGGACACGCGCGACCTCATCAAAAAACTGGCCGTGGAGATGGATTATCGTCCCGACGCGATGCTTAATGCCCTGAGCAGCTACCGCATGTCTCTGCGCAAGCCGCGATTCAAAGCCACGCTGGCTTGGGTCAATGCCGGGGAGACTTCCGCCCGGGATAATCCGGTGGTGCTCTTCCGTGAATACTACGAGGGCGCCCGCGAACGGGCGGACAGCCTGGGCTACGGGCTGGAAGAGATTCGCCTGGCCGATCCAGGGCTGACAAAGGACCGGGTTGGTGCGATTTTGCGGGCACGCGGTATCCAAGGCGTGCTGGTGTCTCCTTTGCCCAACGGGCAGGATTCGATCGATCTGCTCCCGTGGGAGAAGCTGGCGTCGGTGACTTTTGGATACAGCCTGCAGCGGCCTTTGCTGCATACGGTGACGGCGAGCCAGTATCACGCCATGCGCACGATCCTGCGTGAATTGCGGGCGCTCGGCTACCGGCGCATCGGCTACGTTTCTGATCGGGAGTTTGAGCGGCGTTGCGACGGCAACTGGCAGGCGGCCTTCTGGGTGGATGCCAACGAGCAAGGCCGTGCCAACCGGCTTCCGGTCTTCATTTGTTCCGGAGAGGCTGGTGAGCGGAAGGAGTTCAGGGCTTGGTATGCGCGGTATAAACCCGAGGTGTTGGTGATGGGCGGTATGGCCGGTCCCTTGGTTCGACGGGAGCTGGCGGCCCTCAAAGTAGGAGTTCCTGCGGATGTCGGCTTGGTGTCCCATGACGTGGCCACCGGCGACAAAATCAATGCAGGCATCGACGAGAAGGGCCATGTGACCGGTGCGTCGGCGGTGGATTTTCTGGTGGCGATGATCAACCGGCAGGAGTTCGGTCCGCCGGACAATCCCCAGCAGCTGTTGATCGAAGGCCGCTGGGTGCAGGGGCACACCGTGCGTCGACTGAGGGGTTGAGCAATCGGAGATCATCGAGCGAACGGCACCGGGTTATTTCCCCTTCGAGAGCAGCGGAGTCATCGCGACGGAAGCGTCGACTTTGGTGAGCACGACATCGTCGATGAACAGAGAGCCGGAGCCGCTCTCCACGAATAAATTCAAGCCGAGGTATTGGACCCCGGGTGGGATTTCGAAAACAACGGTGAGCGGTTTCCATTCGCGACTGACGGAGCTTGTGCCGAGTGAGGCGCGGCTCTCGTCATAAGTGGCCCGAAGCGCGTGATCGGGCGAGGTGAAGTAGAAATTACCTTCGGGTGAGTCGACGCGTTCCGGGGTGCGCAAGGTCGCGCGCACAACGAAGCCGTGCGAGCCGGGTTTTTGAACGAAGTCTTTGCCTGCACGCACCCAAAGCGAGAGTCGGAAGCGGTCACCGGGTTTGACCACACCGGCCGAGCCCAACATCGGGCCGGCCGAATAGCGGGCTATGATCGGGCAGGATAGTTTCAGACTGTTAACGCCGGAGTGGGCGACTTCGTTCGAAACCGCGAGAGCAGCCCCGGCACCTTCGGCATCCTTGCCGGAGTAGAGTCCCCATTGATCGGCGTCGGTTTCGAAACCGGCATTGCGAATGAGGTTTTCGCCGGCGGTGAGGGTGGTGCGAAGTCCGATGAAACAGGTGGCCGTGAGGAGCGCACCAAGTAAAAAACGATGGAGTCTATGCATGGGGAACAGGGGCGGATTGGGGATCCCACGAGTGTCCGCTATCAAGCACAGGGCGGCAAAAGCCTTGCTGCTCTACGTGTAGGGCAATTGGTTGCGGGCCACTACTCGGAGCTGCAGTTCCAGTCCCGCACGAAGACTACCGACTTCGGTATAAATGCAAAACCGCCTGTGATTCATGGATCACAGGCGGTTGAGAATAGGTGCTCCCGGAGGAGTTGGGGGCGAAGGGGCCAAGGTGCACGTTCGTGGGGATCGTGCGCGGAGTGTGCCTATGCGCGCATTGCTTTACGGGTAAGCTCGTAGGCGCTGGCGAGGGCGGCGAGCGGGTCGCCGGTGGGGATGAACTCGTGGCCAATGTATCCCGTATAGTTTGTGCGCTGGATGGCGGTGAAGATGGGAGGGTAGCTGAGTTCCTGAAGGCCGTCGATCTCGGCGCGGCCGGGATTGCCGGCGGTGTGGTAGTGGGCGAAGTGGCGGTGGTGCCGTTCGATGGTGCGAATGACGTCCCCTTCCATGATCTGCATGTGGTAGATGTCGTAGAGGAGTTTGACCGAGGGCGAGTTGACCTGATCGCAGAGCGCCACGCCCCAAGCGGTGTGGTCGGCTTGGTAGTCGGGATGGTCGATGCGGCTGTTGAGCAACTCGACGGCGAGGGTGACGCCGGCGGCTTCCGCGACGGGGGCGATGTGGACGAGGGTTTCGGCGGTGGTGGTGAGTCCGTCGGCGTCGGATAGGCCCGCGCGGTTTCCGCTGAAGCACACGAGCACGGGAATGTGGTTGGTGGCGGCCTTGGCGATGTTGGCGCGAAGCTCGGCTTCGATGCGGGGGGCATTTTCGCGGCGGTTAAGGCCGTCCTCGAGCGTGCCGTGTCCGGCGATGCAGGCAGGTGACAGGCCGTGGCGAAGGGCGAGCGGCCACAGGGCTTCGTCGAGAAAGTCGACGCCGGTGTAGCCGATCTTGGCGGCTTCGGAGAGCAGGACTTCAGGTGCGAGGCCTTGGTTGGCAAAGCACCACCAGGCGAAGGATTGGCGGGGGGTGGTCATGGGGTTTAGACGTGGGTCCAGTCGAACAGGATGCCCATGGTGCGAAGACGATCCGTAGTCGCCAGCGTATAAGCCTCTTTGCATGCCTCGGGGCGGAAGTGATGGGTGTTGAGTCCTTGCATGGAGAAACGTCCGCTTTGAACGAAGGTGAAGAAGTGTGCGGCGGCGACGGCGTTGTTCCACTCGGGGGTGTTGTGCGTGTCGTGCGCACCGACGATGCGGATGCCGCGCATGATGACGTCGCCGGTGAGCGTCTGGCTGCCGGGTGAGCCCGTGTCGCCGAGCACCACGACGGTGCCGAAGTCGGCCACGAGACCGAAGGCGGTGCGAAGGACGGCGGCGTTGCCGGTGGAGTCGATCACGCTGCGCGGACGGTTGCCGCCAAGCGCGGCCTTGATCGCATCGAGGGCCTGATCCGAGGAGGCCATCACGGGAATCGCGCCGGAGGCCGCAGCCATCTTGAGGCGAGTTTCGGAGAGATCGAGGACGACGACTTTGCTGGCGCCTCCGGCGAGCGCCCAGCGGGCGGCCATCTGGCCGATGGGGCCGGCGCCGATGACAACCACGGAGTCTCCGAGGGTGATGTTGGCGGCGCGAGCACCATGGCCGGCGATCTTGGCGAGCGGGAACCAGACGGCGTCCTCGGGGGCAACGCCTGTCGGGACGGGGAAGCAGGCGTCGGTCTTGCAGACGGCGTGCGAGGCATGACCTGCGCGGTGGGCAACGCGGTCACCGACTTTGAGTGCGGTTACATCCGTTCCGATGGCGACCACATCGCCTACTGCGCAATAACCGGGATAGAACGGGTATTTGATCCAGTTGTCCCAGTGGGTGCCTGAATCGAATTTTCGGGCGTATACGATCGTTTCGGTTCCGGTGCTCAGGAGAGAGACGGAGGTTTTTATCACGACCTCGTCGGCGGCGGGCGAAGCGGGGGTAAACGACTCGGTTTCGACACGATTACCTTCAGGGAAGACCAGGCGGAGGCCGGTGGGCGGGGTTGTGCTCATGGCTGCAAATCAAAGATCCGGGGTTCAATGATGACGAGTCGAGCTATTGGTCTTTGTTTGTGTTTTTCGGTTTATTTTTGCGTGGTAGGTCGATGGACGTAACGTCGACATGGAGGGCATTGCAGGGGAAGTTGGGCGAAGGCGTCGTGTTGAAGCACGTCGCCGGGTTGCGGCATGCGGTGGTGCCGGAGCGCCATTGCCCGCTTCATGCGCATCGGGAGTTGGAGATTGTTTATCATCCGACCGGGCGGGGTGTGACGGCGATCGAGGATGGTGCCCCCTTGGATTTTGAGGAGGGCGATGTGATCCTTTATGCGCCGCGGGTGCGCCATGACCAACGGGTGATTGAAGCGGGGGTGGATTGCTGTGTGCAGATGGAGTTGCCGAAGAAGCTAAAGTTGCACGGGTGTCTGCATGTGGGGCGGATCGAAGACGCGGTGTTGCGCGGAGAGATCGAGTATTTGTCGCGCAGGATGGCGGGTGAAACTTCGACCGAGGCGGCACTGCTGAATTTGCGAGCCACGGCGGTTTTGTTGCAGCTGATGGAACTGGCGTTGGTGCGTCGGGAGGCCGTGACGAAGGCGGAGCGTCAAGTGCAGGCAGCGGAGCGCCATGTGCAGGAGAACTACGCACGAATTGCGTCGGTCGGAGAGATCGCTGTCGCCGTGGGTTTGGGCGGGGATTATTTGCGGCATCTGTTCCGGAATTTGCGGGGGAAAAGCCTTGTTGGTTATCTCGGAGAGGTGCGACTGGCGCGGGCGAAGGTGTTGTTGGCGCACTCGAATCTGCCGCTCAAGGAAGTCGCTCCCTTGTGCGGCTATCGCGACGAATATTATTTTTCCGCGGTGTTTCGAAGGGCCGAGGGGGTGCCTCCGGGGGTTTATCGAGAAAAGACGCTCAGGAACGGAGCGGGTTAGGTCAGAGTTTGCCGCGGCGTTGTTCGAGTTCGGATCGGATTTCGACGGCGCGGGCGCGGGTGAGGGGGTAGAACCAGATCACGGCGAGGGCGAGCGACCAGATGATGATCGGGATGATCAGGTAGAGATGGAAGATGCGCGTGAGCACTTCGGGCGGCTGGGCGGGGAGCTTGGCGTCGAAGCCGGACAACTGGAGCATGACGCCGCCGAGGCCGAAGGAGCAGGTGAGGGCGGCTTTGATGAACCAGGAGTAGAAGGCGTTGATCGAACCTTCACGGCGGCGGTTGGTGTGGAGTTCGTCGTAGTCGGCGACGTCGGCTTTCATCGACGGGAGAAACATCCAGATGGCGGCGATGGCGCTGGCTTCAAACACGCCGGGGATGATCTGCCAGTAGGGGTGAAGCGGGGTCATCAACACGTAGTTGAGCAGGTGTCCGCCCATGCTGAGCAGGATCATCGCGATCACCATGCGGCGTTTGTCGAAGCGCTCGCTCAGCCAAGTCAGGAGCGGGATGCTGGCGAGACCGCAGACCACCATGGCGGTGCTTTTCCAGCCGTTGATCAGTGCGCCTTTGGCGAGGTCGCCGTGGTTGACGTAATAAAAGTTGGCGTATTGGCCGAGGCTGCTGACCGAGGAGGTGCCGATGACGAGAAAGAAGGAGATGCCGATGAGCACCCAGAGCGGTTTGCAGCGAAGGGATTCGCGCACGCTTTGCCAAAATGGGTCGCGTGGCTGTTGGCTGGCCTCGGCCTTGTAGTAGCGCTCTTTGACGAACAAGGCGGGCATGAGACCAAAGCAGAGGATACCGCCGGCGATGAGCCAGCAACCGATGCGCATGCCGACCACGATGGGTTTTTCGCCGGCCTCGGGTGCGGCGATGGTGTGCAGGAATGATTGCAGCGGGGCGAGCAAGGTGGCGACACCGCCGGCTTTTTCGTTGGCGACCGCGGCCGTGGTGTCCCCGATCGCCAGCGTGCCGATCACGATGACGATCGAGAGAATCCAGCCGCCGGCGAGCGCGCCGAGTTTGTTGAAGACGGTGGTCCAGGCCGTGAGGCGGGTGCGTTCGTCGTAGTTGGGCGTGAGTTCGAGCTGCATGCCGTAGTAGGGCATCGACCAGACGGTGAAGCAGGTGAAGTAAACGATGCCGACGGCGGTGAGCGCGACCGCTTTGGTCGTGTCGCTCCATGTGCCCGGAATGTGCCAGAAAAGCGGATACAGCGAGGCGGTGAGAATGGCGCCGACAAGCATAAACGGACGGCGGCGGCCCCAGCGGGTGCGGGCGTTGTCGGAGATGTTGCCCATGATGGGGTCGGTGATCGCGTCCCACGCGCGAAGGAGCATGAGGATGCCGCCGAGCACGGCCGGGCTGAGACCGAGACCGATGTTGAAGACGGGCATCCACAGGCCGTAGATCATCAGGCCGGTGGAGACGTAGTCCATGTTCACGCCGAGCGCGAAGGCGAACTTCTGGCGCGTAGGGATGCGGTCTTCCGGCGGGATGTGGGTGACGGAGGACATCAGGAGTGAAGAAGGTGGTTTTTATTCATCCAGCCAGAGGCAGGCGGTGACGACGCGGGGGTAATAGCGGCTGCCGAGATCCTTGCCGGTGCCGCTGTGGAACTGGTCCACCATCGCGTGGCGGCCGAGGGTGGCGCTTTGCTGCATGCGGGCGTGCACGGCGTCGGCGGCGCGGGCGGCGGCGTTGATTGCTTCGGGGAAGAGCCGCCGGACGACATGCTGGGCGAGGGCGATCTTACTCAGCCAGGTGTTGGGGCTGGTGCTGGAGATTTTCCAGGCGCCGCTTTCCGTGTCGATGCATACGCCGGGTTGGAGAGCGTTGCCGAGATGGCGGGAGAGTTGTCCGAAAAGCGCGGGGTAGCGCGCGTGGAGTTCATCGGCGAAACCGAGGAAGAGCGGGAACACGAGGCCTTCGACCGCCGGGAGGATGCGGGAACGGTTGCCGGTCTCGAAGACGGCGGGGAACAGGCCGGAGTCCTCCTCGAAGCGGGCGGAAATGGCGGCGGCGGCGAGATCGGCGGAAGCACGGGCGGAGGCCGCGTCGGCGGGCAGGCCGAGGGCGGTGAAGGCGCGTTCGAGGAGAGTCCAGGAGGCGAAGGCTTTGACGGAGATGTAGAGGTTGTTGCGCGCCTGGCCGAGGGAAACGTCGAGCGAATCGTAGGTGGTGATCTCGCTGCCGTCGGCGGCGCAGCGTTGGCTGTCCCACTTGGGCAGACCGGTGCGTTTGGCGGGAACGGGATCGTCGCGACGGCGCAGGCTGTCGGCGCAGGCGAGCAGGAGTTTTTGATGTTGTCGGAGCCAGCCGAGGTCGCCGGTTTTGTCCGCGTAGGTGGCGGCGCAACAGATCCAGTTGATGAGCTGCTCCAGGGTCATGTGGGAGAAGCAGCCGTGCAGGTGATCGCATTCGTAACTGGAGCGGCCGGGCGGGGTGAAGTGGTTCATCACGCCCATGTCGTGGGTGAAGGAGACGCCGCCGCGGGCGACGGGACGGCCGCCGGGACGTTGGATGTGGTCGGTGTAGCGGTAGCGCCGAACAAACAAATCGAGGGTGTTGGCGACGGCCCACGGCCACCACTTGAGCTCGAAGAAGAGGTGGTCAACGGTGAGATCGAACGTGTTGATCATGCGGTATTCGCCTTCGTTGACGATCCAGAGGGCGCGGCCCTTGTGGAGCATGAGCTGGGAACTGCCGAGGTAGCTGTGGGTGGCCTGGGCGATCAACCAGCGTTGGTGTTCGTCGAGACGGGAGGAGGCGAGTTCGGCGTCACGCCTGGCGGCGAGGGCGGCGTAGTGGGCGTGGTGTTCGAGTCCGTGGAGCAACACGTCTTCGAGGTTTTTGAAAACCTTGGTGTAATAGTAGCGGGAGGGGAGTCCGGTGGTGACAATACCGTCCTGATAAAAGCCGAGGGCGACGGGGAACCGGAGGGATTGACCGGCCGGCACGCGGAAGATGACGGCACCTTCGTGAGCGAGCAGATGCAGGCCGCGGTGGTCGCGGGCCGGGGGGTTAAAGAGATCGAGTCCCTGGATGCGGCCGGCGACGTCGGCGGGTCGCGCGGCAAAGCCGTATTCCCGACCGAGGGCGAAGCCTTGCAGGTCGCCGGTGGCATCTTCCAGGGGGCGGAGAGGTTGCGAGGTGTGGCCGATTCCGAAGATCAGCTCGACCTCGGTGTCGCCGAGGGTGTTGTCGTAGGCGATTTCGGCGTGGATGACGGGAGCGAAGGCGAGGCGGGCGGAGGCGCGGTCAAGTGTATCCGGTTTCTGGATATAATCGAAGGGGCTGAGGATGCCCAGGGTGAAGGCGCGGTGCGTCCACGTGTCGCCGGCCCAGTCGAGGGTGCGGGTGACCGAGGCGATGTCGATGGCCTCCGGTTCGTCGGGTTTGGCGGAGGCGGCTTCGCCTGTGAAGGCCGCGGCGGCGGCCGTTTGCGGCCGTTTGAAGAAGGGCAGGAGATTCCATCTCGCGGGCGGGGAGGATTGCGCTGCGGCGGGACGGTAGCCGGCGTAAATATTCTGATCGGCGGGGCCGGGGAGCGACTGGCCAAAACCGCCGCGCTCGCCGGGCAGGCCGAGGGTGAAACTTGCGAAGGTGCCAAAGGGGGCGTGTTGAGTGTGGTAATGCATGTTGCTCGGGACGTGGATTCGCGGGCGGCTTAGTTTGTGTCACGGGCGGCGAGGCGGGGGCGGAGGGCTTCGTGGACGAGGCGGCCGATGGCGGTGTAGCCGGTGCCGTTCAGGTGGGTTTTGTCGTCGGGTGGACGGAGGGAGCGGGGGACGACGCCGGCGAGCTGGTCGGCGCGGTCCGTGGCGATTTGATCGGCGGTGGCGTCCGGGAAGAGGGAGGTGATGTCGTAACCGTTTTCTGAATACGGACCGGTGGTGGTGAACCAAGATTGGAGGTCGATGGAGCGGGATGGTGGCGGGTAGGCGGAGAAGATGGCGGTGTTGCAGGCGTCGATGAGCGCGGCCCAGCGGGCGATGGAGGAGGGTGCGGCGGTGGGCGGCATGCGGTTGAGCAGGCCGAGGACGAGGAAGGTTTCGCCGCCGCCGGCTTTGAAGCGGGCCTCGATTTTGCGGAGGCTGGCGAGGATATCGTCGGCTTCCATGCCGTTGGCTCCGATCCAGACGACGCAGATGCGAGGCTGGCGGTCGGGGTTGGGGGCGGGCGCGGGTTCGTCGAGGCGGAGCCAGCGGCCGGTGTCGATGCGCGGGAGGTGGGCGGGGTTGCCGACGGCGGCGGGCTGGATGGCGTCGGGCGAGGGCGCGGCGGTGGAGGCGGCGTCCCAGCGGTAGGTGGTGCGGCGGCCATCGGGGGCGAGGGTGGTGACGCGTTGTCCGTCGGTGATGAAGGTGCGGGTGTTGTTGATCTCGGGTTGGTGAATGCGGTTCTCCATTTCGCGCGGGGGAATGGCGCGGAGGTCGGCGGTGGTGAGCGTGGTGCAGTCTTCGAGGAGGTAGGCGTAGGTGAGGTGGCGGGGAATCCAGCCGGGGCGTCCACGGTTGATCGTCTCGGTGCCGGAAAGTTCGGCGAGCACGGCGGGCCAGGGCGACTCGAGTCCTCCCTGGCCCTTGGTGAGCGAGTCGCCGAGGCAGAGAATCGGTGGCCGGGCCGAGACCGGGATCAGGCCGAGCAGGCAGGCGATGATCCCGGTCTTAACCACGCGAAGCGGCAGGCGCGGGCGCATCTCAGTAGCTCAGGTAGAGCGGTGCTTCGCCGACGGTGAGCGTGCCATCCGCGGCAAGCGGAACGGACTGGCCGAGGTAGTCGGTCACGATGGCTCCGGCGGGCGGAGTGAGGGTGAAGGATGCGCCATCGAGGCCGTAGGCTACGCGGACCTCGCGTTGGCCGTTGCTGAAGACGAGGACGCGGCCGGCGTGGTCGGCAACCGGTTCCTCGGACTTGAAATCGAAACCATCGAGCTGGCTGCTGAGCACGGCGTAGGCGACGGCGGTGGGTTTGGGCTCGCGGTAATCGAAGAGATTACGGGTGACGTGGAAGTGATAGTAGAAGTTGTCGAGACCATCGAACCACACGAGTTTGTCGACGCCACCGGCGAGCATGCCGACGCTCCAGGCGACCAGTTCGCGGGCGGCTTGGTCGGCGGTGATGCCGTTGGTGCTGGGCAGGTGCACGGGATGGGTCGGCACGGTGAAGTTAATGATGCCCCACTCGGAGTTCCAAATCTCGGGGGTGCGGCCGGCGGCTTTTTGGGCGACGCGGACCTGATCGAGTTTTTCCTGATAGATCTCGGGGCGGTCGAACGTGCGCTGTCCGGCCGAGAGGTAGAAGTGGATGGAGTAGATATCCACATACTTCATGCCACCGGCTTCGATGAAGCGTTGGGTGAAGTCTTCCTGGTATCCATCGGGACTGCCGCGCTTCTTCAGGTAGTAGGCGGGGGACATGATGATCTTCGCTGAGGGATCGATTTCGCGGATGATCGGCGAGGCGTGCTTGAGGAGTTCCATGTAGGCCTCGGCATTGGTCATGCCGGCGGGCGGGCGGAGGAAGGTGATGTCGGGCTCGTTCCAGATTTCCCAGTAGTGCACGCGGTCCTTGTAGCGGGTGACCATACGGCGCACGTATTCGCCCCACGCATCGAGATCGGCGGGGAGGTCGGCGCGGAAGTCCATGTAGTCGGTGCCGCGATTGTAGTTGTCGGGATTGCGCGCGGCCCAACGCGGTGTGCGGTCGAGGTCGAAGATGATGCCGAGGCCCGCGTTGGTGAAGCGGTCCACGTAGAGGTCGGGGTAGACCCAGACGTCGCGCTCGGGTTGGACGGCGGACCACTTGGTCCAGAGCGGATTGTTGGTGCGCAGCCAATGGGCGCCGAGCAGCTGCATCTTGCGCACGCCGACTTCGGAGCCTTCGAGGTGGATGCCGAAGTGGGAACGATCGCCGGCGATGCGGGTGGCCGGGGGAACGATCGCGATGTTGATCACGCCTGCCGGCTGCACGGTGGCCCACGGAGCGCTCCACTTGAGTTGATACCAACCGACGGGGAGATTTTCGAAGGACTGCATCGCGGGAGCAGAGTCCTTGGGGAGCGTCCACGTGCCTGCTTGCACGGTCTGGTCGTGGACATCGACAAGGTGCCAAGTGGCTTGCTCGTTGTTGCCGCCGGTGTGGTTGAGGGTGATGAGCGGAGTCTCGCCGACTTCGTAGAGCGTCATGGCGCGATCGGGCACGGGACCGAAGGCAGTCGGGTTTATGGTCGTCGACGTTTTGACGGCTTCGGGATTTTGCGTGAGGGCGAGCTTGGCGATTTCGAGTTCTCCCTCGCCGGGGGCGGAGAGTTCGATGCGCACCTGCATGCCTTCTTCGAGCGGAGGTGTGCCGCTGAGAGTGATGTCGGACCACTCGGTGCCGACGGTGAAGCGCTTTGACGGAGAGTTGGCCCAGTTGGGGCTGAAGAGTTTCAGGGTGACGGGGCCGCTGCCGACGGTGCGACGAACGCGGCCGACAATGTGCACGGGATTGCCGGGATTGATGGTCATCAGCGTTGAGAGGAGCACCGAGGTGGATTCTCCTAGACCGAGGACGCCGATGGAGTTTCCGTCGGTGTCGAGCCGGTTGGTGATCGCGGGTGGCTCGAGGGAATACTGTTTGCTGCTTTCGAGCGGATATTGGGTGTCGCGGTCGACCAAGCCGAAGGTGGACCAGCCGAAAGAGCCGAGAGCGAAGGTGGGGTTGGCGTGGAGGAACGGCTGGGATCGGGTCGACTCGCTGCTGCGGGCATCGAATTCGGCGCGGGATTCTTCACGGATGGTGATTCGCTCGATCTCGACATCGCACGGCTGGGGGAAGGCGAGGTAGAGACGGTAGTTTTCTAGATCGTCTTTTCCTTCGAAGAAAAAGCTCAGGCTTTGCCAGTCGGATGGAGCGTTGACGGTGCGGCGGGTGGCGAAATCCTTGTAGGGAGGGCGTGGGTCACGGATGGCAAACTCAACCGGAGCGGAGGAACCGTTCATTGAGCGCGTGCGCAAGGTCACGGTGTAGATGGAGCCTTTTTTGATGGAGAACTCGGAGCCGGCGAGTTGGGCGCGACCGCGGGTGATGTGCTTCAGGACGATACGCTGGGCTTTGAGCTCTTCGAAGACCTGGCCGGCGCGGAACTCGACATCGACGTCGGCCCAGGACGCGTCATCGCGCCAATCGCGGGCGATGCCGTTGGGTTGAATATCTGTGAGGGGGAACTCGTGGGTTTGGGCGGCGCGGGACAGCGACGGCAAGAAAGCGGCTGCGAGCAGGAGGAGAAGCGACAGTTTCATATGGGCATGGAAAGGGCTGGCCTCGTCCCTCACGCTGACAGCGTTGGGGCGGGGTTGGGAAGACTTGAGGGGGCGGGGCCGCGCGGGGCGGCGGGGTGGACTCGGTCGAGTCCGGGGAAATCAGTTCGCTTGCGGGCTGATCGACAGGTTGTCGATTTCTCCGCCGGGAATGCCGAGGCGAATAACGACGGTGCGGAATTGGTTGGCGGGGCGCTTGACGTCGATCTTCAGGGGCATGGCCGGGGCTTTTTGACCGCGATCAAAATAGAGTGTGGTGAACGATTTCTCGCCTGCGGAGAGATTGCGGATCGCCAGACCGGCGGTCCATTCGTCGGTGCCTGGATCCTTGGACCAGACGCTGCGGATGCGATACCAGTCACCGCGTTTGGGGGTGAGGCGTTTGCCGGAAGAATCGATGGCCGGATAGCTCGTGCCGTTGAAGTTCTCCTCACGCACCACGAATTGATCAAACTGGATTCCGACGGTGGCGGGAAAGGCGGCCCCGCCGCCAAAGCCCATCACCGCAATGCTGTTGGCCGCAGTGGCGCGGGCATCGAACTCGAGCACGAGGTCGGTGCTGGGTTTGCCGTCGTAAAGCGGAAGGATGTCTTTGCGGGCGCGGGACGAGGCTTTGCCTTCAAATGCATTTTGAGCGAGGACGAGGCCGTGGTTGCCTTCGGTGGATTTGACGAGCTGAGGAGAGAGCTCGGTGACATCCGGTGCGGGCGTATAGCCTTTCCAGTTATCCTGGCCGATGAGGTCGCCGGTCTTGAGCGAATCGAACGGGTAGTTCCATTCGTTTTTGGCAGACGCGACGGCGGCCAGTGAAGTCGAGAGGAAGAGTGCGAGAAACGTGCGGGATAAATTCATGGGGTAGTGACTAATTAATTACGACGGGAACGGCGGAGGGTGAGGGCACCGACGAGACTCAGGAGGCCGAAGATCGCGGCGTAACTGGATGGCTCGGGAACGGCGGAGAAGCTCAGGTTGTCGAGCTGGGCGATGCCGCGGCGGTCGCCGTTTTGCGAGCCGATAAAGCCGTAAAGATCGGCGGAGAGCAGGGCGGTGTTGGAAACAGTTTTCTGATAGGTGAGCAGCGACGCACCCGAGTCGTAGACCCCGCTGGTGTCGGAGGCATATAGGTTGGCGGTGAAGGTGAGCGAGCCGCCGCCATCGTTGGTATACGTGGTCTCCCAGAAATACCAGTTGCCGACAGTCAGGGAGATGGAGCCGGAATTGGTAATTCCGGTCGCAGAACCGTTGTTGTAGGCACCAAAATTCCATGTGTCCGGAGCGCCGGTGGTTTCACGTAGAACGACGGCGATCGAGTTCTGGGTTACGCTCGAGAAAGTGGTGGGGCGCGGAATGCTTGTCGGGGAGCCGGTGGTTCCTCCGTTGCCGGACTCCGGGGTGGCTAGGTTCGTGAATCCCATTGTTAGGGCGAGGCCTGCTCCGCTGTTTGAGCCTGCCTTGATTTGCACGTAGGTGCTGGTGGTGGCCGTGGTGAAGGTCGAAGCGAAGGCCTGCTTCGTGCCATACATGAAAATGTCGTTGGTAGCCGCCGGATTTTGTCCGCCACCGCCACCGCCCAATCCGGTGCTTGCAGAGTAGGTCAGATTACCCATGGAGCCGGCGACGATGTTTCCGTTTGAGACGTTTACGATCGTGCCCTTGTTGAGGTTGTCGGTGATCGAGTTGGCCGAGCTAAAATCAATCAGCACGGACTGGGCGTGCATGGAGGCCGGGATAACGGCGCACAAGCCGACGAGGGCAGACAGGATGAGGGTAGTTTTCATGATGGGCGGTTAACGTTGAGTAGAATGCAGTGCGGGAGTGGGGTGAGGCACAAAGCGGGGCTCGCCGACGCTTATTTGATCGATCAAAAAATTAGCCGCGTCAAGCCTCTAACGGAATTTTTGCTTTGGCCGGGGTAGGCGCGTGGCGGTTGGGGTAGTCTAGCGGGGGGTTATGGAGTGGGGGAGGGCGGATTCCTCGTGGCTGGCGAGTTTGTTCACGGTCGCGAGCACCTGAAGTTGTTGCGATTTACCATAGCGGACGTGGGCGCGCATGGCTCGCTCGGCGCGGTCCGGGTCGCGGGAGAAGATTTCGGTGAGGAGGGTGCGGTGCCAGTTGGCCGGCACGGGGAGCACGTGAGCACTGATCCAATTGAAGAGCACGAAGTGGCGTCTCCAGATGAGATCCACCTCGCGGACCAGCAGCTCATAGCCGGTGATTTTGACGAGCTCCATGTGGAAGGCGCGGTGGGTGTCCATGCCGTCCTCGGGGGATACCGGACTGTCTTCGCGCATGGCCTCATCCACGCTGGCGGCCAGATCCAGCAGGGGCTGTTCATGTTTGGGTAGAAGGGTTTCCGTGACGAGGCGGGCAACCTCGCACTCAAGGGCTTCGCGCAGCACGAGTTCGTTGCGCACGCGCTCCATCGTCATGTGGCAGACGCGGGTTCCATACATGGGGGCGCTCTCAACGAGGCCGTCGCTCTCCAAGCGCCAAAGCGCCTCGCTGACGGTGGATTGGCTGAGTTCGAAACGTTTGCCCAGCTCGCGACGGATCAACCGGGTTCCCGGGGGCAGTTTCCCGGTGAGGATTTCTTTTTGCAGGTCGTGATACAGCCGCACGGCGCTGGTTTCGAACCCGGAGTCACCGGTAGTCTCAAAGGATTTAAAGTTCATGCTGCTGAAAGAGGCGCTCCGTGCGTTTTGATCGATAACATGCAGTCCGGATTTTCACTCAAGACAACCCTCTTTTGACGAGTAGATTAGTCCTTTTGACATTGAATCGGCTTGCAAGAGTTTCTTTATTTTGATCGATCAAATGAATCATGTCCTCAAAATCGTTTTTAACCCCTTTAGGCAATTCGCCGTTGAGTCGTTCCCGCGCCAACGCATCGATTCGCACGTCGCTGGTCGTGCTTGAAAAACTCGGCATCTACCTGCCGGAGTTCGGGTATTGGTCTGCCGATCGTTGGGAGTCCGTGGGGGCGGAGGCGGCCGAAGCGCGGGACTGCATGCTGGGCTGGGATGTCACCGATTTTGGCGGTGCGCAGTTTGACCAACTCGGACGCACGCTGTTCACGCTGCGCAACGGCATCGGCAACGACGTGCGTTATCCGAAGCCCTACGCGGAAAAATTCCTCATCGAACCGGAGGGCCAGCGTTCGCCGATCCATTATCACCTCAAAAAACGCGAGGACATCATCAACCGTGGCGGCGGCAACGTGATCGTGTGTCTGCATCGCATCGGCGAAGACGGGCTGCCCGGTCCCGGTCGGATCGGCGTGTCCGTCGATGGATTTTTCCGCACGGTGAACGCGGGCGACGAGATCCGTCTCAAGCCCGGCCAGAGCGTGAGCATTCCGCCTTCTTCGTTTCACCAGTTTTGGGCCGAGGAGGGGACGGGCTATCGCATGGATGGCGTCGGTTACACCGTGAGTGGCGAGGTGTCATCGGTTTGCGATGACTGGCGCGACAACAACTTTATCGATGAATGGGCGAATCGGTTCCCCAAGATGGTTGAAGACGAGCCTCGGGAGTTCTATCTCTGTCACGAATATCCCGCTGCGGCGAAGACCCCTTCGCCTGCTGTTTCCCTGGCCTGAGTTTCATAGCAACCCCAACTACCTCTTTTTCGTGCCCCTTGATCTCCATTTCGAGGCTCGTCGCACTGCGCCGGACTATTTCACCTATCTGCCTGACGCATCCGCCGGACTGACGGTCGCGCATGCGAGCAACGAGCATTTCCTGGTGGATCGGTTGCCCGACGGCCGGCTCTTCGCCGTATGGACCCAGAGCAGCTTCGAGGGAAATCCCGACCAGCACATCGTCTTCGCGACGAGCGCGGACGACGGAAAAACATGGAGTGCGCCGGTTACCATCGCCGGGGCCGATGTCGCGAAGGGTCTCGCGATGGCGAGCTGGGCTTTCCCGCTGGTTTCGCGTGGCGGCCGCCTTTACGTGATCTTCAGCCGTCACGCCGGCGTTAACGACATCTTCACGCACACGACGGGCCTGATGGCCTGCATTCATAGCGACGACTGCGGCAAGACTTGGTCCGAGCAGACGATTCTCCCGATGCCGCGCGGCAAGTGGGACAATCCCGACCCCGGGATTCCGGCCAACTGGATTGTATGGCAAAAACCAATACGTATCGCCGACGGACGTTACTTCACCGGATTTACGCGCTGGGTGAGTCCGGCGGTGCGTCCGGCCAAACCGATCCCGAAGTGGTGGGCCGAGGCCGCCGTGGTCGAGTTCATGCGCTTTGAGAACGTTGACGAAAATCCGGATCCGGCCGATCTGCGGATCACCTGGTTGATGTCGAATGAACAGGCTTTACAGACCGGTCTGGTCGGACATCCGCGCGTTCCCTGCATTCAGGAGCCGAGTCTGATCGTGCTGCCGGACGGACGTTTGTTTTGCGTCATGCGCACGACGCTGGGTTCACCCTATTATTCGGTGGGTTCGGCGGATGGTTCCGAATGGCGGACGCCCGAGCCGTTGCGTCAGTTTGACGATGGTCCGGTGCTGCCGCATCCACTCAGCCCGTGCCCGATCTACGAGATGGAGGGTTCCGGTTACGCCTTCTTCTATCACGGCCATAACGGATATTTTTTGGATAAAACCCCGTCCGATACGTCGGATCATCGGAGGCCGGTGTGCCTGGCCCGGGGGGAATTTCGACCGACTGCGAGGCAGCCCGTTTGGTTCTCCGCTCCTTGGTTCTTCATGGACAACGGCGGCGTCTCGATTCTCCGCTCCGATCTCGCGCTCTATGCCAGCGTCACGCAGTCAGCCGAAGGCATCGTGCTGTGGTATCCCGAACGAAAATTTTTCCTTCTAGGCAAAAAAATCGACCGGCGGCACTTCACCGGTCTGACCGTCAAGACCGACGCCTGAGCAGCTCTATCCGATTTTATTTTCCCATGTCCTACCCGAACAAACCTCGTGTTGATTTCCGCTGCTCCCGTCTGGGCCAGCTTATCCCGACTGAAAACTACTGCGACCAGCCCTATGTCGTGCGTGCCGATGACGGCGCCTGGGTGTGTGTCGTCACCACCGGCGTCGGCCATGAAGGCGATCCCGGCCAGGTGGTCGTTTCCCATCGCAGCACGGACCACGGTCACACGTGGGAAACCCCGGTGTTGCTTGAGCCGGCCGACGGTCCGGTGGCGTCTTACGCCGTCGCGCTGAAGACGCCCTCGGGGCGCATTTATGCGTTCTACAATCACAACACCGACCGCGTGACCGAGATTCCCCGCGAGGACGGCGGCGTTTACAAGCGGGTGGATTCGCTCGGGCACTATGTCTTCAAATTCAGCGACGACCATGGGAAAACCTGGTCGGCGCAACGCCACGAGATTCCGATCCGTCATTTCGAAATCGACCGCAAGAATCCCTACGGCGGCGATCCGGTGCGGTTTTTTTGGAACGTGGGCCGCCCGATCATCTCGGAGGATGGCAGTGTTTATCTACCGCACACGAAAGTGGGTTCGATGGGCGTGGGTTTCTACGCGCAGTCGGAAGGTGTTTTCCTGCGCAGCACGAATATCCTCACCGAACAAGATCCCGCGAAAATTTCCTGGTCCACGCTGCCCGATGGCGACGTGGGTCTGCGTCCGCCGGCCGGTTCGGGTCGGCTCGCCGAGGAGCACACCATCGTCGAGCTGAGCGATGGTTCGCTCTACACCGTCTATCGCACTGCCGGCGGGCATCCGGGTTGCAGCTACAGTCGCGACCACGGTCGCACGTGGGATACGCCTTCGTATAAGCGGTTTTCGCCCGAGGGGCGTATGTTCAAGCATGCTCGCGCGGCCAACTTTGTGTGGAAGACGTCTGAAGGTCGTTACTTCTACTGGTTCCATAACCAAGGCGGCCCGATCAAGACGTCGCTCGGCCCGCGTTGGGTCGGGCACGAGGCCTACCAAGATCGCAATCCGGCGTGGATCACTGCCGGGCGCGAAGTCGATTCACCCCGCGGCAAGATCATCGTGTGGTCGGAGCCGGAAATCCTCCTCTACGACGATGATCCTGCCGCGCGGCTCAGTTATCCCGATCTGATCGAAGAGAACGGGCGCTTTTGGGTCACCGAGACGCAGAAGACCATTGCGCGTGTCCATGCCATCGAGCCGAAGTTGATCGAGACGATCCTGCGCCAGCATGAGATCGCGGGTTTTGCGGAGGATGATTTGCTCGTCCATGTGTCCGCGCCGGCTCCGGTGTTGGATCCGATGCCGGTGCTGCCCGAGTTCCGCTGGCGGCATCTGGGCGGATCGAAACCTTCGGAGGATACGCGTTTCGGCTTCACCTTGGATTTTGATTTGGGCGACTTGCCCGAAGACGGCGGCGTGTTGTTCGATACGATCAACGCCAACGGTGAAGGACTGCGCATCACCTCGGACGCGGGCCGTCGGCTCACGTTGAAGATGGGCGATCCACGTCAAGCAGTGGAGTGGGCGAGCGATCCGCTCAGCACAGGTTCGCATCATGTCTCCATTATCGTTGATGCGGGGCCGCATACGATCCTCGTGGTGGTGGACGGTCATCTGCAAGACGGGGGTAACACGCGCCAGTTTGGTTGGGGGCGTTTCAGCCCGACGCTGGCCCAATGCAACGGTGACACAACCGCCCGCGTTTCGGGGCTAATCAGCGAACTTCGTATCTATGGTCGTGCGCTGTTGGTGAGCGAGGCTGTCGGCAATGCCGTGGCCGCCTCGTCACTCACGCTTACGCCTTAATGAATGGCACCGCCGGACGCGTGATCGTGCGTCCGGCGGTTATCTTCTCGGACGATCCCCCTTTTCTACCCCATGATTTTTAGCCGAGTGCAACCCCCAGGTATCCATCGCGCTGGATCGCGGCGGGGCTTTGCCTTGTTGATCACCATTACGCTGCTTGCGTTCCTGGTGCTGCTGTTGGTTTCGCTGGCTTCGCTGACGCGGGTGGAGACCCAGGTGGCGGGCAACAGTCAGCAGTTGGCCCAGGCGCGCCAGAATGCGCTGCTGGCGCTCAACGTCGCGTTGGGTCAGTTGCAGAAATACGCCGGACCCGACCAACGCGTGACGGCGCGGGCCGATCTCGGTGACGCGAGTAATCTGAACAGCGTGGCCGTGCCAGCCGATGGCAAGCGGCAGTGGGTGGGCGTGTGGGGAAATGAGAACGCGCCCTCGGCGAACACCGGTGCGCCGGTTCTGCTCAACTGGCTGGTGAGCGGAAATGAAGGCGCCTCGTTTGAGGCGACCAACGAAGCCCCGCCTTACAAGAATGTCTCCGGGGTTTCCTTTGCCAGCACGGGAGCGGTGACCGCACTGGCGACGGGAAGCGATGCGCTGTCTGCATTGGGCACGTCGACCCAAGGGTGGCGGTTGCTCGTCGGTGCCAATAGCACGGGCAGTGATGTTACGCGCTACGTAGCCGCGCCCTTGGTGAACCTCAAAGTATCGTCCTCCCAAATCCCGGGACTGGGAGGCACGGCCGATACGACGGTCGGGCGCTATGCTTGGTGGGCGGGGGACGAAAACGTCAAAGCACGTATCAATCTTTATAATCCGCATCTGGCGGATGCGGCGGGTGAGCAAGGATCGAGTTTTGTGGTCGCCCAGCGATCGGCCGGTGAATGGATGGACCGGCAGGGTGGCGGTTCATCGCTTGGTTCTGTTTACCCCGCGCTGTCGCCCAACTTGGAACGCGTGCTTTCGGGGCCGCAGCTTTCATTTGTTGCGAGTGATTCCGCCGTGACGGATGCGGCAGCCCGGGAGCGGTTTCATGATCTGTCGACGCTCAGCTCCTCGGTGCTGGCGGATGTTGCGCAAGGCGGACTGAAAAAAGATCTGAACCGGGCGCTGGCCGCGGATGCACCGCGTGCGGCCGAGACTGCGCGTGGTGCCGCCTATGCGCCGGCCGCGGGTCGCAACTGGTTGTTCACGCCGAATAACAGCGGGGCGGATTCCTACGGCGTGCCGACATGGGGGTTGCTGCGGGCATTCGGCAGCACCGAGGTTTCTCCGGGCGCGACGCTGGCGGTTGCGCCGCCGGTGAGAGGTTCGTCGGGGACTCATTATTTTTACGATCAGGCGGGGATCAATCCCGTGATTACCTATGCGGGTTTGGGCTTTGATTTCACCAGTCCGGGGGCTGTCAATCCTGCGCCGCCAGGAACCTATCCGTCGCCGATATATCTCAATCTGTCACCCGTCGTGGTGCTCTGGAACCCCTACACGGTGCCGCTGAGTGCAGGGGTTTACACAGTGGCGATGGGCGTGCGCTCGAAGAGTCAGTTGGAATTGCATGAAGGCACGTCGGGCGGGCCCTTGCGGGCGACGTTGCAGATGCACCGGGCGGTTTTTGATACGTCGTCGACGGGCAGCACGGCTTACTATCGTTTCAAACTCAGCTGTCAGAATGTGATTCAGCCCGGTGAAAGTGTGGTGTTCATGCTGGGTGCAAACGGTGAATATCAGCCGGGATTCACCGAGTTGGTCGAAGGATTGAACCCGAACGCGAGTGCTCGGATGGATACGGGCGCGTCTCTGGCCGATGCCGCGGATGCGGCCAGGGATTTTCTGGCTGTGGTGTATGCCATTAAATCAGATGGCAGCCGCGCAACTTTCGGTGGTGGGGAGATCGACGCAGTTCTGGCTGCGTTTGATGCGACAGGGGTGCAGCCGACGGGGCAGGATCCGGAGACGGCGCTCACCGCGTGGTATGGGGTGGCCCAGAGAGTAGGTGCTGATGTAGGAACGCTGTCTGCAGCGCGCCCACTGGAAGTCGACACCACCACGGCGGATCTTCGCTTTGGATTTCGGGTGCGGTCCAATTTCCCTGATAGTGGCAGCGGCCTGCAGTTGCAATGGATCGCCCATGGCAACGCACGCGCTCCGCTCATGGCGCGCACCAAGCAGGACAGTTGGACAACGACCACGGGAGGCACGGGGGGCTACAGTTCGTCCTATGCCGGACGATTCGGGGCGTTCTCCACCTGGCCGGATTTCAATACGACAACGGCCCGAGCCTCGACCGGAACATCGCTTGCCGTTTCGGCGAGTAATGTGCCGACCAATACAACGCTGTGGGAATTTCCTTCACCGGAAATCGGTTTGATCTCAGTGGGGCAGTTGCAGCATGCGCCGGTTTCTTTGCTGGGGGCGAATCCGGCGTATGCGATCGGGAACAGTTTGGCGGATTTCCGCATTCCGCGCACCTCCGTGCTGACCACGGCCGATACGCATCCCTCGACGTCGACTCAGATGGTGACCAGTCGCATCAATACCTACTACGACCTGTCCTGGCAGTTGAACCGTGTGCTGTGGGACCGGTATTTTTTCTCGTCGGTGCCGACAGGCGTGGCTCCATCGGCAACCGCGTTGACGAGTTGGACGCAGGCGAAGGTGGATAATGGCACGCCGCTGCCCGATTCCCGGCTACGCTATCATCCGAAAACCGGCGGTGCGACGCCGTCCGTCGACCAGCTTCGCTATGATAGTGCCGTGGCGACGTCCGATCCTTTCAATCAGGCAGCGGCCAATCTGATGGTTGCCGGTGGCTTCAACATCAACTCCACATCCGAGCAGGCCTGGCGGGCTGTGCTGGGGGGAGTCAACCAGCTCGCCTACAATCCACAGACACGGGGAGCGGGCGCGGCGCTGCAGGCGGCGTTTTCCCGTTTTGCCAATCCTACCGCAGACAGCGCGCTCGCCACGCCATGGCAGGGATACCGTCAACTTTCGGAGGCCCAGATCAAGCAGCTGGCTGCCAACATCGTGACCGAAGTGAAAAAGCGCGGACCATTTCTCTCGCTGGCCGATTTTGTAAACCGCCGTCTGGCGACCGACGCCACCGGATTGAAGGGAACCTTGCAGGCGGCGATTGATGCTACGGCGACCGGTGACGCCGCGAATCTAGGGACCACGGCTCCCTTTAAATCCAATTACGTCACCTCGGCACCCAGCACCGGGGAAAGCTGGGATCTGGATCATATGCGTAATGACATTTCAAATACGACGGCGGCGCATCGGTCGAGATCGGCTTTCGCGCCGAAGTTTCTCACCCAGGCCGACATCCTCTCGACAATCGGACCGATCATCTCGGCCCGCTCCGACACCTTTTTGGTCCGTGCTTATGGCGAGACGGTCAATCCGTTGCTGACCTCGGCTGATGCGGGCTATATCACCGGTCGGGCGTGGTGTGAGGCGGTTGTTCAGCGTGTTCCGGAATACGTGGACGGAACCGACCCGGCACTCAACAGCAGTGACCTTAAGGATGCGTTGTTACCTGCGTCCACGAATCTGACCAACCGAACCTTTGGCCGCCGCTTTAAACTGGTTTCCTTTCGCTGGCTGAATCCCTCCGACATATGAAAACCCTTCGACATTTCGGACTACTCATCGGTGCCGTTTTATTCACGTTGGCACCGTCGTTACGCGCCCAAGATAATCCGGCGTCCGCGTCGGGAATGATCATACGGTTGATGAGCTGGGACGGAGCGGTGACCGATTTGTGGGTGGCGGATGGCGGATCCTATGTCGCCGCCCAAGCGGGCGAGTTTGTGCTGGGCCGGGCGCTGTCGCTTAAGCACCAGACCTCGTCGCTGCGCCTGTATAAAGATCAGACTGTCGACGGTGTTGTGTGCAAACAGCCGGTTGCCAATGTTGCGCTGCCGAGCGGCACGGCCAGTGCATTGGTGGTGCTGGCACCGGCACCTGAGGGCAGTCCGCTGCCGTATCAGGGGCGGGCACTGGATCAGTCTTTGGAGGCACATCCGCTCAACACGATGCGAGTCGTGAATTTTTCCAATCTGAAGCTGGCGTTAAGGGTGGGCGGTGCGACCGCAGTGGTCGTGCCCAGCGGCGAAGAAGGCTTTCCGTTTCCGTCGGATGGTCCGTTCAGTATCACGGTCGAGGTGGCGGTGGGCACGACCGACGGATGGACCATGGTGCAGCGCAGCTTGCAACCGGCGCCTCCGGGACGGCGGATTCTGGTGATCGTGCGCGACGGTAGACCTGATTACTCAATCCAGGATCCTGCGCTCAGAACCAAACCGGTTGATGTGATTTACCTGATCGACCGGGCTCCGCCTGCTTCGGTGGCTATCGCTCAAAAATGAATAATGCTCCCGCTACTACGGCTGCACCTCGCGTAACATTCACCTGTTGGCCGGGTGGTCATGCACGCGCGGCTACGCTCAGTTTTGACGATGGGCGAAGCGAAGATCGCATGCTGGTGGCCTTGCTCAATCGGCACGGGCTCAGAGCGACCTTCAATCTCAACTCCACGTTTCTGGGACGTCCGGATCGGGTGTCACCGGATGAGTTGGTTGCGCTCTACGCAGGGCATGAAGTCGGAGTGCATACGCTTACGCATCCCTACCTAACCCAACTGCCCGACGAAGCGGTGCTGCGCGAGGTCTGGGATGATCGACGTGAATTGGAGCGGCTTACGGGCATGATCATGCGGGGGTTGGCTTACCCGTATAGCTATTATGATGACCGGGTGAAGCGGCTCGTGGCCGCCGCCGGGCTGCTTTACGCACGGACCAACCGACCGACCCCGGATTTTGGTCTGCCTGCCGACTGGCTGGAGTGGCATCCGACCGGACACGAGAAGATCGCCGACGAAGCCATGTTCACACGGTTCTTCGACGAGCCGCGCTGGTCGCAGTTGAGATTATTGCATCTCTATGGGCATAGCTTCGAGTTCGCGGAGGTGGGGCGCTTGGAGAAATTTGAGAGGACCTGCGTCCGGTTGTCGGCGGAGAAGGATCGGGTGTGGTTTGCGACCAACGCGCAGGTGTATGACTACTCCGAGGCCATGCGTCGGCTGCGGTTTTCGGCCGACGGATGGTGGGTGGAAAACCCGTCGGCTTTCGATGTATGGGTGCGGGTGGGCGCAGAGCCCCGGCGATTGCCGCCGGGACTTACGCGGTTGGCCTGATTTTCGAGGACCTAGGGGGGGGCCTGAGGTGGCGGGTTCGCTCAGTGGTAGCTGAGTTCGTCATCGCGTGGGCGGTGCACTTGGTCCGTCGGTCCATGTGCCTTCGATGAGCATTTGAAAGGGTATTTCGGGGATGCCGCGTTCACCGCAGTGAATCATATTGATGGTGCAGTCCACGGCTGCCGATCCGGTGCGGTATCCTTGTTCATCGATGCCGGCGAATCCCTTCACTCCTTTATTATGGGTAAGCAGGGCGACGGCTATGTCGTCTGGGATATGGTAACCAGCTTGGATGAGTTCATCCTGCATGCCGGTGACACAGACGACGGCATCAGTTTTCCACTCTGTGATCCATTGACGGATTCGAGTGAGCGTATCCTTCAGGCGGGCACCCTCCTCCGTGAGCAAAAGCGGGATGTGGCAGGAGTGCGGCATTTTCTTGAGCGCTGAACGATAGCCGGCGGTGAAGTTCCCATCGGTGCGGTCATCGAACTCATGGCTGCCAAAGAAGCCGATGCGTTGGTAGCCCAGTGTTTGCAGTTTCTTCACCACAATGAGACTATTTCTGTATTGTGCGCTGCTGATAACGCTCAACTGGGGTTTCTCCAGACTGAAGCCAAACCGCACGGCAGAGAATAACTCCCAACGCATGTTGATGTGTTGTCCAAGGGAAGAGAGTGGGGGGACGATGATGCCCTGCACGCCCTGCGCGATCAGGATGTTGGACATACGCTCTGGAGTCATGTCATCCTTATTGAGTGGATATTCCTTAACGCGATAACCGAGGGAATTTGCCCGGCGACAGGCTCCGTCATAGTATTGTCGATACAGCGAATTCTCCGGATAGGGAGTGCGGTAAAAATCTTCGGTGGAGGTGGAGTGACTGGAGAGCCAGGCGATCATCCCATGATAGATCGGGGGTTTCTTCATCTGCCGGTAGGCCGCTAATGCGCTGAGCATGGGTTCCGGCCGGTAACCACAACGCTCCGCCTCTGCCTTCACCCGGTTTCGGGTTTTTTCGGCGATCTTCACATTGTTTTTTAATGCCAGTGATACCGTCGAATGGGAGAGCCGTAGACGTCGCGCAATATCTCGAAGGGTAACTCGGTTCGGGGATGTGCTCATCTGGAGTGAGTATCGGCCTAGTTTTTACAAATTCAACAGTGTTAATTTGTCCAAGGTTGTGAGGTTGCAGGCATATACGATGTAATGAAAAGCAGTTAACCCCTCACCCAATCCCCTCCTGTTTATGAAAAGCTTAGCTACCCTATCTCTCGTGCTGTCTACCTCGGCTGCGTTGTTCGCCCAAACCACCTATACGTGGGACGGCAGTGGAGCAGCCAATACCGGGGGCAATTGGTCGAGCGGCGCGAATTGGTCGGTCGATGCGCCTGCTGGTGGACCTGGAGTCAACGATACGGCCGTTTTGAGCGATGTTACCACGGGCACGCGCACGGTTGCCTATGATAGTGGGGCGAGCGGCACGGTCAGTGCGCTGGAATTTAACCAGACCACGGCCGGCGCGATTAACCTGCTGGATATTCAAACCAACCTCACCGTCACCAATGCGTTCAGCTTGGGGGCCTCGGCGGGCACGGAGAAGATCGTTGTGACGAGTGCTTCAGGCGTGAAGACGCTGAGCGTTGGTGGAGCCGGACTGACTTTAGGCGCGAATGGTGAACTGGTCCTCGGTGCGACGGACAATTCGAACAAGGGCGCTTATACGGGTGCCTTGACGATTGCGGGCGGCACGCTGACTTTGGACAAGGTGTCGGGTGCGGCTCAGACCACGAGCATGGTTAATGGCTCGTTAACGATGTCATCCGGCTCGTTGGTGATCGATAATCCGTTTGGTGGCTTCGTGGGGGATCGTCGTTTGGAGATTACGGGCAATCTGAACATCACCGGTGGCACCGTCTCGACAACGAGGAATGGTGCGGCAGGCATTTTGGTGCTCGATGGGTCGAGCCTCGTCTACAACCCGACCTCGGGTGACAGTGATTTGGCCGTGACACTCAACGCATTTAGCGACCAGTCGCTTTCCACCAATCAAACCTTGTCGGCCGGATTGGTGCTGCGTGGGCGCGGTGTGAAAACAGTGACCAGCACGGCGGTGGGTAACTCCATCGGTGCCCTCAGCTTCATTGATGGAGAGGCTGACACGCGGGGCACGATCCTGAAGTTGGGCTCCAACCTTAATCTCGCCAGCGCCGCGGCCCAGCCGTCCGCAGCCGGCTTTAGCAACGCGGGTTCCGTCAGCCAATTCGGGATCGATACCAATGGCTTTACGCTCGACCTGAGCAACGGTGCTTCAGGCGGTGTTTGGACGCCCAACAAAGGCTCTTTGCCGACCACATGGACGTTTTCGGGCAACGGGGTCATCGTGGCGAATGCGTTTAATCTGAATACCACCGATGTGACCACCGATGTCGGCTCTGGACTGGTGCTGGAGGCGCGTGGCGGTGCCAGCACCGCAAATGTGTTGAGCGGCACCGGCACGATCGCCGCCGATTCGACGTTCCGCTATGCAGGCAGCGCCACTGGACTCAACCCGGCAACACTGACCTCGAATCGAAGCGTCGGTAAACTCGAGGTGACCAGCGGTGTGCTGCGGGTTGATTCTATCGCCGGTGTTCAAGGGGCGATCAACGTGAGCTCGGGCAAACTGGTGATGGGTTCCGGAGTGTCCTTTGCCGATAGTCCCGGCATCAGTTTGGGTTCGACCGGTGTTTTGGATACGACCGCGCTGCCGACGTTCACTCTGCTTTTGTCGCAGACGATCACCGTTAATATCGATGCCGCAGGGAGCGGAGTATCTGGTTTCATCGAGGCGGCCGGCCTGGATATCACCAATGGGTCCATCTCCCTTACCTCCGGATTGCTGGATGATGCCGTTTACGTCATCGCCCGGTATACGTCGCTGACCGGCACGGAGTTTAATTCCATCAATGGCCTTCAGTCGGGTTACCGAATCGATTACAGTTATCTGGGTAATCAAATCGCGCTTATCGCGATTCCCGAGCCTTCGACTTTCGCCTCTATCCTGGGCGGTATGATGGCCGTCGCGGTGGTGCTCAAGCGCCGCCACATCCGGAGCCGTAAGTAAGGCCTTTCCTAAACACGCAGATCGTCGCTTCTAAAAATGAAAAAACTGATTTGGGGAATCCCCTTATTGCTCATCTTGTCATCGGGCTTGGTGCGTGCCGACCAAGTTGTCGATTTGCCCAACGCTGATTTCGAGAAAGGTCTCTCCGGTTGGTCGACCAACGACAACGGCATGTCGTCGGCGACGGCGGCAGCTGCTCATGGGGGCAAGGCCGGCCTGCGCGTTGAGGATCGTGCGACGACGGCCGGAAGCGGCCTGTATTCAACCACCCAGAAAGCGGTTTCAGACAGGGACTACACGCTTCAGTTCTGGGCGCGTAATCTGGAGGGCGAGGGGCTCGCCGTGTATCTGATTTTCTACGACGAAAAAAACCAGGCGCTCAGCCGTTCCGAGTTCAACAACGAGATCAAGGTGACTCTTCCCAAGGGAGCCAAAGACTGGAAGCAATACACGCTCAAGGGCGTGGCTCCGAAAGACTCGGCTCGGATGAAGGTATGGGTGCATTCGTTCATCAATAATGTGGTGGTAGCCGAATTGGACGACTTCGTCCTAACCGAGAGCGCTCCCCAATAATCACACGAGGGTCGCGCTCGGTTGCCGGCCGGTCGTGGCCTTCGGGATACACAGCCGGTGTTGCCCTGCGCAGTTCCAAGGTTCGCGTGGCCATTCAGTTTTTTGAGTTGGGTTAGTGGTGGCTTCCTTGGCGGGACAGTGGCCGCGGCATGGCTTCAGGCAGGAAATTCACGTCTTATGATTTTAAATTTTAAATACCCCGTCACCACTCTGCTAAAGCTCGGCCTGATCGTGCTTGGAGGCACCGTGTTGTCTGCTGATACGACGGTGGGTTCGGCGGGCGACGTGGGTGGTGACGCGGGAGTTTCTTTTGAGACGATCATTGCCCCCCGCAGGGTATTCAAGGGAGTGCCGAGCACTGAGCGTGTCGCGGAAATTGCGAAACGGCTGAGTCCCGTTCCCCGCGGGTTTGGCCCATCCATCGGTGATCGTGCGGCCTGGGCGGCTTTCCCCAATAAGCAAACCGTTCTGGTCCAGGCCGAGCGTATGCTCGCGGAGCCGATGACGCTGATCACCGACGACATCTACATGTCCTACAAGTTGACCGGCAGTCGCGACGCGGTGAATGCGGCCTATCCGGTGAGCACCCAGCGGCTGGCCAACTTTGCGGTTGCCGAGTGCATCGAAAATCAAGGCCGTTATCTCCCGGCGATCGAGGCGCAGCTGGCGGCCATTTTTGAGGAGCGTTCGTGGACACCGTCGTTTCATGACCGCAATCTGGAGTCCTACAACGGCCAGCCGATTATCGATTTGGGTGCGGCCATGCGTGCCTGGACCTTGGCCACGGTGGACCAACTGCTGGGCGATAAATTGACTGCGGAAACCCGCGCGCAAATCCGCCAACAAATCAAGTATCGGGTGTGGGACCCTTATCGGGCGCAAGTTGAGGGAACGAACCAGGGATCACGCGAATGGTGGATGTGGGGGCCGGGGAATTGGAATGCGGTTTGCCATGCCGGCGTGATTGGTTCCGCGCTGACGCTGATTCCCGATGCGACCGAGCGGGCCTGGTATGTTGGCGCGGCGGAATTGCTCGCGTCGAATTTCCTGAGCGGCTTTCCGCCGGATGGTTATTGCAGCGAGGGGGTCGTCTACTGGACCTACGGGGTGGGCCACTACGTGCTGATGGCGGATGCGATCGGGCAGGCGAGCGATTGGAAAATCAATCTGCTCGCGCCCGAAATCATCAAACCGATTCTGAGCTTCCCCCATCGGATGGAAATCCTTCCCGGAGTGTATCCGGCTTTCTCCGACAATTTGCCGAACATCCGGCCCGAGTTCTGGGTGAATGCGTTGGCTTCGCGTCATATGGGCGGGAACGTGTTGCCTCTGACGGCCGTCAACGGAATTGCGATGCATGGTCACGGGGCCATGCTTTATCAGACGATGGCGCGCGTCTTTCCGGGTGGTGACGAAGTAGCCGTGGCACCGGTGGAGCCCGTGCTCCCATTGCCCTTGCGGGATCGGTTTCCGGACGCAGGCATTGTCGTCAGTCGCACGCCCAATCCGTCCCGCACCAGCGGATGGGGCGTCGCGTTCAAGGGCGGGGATAATAACGAATTTCACAACCACAACGATGTGGGTTCGTATGTCTTGGTCGTGCAGGGCTCGGCGTTGCTCACTGATCCAGGTGCGGAAGACTACACGGCGCGCACCTTCAGCCCCAGTCGCTATGAGAGCAAAGTGCTCAACTCCTACGGGCACGACGTGCCGGTGGTGGCGGGGCAATTACAGGACACCGGTGCCTCGGCCAAGGGGACGATGACTGTCGTCAGCGCCACCGAAGAGGCGGACACGTATCTGTTGGATCTGACGGCAGCTTACCATGAAGCAGTCCCTGTATTGCAGGCGCTCAAGCGCACGCTGGTCTTCACGCGCCAGCCGGAGCCTTCGCTCGATGTTTCGGATGCGGTTGTGTTTTCAACGCCGCAGAGCTTTGAGACGGCTCTCATTACTTTTGGAAAAGTGAAGATGATTTCGCCGCACTCCTTTGAGGTGTCGGACGGCCGACAGGTGATTCAGGTCACAGTCGAGGCCAGCGATGCATTCCTGATCAGTGAGGAAGTGATCAATGAGCGTCTGCCGTTGGGACAGCAACCGACTCGTATAGGTATCAAATTGGTCGAATCTACGACGGATGCGCGTATTTCTTATCACGTTCGCCTGCTTGAACAGGCCAAGATTCAGCTGAATTCGGTGGTCGTCAAAGAAGCTGCGGCTTCTCGTGAACCTCAGTGGGATCGCGCCATTCGCCGGGAAGCGCAGGATTTCGTTTTGGAGACGGGCGGCAATGTTGAGCTAACGCCGAAGGCCGATGCCTCGGGTGACACGGCCATCCGCAGGTGGGATCACGATGAGCAAGAGGTGGCGTGGGTATTTGATGTGCCGGCGGCTGGAACCTATGGATTGTTGCTCCGGTATTGCCGGGGTGATGCGGGCGAAGCGCTGCGTTCGTTGACGATCGATGGTGTGGCTACGCGTGGATTGCACGGTGTGCTTTCCTTTCCGGCGACGGGTGGCTGGAGCAGTGCTCGGGGCGATTGGCGTGAGGTCTGGCTGGCGCAAAATGCTAAGCCGATTGCTTTGGCGCTTGAGGCCGGCACGCGCCGCATTGCGCTGAAGAATCTGGGCAACGGTCCGATGAATCTCGATTGGCTGGAATTGGTGCCGTTTCAAAAATGAGCAACGAACCATCCAGTCCGACCAGCAAGGCGCCCAATAGCTGGCGCATTGGCACATTGGTCTATTCCACCGGTGGGCTGGCGGCGCTTTTCTTCTGGCTGCTGTGGGGCGATTTTGCCTGGCAACTCAAGGACCGTGCGGTGTTTCCCGTGGCGCAGCTCATGTTGAAAGCCATGTCCGCGTCGGACTTCATTGTTGGCGCGTTGATCGGTTCGTTTCCGGCGGCGATTGGCATGATTTTGGGACCGATCATCAGCGTGAAATCGGACCGTCATCGGGGGCGTTGGGGGCGCCGTATTCCGTTCCTGTTTATCTCCGCACCGTTCGCTGCGGTATCGATGATGTTGTTGGGCGTGACTCCGAAGTTGGCGGACGCGTTGCACGGGGCGCTGGGAGTGCATGCGCCGAGTTTGATCGTGTTGAATATCTCGATCTTTTCCCTGTTGTGGACGGTTTTCGAAATCGCCTCGGTGGTGACGAATTCCGTCTTTGGCGGTCTGGTCAACGACACGGTTCCCCACGAAGTCATCGGCCGTTTCTTCGGACTGTTTCGAGGTGTCGGTTTGTTGGCGGGTATCTTGTTTAACTATTCGATCATGGGGCACGCGGAGAGCCACTACATCGAGATCATGGGTGGCATCGGGGTGTTGTATGGGGTTGGGTTCATGATGATGTGCCTGCGCGTGAAGGAAGGTGTCTACCCACCACCCGAAGCCAAGGTGGAAGGTGTGCATCCGATGATGGAGATAAAAACCTATGTCCGGGAATGCTACGGGCACTCGTTTTATCTCTGGCTGTTTGGCGGCTACTCACTCGCCATGATCGCGCCCAATCCGGTCAACGTCTTCAGCGTTTTTTACGCGAAGAGTATCGGCATGGGTTTGGACACCTATGGAAAGTGCCTGGTCGTCACCTACGTGATTTCGCTCAGTGTGGCCTACTTTCTCGGTTCTTTGGCTGATCGGTTTCATCCGCTGCGTCTGAGCATTTACTCCATATTACTTTATGCCGTCGCGATGCTCTGGGGCGGTTTTTTTGCCACGTCGGTCAACACGTTCATGGTGGCGTTTGTTCTTCATGGTGTTTTATCGGGGACCTTTTTTACGGCCACAGCTTCGCTCGGTCAGAGGTTGTTTCCGAAGAGCAAGTTTGCCCAGTTCTCTTCGGCGATGGGGATGACCACCGGTGTGGGCTTTATGATTTTACCCACCCTGCTCGGCGGGCTGCTGGATTATTCGGGGCACGTTTATCGTTACACGTTCGTCTGCGGCGGCGTGCTGGGGCTGGTGGGCGCGGCCTGCCTTTGGGTGGCGTATGGCAAATTTATCAAACTCGGAGGTCCCGAGAACTACGTCCCACCGATTGTAGAACCTTCATCGTGAGCTCCACCAACTGACCCTTATTTTTATGTCTATGCTCAAAAAACTGAATCGGAACTTCTTCCGCTCGGGATTGGCCGCCCTGGCCATGATGTGTTCTTTGCCTGTCCTGCAGGCGGCGCAAAATATCATCTCGAACCCGGGTCTGGAAAAGGGGGCCGGCACCTGGAAGGTCTTTGTGCCCGACGAGTCGAAGGACAAGGGGTGCACGTTTTCCATCAGTTCGGTGTCGCCGAATTCGGGGGAGAGTTGCGCGGTGCTGAAGTCGGATGAGTTTGCCCGCTTTTCCGTGGGCCACATGCTGTATGACGGGCCCTCTCCACGACCGGGTGAGCGCTATCGGTTGAGCTTTTGGGTGCGTGCGGACAAAGCCACCGTCGCGCGAGGGTCGCCGGCGTTTGTTGTGCGCGTGCTGCTCTTCAACGAAACGGGTGGAGCGCTGCCGGATGCGCCTGCATTGTTTTTTGGTTTAAATGGTCGCTCGGCGCTTCAGTTCCAGGCGAAGGGAGTCGACCTTTCCAGTCTGGGCGGTGAGTTGTCCTCGGTCTGGACCCAGGTCGTTTGTGATTTTGAAGTTCCGGCCAATCTGTCCATCGGCAAGGTTTTGAGTCCCGAGTTCTCCGCCTATTACACGCGCGGTTCCATCTATCTGGACGACGTGTCGCTGGAGCGGATCGAGCAGGATGTGCCGGTGGTGCTCATCCCGAAAAAATCGACGTTGAAGCTACCGGATATTTTTTCGGATCACGCTGTTTTGCAGCGCTCGGGAAGCACGGTTGTTTGGGGAACCTCTGATCCGGGGAAGAAGATCACCGTTGCGCTGGGGAGAACGTTTTCGGCGACCACCACGGCGGACAAGGACGGGCGTTGGCGGGTGAGCTTGGATCTACGTCAGTGCGGTGAGTGCCCGGGGGAGTTGCAGGTGTCGACTGATGATGCGGTGGTCACGGTCCGCGATGTTTTGGTGGGTGATGTCTGGATCGCCTCCGGCCAGTCCAACATGGAGTTCAAGTTGATTCAGTCGATCGGCGGCAAGGAGGAGATCGCGCAATCGACCAACGCGCGTTTGCGTTACTTTGTTCCGGAGCGTCAGGCCGTGGGTGAGCAGGCGGAAAGTCTCAGCGGTCGCTGGGTGCTGTCATCGCCGTCCACTTCGCCGAGTTTTTCCGCGGCTGCTTGGTATTTTGCCAAGGCCGTGCAGGCGTCGCAGAAAATTCCGTTGGGCCTTATTGATACGAGTTGGGGCGGCACGCCGGCCGAGGCGTGGATCAGCTCGGCGGGCATGGATCAGAATCCGGAGCTCAAGCCGAAGAAGGATCAAATTTTGTCCCAACGCACGGAAGAAGATCGGGCGCTGCAAGCGTTCCCCGGAGCGATCAAAAACTGGCTGGCGAAATACCAGCGGCAGGATCACGCGACCGCCAATCCGGCTGAGTTTGCGAATCCCGAGGTAGCGACCTCCGACTGGAAACACGTGACTATGCCCGGCTCTTTGACTGCTGCGGGATTGCCCGAAAGCGGCGTGTTTTGGCTGCGCACGCAGGTTGATATTCCGGCGAACCGTGCGGGGACTTATCTGCCTCTGATGTTGGGCAGGCCGCATGATTTTGATGAGGTTTACTGGAACGGAAAAAAGATCGGCGAAACAACGACGGACCGCTCAACATCGATGAATCCCGAACTGACGCCGACCACCAACCGGCGTTACGATGTGCCCGGTAATCACGTGAACGCCGGAACGAATACCTTGGCCATTCGCCTGTTCAGTCCGGGCGGCAAGGCGGGGATCGAGGCGCGTCAACTCACCGCCGGCTGGACGATCCCGCTGACGGCACCGTGGTTGGCCAAAGCGGAGTCGGTATTCCCCGAGTTGCCGGCGGGAGCCTTGGCGAGTTATCCGCAGCGTCCGGCCTGGCCGGTCATGCCGTATTACACGGCGACCTATTTATCGAACGGCATGGTGTATCCGCTACGGCATTTGGCCCTGCGCGGCGTGATCTGGTATCAGGGCGAAGCGAATGTCGGTCGCGCCTGGCAATACCGTGCGACCTTCCCTCTGCTCATCACCGATTGGCGAAACCTGTTCAAACGCCCCGATCTCCCGTTCTATTTTTGCCAGTTGTCCAACCATCGTCCGAAGCGCTCCGAGCCCGGCGACAGTGAGTGGGCGGAGATTCGCGAGGCGCAGGCTAGCGCGCTCGCGCTGCCGAATACGGGCATGGCGACGCTCATCGATATCGGCGAAGAAGAGGATATTCATTTCCGAAACAAGACGGATGTCGGGCAACGACTCGCGGCTGTCGCGTTGGCGAAAACGTATGGCCAAAACATCCCGTTCTCTGGTCCCGTGTTTGAGTCGGCCGACATCGAGCAAGGCAAACTCCGGGTGCATTTCTCGCACGTCGATGGTGGACTCAAGGCCAAGGTGCTGCCCGAAACCTATCAACCGAAGTCCAGTTTTCCCGCCACCAAGCCGCTCGTTCTGAACAGTCCCGGCAGTGCGTTACAGGGATTTTCCGTCTGCGGTGAGGATCAGAAGTGGGTTTGGGCCGACGCGAAAATCGACGGAGATACCGTCCTCGTGTGGTCTGCGGATGTTCCTCAGCCCAAATACGTTCGCTATGCCTGGGCCGACAATCCAACCTGCAACTTATACAATGCGGCGGGCTTCCCGGTCGAGCCGTTCCGATCGGATTCGTTCCCGGCGTTTACGATCAACCGCAAATATTAAACCCGGCTTCTACCCCATGAAAACGAGACGCTCACTGATGATGAAAATCTCAACGCCGACTTGCGTGAAACGCGCAGGGTTTACGTTGGTGGAGTTACTCACGGTCATTGCCATCGTCGGAATTCTTGCGGGCATCCTCATCGTCACCGTGTCGAAGGTCAGGCAAAGCAGCTATCGTGCGGAAGGCGTCTCGAATCTGCGGCAAGTCGGTGTGGCGATTCAGCTCTACGCGAATGAGCACAACAACTTCCTTCCCGGACCGCTGTGGGGCGGGCAAGGGCCTTCGTATGAGTTAAGCAATCAACGGACTTTGGGTTATCATCTGTGGCCTTACTTCGGCATTCCTGAACCGCAGGCGCAGTCGCAGGAGGCCGCGGTGTTGGCGTCCAAAGCCTACAAGGCGGCCCGTAAAGATGCTTCGGCGATGTCGTTTTTTCTGAATAAATTGGTGAACATCGACGGAACGATTCGTGATCCATGGGGATATCAAATCGATACCAATGCGTCGCCACTTTCACAGCCGATGAAGGTCAATGTCGTGGCGGCATCGGCTCCCCGGAATACGTGGGCGATGAAGGATGTGGATCAGACGATGCCCGAGGTTGCACCCGCCGGGTGGAAGTCCAGTTTGCCGGAGAAGCCGGTCTACGCTCCGTATCGCCTGTATCTCTACTTCGACTGGCATGTCGAAGCGCTGAGGATCGAGTGAGTTGAGGGACGTTTATCGTTTGGGAAACCAAGTGGCGCATATGAATGAACTGAGTTTGCACCGTGAATCGCCCGATGCGGGCAATGCGCATCGGGTTGTCGTGTTGGAGGAGATCCGCCAGCTGCTGAAACAGCGGCAGGGCATCGCCACAACCCAGCGCCATGAGTATTTCCAGCCGGATCTGACATCGTCTGATGCGTATGAAGCGTCCTTGTTGAAATATCGTGCGCGCTTGGTCGACTTACTGGGCTGGCCGCTCAAGGGAGAGCCTGTTGCCGGGATTCCGCACTGCCGCGAGGAATTCGTGGCGGAAGATTCACTCGGGCGGATTTCCCGCATGTGGATCGAGGCGCTGCCCGGCGTGCGTTTATACGGTTTGTTCTTTCGTCCGCACGGAGACGGGCCGTTTCCCTTTGTGATCGTGCAACACGGCGGGCAGGGGACGCCGGAGCTGGCGTCGGATTTTTTTGGTTCGTGCAACTACAACGACATGGTTCGTCGGGTGCTGTGTCGGGGCTACGCGGTGTTTGCCCCGCAATTGATGTTGTGGAACACGGAGAACTACGGACCGGATCACGAATGGCTGGCCGTGGACAAAGGTTTTAAACAGGTCGGCGGATCGATGGCGGCGGTGCAGATTTTTGAGCTGAAGCGCGCCCTGGATTATTTCAGTTCCCGTGAGGATATTGATGCCGAGCGCATGGGTATGGTGGGCCTGTCCTACGGCGGGTTCTACACGCTGTTCACGGCGGCGCTGGATACGCGGATCAAGGTCGCGGTGTCATCCTGCTTCTTCAACGACCGCACGATCTATCCCTACGATGACTGGGTCTGGTTTGATGCGGTGAATCACTTTACCGATCCCGAAGTCGCCTCGATGGTCTGCCCGCGTCCGCTCTTTATCGAAGTAGGACAGCAGGACGCGCTGTTTGATGTGAGGCACGCACGTCCGCTGGTCCATGCAGTGGCGAGTCGCTATTCGGATTTAAGGCTGGCTGATAATTTCGGATACGAAGAACACCCCGGCACGCACGAATTCAATCCCGGTGACGGCGGGATTGAATTTCTCTGCAAGCACCTGTGAGCATCTTGGGCTCCACTGAACGGGCGGGCGCTCCGTTCGCTCACCGGTAGTCCGGCAGATACGCCTTCTCGACGGCAAATAGTTCCAAGGCCATCGCTTTGATCTGTGCCGGGGTGCACACCGCCGCGCTCAACGGATCGAGCATCAGAGCGTGAATCGCGGCTTCCTTGCTGCGCTCAATCACGGCCTGCGCGCCGAGATCGAACATGCCGAGGTTGGTTGCGCACAGGTTGGCCATCTGCCGCGGCAATGCCCCGTAACGCGTGGGGTTGATTCCGTTGCCGTCGACCATGCAGGCCACTTCCACACAGGAGTCGGCGGGCAGGTTGGTGATCAATTGTCCCGAGCCGCCCTGGTTGTTCATCACATTGCCGTGAATGCGGAAGGGCGTGTCCTTCTCGCGTGCCTCGATGATCCATGAAGCGTATTCCCATGAGCGCTCCCAGTCGATCGGTTCCTTGCCCTTGAGCATCGCGAGGCGGGAGGCGTCCGCCTCCTTGCGCCACTTGGGCCAGTTACTCGCATAGAAGCGTGAACCGCCCTCATAACCTTGGCGCAGGTAGGTGCGACCGGCTTCGCTCTTGCGGTAATAGGGCAGGTATTCGGACAGATGCCCCGAACTCTCCGTGATAAACGCGCCGAAATTCAGGCACATGTCCTTACGCACGACATCGGTTTCCTTGTAGGTGGCGGGCTTGGCTGCGTCTGCATGGGGATCGATACCATTATCGTAGCTGGTCAGCCCCGCCTTGTGTTCGCGCGCGGCCTCGACGAGGTCGGCGGTGAACTTCTTGTAGAGTCGGTCCGTGTAGAGATTGACGCCTTGGTGCTCGAGCTTGGTGAACCAGGCGAGGTGATTGATGCCGGCGCATTCCCAGTCCAATTCCTCGTAGGGCACGCCCGCGTATTTCGCGAGGAGAGTGCTGGTGCCTTGCACGCTGTGGCAAAGTCCCACGACCTCCATGGATGACGAGCGGCCCGCCGCCGTGCACATCATTGCCATCGGGTTGGTGTAGTTGAGGACCAGCGCCTGAGGGCACAGCCGTTCGCAATCCTTCAGAACCTCCAGGAAAACCGGAATGGTGCGCAACGACTTGAAAAGCCCGCCCGGTCCAATCGTGTCGCCGATGCACTGGTCGATTCCGTATTTGAGCGGAATGTCATTGTCGTGACGCACGCATTCCAGGCCGCTTACCTCGATGCAGCTTACGATGTAGTCGCTGCCTTTGAGCACCTGCAGGCGGTCGGGTGATGCGATCACTTTCCATTTTTTCTCCTGGCCAAGTTTGACGATGAGCTTGGCGACCAACTGGCGCATGGTGCGCAGGCGACTGAGGTCGATGTCGACCAACGCGATCACGCCGCCCTGGTTGCCGGGAATGCGCAATACGTCGTTGACCAGACGCGGGGTGAAACCGGAGCCCGCACCTAACATAGTGATCTTGATCGGACGCGATATCGTGCCGGGAAGGCCTTGGATGGCGGCATTTTTAGTGTGCGCTGCGTGACCGGATAGTTTGGGTTTTTTAGAGGTAGCCATAGGATTGAATTTCATCTTCAGCCAAACCCGGGCACCTCCGTGGGACAAAGGGGCATTGCCTGATATCGAACCGGCGTTATGTGATATTTCAGAATGAAGCCCCCGCTGCCCGATCCGTTTGCCCGCATCATCAGTGTTAGCGGTGACTCGAGGGTCGGCGCGGGTTATTTCTACAACAACCACCGCCGCGGCGAGAGCGCTGACGATGTCGTGGTGCAGCAGACGATCGCTGGATCGGCCTTTTTCGAAGAAGCCTCCGGGCGACAACTCGCCCCCGCCGGCACCGCGATTCTCTTCACTCATAACGAAGACTCCCGCTACGGCTATCCGCCCGAAGCGACCGTCCCGTATCAACTGCGCTATGTGGCCTTCAAGTTGGCCGGTCTGAAATTGTGGTTCGAGCGGCTGCGTGCCGAGTTCGGTTCGGTCGTGCGCATGCCGATCGACGGCGAGTCCGCAACCATTCTTGGCGAGTTGATCTCCGGCTTCAGCAATCGCAGTTTCCGCGACCGGTTTCAGGAAACCGACTTGTTGCACCAGTTGCTCGTCGCGTTGTATCGCGATCAAGCGGCGGCCACGCGGATAGATGATCCGGTCGCCTACGGACGTCACTACCTGCGCGATCACTTTCGATCAGCCATCAATCTGAAGGCCGTCGCGGAGCACTGCGGCGTGAGTCGCGAGCACTTCATCCGCGTTTTCGGCAAACGCTATGGCGAGTCACCAGGCGCGCTGCTGCGCCGCCTGCGCATGGAACAAGCCCAAGGCATGTTGCGGTCAACGCAGATGACCGTGCAAGACGTGGCGGTTGCCTGCGGCTTTGCCGATGTGGGCACCTTCTCCCGTGCCTATCGCCAAAAATACGGCGTCACACCCGGCGCGAAACGCCGGATGTAGTCGAGTCGATTTGTGTCGTGAGGGAGTTAGCGGTAGCTGAGCTCGATCATCGCGTGGGCGGTAAACTCGGGGACGGTGAAAGTGACCACGTCGTCGATTTGAGTGAAGGTGAGCGGCTCACCGGCGGGGACGAGGCGGGCGGTCTTGATGCGGCGGGGGGCGCGCAGTTCGACCTTCACGTTGTGAAGAGGAATCAGGTCCTCGATGATTTCGAGGGAGCGTTGCGTCCAGCCTTTGGTCTCGGAGGCGCCGCGGACGGACTTGGGCGCGTAGAGCAGGTGGGCGATGTAGCGTTTTTCCGCAGCTTGTTCGAGCAGGTTGAAGCGTCCGTCGGACGGGAGGCTGGTCACCGCAGGAAGTTTTCCACCGAGCAGGTGATCGATGGCGGCGGCCACGAAGTCGCGGTATAGGGGTTGTCCGATTTGGCGATAACACGTGAAGATGTCGTGGGCGAACCAGGCGATGTTGGCCGTCAAGGTTGCGGCAGGAGCGTCGGCTTCCGGTGAGTCGGGCGCATGTTGGTGCGAGCAGAAGTGGTCCCAGGTGCGGTTGAAGTAGGGCGCACGGCGTTCGACGAGGGTGCTGGTGCGCGCAGCGGGGCGCACGTCGTAGGCACCGCCGTGGATGACGATGGGGGCGCGCACGGGCACGGCGGGCGTGAGCGCGGTGGCGACGAGGTAGTGCGGGTTGTGCGCGGAGCGTCCGAGCAGCGTGGCACCGGGGTTGATGGCGAAGGCGGATTTGTCCGCGTTGAGCAACGCACCGCCGGCCGCGAGAAGTTTGCCGCCACAGGCGAGGTGTTTCTTGACCTTGGCGATGGTGGAGGCGGTGAGGACGAGTGAGTCGGGCAGAACGATAAGGTCGAGGCCGTCCCACTTCGCATTTTCGTCGAGGACGAGGAAGGGTAGGTGCAGTTCGAGCAACATGCGGGCGACGCCTTCGTCGGCAGGGCTGACGGTTTGGTGGCCGCGGGCGAGGGCTTGGTCCTGCTCTGCGCTGACGAGGCCGATGCGGGCGACGGGGCGGACGTTGTCTGCCCAGGGTTCACAGGCTTCGACTTCGGCATAGGCGGCGCCGATGAGCTTGTAAGTGTCGAGGTTCATCTCGCCGTTGGGGTGAAGCTGGTCGCCGACGGAACATTTCGCTCCGTAGGCGAGCATGGCGGCGCATTCGTAGCGGAGGGCGGCGGGGCGTTTGAAGCCGCCGAATTCGCCCCACGAGGTGTGGAACTTGCCGGTCATGCCGAGGAAGTCGCGGGGCTGGGTGGCGGCGTAGCGGGCGGAGAAGGCGAAGTGGTCGTAGCCCCAGCCGCCGGTGGGGAGGGACTCGAGTTCGAAGTGGGAGTTGAAGAGGTTGAATTTTTTCGCGCCGACGGGGATGTGGCCGCCGTTGTGGAAGACGGGGGTGTTGGGACGCACGCTGCCCGCGGCGGCGGTGGTGCGCTCGTAGTAGTGTTGGAGTGTGCGCTGGGTGTGGACACGGACGTCCTCAATGCGGGAGGGGTCGAGGCCGAGGGACTTCATCTCGAGCAGCGATTCATTCGAGTAGTCGTCCCAGGGTGAGATGATATCGAGGAAGATGCCGTCGTTGTCGGGCCAACGTTGAACGACCTCCTCGATCTGTGCGCATAGATAGTCAAGGTAGCCGGAGTTGAAGCGGAAGCGTTTGAACCAGCTGGCTTCGAGCGGGTCATAGGAGCGGCCGTCGCGGTCTTTGATGATCCACTCGGGGTGCTGCATGGCCGTGAGTTCATCGACGCCGGCGCTCAGGTAGATCGGGCAACGCACGCCGATCTCGCGGCAGGCCTCGATCTGGGCGGCGAGCAGGTTGAACTTCAGGTGCGGGTGTTGCGTGCCGACCTTCGTGGGGTGGTAGCTGTAGCCGTGGTGGCATTTGGAGAAGAGCGTGATCGAGTCGATGTGACCGAGTTTGAGCGCTTCCTGGAATTTCTTCTTGGAGAACTTTTGGCCGATGCCGGGGATCGTGCCGTTGGTATGGAAGTCGAGGTGGACCTGACGGAAGCGAAGGCGATACATGGGATGAAATCTTGAACAGGATAAGGGTTTCTGACGGGATGTGCATAATACCTCATGGCCCGCTCGATTACCAATGGACAGAAGTCACCTGTTTGTGTGCAAAAAGCGCCCATAGCTGAAAACAAAAAAGTCGTTGCGAGGGAGCGTGGGCACGGGATGTGTGCGGATTTGCAGTTGCGGTTGCTGTTGTGTGTGACCGCTGAACTGGAGCGGTGGTCGTCACCCAATCTGGCTGCTCCCTACTGGCGGCTTTACTTGATGAAGGGGACCGGTGCCGGCGTGCGTTGGGATGGGCGGACGGTTGAGTTGAGTCCGGACAAGGCATGGTTGATCGCTCCGGATACGGCGTTTGGCGCGGAGCTGCGCATGCCGGTGACGCAGGTCTATGTGCATTTCACGCTGGTGCCGGGGCTGGTGGCAGAACGAGGGGTGCACGAAGTGCCGCTAACGGCGGCGATGCGTCGGGCGTGTGTGCGTGGACAAAGGGCGAAGACGCCGGAGGAAGGAGGGGTCTTGTGGTCAACGCTGGTGTTGCTCGCGTTGGGCGGATTGCCGGCGGGCGTGTTGAGCGAGCGTCAGGTGGAAGCGCGGGTAGCGCGTGTGCAGGCGCATATCGAGCGGGAGCCGGGCGGGGCGCATACACTGGAAACGCTGGCGCGGGTGGCCGGGATGCATGAGCGGGCGTTGATCCGACTGTTTCGTAAAGAGACGGGCGATACACCGATGGCGTGGTTGCGGGCGCGGCGGGTTTCACTCGCGTGCGAGCTACTGCACCACGGTGATCGCAAGATCGATGACATCGCGACGGCGGTGGGGTTTTGCGACCGGTATCATTTTTCAAAGACATTTATGCGGTTGCGCGAAATGCCTCCGGCGGCCTTTCGCGCGATGCAACGGGGAGGAGGTCAACCGGTGCGGGGCCGGTAGCTACGGACGCAAAAAAAATGCCACCCGTTTGGGGTGGCATTTGAATGTGAATAGACGACGAGCGGTCGATTACATCACGGCCGGAGCCTCGATGGTCAGAAGGCTGATGACTTGGGTGACGCCTTCGGTGTCGAGGGAGAGCGTGATGGCGCGTCCGATAAGTTCGAACGAGGCGACGGAGCCCATGAGCGTGACGACGCCCTTGTCGGCATCGACGTTGATCTTGCGGGCGGAGAGATCCTTGTCGGCGACGAGTTTGCCGTTGATGACAGTGACGAGGCGGGCGTTGTCGATCACGCCGCCCACAGTGGCTCCAACGGCAACGGTCTTGTCGCGGACAACGCGACCGGTCTTTTCAAGGTCTGTCTTGATGTCGGAGGGGGTGAGCTTCCATTCGACCAGTTTGTCGGCGACGGCATCCTTGGCCTCGACGGCGACTTCCTTGGTTTTATCGACCACGCTTTCGGCGCGTTCGGAAAGGGTGGGCTTGGCTTTTTCGGAGCAGCCAGCGAGCGCAAGCGCGAACAGGGGAATGGTCAGAAGGAGTGAGTTTTTAATAGTCATGGGATGGATTCGATGATTGAAGGCGTATGTGCCTTAAGTGACGGACAGATGTTTGGCCGATCGGTTCGGTTTTGATTCGATCTATTGTGACTTGTCGGGGCCGGATCCGTGCTAGCGTCAGTCGGGACTGTGCTGTCTTGCCGGCCTTTTATTTTTGCGGGGACTGGTGGTCGCGGGTTGCATGGAGGCATGTCACAAAAATCCGTTCTCGTCACAGGTGCATCGCGCGGCATTGGTCGCGGCATTGCCGTTGAACTGGCCAAGGCCGGCCATCGCATCGCGATCAATTACGCGGGCAACGCCGCAGCGGCCGCCGAGGCGCTTGCGTTGGTGAAGGCGGCGGGTGGCGATGGGTTTATCGTGCAGGGAGACATCGCGGTGGCGGCGGAGCGCGAGCGGCTCGTCGCCGAGACGGTGAAGCAATTCGGTCGCATTGACCTGCTGGTGAATAACGCCGGTGTCGCACCCACGGTCCGCGCCGACCTGCTCGATGCGGGGGAGGAGAGCTTCGACCGTCTCTATAACATCAACCTCAAGGGGCCGTTTTTTCTTACGCAGCTCGTTGCCAAGCAGATGCTCTCGCAGTCGCCCGATGCCGAAGGTTTTCGTGGGCGCATCGTCAATATCACCTCGATCTCTGTCTACACCGCGTCGATCAACCGTGGCGACTACTGCATGGTGAAGGCGGGTCTTGCGATGATGACGAAGCTTTTTGCCGACCGTCTCGCGAACGACGGTATCAATGTTTACGAAATCCGCCCGGGTGTGATCGCGACCGACATGACCGGCGCGGTGAAGGCCAAATACGACAAGCTTATCATTGAGGACGAACGTGGGATCACCCCCATTCGCCGTTGGGGCAAGCCGGAGGACATCGGTCGCGCGGTGAGTGCGATTGCTGCGGATTGCTTTCCGTTTACCACCGGCACGGCGTTCGACGTGGATGGTGGCTTCCACTTACAGCGGCTCTAAAGGGCAGGATTTTTTACCGTCCAGGCGGGTCTTAAACGACCCGCCTTTTTTGCGTCCGTCGATGGATAGGTGCCGCGCTGAGCATCGTGCGTGCGAATACACGATCTATTCGCGAAATCGGCCGAGGTTTCAGTTATACCTACATGGATATAGAAAATTTTTTAATACCCTGCCGCCCACAACCCGTAGTGGGTTGACGCCGGGTTGGACACAATCTGTTGTGTTTCACATGTTCTTCGCGCAGCCGTTTTATCTTGGTATAACCAAGGCCTGCGCCCCCGGAACCTGACTCTGCCGGACTATGCTTCTAAGCGTGGTCCATCCTAGCCCCATCCCCTGCCTTTAACCACGTCATTTTCATTTATTCCATGTCCAATTCTGTCCCTGCCTCGGTCTCCGTCAAACCCGTCCACGGTTCCCAAGTTTTGCAACGTCACATCGCCTACGCTGACCGCGAGGTGATCAAGCGTGACGGCTCCCGCGTCCGCTACGACCAGAACAAGGTTACCCGCGCCATCGCGCTCGCCTTCCGCGAGGTGCATGCCGAGGACACCGAGAATCCCTACCGTGACGACATGCTCGCCTGTTTCGGCTTGGACAGTGACCGCTTCATCGAGGCCTCCAAAATCGCCGAGGCGGTGGCGCAGATGCTGGAACTCCAGTATCGCATGGGCACCCATCCCACGATCGAGCAAGTGCAGGACGCGGTGGAAAAATCCATCGCCGCCGCCGGCCACTGGGATGTCGCTCGTGCCTACATGCTTTATCGCGAACGCCGTTCGCTAACCCGGCTCACGGCCTACCCCGAGAGCGGCCTGGCCGATTATATCGCGATGGCCAAATACTCGCGCCATCGGGCCGAACTGGGTCGCCGTGAAACCTTTTCGGAGGGCGTTGAACGTGTGACGGAGATGCACCAGGAGTTTTTTGCCTCCCGGCGCGAACAACGCCTGCCGGCCACGCTGCCGGCTTCGTTGGTTGATTTGGCGGGTGACTCGGCCCCCTTGTTGGCGAAAGCGCTCTGCGGCCGCACGCTGGGCGATGTGATCGAAAGTGTGTTTGCCGACGTGACGGCGAAACGGGTGCTGCCGAGCATGCGCTCCATGCAGTTCGGCGGTGAGGCGATCCTCAAAAATCACAGCCGCATGTTTAATTGCAGCTTCTCCAACGTCGACCGAGTGGAGTTCTTCCGTGAATATTTTTTCCTGCTCCTCAGCGGCTGCGGAGTCGGTTTTTCGGTGCAGAAGCACCACATCGCCCAGCTGCCTCCGTTGCCGACGCGCGCTTCGTCGCATGACCTGCCGGTCTGGCATTATCATGTCGTTGATACGATCGAGGGTTGGGGTGACGCGCTGCATGCGCTCTTCCAATCATTCTACGAGGGCAAAAAAATCGAGTTCAGTTATTCGTCGATCCGTCCCCGTGGAGCACACCTGCGCACCTCGGGCGGCAAGGCTCCCGGACACCTCCCGCTCAAGCAGGCGCTTTCCCGTATCGAAGCCCTCTTGGACGGCGTGGCCGGCCGTGCGCTGCGCCCGATCGAGGTCTATGATATCAATATGTTCACTGCAAAGGCCGTGCTGGCGGGCGGTATCCGTCGTTCGGCGACAATCTGCCTCTTTTCCCCCGACGATGAGGAGATGATGGATGCGAAGACTGGAAACTGGTTCGAAACCAATCCGCAGCGTTCTGCCTCGAACAACTCCGCCGTGCTCGCTCGCGATGCCAACAACGCGGTGCATTTCCACCGTCTCTTCAAGGCGCAGAAGGAGTTCGGCGAACCCGGTTTCTTCTTCTGTGACCATCCCGATGCCGGCTGCAATCCCTGCGCCGAAATCAACCTGCTGCCGGTCATCGACTGGGAGCTTTCGGGCGAGGAACTCGGAAAGCTTTTTGCGTGGGGCTACAAGGGCGACTTGCCCGGCACTACTCGGCTCTCCGGCTTCCAGCACTGCAATCTTACTACCATCAACGGCCGCGCCGCGACCACTCCGGAGCGTTTCTACGAGGCGTGTGTCTCGGCCGCCACCATTGGCACGTTGCAGGCGGCCTACACCGACATGCCCTATCTCGGGCCGGTCACGCGACTGATCAACGAGCATGACGCACTGCTCGGTGTTTCCATCTGCGGTTTCATGGACAATCCCAACGTCCTCTTCGATCCCGAGATCCTGCGCAAAGGTTCCCATCTCTGCCGCGCGACGAACCGCTTCGTCGCCGAGGCCATCGGCATCAAGCCCGCGGCCAAGATCACCACCTGCAAACCTGAAGGCACCGCTTCGTTGTTGCTAGATGCCGCGTCGGGAATCCACCCGCACCATGCGCGCAACTATTTCCGCCGCGTGCAGGCCAACCGCAAGGAACCGATCTACGCGTTTTTCAAGGGGATCAATGCGCAGATGACCGAGCCCTCGGTTTACAGCCCGCAGACGGACGACGTGATTACGTTCCCGGTGCAGGCGCCGGCCGGTGCGATCCTTCGCAAGGATCTCAACGCGCTCCAATTCCTCCAACTCGTCATGCTGGTGCAGCAGTCGTGGGTCATCCCCGGCGGCGATCCGGAGTCACGTTCGTCGACGCTTCATCACAACGTGTCCAACACCTGCACGGTGCGCGCCGACGAATGGGATGCGGTGGCGGATTTCATTTGGGCCAACCGTGCGCTCTTCACGGGCGTGTCGCTGCTCCAGGACGCCGGTGACAAGGCCTATGCGCAGGCCCCGCGCGAAGAGGTCATGACCGACGCCGACATCGCCCGGTGGAACGCACTCCGTCCGAAGCACGTGGATTACACGAAACTTCGCGAACATACCGACGAGACCAGCCTAAAGGACATCGTCGCCTGCGCCGGAGGGGCGTGCGAGCTGGTCTGATCGGCTTAACACCTGCGTGCCAGCCAAGCGTCAGGCATTCGCCTGGCGCTTGGAAACAGACCGACGGTTACACCGACCCGAAAACCGTGTCGCTGGGGGAAGGGTATTGCGATGCTCGCGGCGGCATTACCTTCCTCACTGGCTTCCCTAAAAGTTGGGAAAACGGGTCCTGAATCGGGAACGGTTATCCAAACGGACGTTTCCACATTTTCTGATGAGGTTATGCAAATCACTGGTGGGCGGTGTGATCTGGGTGAAGTTGTCCCTGATTGGGAGGATGCAAACTGGCGGAGAGGGGGGGATTCGAACCGCCAAAGCCTGACAACACAACTGGTTCGTTAACCGTGCTTTTGTATTGTTACGAGTGAGTTAGAACTGAGAAGAAGGTATAACGAGTCACAACAAACTCAACCTGGAAATAAGGTTTTGGCCAAATCTTGTCCAAATATTCAGCCCGACGTATCGGGTGCGTGCCAGCCCTTTTCCGGCGTCCAAGTTTTGTCGCATGGCGTGTTTTTTACCGCGGACTCCATGACCGGCCACACAAATGTGCGGATCGTTTCGAGGGCGGTCGCCATCTCCACCGGCGCGAGCGCGTTGCGGTGGAGGAATGCGGCCCACATGGCCGCCTTGAGCACGGCAAACTCTGTCCGTAGTGCGACAGGGACGGCTGAGGGTAAAGGCATCTCGCGACGGGTAAAAGTTCGCGTGATCGCGTCCTTTAGCAGTTCGCCCTCGAATGCGAATTTCCTGCTCAGAAACCACAGGTCGAAGAAATCCTTCATCCGCGTGTTGGCTTCACCCAAGCGCACCGAGGCTTCGAGTTTTTCGGCGACCACGGTGTAGATCGGATACGTCCGCAGGTGCGGCGCGGGGAAATCAAGCAGGGCCGGGAAGTCGATTTCGTCGGGCTTGGGCGTGACGATGTCACCGAAACCGATGTCCACTTGCAGGGGAATGCGCACTTTCTCCAACCGTGCCTCCAGGGTGATGCGCGTGCCGGGATAAGCCGCTTCTTCGCGGATCGACGTAACGGCCACAGAATCGCGCAAAAACATGAGTCCATCCGGCTCCGTCTCCAGCCCGCATAGCTCCACAAAGATCGCTTTCAGATCCTCATCGTCTTTGGGGCCGAAGCCGAGGAGATCCACGTCTCGGGTCGGCCGGTGCGAGCCATCCGACCAAATCGCAAAGAGCATCGCGCCTTTCAGCAGAAACATTTCCGCGTGCCGCGACCGACTCAGACGATACAGCAGCCGCTCAATGCCATAGCGCACGAGCATGAGGTCAAAGGGCTGCTTCCGGTCTTTGCCCAGATTGAGCAGTCGTTGGCGCACCGACGCCGGCAGGTTTTTCTTTGATTCGGAGGTCATGTCAGGCTGGCAAGGTAGGGATTCATAACCCGAGCCACCCGGTCAACACGGGCATAGTGTTCAAGGTCGTTCATCGTGGCGCGGCGCGCGCGCCAGGCTTCCCGGAGCGCTTCGAGCGCTACATCGAGACCGATTTTGTGGCGAAATTTGAAGCAATCGGCGACGGTTTTGGCGGGATTGTAGATTTGCACGGGCACGCCTTCGATCACATGCGCCTCCACTCCCTCGCGCAGTCCGGGGTCGGAAGCACGCACCACATGAAGCCCGACATGGTCGAGCTGTGGGCGCCAAGCTTTGTGGTGGATGGTGATCCAGACCTCGTGCGGGCTTTGCGAGGTGAGTTGATGAAAGCGGAGCGCGGACAGAAGGCAGATGACGCCGTTTGGAACGCGTTTGGCGACTTCCGCGAGGGTGTGGTGTTCGGTGATGTCCGCCTCGGGCGTGCGATAAAGTCCTCGACCCGCGCGCTCGAGAAGTCCGCCCTGCACAGCCTGGCGCAGTGATGCGCGGTCAAACCCCTGCGCAGTCAGATCGCGAGAGCGCAGAAGGGTGGTGCCCTGAAAGGCGGCACGAAGTTGATCTTGAGTTATAAGCGGCATACTAAACCTCGGCAAATGTTAATATTCTCCTAGGTTTTGTAAAGCTGCATCATTCTCGGATAAATACCAAAGAATGATTCCGCTTCATTCGTGCTTTTCAGATCCAAGTAGTGCCTGCGGATAATTTCCTCGGAGTTTCCCGCTTGAAGCGCCGCCTCCGCAATGGACCTAAACTTGCCAACAAACATCGAAATATAGGTGTGGCGGAGTATATCATGGGACAATTCAAACGTCTTGAAAATGGCCCGATGCAACGCGGTCATATTTTTAGGAATCAGCGAATAACGGTTCAGTGGGTATACCTGTAACCAAGCCCTGAGGTTGGGCTGAATGGTGATCAACCGTTTCATGCGAACTTTGGAGACCACCGGCTCAATATGGATCACACCGGTTTCGATATTGATGGCGGTAGGCCGTAACCGCGACATCTCACCCTCTTTAAAACAGGGACGGATGCCGGCAAAAAGGCATAATGCAAAGTATGGCACGAGAACACCGCCTCGATGCCCCTCCAAGAAGTGCATCATGTCGGAGACTCGCTCAGCACTCAAAGTTGTAGCGGAGCCGCGAAGGCGAATGAGACGGAAGGAGCGCGTCCGCTTAACTGGGTTCGCCCGAATCCAGCCATTCCGCTTCGCAAACTTAAAGAAAGTCGAAACAAGACCACGCCGGTTATTATACGTCTTCAATGAGGGAGCGCCTCGCTCAAAATAGTTTGTCAGGATTTCAGGCGTAAAATCTGCGACCATCGAATTAGGAAACCTTAACTTCAGGGTCTTCATCTCTCGGTTGATGGAAGAAAGTTGGCTCGCTGAAATCACTGTCTTCGCATGCTCCCTAGACTTTTCGGCAACATACGCGATCACGGCAGCATCCAATGGTTTCGTCTGCTCACGGGATTTTTGAGTGTCCAGCCCCAGTTGGACATAAAAGCGCAGCGGATGAATTAAGAGCGCTCCAAAATCCTGATAGATTGATTCAGCTTCCCTGATTTGTTCTTGAGGGAGCCTGGTGATCACAGTTCGCAGACTGTTTTCTGTGTCCATCCGCTTCAGTTCGAGATCATCCAATTCCTTTTGGGCTTCGATCTTGCACTTGAAATTCCGTCGAATGCGAATTCCACGCAGCCATCCGGATACCCGAAAGCTAATAGCGCCTGAGCGGTTCACAAATTCGACGATCTTAAATCGGGTATTCCCCGCCCTGAGCTTCCGCGGCAAGGATACCGCTTCCCGGTGCCCTCCCGGCAAATTTGGTCGTTTGCGCCGCACAACCTCCGTATCGAGGTTTTCAGCCGGGATCTGAAGCTTGCCTCGAATATGCGCGGATACTTCATCGGGATCGTAGTAAACAAAGTGCCCCACCTTATGGTAAGGAAATCGACGCGTTTTCGTCCAATGTCGCAATGTCCGGATGGATGGCTCCTTTCCCGTCGGGAATATGCCGCTAAAGCGGAGACCAACTATATCAACCAATCGACTGGAAATTAATTTCTCTGAGGATTGCATTGAGTGAAATGAAAAGCGGCGGGAGCCGAGGCCCCCGCCGCCGACTGGACCACAGGTGCGTCAGGCGCGGACGCCCTGACCTTGGGATGACTTGACCGTCTCTTTGACGGCTTCGCTCCGAGCCATCGTAACAAACGCACGTTCACGCCGGTCGGCCGGTATGTTTTTGATGCGTTCTTCGATCCGCGCTTTGACTTCCGGATGCTCCTCCACCCAGGAGACAATCTCCTGATTGCGCTGGTTGGAGTATTCGCTCCGTTGCACCTTCCCGAGTATCGCCTTGCGGACCAGGTCCTCTTTCGAGAGCCCCATGTAATACTCGTGAACCTTCGGGTTCTCCTGGATGAACCGATCAATCTTCGCATCGATCTCTGGGTTACGCCGAAGCGTGGGCTGTTCCTTCGCCTGTTTATCGGCGATCTGTTGTTTTAATGGCATATTGCCTCCTTGTTTTCCCCAGCCATGTGTTTCTCAAGGCGGCTGGTCGCCAGTGGCACTTGACCTTGTTCGAGCGAGAGTCGCTCAAAGTTAGATGCAGTCTTCATCGAATTCGCCGTCCTCCGGCAGGTTGAGGGTTTTGCGGCGAATATTCAGGACTGCGCGTTCGAACTCGCGTTGAACGCCCCGTGACGTTCCGCACGCGATCCAAAGTCGGATCAATGCGGTGACGCCCGGACTGGTTCCGTAGGCTTCGAGCAGATTACGGTCTGCCTTTTCGAAGTTCTCGGTAAGATGCGGGGGAAGCACGACCGGAAGGCCCGTCTCTTCTTCGGTAACGGCTTTCGGTTCGGGAGTCATGGCCGCCCCTCCGTGGTTGCGGTGCCGCCGGACGCCCTTCGCCGCAGGTCGGCGATGTCTTTGTTCAGCTTCGCCAGCTCGGAAACAAGCGCTTCGTTTTGCTCAATGAGTGAAGCCATGAGCTGGTTTTGTTCTGCGACCTTTTGCTCCAATTCAGCCGGCAGCGGGTTCGGCTGCGTGGAGGGATCGGCGACCGCCAGCACCGGGCCGAGCGGGACCACGGTCGGAGCGTTCGGGGCGAGGTTCCAATTCGCGCCCGACTCCTTCCGATACACGACGTGGGATTCGTGCATCACGTTGGGGTCGTTCGGATCGACGAAGCGGCCGATGGGATACGCCTTCAGCGTCTCACCGGTGCGGACTTTTTCGACGTTGTGTTGGTCGAGTTCGGTGCCGGACACCGGCGCGACCGGCGGAGCCGCCGCCACGCTGGGTTTCTTTTTGGCGGACGTGCAGCCTGCACCCAGCAGCAAGACCAGGCACGCGACGATGTGGTCAGTTCTGCGCATGTTCGTTCCTCCAGATTTCTTCGTTGCGGACGTTGCCTCTCGAACCCTTCGCCTGATCGACGGTTTCGGTTACGTAGAGGTAAAATTGTTTTCCGGCGGGCACCCGGACGTAGAACCCGTCGCGGGCGATCACGTCCTGGATTTGCTTCGCATAAAGATTGAGCACGTCGGACGTGCCTTGGAGCGCGGCATTTTTGCCGGAGGCCACCGGCACGGGCACATCACCGTAGGCGGTGCCTTGGTTGCGCATCTCTTGGAGTCCGCTCGCCATGCCGACAAGAAAAGTGGACGCGAAGAGTTTAATTTCCTGCCAGTTGTCGGACTTGATGAGTTGTCCGACAAGACCGGCCGAACCATCACGCATTCCAAATTCGCCGGTGACGTCATTTTTCTGGCGATCCAACGCGATGCCGCTGAGCACGAGTTCCGTGCCGTTAAGCGAAGTGCCATCGCGCCAGACGACGACCCACTTACCGGCGACGGCCACGCGTTCGCGGGAGCGGTCGAGCGATGCGCGTCCGTGGACCTCCGCGCCGGCTGGGATTATCAGGCGGCCTTCATGCCAGACATCGTCTGTCACGAGTCCGATGACCGGTGTGTCCAGCCGGGAGGATTCGATGGTGACGACGGTTTCGCAGGGGATCAGGCGGCCATACGGTGCGTAGGTTTTGGACAGTTCGGAGGACGCTGTTGCACCCGACGCGGTGAACAGACTGATCGGCAGCGCATGTTTTCCGCCGAGCTGACCGCCGGTGCGTTCGCGGGCGGCACGTGGCCGTGACTCCGCCGGCTCCGACTCGGCACGGGGCTGAGGTATCGGCGGTGGAGGCACTTTGAGCGGCAGGCCATCACGGTTGATCGACGCGCGATCCAGCGACGGGGCGCTCGCTTCGATGCGGGTCATCTGTTCCGCCCGCGCCTTGTCCCGAGCATAGGAGCGGAAGACCAGCACGCCACCGATAGCGATGAAGCCGGCGAACAGAGCCAGATTGCCCGAAGGCGATTTGAGAAAGGTCCAGAGCGTCTTCATAGCGGTTACTCCGGCACGACAAGGTGTGCGTCCCGCTCCACGCGCGGGACGATGATGTTGAAGCGGTTTTTGATGCTCAGGTTGGCGCGTCCGCCGTTCGGCGTGCCGGTGATCGCGAAATACCCCGTCGTCGTGGCCTTCGGCGGGATGATGCCGGAGGCATCGGCGATGGACGCGTGATAGACGTGTTCACCGATCCGCGTCGCGAGGCGCTGCGGCTGGTATATGACTTCCGATTCGCCGGAGTTCTCCAGCTTGAGTTTGAAGACGAGCGTGTCTTCGGGATCGAAGCGGAAGACTTCGTCCACCGTGACGCGGAAGTCTTTGTAGAGCGTTACATCACCCGGCGCGACGTGTTCGATTTGCTGCACCGCCTCCGGGTATTGCTGGGCCACGAGCCGGAAGCTTTTCGCACGGTCGAGCAGACCGAGCAGCACCTCGGGAGTGACTCGGCGTTGCAGGCTGGCACTGCGGCCGGCGAGCGCATCGTCGTAAAACGTGACGGAGCCATACGGTTCCTTCGATGTGAAGAAGCGGATCACGAAGGTCCGGTTCTTCCAGATGACGTTCACTGCGGCTTTCGCGTTTTCATCCTGCGCACGGACACTGAAAAAGTAGCGACCGGGCGTGTATGCGAGAAGCACGGGTGCGGGCGTGTCAGGCGCAGCCGAGATGTTCGCGCCTTCGATGGCGGTGAGCGCCGAGGGGAACATGAGCGTCGTCGGCACGTCACGGCCGATGGGGATTTCATAGACGGTGCGCTCATCGAGCGGGAACTGCTTGATGACAGGCGGTGGCTTGGTCGCAGCGGATGCGGCAGCGGCCAGACTCAGGGCGACGAGCGCGCTTAGTAGATAGTGTAGTCGTAATTCCATACGCCGAGGGGATAGCGTTTGTTCGCGAGCATGTTCGGGTTGCGCGCGAACGAGAGGTTGAGGGTGAACTTGGGCGATTCCGTGAACGCCTGGTTCTCGAACACCCCGGTGCGGATCAACTGACCTTCCACTTTCACGAGCACGTGGTCTTCACGCGTGCGCAGGATCTCGATTTTAAACACCTCCGGTTTTTGGTGGATGTGCTTCAGTTCGAATTCGGCGTGCGAGACTTCGCGGTCGTCTTGCGCCTGCGCCGCCGCTTCCACGAGAAAGATCTTTTGCAGCATGTCGGGATAATCGAAGCCGCGCGGATTGCGCTGGAGGAAAGCGAGGGTCGCCCAGAGCGCCATCGCCTCATGAAGTTCCTTGGCTTCCTCGAATCCGAGCAGCGGTGAAACCGAGAACGTGCCCCCGCCGTCCAAGACGACGACGCGCTCTTTGATGCGGTAGGCCCCGATGATGAGATACGGTTGGAGGATCGCGAAGCCGACCGCGCCGCAGGCGACGAGAAACCACATGCGGGCGGCAAACGCGGTGTCGGCAAACAGGCGCGTCGGTGAAAAACGTTCCTTCGAGCCGAGATCGGCCGGCAGACGTTTGGTCTGATCGACCGGAGTTTCGCGCAGGGATGTGGGTTCAGGTGAATCCATATGCGAGCGGGTTTGAGTTACAGGCCTGGAGCGGCACCGGTCGGGGCCGACGGCGGAGCGGGCGGAACGTTGGAGTTAGTTGAGGACGGAGCGGAGGGACCGGAACCGCGTCCGCCGCGATGGGTGATCCGACTCGCGAGGCCCGACACCATACCGGTCGAACTCGTGACCATCGAAACCGGGTTGCCCGAGCGACCGGTGAAGGCGTTGCCCTGGGCGAAGAGCATTTGCATGACGACTGGCGTCGAAACCATGCCGACCACGATCATGATGGTGGCGAGGATGCCGCCCATCAGGGTGAGAAGCGGCGAATACACCGCATCGCCGACTGTTTCCGGATTGGCTCCGACTGCCGCGCGGAAATCCGTCCAGACCGCGAGCGCCACGAGGTTGGTGAGCGCGAAGCCGATGGGCCACGCGAGGATGGCGAGCATTTGCTGGATGAAGCGCACACCGATGCCGGTAAGGCCGGGCACCATGAAGATCGCCAGTGCGAATGGCATGAGCAGGTAGAGCAGCCAGCGCAGCACGTATTGCAGGATCAGCATTGGCACGGTGATGAGCGTGCCGATGTAGATGAAGATATTGGCGAGGGCGTTGGAAACGGCCTGATAGATCGACTCGTTGAGGCGACGCCACGACCACTCCTGCCCTTCCGGATTCGTCGTGGTGGATTCGCGGATCGTATCGGCCGACGAGGTCGGGTTCTCGTTGTAGCCGGGATCAACGTATTCGGCGACGGCGAGGAAGATTTCCTCCGTGCGCGGAAACCAGCGGTCCATCGTGGCGACGGCGGCGACGATGATGAGCGCCTTGGCCAGGGTCTTGACGATGCCCGTGCCGGTCGGATGACCGGTGCCGACGTAGGCAACCAGGCCGACGACCATGATCGCGAAAACGATGATCCGGAATGCGCCGACCAGCGCGAGCATCTTGGTCTCCAACGTGGGCAGATAGATTTCCATGACCGGTCAGGGCTGTGTGGACTTTTCGGTTTCGGCGGGCGGCGTCGTAGGCTCGGCCGGGACGCCGAGGTCGATGGAGGGCGGTTTGCGACCGAGCTTCTTGTTCATGTCGGTGATCGCCTTGTTGGCGGCCTCGGCTTCGCGCCGGGTCTTCTCTTCGAGTTCGATACGGGCGCGTTCCTGAGCCTCGCGTTCGGCTTTGGACGGACCGCAACCGGTGACGAGGAGTGGAAGGGAAAGCGCGAGGAGGAGTGTGAGGATTTTCATGGAGTGGTTTTTCGGAGTTTGAGGGTCTTCATGTAGGCGCTGACGCGCTGGTTCGCTAAGTGGTTGTCCTTCGCCTCCAACTCGGCGGCGGCGAGGCGCTCCTGTTCGAGGCGGGCGTCATTCGCGATTTTCTGAAGGGCGACTTCGTCCACCTCCCGGCGGCGCACGGACTCGACTTGTGCGAGCTGACCGTTGAGGGCGGTGAGCTTGGCCGAGAGTTTTTGCACCTCGGCATCGGTAGTAGCCGCTTTCAGTTCTTGGAGCGTGAGGGCAATTTCCTCCTGAAGCTCCAGTTCGCGGGACTTGGTTTCGTCCGCGACCTGCACGGCGTTGGTCTGCTTCGCATCGAGGACGGAGTAACGGCGGAAGGTGAGCGCGTCGCGCTGGAGGTCCGTGCCGTTGAGATCGGTGCTGCGGATTGCGCGGTAGTTTCCGCTTCCGGTGTTTTGGAGGGATTCGAGACTATGAGTGATGCGCAGGATTTCGTCGCGACCGCGGCCGAATTCACGGGCGAGGTCTTCTTCGCCGAGAACATCCAGGAGGACGTTTGCGGCGGCCTCTTTCGGATTCCCCGACCATTTCCGAATGTCGTCCTGAATGTTGATCTGCTGATTGAGCTGATCGATCTGGGTGCGGAGCTGCGCGATGCTATCGACCCACTTGGCGATGTTTTCGGCGTGAGCGATCCGGTTGTTCGAGATACTGGCGACATCTACGACAGGGATACCGGAGGCAGCTGCAACCGAGGCCCCCATCAGAAATATGAAGATCGTTTTCATCGTTCGACGCGGAGGTATTCCACGGAGGGGTTGAGGATGACGCCGTTGACGGTGGTCTCGGGCAGTTGCACCGGCACGAAGCGGGCGGTGTCAGCCAGGCTCGTGTCGAACGAGCGCTGTTGGTTTTGGATGATCCAGTATTGCTGTTTTACGGCCTGATTCATCGCACGGTCGTAACCGCGTTGTTCGGCCTCGTTGATGGCCTTCTTCATCTGGGACTGGGCTAGCTTCGAGACGAGGTAACCACCGGCGGCTCCGGCGGCGGTCACGCCGATGTCGCCATCCGAGAGTTCGTAGGCGAGCGCACCGCCGGCACCGGCGAGACCGATGTCGGAGGCCATGCCGCCCGCCGTGCTGCAACCGGTCAGGCCGGCGATTGCGAAGCCGAGGGCGCAGGCGACGGGAAACCTATGCCGATTGTTTTTCTTCTTCATGGGATGATTCCGGGCTGGGTTGGACGTTGCGCACCGTGCCGCAGAGCGGCGGATCGGTGACGGGAGAAAAGAAGCAGACGCTGGAGAACTTTTTTCCCGGCGGTTGCTGCTCGGGCATCGGGTAGTTCTGGATCGCGGAACAAACCGACTCGGGCAGCCCGATGTCGCGGGCGATGTCATCCACATCGTTGCGGTCGAACTGCCGCATCAGGAAAAACTGCTTGGAGTTGCCAATGACGACGGGACGGATGCGCGCGTCTTTGAAGCGGCTGTATTGCTGGACGATGGATGCAGTCCAGCAGTTGAACTTGCGGAGCTGCGCGTAGGACTCGGCGACGATCTTGTCTCCTCCGGGCACGTCGAGGAAACGGGCCAGCTCTTCGTAGATGATCCGTTTCCTCAGACCACGCGGGAGCGAAATGATGTGCTGACGGGCGAAGCCGGCGACGAGCAGGCCGGCGGCGGTTTTGAGTTCGATGGCTTGTTCGGGAATGTAGCCGAGTTCGAAATGCGCGATTTGACCGGTGAGCGAAACGTTGGTCCGTCCGTCGAAGAGTTTGCCGTATTGGCCGTAGGCGCACCACGCGGAGAGCAGCGTGGCGAGGTGATCGACCAGCTCCTTTTTGTGCTCCGGGAAGCGTGAGAACTGCATCAGTTCGACCAGACTGGCGTGAACCGGATAGTCCTCCGGACCGTAATGCGCGTGGGCCATCGCCATGACGGAGCGTTCGGTCTGCGGCTCTTTCAGAAAACGGGTGATGTCCGCTTCGGTGAGATCGGCGATGAACTGCTGTGCCTCGTCGTCGTTGCGCGCCTGACGGTCGCGTAAGTCGGCGTAGGCTTCCATTTCGGTCGAACCGAGACCCAGCTTTGCGTGCTTCCAGCGGTGCACCGCGCAGGCCAGACGTTCGATGTCCGGCATCAGGTCGTGGTGCTTTTTGGCCCAGTCATCGAAGGCGTCTTGGTAGAGTTGGCCGATGTATTGGCCGAGCATGGCCTGCCGGATTTGCTGCGCCTCGGCATCGGCCGACTCGCCAATCATGCGGGAGACGAGCGCGGCAGCCGAAGCGAGGTGCAGGTGATTGAGAGGGAGTTTGCCCGTGTCGAAATAGTTGATCGTGAGATCGCCGTCCGGATGGATGATAATCGGCGTCTCGCCCATCGACCGCGTGAAGTCCGCGTAAGACAGCCCCTCTTCAATGAAGACCGAATGGTGGTAGTAGGCGGCGGTCTGCGAGAGGAGGTCGCACATCGTGACGGACTTGCCGGCACCGGTTGCACCGAGGAGCACCGCGTGTTGCGGCGTGGCGGGATTGCCGAGGAACGTGCGGAGGCCGACGAGGTTGCCCTGTGCGCCGTCGTAGATCGCCTCGGCTTCGGCCAGATGGCCGGTGAAGGTGGCGGAGAACGGAAGGAGATCGGCGAGGTAGGTGTCCTCGGCGTAGAGGGTGCGGTGTTTGTAGGGCGAACCGGTCCAGCCAGGCCACGAGGCGAAGAAGAGTTTTTTCGCGGTCGAAGGCAGTGCACATTCATAATACTGGGCGCCGCCGAGGTTGTTGATGGCGTTCTTGATCGCGGCGCACTTCGCATTGAGAGCGACTTCGTTTTCGTCCCAGACACGGATTGTGTAGGTGACGGAAAACGGACGGATGAAGCCGGTGGAGAGGGATTCGATTTTCCGCTCCTTCTTGCCGATGGCGACGAGGAGCGAGTGCCGCTCGGTATCCTCGTATTCGCCGCGCAGGCGTTCGATGGCTTTCTCCTCCTGATCGACTTCGCGTTTGGGCGGGAGCGGCGTGACGTTGACTGTGATCTGGTAGTCGAGGAACGACAGGCCGGTGAGGCGGAATACGATGCCGGGATACGTGCGACTCGGCCAACGCTTGAGTGTGAAGACGGTGTGGTAGCGGCCATCGAGGTAGAACCCGATGCGGTCGAGTCCAACACCGTCGGAGTTCCAGCAGTTTTCCTGAATCGTGAGTGCCGGGTTGAACTGCGCCGTGTAATCCACGTCGAAGCGGTCGGCTAAGGACGGGTTCAGGAACTTCAGGTAATAAGCGAAGTGTTCTTGGTCACCCATTGGCGCGACGGTGGTATCGCTGCCGAAGAGCGTGCGTAACGTGCCGGTGATTTCGTCGAAGCGAGACCGGAGTTCGGCCAGCACTTTGTCGTAATAGGCAGACAGACCGGTCTTGGTTCTGACGTTTCCGGAGTAGCCGGTGATGTCCGTCGAAAGGAATAGGACGAGTTTTTCGCGTCGCAGTTCACGACGCTGCATTTTGGTCCAGTAGCGTTTGAACCGTTCGTCGCGCACGCGGCGGATGTGCGGGTGCGCAACGGTTTCCGTCTCGCGATAGTAACGGGTGAGTTCCGTGAGGTAGTCGGAATCGACCGTCCACTGGAGTTGGGCCCGCATGCCCTCGCCGAGGTTGGCGAGGAGACTGCGAATCTTGTCCTGATAGGCGTTCAGGTTCGCGATGCTGGCTCCGCGCAGATCGGGCGGTTGAAGGACGTAACCCTTGCTAGCGACGCCTCCCTTTTCGAGGGAGCCGAAGAGGAGCAGGCCGTGCGCGAAGTAGCCGTTAGGTGCGCCAGATCGCATGGGATTCCTTTTTGTGGGCGAAGCGTTCGGGTTGGAGACGCGGTGCGAAGGTCCAGCCTTCACGGTTCACGAGGTGATCGAAGAGATCTTCCGCGTAGCCTTCAGGCTTGTTGTGGCGGAAGAGCAGCACCCAAGCGGTCGGCACGATGAGCAGCGGTGCGCAGAAGAGTAGCGCTGTGACCGCGGCAACGCCGAGGAGGACGTGCATGAGGAGGAAGCAGCCGAGGGCACCGACGATGCCGCCAATCACGTAGAGGAAATCGTTCCCCTCGAGACCGAAAGCGCGGCCCTTGCTGTCATTGACACTGTTGGTGTCGGTGACGCGCAGCTCATTCATGGCGATGAAGTCCCGGGGTTAAAACTGCGGCGTGAGCACACCGTCGGACATGCCGAAGATGTAGAAGAACGCGCCCATGATGGCGGCGGCACCGGCGATGATGATGCCGGAGACGATGCCCATCTTACCGTCGGCGTCGCCGCGCTTCATCTTGTCCGCGCCGCTCCAGATATTGATGACACCCCAGATGAACCCGACCATAAAGAGCAGACCCAATCCGTATTGGAACCCGGTCTTAACGTTGGAGGGGATCTGGGCCAGAGGCAGCGTGGCCGCCTCGACTTTTGAACTGAGTAGGTGAATCGCGAGCGACGCACCCAGGAAGTATTTTGGAATTCTCGTTTTCATGGATGGAAAAATCCGAACGAGAAGCTGGAGGATATAATCAGGTATCCGTTGCGAGCGGTAGCGCCTGATTACGTCGTCACTCTACCTTATTGTTTGCGATTACATCTTCTGAAATAGACCCAAGTTCTCACGAGATAGGGTCAGTGTTATGCATGAGCCGGTATTCCTTCGGCGTCATTCCCGTATGCCTCTTGAAGAAGAAATCGAAGTGGCCTTGATTCGAAAACCCTACCTCCGATGCGATCCCGCCGATGGTCCAGTTTTTTGAAATTAATAGTGTCTTTGATTTTTGGATACGTTTATCGATAAGATATTGTGCAGGCGTCATGCCGGTTCGTGTTTTGAACAGCCGCATGAAGCTGCTTTTGCTCATCCCGACTTCCCTGGTCATGTCCACCAATCGGATTTTTTCCTCAATACGACGTTCAATGAGGGCGTCGATTTTAGCTATGGTTTCGTTGCCTTGGATCGTTGCCCACGCCTCCGCTGGCCGTGTAAGGCAGGTCCACGCGTTGCAGATATGGACGGAGACCAATGATCCCAATGATTCCACGTGAACAGATTCTCCTTCAGTCTTTGGCGGATCCAGTTTCTCGAAATCCAGAAGCAACGTTGGTATCCTCGGATCACATCGACCAACGGCCTCAATTGAAAACAGAGACGATCCATTGATTTCAACTCCGGCAATTCCCGCCGCAAAATCGGGCTGCATGTAGAAAACCAATCGAAGTGCCGGCTTTCGCCACTCCAATTTGTGAATCATGCTGGCACCGATCACCCAAAGCGATGGCCCCTGGACATGCCGAGTCGTCCACGCTCCATCCTGCATCCAGTGGATCATACAGTCCGATCCCGCGCCAAAGTAGAGCACCTGCATTTCAGAATGACGGTGTTCATCCCACACGGCCTCGGGTTGGAGTGGGTCAAAGTAAACACTCACGCAGCGACCCACGTGGAGTATCCAACGATATGGCACACTGCAGGGTGAAAGAACGGGGGTATCTGACCTATCTATTTTGGGAGTAACCGAAGCGGACTTCGATTTACTCATGGATAATCAGGAAGGAGTTAACTTACGGCATTAAATCAGGTTTTGGACGGGGCGGAGGTGGATTATTTACGAGCACAGGGAGCCGCCCCGACCGTTCCACCGAGTCAGGGTTATGCCACTAGCATCGCATGATTCGGCAGCTCTTCGGCAGTCCACGGGCATATGTGGAGATTGGCATATGCGAGGAGGACTGTCGCCTCTTGCTCGGCGGACCGTGAGCCCAGTTCGATGCGCATGCGGTGGGAGCCAATCGAGGGAGTGAATGAAGCACGCGACTTTGCCGAGGGACGATGGGTCGCGGGCACATAGGGTTCACCGGCCGGACAATCGACCACGACTTTCCCATCGATTGACAACTTCGCTCCTGTGCGGGCGAGCGCGACGATGTAGTGTGATTTTCCGGAATGAGCGGGAGTCCAATCCCACTCCGCTCCGCCTGCTTTTTTTACGGATGCGGGCAATTCTCCGTTTGCCCAGAGCACGGGTGCCGAGCCATCAAGGGGTCGTAGCGAAATCGACCCTGGCAGAACCGCGAGATTAACCGAAGGAATGGTCGGTGCCCAGTTAAGGTCTGACCACGTCTTGGCTTTGAGCTTTCCGATGAGTGCTATCGTGCGCTCGGTAAGTTCACCAAGGCTCGCGGCAGCGTTGATTCCGATAATACCAGCTCCGACGAAAACGCCTTCGCCAATTGGCTGGCGCCAACGGGCAGGAATCGCTTCTGACCCGAGGGCAAAACCGATGGTCGCGCCAACAGTGGCAGCGGTGCAGTCGGTGTCGTAGCCGCCGTTTGCAGCGAGGAGAATGCTCTTCTCGAAATCATCTTCGCCGTAGAGCAACGCCCAGATCGTGAGGCCAACGTTGAGGGGCGTGTGCGTGAAATTGTCGTCGCCATGTCGGGCGAGGAGCTGCTCGCGTGCGTCCCATACAGGAACACCGGAGCGATGTGCATCGGCCACAAGCTGAAGCGCGTGAGCGGTTTCGCACTCGGCAGGAATACGGGCGAGCGCATCGGTGATGGCATCGGCGACCGACGAGCCGGCGGCGACGAGGCTTTGCATGACGGAGAAAAGAACTTCGCCAGCAATGCCCTCAACGCCGTGATCGAGCGAAGCATCGAGGGCGGCATAATACGCGGCGCTGGCGGGATCACCAAGGAAGAGGCAGGCCCAGATCTCGGAGCGGATGGGCGACCCCATGCCGGACACGAAATGATTTTCGAATGTGCCGACGGCAGCGACGGGCACACCGCGACGGAGGTTCCAGCGGCAGCGGCCGTATTCGTCCCACATGTAGTGGAGATTGTTGAGCCAGGCGTCGGCGAAATGCTGCTGGGTGAGCGTACCGTCCTTGATGGTTTCGAGCAGATGTAGCCAAACGAGTTGGAGTTCTAAATCATCGTTTGGGGGAGCGATGGTGGGAACGGGATCGTAGAATGTATAATGCAGGCGATCCATGCGGCCCTCGGCAGGGAGACCGAGAGTGCCACCGATGGATTTGCCGAGCCAGCAGCCGTGGATGCGGGAGGTGAGAGTTGGGGGTTCCATAGACAACAGGGTTGTGATTAGATCGCTCCGCAGAGGCTGTTGCTTTTTGGACCAAGGGAACAGTGGAG
>JBAZBC010000004.1:0-308864 GCA_041671745.1 Opitutaceae bacterium | reverse complement strand
ATCCTCCGCCCGTCTCCGCCTCGCTTCGTTTCGTCAGGGATCAACTCCGTCGTGATTGTTTTCATCACGCCCATCCTATCGCGCTTACGTCTTTTCGCCTACGTGGCACCCGCCCGGACGCTTACGTTTGGTGACTGTTAATCACCAATCCTGACCATCCGCTCTGTTGCGCTTTTATGTTTTATCCCATCCGGCAGAGCGTAGATCGTCAGCAAGCCATTGTTTAACCAACGCACTTGCCGGACAGTTTTCATGTAGATCTAGCATTCCGCCATGTGCCCAAAACCAAAATGGAGCATTGGGTCGTAATCGAATGGCCGTTTTACGAAGTTTATCTAAATCCTTCCGCAACGCGAAATCGGGACGGTCGCCGAGTTCTAAGGTAACGACCGCTTCTTTTTCGGAATCAACAGGTTCACAGTAATAGCTAATGCACCAGTCACCATCTTGCACTGGGGCCACTTCTCCAATCAAGCGGCAGGGCCACCAAGCTGAATGGCGTAGGTCGTGTCGGAAATTAGGAAAGTAATTTGTTACGATCCGTTGATAAGCAGAGAACGCCATGCCGTATACTGACCTTGCTCGGGCAAGTGCTGCGTCCGAGGAATAGAAATTAGTGATTAAGGCGGTAGGTGTAGGGGCGGTATCAGCTGGGGGGTGGGGTGATCTGAAAGCCTCTGGATGGGTAATCTTATACTCACATAACCACTCCCACATTCCAAAATGCTGAAATTCTTGCTCGAAACGGGTTATCAAATCCCACGGCACCGTGTCCGAAAACCAGCGCGAAACACGTGTCAAATCTACGGCCTTATTCCAGATTTCCTCATGGAAGAGTTTAGCGTCAGCTAGCTGCCATCGTTGGCGCTTAACGGCTTTGAGCAGGTCGGCGCACACCATCTCGTGAGTTTTGCGCCATAAGTATGATGGCTCATTGGATTCACGGTAGAGTATAACCGATCCGCCACGCTCATTTCGCCAATCTTCAGACAGGGCCGATACCGGAGGCAAAGATGGGTCATCAGAAAAAATAACTACTGTATGAGGCTCGCTATACCCGGCACGTAGTTTCAGCAAATTCCCAGCTTGGTCGGTAAAGTCACAAACCTTTGCGAGCGGCGATATACCCTGAAGCCAGGATTCTAAGCAATTATGCATCCGTAGAGCGAATGTTTCGAATTCTGCAGATGGTCGCCCGCTACCATCTCCCCATTGTCGTGTCGCATCACTTATTGCTTCAGCTGCAATCGCAGGATGGAATTTAGCGAGTGGAGAAAGGAAGCGCGTAGCCGAATCAAAGTCAGTGGTGGCTATAAAAATGGAGAGCGGCTCAGCCCAATTTCTAGCCCGAGGGATGTCCGCCACTAACATTTCCGCCGTGATCCATCCCTTTCGCAAAGCCTGCGCCGCAAACCACAGTCGCATTGTTGCTACGGTGAAAATTAGATTTCCTGATTCCTCCGCCACGAGCTTTGTAGCTGAAATTGGAGTAATATCGATGTTGGTCATTCCTAACTCCGAGGGGCGCACGGGTCCTCCTCCTGAATCCGTAGCGCGCATAGCAATCCGTGAAAGAATATCAGATTTTTCTGCCCAGCTGTTCGTATCGGCTCCGCTGCGTTTGCGTGCGGCTTCAACCACGGAATTTAGCAATTCTGCACGCGAGGGCGCAGCGTCTGAGGTTTTCTTCAAAGCTGATCCGAGTAGGACGCACATCAGCGGCAGGCCATGATCATCCTTGAGTCTATCGAGCACCTGCCACGTATGAATTTCGTGTCCTGCGAAATAACTTACGATTTCAGCGGCCTCTTCTGCGGTTAACTTTGGCAGAGGTTTACTTGATGGATCGTAATTGAATGGGAGATCTGTCGAGGTCGTGATGAATGTTGAGCCGGGCCATGTAGCACTTAGTTCAAGTGCCTCTTGCAGCAACTGGTCGGCCTGGCTGATCCCGGCTTCATCCACTGCATCAATGATCACATAAAGCGGTGGTGATGACGTATCCCGATGCAATTCACGTAAGCGTTTGAGCAGGGCATCTCGCAACGTCGTGCCTTTGAGTGTGTATGCCCGGAAAAAGATTGGAATGCGGCTGTCTTGTTTGGTCGAGTAAGCGGACAGGTGCGTTTGAAAAAGCCGCTCAACGGCCAATGATTTTCCGGCTCCATACCCCGCCTTGATCCAATGAAAACCAGGTGGGAGCTCTGCAAAAAATGCTGTTCGCGCTCCAACATCTGGTTGCCGAGCCAAGGCGGCGGCCTCCGATGGTGATACACCTAACGCTCCCCACAGTCGTTCGCAGCGAGCAAGCGAGCTTCGCTCTTCACGAAGCAATGCGTCGGTTTCTGTTGCACCGAGAAATTGGGGAATTGCCTGAACCTCCTTGGAAAGCCACTCACGAAGTTCTTTTTCTGTAGCTTGACTTGAATCTATGCCGCAGCGGCCTTTGCCCATCGCCATCGCGCGAGTCTCGTCTGTGAGGTGATGTAAAATACGTTCCAAGTCTGCGACCGAGAGCAGTCGCTTTTCCTGTGTCTGCACGACTTCGGCAAGATGGTGAAAATTGTCATTAAAAACCGCCGATTCATCGCCACGCACATCCCATGTGGACGCAGAAATCCAATAGTTGATATCAGCGTTAGTGAGAGATGTATTCCCTTCGAGTTTGGATGTGAGTTTTTTCGCGAGCGTCGCTTCATCGGCCGCTTTACGCGTTGAGTGGTTTTCCGTGAGCACGCGGAGTTCACTTACATCTGCTCGGGTAACAATGCGGAACTTTGAGATTAGCTTTCCTTGATCGCGGAGCGCGTTTTTCTCGAAGATGGAAGTGTCCTTACGGTAGCGAACCGAGGTGCTGTTTTTCTTTGATTCGCTTTCATCCGATTCGGGTTCTTGCGCACAGAACTGAGCGATAGACCACTGTTGTTTTTGCCGATCACTTTTTACCTGAACGAATTCATGGATCGTGGTTTTAACCGAATCTTTCCATGAGAGCACCACGTCGTCTTGAGTCTCGCACGACACTTTTTCTAGCGACTCGTCGCGGAGCATTTGTAAGCAAAAAGAAGCTGCGACTAAGTCCTGATATTCATATCCACGACGAGAACGCCGAGCTGATTCTTCGGCGGGTGTTATGGGGTCTGCGCTCATAGATTTCCTAGGAAGGTGAGAATTTCCTTCAGACGGGCCAGGGGCTTGGGGGCGGTGAGGCGGGGGAAGCGACTGCCGGCTAGCATGACGTAGTCGTCGCGGATGCCGGAACCGCGGAGGCATTTGAGGCGGGTGGAGTCGGTTTCTACGCTGATGATGCCTGACTGCTCGGCGCGGATGCGGATTTCGGTGATGAGAAGTAACGCGCGGACTTCGTCGCTGAATTTGCCGAAGCGGTCGCGGAAATCGGTTTCGATTTCTTTGAGTTGGGCCGCGTTGCCGGCCATCGCCAAGCGGCGGTAGAAGTCGATGCGGAGGCGGGTTTCGGTGATGTAGGTGCTCGGGATGCGGGCTTGGATTTTGGCGACTTCGATGGCGCCCGAGGCGGATTGTTCGGCGGCTTTGATGGCTTGGTAGCTGGTCGCGGAGGGGCCGGACCGGGAGGTCCGGGCTCCAGTTTCGGAGGCGGAGGCGGCTTCGCCGACGAAGACGAAGTCGAGTTTGACGTTGGCTCGGATGGCGGCGGCGTGTTTTTCGCCTTTCAGTCGTGCCACGGATTGGCGGAGTAACTGGCAGTAGAGCTCGAATCCTACGCCGATGATGTGGCCGCTTTGCTGCGAGCCGAGGAGGTTGCCGGCGCCGCGGAGTTCGAGGTCGCGCATCGCGATGCGGAAACCCGCGCCGAGTTGGTTGTGGGTGCGCAGGGCGTTGAGGCGTTCGCGGGTGATCTCGACCAGGCGCGTGTGGCGGTGGAGGAGGAGGTAGGCGTAGGCTTGGTGTTTGAAGCGGCCCACGCGTCCGCGGAGTTGGTAGAGTTGCGAGAGGCCGAAGCGGTCGGCCCCTTCGATGATGATCGTGTTGCAGTTCGGGATATCGAGGCCGGTTTCGATGATCGTGGTGCAGACGAGGACCTGGTGTTTGCCGGCGACGAAGTCGGTCATCTCGCGCTCGAGTTCGTGTTCGTCCATCTGGCCGTGGCCGACGCCGATGGTGACGTCGGGCAACATCTCGCGGAGGCGGGCGGCGACGAGGTTGATCGTCTGCACGCGGTTGTGGAGATAGAAGACTTGTCCGCCTCGGCGGAGTTCGTGGCGGATGGCGTCCACCACGAGTTTTTCGTCGTAGGTTTTGACGATGGTCTGGATGGGGTGGCGGTTGACGGGCGCGGTCTCGATGACGGACATGTCGCGCGCGCCGGTCATGGCCATGTAGAGCGTGCGCGGAATGGGCGTGGCGGACATGGAGAGGATGTCCACGGTGGCGCGCATGGCTTTGAGACGCTCCTTGTGTTTCACGCCGAAGCGCTGCTCTTCGTCCACGATGACGAGGCCGAGGTCTTTGAAGGCGACACGGTCGGAGAGGAGGGCGTGGGTGCCGATGAGGATATCGACCTGGCCGGCGGCGGTTTCTTGCAGGATGCGGGTGGTTTCGCCCTTGGTGCGGAAGCGGCTGACCATCTCGACGGCGATGGGGTAGCCGGCCATGCGTTCGCGGAACGTGTTGAGGTGTTGCTGCGCGAGGATCGTGGTGGGGACGAGGATGGCGACTTGTTTGCCGCCTTGGACGACTTTGAAAGCGGCGCGGATGGCGACCTCGGTTTTGCCGAAGCCGACGTCGCCGCAGATGAGGCGGTCCATGGGGCGGGCGCGTTCGAGGTCGGCTTTGGTGGCCTCGATGGCGGTGAGCTGGTCTTTCGTTTCGGTGAAGGGGAAGGAGCCTTCGAATTCTTTCTGCCAGTCGTTATCGGGCGGGAAGGCGTGGCCGGGCTGGGCTTCGCGCTGGGCCTGGATTTTGAGGAGGTCGGCGGCGAGGTCGATGGTGGCGCGTTCGGCGGCCTGGCGGGTTTTTTCCCAGCGGCCGGAGCCGACCTTGCCGAGCTGGGGTTTGGCTTTGCCGAGGCCGACGTAGCGACTGATGAGATGCGATTCCTGGAGCGGGACGTGGAGGGTGACGCCGTCGTCAAATTCGAGTGAGATGACTTCGCGCTGGCCGTCGCGTGTATCCAGTTTTGTGAGACCTCGGTAGAGCGCGATGCCGTGCTGGAGATGGACGACGAAATCGCCTTCAACCAGTTCGGAGAAGTCGAGGAGCTGATCGACCTGGGCGCGGGTGACGAGGGCGCGTTGTTGCGTGCCGGTGACGCGCCGGGTGCGCTGGCGACCGAAGAGTTCGGTTTCCGTGACGAGGACGAGACCGCCTATCTCGCCGAGTTTGCGCTTGGGTAAGGTTGACCAGAGCAGGCCGGCACCGGCGCGATAGGTGCACCGGAAACCTTCGTTGAGCGTGCCGCGGACCCAGAGCGGTTGCAGGCCTTTGAATCGGGAGTCCTCGGCGAGGATTTCTTTGACGCGTTGTTCTTCGCCTTCCTTGGAAACGACGAAGGCGAGTCCGTAGCCGTCTTTTTTCCAGGCGACGAGTTGTTGGAGAAACGTGCGACGGGCATCCTCCTCTGCCGAGAGTCGTTCTTGGGCGACGAGATCATCGGAAGGGTAGTTGCGGTAGTGGACGAGGCTCTCGGTGTCCCACGTTGTCTCGGTCACGCGTTCTCCATCGAAAATCGCGGCGGCTTCGTCGATGTCGGCGAGGCCGAAGGCTCCAGAGGCTTTGAGGAGGATGGGCGAGAGTTGGTCGAAACCTTCTCGGGCGAAACCGGAGAACTCCTCGTCGAGCGCGGCGGGCTCGACGAAGACGAGTTGGGTGAGTGGCGAGAGGTAGTCGGCGATACCGGTTTGGGATGCGTCGAGCTTGAGGCGGGGCGAGGCGGAGAGGGTGATGGTGTCGATCTGTTCGCCGGAGCGTTGGGTGACGGGGTCGAAGGCGCGGATGTCTTCGATTTCGTCGCCGAAAAAATCGAGGCGGTAGGGCTGGCTGGCGGTGATCGGGTAGACGTCGATGATGCCGCCGCGGATGGCGTAGTGGCCGGGGGATTCGCAGACCGCTTCGGAGTCGTAATCGAGCGAATGAAGCGTTTCGAGTAGGGCCTGGAACGATTGAGTCTGACCGCGTTTGATGGTGATTTCGCGGTTGGAGAAGGCTTCGAGTGCGGGGACGGACTGGAGAAGGGCGGCGGGCGTTGTCAGGACGAGCAGTTGTGCGCCGGAGTCGCGGGTGACGTTGCGCGCGGCGCGCAACCGGCTGAGGACCGTGGTGCGGTCAGCGGACGCGGCGAAGGCTTCACGCATGTCGCGGCTATCCGCCATCGACTCAGGAAATACGAGCAGGTCGAGCGCGGCGGGGTTACCTCCGGATGAGCGGTGAAAAAACGCGATGTCCTCGGCGAGTTGCTCAGCGAGTTTGAGTTCCTCGGTAATGACCAGCCAGACCGGTGCCGGGTGTCCGCGCGTAAGCTCGGCAATGACCGCACCGCGAGCGGGTGGGCAGATGCCGGTGAGCTTTATGCGGGTGAGGTGGTCGAGGACGGACATTGGCGAGAGGCAGGATTTTTTCTCTTTCTTCTTTATCTTAATCTTTCTCGTTTCGATTTCCTGACGAGAGAAAGATAAAGATTAAGATAAAGAGGAAAGACGCGGGGCCGGGAGCGCGGCGGGGAACGCCGCTGCTACAGGTCGGCGGCGAGTGCGGCGCGGGCGGCGGCCTCCTCCGCGATTTTTTTGGAGGTTCCTTGGCCGGAACCAAGAAGGCGGTCGGCGAGGAAGACGCGGGAGGTGTATTCCTTGGCGTGGTCGGCACCTCCGGAATGGATAGTTTCGTAGCGAAGGGCACCGGTGCCGTGGGTGGGCTGCACGCGTTCCTGCAGGCGGCCTTTGGGGTTGGCGTCGTCGATACGAAGACTGGCGAGGCGGGTGTCGAGATCGCCGTAGCTGCGATGAATAAAGGCCTCCGCGACGGGCAGGCCGGCGTCGAGGAAGATCGCGCCGATTACCGCTTCGTAGGCATCACCGGCTGCGGTGGGGGAACCACCGGTTTTTTGTTCGGCTGCGCATAGGCGGAGGTGAGTCGGCAGGTCGAGTTCGTGCGCGAGCAGGGCCAGAAAAACTCCATTGGTAAGCGCGACGCGCAGGCGGCTGAGTTCGCCTTCGCGCTCTTGCGGACGCAGGCGGAAGAGTGCGGTGGTGACGACGAGTTGGATGACGGCGTCGCCGAGGAATTCGAGGCGCTGGTAGTGTTCGCCGTCTTCGGGGTGTTCGTTGGCGTAACCCGGATGGGTGAGCGCTTGCAGCAACAGCGCGGGTTGTGCGAAGCAGTGGCCGAGGCGGGTCTGAAGTTGTGCGAGAGGATCACTCATGAGCTGGCGCTGGCATAGCGGCGTAGACCGCGGTTGAACGTGAACACGGCGAAGCCCAGCCAAAGGATCGCGGTGGCGAAAATCCAGAGTGCGTCGAGCGGATCGAACCCATGGATAAGAGCGTTGGCGGGAACGTTGCTCACCACGACGGCGGGCAATGCCCAGACGAAGAGCACGCTGGCGACGCCCTTGAATGCCTGGCGCGGAAGGCGCGAGAACTCCATCAGCGTGAAATAACTGCCCTCAATCCCTTGGGCGGCGCCGAGCCAGAAGGTGAGTGAGACGGTGATGAGGAGAACGCTGTAGTTGATGAGCACTCCGCAGAAGATCATCAGCGCGTAGAGGCACAGATCGAAGAACGACGGCGAGAGACCGAGTTGGTTGGCGGCATAAACAACGACGGCGCCAGCGACGAGTGAGTTGGCGAGGCCGTCGAGGTCGAGTTTGCGGGTGGAAACCATGAACAACGGACTGCCCGGCTGGGCCAAAAAGAAGTCGAAATGGCCGGAGCGGATGTTGCGGGCCATTTCGAAGAGATTGGTCCACACGAAGCCCATGATGAAACGCTGGACGAGCATGGAGCTACCCACGAGCAGGAGCATCTGGTATTTGCTCCAGCCGGCGACCGATGAGGTGTGGTTGTAGATGACGGCGACGAGCAGGAGATTGACGGCCATCCAGAAAAATTCGACCAGCGCCCACATGATGAAGTCGAAACGAAACATCATGGTTCGCACGACCGAGTAGCGGGCGCAGGCGAGCCAGATGCGGATGTAGTCGATGAGTTTCATGGCATGAACATCAGCCGCCGACGGCGGTGTGGCGGCGGAGTCCGCGCGTCCAGAGGAGTTGCGCGAGGCCGAGGAGAGCGATTACCCAAAATGCCTGGATGACGAGGCCGTTGAGCGCCTGCGCATGATCCAGTCGCCCGGTGAAAATCGCAGAAGGAAAATACATCTGATAATAATACGGCAGCCACTGTGATACTCGGAAGAACCAAGCGGGCATCAGGTCGAGCGGAAACATCTGTCCGCCGAGCATGGTTTCGATGGCAAGCGAGAGGATGATGAAGGATTGGATTTCGAGAAACCAGAACGTCAGCAGCCCGAAGATGTAGGCGATGGTGAACTGAATGAGCGCGGCCATGATCATGGCGGGGAGACCGAGGGCTAGTCGCCAGAGTTCGTCGGGGAGGACGATGTGGTCTTTCAGCAAGGGCAGGGCGATGAGAATGGGGAGTAGGGCGAGAAACCCCGAGACGATACGGGCGGCGACAAAGATGCTGAAGCGGTAGAGGTAGTAGTTGATCGGCTTTAGCAGAAACTGGTTGATCAGGCCGTTGCGGATTTCCTCGCTGATCTGGTAGTCCTCGCTGAACGCGCCGATGAAGAACTGCATCACCAGAATAACAACGAAGTAGGTGAGCGTCTGATCGAGATTGAAGCCGCCGATCTCGGTCTGGCCGTGATACGCCGCGCCCCAGAGGATGAAGACGAAGGCGAGATGGAAGAGGGAAAACAGCGCGCGAATGCCAAAGGTCCATCGATAGACGATGTTACTTTGGAGCCCGACGAGAAAGGCGTGCCGGTATTTGGCGAAGGACATGCGGATGCGGAGTTTTAACGCAAAGACGCCAAAGTCGCAAAGGGCGCGGAGCGGAATCCCGAGAGTTACTTGAGGCCGAAGCGGGCGATGATCTCCTTGGCGAGGTTCTTGTAGGCTGTCGCCCCCGGAGAGAGGGGATCGTAGTCGAAGATGGTTTTGCCGAAGCTGGGAGCCTCGCTGAGGCGGACGGTGCGCGGAATAACCGTGTTGAAAATCTTGTCGGGCAGGTGGGTTTTGACCTCTTCGACGACCTGCCGGGAAAGGTTGGTGCGGATGTCGAACATGGTCATGACCACGCCGCCCAGTTCGAGGCCGTCGTTGATACCGGCTTTTTTGATGCGGTCGACGTTGCGCAAGATCTGGCCGAGGCCCTCAAGTGCCATGTATTCGCATTGCAGGGCAATGAGCAGGAAGTCGGCGGCGGCGAGGCTGTTCATCGAGAGCATGCCCATGGAGGGAGGGCAATCGATGATGATGACGCGGAACCCACCGGATGCCTTGAGCGGTTCCAGCACGGAGCGGAGCCGGACGAGGTAGTTTTCCGACTGGGCGAGTTCGATTTCGGCGGCGGCGAGATCCTCCTCGGAAGGGATGAGGGCGAGATGCTCGTATTGGGTGGGCGTGACCATTTCCATGGCGGTGCCTTCGCCGTGGAGAGGGCCGTAGAGACTGCGGCCGACCTGCTTTTCGACGCCGACTGCGCTGGTGGCGTTGGCCTGGGGATCGAGATCGATCAGCAAGGTGTGGATCTTCTTATCGGCGAGGGCGGCGGCGAGATTGACGGCGGTGGTGGTTTTGCCGACGCCACCCTTCTGGTTGGCGATGGTGAATACGATGGAGGGCATTTTGGTAATGCCCAATGACCAATGACGAATGCGCGCGGGGCAAGACCGTAAGGCGGTCGAAGTGCAGAGTGGTTAAACGCAAAAAACCACCGATCACGGGACCGGTGGTTTTGGGATAAAATTGGAGGCGCGAGCCGGAATCGAACCGGCGGTAGAGCTTTTGCAGAGCTCGGCCTTACCACTTGGCTATCGCGCCTTGACTGAAGGAGCGCGGAACTTGTGTGAAAAAACAGCGGTCCGCAAGAACGGAAACTCAGGTTGTTGCCGCCGTGATGGATGATTCTTTGCCCGCGGACTGTATCATGCCGTGGGCAACCTCGTAATCGGCCAAAATACTGAAATAAAATACCGATCCTTCACCATAGCGGCTCTCGACAGAAATCGCACCACCCATGCGTTCACAAAGGCGTTTGGCAATGATCAGGCCCAGTCCTGTGCCGCCACGGCGGCGGGTGGGCGATGTATCGACTTGGCTGAATGGACTGAAAAGCTGCCCAATCTTGTCTGCCGGAATTCCGATGCCGGTGTCTTTTACGCTGAATTGCAGGCGGACGACGGGGTTCTTGGAGCCTGCGATGGGCTCTTCAGGGGCAGCGGCTACGGAGATGGTGATACCGCCTTTTTCGGTGAACTTGATGGCATTACCGATGAGGTTGCTGAGAATTTGGCGGAGACGGCCGTGGTCGCTGTTAACCAAGGCGGGCATACCGGGGGCAATGGCCGTTGTGATGGTGAGGCCGGCATTGCGGGCGCGAGGCCCGAAAAGGGAGCTGATTTCGTCCACGCAGTCACGCATCGAGAATGGGGCGTGTTCGATTTCGATTTTGCCTGCTTCAATCTTGGAGAGGTCGAGGATGTCACTGATCAGCGTTTCCAGCGTATGACCGCTGGTGGTGATCATATCTACAAACGAGCGTTGTTCTGTGGTCAGGCTGGAGTCGTGGAGTAGTTTTGCGAAACCGATCACGCCGTTGATGGGGGTGCGGATTTCGTGGCTGACGATGGCCAGAAACTCGCTCTTGGCGCGGTCGGCCGACTCGGCGGCTTCTTTGGCGGCAATGAGTGCAAGTTCGGCTTCTTTGCGCGCGGTGACATCGTGACCCACGGCTTGATATTCAATGACCCGGCCTTCGGAATCTTTCATGGCCCGGTGGGTCCAGGAATGGATGAATGCCATCTGGTTGGCATCAGTGGAGGTGTGTTCAAACACGGCTGATTCCTCCATCGGGGCGGTGTGTGGCTTGATCAGTCCGGCGGTGAGTAGCAGGCAGGGCTGCCCGATCAGTTCGACCCGTTTTCGGCCGATAAAACGGGCATAGGCTCCGTTTACGAACGTGAGCTTTCCGTCGGGAGAGTATCGGCAGATGAGATCCGCCTGATCTTCGACCACGGCGCGGTAACTGGCCTCAAGTTTTTGTAGGGACTGGGCCATGCGCTCAATCTTTCGGGCCAACCCGATGACTTCGTCGTGCACTTCCTCATGATCTACATCGAGAGATATGGGGTCAGCATGGTCGGACATGTCCCGCAGCCGTTGCATGAGCGAGCGGTCCCAGACGTAACCACCGACCACGAGCAAGATACATCCGATCACTGACAGGCACAGGACATAATACTGCGGGGAGATTTCAGTATCGGACGTTGCTGCCGGTATTATGATCGCGCCGAGTGCGGCCAAAAGGGCGAAGGCCAATGCGAAGATCAGCACGGATTTCCTGCGTTGGACTGAACTCATAACCGCTATAATTGGCAACGCATGACGGTATAGTCTATTATAAAGACTGCCTAACTACATTGGGTGGACATATGTCGCCGGTGTCTGGGCCTGATTGGGCAGGTGGCGAAGTCCGCCAGCGGTTTCGTAGAGACCGCCGTGAGCAATAATCAATACCGAGAATGTCGGTAGTGGAGTTCTGAATCAGCGTGCGAAAAATGGATTATGCAGTTTTTCGAGTGCCAAGGTGGTGAGCGGGCCATGGCCAGGCGCCAAGACGGTATTCCGCGGCAGGGTGAAAATTTTATCGTGATTATTGCGCAACTGATCCGCGTAGTGATCGACGCTGCCACCCATCGAGGAGCAGAAAATCGCATCGCCGACGATTGCCACTGGCCAGCTGAGCCCAGTGACGAAATAGGTGGTCATCCCGGGTGAATGCCCCCACGTGAAGAGGGTTTTGATGGCAAGTTCGCCGACGTGAAAATGGGCGTCCTCCTTGAAGGTTTTGGCTCCCGGGAAATCAACGGGCTCAAGTTCGCTCGACCAGACTTCGGCCCGAGGGCAGGCTGCGGCGACAGCGGGCAGGGCGGCTATGTGGTCGGAGTGCGTGTGTGTGACGAAAATGTGGCGCACGTCCAACCCCTCGGCATGAATGGTATCGATGAGTGCGTCGGCGTTGGCTCCGGTGTCGAAGACTGCGGCGAAGCGGGATCGGGCATCCCAGAGGAGGTAGTTGTTAACGGTCATGTCGCCGTCCGGGGTGTTGAACATTGCGAACCCGCGCGAAAAAACCGGAGCTGTCGGGTAGAACCGCTTGTGGGCCAAGTCTTCGACTGAGTTGGCCCCCAGCTTCAGATGTCGGGCAACGCGACGGATAACGGCATCAAGGAGTTGGCCGGATTTGATCGCCGCAAGATCTTCCATGGACACCTCGGCCCGTTCGGCGAGTTGTTCGTCGGAGACTTTCAGGCCGCGCTGGGCTTTGGCGATGACGTCGGTGAAATTATCTTCGAGAGGGAGGCGGGCCATTCCCTTACTAACGGGTTATCGCTCTCCCCGCGCAAGCTGAATGGCCGTTTCAGTCGGCGAGGGTGATAACACGCCCGGTGCGGGCTGATTCGTAGACGGCGTTGATGAGTGCGACGGCCTTGCGGCCGGCCACTCCATCGACGAGCGGTGTTCCGTTGATGCGCACGGCCTGTATGAAGTCGGCAAATTGCGCGCGGTGGGCATCGCCCCATGCCCAAGCACCGGGAGTGGCAGGTGCCTCCGGGATGGCGGAGGCGTGAGCGGTGGCGGATTTGGTGCCTCCGGTGGCAACCTGAAGGGCGTGGGCGTTGAATTCTTTACCGTGGATGGTATCGCGACCTTTGATGGCGAGGAGAGTTAACTCGTCGCCTTGGATCACGGCGGAGCCTTGGGTGCCATGCAGACCGAGATAGGCGGGAAACCCCGGGTAGGCCGCAGTGGTGGCCATGAGATTACCAACGGCCCCGCTGGTGAACGTGAGCGTGGCGGTGATCATGTCCTCGACCTCGATCCGCTCATGGGCAGCGGTGCGCATTTGGGCGTAGATCGTTTTCACAGGACCGGCCAGCCAGAGCATGAGGTCGACGGTGTGCACGCCTTGATTCATCAGGCAGCCTCCGCCATCGAGAGCCCACGTGCCTCGCCAGTCGCCCGAGTCGTAGTATTCTTGGGTGCGATACCACGGGATACGTGCTTCAGTTAGGACCAGTTTCCCGAGTTCTCCGCAGTCAATGGCGGAGCGGATTTGTTGGCTGGAGGGGTCGAAACGATGCTGGGAAATGATCGCGAGTTTTTTCCCCGAGGCTCGTTGGGCGGCCAATAGTGGTTCGCAGGTTTCGGGGGTGATCTCCATCGGTTTTTCGATGATCACGTGTTTGCCGGCCCCGAGCGCACGGGAACCAAGTGAGGCATGCAATCCGCTGGGTGTGCAAAAGGACACGGCATCTATGGCCGGGTTCTTTAAGATCTCCTCGAAGGTGGCGGTCTTCAGTCCGAATTGAGCGGCGAAAGTGTCCGCGAGGCCGCTGTTGGTGTCACAGCAGTGGGTCAGCAGCGCGTCCGCATTGAGAGCGGCAAGCGCTTTGGCGTGGGTGGGTGCGATACTGCCGCAGCCAACGAGTGCAAAAGTGAGGGGAGCAGGGGTCGATGCCATGACGGGAAGCGATATATCAATAACTCCCCGATCCGGCTGGCAAGTGCTCAACGGCCTACTTGCCGGTTTTAGACTGAAAATTGATTCAGAAGATTACCCTGTCAGTTGGCGGCCTGCTGCGTTTCCGTCTGGGTTTAAATTTATGAACACTTCTGATTATCTTTCGTCATTGTTTTCGCTGCAGGGCAAAGTCGCCGTCGTCATTGGGGGCACAGGCGAGTTGTGCGGAGCGATGGCCGAGGGTTTGGCCGGTGCAGGAGCCGAAGTCGTATTGGTTGGGCGTAGTCAGGAAAAAGCAGCCGCCCGTCTCGCCAAAATCGAAGATGCGGGTGGAAAAGCCTATTTTTTGCCGGCGGAAGCAAGTAGCAAAGCGGAATTGGAACTGCTGTTGACCAATGTCTTAAAGCGTTCCGGTCGCGTTGATATAGTCGTCAATGGAGCGGGCGTGAATTCACCGACGCCGTTTCTCGATATCACCGAGGAAGAATTCGACCGTATCATGGATATCAACATGAAGGGAGTATTTCTTGGCTGTCAGGTGTTTGGTAAGTATTTGGTCGAAAAGGGCGAGGGTGGCTCGATTATCAATCTGGGGTCGATGTCCGGTTTGGTGCCTCTTTCCCGTGTGTTTACCTATTCGGCCAGCAAGGCCGCCGTGCATAATCTTTCGAAGAATCTGGCACGTGAGTGGGCACCCAAAAATGTTCGTGTCAATATAGTGGTCCCGGGTTTCTTTCCGGCGGAGCAAAATAAAAAGGTGCTTACGCCTGAGCGAGTTGCGTCGATTATGGGGCATACACCGGCCAAGCGGTTTGGCGAGGCCCGGGAGTTGATTGGTGCAACGCTTTTGCTGGCGGGAGGAGCAGGAAGTTTTATTACCGGGGCGGAAATCGTTGTAGATGGCGGCTACCACGCCATGACGATTTGATTTAGGATCATTCGATACTCTTTATTGTCCGATAATATAGGCTTGATAAAGTCCTATAATGTATGGGTAATGCTCTCGATATGTCATATACCGACCAATTCGCAGAAATCGAAAAAGCCAAAGCCAAGATCGCCCAAGCAGAAGCCAAGTTGGCCGCTGACCGCGTCGTGGCTCTTTCCAAGCTCCCCGGTGACTACGGTTACTCCAACCTGAACGACTTCATCAAGGCGCTTAAAACCGCCGCTGGTAAGCGCAAGGGCAAGAAGGCCAAGGCTGCCAAAGCCCCCAAGGCTGCGAAAGCCGGCAAGCGCACCCGCACCAAGATCACCCCCGAGCTTAAGCAGCAGGTGATTGCCGCCGTCCAGGAAGGCAAGTCTGGTGCCGAGATCGCCAAGGCTTATGGTATTTCGCTTCCGAGCGTGCAGAATATTAAGAAGGAAGCCGGTCTGGTGAAGGCCCGCAGCGCTGCCGCTCCCGAGGCTCCTGCCGCTTCGTAAAGCCATTTCGGCTTAAGTTCATTTTATCGCGACGCTCCCGTGTTTAACTACACGGGGGCGTTTTGTTTTATCGCTTTAGCCTGCTGACGTTTGATGCGTGTGGTGGCGGCATTTGTTCCGCATTTTTTATACAGCCATGACTGACAGCCTGTTTGCATCCTGCTGATTAACTGTCCCTCGTGCTACGTAATCGTGGATTTATTTTATGTCAGCGCGGTTCAAATAAAGCCGTGGTCCTATACCGGGCGAGGACATGCCTGGCTTCTGTCTCGGCATCGTAGATGCGAGACTCGTGCGTCGGTGAAGGCTGCAATATAGTTTTATTTGAAACGCTCTATAGCTTTATTTGGGGCGCTTGCGTGGTGGTTGCCTATTCGCTGGGCAGTGTCCTGAAGGTTAAGCAAAAAGAGGCCGACCGGATTGTGTTTTGTAGGTGCGCTCGTGTCCTGAGTTGACCAATAAAAAGCCCGGCCAATCAGGCCGGGCTTTTTATTGGGTCCAATGCTCGAAGCGGGTTAGACGAGGAGCAGGGCCGGGCTTTCCAGAACGGACTTGAGGGCGGCGAGGAACTGTGCCCCGACTGCGCCGTCGACGACGCGGTGGTCGGCGGAGAGCGTGAGGGTGAGCGTCTGGCCGATGACGATCTGACCGTTTTTTACGACGGGTTTGGTGACGGTCGTGCCGACGCCGAGGATAGCGGCGTTGGGCGGGTTGATGATCGGGTAGAACTTCGGGATGCCCATCATGCCCAGGTTGGAAACGCAGAAGGTGCCGCCGGTGAATTGGTCAGGCTTGAGCTTCTTGTCCTTGGCGAGCTTTCCGAGGGACTTGGCTTCGGCGCTGACTTGGAAGATAGACTTGTCGTGAGCGTCTTTCACCACCGGGGTGATGAGGCCGTCGGGCAGGGCAACAGCGAACGAAACGTGGGCGGCCGCGTAGTAGCGGATCTGGGTGCCTTCCCATGTGGCATTGACGTCGGGAACGCGGCGCAGCGCCTCGGCGCAGCCTTTGAGGATGAAGTCGTTGACCGAGAGTTTAACGCCGGAATCGGCCAATCCCTTGTTGAGCTGTTCGCGAAGGGTGAGGAGGGGCTCGGCGTCGAGCTCGATATCGAGATAAAAATGCGGGATGGTGGTCTTGGACTCGAGGAGGCGCTTGCCGATGACACCACGCATGGTCGAGACGGCGACCGTGCGTTCGACTTGGATGGGGCCTTTGGCATTGACGGTGCCACCGGAGAAGGATGTAGCGGGCGTGTTGCTCTTGGTCGTGGTCTTGGGGGTCTTTGCAGCGGCCTCGATGTCGGCACGCACGATGCGACCGCCGGGGCCGGAGCCTGTGACGGTGGAGGTGTCGACACCTTTTTCGGTGGCGAGCTTCTTGGCCAAGGGGGAGATTTTGACGCGTTCGCCGGAAGCGCGGGCCGGGGCGGTGGGGGCGAGTGCGGCGGCGGGCGCTGCGACCGGTGCGTTGGCGACAGGGGCCGGCGCGGGAGCGGCGGCTTTGGCTTCTTCTTTGGCGGGAGCGGCGGCCGGAGCAGCCGGGGCGGCGGGTGCCTCGACGGCTTCACCGGGTTTGCCAACGGCGCAGAGGGCGGCGCCGAGTGCCACTTGGGCACCGGCCTCGGCAAAAATCTTGAGCAAAGTGCCGTCGAAGAAGCACTCGAGCTCCATGGTGGCCTTGTCGGTTTCGACCTCGGCAAGCATGTCGCCAGACTTGACGACATCGCCTTCTTTTTTGAGCCACTTGACCAGCGTGCCCACCGTCATGGTGTCGCTGAGTTTCGGCATTTCGATGATATTGGCCATTTGAAGAGTCTTTAGCTGAGGGCTGAGAGTTGAGTGCCGTGCGGTTTAGGCGACGGCGGCGAGGGCTGCCTTGATGACACGCTGCGGGTTGGGGAGCTGCTCGGTTTCGACGGGCGGGCTGTAGAAGGCGGGCGCGTCGATCGTAGCGAGGCGGTGAACCGGACCGTCGAGTTCGTCGAAGGCTTCACGTTGGATCATGTAGGCGAGCTGCGAGCCGACACTGGCGAAGGGCTTCTGCTCCTCGACGATGAGGACGCGGTGGGTTTTCTTCACCGAAGCAAGCACGGTGTCGATGTCGAGGGGGCGGATGGTGCGCAAGTCGACGACCTCGACGGAGAGATCATGCTCCTTTTCGAGGATGTCGGCGGCGGCGAGGGAATGGAGAACGCAGCGGCCGTAGGTGACGATGGTGAGATCGGTGCCTTGGCGTTTCACGTCGGCGAGGCCGAGAGGGATGAACAGTTCGGGGTCGTCGGAGACCTCACCTTTTTCACCGTAGAGGATGGTGTTCTCAAGGAACATGACCGGGTCGTTGTCGCGGATGGCGGACTTGAGCAGGCCCTTGGCGTCGGCTGCGGTCGCCGGGACGACGACTTTTATGCCGGGGTGGTTGGCGAGGACGTTCTCAGGGGTGTGGGAGTGGGTGGCACCGACGTTGGTGCCGCCGTTGGCGGGGCCGCGGATGACGATGGGGCAGTTGATGAGCCCGCCGGACATGTAGCGGATGTTGGCCGCGTTGTTGAGGATCTGGTCGAAGGCGACTGAATAGAAGGACCAGAACATGAGCTCCATCACGGGACGAACGCCGAGCATGGCGGCACCGACGCCCATGCCGATGAAGCCGGCTTCGGAGATGGGGGTGTCCACGATGCGGTCGGGACCGAATTTTTCGAGGAGACCTTCGGAGACCTTGTAGGCTCCGTGGAACTGGGCGACTTCCTCGCCCATAAGGACGACGTTTTCGTCGCGGGTGATCTCCTCAGCGAGGGCGGCGCGGATGGCTTCGCGGTAGGTTAGGACGGCCATGGAAAATGTGAAAGTTTAGAGCTGAAAAGTTTAGAGTGAAAATCCCGAGTGTGACTTAGTCGAAGAACAGGCGGCCTTTGGAAGCACGCTGATCGGGATGATCGGTTTCCCAATAAACATCCTTTTGGATATCGGCGGGGGTGGGGAAGGGGCTGGCTTCGGCGAAGTCCGCAGCATTGTCCGCTTCGGCCTTGGCTTCGCCGTCGATCTGTTCAATGAGAGCGTCGGTCAGCACGCCTTCGGCCAGCAGGGTAGTCTGGAAGAGTTGGATGGGGTCTTTGGTGCGGCGGTATTCCTCGATCTCTTCGCGGGTGCGATAGGTCTTGTCGGGGTCGGCGACGGAGTGGCCGCGGTAGCGGTAGGTGTCGATTTCGACAACTGCGGGTTGGTGTTGGTCGCGGGCGAGCTTGAGGAACTTGTCCATCGTGGCGCGCACCTCGTAAACGTCGTGACCGAAACAGGTGCCCCAGTTCATGCCGTAGGCTTCGGCGCGTTGGGCGAGTCCGGGACCGGCGGAGGAACGTTCCTGGCTGGTGCCCATCGAGTAACCGTTGTTCTCAATGACGAAAATGACCGGGAGGTTCCAGAGGGCGGCGAGGTTATAGGCCTCGTGCACGGCTCCCTGATTGACGGCACCGTCACCCATGAAGGCCATGGCGGCACCCTTGAGTTTTTTGTATTTGAGGGCGTAGGCGAGACCCGTGCCGAGGGGAATCTGGCCGCCTACGATACCGTGGCCGCCCCAGTAGTTGAGGGTCGGCGCGAAGTAGTGCATGGAGCCGCCCTTACCCTTGGAGCAACCGGTGATCTTGCCGTAAAGTTCGGCCATCAAGGGCTTGGTGTCCATGCCAACAGCCATGGCATGACCATGGTCGCGGTAGGCGGTGATGACATGATCATCCTTGCCCATAAGTGAACAGCAACCTACGGCGACCGCTTCCTGTCCGATGTAAAGATGGAGGAAGCCGCCGATTTTTTTGCCTTGGTAGGCGCGCAGGGAACGTTCTTCAAAGCGACGGATGCGCACCATCTTGCGGTGGAGCTCGATCTTTTCCTCCTTGGAAAGCTGCGTATTGATAGGGGCTTGGGTTGACTGGCCGGTGCATGCGACCTTGGCTTCGGCGTTTTGGTCTGCGGTAGGAACTGCTTTTTTGCTCACAGGGAGGATCAAGTTGAGTGTTAGAAGAAGAAGTCTTTGTGAGACAGTTAAGAAATCAAGTGTTGTTTGAGTCGAGGGACCTCAATCTTGAGGAGCGGGTGTGATTTGCTCGATTATGATTTGCAACGGAATGGATGGATTGCAGTCAGCGCGTAAGGCGACGAAGTGGCGGTGGTGGCTGTCGTAAATTGGCCACAAAGCGGTGCGGTCGGTTTCGGGAAGGGGGAGGGTATTAATGGACTCACGTGTGAAAAAATCGAATCGCCCCTCGGCCATCGGTGGCGGGATGGTTTTGATCGGGCGTTTGCACTCGAACAGAAACAGTAGCCAGTGCGACTCACCCTCGTAGGCCTTTTCGGCGATCATGCCGAAGAGGTGCAGGTCGGTGGGGCTGATGGCCAAGCCGGTTTCCTCGGCGGTCTCCCGCGCCGCGCATTCGAACGGAGATTCCCCCGTGTCTGTTTCTAGTTTCCCACCGATGGGGCTCCATGAACCGAGATTGGGGGGCTTGGCTCGGAGTAGGAGCAGGTGTTCTCCTCTGTCGTTTTTAATGAATACAAGGACGGCAATTTTGTAGAAGGAAATGGTGCTCATATTATGCAATAGTCTTACGTATCGAAAAATATTATGCGTGGTAAGGAATTTGAGCGTGACGGAGGCGTGTCGATGCTCAATGTTTCGCCTCTACTCCCCAAGCATGAAACCCCTAAATTGTCGTGCCATTGTTCTTACATTTGCCGTGTTCGCACTCGCCGTGTCCTCGGTCTTTGCGCAAACACCAGCCTCGGCTCCCGCGCCTGTTGAAATCAGCACGGTGAAGTTCCGTCCGGTGTCCGGAGGTTGGTTTGAGGCGGAAGTTGAAGTTCAGGCCAAGCCCGGCCCGGTGCCCACGGCCAATCGGAATTTCGTCAATCGCGTCAAAGTGACGTTGAATTTGGGTATATTCAGTGTGAAGGCACCGCAGGGTGCAACGGTTCCCGACACTTACTATCGTGCATCTGCCGAGGCGGTGGGAATCGAAACGACCGGCCGCACGTCATTCCGGTTTTATCTGCCTCCTGAGATTGTGAAGCGTGATCAGGTCAGCGGACCGCAGCGATTCTACCTTGTGGAACTTTCCGTGGGCGGGCAGGCATTGCCTCTAACCAAGGACAGTGTCCCATCAAGTTTCACGTCGGCAGCTTTTGTTGAAGGGTTCCGCAGTAAGGTTTCCGGTGAAGCCAGTGCCAACGACGGCATACTTCTTCCACAATACCTCACGCCTTTTGCCAACGGTGGCACCAATACCCCTACTTTTATTCGCGTTGAAAGTGCTCGTTGAGTGCTTGCGGCGATTCTGCTTGCTGCACTTCGGCACTTCTGAAATCGACTCATCCTTCCCCTATGTCATCCCCCCGTGTTCTTGCTGTTGACAGCGGTGCCGGCCATGTTGCTTGCGGCGTGTTTTCCACCGCCAAAAACGGCCGGCTCGTGCTCGAACAGTTTGCCCTTGAATCTTTCAACCCCGATGCCGCTCTTGAGTCGCAGTGGAGTGAGCTCGTTGCTCAATCTCTGGCTGCCGCTGCGAAGCGCGCCGGTGCCTCAGGACCTGCCGTCCTTTCCATTCCCGGTCATCATACGCTGACCAAATTCGTCAAGACACCCGCTGTCGACAAGACCAAGCGCGACAAGGTCATTCAGTTCGAGGCTCAGCAAAATATTCCGTATCCTCTGCCGGAGGTGGTCTGGGACTACCTGACGGTCAGCGATGACGGTCTCGACCTCGAGGTGATGTTGGCGGCCGTGAAGCTGGATGTCGCCGAGGCACTTTGTCACTCGGTGAGAGCGCTCGGGCTTTCCCCGGTTGCGATGTCGCCCGCGACGATCACCCTGTATCGTTCTTTTAAATACAACTATCCCGACGCTGCCGGAACCTCGCTGGTGGTGAATGTCGGTGCACGCTCGACAAACCTGTTGTTCATCGATGGAAACCGGTTTTTCATCCGCACGATCGCGCTGGCCGGTAATAGTGTGACTCAGTCGATCTCCGATGAGCTCAAACAGGAGTTTGCTCACGCAGAGAGCCTGAAACTGCAGATTCTGGGCGGCACGAGCGATTTGCCCGAGGCCTCACCCGCCCGCACCACGGTGTTGAATGCCGCGCATTCGTTCATCGGTCGTCTGCACATGGAAATCACCCGTTCGACGGTGAATTACCGTCGGCAGAGCGGCGCAGAGCAGCCTGCGGCCATTTATGTTACCGGAGGCGGTTCATTGGTTCCCGGCCTCATTGGCACGCTGGCTGAGAAGCTGAAAATTCACGTCGAGCTATTTGATCCGCTGCGTAACGTGGAGGTTGATCCTTCGGCGTCTACGGCTCGCGAGTATTCTGCGGTGTTGGCCGACTTGGTCGGCCTCGCTGTAGCCACCCCTGCTGGTGTAACGCCCTTTACCCTGCTGCCTCCGGCGATTGGCCGGGCGCTGGCCTTCCGCAAGCAACAGCCATTCTATGTTGGAGCGGCGGCCCTGTTGGTTGCCTCGCTGGTCCTTCCCATAGTTCATTTTAACCAGCGTGCCGAAATAGCGGCCGAGCAGGCGCGTCTGTTGGAGGTCAATCTTCAACCCCTGCGGGCATTGAAGGCGACCGATACGGCCAACTTGGAGCGTATCGAAGCGATCAAGAAAGAAATCTCCGCAATCCAGAGCTTGGTTGAATCCAAATCCAATTGGATCAACTTCTTTACCGACCTGCAGGAGCGTTTGGTCAAGGTGGAGGATGTTTGGCTGGAGAAACTGCAGGTGCTTCGTCCTTCGGCCGGCGACTTGGTCACGCAACCCGCTTCAGGCGTATTTGGCAATGCAGCCGCAGGTGCACAATCTTCCGAGTCCGCACCTGTTTTACGGCTCAACTTGAGCGGACGACTTTTGGATAAAAACAATCCATTGTCCAAGGTGAGTCAGGACTCTTTTGAACGCGTAAAATCGCTGCTCAAGAGTTTTGCCGGTTCACAATTCATCTCTTCGGTGGAGAAGGAAAATTTCAACCCCAACCAGCCCGGCATTCTGAGCTTCGACTTTATTCTGGTCGTCGATCCCAAGAAACCTCTCTGACCCACGCCCCATGGCCAGCTTCAAGTCACATCCAGTTTTTTATACCGTCATCGTTGCCCTCGGCTTTGCGGCTGCGGGGGCCGGTTGGTGCATTTATGACCGCAGTATTGCGGCCAATAAAAGCGCCAAACTGCTCGTTACGAAACGTAGCGAGCTGAGCCTCCTTCAGGCGACCAAGCCGGTTCCCAGTCCGGAGAGCAAGGCGGCGGTCGAGGCCGACCTGCATCGCACCGAGGTCGCACTGGCCAAGATGCGTGAGGAACTCAAGGGCCACGGACCGATCGCGGAACAGTTGCGCACCGCGTCGGTGCCGGCGGAGTCAACCGATCTGTTTTTCAACATCGCAACTTTTGTGGAAAAGATGCGCGAGAAAACACAGGCGGCCAATATCAAGATCAAAGCCGACGAGCGCTTTGGCTTTTCCGCCTACTCGAGTGCCGGACCGGATCGCGAGCTGATTGGTCAGGTATTTCGTCAGCGTCAAATCTCCGAGTATCTACTTGATGCCCTGATTCAGGCGCATCCGGTTGAGTTGGTATCCATGCAGCGTGAGCGGCCGCTGACCCAAGCCGAGATCGCCGCGAACGCTTCCGGGAAATCCGGCTCCAATGTGTCTAAGTCTTCGGGGGGCAGTGCCCAAGCATTGGGCGATCTCTTTGAAATTGATCCGCGTATTACGGCACGTGTGCCGGGCTTCGTGGAGGCAACGTCCTTCCGACTGACGTTTATTGGTGAAACGGAGTCGTTACGTTCCCTGCTCAATAAACTGGCCACCTTCGAACTATCCTTGGTGGTGCGCAGCGTGGAGGTGGAGCCTGTGGCCAAACCCCAGGGTGCCTCGACCGCTGCGGCTCCCGCGAACAGCTTGAGCAGTATCTTCGGCACGGTTGCCACCCCTTCGGCAAAAGCTGAGCCTGAAAAGCCCAAGCCGCTCGTTGAAAAAGTCCTCTCCAAATTCACGGTCACAGTCGAGTTAATCGACCTCGTTGAAGCCCGTAAGACCGAAGCCACCCCGACAAACTGATATGGCCGCCAAATCCCAAGATAAAGTCCTGTTCGGCGTAGCGCTGCTTCTTTTGCTTTCTTCCCTCGGCTGGGCGTTACTGCAAAACTCCAAGCTGGGCGCATTGCGCCAGGCATCCAATGCCACGATCACGCCGTCTGCCTACGTGCCTGCGGGGATCGATGCTCCTACTGTGAGCACCAAGACTTGGCCGGTCGCACCGTCCCAGACTCGTGGTGCCGAGTGGATCTACGACGTGTTTACGCCTCCGGAGATCTATTACGACGCTAACACAAAAGAATTCAGCGTTACGCTGCCTAAACCGCCACCACCGCCGCCGCCGCCTCAGCCATTTGGACTCTCGCTGGTTGAGGTGAAACAGGACGCCTTCCGTCTCCAGCTCGTCGGCTACATCGGTGGCGAAGGCGATTATCTTGGCAACTTTGAAAATGCCATCACCGGGGAAACCATTATCGGTCGTTCTGGTAAAAATATTCCCAAGCTCGATTTGACCATTCAAAGTTTCGTGGTGAAGCGTAACACGATCCTGAGTAAGGACAGCATGCCTGTGATTGAGACCGAGGCGACGGCTGTGGTCGTCGACACCAAGACCGGTGATAAGACGACCCTCAGCAACAAGCGTCGTCTGATCAAGGGTTCGCCTTTCGCTATTCTCAAGGCCGACGGAGCCACCGAGACCGTCAGTCACAAAGCGGGTGAAAAGTTTACCGTTGGCGATAGTGCCTTTACGGTGGTTACGGTCACTGCCGAACCTCCATCCGCCGAAATCCTCAAGGAGGCCGCCGATTTGAAAGATCCGGTCACGAAGACCTTGACGCCGGCCGTTCCTGTTGACGCAGTGATTGTTTCGCCTACTGCGCCCGAGCAGCCGGCGGCACCTAGTGCCACGCCCCCTTTCCCTTTTGGAAATTGAAACTCTGTTTTCACATCTCAACCCCTGTATCCCTTAGTCGTATCCCTTGATAAGTAGAGCATCTCTAAATGAAAAAGCTAAAGCTCCCCAAATCACTCCTAGTCACGTTAGCCGCACCGGCGCTTGTATCGCTGGTAGTGCCAGCCGGCAACGTCTTGGCCCAAGGCCAGACGGAAACGAAAATCCGGCTCATGGCCGATGCGCTGCGCGCTCGTGACAGTGGTGATCTCGACATGGCGAAGAAGAACTTGGAAGAGCTACTGGCTCTTGCTCCCAACGACGCCACGGTGCAACGACTGCTTTCCAGTGTGGATACCGCGATCGCTACGCGTGGTTCGGCTGCTCCTTCGGCCAACGCCACGGCTTCGGCTGCTCCCTCTGCGGAGCCTGTTGAAGTGAGCTTCCCAGCCAAATCGGTTCCGGCTGAGTCTGCCGCACCAGCAGCATCGGCTGCGATGCCTGATGCCGATGTTTTGGCCAAGCAGGAAAATCAGCGTATCAAGGGCCTGATTTCCGAGGCCCACGCCAAGCGTGCGGAAGCGCGTAGGCTGGCCAAGGACGGCCGCTTTGATGATGCCGCCGTGGTGCTCGACGGCGCGATCAATCTGCTGCCGGTCAATCCCGCCACGACAGAGGTAATCTCTGATCTGCAGGCTGAGAAAAACGGTCTGCTCCTTGAGAAAGCCCAATTTGCGCTGAAGCAGGGTGACACGGTTGGTGCCCGCACCGCTCTCGAAGCCTATTCTGCTGCGTCTTCCGACACTAAGAAGGCTGAGCGTCTCGAACGTAAGATCAATCGCACCGAGTTTGATCCGCCGAAGCCCTCCATCGAGAAGGCCAGCCCCAAGTTTATCGCCGACCAAAAGGAAATTGCCAAGTTGGTCGCCAAGGGCCGCAGCCAATACCTCGCCGGCGATGTTGATGGCTCCCAAGAAACCTTCCGTCTGGTTGAGTCCATCGACGTAGCCAATCCCGAGGCGAAGTCATTCCTTACCCGTATTGCCACTGAAAAATCGCAAATCGGCGAGCTGAACCGTGCCAAGGCGCACGCCCAGATGATTGAAGAGGTTGCCAATGCATGGCAGCGTCCCGGCGTTTACGTTGATCGCGATACTGTGGTTAAGCCGCAGCAGGACGGAAATGCTCTGTTGAAGAAACTCAACAGTATCGTGATTCCGAGCGTCAATTTTAACGGGGTGGAGTTGAGCAAAGTAATCAGCACGCTTTCCGCCGTTTCGGAACAGTATGACAATAGCGAAGGCAGCAAAGGGGCGAACATGGTGGTGATCGATCCAAGCAACAAAAATCCTTTGGTCAGCATCACCCTGCGCAATTTGTCACTGAAGCGCATCCTCGACCTGATCACTGATTCCACCGGTTATCAGTATGAGGTGCAGGCTGACACGATTGTTGTCCGCCCCGGTGGAGAAACCTCCACGCTGGAAAACGCATTCTTCCCGGTGACGCGCGCCACGGTCATCCGCATGACGGGCATCGGGGCCGCTTCCGCCACACCGGCCGCTTCCGCTGATCCTTTTGCCGCACCGTCGGCCGCCCCTGCTGGCGGTGGTGGTGGTGGTGGCGGTGGTGAATCCGGGGCATTGCAAGCCTTCCTTGAGCAGGCAGGTGTCCGCTTCAGCACGACCCCTGGATCCAGTTTGGTGTATGATGGCTCAGCGATCATCGTTAACCAGAGCACCAAAAACATCGAACGCATCCGTAACATTCTGAATCGTTACAACGATGTTCGTCAGGTTGAGATCGAGGCCAAATTCATGGATGTCCAAGAAGGCGTTATGGACGAGCTCGGTGTTAACTGGACTGTCAGCGCAAAGAACTATAATGGTGTTTACACTAGCGCGAATCGCTCCCTCGCATCGGTCTTCGGCGGTAGCACCAACGGATCAACCGGCACCATCATCACTGATGGCGACGTGACCGCTCCGATCGCCAACAGTCCGGCGGTTATTCCTGGTTCGACCAACCTCGGTAGTTCGACCACCAGTGGCAGTTTCTCCAATGCGGACAACGAGTTGGCGTTGATCACCGGTGTGATCGGTCAATTTGACGTGAGCGCCACCATTCGTGCTCTGTCCCAGAAAACCGGCACCGATTTATTGAGTTCGCCCAAGGTGACGGTGCTTTCCGGCAACCCTGCAAATATCGTCGTCGCTCAGGAACTGCGGTATCCGCAGAGCTATGGTGAAACGCAGAGCACGGTGAGCTCCGGCAACTCTGGTGGTTCAGCGATCAGCGTTACCCCCGGCACTCCCCAAGAGTTCACTTCGCGTAATGTGGGTGTTGAACTCAAGGTCACGCCTACGGTCGAGGAGGATGATTACAGCATCAGCTTGGATCTGAATCCCCGCGTTACCGAGTTCGACGGTTTTGTTGAATACGGTGGCCAGAGTGTCGCGCTGACGAGCTCGAGTTTCAGCAGCACCACCGTCACACTGCCATCCGGTTTCTACCAGCCGATCTTCTCGACCCGTGAGGTTACGACCAAAGTCACGGTTTGGGATGGTGCCACGCTGGTGCTTGGTGGTTTGACCCGTGAGGAAGTAAAGAAGGTAAGCGACAAGGTCCCCTTCCTGGGCGACATACCGTTCATCGGTCGTGCCTTCCGGTCCAAGGGCGAGTCCTCCAGCAAGCGCAACTTACTGATCTTCGTCACCGCCAACTTGGTCAGCCCCGGTGGTTCTCCGAAGAAGCAGCAGCTCAAGAGCGTGGCTCCAGCTTCGATCTTTCAGAATCCGACCATCGTCACTCCTGGCAGCGCCGAGCCGCGTGTTCGTGGCGGTGGCAAGTAAGCTGCGCCCGACTGTTTTATTCATCACGCCGTCACCTTATGGGTGGCGGCGTTTTTTTTGCGGCTTTGCCTTTGCCATGAGCGATGGCGTGGCACTTCGTTTCCATCATGTCAAAATGGCTTCTGATCGACGGGTTTAATCTGGCCTACCGGTGCTTTCACGCGGTGCCCGAGCTGACGCGTGCCGATGGATTTCCGACCAACGCGCTGCATGGCTGGGTGAAGTCACTGTGGAAGCTAGAGGATCAGGAAAAACCCGACGGCACGCTGGTGTTTTTTGATTTGGGAGGGGCCCAGGATCGGTTGGCGTTACTACCCGAATACAAGGCGCAACGCGCGGAGATGCCCGAGGCATTGCGCCAGCAAATCGAGCCCATCAAGTCGCTGACCCGGGCCATGGGGCATGTGGGCATCGAGATGGATGGCGTGGAGAGCGACGACATCCTTGCCTCGCAGGCCGTCGCCTTGGCCGGGCAGGGGCATGACGTGTTGATCGTGAGTTCAGACAAGGATTTTGCTCAGATTGTGAATGACCGGATCAAGATCCTGCTCCCACCTCCATCCGCTAATCCGAAGCTCGGCTGGCGATTTCGCGACGTGGCCGGCGTGGTGGAAAAGTTTGGAGTGCCGCCCGTGCAGATTGCGGACTACCTGGCTTTGGTTGGCGATAGTTCGGATAACATTCCCGGAATTTCCGGGGTGGGGCCGAAGACCGCCGTGAAGTGGCTTCAGCTATTTGGGAATATTGAAGGGGTGATCGCGCATGCGGGCGAACTCGCACCGGAACGTTTTCGTGAAGCGGTGCGCGATCGTGCGGACGATCTGCGGCGCAACCTCAAGCTCACGACGTTGAATCTTTCCCTGCCAACGGTGGCCGCTGAAAAAACACAGGTGGATTCGTCGGCGTTGTTCGGCTTGCTGGAAACGTTCGAGATGAAGTCCGGTCTTAACGAGGCCCGCACCCGTTACGGCCAGCCGGAGTTTCTGTTTTAACCGACTTCTTGGTGTTGCCCCGTAGTCTAACCCGACAGTTACCCCGATGAATTCTGATCCAACCCGAGCATGCCAGTCACCGCGCCGGTGCGTTTGGACGACCGGTCTGTGGATTTGGTTGTGCGGCTGGTTGCTGGCGGTGGGGTTTGCCGTTTGGCATACGCGTGCGGTTGAGCGCTACTTGGATCGCGTGACGGCGACTCAGTTCACGAGTATGCCGGTCGAAACACCTTTGCGGCGAATCCCCCAAGCCATCGCGCCAGACGGGCAGACGTGGGTGCGAGATTCACTGGCGATGGTGGACAATGGCGAGTGGCGACTGCGTTCGTCCGACATCGATAATGCGCCGGATGGGCGGCCGATTTATTGGAGCTCTGCATGGGCTTGGTGGTTGATCGGCCTGGGCAAGGTCCGTGCATATTTTACCGGTGAGCCCTTGGCGATAGCACTGGAGTCGGCTTCGTTGTGGGCGAATCTGCCGGTGTTTCTTGGTGTGTTGACGCTGGCTTCCGGATGGGTGTGGCGACGCTGGGGCGGCTGGGCAGGGGCGTTCACCGCCTTGGCGCTGGCGGGGCATCGTGGGTTTTATGAGGGCTTTTATCCTGCCTACTGTGATCACCACGGATTGATCAACGCCTCGGTGTTGGGTGTGGTGATGGGGGCGATGTTCGCCGGGGCCGGGTGGTGGCAGCGCAGCGCGGGGCCGGGGTTCTCGCCACTGCCGAAATCCGAATCCGAAGTGATGCGCGCAGCGACGGTTTCCGCCGTGTGTGGTGCGCTCGGGCTATGGGTGAGCGCGGCTTCGTTGGTGGTTACGATCGGGCTTACGGGCGTCGGAATTCTGTGTGTAGTGCTCGTTCGGGGTCGAGACGGAGACGATGGGATCGTCGGGGTGCCGGCCGCATGGCGGCATTGGGGGAGGGTGGGGGCGTTGTTAAGTCTTGGGTTTTATTTGCTGGAGAACTTTCCGGATCGTTTGGGTATGCGGTTGGAGGCGAATCATCCGCTCTACAGTTTGGCTTGGTGGGGCGCGGGAGAAGCCATCTCAAGTGTGCTTGCGTGGCGCGGTGACAAGCGTTCGGTGCGATGGCTTGCGTGGCGCGTGGGCGGCTGGGCGATGTTGATGCTCGTGGCTCCCGTGGTCGTGTGGATGAGGGGCGCGGCAGTATTCCAGCCGTTGGATCCTTTTATGGGGCGTATTCATGCCTCCATTCATGAGTTTCAGCCGCTGTGGACGGCGGTGTCGCGGGCGGGCTGGCGGGCCTATGGCGACACGTTATTTATTCAGCTGGTTATCGTGATTTTACTGGTGATTTGGTGGGTGAAAAAATCTGCACTCACCGATCGACTGATGGTGATGTTTGCCGGCTGTGTGGCGCTCGGATCGACGATATTGGGCTGTTGGCAGAACCGGTGGTTGCTGACGGCGAGCGGGCCGCAGATCGCCTTGGCACTGGTATTGATCATGTCGATGACTGCGCGACTGCGATGCGGGTGGCGGGCCGTAAGTATGGGCGCGGTGGCCGTTCTGATGTTCTTGCCCGGACCTTGGAAACTGGTGCAGGAGCGGCGTCTGGTTGAACGGGTGAACGACGTTCAATTTGGTGAAACGGTGCAGTTGTTGTATCGCGACATTGCTGGCGCGCTGCGCAAGGCCGGTGCGGATGAGCACGCCATTCTGTTGTCCGACCCGAATGCATCCGTCGGGGTGGGGTATTACGGACGGTTGCGCACGGTCGGCACGCTGTATTGGGAAAATCGTGACGGTTTACATACGGCTGCGGAGATTCTGGATGCGCGCGATGATGCCGAGGCGGCGGGGCGCATACATGTGCGAGGTATCACGTATGTGGCGTTGGTTTCCAGTTACGATTTCCTGACGGAATATGATTACGCATTGACCGGTGATGCGAGTAGGGGGGGGGGCGGCATCAACGGATTTGGCCATCGTTTGCTTTATCAGCATCGAGTGCCGCTGTGGTTGCGTCCGCTGGATTATCGCGTGCCGGCACCGCTGGTGCCGTTGGGGTTCATGGTCGCTTTGTTTGCGGTGGATTTCGATGCGCAACCGTCGGTCGCGCATGAACGTATCGGACTATATCAACTCTCGGTGGGTGAGCGTGCCTTGGCCGAGGAAAGCTTTATGGCCTCATTGGCAGCGGATGCTTCGCGGTCAGCGCCATGGTTAAGGGCGGGCGAACTGATGCTGGCGGATGGACGTATGCGCGAGGCCTATAATTTCATCCGTGCCGGAGTGGAGCGTGCACCCGTCGAGCAGCGGGCGCGTTTGCTGCGTGCCGCTGCGGCGCTTTTTGCGCGCGAAGGAACGAAGGGTCAGGATCAAGTCCAGTCATTGCTCGATTTGTTGGGGCAAACCGATGCGCCCCGATAATGGGAGTCCTTACCGGGCGTCTTCGTCGGTGCCAAAAATATAACCGACTCCGTGGACGGTGCGGAAGGAATCGAGGCTGAGTCCGTTGCTTTTGAAAAGGTCGCGGATCTTTACGATATACTGGTCGAGGGAACGGCTTTTCACGTCTGCATGAAGACCCCAGACAGAATGGATGAGGGCTTTGCGTGTGATGACGGAACCGCGATTTTCGTGCACGTAAGCCAAGATGCCGAGTTCCTTGCGGCCGATTTTTGCAGTTGAGCCATCGGGGAACGCGATTTCGAGGCGAATGGGCACGATTTGCGCGCCGCAGAACTCGAAGGGCTCGTCGATCACACGAACATTTTTCGTGAGATTGAGATCGGAGTTGGATTCGGCGCGACGCAGGACGGCACGAATACGGGCAACCAACTCAGGAAAACCAAAGGGCTTGGTGATGTAGTCGTCGCCACCGAGCTCAAGACCGCGGACCTTGTTCACCTCAAGCGCATTGCCGGTGAGGAAAATCGTAGGGACATGGATGTCGGTGGATTTGAGTTCCTCAAGCAGTGCAAATCCCGATTGGTCAGGGAGATTTACGTCGAGCAGCAAGAGGTTGGCGAAATTCTTTTTGAGGAAACGAAGCGCGAGGGCGCAGCGGTTGTAAACCTGGGTCTGCATGCCTGCTTCCTCAAGATGCAGGCAAATGAGTTTGGCCAGTTCTTCTTCGTCTTCGATGACGAGAATCAGAGGCTTGGGTTCGGCGCGCATAAGTTTTGGGGGAGTAGGTTACAGAGTGACATTCCGATGACGGGTAGTTTTTTACAATTAGGACGAACTTGTCAAAAGAAACGTCCTGATTGGGTGAGAAGGTTTTGTGGCGGAGAATAAACTTGAACGGTATCCGTGCGGCGTGTCCCTTGGCCGCGTGTCTGCAAATGCTCCCCTGCTCATGCTCGGGTTGCCCAAGGGCAGCCTTGAGGAATCCACCAAGAACCTGTTCGCCAAGGCGGGCTGGAAGATAACCACGAGTTCGCGCTCCTACAAGCCGTCGATTGACGACCCGGAGCTCGATGGACGTTTCGTGCGTGCCCAAGAGGTAAGCCGCTATGTTGAACATGGGTTCTTCGATTGCGGGCTGACGGGCTACGACTGGATTCAGGAAAACAACTCCGACATCGTCGAAGTGTGCGACCTGATATACAGCAAGGCGTCCACGCTCAAGTCGCGTTGGGTGCTATGCGTGCCCGAGTCCTCTTCGGTCAAGACAATCGCCGATCTTGCCGGCAAGCGTGTCGCCACCGAGCTCATGAACACGACCAAACGGTTTTTCGCCGAAAAGGGCGTCGATGCATTGGTAGAATTTTCGTGGGGTGCGACCGAAGTGAAGGTTCCTGATCTCGTGGATGCCATCGTGGACATCACCGAGACCGGTTCGTCGCTGCGCGCCAACAAGCTTCGCATCGTCGATACGCTGCTTTACACCAACACCAAGTTGATCGCCAACAAGGCCAGTTGGGCGAATCCCGCCAAGCGGAAGAAGATCGAGACCATCGCTCTCCTGCTTCAAGGTGCGCTCGAAGCCGGCAGCAAGGTTGGCCTCAAGCTCAACCTGCCCAAGGCCTCGCTCGACGCCCTCATCACTGCGCTGCCCGCCCTGCGCAACCCGACGATTTCCCCGTTGAGCAATCCGGACTGGATCGCCGTCGAGACGATCATCGATGAGAGCGTGGTGCGCGAAATCATTCCGCTGCTGAAGGAACTCGGCGCAGAAGGCATCGTGGAATACCCGCTCAACAAGGTCGTTTACTAAGTTCGTTCGTCCATGGCCAAACCCGCGTCCAAGTCCAAGATCGTCAAACTCGGCCTGCTGCAGCACGCCTGTGTGGCCGACCCGAAGGTCAACCTGAAGAAGACCCTTTCACTCGTTGACCAAGCGGCGAAAAAAGGCGCGCAGATCATCTGCACACAGGAGATGGTGACCTCGCAGTATTTCTGCCAGAGCGAGGAGCACCGCTTCTTCGATCTCGCCGAGCCGATCCCGGGTCCTTCGACCATCGCCTTCCAGAAGGCGGCCAAAAAGCACGGGGTCGTGATCATTGCCTCGCTCTTCGAAAAGCGTGCCTCGGGTCTTTACCACAACACCGCCGCTATCATCGATGCGGACGGATCGTTGCTCGGTATTTATCGGAAGATGCACATTCCGGACGATCCGCTCTTCTACGAGAAGTTCTACTTCACGCCCGGCGACACCGGTTTCAAGGCGTGGGACACGAAGTTCGGCAAGATCGGCGTGCTCATTTGCTGGGACCAGTGGTATCCCGAGGCCGCGCGCCTTACTGCCATGCAGGGCGCCGAGATCCTGTTTTATCCGACCGCCATCGGCTGGCATCCGTCGGAGAAATCCGAATACGGCGTCAACCAGCACGGTGCCTGGGAAACCATCCAGCGTTCGCACGCCGTGGCCAACGGCTGCTACGTCGCGGCCATCAACCGCGTCGGCCATGAGGTCATCGATGGTGTGGGTGGTGATGGACTTGAGTTCTGGGGACAGACCTTTGTCGCCGGCACGAGCGGACAGATTCTCGCCAAGGCCAGTGTCGATAAAGAGGAAGTCCTGATCGTGCCCATCGAGTTGAGCAAAGTGGACGTGACCCGCACTCACTGGCCGTTCCTGCGCGACCGCCGTATCGACGCTTACGAGAACCTTACGAAGCGTTTCATCGACTGAGTATGGCTTCAAAAAAATTGAAGGAGACGCCGGCTTCGCTCGGTTTCCGTATGCCCGCCGAGTGGTCGCCTCAAAGCGCCATCTGGCTTTCGTGGCCGCACAAACATGCTTCGTGGCCCGGTCAGTTTCGACCGATCCCCTACGTCTTCGCCGGCATTGTTGCGCAGATCAGCCGCTTCGAAGAGGTCCGGATTAACATCGCCGCGCCGCTCCAAAAGCGTGCGTGGTCACTCATTACCAAAGCCGGTGCCGATCTGTCGAAGGTCACATTCTACGACCACCCGACCAACGATGCGTGGTGTCGCGATCACGGTCCGATCTTCGTCAAAAACCCTCAGTCCGGCGAACTCGCCGTGACCGATTGGGTGCACACCGCCTGGGGTGGTAAATACCCGCCCTACGACCTCGACAACACGATCCCTCCGCTGGTCGCGAAGAAGCTCAAGCTGCGTCGCTTTGAAAACGACATGGTTCTTGAGGGTGGCTCGATTGAGGTGAATGGCGAAGGGCTCTTGCTCACCAGTGAGCAGTGCTTGCTCAATAAAAACCGCAACCCGCACCTCACGCGCGAGCAGATCGAACAGAACCTCAAGGACTACCTCGGCATCAAGCAAGTGCTGTGGGTGGGCGAGGGGATTATTGGCGACGACACCGATGGACACATCGACGACATCACGCGCTTCTACAAACCGGACGGTTTCATCACCGTGGTCGAGTCGAACAAGCGCGACCCGAACCACAAAATCCTCGCGGAGAATCTGGATCGCTTGAAGGCGTTCCGCACGCCGAAGGGCAAAAAATTCGACATCGTCGAGTTGCCGATGCCGAAGCCGTTTGCGTTTCAAGGGCAGACAGTGCCCGCCAGCTACGCGAATTTCCTCATCATCAACGGCGCGGTGCTCGTGCCGAATTTCCGGCAGAAAAAACGCGACGCCGAGGCCAATGCCATCATCGCGTCGTGCTTCCCCGGACGTGAGATCATTCCGGTCGATTGTTATCACCTCATCTGGGGGCTGGGCACCTTGCATTGCATCTCGCAACAGCAGCCGGCTTGAGATCCTTCCGCGTATGAAATTCCCGTTCTGCGGTGGTGTGTTGGTCGTGTGCCTGCTGCTTGCCGGTTGCGAATCGGTGCGCAACGACTTCACCACAGGCGTCCGGGAGAAATTCACCGGCCCTTCCTACATCCGGCGCGTGGTCCCGGGTGAATCCGCGTCAGTCTTTGCGGCCGCCCGTGCCAGTGCGGAGCAGCTTGGTTTTCGAATTACCCGTTCTGGACCGGCTCAAGGAGTGATCGACGGAGTCAGTGGATTGGCCAGCGACGACCGCCTGCGCGGGAGTCGGCAGCGGACAGTCAAAGTGCGCCTGAGTCCTGCGAGCGAAGGGGGGATCGAGGTGGCGGTGCTTTTTACGGAAGTCGTTGAAGATGATTTCACCACCGGGGCGGGGCAGGGGACGGAGAGCTCTTTGCGCAACCATCCGCTTTACGACGCCTTTTTTGCCGGTTTGGGGGTTGTGCAGACCCCGTAAGCGGTGGCCGGTGGGCAGTGGGCGTTCGTGATCACTGCTCGGCGTTGAATGTAGCGGACTCGGCGGCCCGGTTCATCGGAGGTATTTTACCCTTGCGGCCGCCTCTGAAAACCGGCGTTCTGACCGTTCGCGGCATTTGTTTGGCTCAGGCCGGTGTCGTCGCGACGCTCCCATCGGCCTTTAACGACAGTATAACCATCAACCAACGGCTCCGCTCACGCGGGGTCATCGCGGGAGATCGACGCAGTGGAGCACGCGGCGGTTTTTCGTTCCGTTCCTATGAGTTCCATAATGCAAGAGCTGCTGGCCCAGTCCGGCTTCGATAAGCTCAAAGAGGGTGCCATCGTCTCCGCTACGATCACCGAAATCCGCCAGAACGACGTCGTTGTCGACATCGGTGGCAAATCCGAAGGCGTCATTCCCGCCAACGAGTTCATCGACATCGGTGAGCTCCAGATCGGTTCCCAAATCGACGTCTACGTCGAGAAGCTCGAAGACAAGACCGGCGCTCCCGTGCTGTCCTTCGACCAGGCCGAGCAGAAGAAGAATTGGGATAACATCCTCACCAAGTTCCCCGAAGGCTCCATCGCCGCGGGTCGCGTGAAGGCCAAGGTCAAGGGCGGTCTGATCGTTTCGATCGGCGTCGACTCCTTCCTCCCTGCTTCGCACATCGATATCCAGCCGCCCAAGAACCTCGATCAATACGTCGGCCAGACCTACGATTTCAAGGTTCTCAAAATCAATCTCGACCGTAAGAACATCGTTCTCTCCCGTCGCGAGCTCATCGAGGAACAGCGCGCCAGCAAGCGTAAGAACCTCCTTGATTCCATCCAGCCCGGTCAGGTCCGCAAGGGCGTGGTCAAGAACATCACCGACTTCGGTGCGTTCATCGACCTCGACGGTATGGACGGTCTCCTCCACATCACCGACATGTCCTGGGGCCGTATCGCTCACCCGAGCGAGATCCTCAAGCAGGGTGAAGAGATCAACGTAATGATCATCGAAGTGAACCGCGAGAAAGAGCGCGTTTCCCTCGGTCTCAAGCAGACCACCAAGAATCCTTGGGACGAAATCGAGCAGAAGTTCCCCGTCGGCGTTAAGGTTCACGGCAAAGTCGTCAACCTCGTGCCCTACGGTGCCTTCATCGAAATCGAGCCCGGCGTCGAAGGTCTCGTGCACATCACTGAGATGTCCTGGACCAAGCGCATCACCAAGCCCTCCGAGCTGCTCAAGGTCGGTCAGGAGCTGGACGCGGTTGTTCTCGGCATCCAGAAGGATGACCAGAAGATCTCGCTCGGCCTCCGCCAGCTGGAGCCCAATCCGTGGGACATGGCTCGCCACAACTACCCGATCGGTGCCCGCGTTCGCGGCAAGGTCCGCAACATGACCACCTACGGCGCCTTCATCGAACTCGAAGAAGGTATCGACGGTATGGTTCACGTGTCCGACCTCAGCTGGACCCGCAAGGTCAACCACCCGTCCGAGATCCTCAAGAAGGGCGACGAAGTGGAAGCCATCGTTCTCGATGTCGATGCTTCGCAGCAGCGCATCAGCCTCGGTGTGAAGCAGCTCGCCGTCGATCCTTGGACCGACATCGACGCCTTCTTCAAGATCGGCGACGTCGTCACCGGCACCATCTCGAAGATCACCTCTTTTGGCGCCTTCGTGGAGCTCAAGGACGGTATCGACGGTCTCGTGCACATCTCGCAGATCAGCGAGGAGCGCATCGAGAAGGTGAAGGACGTGCTCAAGCCCGGCCAGGAAGTCACCGCCCGCGTGATCAAGATCGACCGCGACGAGCGTCGCCTCGGTCTGTCCGTCAAGGCCGCCAACTACTCCGAGCAGCAGCTCGCCGCCGAGACCGCCTCGTTCGAGTCGCTCAGCCGCGACAGCTCCGGCGACATGATGAACCTCGGCGACATCCTCGATGCCGCCTCGGACAAGAAGGACTAAGGTTTTTCGTCATCAGAGTTAGCATTCGCTTAAACGAAGCGCCCGGCCGAAACGCCGGGCGCTTTTTTGTGCGCATATCGGGTGGGGCCGGTTGCGTTTCATCCCGTGCACGTGTTGGGTCGGCGCGACCATGATCAATCTCTCAACGCCTGATTTCACCCAGCATCCCCCTCGCAGTCCGCGCGTCCGTCTCGGCGGTTACGTGCACCTGCCGCGGCTGCTCGACAAGGCCCGGGCGGTCGTCGCCGGCAAGCAGGGCGAATTCCACTACAACTGCCCACTTGATCAGCGGTTCTTTGCCTTCACCGGTATTGATTCCGAGGCGATGCTGGCTGAAATCAAAGCCGGCAAAACCGACGGCCAGATGCTTGCTTGGGTCGAGACCCAGACGACCCGTCAGTCATGGGAAATTACCCAGTGGTCCGCCTGGCTTTCACAGCTCAGCGTGGGTTCGGCCGACATGCACGCGTGGTTCGTGGACATGATCAAGGCCAACGGTCCGGAGCGCGAAGACATCACCACGTTCTTCGACCTGCTCGACCTCGACGACTACGTCTCCTACGGCGGCAAGGCCTGATTGGAAAGGTAGGGGCGGACCGCTGGGCCGCCCGATTTGGTGCACGTAGGGCAAAAGACTACGCGGTCCGCCGACGAGCGGCGACCCTACCTTCAGAATCAGGATCCGCCGGTTTGAGGCTTATACCAACGTCCGCTTGCTTTTGGATTTATGGTAGGGCAAACCGTCCCAGTGAGCCGTGGCTCGGCAGAGACGCCTCGCCCTACCTGCCCCTTCACATCTCAATGATATAAAAGCAATGGGACGTTGGTATTACAGCTCCGTGTATTTGTCGGAGCGGCCCTTGGCTTTTTCGACCGGGTATTTGGCGGCGTTGGCGGCCATCTTGGTTTCGATGGCGGCGGCCACGTCGATCCCGGTCATGTTGGCGAATTCCAGCGCGTAGATGACCACGTCGGCGAGTTCCTCCTCGATCTTGCGGCGTTTGACCTCGTCCTGCGCGATGGTGCGCGAGTCCTCGGGCGTGGCCCACAGGAAATGCTCCATCAACTCGCCCGCCTCGGCCGCGAGAGCCATGCTCAGGTTCTTGGGCGCGTGAAACTGCCCCCAGTCGCGTTCGCGCGCAAATGCCAGCACGCGGGTCTTAATCTCGGCTACGGTCGTTGATGAGTCGGTGAACGCCATGGCCGGAGACTCACCGCCCCGCGTTCAAGAGGCAAGCACCACGCGGTCGCGTCCGGCGCGTTTGGCTGCATAGAGCGCCTTGTCGGCTGCGGCCATCAAGCTGGCCTCCGAATCATTTACCTGAGAGAGCGTCGCCACACCGGCGCTTACGGTGAGGGCCAGTGTCGATCCGTCGGCGAGCATGGCGGGATGGCTGCGCATGGCCTCGACCATGCGTTGCGCCACGGCCAGTGCGTCAACTGGGTCCGTTTCCATCAGCAGCACGGCAAATTCCTCGCCGCCGATGCGGGCTACGCGGTCAATGTTGCGCGCCTCCGACTCGATGACTCGGGCGGCTGCAGCCAGCACTGTGTCCCCGGCTGCATGGCCGCGAGTATCGTTGATCGTTTTAAAATGATCCAAGTCCAGCATCACCAGCGAGAGCGGATGTCCGAACCGTCGCGCACGGTCTACTTCGCCGGTCAGCAGTGCATCGAACGACCGGCGGTTGATCAGGCCGGTGAGCGCGTCACGGGTCGCCAGCAAGCGCAGCTCCCGCATGGCGGCGCCCAGTTTCAAGCTGTAGCGGATCGAGCGTTCCAGCATGCGCGGGGTGATCTCGCCCTTGACCAGATAATCCGACGCGCCTGCTTCCATCGCAGCCTCGTCGACCTGTTCGGAAGAGTCGGCCGTGAGAAAGATCACCGGCGTCTCGCAATTTTTTTCGCGGGCGGTGCGGAGCAATTCCAATCCGTCGTGTTCTCCCAATTGAAAATCGAGCAAGCAAGCCGCGTAGTTTCCGGTGAGTAGTTGGCTGAGCCCATCCTCAAATGTCTGCGCCCAGTCGATCTCGAAGCGGGCCATGTGAGCGTTGGCTAGTAGGCGTTCCGTCACCCGAAATTGCAGACGGTCATCCTCGATGATCAGGATTTTTTGGGCTAGGGACATTCGGATTTTCTAACGGTGTTGAACCTGTGGGTATCTCAAGACTAAACCACGCGGTTTTAGCGATGGGTGCCGGCCACCAGGTCGGTGGCGCGGACGGACATCGCCGGGCCTACTTGGGCGCGGTCGTTGAGGTGATCGCGAATGACGTTCACCAGCGCGCTGCCGACCACCACGCCGTCGGCATGGGCGGCGACCTCGGTTACGTGGGCGCGCGTGCCGATGCCGAAGCCCACGACCACGGGCAGCGGTGTGTGGCGTTTGATGGCGGCGATCGCCTCGGGGATGTTGGCGGCGACGGAGTCGCGCACACCGGTTACGCCTTCGCGGGAGACGTAGTAAATGAATCCGGTGGCGGCCGCGCCGATCTTCGCGAGACGCGACTCGGGCGTGGTGGGGGCAACGATGAACACGGTCTTGATGCCGTGCTGCGCGCAGGCGGCCTGCACATCGGCAGCCTCTTCGGGCGGCAGGTCGAGGGTGAGCATGCCGTCCACGCCGACGTCCTTGGCGGCGTGCACGTAGGCTTCGACACCATTGGAAAACACCAGGTTGTAGTAGGTGTAGAAAATGATGGGCGTGTCGGGTGCGAACTCACGGATGCGGCGCACCAGCTCGAACACGCGCGCGGCGGTCATGCCGCCTTCGAGGGCGCGTTGGGCGGCGAGCTGGTTGGTGAGACCATCGGCGAGGGGATCACTGAACGGCACGCCGAGTTCCAGCACATCGATGCCGCTCTCGATGAGGGCGCGGCAGGCGGCGAGGGACGTGTCGAAATCAGGATCGCCGGCGCAGAGGTAGGCGACGAAAGCGGCGCGGTTTCCGGCGCGGGCACGGGCGAAGGCTTGGGCAATGCGATCCATGGAGTGGTCATCGGCGCAAAAAACCCGCCGAGGCGCAAAGGGAATTTTAGGGCACACCGGGGATCGGGTATAATTGGAAGGGATGGCAGGTTCGGAAAAGTGGCATGGGCATCCTGCCCATGGGATTGGAAACGAACGGCAAGAATGCCCGCTCGTTCATGGGCAAGATGCCCATGCCACGTCGGAGGCGAGCCGCTGCCATCTCTTTCAATTACACCCCGGGGATCTCACGCCACCTCGAAGTCCACCACGACCGGGCGGTGGTCGGACAGGTAACAGCGGACGACTTCGCTGCTCGCGTCACGCGCGCCCGGTGGCAGGAAAACAAAGTCGAGAGTTCGACCCGGGAACGGGGAGGGGAACGTGTGCCCCTTGCTCGGGTGGAGGCTGTAATCACCGTAGTCGTGCAAATGACTGAGGAGCGTGGCAGTCGCGTCGGAGGACTTGTTCGTGTTGTTGAGATCGCCGCACACGATGGGAGAGATCGCCCAGTGGTGTTGCCGGTCGCGTTGTTTGTCACGCAGGTAGGCCAGAAACCGGTCCACCTGGGCAAACCGATGCAGCCGCGAGCGGTAGTGCAGATGCATGTTCGCCACCGGAATGTGGCGCCCCTCGACATTGATTTCCGCGAAGAGAAACCCTTTTTCGCCGACCTTGCTTTGACCGAAGGCGATGTTTTCCCACTCGGTGATCGGGTGACGGGAGAGAATGGCGTTGCCGTAGCTGAGATTGAGCAGGCCCTCGCGGCGGTTGTTGATGCCGAAGACGGAGTGTTCGAAGCCGCCGAATTCGCGCAGAAATTCGAGATGGTCGAAATTGCCGGCCCACCGGGAGTTTTCGTCGATTTCCTGCAAAGCGACGATGTCGGGCTTCAGATCGGCGAGCAGCCGGGCGATCTTGAGTAGCGTGGCGCGGATGCGCCGCCGGGTGGTCATGCCTTGGATTGGAGACAGCCCTCGGCCGTGAGCGATATTGTAGGTGACCATTCGAACGCGGGGCATGACGGAAGGACTCTCTGCCCGATTACAAAAATCGGCAACGGGAAAGGCCGGGAAGAAGGAGTTGACAGCCGGCGTTGAGGTCGTGATTTTGCCCAACTCTCACGGCGGCCTTAGCTCAGTTGGTTAGAGCATTAGATTGTGATTCTAAGGGTCGCGGGTTCGAATCCCGTAGGCCGCCCCATTTTATGAGAAAGCCCTTCTCCCTGAAGGGATAAACGGTATGGATTCGGGGATGTTGGGTAAACTCGCGCAAATCCTGTTGGCCGTGGCGTTGCTGGCTTCTGTCCGGCTGGCGGCGGCGGATGAGCGGCAGGTCATCGTCGATGACGCTTGGAGCGGGGCTACGGGTTACCATTTTTCGGGACGGCTTACCGAAACGCACAATCCCGCGTCCGGCGGGCAGGGGAGCGCGAAGACTTTATATCGAAATACACGGTTGTTGTTTACGAGTGGCGAGGCGGGTGTCGTCGCCTGGCAGGTCGGAGACCAGGCGTGGTCGCTTCGCACCGACGACGATGGCTACTGGGCGCTGGCAGTGAACCAGACGCAGGCGTTCGCGCCCGGGTGGCATGACATCGTGACGGAACCGGTGGCGAGCAGTCCGGCGGGGTTGCTGGTCGTGGATCCGGCAAATCGGCTGGGTGTCATTTCGGATATCGATGACACGATCCTCGTCAGCGACGTGCTCAAAAAAAAGACGTTGCTCAAAAACAGCCTGATGGTGCCGGCCGCCCGACGGGTGCCGGTCACGGGCATGGCCGAGCTGTATGGGCGCATGCTGAAAGCCAACCCGTCGTCCGAGTCGTCGTCGGTGTTTTATGTGTCGGCTTCGCCGAAACAACTCACCGACAACCTGCGGGCGTTTCTATCGCAAAACGGGTTTCCGCGCGGGGTCCTGATGCTCAAGGAAATCTCTGAGGCCTGTGGGGGTTCGCTCCTCGACCAGCAGGCATACAAGCTGCGCTTGATCGAAGCGATTTTGAAGGCCTATCCGCAGGTGCGGTTCGCGTTGTTTGGGGACGACGGGGAAAAAGATCCAGAGATCTACGCGGAGCTGCAGGAAAAGTTTCCCGGTCAAATCGAGGGCGTGTGGATTCATCGGGTAAACCCCGATCCGGATCGCGTGAAGTTCCCCGGACAAAAAGATGTAGCCGGGCTACTCCTGTAAATTACGATTCGCCTTCATGTTCTTCTGGTTGAAAAAAGTCGTCGGGTTCTGGCTTATGCCGCTGCCGCTTTCATTTGCGTTGATCGCGGTCGGCGCGGTGCTGTGGCGGTTTACCCGGCGGAAGCGACTGGGGCGCGGACTCGCACTGGGCGGTGGGGTGTGGCTCCTCGTGTGCAGCAATGCCGGCGTAGGCAACTGGCTCGTGCGTGGACTGGAAAGCCAGTATCCCGCCCAGCCGGTGATGACCGCCGATTCGCCGCCACCGGCGGCTTGGGCGCGCTGCCAATTCGTCGCCGTCCTGGGCGGCGGGCATACGTTTGTGGAGGGCTGGCCGGGCAATCAGGAACTCAGCAGTTCGGCACTGGCGCGGATCGTCGAGGGCGTGAGGATCGTCCGGCAGTTGCCGCAGGCGCGGTTGGTGGTCAGCGGACCGGCGGACGATCAGGAGGGCGGTCCGTCCCATGCACGGGTGTTGCGCGACGTGGCCGTGTCGCTGGGCGTCGCCCCGGAGCGTATCGTGGAAATCTCCACGGCCCGCGACACCGAGCAGGAATCCGTCGCGTTGAAGGGAATCGTCGGGGACGCGCCGCTCGCGCTGGTCACGTCCGCCTGGCACATGCCGCGGGCGATGTCACTCTGTCGCAAACAGCAGATCGATGTGCTGGCTTGTCCGACCGATTATGCGGCGCGTCCGCCCCGGCTGCGGACGGCGGATTTTTTTGCGTGGAATGTGGGGGCGCTCGAACGCAGCACGAAGGCGGTTTACGAGCGGGTAGGCGCAGTTTGGTCGCGTTTGCGGGGGAAAGCCTAAAAGGCCTCCTTTACAAACGTTACGGGCGTGTTACCGGATGAGGTAGCCATGTTTTCGCTCAAAAAACTCTTCGGTAAAGACGAGAAGTTCTACGACCTTCTTGAAGCCAGCGCGGAAGAAGCGCTCACCAGCACCAAGCTGCTGACCAGCTACCTGCAGCGGAGCAAATCGTTCACCTCGGCGAACGATCTCGACGAGTTCATTCACAGTCGTCGCAAGGACAAACGCATCACCCAGCAAATCACCGAGGAGCTGTGCAAAACCTTCGTGACGCCGCTTGAGCGCGAGGACATCGAGGCGCTTTCTCGTGCGCTCTATCGTATTCCCAAGATCGTGGAGAAACTGGTGGAGCGTCTTTCCATCTATCCCGGGCGGTTGCCGACCGAGGGGTTTCAGCGCCAGGGGGCATTGCTCAGTCAGGCCGGTGAAGCCGTTTCGTTCATGGTCCAGCAACTGCGCAAGGGCGCGCAGCTCAAATCCGTGCAGGAGGCCAACGAGCGTCTGCAATTCGCCGAGGGCGAGGCGGACAAGGTCATGCTCGGCTTGATCAAAGATCTCTACAACGGACCGTATGACGCGAAGGAGACGATGATCCTCCAGGAACTTTTCGAGATGATGGAAAAGGCCGTGGACCGTTGTCGTGATGCCGGTGCGGTGGTCTTCCAGATCGTGTTGAAGTATTCGTAAGCGTCCGCCGTCCCATGACGCTTTTCCTGATCGTTCTGTTCGCGGCGTTGGTGTTTGAATACATCAACGGTTTCCACGACGCCGCCAACGCCATTGCCACGGTTGTTTCGACCAAGGTGCTCACGCCCCGCCAAGCCATCATGATGGCGGCGGTGTTTAATTTGGTGGGAGCCATGATGGGCACGGCGGTCGCCAAGACCATCGGCCATGGTCTGGTCGATGCCACCGCCATCAATATGACCACCGTGCTGGCGGCCTTGATCGGCGCGATTGCGTGGAATCTTTTCACCTGGTGGCTGGGTCTGCCGTCATCCTCGAGTCATGCGCTCGTCGGCGGTCTATGCGGTGCGGCCATCGCCACTGCGCAGGGCAACTGGGGCGTGTTGCATTGGAGTGAGATGGTCAAAGGCAAGCCCTCGGGGCTTTGGCCGAAGATCATCATGCCCATGCTGGCCTCTCCCGTGATCGGCTTCATCGTGGCGGGGCTGCTCATGATGGCGCTCTATGCATTGCTGCGCCGGGCGACGCCTCACTTCGTAAACAAGTGGTTCGGCAAATTCCAGATTTTGAGCGCAGGCTGGATGGGTTTTTCCCACGGCACCAACGACGCGCAAAAAACCATGGGCATCATTGCACTGGCGCTGTTCACGGGAACGCAGTCGGGCGCATTCAAAGACCTGCCGGAGTGGCTTTCGTTTTTGCAGACGCCGACGTTTGAAGTGCATCGCTGGGTCATGGTGACCTGTGCGTTGGTCATGGCGGCAGGCACAGCGGGCGGTGGCTGGCGCATCATCAAGACGATGGGCCACAAAATGGTGAAGCTGCAGCCGGTGCACGGTTTCGCGGCCGAGACGACGGCGGCGGCTATCATCGGAGGAGCGTCTCATTTTGGCATCCCGCTTTCCACGACGCACGTTATCTCGGCATCGATCATGGGTGTGGGCGCGACCAAGCGGTTGAGCGCGGTCAAGTGGGGCCTGGTTTCCCGCATCGTCTGGGCGTGGGTGCTGACCTTGCCAATCACGGGTTTGATCGGCTACGGCTCTTGCCTGTTGCTGCAGAAGTTGGGGTATTAAGACTGGTCGGTGGCGTTTGCGGTCTGCCGGTTAAACGCATCCAATGCACTCCTTACTGATGCGCATGCTAAGCCGCCGGTGCGGATTTGTCGTGGCAGGGTGGATGGAAGCAGAGCACGACGGCTATGGCGCGGGGCGACATTTGCCGATTAGCAATTCGCGCGGTGTGGGCTAGGGGGGGATTGGAAACTGTTATTCAGAGGTGGGTGTATTACCCTATTGAAATAGGCCCGTTGATACCTACACATCCTTATGTGCGTTTTAAGCGATTAACTCCATGGTTTGCCGGTCTGCTGGTTTTGGCGGCCGGGTCACTGTCGGCCCAGGTGTGGGTGCCGACGGGCGGTGGCAATTGGAATACTGGCGGCAATTGGTCGCCGACAGGGGCCCCGAATTCCGTGGGCGCGTCGGTGACCTTTAGTTCCGCGACCGGTGCCAGCGCGATCAACGTCAATAGCGGCACCAAGACGGTGGGTGCGATCACCATCAACTCGAACTTCGCCTACACGTTTTCCGGAAGTCAGCTCAATCTCGACAATGGTGGCACGGCCACCATTTCGGTGACCGGTTCGGCTACGCATGTTTTTTCCAACAACATCCAGCTGACTAACAGCAATCTCGTGGTCAGCGGGTCCGGCTCAGCGCAGTTCAATGGCGTCATTAGCCAGAACTCGGGCTCACGGTCCCTGACCATGGCTGGCACCGGGTTGCTGACCTTGGCGGCGAACAATACTTACGCCGGCACCACGACCGTATCCTCCGGCACGCTGCGCATCACCAACGCCGGCGCGCTCGGCACCACCGCAGCCGGCACCACGGTGCAGTCGGGAGGTGAACTTCAGCTATCGGGCGGAATCACCGTCACCGGTGAAAGCCTTACCCTGTCCGGCACCGGCACCAACGGCGCGCTCGTCAGCCAGAGCGGCACCAACTCTTGGGACGGCAACATCGCGTTGGCGGCCGATGCCACGATCACCAACCTCACGGGCAATCGTTTTAGCATCGGTGTTTATAATTCCACGCCCTCGAGTAACTCGGACCTTACGCTCGCCGGCAACACGGTGACGTTCAATGCAGCCTCCTCCGGGGAAATTCGCGTGGCCACGGACATCGTGGGTTCGGGCAACGTCGTGATCGCGTCCACCGGTTCGGGCACGGTCGAGTATTACAGCACGGGCAACACCTTCACCGGCACGACCACCATCAACTCCGGCACCCTTTCGCTTTATACCGACAGCTCCGGTCCCGGCAATTTCGTGGTCGGCGACGGCACCGGCACGGACACGCTGATCTACAACTCACTGAACGATCAAATCGGCGACAGTGCCACCGTGCGGGTTAACCGCTCCGGTGTGCTTAATCTCAACAACCGTTCCGACACCATCGGTGCCCTTACGCTGGAGGGCGGCATCTCCGCCGGCACCGGGTTGGTCACCACCGGCACCGGCACGCTGACGCTTAACGGAGACGTCACGCTCGCCTACGCCGCCGCCAGCACCCAGTCGGCCGAGATCTCCGGCAAGCTCAACCTCGGCGGAGGCACGCGCATCTTCGATGTCGCCAACTCCTCCCCCGACGTCGATCTGCTCGTTTCTGCGGTCATATCCGAACCTTACTACTCGTCGGTGACGAAAACCGGCACGGGCACGTTGCAGTTTTCGGCAGCCAACACCTACACGGGGGAAACCCGGGTCAACGCCGGCGTGCTTCGTGTGTCCAACGCCGCCGCCCTGGGCGCGGCCAACTACAACAACTACGTCGCTTCCGGAGCCGCGCTGGAATTCGCCGGCAGCTTCACGCTCAACGAAAGCGGTCTCACGCTCGCGGGCTCCGGTATCGCCGGCAACGGCGCGTTGCGCTCCATCTCCGGCACCAACGCCTACAACAACCAACTCGCGATCGACGCCGCCGGTGCCTCGGTCGGGGTGGATAGCGGGGCGAGTCTTTCGCTGGGCGGACAGATCAACGGCGGCGATTTTGCCAAGGTCGGCGCGGGCACGCTCACGCTGACCGGCACGCAGGAGGTCAACGCCTCCACCTTCATCGTGAACGGCGGCACCACCGTGCTCAACCGCACCGCCTCGGGTAACTTGGTCAAGACCGCCGTGAACGTGCAAAGCGGCGTATTACGGTTGGCGGCCAACGACCAGATCGCCAACAGCCAGACGATCACCTTTGCCTCGGCCGGCACCTTTGACTTGGCCGGCTTCAACGAGACGGTGGGCAAACTCGCCTTCACCGGCGGCGCGGTGACGCTCGGCGGTGGCACGCTCACCCTCAACGCTGATCCGGCGATCATCTCCTCGGCCGCCGCTACCTCCGCGACCATCGCGGGTGCCGGCGCGCTCAACCTCGGCGCTTATGCCGCCACGTTCCAAGTTGCCGACGGCACCGCAGTCAACGACCTCGACATCTCCTCGGTCATCTCGGGGAGTTCCATTCTTCACAAGACCGGCGACGGCGCGCTGCGACTCGACAACGCCGCCAACAGCTATTCCGGCGGCACGGTGATCGACGGCGGCACGGTGCGGATCTCGCCCTCTGCGGGCAGCGTGGGCATCGCCACCGCCGGGACCAATTCCTACCTCGGCACCGGTGCGCTCACCGTAAACACCGGCGGCACCTTGGAGATCGCGCCTACCGGATCGGGGGCGGACTTCACCGGCTTTGACCGCGCACTCACCATCAACGGCGGCACCGTGCGGCTGGCTCCCCAGAACGAGGCCACCGGTCTCATGCTCGGCACCAATACGCTGACATTCGGGAGTGCCGGCGGTCTGCTCGACATCGACCAACAACTCGCCGCCGGCGTGAACTTGGGCAACGTGCAGGTCAACGCCGCCTCCGGCACTCCGGCTACTGTGCGCTACGGCACGATCTCCAACCCCAGCGGCACCGGTGGGTGGGATTCCGGCGGACGCGACCTGAATATTGCCAACGGTTCGCTCACCGGCACCGGCCACCTCGGCTTCGAACTGCTCAACGGCGCGGCTGTCCAATACAACCAGGCCAGCTTCGGCGGCACCCTGTATTTCAGCGGACCGACGACCGGTGATCCCTCCGCGTCCACCACCGCGACCACCACCGGCCGTCTCGCGCTCGACACCCAGTCCACGTTCACCGTGGCCGGCGGCATCAACTTCGATGGGATCATGCAGGTCGGCCTCTACGGTGCAGCGCGCACACTCGATGCGGACATCACCGTGCGCTCCGGCACCACCGCCTTTCAGGGGCGCGGCACCAACTCGGCGGCGCTCGACGCGCTCACGATCGGCTCCACGGTGAACGGTCGCAGCCTGATTGTGGAAGACGGCGCGCGTGCGGTCATGGACATCGGCTACCGCGACGACGTGGACTACAACGGCGGCATCGTGCTCAACGCCAAGAGCGACATCCGCGCCGGTGGCACCCTTGAGTTTGCCCAGACCAACACGGCCAACTCGTTTTCAACCATCCAGGTTTACGGCAACGTGGTGGGCTCCGGCACCACCGGTCACGAAGCCACGCTGCGGCTGAGCACGCCGGTCGGCAGCCTTCCCGGCTCGACGGCCGGCACCACCTATTTCGACAACGCTTCCAAGATCATCGTCAACGGTGCGGGCACCGGCGGACTGCGCGTGGAAGGCACCAAGGCCCGCGTCGATGCCTACGCGACCGACGCCCGACTCGCCGCCACCACCGGCACTGGCGGCACGCTCACGCTCGCCTACACGTCAGGTGGCGACCGCGCCCTGGGCTCCGCTGCCAACCTCACCGTCGCTTCCGCTGTCAACCTCGGCCTCGTATCCTCGGGTGGCGAGTTCACACTCACCGGCAGCCTTGCGAACTGGGGCGGCCTGTTGGTCGGCGACAACACGAAAGTCACCTTTGGCAACAGCAACGTCTTCGACTCCGCCGACACGCTCACGCTCAACACCGGATCCGTGCTCAACCTCGCGGGCACCACGCAGTCCTTCGGCACGCTCAACGTGGTGGGCGATTCGGTGATCGATTTCTCCTCGTCCTCCGCCTCCACCCTCAACGTGAATTCGCTCAATATCGCCAGCGGGGTCACACTGACGTTGGTCAACTGGGTTTCGACGGTGGACTACTTTTTTGCCAACCTTGATCCCGGTTCCGCCAATCTCAACAACGTGGTATTCGCCTACAATGGCGAGACCGGCTCGTGGAGCGTTTACGGCCTGCCCAACGAAATCACGCCCGCACCCGAACCCTCGGTGTATGGCGCGGTGTTGATCGGCTCGCTGCTCGGCTGGATGGGACTGCGGCGCCGGGCGGCGTCAGGCCGTCGTCGCGGTTAAACCGTCGACCAAGTCGCGGAGTTCTTGGAATCCTCCGTGACTTCGACGGCGATGACGAAGGCGCGGCCTCCGGTGTGGGTGCGCACCAAGGCGTCGAAAATGCCGTGCAAGTGTTGGGCGAGTCCTTCGCAGGAGCAGCTTTCCAATGTGTAAATCTTCCATACGCCCGGGGCGGTGGCGACGAGCGTCTCGCGCAAGGGGTCGTCGGAATTGAACACGCAGGCGTGATCGAGGTGGTCGTTGATCCAGGTGCGAAGAAACTTGAGTTTGCCGAAATCGACCACGAAGCCGTTTTCGTCGGGCGTGGAGCAGCCGAAGGTCAGGGTGAACGCCCAGTTGTGACCATGGATGAACGCGCAATGACCGTCGTGCCGGTGCTGCCGGTGGGCAAAGGGAATGTCTTCGTAGGTCTTGCGGCAGGTGAGCATGGCGTGAAAAGGGGAGTTACCCACGAAGTGCGCCGTGTGCCAAGAAAAGTCTTGCCGTCCTATCTGTCCTAGATCAGCTAGGACAGTGTGCTGCCATTTTCCATTGAGCTTAAGACGGGGCTGCCGGTCACCGAGCAGATTCTCTACGCGGTGAAGAAAGCGGTGGTGAATGGGCAGTTGCCGGTCGGGGCGAAGTTTCCCTCGGTGCGGCAGTTGAGCCAGGAGCTGCGGATCAATCCAAACACGGCGCACAAAGTGGTGGCGACTCTGGTGGCGGAGGGCGTGCTGGTGACGACCCCTGCGGTAGGCAGTGTGGTGGCCGCGCCCGAGGCCGGCGGCCGACGCGAACGCGCAGAGCTGCTCGGTGGAGACGTGGAACGGCTGGTGGTCGAGGCGAAGAAACTGGGGCTGGACCTGGACGACGTGCAGGCGGCGGTCGCGGCCCATTGGAAAAAACTTACCCAACCAAAATCATAATATGAATGTCATCGAAACCAGGGGATTGACGCGGACGTTTGGAATGAAGGAGGCGGTTCACTCGCTCGATCTGGCGGTGCCGGCGGGCACGGTCTGCGCCCTGCTCGGGCCAAACGGCGCGGGCAAGACGACCACGATCAAACTGCTGATGAATCTGATCCGCCCGACTCGAGGCGAGGCTCGGGTGCTGGGCGTGGATTCGCGCGGGCTGGGCGTGACCGAGAAGGCGCGCATCGGCTATGTGTCGGAGAACCAGGAGCTGCCCGATTGGATGAGCGTGCGGGGATTTTTGGATTATTGCCGCGGGTTTTATCCGACCTGGGATTCGGAGTTGGAAAACCAATTGCTGACCAAGCTGGCGTTGCCGGAGGACCGCAAGATCAAGCACCTGTCGCGGGGCATGCGCATGAAGACGATGCTGTTGGCGGCGCTGGCCTACCGGCCGGAATTGCTGGTGCTGGACGAGCCGTTCAGCGGGCTGGATCCGGCGGTGCGGGATGACTTTGTGCGCGGGGTGTTCGCGGCGGCGGGCGAGGGCGATTGGTCGGTGCTGATCTCGTCGCACGACATCGATGAGGTGGAGCGCATCGCGGACTGGGTCGCGATCATTGATGACGGCCGATTGAGACTGTCGGAATCGCTGGAGTCGTTGCAGGGAAGATTCCGCAAGGTGGACGTTACGCTGCGCGAGGGCGCGACGATTCCCGATGGCGAGTTGCCAGCCGAGTGGACCGACATTGAGCAAGCGGGCATGCTGTTGCGGTTCGTGGAAACCGACTATCGCGGAGATGAACGCGGGCGAGGGTATGCGGAGCGTTTCCCGGACGCGGTCGTTTCGTTGGGAGTGATGTCTCTGCGCGACATTTATCTGGCGGTGATGCGGATGCCTAAAACTTAACCCGAGCCCTTACCTTTTTCCCCTTCATTTATGAACTCCACTGTTTGGTATATTTTCAAAAAAGACCTGGTGCGCTTTCGTCTGCAACTGGTGGTGTGGTGCGTGCTGCTGGTGGCGCGGGTGATGTGCGTGGAGTGGGCGGCGGAGCCCGAATATACGGCGCAGGGGTCCAGCGCGATGATGTGGGTCGTGTTGGTTTTCTTGTTTAATGTGCACCTGGTGGTCCGGGTGCTGGCGGAGGATTCGCCGCTGAAGGAGGCGGCGTTTTGGCGGACGAGGCCGATCCAAGGCGGGCAGATGCTGGCGGCCAAGGTGCTGTTCGTGACGGGCTGGACGGTGGTGTTGCCCGCCGGGGTGATCGCGGCGGCGGCTATTTATTACGGATTTACCCCCGGTGAGGTTTTGAAGGTGGTGGCGGGCCAAGCGCTGTTGCACGGGTTCATCGCGTGGGTGTTTCTGGCCGTGACGTCATTCTTCCAGCGGGTGATCGCGTCGATATTCTGTTTTTTGCTGTTGGGTGTTTTTACTCAACTGGCGGTAGGGCGACGGTTCACGACGGAAACGGTGGCGACGTTTGTGCCGGCTTCGCTGGTGGTGACGCGCACGGTGGTGTCGGTCGGTTTATTGCTGGCGGGATGCGGGCTGGCGATCTGGTTGGTTTACCGTTCGCGACGGCGGACGATGGCGGCGGTGGTTTTGGCGGTGGGCCTGGCCGGGATGAAGCTGACGGCTTCGCTGTGGCCTTGGGATGGTCTGGGCTGGGTATCAGTCTTGAAGGACAAAGAGCCCAGAGCGGATGCGGGATACGTGGTCACTCTGGCTCAGGCGGAAGCGAGTGGACGGTCCAGCAGCAATGGCGTGGATTACAGGTTGCTCAATGCGACATTCGAAGAGTCGGGACTGCAGCCCGCTGAGATTACTTGTCCGTATCGTTTTGAGGGCCGGGTGGTGTGGGCGGATGGGAAAGAGTCGCTTCAGAATCGGGAGGGCCCAATTTCACCGGCATATGATGTGGCGACGGTGCTGCGTTCCACGTTCGGCGTCGAAGAGGTGCCTCGCTCGCGTTATGTGCGCAGTGGTTTGGCAACAGTCACCCTGGCGCAATTGCGAGACACCGAGGTTGATAAACTCAGGCAATCGCCGGCCGAGTGGCGCGGGCGGATCGCCTCGGCGGTGGGTCGGATTGCGGTCAAAGCGAAGGTTTCGTTGAGAGCGGGCGCTAGCGCGGAGGAAGGAGCCTACCGGCTTGTGATCACCGAAGTGGTGATTGGGCGGGATGAACTTGAAGTGAAATTGACCGAGCGACGTGCTGACTTTGGCGATTTCATCACGTGGCAACCAGAGGCATTTGCGTTGATCAACGTGCGCCGAAAAGAGGCGTTGTTGGAGACCGGCGGAGGAAGCGGCGGGGGAATGAGCGGAGGGTTATTCAAATACAGTCGATCAAATATCCGTTTTTCCACCGAACTGAAGTCGAGGAAACTGACGCCGGCGGAGTTGGCCGACTGGTTGAAGGACGCGGAGCTGGTGCGATTCCAGTTTCAGGAAGACAGACGGGTGATAACCGAGAAAATGGTGGTGCCGCTTATGTATCGTGAGTGAGCTATTGGCGGCGGCTTGGGGCGAATGAGAACTTATTCGAGCCAGGAACCGAGTTGGGCGGCGGTCGTAAGCGTGGTGCCGAATTGGTAGTCGTGATCCAGCAGTGAGGCGTAGGCGGGTTCGAGGAAGCGGCGGCATTGCAGGATGACCTTGGCACGCTGGCCGGGGGCGCGCACAAGACGGCCGAGGGCCTGGTTTACCTTTTGAATGCCGGGGATTTGGTAAACGCGTTGGAAGGCGGCTTCGCGGCTGAGGCCGGGGAGCGCGGCGAGGCGGGCTTTTTGGACGGCGTTGACCTCGGGGAGCGCGGGGCCGACCACCATCGCGTGGCTGATGCGGCCGCCGAGCGTGTCGATGCCCTCGGCGAAACTGCTGCCGAGGACGAGGAAGAGCGCGTCGGTGAAGGCGAGGGATTCGTCGACCCACGCAGTCTGCGCGGCGAGGTCGGAGAGGCGCGGCTGGAGCGCAACGCGCAGCTGCGGGTGGCGTTGTTGGAGTGTGCGCTGAATCGACTCGGCGTAGGCGTAGCTCGGGAAGAACACGGCGACGCAACTGCGGGCGGCGTCGTTGAGCGTGGCGATGGTGTCGGCGGTGGTGCCGGCGTGGCGGGCGCGTTGCTGGAACGTCGTGTCCACGCGCACATCGTAGGCGATGTCGTAGGCGTGGTCGCGCCAAGGCGTGTGCGCGGTGAGGGAGGCGACGCCGGTGGCGTCAGAGATCGGTGGTAGGGCGAGACCGCTGGGCGCGCCGTCGGTGGTGCGCAGATCGAGGGTGGTTCGCGGCGGGCCCAGCGGTCCCGTCCTACCTTCCAACCCGCAGGCTTCGGCGAAGGACTGGGCGGGACCGGGGGTGGCGGTGGCGAAGATCACGCCGGCGTATTCGCGGAGGATGTCGCCGGTCGGCAGGGCGGCGTCGAGGCAGGTGAGGCGGAGTTCGCCGTCGCGCGGACACCAGACGAGCTTGGGGAACGGTTGGGCGAACCACTCGGCGAGCGCGGGGATTTGCCAAAGGATTTCGCGGATGGGGCGGTCGAGATCGTCGTGGCCGGGAGGATACAGCACGAGGGTTTCGGCCAGACGGCGCAGGGTGTCGACGAGGTCGTCCTCCTGCGCGAGATCAAGTGCGTCGCAAGGGGCGATGGACGTGAGGAGGAGCGTCCAGGTTTCCCAGGCGCGTTGCAGCGGGCCTTCGGCTCGGATGTGGTCGAGCTCGGCGAGGACGCGGCGGGCATCGTCGGCGAGGACGAGGTGCGAACGGGCGTCGGCGGCGCGGGAGGGAAGGTTGTGCGCCTCGTCGATGACGAGGAGCGTCTCGGCGGGGTTAAAGCCGGGCTGGTTGTAGAAGAGGGTGCGGTTGGCGGGGGCGAAGACGTAGTTGTAGTCGCCGATCCACACGTCTTGAAAGGCGAGGGCGGTGCGGGTGATTTCGTAGGGGCAGATCTGCGCGTGGCGGCCAGCGGAGCGGAGGGCGGGGAGATCGCGGTCTTCGTTTTCGAAGAGATAAAAACGGGAGAGACCGGCCTGGGTCCAGCGGCGGGCGATGGTGTCGGGGTGGTTGAACTCGCGACGTTCGCAGAAACAGGTGGGCGTGAGGCAATGCTCGTGTTTCGGGCGGACGTGCCAGGCAGCGACGGGCGTTTTAGGTTTATCTGAGTTAATGACTTCCGACAAATTGTCACCTAATAGGTGACAATTTGGGTTGGCGGTCATGGCTCGGAGGGTGCGGAGGACCTGGAGTTGGCCGGTGGCTTTGCTGGTGAGGTAGAGGAGGCGGGAGTAGCGGCCGGATTTCATCGCGCCGAGGGCGCACTCGAGGAGCACGCCGGTTTTGCCGAAACCGGTCGGGGCGGTGAAGAGCACTCGCGGATGAGCGGCCAGCGCGGCGGTGAGTTCGGCGCGGGTGGTTTGCTGGCCGTCGCGCAGTTCGGCGAAGGCGGGGTGGTAGGCGAGGGCGCACAGGCGCTCGCGGGCGCGCAGGCGGAGGTTGAGGAACTCGGCGACGCGTTCGAGTTGGACGCGAAAAGGCGCTTCGTCGGCGGATGTGAAGGCGATGGTTTGCGAGAGTCCGCTGCCGGCTTCGACGAAGACGAGTTCGCCGCGAATTTTTTCGGAAGGATCGGCGATGCGGCGCAGCGCGAGGTAGGTGGCGAGTTGCGCGAAGTAGTCGGGATGGGCGGCGCGCAGGTCTTCCTCGGGCGCGGGGAGCGGATCGAGGGTGGTCTTGATTTCGCGGAGCGTGGCCGCAGTGATGCCGACGGCGGGCAGAAATTGATCGATGCGGCCGGTGAGAGTGAGTGTCCATCCGCCGTGGAAGACGCGACCGGTGACGGGGATTTCAAACGTGGCGGCGGGAACGGCTTCGGCGGTGGTGGCGCGGAGTTCCTGGTGCCAGCGCGTGCCGAGGCGGGCGCGCCAGAGCCCTTGCGCGCCGTTGCCGTCGCCGGGTTCACGCGGACCGATGGTGAACGCGGAGAACTCGCCGATGCTCAGCGAGGCGGTGCGTTGATCGAGGTCGAAGTCCATGGATGCGGCGGCGTGGTGAAAGAGTCGAAAGGGTCACCACGAAACACTCGGAATACACGAAAGAAAAACGAAACGGGGAGAAACATGGGCAGGATGCTCATGCCTCGGATTACTCCAGGTGGATCTCGGTGTGCTGGCGCAAGTAATCTTCGAGGCGGCGGAGGAGGCGGGCGACGTCGGCGGGGGCGGCGGTTTGGATCGCGAGGGGCTGATTGATGAGCGCGATGGCCAGCGTGCGGTCGTCGGCGGGGAGGGCGGGGAACCATTGCTGTTTCACCGGGTGGCCTTCGTCGCGGGCGAAACAGTAGAGGCTTTTCAAATACACGATGTCGGGGCGGTCCGACGCGGCGAAGGCGGTGAACGCCGTGTGCAGCAGGCGGTGGACGTCGGCGTAGCTTTCCTCAGGACCGGGGTTGCGGGCGGCCAAGGAGGCGAAGGTCGAGGCATGCAGGAGGGATTCGTAACGGCGACCGATGCCGGCTTGGCGGGTGATCAGGCGCGCTTCCTTGACGAACCAGGCGTCACCCGAGGGCGCGCCTTCGAGGAGGAGCGATACTTCGTCGAAGAGGTCGAGGGGCAGGTGTTCGGCGGAAGGTTTTTTGGGGATGCGCTGAATGATGCGCAGCGCACCGTGCGCGGGAGTGAAGATCGTGAACGATTGGAAGGCGTCGGTCGGCGGCCAATGACGCAGCACAAGGGCGTCGGTGGTGAGTGAAGGGCCGGGCACGGAAGTGGAAACCTGATGAGGGACGGAGCGGCGGGCCCGGCGGTCCCGCCCTACCGACGGAGGGCGAAGGCGGGGACGGCTTTGGCGGCGTGGAGGAGTTTCATCGCGCGGGCTTCGGCGGCGCGCATTTTGCGCTTTTTGGCGGGTTGCAGGTCGTCGTAGCCGGCGAGGTGGAGCCAGCCGTGCACGACGTAGAGCGTCAGTTCTTCGCTGAAATCGCGGCGGTGTTCCTTCGCGTAGGCGGCGGCGGTGTCGGCGGAGACGCAGATCTCGCCGGCGACGCCGAGCATCGGCTGGCCTTCGAAGGTGATGACGTCGGTCGTGGTCGGGTCGTCGAGGAAGTCGTCGTGCAGCTTGGCCAGCTTGGCGTCGGTGAGGAAGGCGATGGAGAGCTCGCCTTCGGGGCAGCCGCCGAGAAATTTATCGGGGTGTTCGTCCAGTGTAGCGACGACACGGGCGATGGCTTTTTTGTCGAGACGCAGGCGGGGGTGGGTGTTGAGGATGTCGAGGGAGCGGGTCACGGGTGGAAGGCAGAGGCGTTTTTATCACTCTTTCTCTTTCCTCTTTATCTTAATCTTTCTCTTCCTCCGGGAGCCGACGAAAGGGAGAACGATTAAGATAAAGAGGAAAGAGAAAGAGTCGGAGTCAGGCGGTGGCGGGCTTGGCGGGTTCTTCGGTGGCGGAGGGATACGCGATGCGGCCGTGGAGCATGTTGAGAAGCGTGAAGGTGAAACTGGTCTTGATCTTGGCGATTTCCTCGAAGGTGACCGGTGCTTCGTCGAGTTGGCCGTCCTCCATACGGTCGTGGAAAATCTGGTCGATGATTTCGCCGAGGTGCTGCGGGGTGACTTTACGGAGCGTGCGCGACGCGGCTTCGACACCGTCGGCGAGGTTGATGATGGCGCTTTCCTTAAAGCGCGGTCGCGGGCCGTCGTAGCGATAGGTGGTCTCGCTGACCGGCACGTGTCCGAGTCCGGGAAGCGGAGGGACGAAGGGATCTTTGGACGAGACGCCGGGCAGGGGCGGACGGGTGTAGCTGATGGCGCGGTGGTAAAAGTAGCGGATCAGGCTGGTGCCGTGGTGCTGCTGGATGACGTCGATGATGGCGCGGGGGAGCTTGTGCTTGAGCGCGAGATCCACGCCGTCCTTGACGTGACTCTTGATGATGAGGGCGGAGAGCGACGGGTTGTTGGTGTCGTGCGGGTTGATGCCGTCGCGTTGGTTTTCGACGAAATACTCGGGCTTCCCGGTCTTGCCGATGTCGTGGAAAAGCGCACAGACGCGGGCGAGGAGCGGATTGGCACCGATCTCGGCGGCGGCGTTTTCGGCGAGCTGGGCGACAACCAGCGAGTGGTGATAGGTGCCCGGGGCCTCCAATTGCATCAGGCGAAGCAAGGGGTGGTTGTAGTCAGTGAGTTCGAGCAGGGTGATGTCGGTCGTGCGTTTGAACAGGCCTTCGAGCACGGGGAGGAGTCCGACGACGATGACACCGGTGAGGAGTCCGGTGGCGAGTCCGGCGGCCATGTGCTTGAGCACGGTGAGAAATTCGAGGCGGTCGATGAAGCCGATGAGCAGCGCGAAGACGGCGACGGTGAGTCCGGCGAAGACGGAGGCGCGGACGACGTTGCCGCGTTTGCGGGTGTGGCTGCCCCAGAAGATGGCCACCACGGAGGCAAGGAAGGTGAGAACGAGCAGGTCGAGACGGTTGCCGTAGATGACGCTGGTGAAAATCGAGATGAACAACGCGATGAAGATGGCGGAGCCGGCGTTGATGAGGATGGCGACGATCAGAGGCGCGATGGCGACGGGGGCGAGGTAGGGGAGGAGCGACGCGGCCGACGAGTTGTTGATGAAAAACGGCAGGCTGCTGAGCGAGTAGGTGGCGCGCACCAGAGCGAGATTCAGAATGACCACGAGGGCCAGCAGGCCGAGGCGACCGTTGCTCAGGAGGGTTTCACGGTCCTCGATGCGGATGTAGAGCACGCTGGCGATGAGCATCGCGAGCACGAGCAGCACGCGGCCGAAAAGTTGCAGCCCCTCTTCCATGGCAATGTCGCCGTGGTCGAGGAGGTATTTGCGGTGGGCGGTGAGCATCTCGAATTGCTCGGGGGTGACGCGGATGCCGGGCTCGATGAGCGTTTGTCCGCGGGCGACTTCGACCATCACGGGTTTGAGCTGGCGGGCGGCTTCTTCCTTGAGGCGGTCGGTGGCGTCGCGGTCGAAAATGAGGTTGGGGGTGACGCCATTGCGGAAGATACGGTAGAGGGGCAGGCCGAGTTCGCGGCCGCCGGCTTCGGCGGCGAGGTTGATGCGGAGCACGGTGAAAGCCTGCTCCACGGATTGCGCGGGACGGCGCAGGAGGTTGCCGTCGGCACCGACGATCTGGGAAAGCGTCACGCGATTGGCGGATTCGGGTCCGAGGGTGCGCCCGTCGTTGATGCCCTCGCTGTAGATGTCGCGCAGGACGCGCAGTCCGCTCTCAACCAAGGTCGTGCGGGTGGCGGACGGGCCGGCTTTGAGGAGTGTGCCGATGTCGGCGACGGAGGCTTGGTAGGGGCCTTTGGCGTTGAAGGCATCGACGAGGGCTGCGAAGTCGTCTTTGCGTTTTGCCGGAAGCACGGCGCCGTCGGGGTGGTCGCGTTCGAATACGTCCATCGAGGCGAGTAGGTCGCGCATGTGGGTTTCGAATAGGTTGAACGGTTCGAATTCCAAGCGGTAAACCGGCGGAAGGCGGTCGCGAATCTGTTCTTGGGCGAGGCGGGTTTTGACCTTGCTCGGGTAACTGAACGGAGCGCTGGAGATGATGCGCAGGCTGGCGATTTGGTTTTCGAGGACGGGCAGGTTGGCGGTGGAGATGCCGACGAAGCTGATGAGCACGATGGCCGCCGTGGTGGCGGCGAAGATCAACAGCGTGATGAGGCGGCTGGTCTCCAAAAACTCTACGGTTCCCGAGACCTTGGCGGTCTTGCGGGTGCGAGGTTGGTTGCGATGCAGGAGCTTGGTGAGGAAGGAGAGCATCGCGGTTTAGCGGTTTTCGTCGCCGTCGTCGTTGGAGATGGGGTTTTTGTAGCGCTCGTAGGCCTCGATGATTTTGAGGACGAGCGGGTGGCGAACCACATCGGCGCCGCTAAATTGGTGGAACTCGATGCCAGGCACGTCGCGCAGGATGCGTTGGACTTCGAGCAGGCCGGACAGTTTGGCGCGGGGCAGGTCGATCTGCGTGATGTCGCCGGTGACAACCATACGCGAATCTTCGCCGAGACGGGTGAGGAACATCATCATCTGCTCGGGCGTGGTGTTCTGCGCCTCGTCGAGAATGATGAAGGCGTTCGAGAGCGTGCGTCCGCGCATGTAGGCGAGCGGGGCGATTTCGATGACACCTTTTTCGGTGAGGCGGGCGACGTCCTCGTTGTCCAACATGTCGGCCATCGCGTCGTAGAGCGGGCGCAGGTAGGGGAGGATTTTTTCGTTGAGATCGCCGGGGAGGAAACCGAGCGCCTCGCCGGCTTCGACGGCGGGACGGGTGAGGATGATGCGCTGGACCTGATTTTTAAGGAGCGCGGAAACGGCGGCGGCCATCGCGAGGTAGGTCTTGCCGGTGCCGGCGGGACCGATGCCGAAGACCAGCGAGTGCGACTGGATGGACTGGAGGTAGAGTTTTTGACCGAGGGTTTTGGGAACGATGGTTTTGCGGTTGGTCGCGACGACGAGGGGCTTGCCAAAAAGTTCGCGCAGCTGGTCGGACTCGCCACGTGCGATCATCTCGACGAAGCGGGTAAAATCCGTGGTGCGGATCTGCACGCCTTGGGTGCGGGCCTCGTTGAGGAAACCGAGCAGTTCCTCGGTCTGTGCGATGGCGGTCTCGGGGCCGTCGATCTGGAGCCAGTCGTCGCGGCTGACGAGGGACACACCGAGGTGTTTTTCGACGAGGGAGAGGTTTTCCTCTCGGCTCGCGTAGAGCTGGTGGAGGTGACGGGCGGACGGGAAGTGAAGGATCTTGGACGCCATGCGATTTCAGGCGGTGGCAGACAGGCGGGCGGCTTCGGCGGACAGACGTTCCCACGTGGACTCAAGGGCTTGTGGGAGGATACGGGTCTGGCCGAGGACGGGCATGAAGTTGTTGTCGCCGTTCCAGCGCGGGACGATGTGGCCGTGGAGATGGGGAATGCTGCCGCCGGATGCGGAGCCGAGGTTGAAACCGATATTAAAACCGTCGGGCTTCATGGCGGCGCGCAGGATTTTTTTGCCGAAGGTGATGAGTGCGAAAAGATCGGCGCTTTCGGCGGGCGTGAGTTCTTCGATATCGGCGACCTCGCGGAACGGAATGGCGAGCAGGTGACCTGGGTTGTAGGGAAACCGGTTGAGCATCAGGTAGGAGAGGGGGATGCGATGGACAATCAACGCGGCGCGGTCGTCGCCCATGGCGGGCAACTCGGCGAAGGGACGCTGTAGCTCGGGCATGCGAGGTGCCTCGATATATTCCATGCGCCAGTAAGGATGGAGCTGAGTCATCAGTAAAAAGGCGGACAGGTAAAAGTCCGGCTGACGTAAAGTCAAAGCCGCGTGCGGCTTGTCGCCTACGGCTTGCGAGTAATTTAAAATTGTCGGGGTGGATTTGTCCGGCGATAAATCCGGGTTCTAATTTAAAACATGCCTATCATTAAGCCTGCTATGCGTCGTCGAGTTGTGGTCACGGGTCTCGGAGCGGTCACCCCGCTGGGGTTGAGTGCGAGCGAAACATGGTCGGGTTTGGCGACGGGCCGTTCGGGCATCGGTCCGATTACGCGTTTTGACGCGACCGGTTGTCCGGCCCTGATTGCCGGCGAAGTGAAGGGGTTTGAAGTGACCAAGCCACTGGCGGCACCCCTGCATCCGCGCGGTGCGGCCGGGGAGGCGCTCGTCTCGGTCTTCACAGGCAAGGATGCCAAGAAGTTCGGACGCTTCACCCATCTCGGGGCCTCGGCTGCGGTGGAAGCTTACGCGGATTCCGGTCTCGATGCGCACCGCGACTCGCTCAACTCCGACCGAATGGGCGTGAACCTCGGTGTGGGATTGGGCGGACTGCCCGAAATCGAGGCGATGCAGGAAACCTACAACGCGGGCGGTTACCGCAAGATTTCGCCGTTCTTCATCTTTCAAATCGCGCCCAACTTGCTCGCGGGCCAAGTGAGCCTGTTGCTCAACTTTCGTGGTCCCAACATGGCGGTCGCCTCGGCCTGCGCGACCAGCGGGCATTCGCTGGGCGAGGCGGCGGCGGCCATCGCTCGCGGTGACGCCGAGGTGATGATCGCGGGCGGATCCGAGTCCACCGTGACGCCTCTGGCTATCGGCGCCTTCGCGCAGATGCGTGCGCTTTCGACCCGCAACGACGCTCCTGAAAAGGCCTCGCGTCCCTATGACAAGGACCGCGACGGCTTCGTGCTCGCGGAAGGTGCGGTGGTGTTCGTGCTAGAAGAATACGAGCACGCGGTGAAACGCGGCGCGCGCATCTATGCCGAGTTGAGCGGTTACGGTGCGTCGGCCGATGCCTACCACCTCTCGTCGCTCGCCCCGGGTGCGGAAGGGTCCCAACGCTCGATGCAGGCGGCACTTGCTTCGGCGGGTTTGGCGCCGACCGACATCGATTATGTGTCGGCCCATGCGACCTCTACGCCCGCTGGTGACGGCGAAGAGTCGGCGGCCATCGCGGCGGTGTTCGCCGAAAACAAAGCCACGCTCAACGTGAGCGGGGTGAAGTCGATGACCGGCCACTTGCTCGGCGGTGCGGGTGCGATGGGCGCGTTTGCCGCCGTGAAAGCGATCCACGAGGGGCTGGTGCCTCCGACGATCAATCTTGAAAATATCGATCCGGCCATCGAGGCGCTCGGCCTCAACGTGACGCCCAACGTCGCCGTGAAGAAAAACGTCCGTGCGGCGCTCGCCAACAGCTTCGGCTTCGGCGGGACGAACTGCTCGGTGGTGTTCACGGCGGTTTGAGGCAAACGCGGCGGGCCCAGCGGTCCCGCCCTACCTTTGACTTATGAATGACCGCCGCCTCCTCTGGTTTTTTGCGCTGCTTGCGCCGGTGGTCGCCTGGTCGCGGATCGCTCCGCACGACCGGTTCACGTGGTGGCTGGAGGCGGCGCCGATCGTGCCGGCGGCGGTCTTAATCGTCGCGTTGAGGAAACGTTTTCCCCTGTCGTCGCTGTTGCTCGCGCTGGCGTGGGTGCATTGCGTGGTGCTTCTCGTCGGGGCGCACTACACTTATGCGCTGGTGCCGGCGTTTGACTGGTTACGCGACGTGACGGGCGGCACGCGCAACAACTACGACAAACTCGGGCATTTTGTGCAGGGACTCGTGCCGGCGATTCTCACGCGCGAGATTTTGCTGCGCACCTCGCCGCTGCGCGACCGGGGCGATGGACGGTCGAGCCGGTGGCTGGGGTTTCTGGTCGTGAGCGTGTGTCTGGCGTTCAGCGCGGTTTATGAACTGGTCGAGTGGCTGGTCGCGGAACTGAGCGGGGAGGGTGCCGACAGCTTTCTCGGCACGCAGGGCTATGTGTGGGATACGCAGTCCGACATGGCGTTCGCGTTGCTCGGGGCGGTGTGCGCGGTGGTCGTGTTGTCGCGTCTGCATGACCGTTCGCTTGCGAAAGTGCTGGCGGGGCGGGGCGCGATCGGGCAATTCAAGCGTTCCCCATGATGAGCCTTTGGAAACGATGGACTGCGGTCGTCCCTGAATCTTTTTTGGCCGCGCTGCTGCTCGGCGCGGGCTTCATGGGCTTCGTGGCCTGGGATCAGTCGCATTGGTGGAGCACGAAGGAGGACTACGGGTTCGGCTGGTTGGTGCCGGCGTTTGTGGCGTTCGTGGTCCATGATCGTTGGCCGCGTATTTTGGCTGCCTTGAAGGCCTGTGCGGCACCGGACAGTCCCCGTGCAACCGGCGGCGCGATGGCCATGTTGAAATTTCTGACTTTCACCGCGCTGGCAGGCGGAGCTTTTTTGTTTCTACTCGGCGCGTTGTATCGCGCCGGTGCGGGGGCGTCTTATCCGGGGACGCTGGCGATCTCACTGGGCACGGGCGTGCTGTTATTGCCGCTGTTGCTGCTCAACGCGCCAGAGGTGACGGTGACGCCCGGAGCCAGTGCACCGAAGCACAGCGGATTGATGGACGATGCCCGGGTGAAACTCGTATCGCTGTTTCTGTTTCCCGCGTTGGTGTGGTTGGTGTCGGCACCGATGATCTCGATCATCGAAAGCAACCTCAGTCTCTTCATGCTCAATCGCGTGGCGACCGTGGTGTTCTTCGTATTCGACATACTGGGCATGGCCATCGAGCAGCAAGGCAACGTGCTTAAACTACCGCTGGGCGATGTCGGTGTTGCGGAAGCCTGCTCGGGCATTCGTTCGTTCACGGCCTGTTTGTTTGCAGGATCGTTTCTGTCGGCGGTGTTCCTCGACAAGCTGTGGAAGAAAGTCGCGCTGGTTGTCACGGCGGTGCTGTTCGCTTTCGGGACGAATCTGCTGCGCAGTCTTTTCCTGACCGCTTGGGCCTACAACTACGGTCCCGAGGCGATCGAGGGAACGGTGCATGACACGGCGGGTTATGCCGTGCTCGGACTTACGGTGATCGGCCTGCTCTGCATGTTGCCGCTGTTCAATCTCACGTTTGTGGCGAACCACGATGATCATCACGATGAGCAGGGCATTGCCCCGGATAAAACGCCGAAGGCTCCGGCTCCCGTGGACGACAAAATCGGCTGAGCGGATACGATGATCTGGCTTTACCGGTTTCTGTTTCCACCCGCGATCTTGCTGGCCTCGCCGTATTATCTGATGCGCATGCGGCGGCGCGGAGGTTATCGCGAACACTTCGGCCAACGTTTCGGAGCGACTCCGGTGTTGCCGGCGAAGCGTCCCGGTGTCCGTCGCGTATGGATGCAGGCCGTGAGCGTGGGTGAAATGCTCGCGGTCGCGCCGCTCTTGGAAGCGTTGCGCGCCGACCCGGCGGTGGAGGTTTACCTGACCACGACGACGAGCACCGGTTATGCGCTGGCGCACGAGCGCTTCACTTCGTTGGTGATCGGTCTTGGTTATTTTCCGGTGGATTGGTGGCCGTTTTCGCGACGTGCCTGGACAAAAATTGATCCTGATCTGGTGATCCTGCCCGAAGGCGAGCGGTGGCCGGAACACATCCGTCAGGCGGAGGTGCGCGGTGTGCCGGTGCTGGCGATCAACGCCCGACTTTCCGATCGCAGTTTCCGACGCATGCTTAAGTTGCGCGCGCTGGCCGTGCCGTTGTTTCGCGGCATCACTCATGTGCTGGCGTGTTCGGAGCACGATGCCGACCGGTTCCGCGAGATCGGGCTCGCTCCGGGCCACATTACGACGACGGGCAACATCAAGCTCGATGTGAGTATTCCATTGCTGACCGACGACGACAAAAACGCGCTGCGCCGTGAACTTGGTTTCGGTGATGAACCGGTTTTGTTGGGATCGTCTACTTGGCCGGGTGAAGAGGCGGCGTTGGTCGAAATCTACAAGGCCTTGCGGGCCGAGGGCAGGGTGGTGCGGCTGCTAATCGTGCCGAGGCATGCGGAGCGTCGTGCGGAGGTGGAGGCGCTGCTGCAAACCAGCGGGTTGCCGTATCATTTTCGTTCGCGCGGACCGGCACCGGCCGGTGTGAACATTGAAGTGGCGGTGGGCGACACGACGGGCGAGTTGCGCCGTTTCACCCAGTTGGCTGAGTTGGTGTTCATCGGGAAAAGCCTGCCGCCGCATCACGAAGGACAGACTCCTGTCGAGGCGGCGGTGCTGGGAAAACCGGTGGTTTTTGGGCCGGAGCTATCGAACTTTCGGGCGATCTCCCGTGAAATGCTCGCTGCGGGTGCGGCGTTGTCGGTGCCCGATGTTGCCGGACTGCGTGCGGCGGTGCTTTCGCTGTGGTCCGACGCTCCGGCTCGCGCCCGCATGTCGGCGGCGGCACAAGCCTGGCGGGTGGCGAATCAGGGCGCGGTCGCACGCACGTTGAAGGTGATTCGCGACGAACTTGCTCGCCGGGACAAATAAGGGTTGCCCGTCCTTGGGCGTGGCCTACGTTTCGATCTTTTACGTTGGATGCAAACGCACGGTCCGAAACGAGTCTATACCCCCCAATCCCTCGAATTCTGGTTCGGTAAACTGGAACACGATTGGGAACGCCATTTCAGCGAAACTCAGCTGGAGGAGGGGCACCGCATCTATCGTGATGGTGAAGTGCGCGAGTTGGAGTTGACCGCTTGCGACGCGATCATCCACCGCCGCATCGACAAAAGAGATGAGTATGCCGTCATCGAGTGGAACGACGCCGGTGTCTCCGTGCGCTCGTCGTCCACCGATATCGACCTTGCGCATTCGCTGGCGGTGGCCGGTCTGCACGAGATCGAGGAACTGGTCGCCGACGAAATTTCTCCGTTGCCCGACGATTCTCCGGTGGCGGCCACCCCGAGTGGCAATGGCAACGGCGGTGCGTCGGCATCGGCCAATGGCAACGGCCACTCCACGGGTGCACACACTGCGCACGCCGCCCCCACCGCTCCAGCTCCCCGCGTTCCATCCGCGTCGCGCCGCACGCCCGCCGGTGCCGCCGCCCGCGCTGCGTCGCGCACGTTGATCCTTGTTTTCACGACCTCCGCGGACGGGCTCATCTTCCAGGCAAACTGGGTGAACCCGGACAAAAAGCGCGTGCCGGCCCTCGGCCAAGCCGCTCAGGCCGCCGGGCATGGCCACGCCACGGTCAGTTCCAGCGAACGCGCCAAACTGATCGGTCTCGCCGCCTACGCCCGCAAGGCCCACTTCGCCTACAATCAGGTTACCGGCCTCTACGTGCTCGGTTCAGTGGTCGAGATTCCCAATTTTCTTCGCACGACCCTGCCGGCTTGGAAAAAACTTTTTGCGGTCGAACTCGATGCGCAGTCAGCGACCTTGCTCCAAGGTGCCAAGGAAATCTCTGTCGAGGCGGTCGCCACCACCCGCAAGGGCAAGAACGACGGACAAGGACTCGACCTTCGCTGGATCTTCAAAGCCGGCGAACGCCTGCTCACCGACGAAGAGGTTTCCATTCTTACGCGCGCGGCGGCCTCCGCCGTGATCATCCCGAGCATCGGCATCGTCACGCTGCCTATTGAGCGACTGGCCTCGATCAGCGCCTGGCATCGCACCGCCGCCGAGGCACGCAGCAGCGGCGAACTTTCGCCCTACCTGATTTTTTCCCTCTATAGCGACGAACGCGTCAAACTCACCCTCTCGCCCGAACTGGAAACGTGGCGCCAGAGCGTGCTCACGGCGTCCACCACTACGCCGGTGATGCCTGAGTTGTTGCGCCCCTATCAGCGACGCGGTGTCGAATGGCTGCATCACCTGTGCGACGTGGGTTGCCATGGTTTGCTCGCCGACGAGATGGGCTTGGGTAAAACCCTGCAGGTGCTCACGCTGCTCGCGCTGCGTCCGCAGACCGACCGTCCGAGCATCATCGTGTGCCCCGCGAGCGTGGTGCCGGTGTGGCGCGAAGAGATCCTGCGTTTTTATCCGCACCTCGCCGTCGATGTGCTCAAGACCGGCAACGATTTTTCAACGCGTCGCGACAACGTGATCTGGCTGGCGAGCTACACCCAGCTGCGCAAACACCGCGACATCCTTTCGGCCCACGATTTCAGCTACGCGGTCCTCGATGAGGGACAGTTCATCAAAAACCCCGATGCGAAGGTCACCCAGACGTGCTTCGCCATCCGCGCCCGCCACCGCATCGTGCTGACCGGCACTCCGCTGGAAAACCGCCAGCTCGATCTCTGGTCGATCTTCCGCTTCCTGCTGCCGGGTCTGCTGGGCACACGCGTCACCTTCGAGGCTTCGCTTATCTCCGACCGCACCGGAACACTTGACCGGTTACGGGCCCAGCTCGCGCCGTTTATCCTGCGCCGCACCAAGAACGCGGTTGCTACCGAGCTCCCGCAGAAGGTTGAGATGGACCTGCTCTGTCCACTCACCGAAGTGCAGCGCGCCGAATACGCCAAAATATGCGCCGAAGGTCTCAGCCGTCTCGGCGACGACGTGGGTGCGGCCATGCGCGAAAAGTCTTTTGGTTTCCTCGCGCTGCTCACTCGCCTTCGCCAGGTCTGCTGCGATCCGGACATGTTGCCGTGGTTGCACGCGCCGCTGGCTGATTCCGGGAAAATCACGCTGCTCATCGACAAACTGGCCGAGATCATCGCCAGCGGCCACAAGGTCGTGATTTTCTCCCAGTTCGTGATGCTCCTGGATCGCGTGCGTGCCGCCCTGATCGAGAGTTTCCCCGACCTACCGCGTTATGAGCTTACGGGCATGACGCTTGATCGTCTAAAGCCGGTGCAATCGTTCCAGAACGCCGAAGGTGCGGCCGTCATGCTGGTGTCGCTCAAGGCGGCCGGCACCGGCATCACCCTGCACGCGGCGGACTACGTTTTCCTGCTGGACCCTTGGTGGAATCCGGCGGTTGAGGCGCAGGCCGTGGACCGCGTCCATCGCATCGGCCAGAAGAGCACGGTTTTTGTGTATCGCATGGTCACGGCCGGCACGATCGAGGAACGCATCCAGGCGTTGCAGGCGTCGAAAAAAGATTTGTTCAACAAGGTCGTGGGCGGGCTGGGCGGCGATTTCGACCTGAGCCGGCATTTTACGTCATTGCATGAGCTGGTGCAGCTCACGACAACGCAGGACGAAGTGGAAACTGTCTTGTGAGGTTGGCGCAGGTGGCACGGGCATCCTGCCCGTGATGGTTTTCGTTTGAGCGATCACTTATTGCCCGAACAGGGGCAGGATGCCCATGCCCCTTTAAAAACGTTCAAAAAAATGTGGTTATGACCGGCTCGTAACAAAGCCGCCACGGAATCGTAACAATAGTCTGTCATCTTGGGGACTGAATCGCACGGCCTGTGCGTGTTCAGCAAACACACCAACACCCAAGAACATGGCTAAAAACACACTCAAATGGCTCGCGCTGCTCGGCGGCGTGGCTCTCGGCACCGCCTCGATGGCCGTCGCCCAAGACAGCGGCGCGCTCCTCGACGCCCTCGTGCGCAAAGGCGTGCTGACCGACCAAGAGGCCGAAGACATCCGCGTGGACCTCACCCGTGATTTCTCGACCTTCGTCGTCCCCGGCGCAAAGTCCGTCAATTCCCTTACGATCAAGGGCCGCATGCAGGCCCAGTTCGTCGCTCTTTCTACGAACGTTGAAAACGCGGCCGATCCGGTTTCTACACAGCATTTCCTCCTGCGTCGTATTTACTTGGGCACCAAGGCCCAGTTGGTCGGTGATTTTACCGCCAATCTGAACTTCGATTTCGCCGGTCTGACCTTTGACGAGGCGTTCATTCATTGGGGCGGCAACGAATGGCTCGGAACCGATGTCGGTTTCCGCAAGGCCCCGATCGGTCTTGAAGAGTGGGGCACCTCCAGCGGCAAGCTGAAGGCCATCGAGCGCTCCCCGGTTACCCGTTACTTTGTCGAAGGCAACAACGGCCGCCGTCTCGGTGCCGGCAGCTATCGCCAAGGCGTGTTCGTCGGTCGTGATGCCAAGACCGGTTTCACCTATACGGTCGCTGCAACCAATGCTGAGCGTGACGAGTCTGCGGCCGGCGCGGCCGCCACGGGCGGCGCAACCAATAACAACTTCGCCTTCTGGGCTAACGTTGGTTACGCTGGCAAGTTCGGTGAAGAGGGTGCCAATGGCTACAAAGTCGGTGCCTCCTACGGTTTGCTCCCCGACCAAGGCGGTCGTGGCAACACCAACCTCGGCAAGGGCGAAGATATCAAGGTCTATTCCGTTTACGGTGGTTTGGACGTTGGCTCATTCAGCCTGATCGGCGAGTTCTGGGGAGCCAAGGTTGACAGCGGTGCTGACGCTCCCGCTCCCGCCGGCACCGATGCCAGCCCGACCGGCTTCTACCTCCAGCCCTCCTACAAATTCACCGAGAAACTCGAGGGAGTTGTCCGCTTCTCGTATGTCGACTCCGACGGCCGTGGAGTGAACTTGAGCGACGGTGTTCGTTCCGCTCCTTCCGGCGGCACTATGAACAAGATGTCCGAGCTCTACATCGGCGGTAACTGGTATATCCAGGGTGACGACGTTAAGCTGCAGCTCGGTTATATCGCCGCCAAGAGCGAAGACTCCGTCAGCGGTGCTTCGGGTCCCGAGGCCAAGAGCTACGGTCTCCGCGCCCAGATGCAGGTTCAGTTCTAATCAAGGACTGCGCACCTATCCGACCAAGGCTGTCTTCCGGGCGGCCTTGGTCTCATTTCAAAATCAAAAAAACAAAAAATTAAGATGAATAAGTTTATCTCTCTCGCCGCCCTCGCTGCGGTCATCGTGCTTCCGGCCTCCGCCCAGAAGCTCGTTATCAAAGGTTCCGACACCCTCGGAGCCAAGCTCGTCCCCCAGTTGGCCGAGGAATACAAGGCCATGCACCCCGGCGTCTCGTTTGAGATCGCCGCTGAAGGCTCCACCACCGGTATCGCCGCGATCATCGACGGCACCGCCAGCATCGGCATGGCTTCCCGCCGCGCCAAGTCCACCGAGGTTTCCGCTGCTTCCGCCAAGGGCGTCAGCATGAAGCCCACGATCGTGTGCTACGACGGCATCGGCGTGGTCGTGAATGCCAACAGCCCCATCAAGGGTCTCACTGCCCGTCAGGTTGAACAGATCTTCACCGGTGACATCACCGATTGGTCTGCCGTCGGTGGCAACCCCGGCAAGATCTCGGTCTACACCCGCAACACCTCCTCCGGCACCTACTCGGACTTCAAGTCCCTCGCCATGAAGAAGCGCGACTACGCTCCCGCTTCCCAGAAGCTGGCCGGTAACGAGCAGATCGTCGCCGAAGTGGGCAAGAATCCCAACGGTATCGGTTATGTGGGACTGGCCTACACCACCGAGGCCGGCATCAAGGTTGTTTCCGTCGACGGCGGTCTCCCCAACAAAGAGTCCGTTCTCGCCAAGAAATATCCCTACGCCCGTCCTACGTTCTACTACACCAACGGCGAACCCACCGGTGAAGCCGCCAAGTTCATCGAGTTCACCCATAGCGAAGCCGGTCAAAAGATCGTTGAGAAGGTCGGATTCATCCCGACCAAGTAAGGTAACGTAGTTTGTGTAGGTTTAGGTGGTTTGTAACATAACCGTAACAGAGGCCCGCTTGACCGTGTATCCGGCGGGCCTCTGCATTTTCCCGTGGCGCACAGCGCGCCTTTTTTTCCTCCTGATTTTCAGCCGAAACTGCATCGCATGACGCCCGCGCCCGCATCGCCTCCTCCGCAGAAGCCGCTAGAACGGCAAAAACCTTTTGTGATTCAGAAGGAACGCACCCGTTTCTTCGGGCTCACGCTTGATGAAACGATCCGGGCATTTTTCGGTGGTAACGCTTTCATGGCGGTGGTGGTGCTCGCCTTGATCACGATTTTTCTGTTCCGCGAGGGTTCCGACTTCTTCGGACAGAATCGCGAGAATATCATGCTCTACCGGAAGGCCGGCTTGGAATACGTGGACTACATGCGCGAGCAACAGGAAAGCCACACCGCGCTTACCCGTTACCTGTTTGACATCCGTCTACAGGCCGTGCGCGAACTCAACGGCAAACAAGGGCTCTCACTCGAAGACGCCAACGCCCGTCTGGCCGATTTTGACGACTTCGCCGGCCGCTACAGCGACACCATCGAACCGGTTCGTGGCTTTGTCTCGGATCTCACCGACGTGGTCGTCGCCACCAAAGAAAAATATCAGAACAACCGGAACGCCGAAAAAGAGCGCGACCAGTATCTCGCCGCCGGCATGAAGGATGAAGCTGCGGGTGTTAAGATTGATCTCATCGACTTCAAGGCCGAGCTCGCCCCCGTGATCGGAGTGACCCCCGCTTACATCGAGGCAGCCGAAGGTGTGGCAACGGGCATCAACGACCTGTTGAAAAAAACGCCTCCGCTGCCGACTCCCGTATTGGAAGCGCGCATGACGCGTTTCAAGGAGCTCAATGCGCAGTATCTGGCCACGTTCCCCGAGACGTTTCGCAAGCTCAAGACCTGGGACTTCCAGAAACCGGTCAACCCGCTGCGCACCTTCACCAGTTTCCTTTTTGGCCGCGAATGGATCACCGCGAGTTTCTGGCAGGATTGGTATGGCGTGCTGCCGCTCTTCGTCGGCTCACTGATGGTCTCGGTCATCGCACTCTTCCTCGCCGTGCCACTCGGGGTGGGCTCGGCCATCTACATCAACCAGTTCGCCAGCTCCCGCGAGCAGCGCCTGATCAAGCCCGCCATCGAGTTTATTTCCGCTATTCCTTCGGTCGTCTTGGGCTTCTTCGGCATCGCTGTTCTTGGCAGTGCGCTTCGGTCCATCTCGCAGTGGGAGGCGTTGTCCTGGGTGCCGGGCTTTCCGTTTTCCGAGCGCCTCAACGCCCTGACTGCGGGGTGCCTGCTCGCGCTGATCGCCGTGCCCACGATCTTCACGCTCGCTGAGGATGCCCTGAACAACGTGCCTCGCTCCTTCAAGGAGGCCTCGTTCGCACTCGGTGCGTCGCGCATGCAGACGATTCTCCGCATCATCGTTCCGGCTTCGCTCTCCGGCATCGTTTCGGCGATCCTGCTCGGACTCGGCCGCGTGATCGGCGAGACGATGGTGGTGCTGCTGTGCGCCGGCAACCGCATCGCCATCCCTGACTTCACCAAAGGCATTTCGGCCTTGGTGCAGCCTGTGCACACCATGACCGGCATCATTGCCCAGGAAATGGGTGAAGTGGTGCGTGGAGAGATCCACTACCGTGCGCTTTTCATGGTGGGCCTGGTCCTGTTCTTCATCGCCCTGCTCATCAACTTCCTCGCGCAAAAGATCGTGCGCAAATATCGCGTCTCCATCGGCTGATCCCATGAGCACCCTCGTCAATCCTTTCGCCAGCAAGCCCAGCCGCAGCCGCGGTTTTGAGAAGGTCATTCTCGGCACCTTCCGCGCGGCCACCTACTTCGTCCTGCTTTGCGGCGCGGTGGTGTTTGCAAACATCATTTTCAAGGGCCTGCCCACCGTCACGAACGCCTTCCAGACCACCTCGACGTTCCCTTACGTCACCAACACGTTCCTGTTCACCGCCCCTGAGTCGCTCTACGTCTTCGAAAAAGACGGCAAAAAAATCGAGATGGGTGACTCCGAATACCGCGACTACCGTGAGGCTGAGGTCGCCAAGGCCGAGAAGGCTGGATTACCTGCCCCCAAGTTCACGGCCGACAGTTATGTTTATGCGGCCGGTGGTATCTGGCCCTGCATCGTCGGAACGGTGCTGCTCGTCATCGGGTCCATGACCATCGCGCTCTTTCTCGGTGTGTGTAGTGCTATCTTCCTCAACGAATACGCCAAGGACGGCCCGATCGTGCGCTTTATCCGTCTCGCGATCCTCAATCTTGCCGGCGTGCCCTCGATCGTCTTCGGACTCTTCGGCTTCGGGTTGTTTGTGTTGGTGGCACCGATCATCAGTGCGACTCCGTCCACCGATGCCTATATCCGGCTCTGGCCCCTGCATTACTACATGAATTTTAGTGGCTGGGGAGTCTCGTTGATTTCCGGCTGGTTCACGTTGGCGTTCATGGTGCTGCCCGTGGTCATCACGGCCTCCGAGGAATCCCTCAAGGCGGTGCCCAAGGGCTTCCGCGAAGGCTCGCTGGCGCTCGGTGCCACCAAGTGGCAGACGATCCGCAAGAACGTGCTGCCCTACGCTCTGCCGGGCATCCTCACTTCCTCCATTCTCGGTATTGCCCGCGTCGCCGGCGAGACCGCGCCCATCATGTTCACCGCCGCCTACGTCGTCCGCGACAAGCTCCCGTGGGACGTGGACAAGGCGAGCGACTTTCTTTTCCAGGGTGTCATGGCATTGCCCTATCACATCTACGTGGTCTCCTCGAAGATCCCGCAGAACGAATACACTTCCCGCGTCCAATACGGCACCGCGTTCGTCTTTTTGGGCATTGTGGCCCTGATCGCCACCGCCTCGATTCTTCTCCGCAACAAGCTCCGCAGCCGCTACCAATGGTAACCGCAACCAACCGTTCTTCCGCCGCGTCCATGGAAACTCCCTCCGCCACTCCCGCTTCCCGTGCTTTTCAGGTGCCCTCCCGCGGGACCGACCATCAGAAAGCTCAAACCCTGATCGAGATCGAAAACTTCGATTTCTACTACGGGGCCAAGCAGGCGCTCTTCGACATCAATCTGAAGCTCGATGACAAACGCGTCACCGCCTTCATCGGGCCGTCCGGCTGCGGCAAGTCCACGCTGCTGCGCTGCCTCAACCGCATGAACGACCTCATCGACGGAACCAGCGTGAAACGCGGTAACGTCCGGATCCGCGACATCGACATCAATGGTCGCGACGTCGATCCCATCGAGCTGCGCAAGCGCGTCGGCATGGTCTTCCAGAAGTCCAATCCCTTCCCGAAATCGATCTACGAAAACATCACCTACGGCCTTCGCATCCAGGGTGAATCCAGCAAGGCCAAGCTGGATGAAGTCGTCGAAAAATCCCTGCGTGGTGCCGCGTTGTGGGATGAAGTGAAGGACCGCCTGCACGAGAGCGGTCTCGGCCTGTCCGGCGGACAACAGCAGCGCCTCTGCATCGCCCGCACCATTGCCGTCTCCCCCGAGATCATCCTCATGGACGAGCCCTGTTCGGCTCTCGATCCTATCGCCACCGCCAAGGTCGAGGAACTCATCCACGAGCTGAAAAAAGAGTTTACCATCATCATCGTGACCCACTCGATGCAGCAGGCCGCCCGTTGCTCCGACAAGACGGCGTTCTTTTACATGGGCAAACTCATCGAATACGCCGACACCCGCACGATCTTCATGAACCCCGCCAATCCCCAGACCGAAGCCTACGTCTCCGGCCGCTTTGGTTGAGCCAAAGCGGCGTGAAGTAGCGGGTAGTGGGTAGCGAGTAGCGAGCATGTCTCAAACTCAGAACCACCTACTCGTTGCTATCTCCGACTACTCACTACTCGCTACCCGCTACTCACTACTTTTAAGAAAATGAAACGTTTTTTTGACTCCGAACTCGAAGCCTTCCGCTCGCACCTGATGCTCATGGGCGAGACCGCCATCCGCCAGGTCCGCGATGCGACCAAGGCCCTCGTCGAAGGAGACATCGCCTTGGCCGACCGCGTCATTGCGGCCGATGACGAGGTTGACAAACTGGAGATGGAAATCGACGACGCGGCCATCCGATACATGAACCTGCGCGCCCCCGTGGCGACGGAGTTGCGCCTGGTGATCGTTGGCATGAAGGCCTCGCACGATCTGGAACGCGTGGGCGACGAATGCACCACCATCGCCAAGCGCGCGGTGCGCCTCGCCGCCGAGCCCCCTCTCAAGCCCTATATCGACATTCCCCGCATGTCATCCATCGCCATCGAGATGTTGCGCGATGCGCTCGACTGTTTCCTGCATGGCGACACCGAGAAGGCGCTCGCCGTGGTGCGCCGCGACTCCGAGGTCGATGCCATCAACAAGCAGCTCTACCGCGAGCTGAGCAGCTACATGATCGAGAATCCGGCGACCACGACCCGTGCGCTGGAGCTGATGTTTATCTCGAAATCCATCGAGCGCATCGCCGACCACGCGTGCAACATTGCCGAGGAAATGGTGTTCCTTTCCAAAGCCCAAGACATCCGTCACCGCGAAGAGCTCAAAAAGAGCTGAAAGCGCGTAGGGGTGGTTTTAGCTGGGGCCATTTCCGTCGGTTGCGGTCTGGTGCCGGGTTAGCGTGGTCAGCAGGATGGTCATACTTCCGAGCAGCAATGCCCGGAAATTCTCGCGGGTCAGGATGGCATCCTTGTCCGCTTGGTTTGAACCGAGCGGCAGCATGACGCAGGCGTCTTTGATGACTCGGGCGGACATCGTTCGCAGCACTTCAGTCAGCGAGTCGAAGGCCCATGAGGATCCGCGTGCGGCGTGCAGTATCACCACGGGCTTGTTGGCGAAGGCGGGATCACCCACCAGCCAATCCAGTGCGTTTTTAAACGAACCGGGCAGGGCGTGGGCGTATTCGGGTGTTGAGATCACCACGGCATCGGCTCCGGAAACTAGGGTGCGCAGCGCAAGGACTTCGGTAGGCAACCACGTGTCATCGCCATCTAAATCGGGATTGAAATGGGGCAGGGTGCCCAGTCGTTCGTAGTGCTCGAACGTGAGGGGCACAGGTGCCAACTGCTCGTAAGCCCGGAGAATCTCCCGGTTCGAAGACTGGCTCCGAAGGCTGCCGCAAAGGGTGAGTATGCGTTGGCGGTGTTTCATCAGCTGTGCATGTGTATTATCGGATTCGCACGGTTCGGATCCAACTTGGGTGATTGATTACAGCTTCCTGATTTTAACGGCGGTGCCGTAGGCGAGCACCTCGGTGGATCCCTGCATGAACTCGGTGGCATCGTAGCGGAAGGCGATGATGGCATCCGCGCCCAGCTTCTGGGCGTGATCGATCATGAGGTGATAGGCGTGTTGCCGGGCTTCATCGCATACTGCTGCATACTCCGGGATGTTTCCACCACCGATCGACCGAAGTCCGCCGATAAGCCCGCGTCCGATACTGGTGGACCGCACAATGATCCCGCGAACGATGTCCAGATACTGGACGATCTCATGACCGGCGATGTCGTTGCCTGTGGTGATAATCAAGGCGGGACGTGAGTTCATGGGATGGGAGGGAAGCTGGATTCAGACCGGTTTGCGCACGCGGATATGGAGGAAGTAGGCGACGGCGCGTGCGTCCTGAAGTTGCGGATGAGCGCGCACGGTTTCCGGTGAGGGGAAGGGCTCTTCGACGCGCTCCAGCATGAAGCCCGTCGCGAGCAGGAGGTTCAGCCATTCGCCGATCGGACGGTGAAATCGCGGCACTTTGAATTTCGGCATTCGCGCCCGTAGCGCGACTGGTGCCGCGCCGAAGATCCACTCGTCCACCTCTCCGCGTGCATCGACGAAGTAGTCGCCTACTTCGACGGAGTGGACGTTGCCATCCTCGTCTTTGCAGTTGCGGCGATGAGGCGGATTGAAACACGGATGGAGAATCGAGAACTGCAAAAAACCGCCCGGCTCCAGCACTCGAAACGCCTCGGCCAAGGCCTGTCCGGTTTCGGGTATGTCGTGCAGACTCATAAACGCCGTGGCGAAGGCAAACGCGCCATCGTCGAACGGGAGCTGCACCGCGCTGGCCTCGCGATAAGTGATGCCCAGTGGCTCGCGGGTCTCCTCGGCCTGAGCGTGGCGGATGAAGATCGGGGCGATGTCGATGGCGGTCATCGAGGCACCGAGCCGGGCAACCAATCGGGTGTTGTGACCCTCGCCGCAGCCGAGATCGATCCCCGTCAGTCCGGCAACCGGCGGCAACATGGCGAGAAATGCCGGCGTGTTGAGGTGGTCTCGGTAAATGTCGTAACCGGCGCGCGCGAGCTTGGACCAAGCCTCGGCGTTGCCATTCCAGTATTCACCCGCGGTCACGTGATTCATGCGATGGCGGAGAATGGGGGAGGGTTGCGAGGTGTCCGGCTTCGCTTACTTCCAAAATCCTTCTGCACCGGAGTTCGGTGTTTTCGCCGGTGTCGTGGTTGATTGGACCGCAGGAGTCGATGAGGCGGAGGCGGGGTGTGATTTCAAAAGCTTGGGCCAGGCGTTGACCAGTTCGTCGATCAGTTTGACGAAGGCGCGGCCTTCCGTGGCTTGGCGGGCCTTGTCGGCCGCATACATGCTGCCCCACGAGGTGGAGCGGATGGCTTCGCGTTCAGTGGCTTCATACGTCGAATAAACGTAGCCTGTGCGGGTGTCGAGCAGCAGGCCCGACACGGTGGTCACGGCGGAGACTTTGCGCGTGGGCGACAGTCCGAGCGTGACCACGGTGAGCGGGGTCGATGCGTCGGTATCGAAGAAGGCTGTGTCGAAGGTGTAGACGAAAACCAGATCAGTGTGCAGGCGTGCGGCGGCTTCGCGCAGTTCCCGGTCGCTCTCGAGTTTGGCGGGCAGGAGCAAGCGGTTGATCGCGACGACTCCGGAGACTTGGGGAAGAGCGCTGATGCGGTCGAACTGGGCCTGATCCTCCACTTCCCTCGTCATGATGACGGAGTAGCGTCCGCCCGAGCCATACTGACCACCGTTTTGCTGGAGGAAATAGTTGGTGTAAGTAGGCGACTGCACGCGAACGGCCGCAATACTGGCGGGGAATGGGTTGGTCGGCTTGGTTTCGAAGCCCGATTGGATGGTGGTTGGGGTGAACGATTGCAGATCAGCCTTGGCTCCCGGGGTGATATAGGAAGTTGCGCAGCCCGAAAGCGTCACAACGACGGCGCACAAGGCGAGGATAAGGATGGATCTCATTTGGATGAAGAGCTGCGAGAAGATGTGGATGGGGCGATATTCGTCGCCGGAGGAAAATAGGGCATGGTCCCGAAGTGAATGCGGACTCAGGTCCCTCGGTATCAAGTCCGACTCAGGCCTTGGCTTTGGGGGCAAGGGTGAGGGTGGCACCGGCGGTCTTGATGGCGACGGACACACCGGAAGAGGGTTTCTGGTCGGTGACGATGGTGAACTTCGGGTTGAACGGGGCGGTGAGGCTCATGGCCTTGCGACCGAACTTGGAGCTGTCCATGGCGAAGATCGTTCGCTCGGAGGCGGCGATCATCTTGCGCTGCGTGGCGACGATGAGGGCGTTGTGATTCCAGATGCCTGCTTCGGTGATGCCGGCGCCGCCGAGGATGGCGATGTCGGCGTGGATCTGTTCGAGGGATTGTTCGCAGAGCGGGCCGACGAGGACGCCGAGGCGGTTTTGCACGCTGCCGCCGGTGACGATGGTTTCGAGGGAACCGATTTCGCTGAAGAGTCCGGCGATGGGCAGGGAGTTGGTAATAACCTGGAGGCGCTTGGCGGTGAGCAGGCGCGCGACGGCGTAGATGGATGTGCCGCCATCGAGGATGACGGTCATGCCGGGCTGGACCTGATCGGCAATGAGGCGGGCGATGGAGAATTTCTCGTCGGCCTGGCGCTGGTCGCGGGAAATGAAGTCGTATTCCTTGGCGAGTTCGTCGGTTTCGACCAGGGAGGCACCGCCATGGTGGCGGCGGAGAACCCCGCGGATTTCGAGTTCGTCGAGGGCGCGACGGACCGTCGAGAGGGAGCTACTGAAGAGACTCGCGAGGGTATGCAGATCGGCGTATTTGTGCTCACGGATATGTTTTTCGATGAGGTCGAGCCGCTGCTTATTCGTCATGGAGATTGGGTTTTAGGGAAGGATTTGCAAAGGTCGAGGCGCGTGTGAGCAGGGGAGTTTTTCGTTGCCCGCTGCCGGGTCGGACCAAAAGTGGTGAGATGAAATCTCCTTTCGTCGCACTTATGGTGCGGTGGTCGGTGCTGGCACTCGGTGTCGCGCTGGCAACCAAAGTGATCAATGGCATCCACTATGACACGCTGGGAACACTCCTGGCAGTCGTGGTGTTGCTGAGTCTGTTTAATGCCGTGCTGAAACCGTTGATGGTCTTGTTCAGCCTGCCGTTTATTGTGATGACCCTCGGCTTGGGCATCTTGTTGATCAATGCCCTGTTGTTCCTGTTGGTCGGTGAGTTGGTAAAGGGGTTTGTTGTGGATGGCTTCTGGTCGGCACTTGGAGGTGCGTTGATCGTCAGCCTGACAAACGTTTTCATTAGCGTCCTGATCGGTGGTAAAAACCCGCGTCCGCCTGGTTCTGGCGGGGGGCAGGGGTCGCGACCGACCCACAAGATCAAGCCTGACGACGTGATCGACATCTGAGTTTCAATTTGACCGGCAGACCGGCGGGGGCGACGGTTGCTTCTTTCGTCGGTAAACACATCTTCTCCCTTTTTCATCATGGCAGACACAACTGAATACGATCTGATTGTCATCGGCGGCGGGCCTGCGGGCTACGCAGGCGCGATTCGCGCCGGTCAACTGGGCAAAAAAGTCGCCTGCATCGAGCTCGAGAAGGCTGGCGGCACCTGCCTCAACTGGGGCTGCATTCCGACCAAGGCCCTCCTGAAGAGCGCCGAGCTCTACCAGAAGATTAAAAAATCCGAGTCGTTCGGCATCAGCGTGAAGGACGTCACGTTCGATATCGCCAAGGTCATGGAGCGCTCGCGCGGTGTCGCCGGCCAGATGGCCAAGGGCATTGAGTTCCTGCTCAAGAAAAACAAGGTCGACTACTTCACCGGCAAAGCCCGCGTGATCGCCGCCGGAATGGTTGAGATCGTCGAAGGCGCGCAGAAAGGAAAGTTTTTCAAGACAAAGAACATCCTCATCGCCACCGGCTGCAAGATGCGCCGCATCCCCGATCTCGCGCTCGACGGCGTGCGCGTGATGACCTCCCGCGAGGCGCTCGGCAACACCACGCTGCCCAAGTCCATCGTGATCGTCGGCGCAGGTGCCATCGGAGTGGAGTTCGCCTATTTCTACAATGCTTTCGGCACCAAGGTGACCTTGGTCGAGATGCTTGGTCAGGTGCTTCCGGTCGAAGATGAAGAGGTGTCCAAAGTGCTCCAGCGCTCGCTGGAGAAGCAGGGCATCACCATTCTCACCGGCACCAAGTGCGAGAACTTCCGCGTCGGCAAAGACTCGGTCAAAGTGGACCTCGTTACCGGCGACAAGAAGCAGGAAGTCGAGTCCGAGGTGGTGCTCTCCGCCATCGGCGTGGTGGCCAACATCGAGGGCGTGATTTCCGACGCGGTGAAGGTCGAACTCGACCGCAACTACGTGAAGGTCGACGACGACTATCAGACCAACATCAAGGGCATCTACGCCGCCGGTGACATCATCGGGCCGCCTTGGCTCGCCCACGTGGCGACCTTTGAGGCCGTCAGCTGCGTCAACGGCATGTTTGGTCACGGCAAAGCCCATCGCGTCACCAAGTTCCCTGGTTGCACCTATTGCCAGCCGCAGGTTTCCAGCACCGGTTTGACCGAGCGCGCCGCGAAAGAGAAGAAGCTCGACTACAAGGTCGGCAAATTCCCCTTCACCGCTTCGGGCAAGGCCGTGGCATCCGCCGACAGCGAAGGTTTCGTGAAGGTCATCACCGACGCGAAGACCGGCGAGATCTACGGCGCGCACATCATTGGCAGCGAGGCGACCGAGCTGATCGCCGAGTATGGGCTCGCGATCGAACTTGAGGCGACGGTTGACGAGATTCACCAGACGATCCACGCGCATCCGACGCTCAGTGAAGCGGTCATGGAAGCGGCGGCGGCGTCGCTCGGTGAGGCGATTCATATCTGATGTTAACGCACTCCCTCGGGGCTAGTGTTGTCTTTACACTGGACAGCGCGAGGCACTCGGGGGAGTTTGCGGTTCGTTTTTGCAGGCGTAGCACAATGGATAGTGTAGCGGTCTCCGAAGCCGTCGATCCGGGTTCGACTCCCGGCGCTTGCACCACTTTACAGCCCCTCTTTTCGAAATCGAAAGCGGGGCTTTTGTTTGGGCACTCATGAATTCCATCCCCTCACGACATCTTGTGGTCTTTGGCGCCGGCTATGTCGGTGGACTGGTGGCGCGCCAGGGACTGGCTCGCGGACTGCGGGTGACGGCGCTCACGCGCAACGAGGACAAGGCACGGGCGCTGGCTGAGGCGGGCATCGAGGTCATCGTCGATGATCTGGCGGGCTCGGGCTGGCACACGCGGCTGCCGGAGGGGGCGGACTTTGTTTTAAATTGTGTGAGCTCGGGAGGCGGCGGGCCGGCGGGCTATCGGCACAGCTACGTCGAGGGGATGAAGTCGATTTTGACGTGGTCGGCGGGTGTGCCGGTGGGGACGATGATTTATACGAGCAGCACGTCGGTTTATCCGCAGGGTGACGGGGTGCGCGTCGATGAGGAGGCGTCGGTTGCAGAGACGCGGTCGGTGGGGAGTCCGCTGGTCGAGGCGGAGGATTTGCTGCTGGGTCGGACGGGTGGACGGAATTTTGTGCTGCGACTGGCGGGCATTTACGGGCCGGGGCGGCATTACCTGGTCGATCAATTGTGCGACGGCAGCGGCGAAGTGGCGGGGCGCGGCGAGTTTCGTCTTAACTTGATCCATCGAGACGACATCGCGGGGGCGGTGTGGGCGGCGTTTGATGCGCCGGGCGAAGTGACGGGCGGGGTGTTCAACGTGGCGGATGACGGGGCGGCGCCGAAGGTGGAAATCACGGCTTGGCTGGCGATGAAGCTGGGCATGCCGCGTCCGCGTTTTACGGGGGAACCTGCGTCGGGCCGGCGGCGGGTGACGCCTGATCGGGTGATCGCCAACGACAAGATCAAGCGCGTGTTGGGCTGGCGGCCGGTTTACCCGAGTTATCAGGAAGGTTACGCGGCGATACTTGGGGCTTGAAGATTTGCGCCGGTTGCTAGGCAGTAGCCGTTCGTTTCGAACCTCACGTTTTAACTCCCAACCCTTCTTATCATGGCCGGCGTAGGCAAACTCCTCAAACAAGCCCAGAAAATGCAGAAGTCCATCGAGTCGCTCCAGACTCAGATGGAAGCCAAGATCATCGATGTCACCAGTGGTGGTGGCGCGGTCAAGATCCAGGTTAACGGTGCCGGCAAGTTCGTGTCTCTCGTGCTCGACCCCGAGTTTCTCAAGGAAGACGCGAAGCTCGTCTCCGAGACGTTGCTCGCCGCGATTCAGGATGCTGCGAAGCAGGCCAAGGAATTCAACGACGTGGAAATGCAGAAGGTCACGTCGGCCTTCCAGATGCCGGGGATGTTTTGATTATGTGAGATGGATGATGGGAGATGGCTGATGGATCGGTGACAACCGCTTGCTGGTTTCCACGTTCTGAAAACATCTTCCATTCTCCATCGCCCATCCGCCATTTCCGATGACTCCCGCCTTTGAACGTCTGCAGCAGCAGTTGAAGCAACTGCCGGGGGTCGGGTATCGTTCGGCGGAACGGATGGCGTTGCACTTGCTCGTCGGTAAACCCGGAGCGCTGCCGGTGCTCGTGAGTGCGCTCGAAGAAGCGGCTCGCAGCGTGCGGCGTTGCTCACGGTGCGGGAACCTTGCCGAGGGCGAAAGCTGTGCGATCTGCGCGGACGAACGCCGTGACCAGCGCATCGTGTGCGTGGTCGAAAACGTGCCCGATCTGGTCGCGTTGGAACGTTCGGCGGCGTATCGCGGCGGGTATCATGTGTTGCACGGGAAGCTCTCGCCGATCCACGGCGTGGGTCCGGCGGATTTGAATTTGGCGTCGTTGCTGGCGCGCGTGCAGGTGGGCGAGGTGAAGGAGTTGATCCTGGCGTTGTCCAACGACGTCGAAGGCGAGGCGACCTGCCATTACCTGACGGAGCATCTGGCGGCGGGTGCGGGCATCAAGGTGACGCGTATCGGCTTTGGCCTGCCGAGTGGCGGTGGTGTGCTGTATGCGGATTCGGTGACGCTGAAGAGCGCGCTCGACGGACGTCGCGAGTATTCCTGAGTGCCGCTCAGGACGCGGCGGGCAGGCTGACGGTGAACGTTGCGCCGGCTCCCGGGACGCTTTGAACTTTGATCGTGCCTCGGTGATTTCCGACGATGGTCTTGGCGATGGCCAGGCCGAGGCCGGTGTGGGCGGAGTCTCCGGTGCGGGCTTTGTCCACGCGGTAGAAGCGTTCAAAGATGTGCGTCTGGTCCTCGACGGGAATGCCCGGGCCGTTGTCGCTCACGATGAGAAACACCAGTTCGTCGTCGTAGCCGGTGGTGATTGTCACGCTCCGATCGGGGGCATCGGAACGGTGGTGATGCAAGGCGTTGCCGACGAGATTGGCCGCGAGGATGGCGAGCGAAGAACGGTCTCCGCAGCAGGAGGCGGTGTGTAGGTGGGTTTCGATCTTGATGCCGCGGGCATCGGCAAGCGGCTGCAACTGAGCGATGGTCTCGCCAAGGATATCGGCGAGGTTGCACGACTGATGCACAACTGTGTTCCGGTCGGAACACGGTTGTGCATCGGAGGTGGAGGGCGGGGATGCCTCCTGGCGCGCGAGCAGGAGCAGGGCCTCGACGAGGTGGCGCATACGCTCGGAGGTGTCGTGGCAGATGCGCAGGGCTTCCTGGTATTCGGCGGGCGTGCGCTCGCGCTTGAGCATACGCTGCGTCTCGGCGAGCAGGATCGTGAGGGGCGTGCGCAACTCGTGGGAGGCGTCGGCGGTGAACTGGCGTTGACGTTCGAAGGCGGTGTGGAGGCGGTCGAATGTGCGGTTGAGCACATGGCTGAGTTGGTCGAGTTCGCTATCGGTGCCTGTGGTGTCGATGCGATCGGCGAGGTTGCCCTCGGCGATGCGGGAGGCGGTGCGGCTGATGGTGGCGATGGGCTTGATGGCACGGCCCGCGAGCCACCAGCCGCCGAGCAGGCCGAGAAACCAGACGCCGAGACCGGAGCCGGCGAGCAGCCAGGCGAAGCGGTGCATTTCGTCGCGTTCGCGGGTGATGTCGCGGCCGATGACACTGCTGAAGCCGCGCGAGGAACTGCGTAGTGATTCGCGGCGCAGCCCGACGGCGCGCGAGTCATCGCTGAAACCGGTTTTCGGGGGCGGGAGGAACACGAGATCGTCCGGCACGCTGGCTGATTGCAGCAGGATGCGTCCGTCGAAATCACGGATGCTGAAGTAGGAGTTGCTGGCGAAGCGGGCCACGACATCGGGCGGCAGGGTGAGATCGCCGGCACGCAGGTGCCTGGCCAGTTCCTCGGGGCTGATCTGTCCGGATTCCTTGTCGGGTTTGACCGCGTCCATGAGCGTGCGGATGAGCAGGTGTTCCGAGTCCTGCAACTCGCGGTCGACGCGGCGCATCTGGTGGTCCCAGGCGAAGTGGTAGGCGGTGACGCAGAACGCGCCGATGGCGAGAAACAGGATGACGCCATGCCACGCCTGGATGCGCCAGCGGATCGAGTGAAGGAATGAACTCATGTGATGCTGTAACCGTGACCGCGGCGCGTGGTGATGAAATCGTGGCCCAGTTTTTTGCGAAGATTGGAGACGTGGACGTCGAGCAGGTTGGAGAGCGTGTCATCGTCCTCGTCGAAGAGGTGGTCGTAGAGACGCGCACGGCTGACGACCTCGCCGCGATGGAGGGCGAGGTATTCGACGAGCGAATATTCGCGAGGAGTGAGGGCAACCTCTTCGCCGTCGCAGGTGACGCGTTTGCCGACGGTGTCGAGAAACACGCCGCCCAGGCGGATGAGCGAATGCGTCTGGCCGGCGGACCGGCGGATCAGCGCGCGAAGGCGGGCGAGCAGTTCGTCGACATTGAACGGTTTGGTGAGGTAGTCGTCGGCACCGTGGTTAAGACCCTTGATGAGGTCGGGCACGGTATCGCGGGCGGTGAGCATGAGGACGGGCGTGGCGACAGCGGGACGCAGGCCGGCGAGGACCTCCCAGCCGTCGAGCTTGGGCATCATGACATCGAGCACGATGGCGTCATAGGCACCCTCCCGAGCCTTGGCCAAGCCTTCGGCGCCGTCCGAGGCGGTGTCCACGGCGTAGTGCTCCTCGCGCAAGGAAGCGGCCAAGGTGCGCTGGAGGGCGGGGTCGTCTTCGATTACGAGTAAGCGCATGGGGTCGGATTATTCATGCCGGAGGGCATCGATGGGATCAAGACGCGCGGCGCGGCGGGCGGGAGCGAAGCCGAAGATGACACCGACAGCGGCGGAGAACAGGAAGGCGATGGTGTTGATCTGGGGATTGAATGTGAAAGAGACGCCGATGAGCGGGGCGATGACGGCGCACAGCGCGAGCGCAAGGACGAGCCCTACGAGTCCGCCGATGCACGACAAGGTGACGGCCTCGACGAGGAATTGGAGCAGCACCTCGCGGGCGGTGGCACCGATGGCGAGGCGGATGCCGATCTCGCGGGTGCGTTCGGTGACGGAGACGAGCATGATGTTCATGATGCCGATGCCGCCTACGACGAGCGAGACACCGGCGACGGCGGCGAGCAGCATTGTCATGACCTTGGTGGACGAGCTGAGCGTGTCGGCGATCTGCCGGGTATCCATCACGCTGAAGTTGTTGTCCTGATTAGGTTGGAGATTGCGCCGCTGGCGGAGCAGGGAATTGAGGTCGGCGATGAGCGCGGTGCTGTCGGTGCCGTCGTCGGCGGAGATGTTGATCATACCGATGTCGCGGGAGGAGGTCTTGCCGATCATGCGGCGTTGGAGCGAAGTGAGCGGCACGATGATGGTGTCGTCCTGGTCGCCCATGCCGGCCTGGCCTTTGGTCGCGAGGAGACCGATGACCTCGACGGAGGCCTTGCCGAGACGGATCTTGGCACCGACGGGATTGTCGTCACCAAAGAGTTCCTTGCGGACGGTGTTGCCGATGACGGCGACGGCGGCACCCGACTTGTATTCGGTTTCGGTGAAGAAACGACCGTCGGCAAGGGACCAGCGGTTGATCTGAAAGTAGTCGGGGGTGGATCCGACGGTGGACGTGGAGCGGGCGTTTTGGAGATAGATCGTGCTGAGTGACGTGTTGCGGACGGGCGCGACAGCGGCGATGCCGGCGACTTGGTCGCGGATGACCGAGACGTCCTTTTCGGTGAAGAGGGGGACGCCGGCGGAAGAGGCGCGCGGACCAAAACCGGCTCCCGGACGGACCATGACGAGGTTGCTGCCGAGGTTGGCGATTTGTGCCCGGACCGCTTCGGTCGCACCTTGGCCGAGGGTGACCATGGTGATGACGGCGGAGACGCCAATGATAACGCCCAGCACGGTGAGGAAGGCGCGGGTGAGGTTGCGTCGGATCTCGCGCAGGGCGATGAGAAAGGCGTTCCAGATCATCGGATGATGAGGTTTCGGTTGTTGAGCTCGTCGGAGAAAATCAGGCCGTCACGCACGTGGATGACGCGCTTGGCATAGGTGGCGACCTCTTCCTCGTGAGTGACGAGAATCACGGTGATGCCGTGGTCCACATTGAGGCGGGTGAGCAGTTCCATGACCTCGCGGGTGGTGGCGCTGTCGAGATTGCCGGTGGGCTCGTCGGCGAAAAGCGTGCCGGGCTCGGTGACGATGGCGCGGGCGATGGCGACGCGCTGTTGTTGTCCGCCCGAGAGCTCGGCCGGCGTGTTGCGCAACTTGGTGGGCAGCCCGACCGACGTGAGCGCGGCGACGGCCTTGGCGTGGCGGTCGGCGCGGGAGAGACCGCGGTAGAGGAGCGGCAACTCGACGTTTTCCAGCGCGCTGGTGCGGGCGAGGAGATTGAACCCTTGGAAGATAAAGCCGAGGGCGTAGCGCCGAAGGAGGGACCGGCGGTCGTTGTCGAGATTTTCGACGGCGATGCCCTGATAGAGATAGTTGCCCGACGTCGGAGTGTCGAGGCACCCGAGCAGGTTCATGAGGGTGGACTTTCCGGAGCCGCTGGGGCCCATGATGGCGACGAATTCGCCCTCGTTGATGACCAGGTCGATGCCGGCGAGGGCCTGGAAGGCGGCGTCGCCGTGGCCGTAGGTCTTGGTGATGCCGCGGAGCTCGATGAGCGGAGGTTGCAAATTGGATTTCATGGCGTGGCGGCGTTGGCGCGGGTGATGATTTCCATGCCCTCGGTGAGGCCGTCGCCGGAGACCTCGGTGTGGCGCTCGTCGGAGAGCCCGATGGTGACGGGCACGGATACCGGTTTTCCGGCGCGCAGAACCCAGATGTGGGCACTGCCGGGGGCGGATTTGGCGGCTGCCTCGGTTTTGCCAGATGACCGGTTCATGCGAGGAGGCATGGGGGTCAGGCTTTGCACAAAGGATTTTTTGGCGGTGGCGGCCGGTTGCGCGGCGGCGGCCGGGTTGAAGCGTAAGGCGGCGGAGGGAACGAGGAAGACGTTTTTGCTCTCGGCGACATGGATGTCGGCCGTGGCGGTCATGCCGGGGCGAAGACTGAGGTCGGTGTTGGCGACCTCGAGTTCGGTTTCGTAGGTGACGACGTTGTCGGTGACGGCGGAACCATAGGAGACCTTGAGGACGGTGGCGTTGTAAGAACGGGACGGCCAGGCATCGACGGTGAACGAGGCATGCTGGTCCTTGGCGACGCGGCCGATGTCGGCCTCGGCGACGGCGACATCGAGCTTCATGTGGTCGAGGTTTTCGGCGATGACGAAGAGTTCGGGAGCGGTGAAACTGGCGGCGACGGTCTGGCCGGGCTCGATGCTGCGAGCGAGCACGATGCCATCGATGGGGGACTTGATTACGGCTTTGGCCAGGTCGCTTTCGTTGATAAGGACCTGGGCCTCGGCCTCGCCGACGGCGGCTTGGGCGCTGAGCAAGTCGGCTTTGGCGCGATCGGCGGTGGCGACAGCGGTGTCGAGATCGGCCTGCGAAGGGACCTTGCCGCCGCTCAGACGGCGGAGCTCTTGCTGGCGGGCGAGGGCGGCCTCGCTCTCCTTCAACGTGGCCTCGGTCTGCGTGACCTTGGCCTTGGCGGAGACGACGGTGGCGCGGCTGGCGGCGGTTTGCTGGGCGAGCTTGCTGGTGTCGAGTTTTGCGAGCGGCTGGCCCTTGGTGACGCGATCATTGGTGTCGACGTAGACCGCGAGGGTGGTGCCGGAGAGTTCGCTGCCTACGGTGACCTCGTTGGTCGGTTCAAGGTTGCCGGTGGCGGTGATGGTGAGGGCGAGATCACCGCGCTTGAGCGGTTCGGTGACGAAGGCCGAGACGGCGGGTCGTGCGGCCACGGCACGTCGCCAGAAAAAGAGGGTGATCAAGGCGACGGCGATGATTGAGGCGAGGATGACGAGAAGGACGCGCGGGCGACGGGCGGATGCCTTTGGGTTGAGCAATGCGGCGAGAGCGGACGGAGACGGTTTCATGACGTGTAAATCAGAGGGTTGCGGTGGTGGCCGGTGCGGGCGCGGCCGACGTGGACGCTGCGGGGCTCCAGCCGCCGCCGAGGGCCTTGTAGAGTTGGATGTGGGCGGTGAGTTCGTCGGCGTTGGTCGAGACAACCTGCTCCTCGACGGAGAGGCGCGTGCGTTGCGCGTCGAGCACGGTGAGCAAGTCGACCTGACCGGCCTGGTATTGCAGCGAGGCGAGCGACTCGGCGGTGCGGGCGGCCTCGGCGGCGCGCTGCAACGTGGCCAGGCGCTCGGCGTTGCGGCTGACGGAGACGAGGGCATTTTCGACCTCGGAGAGGGCGGTGAGCACGGTCGATTCGTAGGCGATGAGCGACTGCTTTTCCTGCTCGGACTGGATCGTGATGGTGTTGCGGATACGACCGGCGTCGAAGATCGGGGCGGTCAGGCTGCCGACAACGCTGGAGACGATGGTCTGCGGGTCGAAGAGCTTGCCGGCCTTGAGCGCCTCGACGCCGATGGAGCCGCTCAAATTGAGGGACGGAAGACGTTCGCGGCGGGCTGCCGACGTGCGGGCGGCGGCGGCTTGGACGCCGTATTCGGCGGCGCGAACGTCGGGACGCTGGCGGAGTGTTTCAGCGGGGATACCGATCGCGATGGCCGACGGTGCGGCCGGGAGTGGCTTGGCGGCGGAGAGCAGCGTGTCGAGAGAGCCGGGCGTGCGACCGGAAAGCAGCGCGAGCTGGTTGCGGGTCTGGGTGACGGCCTGTTGGAGAGAGGGAATGGAAGCGCGAGCCTGCTCGAGGGAACTGATCACCTGTTGGGTGTCGAGGGCGTCGCCGGTGCCGGCCTGTTCGCGCCATTGGGTGAGTTGCAGCGTCTCCTGGCGGGTCGCGAGACTGCGGTTGACGACGTCCAGTTGGGTTTCGGTGGAGCGAAGGGTGACGTAGGCGGAGGCGACCTCGGCGGCGAGGCTGACCCGGGCGGCGTGCAGGTTTTCTTTGGTCTGGGCGAGGTCGGCATCGGCGGCGGAGAGCGCCTGACGTTGTTTACCGAAAAGATCGACCTCCCAACTGGCGTCGAGGGAGGCGGAGTAGGATTCGGAGGTGGCGGTGGTGTGCGTGTTGCGGTTGCGCGTGCGGTTGCCGCTGCCGGAGACTCCGGCGCTGAGCGACGGGAAGAGGGATGCCTGGGAGTTGGCACGAACCGCGCGGGATTCGGCGATCTTGGAAAGTGCGGTGCGGATGTCGGGACTGTTCGCGAGCGCGTCGTCGATCAGTTGATCCAGAATGGGGTCATTAAAGCGGGTCCACCAAACGGCAAGGGATTGGGCGTCGAGGGTTCCGCCGGTGGTGGTCGTCTGTTGCCACAGAGCAGGGGTGGTAACACTGGATGTGGTTGCGGGAGCTTTGAACCCGGTGGTGGTGCAGGCGGGGAGCAGTAGTAACGCCAGAGCCGGGATAGTTCGGCGGCTGCAGGAGCGAAGGAAGGGATGCGGTCTCATGGGCGGGATTACGGGGTGTTCCGTAACAGGCACGGAGATTAGCAGGATGAACCTTTAGGGAACGTGAAGGCCTGTTCAGGTGGGTTATTTTGAGTTTCCATGTTTAGCCAATAGACAAGTCGAGTTATGTTTAATGTAATTAGTATGTTATAGTCATTTTAGTGTGATTTGGGGGTGGTGGCGTGGAAGTAGCTGCCAGGGAGATCTCCTTGGGTTTTTTAATCTTACTCCGAAATTTCCCGTGTCGTCCTCTTGGTATGATCGCATCGTAGGTGTTTCAAATGGCCGTGTAGTGGATGCGCGACGCGAGGTGCTGGTGATTGACGATCATGCCGAGGCGCGGGATGTGATTGCATTGTTGCTGGATCGTCTGGGATGGCCGGTGCGGAGTGCGGCCACGGGGCGTGAGGCGATATCGATCATGACCGCACAGCATGCGACAGTTGCGCTTGCTCTGGTGGATGTGATCTTGCCGGATACCGATGGCATGAGCTTGGCGCGTGAGTTGCGCGACCGCTATCCGCGGTTGGCAATCGTGTTGTTGAGCGGACAGCTCAACGACGAATCGCGCTGGATCGTGAGCGAGGAAGGATTCCGGTTTCTGCCCAAGCCATTCAGCCTGCCCCAGCTCCGTGATGTGGTTGCGGAAATGTTGGGTGAACCCGATTCGCCCGCGCCGTCCTGATCCTGTGCCGCCATGGACCAGAACCTATTGCTAACCGCGGAGAAGCTGACGCTCAATCCGGATGTGCAACGAGGATGGGTGTCACGAGGGGCGTTTGTGATTAAAAACGTGACGGCGCAGGCATATCTGACCGTGAGCAATGAGCAGGCGTTGGTGTTGGATGCTTTTGCCGAAGGCCGCACGGTGCCCGATGTTTTTGCACGCATGTTGAGGGACCGTTTTTGCCTGCCGTTGCGCGAGTTTTATGAGTTGGTGGTAAAGGCGCATCAGGCGGGAATCCTGTGTTCAACTCGCTCGCGCAAGCAGCCGCGTCGAGCGATCCGCTGGCCATCGGTTCGTGCGTTTTTTTTGCTTTGGCCATCGGCGTTCCTGGCGGCGGTCACCTTGGTCTGGCTGGCCTGTCGCACTCCATTAATTGTGATGGCGTGGGAGCCGTTGGTCATGGGGTTTGGCGTGGCGATGGTGGCGCTGAGCATGGGGCAGATGTTGGCCGGTGCCATGTTGGCCGGTGCCGGCGGCGAGGTATATCCGTGCCCGTTCCTGGTGTCGCTGGGGTGGTTGCACCTTCGGCTTGATCTAAGCGACACGCGCTTGCTGAGGCCTCAGGAGCAGGCGCTGGTGGTGCTGGTGTCGAATCTTCCGCTCTCGTTGGCTCTGTTGGCCGTTTCATTTCGATTTCCGTCGGAGGCGCTGTCGCTGGCTGGCGTATGGCTGCTGGCGTGGAGGCCGTGGGGGGCAGGTTTGCCGCGGCGGCTTGCAGCGCTGTTCAGTAGGTATCCGTATCTTGATACCGACTCCCAGTTTCTGTTTTTACCGAACCAGCGGCCGCAGTTGCACTGGCGTGATTGGTGGCGTCGGTGGGACTGGAGGGTGTGCGCGGTGGAGTTGGGGTGGGCGGCGGGCTGGTCGCTGCTGGTGGCGCGGATCACACTCGATGGGTTGGGTTTGTCGTTCATGGATGTCTTCACGGACTGGGGTTACTGGTCGACGACTCTACCGATTATTGGATCGGCGCTGCTGATCACCATTATGGTTATCATGGTGAGGCGTTGGCGCGATGGGGGAAGGCAGGTCTGGCGACGCATGCGTCAGCGTTGGGCCACGGGCCGGCGGCGGTGGCGTCGCGATTATGTGTTTCCCGATAACGAGGCCGCGTTGCTCCGGGTGGCAACGGCGCATCCGTTGCTGGGACTGTTAAACCCATACGACCAGGCGGCGATCATACGGGCTTGGCGCCCGGTCACGTTGAAGGCCTGGACGGTGTTGGCGGGACCGGAAGAGGAGAGCCATCATGTCGGTCTCATCCTGTCGGGCCGGGCGATCGCCAGCCGGATCGGAAAAAGCGGGAAGCGAGTCAGGGCATTGTTGCTCGAAGAAGGCGATTTTTTCGGTCTGCCGCACCTCAGTTCGGGCGGGGACGCAGTGCTCGAAGTGAAGAGTCGCAGTCCGGTTTCCGCGATGATGGTGCCGATGCGGGTTTTCCAAGAGATGGTGATAAGAAAGCTGGGCGCGCAGGTGGTCTACGATCTCACGCATAAATACGCGTTCTTGCAGCGGCTGCCGGTGTGCGCGCACTGGCATGCGCATGCGGTGGCTCGTTTCGCCCGACTGGCGCAGATCGGGAACTACGGAGATGGTGAATATATCGTGCATGCGAAGGATGAGACGAATTGGTTCTACATCCTTTACGACGGGGTTGCCCAGGTGCGTAGCGATTCGTCGCTGATTTCACGGCTTAAGTCGGGAAATTTTTTCGGAGAAATCAGTCTGCTCCAAAACAGCGTGGCCATTGCTGATGTGGTGGCCCAAGGGCAGGTGCGGTGCCTGCAGATCGACCGGACCAGTTTCCTGCGTTTTATGACCCACAATCACCATGTGGCGCTTCAGTTGGAAAAAATCAGTTCGCGGCGCCTGGGGTATCCGATTTTTCCGCTGGAAACGGTCCGGTTTGATGTGCGTGGACGCTATGACACGGAACCAAGAAAAGGATTTGGACGTAATTCGTGGTTGCGGGAATCAGAGGGGCCGGTTTGAACGGTGGTGAATTGATCGCGGGTATAGTATACCGGCTATTATGTGTGCTTCCCAAGCATGAGAAGAGGGTTCGACTCCCTCTACCCGCACCAATTTTTTGAGGGGAATCGGTTTTCATGGCGTATTATCGGCCGGGAACTGCTTCTCGATCGTTAACCACCCATTATGAAATCCATTCGCATCCTCCTTGTTTGTTCGTTTGCCGCCGTGGCTTCAGCCGCGTTCGTTCGTGCCGAAGCCGCCGCCGATAAAAAATCGGATACTGCCGCTACATGTCCCGTAGAAAAGAAGGCCGAAGTGAAGGTCGAGAAATCGGGTGGCTGCTGCTCCGGCGGTGCCTGCACCATGCCGGAGAAGAAGGAAGACAAAAAATCCTGATCTCTCCCTACTGGGATGGTGCCTGTCGGGTGCCCTCAGTCATAAAAAAACCGATCCGGTGAAGGATCGGTTTTTTGTGAACGAAGGAATGGTTCCGGTGATTTCAGATTAGACGAGGCGGTTTTCAGCAATGACTTTCGCATACCACTTGGCGGAGGTCTTGGGGGTGCGCTTCTGGGTTTTGAAGTCGCAGTGAACGATGCCAAAGCGGCGGGTATAGCCGTCCTGCCACTCGTAGTTGTCCATGAACGACCAGAGGAAGTAGCCCTTTACCGGAACGCCGTCGCCGATGGCGCGGTGGAGTTCGTGGAGGTAGTTGCGAACGAGATCGCGGCGGTGGAGATCGTGAACCTCGCCGCTCTCGGTGACGGTCTCGACGTCGTAGCCGCAGCCGTTTTCGGTGATGTAGATCGCAGGGACGTTGTAGATCTCGGCCGGCAGGCGCGTGCCCCAGTAGAGGACCTGCGGCATGATGTTCAGCCACGGACAGCTGCTGCGGGGGAAGTCGGGCGGGAGGGGGAGTTCTTCGTAACGCTTGCCCTTGGCGGCGCGAACGAAGGAGCCGGTGTAGATGTTGAGACCAAGGAAATCGGTGGGCAGGCTGATCAGGCCGAGGTCGCCTTTTTCAACGACCGGCATATCTTTGCCCATACGCTTTTTGTGGTCGGCGGAATAGCGGCCGGTGTAGATGGGTTCGAGGATGCGGGAGTTCTTTTCGATATACCAGGCGCGGGCGGCGGCGATGTCGGCGGGCGTCTCGGTGACGGGAACGGGCACGGCGGAGTTGTCGGTGATGCCGACGCGGGCGCCCTTGCCGCCGAAGTTGCGGACGGCCTTCACGGCGTGACCGTGGCAGAGGAGGGCGTGGTGGTAGGTCTGGTTGACGACCTGTTCGCTTTCGACGCGACCGGGGGCTTTGTCGCCACCGGCGGCGTAGCCGAGGCGGGTGAAGCAGAGGATTTCGTTGAGGGTAATCCAGTTTTTGACGCGGTCGCCGAGGGCTTTGACAACGGTCTCGGCGTAGACCGCGAAGGCGTCGGTGGTGGCGCGGTTGGTCCAGCCGCCGCGGTCTTCGAGCGACTGCGGGAGATCCCAGTGGAAGAGGGTGACCCAGGGGGTGATGCCGTGCTTGAGGCAGGAATCGATGAGCTTGTTGTAGAACTTGAGGCCGGCGGGGTTCACTTCGCCGTCGCCGTTGGGATAGATGCGGGGCCAGGAAACCGAGAGGCGGTAGTTCTTGATGCCGAGCTTGCGCATGAGCGCGAAGTCCTGCGGGTAGCGGTGGTAGTGGTCGTTGGCGACGTCGAGGTTGTCACCGTTGAGGACTTTTCCGGGGATGCGGGCAAAGCGGTCCCAGATGGACTCGCCTTTGCCGTCCTCGAAGGCGGCGCCTTCGATCTGGGCGGCGGCGGTGGCGACGCCCCAGACGAAGTTTTTGGGGAAAGTAAGCGGCTTGGGTTTGATGGAGGGCATGGTTGGGAAAACGGGGAATTTAAACGTCGGCTTCGATGCTGGCCGCCCGGTGGTTGCGCCAGCGGCCGGCGACACGTTTGTAGATGGCGTCAGGCGACAGGCCGTGGGCGGCGCGAAGGATGTCCTGGCTGGTGCCGTGCTCGACAAACGTATCGGGCCATCCGATACGCTCGACGGCGGCGGGGCAGTCGGATTCCTGGAGTGTCTCGAGCACGGCGCTGCCGAAGCCGCCGGAGAGGACGTGGTCCTCCATGGTGACGATGAGCGGGATGCAGGCGGCGTGGCTGAGGAGCAATGTGCGATCCAGGGGCTTGACGAAGCGGGCGTTGACGACGCCGACCGAAACGTGCTCTTCGGCTTCGAAGCGGGCGGCGAGCTTCAGCGCATCCTGCACCATGCTACCGAGGGCCCAGATCATGATGTTGGAACCCTGCTTAAGGACCTCGGCCTGGCCGACGGGAAGGGTGGCGGGCCGGTCTTTGATTTTGACGCCGATGCCGGCACCGCGCGGGTAACGGATGAAACCGGGGCCCTTGAGCTGGAGGCTCGTGTGCATCATGTCCACGAGTTCGTCCTCGTCCTTGGGCTGCATGATGGTCGCGTTGGGCACGGGGCGCAGGTAGGCGAGGTCGAAGAGGCCGTGGTGGGTCGGGCCGTCGTTGGGAGAGAGGCCGGCGCGGTCCATGCAGAACGTCACGGGCAGGTTTTGCAGGGCGACGTCGTGGATGATCGGATCGTAGGCGCGTTGGAGGAACGTGGAGTAGATCGCGACGACGGGCTTGATGCCTTTGGTGGCGAGTCCGGCGGCGAACAGCACGGCGTGTTCTTCGGCGATACCGACGTCGAAAAACTGCTTCGGGCATTCGGCGGCGAGATGCGAGAGTCCGGTGCCGCTGGGCATGGCACCGGTGATGGCGACGATGGCAGGATCGGCTTTGGCAAAGCGCACCAAGGCGCGCCCCATCACGTCCTGATAAGAAGGGGCCGCCGCGATGGATGAGGCGGTTTTGATGCTTTCGCCGGTCAGTGGATCATAGGGCGTGGCACCGTGGAATTTCTCCGGATGGGCGATGGCGGCTTCGAGGCCTTTGCCTTTCTTGGTGATGACGTGCAGGATGACGGGCGTGTCGCTGTGCTTGGCGAATTCCAGGTTTTTGACGAGCTCGTCGAGATCGTGTCCGTCGATCGGGCCGAGGTAGCGGAGCCCGAATTTTTCGAAGAGGGAGGATTCGACGAAGAAGTCCTTGGTTTCGCGTTTCCATTTTACCCAGAGGCGGTGCATGTCGGTTCCGCCGGGGAGTCCGGTGAAAAACTTCTCCAAGTCGTGGTGGACCTTGTTGTAGGTGCGGTTGGTGGAGAGCTTGTTCAGGTATTTGGACATCGCGCCGACGTTTTTCGCGATGGACCATTCGTTGTCGTTGAGGATGACGATGAGTCGCTTGGTGGAGCTGACTACGTTGTTGAGCGCCTCCATGGTGATTCCGCAGGTGAAGGCCGCGTCGCCGCAGAGCGCGACGACGTGTTCGTCGGTGCCGCGCAAATCGCGGGCGGTGGCCATGCCGAGGGCGGCGGACAGGGCGGTGCCGGCGTGACCGGCACCGAACGCGTCATGCGGGCTTTCGGCGCGGTAAAGGAAGCCGCTGGCACCGTCGGTCTGGCGGAGTTTGCGGAAGAATTCGCCACCGCGTCCTGTGAGGAGCTTGTGGATGTATCCCTGGTGGGCGACGTCGAAGACGAATTGGTCGTCCGGAGTGGTGAAAACGCGGTGCAGGGCGATGGTCAGTTCGACGACGCCAAGGTTGGGCCCGACATGGCCGCCGTTGCGGGCGGTGACCGCGATGATTTCGGCCCGGATTTCCTGTGCGAGTTGGCTCAGTTTTTCAGCGGGAAGGGCTTTGACGTCGGCCGGACTGTGAATCGTGGGCAAGAGACGCGAGTTGCCGGAGAGGGAGGCCGATGATTCGGCGGACGTGTTCATCAACGAAGAAAATTAAACCGGGGCGGAAGGCTTCAGGCGCCGCGCTCGGTTTCAAAGTGTGAAAAGGAGGGGGATCCGTCCTTTTGTTTTTTGAGCTGCTCAATCTTGAGTTCGGCCTCTTTAAGGCGTGCTTCGCAGGTCTTTAGCAACGTGTTGCCTTCTTCAAACTTGGCCAACAATTCGGCCAGCGGGACATCGCCCGATTCCATCGATTCGACGATGGATTCAAGACGTTCGAGGGCACTCTCGAACGAGGGCGGTTGTTTGGTTTTGGCTTCCACAGCGCGCAAACGTTGGGGGCGGTAATGGGGTTTTCAACCAAACTTTGCGCGAGGTATCGGTAACTGAGTAACCAGGGGTGAGGTCAGCCGGATTGACTTTGACGAGGCGCGGGCCTCTTGCCTGCGGATCCATGGGCGTTGCGACTGCGCGGCTTCGGGTCATGGGTAGGATGCCCATGGCAGGCCCCACACTTATTACGAGAGCTTGCGGCGACGGGTGTCCTTGTCGGTGGCTTCCGTGGGGATTTCGTTGTCGGTCTTGAGCATGAGGACCGGAACTTTGTTTTTTACCCAGACGTTGGCTTCTTTGAAGTGTTTGGCGGGGATGTGCTCAAGGGCCTCGCCGATGGTCTTGGCGGGCATGAGGCGGCCTTTTTTGGTCGTGTTGAACTCGTAAGCGGCTTTGTGGATGCGCTCTTGCGTGGACATGACGCTTTCGTTCTCAGGGATCTGCAACACCCAGCCCACAAAGTCATTACCATCGGGCAGGCGACCCTCGGGGTCGGAGATGAGGATGGACCACTGCTTTTTGAGCGCCGGCGGTTTTTCTTCGTCCACCTCGGGTTGCACGAGCAGATTCATCTCCTCGACGATCGTGCGGAGGAGCGCGGGATCGACTTCGTTTCGTTTAAGAATTTCAGCAACCTTGTTGACGTCAATTTTGGGCATGGGAACTTGGGACAGTTTTGACAGACGAAAGAGTCCGCTTCCCGCGAAGCGACAATAAAAACATGATCCCCCCTTTAACTGCCCAGCGTGATGACGAAGTATTCGACGTGGTGAACGACCGCGACGAAGTGATCGGCCAATCCACGCGCAAAGAAGTCCATCGACAGAAGCTCCGGCACCGGTCGGTGCACGCCATAGCGTTTGGCACGGATGGGCGGGTGTTTTTGCAGAAGCGGTCGATGCTCAAAGATTCGTCTCCGGGCAAGTGGGACGCATCCTGCTCAGGGCATGTGGACGGCGGGGAAAATTACGATGCGGCTGTGGTGCGCGAGTTGGGAGAGGAGATCGGGCTGAGCGTTTTGCCGGAGCATCGGCTGGAGCGTTTGTTCAAACTGGAGGCCTGCGCGAAGACGGGTTGGGAGTTTGTGTGGGTTTACCGGCTGAACAGCGACGGGCCGTTTGTGTTGCATCCGGCGGAGATCGAGCGCGGCGAGTGGTTCACGGTCGAGGAGGTGACCCAGGGGATGGAGGAGCGTCCGCGGGAGTTTACGGGGCCGTTCAAATACCTGTGGCCTCGGGTGTGCCTGGAAACGACATCAGACCATTGCTGAAGCTCTACGAGTGCAGGGTGAAAGGGGAACGAAGGTCGGAGTTGGGACAGGATGGAGACAGGATGGGGAAGGGATGGAATACCTCCCTGCATTTATCCTGTCCCAGAACTCAGTGTCGCAGCCCTATCGAGCGGGTTTGATGCCGGTGGCGAGGAGGGTTTCGAACCAGGGTTCGTTTTCTTCGCGGGCGACGGCGGTGACTTCGACTTGCTGGAAGCCGGATTTTTTCAGGAAGCCGTGCAGGGCGCTTTCTTTGAAGCCGAGCCAGACGTCGGCGTAGAGTTCGCGGGCTTTTTCGAAGGAGTGCTCCTTAAGATCGAGAATAAGGAGCTGGCCGCCGGGTTTGAGGATGCGGTGGGCTTCTTTGACGGCGGTTTCGGGGTGTTGGGCGTGGTGTAGCGCCTGGCTGAGAATGGCGAGATCGACGGACTTGTCGGGCAGGGGGACGTTTTCGATGTCGCCGAGCTTGTAGGTAAGGTTGGCGAGGCCGTTTTTGCCGGCGAGCTCGGTGCCAACCTCGATCATGCGCGGGGCGTTGTCGATGCACCAGACCTTGCTGGCGCGGCGGGCGAGGAGTTGGGAGAGGAGGCCTTCGCCGGCACCGAGGTCGGCGATGACGATGTGCGGGGTGAGGCGGAGGGCTAGGTGACCGATGGCTTCCCAAGAGCGGCCGGGGCAGTAGTTTTTACCGAGCTTGCCGGCGATGAGGTTGAAATACTGCTCCTGGTGGTCGCGGCGTTTTTTGAGGATGCGGTCGAGGTTGGCGCGATCCTCGGCGAGTTCGGGCAGGTCGGTGACGGATTCGCAGGCGGCGTGGAGCAGGGCGAGGGTGCGGGTGTCGAGCGCGGGGCGCAGCGAGTAGAAGGCTTTTTTGCCGTCACGACGGTCGCCCACGAGATCGGCCTGGCGAAGCAGTGCCAGTTGAGAGGAGATACGCGACTGGGCCATGCCGAGGATGTCTTGAAGCTCGGCGACGGAGAGTTCCTCGCGCAGAAGGAGGGCGAGCAACCTCAGGCGGGTGGGGTCGGAGAGGAGCTTGAGGGTATCCCAGGAGGCGTTCACGGGGACGGGGTCAGATATATTCGCGGCGAAGGTTGCTCGGCAGCAGGCCGAGTTCCTCGCGGTATTTCGCGACGGTGCGGCGGGCGATGTTGATACCCTTTTCCTGGAGTTTTACGACGATTTCCTGGTCGCTGAGCGGCTGGCTGCGGTCTTCGCCGGCGATGAGGTCGTTGATCATGTCCTTCACGCTGGTGTTGGACACGGATGCGCCGCTGTCGGACTGGTAGCCGGGGGTGAAGAAGAACTTGAAATCGAATACGCCGTGGGGGGTCTTGATGTATTTATTGGCGATGGCGCGGCTGACGGTGGTCTCGTGCACGCCGACCACATCGGCGATCTGAGTCATGGTGAGCGGGCGGAGTTTGGAGACACCGTGCTCGAAGAACTCGGTCTGGACCTTGATGATTTCGCGGGTGATGCGCTCGATGGTCTGCTGGCGCTGATCGATGGAATTAATCAGGAACTTGCCGGCGCGGATGCGTTCGCGGAGGTAATCGCGTTCCTGTTTGTTGAGGGATCCCTTGGCGATGAGGTCCTTGTAGGTGCTGGAGATACGCAGGCGGGGGATGTAGTCGCTGTTGAGGTGGATCTTCCACTCGTTGTCATCTTTTTCGACGGTGACATCGGGGACGACGACGCGGTTGCTATCTTCGGCGAAACGGCGGCCGGGAGCGGGGTCGAGTGCGCCGATTTCTTCGATGGCTTCCTGGACGTCATCGGTGTGAACCCCGAGCTTGCGGGCAATTTCTGGGATGCGGCGGCGGGTGAGAAGGGCGAAGTGTTCGCGGATGATGCGGCCGGCGAGACTTTCGGACCGGCCTTTGACGTTGAGTTGGATCAGCAGGCAATCCTCCAGGTTGGAGGCGCCGATGCCGGCCGGTTCAAACGTCTTGAGCTGGCGAGTGGCTTCCTGGACGGCTTCCAATGAAAGACCGGATTGCAGGGCTACGTCCGCAGGTGTCTGCGTGAGGAAACCGCGGTCGTCGAGGCTGCCGACGAGGTGGTTCATCGCCTTGAGCACATCATCGGGCGTGTCGGCGAGCTCGGCCTGACGCATCAGATGTTCCTGCAGCGAGGTTTCGCTGACGAGCGAATCGAAGAAGTGTTGGCGGCGTTCGGCGTCATCAGCGGTGTAGGGCTGGGCGCCGCCGGCCTGCGACATGTAGTCCTTCCAGTCGTCGTCGAGCTTGGTGAGGATGTCGTATTCTTTGGAGAAATCCATTTCCTCACGGTTGTCCGCGCCTTCGCCGCTTTCGTTGTTCTCGGCGGCGCTGTCCTGCTGCTCTTGGTCGAGACTGACGCCCTCCATGGGCAACTCCTCCAAGGTGGGGTTGCTTTGCAGTTCCTCTTGAATGACCGAGCGCAGATCCAGCGCGGCGACCTGAAGGATTTTCAGTGAATGTCGCAGCTGGGGAGCCAGGACCAGTGACTGGTTCTGGCGCTGGCGAAGGTCTTGGCTAAACCCGGGGCCGCTCATGAATTCGGACGCAGGGTGAGCTTGGGTGCTGGGGTGGGGGTAGTGGGAAGGGGCTCGGCCATGATGGTCTTGAGGTAGGTGCCGAGCTTTTCGTTGGTGGGGCCGTAGCCGTCACTGTAGAGATAAACTTCGAGATCGTTGAGCATTTCGAAGGCGCTTTGATAGCGCTTTTCACGGTCGCGCTGGAGGGCCTTCTGGATGATTTTTTCGAGCTTGGGATCGATTTCGGGGCGCAGTCGGGAGAACTGCGGGATCGGCATCGTGAGGATGTTCTGGCGGGAGACCAAGCGGTCGGCGTCGCGGAACACGTTGCGACCGAGCAACAACTCGGTGAGAACGATGCCGAGCGGGAAGAGATCGGCGCGGGCGTCGGTGACCGCGTAGCTGGCCTGCTCGGGAGAGAGATATTCGTCTTTGCCGGCGATGACCTTGCCTTCCTCGTTATACATGAGGTCCAGGGCCTTCGCTATGCCGAAGTCGGTGAGCTTCACGTCGCCCTCGTAAGCGATCATGACGTTCTTGGGGCCAATGTCGCGATGCACGATACCGAGGAGACGGCCTTCCTTGTCACATTTTTGATGGGCGTAGGTGAGACCGCGGGCGATGCGCGAGATGATGAAAGCGGCGATGTCGACCGGCATCAGGCGACCAAGTGCGGCCTGACGCTCAAGGAACTGCTCCAGGTTCACGCCGGAAACATACTCCATTACCATGAAATACTGACCGCCAATCTGTCCGAGGTGATAGGTCTGGACGATGTTCGTGTGAATGAGGTTGGCCACGAGCCTGGCCTCACCGATGAAATTTTTTTGGAACTCGGAGATGGTCGAGTATTCTTCGCGGATGAGCTTGACCGCGACGACCTTGGTGAAGCCGCCGGCGCCGCGCTGGACGGCCTCGTAAACCACACCCATACCGCCTTCTGCGATGGTGCGGGTCATCTCGTAGTGAAGTTCGTTGAAGATGTGTTTAATGGCGGCCACGGGACGGGAGCGAAGGCTAGTATGGGGACGCTGGCAAGAGGGGAAATTGATCCTAGCACGGGAATTGCTACACCCATTGACAGGAGGAGGCGTGGCCGTAGATTGATTGCATGATTACGCTCAGTCCCCGCGCCGCCGCCCAAGTCCGAGTCATGCAGTCCGATTTACCTGCGAGCAATCAGCCTTTACGTGTGCTGATTGAGACCGGCGGGTGTTCTGGATTCCAGTATGGTATGTCCTTTGATGAGCCCAAGGCGGACGACACGCGTTTTGAAAGCGAAGGCATTCAGATCGTGATCGACCCCACCAGTCTGGCTTACTTGGACGGTTCGAATATTGACTTCGACGACGGTCTGCATGGCAAGGGGTTCGAGATTAAAAACCCCAATGCTCAGAGCACCTGTGGCTGCGGGAAGTCGTTTAACTAAAACCTCCGCCAGTGTTCTGCGTGCCCTGAGCTGTGGCGGGTGATCTACCTGATTGTGGATTACTTGACGGCTTGATGCAGTGCGACGGCGCCCAAGGTCATGCGTTTCACGTTCACAGAGGTGAACCCTGCATTGAGGATTTCTCCGCTCATCGATTCGCAATCGGGGTATTGTTCGATCGAGCCGCACAGGTATTCGTAGGCTCCGCGATCACTGGTCACGGCTGCGGCTATGGTCGGCAGGATGCGGCGCAGATAAAAATAATACAGGGGGCGGAACCAGCGGAATGGCTGCGAAAATTCCAAGACAAACAGTTGTCCGCCGGGGCGCAGCACGCGTCGCATTTCTCGAAGTGCGCGGTTTCGGTCGGCCATGTTTCGCAGGCCGAACGAGATGGTCACGGCATCGAAGGACTCATCCGCCAACGGAAGGGCCATTCCGTCACCTTGTTGGAAGGTGATGTTGGGGAAACGGGCGCTGCTTTGCTGTTTGATCACCGCTTCGTCGAGCATGGGCTGGCAAAAATCCATGCCGGTGATCGTGATGTTCGAGGGCAGGCCTTTGCTCAGGGCGAACGCGACATCGCCACTGCCGGTGGCCAAGTCGAGCACGTCGACGGGGCTATGGCGACGCACTGCGGCGACCAACCGGTTCCGCCACCAGACATCCACTCCGACACTGAGGAGATGGTTCGCCACGTCATAGCGACGGGCGATACGGGCAAACATGGAGTTGACGGCGACGGGATCTGGCATGGGCGAAAGGAGCGTTAGGAGTAAGCGCCTAAAAAAAAGCTACGAGCCTAAAGCCTGTTCGCTCTCGCCAATTACGGGTGATGCAAAAACAGCCTATTCGGGCCTATTGGGTTGAAACTCCGTTGAGTTTGGGCATTCGTGTCAGCCTTCTGATTCACAAAGAGTTGATGTTAGAGTTGAAATGAAAATTATTGAAATCGCGGAACTTTCATTCAGAAGTAAGTTCTATAGAGGCACTTAGTTTGCCAATTTCCCTTAACTTTACCTTTTTTTATCAAAAAAAACGGTTCCAGTGGTTGACGTAATTCTACACTGGGTAATAGCTTAGATAAACCCTTCATCTCCAAAACAGAAAATATTATGTCCTCCAACCTCACTAAACGCGAAATCGTCCTCGAAATTTATGAGAAGACGGCTTTCCCACAGAAAGAAATCGTGGCGACCGTCCAGCTGACGCTCGACATCATCCAGAAGGCCCTGTCCGAAGGTCGTAACGTCGAGTTGCGCAACTTTGGCGTCCTCGAAGTGCAGCGCCGTAAGTCGCGTATCGGACGCAATCCCAACAAACCCGAAGCCGAGGTCGTCATCCCCGAGCGCGCCGTGGTCAAGTTCAAGGCCGGTAAAGTTCTCAAGCAACTGCTCAAGAAGATCGACATCGCCCAACTCTGAGTTGGGCAGGATCGGGTGCCCGCATCCGCACTATAGCCTTTATCAAGGCCGGTCTTCGGACCGGCTTTTTTGTATCCGAATATCCGGATGCGGTGCAGGTTGATAACAGGCCGTGAGGTCAGGGGCTTGGGGTGACATGGGCATCCTGTCCATGGTGGAAAAATGGGGAAGCACGCGGGCGGGACGCCTGTGTATCCACGCGCAAGATGCCCGTGCCACGCCTGAATCGGATACGGCTGGCCGCGCTTCCCGTTACATCCATGGGGGCGGACGGATGTTTTTTAGAATCGCCCTCGGGGGCGGCGTTTTCCACGGTTTTCGTTTCCCATGGCCCAGTTCCAATCATTGCCCGGTTTCCGCGAGTTCTATCCCGAAGCGTTTGCGCGTCGGAATCACATTTTCCGTCTTTGGCGGCAGTCGGCGCACACCTTTGGATTTCAGGAATACGATGCGCCGGTGCTCGAGCCGCTCGAACTCTATAAGGCCAAGTCGGGCGACGAGATCGAGGCGCAGCTGTTCAGCTTCACCGACAAGGGCGGACGCGAAGTCGCCCTGCGACCGGAGATGACGCCGACGGTGTGCCGTCTGGTCGGAGCGAAGGCCAACGCGCTCAAGCGCCCGATCAAGTGGTTTAGCATCGCGGAGTTTTATCGTTACGAGCGGGCGCAGAAGGGCCGTGAGCGCGCGTTTTTCCAATACAACTGCGACATTTTTGGCGAACCCGGTCCCGAGGCGGAGATCGAGTTGATCGCACTGCTGGTGCAGTCGATCCGCGGCTTCGGTCTTTCGGCGCAGGATTTTTATGTGCGCCTGAGCGACCGCAACCTGTGGTTCTATTATCTGGAGTCGCTGGGTTTCAACGACGCGCAGACGCGCAGTATCCTGGGGGCGATCGACAAATACGAGAAGGTCGGGGATGACGCGTTCAATGGCTACGTTGAGACCCACGGTGCGCTTGATCCGGTGTTGAAGGACAAGATCATCGCCTTCCTGAAAGTGAAGAGTCTGGCAGTCCTGGAGGAGACACTGTCCGCAGTCGGCGGAGAGAAAATCACGGCGCGTCTGGCCGACTGGCGGAAGCTGCTGGGCGGCCTTGAGGCGATGGGGCTGGCGGAGTTTATCGAAGTCGATTTCGGCGTCGTGCGCGGATTGGCTTACTACACGGGATTCGTATTCGAGGCCTTCGACCGCAAAGGTGAGTTGCGGGCCATCGCGGGCGGCGGACGCTACGATGACCTGGTGCAGAAGCTCGGCGGACCGGCGTTGCCGGCGGTGGGTTTTGCCATCGGCGATGTGACCATGGGGCTGTTGCTCGACCAGCGCGGACTTACCCCGGTTTTCGCGCAGGCGGCGGATGTGTATGCGGTGATCGGAGGCGAGGCGGAACGGTTGGCGGCCTTTGCCGATATCTTTGCGCTGCGCGCGGATGGTTTCCGGGTGGATTATCCGCTCAAGGATCTTTCCTTCGGCAAACAGTTCAAGGCGGCGACCGAGGCCGGCGCGAAGCTGGCGCTCATCTATGGCAGCGACGAACTCGCGAAGGGGGTCGTGAAGATTCGCGACCTCGGTGCCCGCACCGAAATGGAAGTGCCTCGCGACCAGGTGGCCGCCACGGTGCGGGACTTCATGTCGGGCGGCGCGGAGTAATCGGGCTGAGACGCAGTCGCCAGGCAGTCGAACCAACGGAAATAAGTAGCAGGCGAGGTAACGAGGCTGGGGGGGGTGGAAGACTCACCTACTCAACAGCCTCGTTACCTCCCAAGAAACATGCCCGGCTACTGCGGGCGGAGACGGAGGGTGACACAGAGACGGAAGGGAGGGAACACAGAGCGCCACAGAGGACGGAGTCGGATTGGGCACTGTGACGCTCCGTGCATCCTCTTCCGACCTCTGTGACGAAGATCGGGACTCCCAAGACGCATGGCCTTTTGGCGTCCGCCGATCCTTGTTTCTTGGGGTTCCAACTGTGCCGCATGCGTCGCAGTTACCGTGCTCGGCTGCTACGTGCGGCACCGGGTTGGCTCAGGCGAGGTTGCCCGGGCCGAACGCGCCGGGCAGCAACGCGTCGAGGGTGGTGGCGATGCGGTCGTCGGAATCGCAGATCGAGATGACCTGCGCCTGCGGACCGAATTCGTTGATCACCTGACGGCAGGCGCCGCAGGGCGGGGTGACGCTTGCCGTGGGCGTATAAACCACGACGCATTTGATTTTGCGTTCGCCGGCGGCGGCGGCGGTGAAGATCGCGGTGCGTTCGGCGCAATTGCAGAGGCCGTAGGAGGCGTTCTCGATGTTGGCGCCGCTGTAGAGTTTGCCCGAACCGGCGAGCACGGCGGCGCCGACGGCAAACCGGGAGTAGGGCGAATACGAATCCTTGGCGGCGCGGCGGGCGAGACGTTCGAGGCGGGTGATGAGGGCGGATGAAACTTTCATGCGGCAAAACAACAGGGGCGGCCGGCTTACACCAGCAGCAACGTGGCAAGCCCGAGGAAGCAACCCATGCTGACGACATCGGTCGCCGTGGTCAGGAAGATACTGGATGCGGTGGCCGGATCGGCACCGAGCTTGCGCAGGGTGACCGGCACGAGCACGCCGGCGATACCGCTGACGATACACGAGGCGGTCATGGCGATCGCGACGGTGAGACCGAGCACCAGCGGTGATTGCGGCGTGTGTTGCAGGAGGGCGTAAACATACATGCCCAGGCCGGCGGTCAGGCCGACCAGCGCGCCATTGGTGAAACCGAGCAGGGACTCTTTCAGGACGAGGGCTTTTTCGCGGCCGGCCTTGAGTTCGCCCAGGGTCATGCCGCGCAAGGCCACGGCGAGCGCCTGGCAGCCGGTGTTGCCGGACTGGCCGGCGAGCACGGGCAGGAACACCGCGAGCACCACGATCTTGTCGATGGTGTGCTCAAAGATGCCGACGACGCCGGCGGCGACGAAGGCGGTGAGCAGGTTGAGCTGCAACCACGGGTGGCGGAATTTGAAACAGCGTTTCCAATGCGTGTCGGTGTGCTCCTCCTTGTCGACACCCACCATGCTGCCGGCTTGCGCGCTGATCTCGACCGCCTGCGCGGCGAACAGTTTGGCACCCCAGATGACGCCCTCCAGCCGGCCGTCGTCGGCGCACACCGGGTAGCACGGGTAGTGCTTGTTCACGGTGAGCTTGAGCGCGTCCATGAGCGGCATGTCGGGCTTCAGGTGAAAGGGATCGCGCAACATGATCTGCTCAAGGGTGGCCTCGGCGTCGGCCAGCAACAGGTCGCGCATGGTGACAACGCCGCGCAGTCGTCGGTGGGAATCGATGACGTAGACGTAGGTGACGAAGTGGGTCTTGACGATCTCCCTGATCCGTTCGGTGGCCGCGCGGGCCGTGATATCGGGAGGGAAGACGGCGGCCGGCGTCTCGATGAGCGGGCCAACGGTGAGTCCATCAGCAGCATGCTCGGGGGCAAGGTCGACGGAGGTCATAGAGTGTGGTGGGACTACTCTGCAAAAAGCATTCCGTTTTCAATCAATCCGACGACGGCCATTCGTTTTCCACGATTTATTTACCAGGTGCCGCAGCTGCCGCGGGTGCGGTTCCCTCGGGTTTGGCGGGCGTTGCCGGAGCGGCGGATGGAGGCGCGGGCGGGGGAGGGATGGGTTGTGCAGGTGTGCCGATGAAGCGCTGGAAAAATTCGTCGTAACGGACGAGGCGGTCGATGCGTTGATCGGGATCGCCGGTGCGGCTCAGCTCATGCGTGGCGTGCGGGTAACTCACGAACTCCACGGGACGGCCGAGGATTTTGAGGCTGCGGTAGAGCAATTCGCCCTGCGCGGTGCCGGTCTGGTGATCGGCGGCGTTTTGCTGGATCAGGAGCGGGGTGCGAATCGCGTCGGCGCGGGTGAGGGGAGATTGGGCGTCGAGGAGTTTGCGGATTTCGGGCTGCCACGGGTATCCGCCGAAGTGCCAGGGCACGAGCGGCCAGGCGTCGCCCTCACCGAGGAAGGTGGTCAGGTCGTAAACCCCGCGCTCGGCGATGGCCGCCTTGAAACGCGGGTCGCTGGAAATGATCCACGCCGTCAGGTAGCCGCCGTAACTGCCGCCCAGGACAACCTGCCGGTCGGCGTCCACCCAGTTTTCTTTGGCGACGGCGTCGGCTGCGGCGAGCACATCGCCGGCCGGACCGGGGCCCCAGTCCTGAAAATTGGCGTGCTGGAATTTCGCGCCGTAGCCGGAGGAGCCGCGCGGATTGGCAAAGACGATGCCGTAGCCGCGAGCCGCGAAGAATTGGATCTCGTGCCAGACAGACGGGGTGGCCGGGCCCCACATCGAGCCGGGGCCGCCATGGATCATCACCAGCAAGGGATAGTGGAAACCGCCCTCGAGGTAAGGCGGTTTAACGACCCAATAATCGATTGGCGTGCCGTCGGGGCGCTTGAGTTTTCGGCTCTCGGGGGAGGCGAGTTTCTTGTCGCGCAACCACTCGTTGTTGTGGGCCGTGAGAATGCGCAGGGAGCGGCCGTTGACGTGGGTGCGGCAGATTTCGCCGGGGTTGCCGGAGCGCGCGATCACGAGTGCGAGGGCTTTCGATCCCGGGGAAAAACCGGTCACGCAAGTATCGGAAGACGTGATACGCTCGGGGTTGCCGCCTTTGGCGGGGATGCGGTGAAGCGGCGCCGCCCCGCCGGTTTCGGCAACGAAGTAGATGAACTTGCCATCGGCGGACCAACGCGGGTGCCCGATGGAGCGGTCGAACTTCTCGGTGAGCATCTGGAACTTGCCGTCGGCCACCGTGATGATCGCCAGGCGGGTCTGGCCATAGCTCAGATCGGCCGGGTCTGCGCAGGGCTGGGCGGTGCAGGCGATTTGTTTGCCGTCGGGTGAGACGGCGGGCTCGGTGAGCGAGTAGCCGGCCGGCGAGGCGAGCGGGCGGAGTTCACTGCCGTCGGCTTTGAGGGTGAAGAGCCGCCGGGTCAGCACCCGGTCGGGATGTGCGGAATCGCTGGTCGGGCCGTCGCACACGATGGTTTCGCCGTCGGGCAGCCACGCCGGATGCGTATAGGAAATGAAGCCGGGGGTGAGATCGACCGGGGTGGCACCGGCGTGATCGATCACGAAGAGATGGGTGAACTTGGGCTCGCCGTTGGTATCGGGATCGGCGTTGAAGTCGAGACGGGTGGAGACGAAGGGATCGCCGCGGGCTTCGTTTTGAGAAAGCCAGAGCCGGCGTTCGGCGAGACTGCCATCGGAGGCTGCCTGGGGCGCAGGTGCGGGCTTGGTCGCGGCCGGCTTCGTGGCTTCGGGAGCGGGGAGCGCGGGAGCGGCGGGTTTTTCGAGGGGCCACGGGTTCGCGGAACCGGAAGCCACGGCCTCGGCGTAGGTGACCACGGCGGTGAAAAGCAGGCGATCGCCATTCGGGGACCACTGCGGGGCGGTGACCTCGCGCAGGGATGGCGTTACCGTAAAGGGGTCGCCACCGGACACCGGCAGCACACAGATGCGGGCGCGATCACTGGCTTCGGGACGGATGAAGGCGATGCGGTCACCGAGCGGGTGCCAGGCCGGATCGTAGGCATTGGGACCGGCGGAGGTGAGCTCGCGCGGCGCGGTATCGCCATCGATGTGGGCGAGCCAGAGCCGGTTGCGGTAGGCCGTGTCGCCGGAGGACAGGGATTCGAGCGTGCGCACGGTGTAGGCGATCTGCTGGCCGTCGGGGGAAAGCGCGGGCGCGGAGGGCAGGTTGATTTTGAGAAGATCGGCGGCGGTGATCAGACTGTCGGCCGGTTCGGCCTGCAGGGTGAGGCCCAGCACGAACGCGAAAACCCAGGGGCGGGGAAGCGGGGAGCGCATATTAGGTTGGCAGACTGCTAATCATGGAAAACGTTTCCATCCTCAAACCATGACCAATCGCTTTTATAGTTCTTTTGACCAGGAAACCTGGGAGGGTGCCCGCAAAAGCGATTATCGCACCGCATTCCAAGTGGATCGTGATCGGGTGATCCATGCGCATGCGTTTCGGAAGCTCCAATCGAAGACGCAGGTGTTTCTTTCGGGCGAATACGATTTCTACCGCACGCGGCTCACGCATTCGATGGAGGTTGCCCAGATCGGACGCTCGATCTGCCATTATCTGTTGTCGCAGGGCGGATTGTTGACGCCGGATTTTCACATCGACAGCGACCTGGTCGAAGCGGTGTGCCTCTCGCATGATCTCGGGCATCCGCCGTTCGGGCATTCGGGCGAACGCACGCTGCAAGAGTTGATGAAGCCGCACGGCGGGTTCGAGGGCAACGCGCAGACGCTCCACCTGCTCACCGAAACCCTCTACCAGGACGAGTCGAGCGTGCGCGGGATGGGACCGACGCGCGCGCTGCTGGACGGTGTGTTGAAATACAAAAAGCTCTACCGCGAGTTTCCGCAGCCGCCGAAAAACCATTTTCTCTACGATCCGCAGGCAACCTACCGGGACTTCGTCTTGGGCGGAGCGACGATCCCGGGAGAACTGCACGCGGACGAAGTGTTGAACTCATTCAAGAGTGTCGAGTGCCAGATCATGGACTGGGCGGATGACGCGGCCTATTCGCTCAACGACATCGTGGACGGGGTGAAGGCCGGGTTTCTCACCATTGATCGCATCGAGAGCTGGGCGGCGGAAGCCGGTATCGGGGCGGAAGACCAAGTGCATCTCGAAACGCTCATCGGGGCGATTCGCAGCGACCGGCTGGAGGCGATTTTCGCCGACAAGATAGGGGGGTTCATCACGTCGTGCCGGCTGCGTGCGCGCCAGAACTTCATGTCGGCGCAGACGCATCGTTACGCCTTTGAGTTGGTGGTCGCGCCGCGGGCTTTGAACGAGGCCCGGTTTTTCAAGAAGATGGCCAACGACATCATCTTCGAGAGTCCGCAGCTCCAGCAGATCGAGCACAAGGCGCGCAAGGTGTTGTTCAGCTTGTGGGATTCGTGTTGGAGCAACTACGTCACCAAGTCCGAGCGGGTGATCAACATCCTGCCGCCGCGCGTGGGACGTCTGGTCGATGCGGAGACGACGGTCGATGGCAAGGCGCGGCGCATCTGCGACTGGCTGGCGGGGCTCACCGACGGGATGATCGTGCGGACCTACAAGCGGCTCAACGATCCTGATTTCGGGTCGATCCGGGATCTGAGTTGAGGGAGTGAGCCGCCGGTTACTTGGCGAGGTGACCGGCTTTGACCGCGTCGGCAATCATCTGCGCGGCGTAGTCCCACACGGCGGCGGCACCGTCGGCGATGTGTTGGTTGCGGGCGATCACGCGGTCGCTGGTCACGCCATGCTGACGCCAAGCGGCGCCTTCGGTGAGGCAGTTTTGCAACATGGGTTGAAACCGGTCCACGGCGGCGGCGAACTTCGCTTCGGGCGTCGTGCGGGCTTCGAATTCGTCCCAGAGACCGCGAAATTCGGCGGTTTGATCGTCCGGGAGGAGTCCGAAAAGCCGGTCGGCGGCCAGGGCCTCGCGCTCGTGCTGACCGGCCATCCGGGCGGTGTCGTAGGCAAAGGTGTCGCCCGCATCGATCTCCACGATGTCATGGATGAGCAGCATTTTAAGGACGCGCAACACGTTCAGTCCGGGCGTGTTGGAGTGTTCGGCGAGGACCATCACCATGAGGCAGAGGTGCCAGGAATGTTCCGCATCATTTTCATGGCGGCGACTTTGGGTGAGCAGTGTTTGGCGGAAGATTTCCTTGAGCTTGTCGACTTCGATGATGAAGCGGATCTGTTGCGCCAGACGGTCTTGCGTGGACATGGCGGACGATTGGCGCGGGTGCAGGCGGTTGGCGAGTGCGGATTGGGCGGTTGCAGGACGGGTAACCTTTTCCTTGCTTGCCGGGGCGGGGGGCTCTTCGATTGCGGGCTATTTTCCCATGAAAATCCTCGTCGCCGACAAGATCTCACCCAAGGGAGTTGCCTACCTGCGCCAGCAGACGGGCTTTGAAGTCATCGAGGCTTACGGATCTTCTCCGGAGAAGGTTCTCGAGCTCGTCAAAGACGTTCACGCCATCGCGGTTCGTTCTGAAACGAAGGTCTCGCGTGCCGTGATCGAGGCCGCCCCGCTGCTCAAGGTCGTCGGTCGCGCCGGTGTCGGCGTGGACAACGTCGATGTCGAGGCCGCCACCGAGCGCGGTGTCGTTGTCATGAATACCCCCGGCGGCAACACGATCTCGACCGCAGAGCTCACCTTTACGCATATCCTCTGCTGCGCGCGTCCGATCGCCCAAGGCGCCGCCTCGATGAAGGCCGGCAACTGGGATCGCAAGACCCTCAGCGGCGTCGAGCTCTTGCGCAAGACGATCGGCATCATCGGTCTCGGCCGCATCGGCAGCGAGGTCGCCAAGCGCGCCCAGGCCTTCGGCATGAAGGTTCTGGCCTACGATCCCTACCTGACGCCCGCCCGTGCGGCCGCCATGCAGGTCGAATCCGTTTCGCTCGACGCACTTCTGGCCGGTTCGGACTACATCACGGTCCACATGCCGCTGACCGACGAGACCAACAACATGATCGACGAGGCCGCCCTCGCGAAGTGCAAGAAGGGTGTTCGCATCGTCAACTGCGCCCGCGGCGGCATCGTCAACGAGAAGGCCCTCGTGGCCGCCCTTAAGAGCGGTCAGGTCGGCGCCGCCGGCCTCGACGTCTACGAGGCCGAGCCGCTTCCCAAGGACAGCGAGCTGCGTTCCGCGCCCAACATCATCCTCACCCCGCATATCGCCGCCTCCACCACCGAGGCCCAGGAGACGGTGGGCATCGAGATCGCCGAGCAGATCGCCGACGTGCTCCTGCACGGCGCCGTGCGCAACGCCGTCAACCTGCCGTCGATGGATGCCGCCGCCGCCAAGGTCGTCGCACCCTATCTGGATCTCGCCACCAAGCTCGGCACGCTCGTGCAGCAGATCTCGCCCAAGCAAGTCGCCAAGCTCCGCGTGCTCTTCCAGGGCAAGGTCGCCGAACTCGACGTCAACGCCATCACCCGCGCTCTCCAGTGCGGCTTCCTGCGCCGCATCAGCGGCGACGGCGTGAACAGCGTCAACGCCCCCAGCAAGATCCAGCGCCTCGGCCTCGCGTTCGAGGTCGTCAAGTCGTCGGACGCCGTTGAATACACCGACCTCATCGAGGTCGAGTCCACCGCTGCCGACGGCTCGGTGAACAGCGCGCGCGGCACCCTGATCGGCAAGGCCAACATGCCCCGCATCGTCGGCATCAACGGCCGCGAGGTCGAAGTCGCCGCCGAGGGCAAGCTCCTCGTCCTTGAGAACGTCGACCAGCCCGGCATGGTCGGCATGGTCGGCACGCTCCTGGGCAAGGACAAGGTCAACATCGCCGACATGTCCCTCTCGCGTCTCACCCCCGGCAGCACCGCTTACATGGTCGTGCGTGTCGACAGCGAGCCGAGCGAGGCCGCCCGCGCCGAGATCAAGGGCAACCCCGCGATCAAGCAGGCCAAGTTCGTGCAGTTGTAACCCTCCAGCCTCGTCACCTCGGCTGCTACCGGCCCGTCCGAATCGTAGCAGCCGGCGTCAGGAGGCTGGTTTAATACCATGTTGATTCCCCTCACCATCGCCTCGGTTGTTGGTTATCTGTTGGGTGCGATTCCCTTCGGCTACCTCGTGGCGCGTGCGCACGGGATCAATATTTTTGAGCACGGCAGCAAGAGCCCCGGTGCGACCAACGTGAAGCGCGTGCTCGGCAAGAAGGCGGGCAACACCGTCTTCATCCTCGACGCGCTCAAGGGTGCGCTCGCCTCCGGTTGGCCGATGTTGCTCGCCCGGTGGGCCCAGCACACCAGCGAGCTCACCTCGAAAAACGTCACCGGCTGGGAAATCTATACGGCCAACGTCAAAGTTCTCACGCCGGCCACCGTCATCCCCGCCGCCGTCGCCGGCCTCATTGCCGCCGTGCTTGGTCACAGCTTCTCCTGTTTCATCCGCTTCAAGGGCGGCAAGGGCGTGGCGACTTCGGCCGGCGGTTTTGTGGTGCTGATGCCGGTGGTCACCTTGATCGCACTCGGGGTGTGGCTGGCGACGTTCTACACGTCCCGCTATGTCTCGCTCGCCTCGATTCTCGCCGCCGTGGCGATTCCAGTCGCCGCGTTTCTGCTCAAGCAACCTTCGCCTGTCGCCTGGCTGGCGGTGGGAATCGGAGCGTTTGTGATCATCCTGCACCGGGCCAACATCGTGCGCTTGCTCAAGGGCACCGAAAACCGCTTCGTTAAAAAAACCGCCGTCACGACTCCCGTCCAATCATGAGCCTATCCACGATCAACATCGGCATCTGCGGCCTTGGCACCGTCGGCCAGGGCGTGTGGAAACACATCGAGTCCAACCGCACCGCGCTGGAATCCCGCCTCGGCGTGAAGCTCAACCTCGCGCGCGCCTCCGTGCGCGACCTCAAGAAGAAGCGCAGCGTGCGCGTTGGCTCCGATACGCTGACCACCGACCCGCTTTCCATCGCGACCGATCCGTCGATCCACATCGTGTGCGAACTCATCGGCGGCACCACGCTGGCCCACCAGGTCACGCTGGCCGCGCTCAAGGCCGGCAAGACGGTCGTCTCGGCCAACAAGGCGCTCCTCTGCAAACACGGCCCCGAGCTCTTTGCCGCCGCCCGCAAGCACGGCGGCCACTTCTTCTTCGAGGCGTCCGTCGCCGGCGGCATCCCGATCATCAAGGCCCTTCGCGAGGGTCTGGTCGCCAACCGTTTCAAGCTCATCTACGGCATCCTCAACGGCACTTGTAACTACATCCTGACGCGCATGGAGCGCGAGGGCTTGTCGTATCCCGTCATCCTTAAGGAAGCCAAGGAGCTGGGCTACGCCGAGGCCGACGAGTCGCTCGATGTCGAGGGTTGGGACACCGCCCACAAGGCCTCCATTCTCGCCTACCTCGCGCACGGCGCCTGGGTCCCCGTCGAAAAAATGCTCGTCGAGGGCATCACCAAGATCACGCAGACCGACCTCGCGTTTGCCCGTGAGAACGGTTTCGCGATCAAGCTCCTCGCGGTCATTTCCGGCGAAGTCGAAACCGGCGAGGTGTTCGTGCGCGTTCACCCGACGCTCATTCCGCTGACCAAGGTTCTGGCCAACGTGAACGAGGTCTACAACGGTATCTCCGTCACCGGCGACGTCGTCGGCGAGACCGTCTACATCGGCCGCGGCGCCGGACAGGACCCGACCGCCAGCGCGGTCATCAGCGACATCGTCGACGCCGTCATCCTGCTCAATCGCGGCAACTCGCACCTGCCCGCGCAGGTCAAGATGCGCGCTTCGCTCACGCCCTTGCAGCGCATCACCGGACGCTACTACCTGCGCCTTGAAGTGAAGGACGAGCCCGGCGTGCTCGCCAAGATCGCCAGTGCCACCGCCGGTTGCGATGTGAGCATCAGCAGCGTGCTGCAGCGCCCCAGCGAGACCTCCGGCGCCGCCTCGCTCATTCTGACCACGCACCAGTCCAACGAGCAGGCCATCCGGGCCACGGTGTCGCGTCTCAAGCGTCTCTCCAGTGTTCTGGGCGAACCGGTGCTCCTGCGCATCGCCGATTTCGCCGGTTGATTTTTTACTCCACCAAAACCCATGGCTAGAATTGTCCAAAAATACGGCGGCACCTCCGTCGGCGACGTCGAACGCATCCGCAAGGTCGCCGAGCGCATCAAGTCGATTCGCGACGAGGGGAACGAACTCGTGATCGTCGTCTCCGCCCGTGCCGGTGTGACCAACGAACTGATCGCCCGCGCCAAGGCGCTCTGCAATCAGCCCAGCGAGCGCGAGATGGATATGCTGCTCGCCGTCGGCGAGCAGGAGACCATCGCGCTCACCGCCATGGCGCTGCACGGCGTCGGCGTCGAAGCCGTGTCCTATACCGGTGCCCAAGCCGGCATCTTCACCGACAAAGTCCACACCAAGGCGCGCATCAAGACGATCAACGCCAAGCCCATCGTGACCGATCTCAACGCCGGCAAGGTGGTCATTGTCGCCGGCTTTCAGGGCATCAATGATGACGGGCAGATCACCACGCTCGGCCGCGGCGGCTCCGACCTCACCGCCATCGCACTCGCCGCCGCCGTGCAGGCCGACAAGTGCGAGATCTACACCGACGTCGACGGCGTCTACACGGCAGATCCCCGCGTCGTGAAAGACGCCCGGAAGCTCAACGAAATCTCCTACGACGAGATGCTCGAACTCGCCTCGTCCGGTTCGAAAGTCATGCAGTCCCGCTCGGTCGAGTTTGCCGCCAAATACGGCGTCGTTTTCGAAGTCCGCTCCTCTTTTAATTACAACCCAGGAACCATCGTGAAACAGGAAATCGCTTATATGGAAAAGGTCGTCGTGCGCGGTGTCGCGGTCGACAAGGACCAGGCCAAGGTCATCGTCTCCAACATCCTCGACCGCCCCGGCTCCGCCGCTAAGGTCTTCCGCGCTCTGGCTGACGCCAACATCATCGTCGACATGATCGTGCAGAACGTGGGCCGCAACGGCATCGCGAACCTCACCTTCACCGTGCCGCTCACCGAGTCGCAGCGCGTGCAAAAGACACTGGAGTCGGTCCTCGACGCCATCGGCGGCGGCCAGATCGCCATCCATGAAAACATCGCCAAGCTGTCCGTGGTTGGCGTCGGCATGAAGACGCATTCCGGTGTCGCCGCGACGCTCTTCCAGGCGCTGGCCGACGCGTCGATCAACATCGAGCTCATCAGCACCTCGGAGATCAAAATCTCCGTGATCATCGACAAGACCAAGGCCGACGACGCCGCCCGCCTCGCTCACGCCGCGTTCGAACTCGAAAAGCTTTAACCCAACGGGCGATCTTTCTCTTTCCTCTTTATCTTACTCATTCTCCTCTGGACGTAGGCGTATGGTGAAGCCCCTGACGAAAGAGAAAGATTAAGATAAAGAGAACGATTCTGCATGAAATTCGTAAGCACCCGCGGTCAGTCCCCCTCGCTCGGCTTCTCCGATGCCGTCGCCACCGGCCTTGCGCCGGACGGCGGACTCTACCTGCCCGAGACGCTGCCGCAGTTCACCGCGGCGGACCTCGCCCGGTTTGAACCGCTGCCTTACGACGCGCTGTGCTTTGAGTTCCTCAAACTCTTCGCGACCGACATCGAGCCGTCCGTTCTTCGAGCGATCATCGCCAAGAGCTACACGGCGTTCTCCGATCCGCGCATCGCGCCCATCGTGAAGCTCGACGAACGCACCTCGGTGCTCGAACTCTTTCACGGCCCCACGCTCGCCTTCAAAGACTTTGCCCTTCAGCTCCTCGGCAATCTCTACGAGCACCAGTGCGCGACGCGCGGGCAGACGATCAACGTCCTCGGCGCCACCTCCGGCGACACCGGTTCGGCCGCGATTCACGGGTTGCTCGGCAAGCCCGGCACCGCGATTTTTATTCTGTATCCGGACGGTCGCACGTCGCCGTTGCAGGAGCGTCAGATGGCCTGCACGGGTGCGGATAACGTCTATGCTCTCGCCATCGATGGCTCGTTCGACGATGCGCAGGCTGCGTTGAAAGACCTCTTTGCCGATCAGGAATTTCGCACGCGTCACCGGCTCTCGGCGGTCAACTCGATCAATCTGGCCCGCGTGCTCGCGCAGTGTGTTTACTACCTCTACGCCTACCTGCGGCTGCCCGCTGCGACACGCGCCGAGACCGAGTTCGTCGTGCCCACGGGCAATTTTGGCAACGTGCTCGCCGGCTGGATGCTCCAAAAAATGGGCGTGCCGATCCATAGCTTCAAGGTCGCCACCAACCAGAACGACATCCTCTACCGACTGTTCACGACGGGCGATTACCGCGTGTCGAAGGTCGAGCCCAGCCTCGCACCGTCGATGGACATCCAGGTGTCGAGCAACTTTGAGCGCTTCCTCTACCTGAGTCTTGGACGCGACTCGGCGAAGGTCCGTGAGGTCATGCAGACCTTCAAGACGACCGGCGGCTACAAATTCGAGAACTTCGACCGCGACACGTTCAGCGCCTCGCGCTGCACCGATGAGCAGATTCCCGATATCATCAAGTCGGTGCACGCCCGGTTTGGCTACATCGTCGATCCGCACACGGCGTGTGCGTTTGCCGATCTGTCGAAGGATCGCCCCAGCTTGGTGCTCGCGACGGCGAGCCCGGCGAAGTTTCCCGACACGATCATCGCAGCCATCGGTGTTGAGCCAAAGGATCCGAGTCTTGAGGCGCTCAAACAGCGTCCGCTCAAGAAGCACCTGCTCAAAGCCGATGCGGGCGCGATCCGCGCGTTCATCGACGCGAACGCGGTTTGAGCGGCGGGTTACACGCTGTAGGCACCTACGGCCTGCACGCGTCCGCGGATGTTGACCACGCCGTAGTCGGCGAAGCTGTCCGACATTTTGACCGGCATGCGGACCCTGACTTGGTCGCTCAGCAGGATGGTTGAGTTGAAGTCTTTGTTCATCTCCTCCAGTCGGGCGGCGATGTTCACGGTGTCACCCATAACGCAATATTTCATGCGTGAAGGGCTGCCGATGTTGCCGGCGACGAGGGGGCCGGTGTGGATGCCCATGCGGGCCTCGATGCGATCAACGCCGACAACCTGCCAGCGTTCGGCCAGGCCGCGAGCCTCCCATTCGCCGTTGAGCTGGGTGAGGCGCTGGCGCATCTCGATCGCACACTGCACGGCGTTGTGGGCGTGGTCGGCGTTGGGCAGGGGCAGGCCGAAGGCAGCGATGATGCCGTCGCCGGTGAAATCCAGAAGACATCCCCGGTGCTCCTCGATGATGGTGCACATCGCGGCGAGATATTCGTTGATCAGGCTGATGACCTCTTGCGGGGAGAACGCCTCGCTGATGCGGGTGTAGTTGCTCAGGTCGCAGAAGATGACGGTGGCCACGCACTCGACGCCGCCGAGCGCGGGTGGTTTCCCGTCTTTCATGAGCGCGGTGGCCAGATCACGGCTGACGTAGAGTCCGAAGGTTTCTCGAAGACGTTCACGATCACGCAGGTGACCCGCCATGGTATCGAACTGTTCGGCGAGCAGGCCGAACTCGTCGTCCGAGCGCACGTGCAGACGGGTGTCGAGCCGGCCCTCGGCAATGGCCGAGGCGGCGTCGAGCACGCGGGAAAGAGGCCGGTGTATCCGGCGGCGGATAATCAAGGAGATTAGAATGACGGTCAGGAAGGCGACGCCCAGCACGCCGGCGCACAGGCGCACCACCTGCCAGCGCAATTCATCAAGGCGCAGGGCGAGGACGTCGACCCCGACGATTCCGATGACGCGGCCGTCGGAGGTTTTGAGCGGGGCATAGGACGACTGGGTCTGGCCGAACTCGTCGCCGTAAACCCGGTCCTCGACGGTCACCCGTTCAAACCCCTGCAGCATAAACGGCAGCTCGGTTGCATCGTAGAGTTCGCCGGTTTCGGCGACCCGGCTGACATTGGATGCATCGATGAGGAAGCGCAGTTGGCCCGGTGTCGGCGTGGGTTTGAGAATGTAGATGGATTCGATGCCCTGCTCGGACTCGGCAATGGTTTTCAGCCGTGTGCGCAGTGAGGTCAGAACGGGGTTGTCGGTTTTGACGTCATCCGGAAGCGCCGCGAGCGCATCGGTATTGATAGTCTGGGAGAGCGTCACGGCGATCGAGTGAAGACGTTGCTCGAAAAGAGCTAGTCGGGTGGCGACGATGGAGTGGTAAACAAACAGGCCGACCAGGATGATGATGACACTGGCGGTCCCCGCTAGAAAGGTGGCGATGCGAACGTCGAAGCGACGTCTCCACGGAAGTTTCACAAGCGTTTCACGAGCGCTCGGTTCGTGCGGATGAGTGGATACGACCATGGGAAGTTGCTTTGATAAGTCTCAGTCAAATGAACGTTTACAAAGAGATCAAGACTGTCGTGTAAGTATGTGGCAAATACAGAACTTCTACTTGGGCGGGCTGACAGAATAAGTCGCGAACGAAAGGGGCCAGAGGGAAGGAGGGTCCGGTGGTTTGACCTTGCCGCCCCCGCCTGAAGATTGCTTCGCTAGTTAGGTAGCGCGTATTACCCCTTCCGCGATTCCCAAGTGCGATCAATCCCGACATGCTAATCCCCAAGTGCACGGCATCTTCGATAGTAGCTGCTGCCAAAAGGCATGTAAGAGAGATTTCGTCGACGGCTGCTACGGATTTGGTCGAGGGGGTGAGTGCATTGGTGGACGACCTTTTTGCCGGACGTCATCCGGACTACCAAAAAGCCGACCTGCAGTATCACAATTTGGAGCATACGTTGTATGCGACCCAGTGCTTTATCGATTTGGCGGCCGGGCGCGCTGACCACGGAATCAAGCCGGCGTTTGGCCACCGGGAGTTTTCGCTGGGTTGCGCTGCGATCCTCATGCACGACAGTGGGTATTTGAAGAACCGGGATGACGTGAAGGGAACGGGTGCCAAATACACCAACTCTCATGTTGATCGCAGTTGTGTGATGGCCGCCCGCTTTTTACCCACTATGGGTGTCACGAGTGATGAACTCGATGGCGTGTTGAATGCGATACGTTGCACGGGACTCACCAGCCAGATCGGCCTGCTCAAGTTTCGCAGCACCATTGCCCGCCTGACCGGTTGCATGGTCGCGACCGCTGATTACCTCGGGCAGATGGCCGATCCCGATTATCCAGAGAAACTGCCCGGACTTTTTGCCGAGTTCGAGGAGTCCAATGATTTCAATCGGGTTCCGATGGATAAGCGGATGTTCCGTTCGGCCAGAGATCTGATGTCGAAGACGGGCGGGTTTTGGACACATTTCGCATTGCCCAAGCTCGAAGGGGACTACGAGGGGGTTTACCGCCTGTTGAGCCGGCCTGACGGCAGTAATCCCTACATTGATGCTGTCGAAGTAAACTTGGAGCGGATCGCGGAAATGGCCCAGGTGGTGGCTTGAACAGAGGGAGTGGATCGGTAGGGGCGACGGCTTATTTGACCGTCATCACATATTCGCCGTCCCAGTTTTCGGGGGGAGGAGCGATCCGGTAGCGACCGGTGATCTCGATGTAGACGCGAGAGGGATTACTTACCACGCCCGTGGTGACGCCCGGCTGGTTGGGTTCCAGCTCCTGGCTTTGCCGGAAGAGTTCCAATGCACCATCCCAGTCGCGCCGGTAGTAGTGATCCAGACCTTGTGAGAAAATACGCACGCACTCGCGAGTTTGGTCAGATACGGTTTCCTTGAGTCCGACGATTTCGAAAATGGGGACGGCACTGGTGCGGCCCTTGACCACGATACGTCCCAGTGGGCGGAAAATCACGCGGTCGCCACCATCGCGCTCGCAGGCCAACTTGGTGGCCTCGCTGCACATGGAATAAACGCCCCAGCTCTTCGATCCGGATTCCATGCGGGCGGCGAGATTCACGTTGTCTCCCATCATGGTGTAGTTGAACCGGGTGCGGCTACCGATGTTGCCGACAATCACCGGGCCGCTGTTGAGGCCGATGCGTGACTGCATGGAGTGGACGATATCGGGCCATCGGCCGGTCTCGTCTTTCCATTTGGAGCGGAGTTCGGCGAGTTTGATGTGAATACGCTGACTGGCTACGCAGGCACGCAAGGCGTGATCGGGCAGGGGAAGGGGGGCTCCAAACATGGCGACCACGGCGTCGCCGATGTATTTGTCCAGCGTGCCGCCTTCTTCCTGGATGATATCGGTGCAGGCCGAGAGATACTCGTTCATGAGCACCACGAGCTGTTCGGGCGGGAGTTTTTCGGAAAATGCCGAGAACGCCTGGATGTCGGAGAAGTAGGCGGTGATGTTTTCCTCGTGACCACCGAGCTCCGGAGACTGGCCTGACTCGATCATGCGGTTGACGACCTCCGGTGAGACATAGGTGCCGAACATACCCTTGATCTGTTGCTTGGCGCGTTGCTCGCGGATGAGTTGGCGCACGATCATAAAAACCTGCAAGGAGCCGAAGCCAACGACCGGCCAGAGCAAGGGAATCCAGAGGCTGCGGGTGATCCAGCAGGTTGCGGCAATTCCGAGGTAGAGGGAGGGGACGCCAAACGCAAAAAACGCCTGCGGCAAAAGGTGCTTCTTGGAAAGAAAGATTAGACCGACCAATCCCATGATAAATGCACCGGTTAGCACCGGCCAATTCGGGCTCCTATGGGCGAAGTCCTCGTTGAGGATGTTGTCCATGACATTGGCATGGACCAGCACCAGCGGGGTTTCGGCACCAAAGGGGGTTACGCCGTTATCGGTCAGCCCAGTGGCCATCTGACCTACCAGCAAGATTTTGTCTTTGATAGACGGCAGGCCGGGCTGAGGGGTGTTTTCGACGTAGTTGAGCCAAGAGTCTTCGGTCAGCCTCGCGTAGCCGACGCTGTTGCTGCCTGTGAGCGCGTAACGGTAGTTAATTAGGTAACGGCCGTGTTCATCGATGGGAATGCGGCGTTTGAACGTGTCGCCATCCAGGTAGATCGCATCACCGAGCACCACCCGAACCTGCGACGGCTGGATATTGGCATAGAGCATGATGCCTTGGAGGGAGAGGCTGGGGTAAACTTGGGTGCCGATACGTTGTAGCATAGGCACCTGCCGGCGAACTCCGTCCTTGCCGGGAGGAGTGTCGCAAAATGCGGTGAGACCGACCTCCTGCAGTTTAGGGATGGGGCGCAGGGCAAAGGCCGACGTGGGTAACTTGGTTTCGTCGCCCTCAATGCGGAGAATAGGTTGATTGGATCCCGGCACCATCGGAGGTTGATTAGGGTCATCATCGCTTGCGTAGGCACCAAATATAACCTTCCCGTGAAGTTCACCGGCGTAGGTCTGCATTAGGTTGTCGCTTTGTTCGTTTTCCGTGGGTTCAGGAAACAAGATATCCCAAACCACTGCGGCCGGTTTTCCGAACGACATGCTGTAGAGGAAGCGGGCGTGAACCTTGCGGTCCCATGGCCAGCGTCCGTAGCCCTCGATGCTGGCATCGTCGATACCCGCTGTCATGATGCGAGGATCGGCGGGTTTTTGGAAACGCACCCGATATTGTGTGATCACGTCGAGCGTGACGGTTTCCAGATGTTGAACCCAGGAAGTGGTCCCGAGCGCGTAGGCGAGACTGATGCAGAGGACGACCGGCAGGAGGTATTCGTTGAGGAATCCGGTTACGCGCTTGTTCATGCGGTTGATAGAGATGGATCCATCACGGACGGGGCAACGCGAAATCCTATTTGCGGGCGGGTAGCGGGGGTCGAAACCACCGCTTGCCAGCGGGCGACACACTCGCAAATCTCAGCCCTTCCCATGAGTTCCGCCGTTAAAATCTACGATACAACCCTGCGCGATGGCACGCAGGGCGAAGGCATCAGCTTCTCGGTCACCGACAAATTGCTGATTACCGAAAAACTCGACCTGTTCGGCGTGGACTACATCGAAGGCGGTTTCCCCGGCTCCAACCCCCGGGACATCACCTACTTCGCCGAGGCGAAGAAGTTGAAGCTCAAGCACGCCCGTCTGGCCGCCTTCGGCTCCACCCGCCGTGCCGGCACCAAGGCTTCGGAGGATGCGCAGCTCAAAACCCTCCTTGATGCCGAGACGCCGGTGCTGACTCTGGTGGGCAAGACCTGGACCCTCCATGTGACCGAGATCATCCGCACCACGCTCGAGGAAAACCTCGCGATGATCGAAGACTCCATCCGGTTCGTGACCTCGCAGGGACGTGAGGTTGTTTACGACGCAGAGCACTTTTTTGACGGCTACAAGGCCGATCCCGACTACGCGCTCCGGACCCTCGCCGCCGCCATCCGCGGAGGTGCGAGCAATCTCACCGTGTGCGACACCAACGGCGGCACGTTGGTCGATGATTTCAAGACCATTGTCGGTCGCGTGGTGAAGGAATTTGGCGCCGACAAGGTCGGCGTGCATTGCCACAACGACAGCGGTCTCGGCGTGGCTCTCACGCTGGCCGGCGTCAGCGCCGGCGCGACCCTCGTGCAGGGCACCGCCAACGGCTACGGCGAGCGCACCGGCAACGCCAACCTGTTTACCATCCTGCCGAGCCTCTTCCTCAAGATGGACCGCACCGCGCGCTGCGCCGCCAATCTCGGCGAACTCCGCGACCTGTCCCTCTATTTCGACGAACTCGCCAACCTGAAGCCCGACACCAAGACGCCCTACGTCGGAGCGTCGGCCTTCGCGCACAAGGGCGGACTCCACGCCAACGCCGCGCAGAAAGTGAAGTCTTCCTACGAACACATCGACCCGTCGCTGGTGGGCAACCGCACGCGTGTGCTCGTCTCCGACATGGCCGGCCGTTCCAGTATCGCGATGAAGGCGAAGGAGCTCGGGCTCGATCTCGACGAAAAATCTCCCGCGATGAAGACACTCATCGACGAGTTGAAGGAGCTCGAGTTCAAGGGCTACGAGTTCGAGGCGGCCGACGCTTCGCTCAAACTGCTCATCGCCCGCGCGCTCGGTCAGGCCAAGACGTTCTTCGAGGTCGAGGGATATCGCGTAAGCGTGGAACGTCGCGGCGCCGAGTCGGTGTCCGAGGCCACGGTTAAGCTTCGGGTCAACGGTCAGTCGTTGCACACCGTCGCCGAGTGCACAGGTCCAATTGGCGCGCTCGACAAGGCCTTGCGCCTCGCGCTCGAAGCCGTTTATCCGCAGCTAAAGACGCTCGAACTGCGCGACTACAAGGTCCGCATCCTCGACAGCCGTGCCGGCGCCAACGCCCGCACGCGCGTCTTCATCGAAAGCGGTGCCGACCACCAGACATGGGGCACCGTCGGGGTAAGTGACAACGTGATCGACGCCTCGTGGGAAGCGTTGACCGACGCAGTGAACTACAAACTTCTTCAGGGCTGAACCAACGGCGGTCGGTTGAATTGGCCGCGCACTAATCTCCATCGCGGCCAATTTAATGAAACGTCTTCTCTGGATCATCGCCGCTGTCGGCCTGCTCACCGTCTGCATCGTTGCGGTCCTGCGCGTGCGCACGGGTGCGGACGCGAGCAAGGTGACTTACTCCTATGTCAAACCCGAGCGTCGCGACCTCCATCAGGCCGTGGTCATCAACGGCACCATCACGCCGGTTCTTTCCACCGAGATCCGTTCCGAGGTCAGCGGTCGTATCGCCAAGGTGTTGGTCGAGGCCGGCGAAGAGGTGAAACTGGCCCAGCCATTGATCGAGTTGGATCAAAGCAGTCTCCAAGTGCAACTCGACGAGGCACGCTTGGGCATCGCCGCCGCACGTCTCCGCACCGAGCGCGCTGAGTTGGATTACCAGCGTCTACAGGCACTCGCCGAAAAAGCCCTCGTCACCGAAAAGGACCGCAAGGAGGCCGAGATCGCCTACCACCTCGCCCAAAACGACACCGCTTCACAGGAGGCCCGCGTGCGTCTGCTCGAAAACGCCCTCGCCAAGAGCGTCATCGTCGCGCCTTACGCCGGTCGTATCCTGAGCCTCGCCGCACGTCCGGGCATGATCGTCACCGGTGCCGACGCCGGTCGTGAAGGCAACACGTTGCTGGAACTCGCCGACCTCGCCCAGTTGCGCGTGGAGGCCGTGATCAACGAGATCGATGTCGCCTCGCTCAACCTGGGCATGCCGGTGGACATCTCCTTCGAGTCCGTGCCCGAGGCCAAGGCGTCCGGCCGCATCACCTTCATCGCGCCCGCAGCCGGACGATCCGCCAGCGGTTCTTCCTCCGCTTCCTCGGGTGGCGGGGGCGGCGGAGGAGCCACCCGCGATTTTCCCATCCAGATCGCGATCGAGAAATCCCACCCGCGCGTGCGTCCCGGCATGACGGCGCGCGTCAGCATCGAAACCGGCGTCGCCCTCAAGGCGCTTTCGGTGGAGCACAACGCCGTGTTCACCGACTACGATACCGGTGATTGGTTTGTCTTCGTGCGCGCCGCCCAGCCCAAGGCCGAACCGGTGAAGACCAAGGTCGAGCTCGGGGTGCGCGACAGCCGCTATGTCGAGATCAAGTCGGGCCTGGCCGAGGGGGCCGAGGTCTCCCTGCAACGTCCACCCGCCGTCAAGTTCAGCCAGGACAAGTGAGCGCCATCGTGACCGAGTCGTCCGCAGTCGTTCGCGAGGTGCTTCGCCTCGATCGCGTGGGCAAGCGCTACCCGATGGGCGACACCATCGTGGACGCGTTGGTGGACGCCTCCTTCACGCTCAACGAAGGCGAGGCGGTGGCGATTCTGGGCCCGTCCGGCTCGGGCAAGTCCACGCTCATGCACCTGCTCGGCTTCCTGGATTCACCGAGTTCGGGCGACGTGATTTTCGAGGGCAAGCCGGTCGCCGCCCTGACTGAGCGCCAGCGCGCTCGCATCCGCGCGGAGAAAATCGGCTTTGTCTTCCAAGCCTTTAATCTCCTCCCGCGCCTCACGGTGCGCGCCAACGTCGCTCTGCCGCTCACCTACCTGGCCGACACACCGGCCGATGCTGCTGAACGGGTGGACCGCGCGCTTGAACTCGTCGGCATGACCAACCGCGCGCACCACAAACCCGGCGAGCTTTCGGGCGGACAACGCCAGCGTGTCGCCATCGCCCGCGCCCTCGTTAACGAGCCCCGCATCCTCCTCGCCGACGAGCCCACGGGGAATCTTGATACCAAGACCGCCGCCGCGATCCTCGATCTTTTCAAGGAGCTGAACCGGCTCGGCCGCACCATCGTGGTGGTGACGCATTCGCCGGAGATCGCCGCCCACTTCGCGCGCCAGATCAATGTGCTCGACGGCCGTGTCAGGGAGGGTGCCGCATGAAACGTCTCTTTTCCGGCGTCATCAACGGCCTGTCCGAAATCTGGGGGCACAAGCTGCGTTCGCTGCTCACCATCAGCTGCGTGATGCTCGGGGTTGCCTCGATGGTGCTGACCACCGGGTTCATGGAAGGGTTCTTCAGCACGTGGGAGGTGGCGTTGCAGGAGCAAGGCGGCTTGGAGAAAATCTCCGGGACGCCGAACAGTCTTTCCACCCGGCAGGCTCCGTTCGCGGCGGTTTCCCGAGGGTTCACGATGGAGGATTCGCGGGCGCTGATCGATCTGGTGCCGACCCTTGGCGTTCTTTCTCCGGAGATCGACGCATCCAGCGCGCGTCTTTCCCGGGTCGGACTGCGCCAGGACATGCGCGTGCAAGGAGTCACCGCCGGCATCTTTGACATCAACCGTTACGAGATCGACGAGGGGCGCATGTTTTCGGATTTGGACATGAACGACCGGGCGAACGTCATGATCATCGGCAGCGAGGTGACGAAGAAGTGCTTTCGCCCCGGCGAGAATCCGCTCGGTCAACTCATCGACCTCGACGGACTGCCGTTTCGCATCATCGGCGTGCTGCATCATTACGAGCGGTTTTACGGCACCTACAACACCCTGGATTGGAAGAACGAGATCGCCTTTATCCCGATCACCACGATGGCGGCCAAGGTGAAACGCTCCGACCGGCTTTCGTGGCTGAACATGAAGGCGGCCAACTTGTCCGAACTGCGCGAGACGGTGGACGCCGCCGCCAATGTGCTCGCCCAGCAGCATCGCGGCTTGATCGATTTTAAGGTGAAGACCAACGAAGAGTCGCTCTCCAGCTATGCGAGCACCAAGGCGAGCTTTGTGGTCGGCGGCAGTGCGATCGCCGGCGTGTCGCTGCTGGTGAGCGGCATCGGCATCATGAACCTCATGCTCGCCTCGATCAACGAGCGCGTGCGCGAGATCGGCATTCGCAAGGCCATCGGCGCGACTCCGTTCAACATCTTCAGCCAGTTCGTGGCAGAGGCGGTCACGCTGAGTATGCTCGGCGGCGCGGCGGGCGTGGGTGTCGCCGTGGCGTTGATCAAGATTCTCGGTGCGACGCTGCCACCGGGCAGTGGACCGTTGTTGTCGCCCTCTGCTTTCGTGGTCGGCTTTGCCTTCAGTGTGACCGCGGGCGTGCTCGCGGGCATCTATCCGGCGATGCAAGCCGCCAAGCTCGATCCGATTGAGGCGCTACGGTATGAATGAGGGTGGGGAGACTGTCCTCAAAATAAAACGATACGGAGTGAGAGTGGGATCCCCTCCTGCCGCCCCAGAGGCGAGTAAGCAGCGCGTCGGGTTGGTTTGCAGGCAGCGACTACCGTTCCGAACCACCGGCCAAAAGCATCAGTTGAGCATCGGGATCCGCCGTGTGCAGGGCGTTCACCGCGTCGTCGTTGGTCTCACCGTCATTATCAAGAATGATCATCGATGCATGTGCCCATTCCAGTCGACGGCATGCGCTGGCCACCGAAGGCACCCACACAATGGAAATGTTGCGTTCGGTTTCTTGTAAAAAATCTCCCACCGCCCTTGCCAGTTTGGGGCTGGATGTAACCACAAAGATCAGCCTGGCGGCCACCGGACAAACTTTCACCGAGAGGATGACCGGGCTGCTGGGGTTGTAGTTTTGAGTATTCATGGGGGCGAGGCCGTAATTTCCTGCCCTTAGCATAACGATTTATGCGTTTCACGCCTATCGGGCGTTCACTCCTGTTTGAGATGGGGAATCCCCCAGCCGGTCTAGGGGAAGTTCGGGTGGTCGGTTGGAGTTTAGATTTGCCGTAGCCCCTCTGCGTGCGCTTAGGTGAACGACTTTCGACTATCATGAAGCGCACCCATCATTGTGCCCAGCTTACCCTGGCCGACCTTAACGCTAGCGTCTCACTCCTCGGCTGGGTGGACTCCATCCGCGACCACGGTGGTATCCTCTTCATTGACTTGCGTGACCGCAAAGGCATCACTCAGGTGAAGTTCGACCCGCAGGTGAACAAGGAACTCGCGGCGCAGGCGGCCACGATCAAGCCCGAGTCGGTCATCGGTGTGGACGGACTTATTGTCGCGCGCCCCGAGGGCACGGTCAACGCGTCGCTCCCCACGGGTGCCATCGAGGTCGATGCTACCGCGCTTACCATTCACAACCTTTCCGATACGCCTCCGTTCCCGCTCGACGACATCGGTGGCGACAAGGTCAACGAGGACCTTCGCCTCACTTACCGCTACCTCGACCTGCGTCGCCCGAAGATGCGCAAAAATCTTCAAGTGCGTCACCGCGCAGCGAAGTCGATTCGCGACTATTTCGACTCCCAGGAGTTCATCGAGGTCGAGACTCCCGCGCTCTTCAAGTCCACGCCCGAAGGTGCCCGCGAGTATCTCGTGCCCTCGCGCATCCATCCCGGAGAGTTCTATGCGCTCTCGCAGTCTCCCCAGCAATTCAAGCAGATCCTCATGGTTGCCGGTGTGGAGCGGTATTTCCAAATCGCCCGCTGCTTCCGCGACGAGGACCTGCGCTCCGATCGCCAGATGGAATTTACCCAAGTGGACGTCGAGGCTTCGTTCATCACCCGCGAGGACGTTTACCGTCTCTTCGAGGGCATGATCAAGAAGCTGTGGAAAGACGTGCTTGATATGGATCTCCCCACGCCGTTCCTCCGCATGCCCTATGTGGATGCGATGAACCGCTTCGGTGTGGACAAGCCGGACATGCGTTTCGGTATGGAGCTCACCGACCTTTCCGCGGCCTTCAAGGATTCCGCCTTTAAGGTGTTTCAGGGCACCGTAGCCAGTGGCGGCTCGATCAAGGCATTCAATGCGAAGGGCCTCGCCGACCTCACGCAAGGCGAGCTCAAAGCTCTCGAAGACATCGCCAAATCGCTCGGCGCTAAGGGCCTCGCCTTTATCAAAGCCGAGAAGGGCGAATGGAAGTCACCTATCGTCAAATTCTTCTCCGATGCCGAGAAAGCCGCGATCACCGCGCAACTGGCCATCGAGGAAGGCGACATGGTTTTCTTTGCCGCCGCTCCTTGGGAGAAAGCCTGTGCTATTCTCGGTCGTATCCGTCTCGAAGCCGCCCAACTCCTCGCAAAGCGCAACAAGCTTACCATCCGTGCCGACGACTGGAAATTCCTTTGGGTGATCGATTTCCCGCTCATGTCCTATGACGAAGAGCGCGGCGGTTACGCGGCCACGCACCATCCGTTTACTGCGCCGGTGCCGGAGGATGCCCAGTATCTCGACACCGATCCGAAGCGCGTGCGCGGCCAGCACTATGACCTTGTGCTGAACGGTATGGAACTCGGCGGTGGCTCGATTCGTATCCATCAACCCGCGCTCCAGAAGAAAGTGTTCGAAGACGTTCTCAAGATTCCCGCTGACGTGGTGGAGAGCCGTTTCGGCTACATGTTGAAGGCCTTTACGTATGGTGCTCCTCCGCATGGTGGCATTGCCTTCGGTCTCGATCGTATGGTGGCGTTGCTTTGCGGCACGACGAGCATTCGCGACGTGATCGCCTTCCCCAAGACGCAAAAGGGGCAGGATCTCATGGCGCAGAGCCCGACTCCGGTCACGGCGAAGCAGCTGAAAGAACTGCACATCCAGACGGTGATTCCCCAAGAGTAATCACTGTCGTTTGGGCAGAGGGAGGGGAGTCTCCCGCAGTATCCGTGAGGGGATAACGATAAGGCATTGCCAAAAAAGACCGGTCGAAAGACCGGTCTTTTTTGTAATGAAGCCATGTGGCATGGCCGGTGCTAAATGCGTTTTGGGTTATATCTTAACTAAACACGCACTAACGCACACCTAAGTATGAAACACATGTTTCCCTTCACTGGAGCTCGATTGGCCAAAGCCGGCCTTTGTGCTCTTCTATTCTCGGCCGTGGCTCTCACGGCTGTGCACGCGCAGGATGCTGCCGCACCGGAGGCTGCCGCTACGGCAGTTGCCGCCGCTGCTACTCCTGCTGCTGAAGCGGCCGCTGAAGCGGTGGCTTATCTTCCGCAGAAGACAGCTGACATCATGTGGCTGGTGATCACCGGCTTGCTGGTGTTCTTCATGCAGGCCGGCTTCGCAATGGTTGAGACTGGTCTCACCCGCGCAAAGAATGCCTGTAACATCATGATGAAAAATCTGATGGACTTTTGCATCGGCGCCTTGGCCTTCTGGGCGGTCGGTTATGCTGTAATGTATGGCACCATGGGTAATGCCTACTTCGGTTGGGACAGCAGTCTGCTCTTCCTTGGTTCCGCCACGTCGGGCCAGGATTACGGTCTGAGCGCCAGTTGGTTCTTCCAAGTGGTGTTCGCTGCCACCGCCGCGACCATCGTGTCGGGTGCCATGGCCGAACGCACCAAGTTCATCGCCTACTGCTTCTACTCTCTCATCATCTCGTTGGTGCTCTATCCGATCACCGGTCACTGGATCTGGGGTGGCGGCTGGCTGGGAGCCATGGGCATGCGCGACTTCGCCGGCTCCACGGTTGTGCACTCGGTCGGTGCCTGGGCCTCCCTCGCTGGCTGTATCGTGATCGGTCCCCGTATCGGCAAGTTCACTGCTGATGGTAAGATCAATCCCATCCCCGGCCATAATTTGGTTCTCACCGCTCTCGGCGTATTCATCCTCTGGTTCGGCTGGTATGGATTCAATCCTGGTTCGACGCTGATCGCTATCGGCGGTGTTTCCCATGTTGCGGTTACCACCACCCTCGGTGCCTCTGCCGGGGCTCTCGGCGCGATGCTCATCACTTGGATCAAGTTCGGCAAGCCCGACCTCTCCATGACCTTGAACGGCACCCTCGCCGGTCTCGTTGCCATCACCGCACCTTGCGCTTCGGTTACGACCGGTGGTGCAGTGGTTATCGGTTTCATTGCTGGTATCTTGGTGTTCCTCTCTGTGCTTTTCATCGAAACCAAGCTCAAGATCGACGATCCTGTCGGTGCGATCTCGGTTCACGGTGTTTGCGGCTCGTTCGGCACCCTCTCGATTGGTCTCTTTGGCAGCCGTGCAGTTGATCTGCCCTACTGGTCCGATACGACCGCCATTCAGGATGGTCTCTTCTATGGAGGTGGACTCCATCAGCTCGGCGTCCAGGCGATCGGTGTAGCCTCGGTGTTTGTTTTCACCTTTGTTTGCACATTCGTCCTCTTCAAGGTCCTTCAGGCCACCATTGGTCTGCGCGTGAGCGCTGAAGAAGAGACCGAGGGTCTCGATATTCTCGAACACGGTCAGGAAGCCTACCCGAACTTCGTGGTTCGCGAGTAAGTTACACCATCAACGCATATAACTTAATATCGCATGAAACTTATCATCGCCATCATCAAACCCTTCAAGCTCGAGGAAGTTAAGGAAGCCCTTTCTTCAATCGGCATCGAGGGTATGACCGTAACCGAAGTCAAAGGCTTCGGCCGTCAGAAGGGCCACACTGAGATCTATCGTGGTTCCGAATACACCGTGGATTTCCTGCCCAAGGTTAAGGTTGAGATCGTCGTTACCGATGAACTCGTCGCCAAGACCGTTGATGCCATCGTGAAGGCCGCCAAAACCGGCAAGATCGGTGACGGCAAGGTGTTCGTGGTCGCCCTCGAGGAAGCGGTTCGTATCCGCACCGACGAGCGCGGCGACTCTGCTGTCTGACTGGGACAGGCAAATAAATAACGTCCCTCTAAGCCGGCCCTATTACTGGGCCGGCTTTTTTGTGTTAAAATTTTTCATACATGGGGATTCTTTGGCATAATGTCTGCTTTTCATAGTTTGCTTACCATCAGAAGATGGTCAGCGAACAAACCGCACTCACAACCAACTACACGACCTTGTTATGAAGCTATGGATCAACCCTCTGCCGAGGGTGCTGAAGATGACCGCCATCTTAGCACTTTTGGCCATTTCTCTCCCCGTGTTCGCTCAGGAAGCGGCACCGGTGGCTGATGCCGTTGTGGCGGCAGCGCCCGCTACGGCTCCGGCAATCGATCCGTCTGCGTTTAGCGCATTGCGGATTGGTTTGGACACCGTCTGGGTGCTGGTGGCCGGTATGCTGGTATTCTGGATGAACGCCGGCTTCGCACTGGTGGAGTCCGGTCTTTGCCGCTCCAAGAACTGCGTGAACATCCTCGCGAAGAATTTCGTGGTGTTCGCCTTGGCCTCGACCGCGTTTTACGTGGTGGGTTGGGACATCATGTTCGGTGATGGCAGTGCTTGGTTTGGACGCCTTGCCTTCTTTGTGCAGGGTGCCGACAACTCTCCTGCTCTGGGCCATGACTACATGAGCATGAATCCGTTCTCGACGACCGAATACTCGGGCGTTTACAGCGCGATCAACTGGACCCCGGTTCCGCTCTGGGCCAAGTTCTTCTTCCAGCTCGTGTTCGCCGGCACCGCCGCGACTATCGTGTCGGGTGCCGTGGCTGAGCGCATCAAGTTCACCTCTTTCATCTGGTTCGCCCTGATTCTGGTCGCCGTGATTTACCCCATCTCCGGTCACTGGATCTGGGGTGGTGGTATCCTTGGTTCCAACAACTTCCGTGACTTCGCCGGCTCTACCGTGGTTCACTCTGTCGGTGGTTGGGCCGCTCTGGCCGGCATCATCGTTCTCGGACCCCGTCTCGGAAAATACAAGGACGGCAAGGTTTGCCCGATCCCCGGTCACAACATGACCTCCGCTGCTCTTGGCGTGCTCATCCTCTGGCTCGGCTGGTTCGGCTTTAACCCCGGATCCACCATGGCCGCCATGGATGGTTCGGCCATCTCCTATGTTCTGGTCAACACCAACATGGGCGCCGTGTTCGGCACCATCGGCGCGACCATTACCGCTTGGGTTCTCCTCAAGAAGCCTGACCTTTCGATGATCTTGAACGGCTGCTTGGCCGGTCTCGTCGCCATCACCGCTCCTTGCGCCTTTGTTTCGATTCCTTCCGGTTGCGCCATCGGCTTCATTGCCGGTGTGATCGCGGTCCTCGCCGTCGTGGTGTTCGACAAGCTGAAGCTCGACGATCCTGTCGGTGCTTTGGCGGTTCACCTTGCTAATGGTCTGTTCGGCACCTTGGCCTTGGGCCTCTTCTATGACAACGATGTTGCCACCAGTGTTGCTGCGCTGCCCACGGGCCTGTCTCGTGCGGCTCAGACGTTGGTTCAGCTCAAGGGTATGGGTTTGGTCGCCCTCTGGGTGTTCCCGATCTCCTTGGTCGTTTGGTATGCCTTGAAGGCCATGGGTGGTATTCGCGTGAAGGCCGAAGAGGAAATCGAAGGCCTCGACATCGGCGAACACGGCAACGAAGCCTATCCCGATTTTACCGGCGCTCACAAATAATGCGCAGCATTCCGCAAATCGGCGCAGGAACACAAGCTTGCGCCGGTTGTCGGGATAGCTTTAAGCTCGTAACGAAACCTCAATTACCAAATTCCGTATGAAACTTATCATCGCCATCATCAAACCCTTCAAGCTCGAGGAAGTTAAGGAAGCCCTTTCTTCAATCGGTATCGAGGGTATGACCGTGACCGAAGTCAAAGGCTTCGGCCGCCAGAAGGGCCACACCGAGATCTATCGTGGTTCCGAATACACCGTCGATTTCTTGCCCAAGGTTAAGATCGAGATCGTCGTCACCGACGAACTCGTGTCCAAGACTGTTGACGCCATCGTAAAGGCCGCGAAGACCGGCAAGATCGGTGACGGCAAAGTGTTCGTGGTCGCCCTCGAAGAAGCGGTTCGTATCCGCACCGACGAGCGTGGCGACGCCGCCGTCTGATCCTTTCGATCAAGATATCCTGTCGGTAAAAAAGCCCCGTCTCACGACGGGGCTTTTTTGTATCCTTTAAAAATGAGCTTTTAGAAACGAATGCGTTATACGTTCGGACTAAGTCAGACGGTTCGCGGCGTGCCTGAGGGCCCGCTGGTAGGCGGTGAGCCCAGGATCTTCGGTGGTGTCGGTCACGAGCGTAAGCAACAACCGCATGGCCTCGGCATGTTGTCCCAGGTCGTGCAACGCGAGCGAGAGGAAGGCGTCGAATTCGCGATTGTCGGGAAACTGAAGTTGTCCCGAGCGAAGCACGTCGGCCGCGCGTTGAGCTTCGCCCAATTCACGCAGTGTTGATCCAAGACCGATCAATGCGCCCGAGTGCTCGTTGGGCGCGAGGCCGAGGGTGATGGCTTTTTCGTAGAAAGGCCGGGCCTCGGAGAAATTGCCGTTTACCTCAAACGTCCATGCGAGCTGGTAGTTGATTTCAGCTACGTTGGGGTAGCGGGTGTCGAGTTTGCGCAGCAGATCAAGCACGTGATCGATGCGTCCGCCGTGACGGGCGCTGACGATCACGTCGAGTTCATGTTTCCAGTCGGACATTTGGGGATCGAAGTGTGGGAGTCTGCTTGCAGGCGATTTGGTCGATATTCGACATCGTTTATCTCTCATCGCGAGCAAGCTCGCTCCCACATTTAAGTCACTCAGGCTCCGGCCTTCTTCTCGACCTTCACCGGCAGGGCGCGGGTCTTGATTTCGTTGCTCAAACGGGCCAGGTAGTCGACGAAGGGCAGGGTGCCTTCGTCGCCTTTGGCACGGCTGCGCACGCTGACGGACTTCGTCTCGGCTTCCTTGGCACCGAGGACGAGCATGTAGGGCACCTTTTCGAGTTCGGCGCGGCGGAGTTTGGCACCGAGCTTTTCGTTGCGGTCATCAAGCGTGGCGCGGACTCCGGCGTCGCGGAGCTGTTTCAATAGCTCAGGACCGTATTCGCCGATCTTGTCGTTGATTGGCACGAGGCGCACTTGCTCGGGTGCGAGCCACACGGGGAAGTCGCCGGCGAAGTGTTCGATCAGCACGCCGCAGAAACGTTCCATCGAGCCGAAGGGCGCGCGGTGGATCATCACGGGGCGGTGTTTTTCGTTGTCGGCGCCGATGTAGTGCAGGTCGAAGCGCACGGGGAGAACGTAGTCAACCTGCACGGTGCCGAGCTGCCATTCGCGTCCGATCACGTCTTTGATGACGAAGTCGATCTTGGGGCCGTAGAACGCGGCCTCGCCGGGCTCTTCGGTGAAGGGAACGCCGAGGGTCTTGGCGGCGTCTCGGCAGGCGGCCTCGGCGAGGTCCCATTGCTCGGGGTTGCCGGCGAATTTTTTGCCGTCGGGGTCACGCAGGCCGACGCGCACGCGGTAGTCGGACATGCCGAGCGTGGTGAGCACGGTTTTCACGAGCGAGAGACAGCCTTGGATTTCGGCGGCGACCTGCTCCTGAGTGCAGAAGAGGTGGGCGTCGTCCTGGGTGAAGCCGCGGACACGGGTCATGCCGTTGAGTTCGCCGGATTGTTCCCATCGGTAAACGGTGCCAAACTCGGCGAGGCGCACGGGCAGGTCGCGGTAGGAGTGCGGCTGCGAGGCGAAGATCTTGATGTGATGCGGGCAGTTCATCGGCTTCAACATGAAGCCGTCGAGGAGCTTGGTCGGGTCCATTACGCGGTCCTGGCCGATGACTTCCTTGCCGGCGCGTTCGTTGATGCCGGCGGCGAAGTGTGAAGACACGGCTTCAAGGCGGGCGGTCATCTCGGCGCAGCCGCAGCCTTCGGAGGCGATCTGCGCGAGTTGGTCGGGCTCGGGGATGGCGGGGAACTGTGACTCCTTGTAGTAGGGGAAGTGGCCCGAGGTCTTGTAGAGCGCGAGCTTGCCGATGTGCGGCGTGAAGACCTGCGAGTAACCCTGCTTGCGCAGCTCGCTCATGATGAAGTCCTGCAACTCCTGGCGAACAATGGAGCCGTTGGGAGTCCAGAGGATGAGGCCCTGGCCGACGTCTTCGTCGATGTGGAAAAGCTGGAGGTCTTTGCCGAGCTTGCGGTGGTCGCGAGCTTTGGCCTGCTCCATGCGCTCCAAGTATTGCGCGAGTTCTTCCTTGGTCGGGAAAGCGGTGCCGTAGATGCGCTGGAGCTGCTTGTTCTTCTCGTCGCCACGATGATAGGCACCGGCGATGGAGAGGAGCTTGAAGGCTTTAAACTTGGACGAATAACGCAGGTGGGTGCCGGCGCAGAGGTCCATGAACTCGCCGTTCTGGTAGAAGGAAATTTTTTCGCCCTCGGGGATGTCGGCGAGACGTCCGAGTTTGTAGCGCTCTTGTCCGCGGGATTTGATGATCTCGATGGCTTCTTCGCGGGAAACTTCCTTGCGGATGAAGGCTTGGTTTTCCTCGGCGACCTTCTTCATCTCGGCCTCGATGGTGGGCAGGTCTTCGAGGGTGAGTTTTTTGTCGAGGTCGATGTCATAGTAGAATCCGGTGTCGGTGGGCGGACCGATGTCGAGCTTGGCGTCGGGGTAGAGACGCAGAATGGCGGTCGCGAGGATGTGCGAGCCGGAGTGACGGAGTTCTTCGAGCGGTGACATGGACATGGCGTTTGGTGTTTTTATGCGATCCTGCCTACGATTGCAGGGTCGAAAGGGAGTGGGCGAAGAGGTTTACTTCTTCGCGGGTTCGAGGGAGTAGCCGTCCTTGCGGTCGAGCATCGACCAGCCGGCGGTGGTCAGGTCATTGCGCAGGGCGTCGGCGGCGGCGAAATCCTTGGCCTGTTTCGCGGCCCAGCGCTTTTCGGCGAGAGCGGCGATGTCGGCGGGGATGTCGGCTTTCGGTGCGACGGGTTCGGTGAGATCGAGGCCGAGGGCGAAGAGGACGCGGTCGAAGGCGGCAGGGCTGATGTTGGCCACGGCTTTATTGACGATGGTGAACAAGGCCCCGAAGGCACCGGCGGTGTTCAGGTCGTCGTTGAGTGCGGCAAAAATCGGTGCGAACGGATCCTCGGTGCCGTTGGGCGAGAGCTGGGCGCGGAAGGCTCGGAGCGTCTTCAGAGCGCTTTCTGCGGCGTGGAGCGAATCGAGCGTGAAGTTGAGCTGCTTGCGCGGGTGGCCGGCGAGCAGGGAGTAACGCAGAGCGGCGGGGCTGAAGCCCTTGGCCTTGAGGTCGTCGAGGGTGTAGAGGTTGCCCAGCGACTTGCTCATCTTCTTGCCGTCCACGAGGAGGTGCTCGCTGTGATACCAGTGGTTCGCGAAGGTCGTGCCGTTGCAGCACTGGCTCTGGGCGATTTCGTTTTCGTGGTGGGGGAAGAGCAGGTCCACGCCGCCGGTATGGAGGTCGATGGTTGGTCCGAGGATCGCCTTGCTCATGGCGCTGCACTCGATGTGCCAGCCGGGACGTCCTTCGCCGATGTTTTGCGGGCCGGTCCACTTGACGTCGCCGTCCTCAGGCTTGTGGGCTTTCCAGAGGGCGAAGTCGCTGGCGTCTTCCTTTTCGTCGGCGTCGGCGGCGTGGGCCTTGAGGGCGGAGCCGACCTGCAACTCACGCTCTTTGACGCGGGAGAGAGCGCCGTAACCGGGGAAGGAGGAGACTTTGAAATACACCGAGCCGTCGGCGGCGCGGTAGGCGTTTCCTTTTTCCATGAGCACTTCGATCATGGAGACTTGTTCGCGGATGTATTTCGGGTCGGCGGCGCGGGGCTCTTCGTGCGGAGGTAGGCAGTTGAGGGCTTTGCAGTCGGCGTGGAATTTTTCGGTCCACTGGCGGGTGACGTCGGCCAGGGGGCGGCCTTCCTCGCGGGAACGACGGATGGTCTTGTCGTCCACGTCGGTGAGGTTGCGGACGTGCTTTACCTTTTCCTTGCCGAATTCGAGTTCGAGCAGGCGGCGGAGGAGGTCGTTGACCACGAACGTGCGGAAGTTGCCGATGTGTGCGGCGGCATAGACGGTCGGTCCGCAGTTGTAGAAGCGGAATACGCCGTCGGGTTGCGCGGGGCGGAGTTCGCGGGTCTCGCGAGTGAGCGAGTCGTGGAGCTTGATGGCCATGAAAGAGGGAAGGGACTGGTTAACAGGTTTTGGAGCGAGGCGGAAAGGTGTTTTTTCAAGTGTTGAAAAACGGATGGCGGCCCGGGGCCGGGCGTGTTTGGGTAGGAAACACGTCATGCCCTCCTTTAAACTCGATCTTACGCACCGTCCCCGTCGTCTTCGCCGCACCGCCAGCCTGCGCGCCATGGTCGAGGAGACCATTTTGCGGCCTGCTGATTTCATTGCCCCGTTGTTTGTAGTCGAGGGTAAGGCTCCGCCCGAAGAGATCGCTTCGATGCCCGGGGTGTTTCGCTTGAATATCGTCGATTTGGTCAAGGAATGCCGGGCGCTGGCGAAACTCGGGGTTCCCGCAGTGGCGCTGTTTCCCAAACTCGATCCCAAGCTTAAAAACGACGAGGGCACGCTGGCTCTGGATGCGGACGCTTTGGTGCTCCGGGCGGTGCGTGCGGTCAAAAAGGCCGTTCCCGGGCTTACCGTCATTACAGATGTGGCGCTCGATCCCTACACCAGTCATGGCCACGACGGTGTGATGAACCCGGCGCGTGACGATGTGGACAACGACCGCACGGTCGGGATTCTGACGCGTATGGCGGTTCTGCAGGCGCAGGCGGGGGTCGATGTGGTGGCACCGTCCGACATGATGGACGGTCGGGTCGGGGCGATTCGTCGCGCGCTCGACGAGGCGGGCTTTACGGGCACTGGAGTGATGGCGTATTCGGCCAAGTTCAACTCGGGCTATTACGGACCGTTCCGTGATGCCGTGGGCAGCGCGCAGGCAGCCGGCACGAAGTTGCTCAGCAAGGCGACTTATCAGCTCAACCCCGCCAATCGCCGCGAGGCCATCGCCGAGGCGCTCTTGGATGAAAGCGAGGGCGCGGACATCGTCATGGTGAAGCCGGCGGGACTTTACCTCGATATCATCCGTGATGTGCGCGAGCGCACGAACAAGCCGGTTGCGGCGTATCAGATTTCGGGCGAATACTCGCAGATCCAGGCGGCGGCCCGGTTGGGTTGGCTGGATCTGGCCCGGTGCCGCCATGAGTCGCTGCTCGCGATCAAGCGCGCAGGGGCGGACATGATCCTTACTTACTTCGCGAAAGACATGGCCAAGGAGCTGGGCTGAGCGGGCGGCCCCGCTGTCGGCGCACAAAAAAGGCGGCCCGTTTCGGGGCCGCCTTTTGCGTTTTTAGTGTGATGGACCGGCTCAGCGCTTTTTCTTTTTGGCCTTGGGCTTCTCATCCTCGTCGTCGTCATCGTCGTCGGCCTCTTCTTTTTCGTCGTCGTCATCCTCGTCCTCATCGTCATCGCCAGACTTCTTTTTGACGCCGTCTTCGTCGCCGTCCTTCTCCTCGTCATCTTCGTCCCACTTGAGGGAGGCGTCGCCTTCGAGGGTCTTCTCGTCGTCTTCGTCGAGTTCGGGCAGGTCTTCGTCGTCGATGTCTTCGTCGCCCTTGCTGGCGCGTTCTTCGCCTTCTTCGGTTTCCCAGCCGGCGGGGACGTAATCCAAAATGGCGCCGAGCTCGTCAAAGGTGTGGATGGCTTTGCCTTCGATGAAGCTGGTGTTCTGGTCCTCGCGGATCTCGTCCTCGACCTCGTCGACGGTGAGCTTGGACTCGAAGTCGAAAATGTCGTTGAGCATCTTCACGCGGCAGCGGGTGAGATGGTCGAGCAGGTCGGCGTAGGGGCCGTTTTCTTCATCCAGGATGTCGGCCAATGCAAAAAGTTTTTCCTCGGACTCGAAAAACGAGTCTTTGACGCGCTTGAGTCGGACGCGCTGTTCGCCGGCTTCTTTCTCGATACGGAAGGGAATGAAGGCGGCCTCCATGATGTCTTGGTCGAAACCGTAGTCACGCAGGGGCTCGACGAGTTCGATCAAGTGGGCGATCTGGCGGGGGTCGATGATGCTGAGACCGTCGACGTCCCAGCGGACGGAATCGCTGACTTCATCTACCCACCAATTGTGGTCTTCACCTAAACGAACGATACACCAGTCGAGAGTTGCGGAGGATTTTGCCATGTCTTTTTCTGAGGGATTGGTCGGAGCAAAGAGCGCGTGCGGTGATGGAGTCAAACCGCGAAAACACTTTTATTGAAAGTTTCTCGCTGCGATGCGGATTGCGCTCGTAAACGGGGGAATCGGGGCGCGCAGCGTGCGTCGGCAGAATTGAATAACAAGCACAAAAATAGGGAGGCTAACGCGAAGGGGGGGCGGCAGGATACTTGATTTGTGATTCCCGATTTTTCAGTGTCGCGGTCATCTATGGGTATTATCTACGAGAAGTTCGCCCGGCCGGCGTTGTTCAAGATGCACTCGGAGCGTGCGCACGAGGTCGGAGTCGACGCGTTGGCGCTGCTGAGCCGCCTCACTCCGGTGTGCCGCGTGATGGAGGCCATGAATCAACTTTCTGCATCCAGCTACCGGCCGGTGCAGGCGTTCGGACTGTCGTTTCCCAATGCCATCGGATTGGCGGCGGGTTTTGACAAAAATGCCCGTGCTTGGGAGGCCGCCGCCGCGCTCGGCTTCGGTCATGTCGAGATCGGCACGGTCACGGCGCTGGCCCAGCCGGGCAACCCGACGCCGCGCATGTTCCGTTATCCGCGCGAAGAGGCGGTTATTAACCGCATGGGTTTTAACAACGAAGGATCCGAGGCGGTCGCCGCCCGGCTCGCGAAGCAACCCGGTCCGGGCAAGCGCCGCATTCCGCTGGGCGTGAATCTGGGCAAGTCTAAGGTGGCTCCGCTCGACGGCGCGGTGGCCGATTACCTGGCGAGCTTTGCCCGGCTGGCGGATTATGCGGATTATCTCGTGCTGAATGTCTCCAGCCCGAATACACCGGGCTTGCGCACGTTGCAGGATGAAAAACCACTGCGCGAATTGCTGGGCGCCATTATGGCGGCCAACAAAGAACGCTCCGCGAAAAGGGGCTGCCCCTTGCTGCCTGTGCTCTTGAAAATCGCTCCTGATCTCACGTGGCCGCAGATCGACGCGGCGCTGGGAGTGATTGCGGAGTTCGGGCTGGCGGGCGTCATCGCCACCAACACGACGCTGGCTCGCCCCGGTTTTTTCGCCGAGGTCAACGAGACGGGCGGATTGAGCGGCAAGCCGGTGCGGGAGAAATCCACCGAGATCGTGAAATATATTTCGCGGTCGACGGGCGGAAAGCTGCCGATCATCGGCGTGGGCGGTATCACCGACACGGCGGGCGCGGCGGAGAAACTCGATGCCGGCGCGACGCTGGTGCAGGTTTACACGGGCATGATTTACCGTGGACCGTTTTTTGCACGCGATCTGGCGTGGGGAGTGGGGGAGCGGCAGCGGCGCTGACGCGCAAATCCTAAATCCTAAGCGGCTAAATCCTAAAAACAGAGCGCAGGACGCATAGTTGGTTTTTTTAGGATTTGGAAAGTTGGGATTTAGGATTTCCGCCGCAGGCGGCCTAGATGGACCAGTCCCACGCTTGGAGCTCGCAGGCTTCGCGGCATTCGAGGGCTTTCTCCTTTTTGCGGCGGGAGCGGATAACGAGGTTCTCGTTCTTGTAGTAGGCGATGCTGTTGGCGGGGATCGGTTCGAGGATCCAGACGTTGGCGCCGATGATCGAATGCGCACCGATGCGCGTGTCGCCGCCGAGAATGGTGGCGTGCGCGTAGATGGTGACGTTGTCGTCGATGTCGGGGTGGCGTTTCACGCCCTTGATCGGGTTGCCGTCGTTATCGACCTCGAAGGACTTCGCGCCGAGGGTGACGCCTTGGTAGATCTTGACGTGGTTCCCGATGCGGGCGGTTTCGCCGATCACCACGCCGGTGCAGTGGTCGATGAAGAAGTGCGTGCCGATTTGCGCGCCGGGGTGGATGTCGGTGCCGGTGCGTTCGTGCGCATACTCGGTGATCATGCGCGGGAGGAGTGGCACGCCGAGTTTGTAGAGTTCGTGGGCGATGCGTTGCAGCGAGATCACCAGGACGCACGGGTAGGCGAGGATGATTTCCTCGGTGCTGCGGGCGGCGGGGTCGCCGTTGTAGGCGGCCTGCACGTCGGTTTGCACGACCTTGCGTATCTGGGGCAGGCGGCCGAGCAACTGCATGGTCAGTTCCGTCGCACGTTCGGCGGGATCGGGGGTTTTGGCATGCCCCAGGGCCTTCTCGATGTTGTCGGTGAGGCGGGATTGGACTGACGTCAGCCGGGCGGCGGTCATCGACGGCACCTCGTTCTTGGCCACGGGCTTCAGTTCGAAGAAGCCGGGGAAAAGCAGGTGCATGAAGTCGGACGCGAGGTGGTTGACCGATTCATCGGAGGGCAGATTGATGCCGTCGAGATGGTTGATGCCGCCTTCGATTTCGTAGGAGGCAAGCAGGGCTTTCGTGATGTCGTCCAACGTCATGGGATTCCGGACACTCCACACGAGGGCGCGCCGGGTCAAATCCAGATGCGAAATTGCCTGTTGGGCGGAGGTCGGGGGAAGTGTTGCCAAAACACGGGAGCGGGTTCGCGATGAGGTCGTGTTCACTGCTGCCAAAGACGCCGTCGCCAGCCAAGTCGCCCGTTCGTATGTAAACGGGCTCATCAAGCGCTACGGAGAAGTGCGTGAGCTGAAAATCGATTCGCGCTCCAAGACCGTGGTCGTGGTGTGTGAACTCAAGGGCGAGGCGGAGCCGGTGACCGTGCACGTCGAAGCCTACCGGATCGTGGCCGAGGGCGAGGAGCGATTTGTGGAAATCGCCGCGTGTTCGTGCTCACGCCCATGGATGCACAATCTGCTCCAAGACCACGTGCGCGACCGGCGGCTGAAACTCCCGGTGTGGGCGGCGGCGGCGCTCTGAGCAGATGCCGACCTTGCGTAAGGGTGGCAGGTTCCGTTAGTGCTAGTTCCTGCCCCCATGGCTCTACTTGCGCAAGGTATCGATTATTTTGGTCAGGACGGTTTTCCCGTGACCGCTCGGCGTGTGTTCACTGAGCGTGGCGGGCAGCTGTCGCATGAGAAGGACGTCACCGAGATCGATCACTACCATGACTTCAGCGAACTCGTGTTGGTGTTGAGCGGCCGCGGCCGGCACCTGCTCGAGGGGGAGTCGTTCCCGGTGTCGGCGGGCAACGTGTTTGTCGTGCAGGGCAACCAGGTGCATTGTTTCCGTGATCGCGAGGATCTGGTGCTGGTCAATGTCATGTATGACCCTGCGCAACTGCCGCTGCCGTCAGGTCTGTTGCGGCGCATGCCGGGTTACAGCGCGCTGTTTATGTTGGAGCCGACCTTTCGTAGTGCCCACCGGTTTTCCAGCCGACTTCAGCTGGCTCGCGAGGATCTTGGTGCGGCCGAGGCGCTGGCGGAGCGGATAGAGGAGGAATCTTCGCGACGCCGGCCGGGCCACGAGGCTGTGCTGCTCGGGCTGCTGGTGGAGTTGATGGTTTTTCTTTCACGTCACTACGGTGAAAGCGACGTGAGTGAGAGCCGTGCCCTGTTGGAAATGGGCAAGCTCATCAGCACGCTGGAACAACGCTATCCGGAACCGTGGACGCTGGAGCAGATGGCCAAGCTGGCGCATCTTTCGCGCACGGGTCTGTTACGAATCTTCCGTCAGGCTACGGGCAAGTCGCCCATCGATTATCTCATCGGCCTGCGCATCGATGGTGCCAAACGCCTGCTCCGCCAGAGCGATTTGACGATGACGGACATCGCACTCGAGACGGGCTTCGGCGACAGCAACTACTTCGCCCGCCAGTTCCGACTCATCACGGGAACGACCCCATCGGCCTACCGCCGTGGTGGACGGATTTAATGTCTGTCCGATTGTGCTAATCACTGGGTTTTTTGGTCTTTTTGTGAAGGCGAGTCCGGTAACTTCGTGATAGAGTGGGGTGCTTTCAACCTCCCGCCATGTTACTCCTTGGAATCGATCTCGGCAGCTCTGCCGTTAAAGCCTCTCTTCTCGACGCCGCCACTGGTCGCGTTGTTTCCTCCGCACAATCGCCGCAGGGAGAGGAGTTGCTCATCTCCGCGCCGCATCCCGGCTGGGCCGAGCAAGATCCCGCCATGTGGTGGGATCACACCGCCAAGGCCATCCGTGCCGCGCTCTCCGGCCAGGACGCCTCCCGCGTCGCTGCCATCGGCATCTCCTACCAGATGCACGGCCTCGTCACCCTCGATGCAGGCAGCCAGCCCGTGCGCCCCGCCATCATTTGGTGCGACAGCCGCGCAGTCGAAACCGGAGCACAGGCCTTCTCTGAGCTCGGCACTGCCGTCTGCCTCGGCCGTCTGCTTAACTCTCCGGGCAACTTCACCGCGTCGAAGCTCCGCTGGGTTCAGCAAAACGAGCCCGCGAACTTCACCCGCATCCGCAAGATCATGCTCCCGGGCGACTACCTCGCCCTGCGACTGACCGGCGAAGCGCAGACCACCGCGTCCGGCCTCTCCGAGGGCACGCTCTGGGATTTCCTCGATAACGCTCCGGCTCATTTTCTCCTGAAACATTGGGGCCTCGACGCCTCGTTGCTTTCCGCGCTCACGCCGACCTTCGGCAAACAAGCCGGCGTGCTCGCCTCCGTCGCCGCCGAGCTCGGCCTGCCCGCTGGCATCCCCGTCGCCTACCGCGCCGGCGACCAGCCCAACAACGCCTTTTCGCTCAACGTTCTCAACCCCGGTGAGATCGCCGCGACCGGCGGCACCTCAGGTGTCGTCTACGGGGTGACCGATCACTTGGCCTACGACTCGCAGAGCCGCGTCAACGGCTTTGCCCACGTCAACCACACCGCGACCGATCCACGCATCGGTGTGCTCCTCTGCATCAACGGCACTGGTATCCTCTACGCGTGGTTGCGCCGCATGCTCGGTGGAAATCTTTCCTATCCCGAGCTCAACGCCCTCGCCGCCGCCGTGCCCGCCGGCAGCGAGGGATTGTCCGTGCTTCCCTTCGGCAATGGCACCGAACGCATGCTCGGCAACCGTCGCATCGGCTCACAATGGATCGGACTCGATTTCCTTCGTCACACGCCCGGACACCTCGCTCGCGCCGCGCAGGAAGGCATCGCTTTCTCCTTCAGTCACGGCATCGCCGGGATGAAAGCCACCGGCCTTGCCCCGAAGAAAATTCGCGCCGGCAACGCCAATCTTTTCCTCAGCCCTGTCTTTCGCGACACGCTCGCCGCCACCCTCGGTGTGAGCATCGAACTCGTCCGCACCGACGGCGCCGCTGGTGCCGCCCGCGGTGCAGGTATCGGTGCGGGCATCTACAAAACCTCTGCCGACGCCTTCATCGGCCTCGAAGTCATCGAAACCATCAACCCCAACCCCGCGCTCGTCGGTCCCTGCCAAGAAGCCGCCGCGCGATGGGAATCGGCGCTCCAAAAAGCGCTCTCCTAAATTTTTGCCCACGAAACACACGAAAGAACACGAAAAGAAAACCACCTTCGGCTGCTTAGTTCGTTTCAGTCTTTCGTGTCTTTTCGTGTGTTTCGTGGGCAAAGCCTCCGATCCGATTTTTCTCTAAACCCAACCTCCCATGTCCACCCAACTCACCATCGGTTCCAAGACCTACTTCCCCAACATCGGCCGCATCGCCTTCGAAGGCGTCGAGTCCACCAATCCGCTCGCGTTCCGTTACTACGATGCCAACCGCATCGTCGCCGGCCGCTCCCTCGAAAGCTGGATGCGCTACGCCGTCTCCTACTGGCACAGCTTCTGTGGCAACGGTGGCGATCCGTTCGGCGCGCCCACCCGCCCGATGCCCTGGCTCACCGCCACCGATCCAATCCAGCGCGCCAAGGACAAAGCCGACGCCGCCTTTGAGTTCATCACCAAACTGGGAACGCCGTATTACTGTTTCCACGACACCGACATCGTTGACGAAGCCGGCACCACGCTCGCCGAGTTCGAGCAGCGCATGGCCACGATCGTTCCTTACCTCAAAGACAAGCAAGCCGCCTCGGGCGTGAAACTTCTCTGGGGCACGGCCAATCTCTTCAGCAATCCGCGCTTCATGAATGGCGCGTCCACCAATCCCGAGTTCTCCATCCTCGCCCGCGCCGGCGGACAACTCAAGGGCGCGATCGACGCCACCATCGCCCTCGGCGGCGAAGGCTATACGTTCTGGGGTGGTCGCGAAGGCTACCTCTCGCTGCTCAACACCGACATGAAGCGCGAACGCGAGCACTTCGCCCGCTTCCTCACCATCGCCCGCGACTATGCACGCGCCCAAGGCTTCAAGGGTAAGTTCTTCATCGAGCCCAAGCCCTGCGAGCCGACCAAGCACCAGTATGACTTTGACGCTGCGACCGTCATCGGCTTCCTGCGCGAGTTTAACCTGCTCGCCGACTTCACCCTCAACATCGAGGTCAACCACGCCACGCTCGCCGGCCATACCTTTCCGCACGAGCTGCAAGTCTCCGCCGACGCCGGCCTACTCGGCAGCGTCGATGCCAACCGTGGCGACGTGCAAAACGGCTGGGACACCGACCAGTTCCCCATCGACCCGCTCGAGCTCACCGAAGCCATGATGGTCATCATCAAAGCCGGCGGCCTCAGCCACGGCGGCATCAACTTCGACGCCAAGATCCGCCGCAACTCGACCGACCTCGACGACCTCTTCATCGCCCACGTGTCCGGCATGGATGCCTTCGCCCGCGCCGCCATCGCCGCCGAGAAAGTGCTCACGAAGTCCGAGATCCCCGGCCTGGTGAAAGCCCGTTACGCGTCCTTCGACGCCGGCCAGGGCAAGGCCTACGAAGACGGCAAGCTCACGCTCGCCGACCTCCACAAGATCGCCCACGAGCAAGGCAAGGTCACGCCGAAGAGTGGCAAGCAGGAGCTCTACGAGAGCATCCTCCTCCGCCACATCTGAGCGCGCGTTTGGACCTGCCAGCTAAACCCCGCGCCAGTCACGGTGCGGGGTTTTTATTGTTGGAGATTGAGCTGACTTCGCGATTGCCCGCTCAAAGCGCCGTTGCGGCCTGCGGTGGGCGGTAGGTCTTACGTGCCTTGCGCACGCGGTTGTGGTTGGCCATGGCCCATTCGACGAGTGGCTCCACTTTGGACAACAGGGAAACGCCCATCGGTGTCAGCGTGTATTCCACCTTGGGCGGGATGGTCGGATAAACTTTGCGCGACACATAACCGTCCCGCTCCAGCATGCGGAGCGTCTGCGCGAGCATGCGCTGGGAGATTTCGCCGATGGCCCGTTTGAGCTCGGTGAACCGCAGCGTGCCCTTGGACAGCGTGAGCAACGCCAGCAGGCTCCATCGGTCGCCGATGCAATCGAGGACGTCGCGCACCGGACAACGCTCACCCTGGGCGGTGCCTGGCTGGACGGGAAGAAGAGTGATGCTCATAGGTGGGTTGGATAAGAGAGGTGAGGGAGCGGTTACTCTGAAGTAACCGAGTATCAAAAAAGCCCCCTCTTGTGGAATTTCAGGCTTATCGGTATTCTTTCGTAACCAAGGCGGCAAGCAGAACTATGCGGGCGGCTCTTGGGTCCGATTCAAAACAACAACCCATATCACTTACCCATCATGATCGCCATTACCGGAGCCACCGGCCAGCTCGGCCGCCTCGTCATCAACGAACTCTTGAAAAAAATTCCCGCCACGCAACTCGTCGCGCTGGTGCGCACTCCTGCCAAAGCCGCCGACTTGTCCGCGCTGGGTGTCACGGTGCGCGCCGCCGATTACGCCGATGCCGCCTCGTTTACTGGTGCGCTGGCCGGCGTGGACAAACTCCTGTTCATCTCCTCGAACGAGATCGGTCAACGTGTCGCCCAACATCGCAACGTGATTGAGGCCGCGAAACGCGCCGGTGTGCGCGGGCTGGTTTACACGAGCGTTCTGCATGCCGATACCTCTTCGCTCAGTCTCGCGCCCGAGCACGTGCAAACCGAGGCGCTCGTGAAAGCGTCCGGCATTCCCTATGTGCTCTTGCGCAACGGCTGGTATACCGAGAACTACACCGTTTCGGTGCCGGCGGCTGTGGCCCATGGTGCCTTTGCGGGAAGCGCGGGAGACGGTCGCATCGCGTCCGCCGCTCGCGTTGATTTTGCCGAAGCCGCCGCGGTGGTGCTCACCCGCCCGATCACCTCCGACGCGGTTTACGAACTGGCCGGCGACCACGCTTACACGCTCACCGAACTCGCCGCCGAGATTTCCCGCCAGACGGGTAAATCGATTCCCTACGCCGACCTGCCCGAGGCGACCTACCGCGAGATCCTTTTAAAAGCCGGACTGCCCGAAGGCTTGGCCGCCGGGCTGGCAAGCTGGGATGTCGATGCCTCAAAAGGCACCTTATTTGACGACGGACATGAGCTCAGCCGACTGATCGGCCGTCCCACCACGCCGCTCGCCGAATCTGTCAGGCAGGCGCTTGCGGCATCGTAACTGGGAGCGTCTTCGTTGGCCGACCGAGTCTCTTAGTTGAGGGTCAAGCGTAGGTGAGGTGGTGGAGGGTGGACTAGCCGGACGGTGCACGCGTCGGGCGGGATGCTTGTCGATGCGGCGTCGCCGCAGGCGCGGACCTTAGCACCGGAACCCAAGTAAGCCGACGAACGAGACTGCGTATGATTACGATGGGGACGTAATCCGGACGGGGATGCCTTGGGTGGCGAGGTAGTCTTTCACCTGGGGAATCGTCAACGTGCCGAAGTGGAAGAGGCTGGCGGCGAGCACGGCGCTGGCGTGCCCGTCGGTAATCGCATCGGCAAAATGGGCGAGCTCGCCGGCACCACCGCTGGCGATGACGGGAACGGTGACCGCATCGCTGACGGCACGCGTGAGCGGACAATCGTAGCCGGTTTTCATGCCGTCGCAGTCCATACTGGTGAGCAGGATCTCGCCGGCTCCGAGTGCGACCGCCTGGCGGGCCCAATCAACGGCGTTTAATTCGGTGGGGTTGCGGCCACCGTGGGTGAAGACACGCCAGGATTTTCCATCGGGTTCGCGGCGGGCGTCGATGGCGACTACGATGCACTGGGCACCAAAACGGTTGGACGCGGTGGCGATGAGCTGCGGGTCTTTGATCGCGGAGGTGTTGAGCGAGACCTTGTCGGCGCCAGCTTTCAACATGCGTTCAATGTCTTCGATCGAACGGAGTCCGCCGCCGACGGTGAGCGGCATGAAGCATTGCTCGGCGGTGCGGGCTACGACGTCGTGCATGATGCCGCGTCCGTCGCTCGACGCGGTGATGTCGAGGAATACCAGTTCGTCGGCTCCCTGCTTGTCGTAGGCCTTGGCGGATTCGACGGGATCGCCGGCGTCGCGCAGTTCAAGGAACTTGATGCCTTTGACGACACGTCCGCCGTGAACATCGAGGCACGGAATTACGCGACGGGAGAGCATGGGGGCGGCGTTGAAGTAGCGAGTGGTGAGTAGCGGGTAGCGAGTAGGTTCGGATTGGAATGCTCGCTACTCACTACCCACTACTCGCGACTTTTTTCTGATTCAATTCTCCGTGTGGGCGATGTCGGGGTCGAAGTTCACCACGAGACGGTAGCTCTGGCCCGGACGCATGACCAGCGGGTGGTCGCGCACGAGGTGCTGCAGGTAGTGGATCTTGCCGTAGTTGGTGCGGTAGGTGGGGTCGTTGCTCACGACCTCGGTGTCCTGCCAGACGCCTTGGAAGTCGTCTTTCTGCACGGTGCAGCGGTGGCCTTCGGCTCCGAGCGAGATGGCGCTACCGACGTGGTATTTCGAGTGCGGAGCGGCGATGGCGAGCACGTAGCGGAACTTGGTGAGCTCGACCTGTTGCTTCACGGTGTAGGTGAACTCGGCGCTGATCTTGGAGCCAGAGAAGTTCCACTGGACCTTCACGCTGCCGAGGTTCTTGAGAATTTCTTCGCTGGTGTTGATCAGCTCGGGTTGCTCGTAGCGGAAGAAGAAGCTGTTGCGCAGACCGAGGCCGGTGACGCAGTTCTTTCCGTAGAAGGCGGGCAGGGTGACTTGCTCGGTGTCTCCGACCTTGAAGGTGAGCTCGGGGATCATCAAGGGGACGTAGATGTTGTTCGGCCAGTCGAACACGCCGGGGCAGTGAGGGAACGGCAGGGAGTCGCTGGTGAGCCTGCTGCCGGAGCTGATGAGGGGGATCTGCGCGTGCAGGCCGCTTTCGGCATCGCGATAGAGGAAGAGGCCCTGCTCCTTGCGGTTGGATTTGTCGAAAATGACAAAGCGGCCGACGGTGCGCGTGGGTTCGACCTTGGGACCACCGACAGGCATCTGCACGGTCTTGGCGAGGCGCGACCACTGGCAGAGGTAACGCGCGGCGTCGAAGTTGGCCATGCGGGTGGTGTGATGGCTGTAGGCGGTGCGTTCTTCGTCGCGCAGGTCTACGAAGCCGTGCTCTTGGTCCAGGTAGGTCTGGTAGAAGAACATGAACAGACGGCGGAGGAGGTCGAAATATTTGGATTTCTGGTCCTCGAGGATCCAGCCGTCGCGGAGGCCTTGGAGCACGAGGCTGATGCAGTGCATCTGGCCGTAGGCACCGGCGGCGCGTCCGAAGGCCCAGCCGAGACCGTCCTGACGGACGAGGTCGGGCATGATCTTCAGGTATTTCTCGGCGTAGGTGCGGAGGGTGGGGAGTTTGCGGTCGCGCACGCCGCTGTTGGCGTGGAGTTGCAGGGCGGAGCGGACGAACACGAAGGTCATCACGCCGTAGAGATTGAAGTTGCCGCCGAGACCCTGTGTCGAGTCATCGAAGAAACCGGTGGAGCTGGTCTGGTTGATACGGTCAACCATGCGCTCAATGAGGCGGGATGTTTCGTCCTTCTTGGAGAGGCCGAAGGAGTAGCGGGCGACGGCCTTGGCGACGTTGAACGCCTGCCAGTGGTTGTCGTGGTCGCTGCGGTGGAGGAGCTGCTTGTCGATGCGCTCCTGGGTTTCCACCACGAGGCGTTCCCATACGGGATTGCGCTCTTTGGAGGGACCGAAGCAGAGGAGGCCGAGGGAGGCGTAGGCGAGACCGTTCTCGGTGGCTGGTTCCATGAACATCTGGGCGGTGACACAGCGAGCGGTCAGATCGACGAGATCGTAGCCCTTGAGGGTCGTCTCACCGGTGACGCGGTAATATTCGCCGAGTGCGTAGGCTACGTGACCGGGTTCGTCGGCACGGGGCTCCTCACCGGGAGCGGGCAGAATGCTGCCGTCGGGCTGGATGGAATCCAAATTATGGCCGAGAATGGATCGGGCCATGTCGAGACACTGCTCGGAAAAACTATGCATGCGTAGAGGTTTGTCTGCCAAGGTCTGCCGGTCGCAGCAGGCGAACGGAGGAAAGGTAAGTTTGTCCATGCTTTCCGCCGGTGGAGCAAGAGGGAATTTGGTGATTTTCCTGCTAACGTCGCAGCTCATCTGCGACACAGGGCGCACTACCTGTAGTAAACCAGCCAGATCAAGGTCACGCTGATGATGATGAGCGCCATCACGGAGATAAAAATAATCAGACAACCACGGCGAACGTCATCCGGGTTTTGTCGTTCTTCGGATGCCAAGCGTTCCATCAGTGCATCGGCGTCGCCAGCCGGGACGATCGCGGGTGTTGGGCTAGTCGATGCGGCGACAGGCGTGAGTTGTGAGGAAAGCGGTTGAGTGCTGGTGGGGGGCAGTGCGGCGGGGGGCGGAGTTGAGTCTGTCGTCGCTGCTTCGCGTGCGATTTCGGCATCGATCCAAGCCAGGTGTTCACTGAGTAAAGACTGCTGGCGCTGGAGCTGTCGGAGGCGTTCGCTCATGTTGGTGTGCTAGATCGCGTGGGGTGAGTCGGAAAACGGCAAAACAAAAAAGGCGCCGGGCTCGAAAGCCACGGCGCCGGATGAAAGCGAGCTAATCGTTTTTTAGACGATGTTTACCTTGCGGTGGACCTTGTCGAACTCGACCTTGCCGTCCGTGAGGGCGAAGAGGGTCCAGTCGCGGCCGATGCCGACGTTCTTGCCGGCGTGCATTTTGCTGCCGCGCTGACGAACGATGATGTTGCCGGCGATGACGGCCTGGCCGCCAAATTTCTTAATGCCGAGACGTTTCGAGTGGCTCTCGCGACCGTTGGAAGTCGAGCCTGCACCTTTTTTATGCGCCATGGGATGATTTCTCCTTTAAAAGTTGTGGGTGTGATCAGGCCTTGATGGCTTCGATCTTGATGACGGACAGCTCCTGGCGGTGGCCGCGCTTCTTCTCGTGGCCCTTGCGCTTCTTCTTCTTGAAGACGATGACTTTGTCGCCGCGCTTGTTTTCGAGGATCTTGGCGGTGACGGATGCACCGGCGAGGGTAGGGGTGCCGATCTTGAAGGATTCGCCTTCACCAGCGGAGAGGACGTCGGTGATTTCGACGGTGGAGCCTGCTTCCGTGTTGGGGAAGCGGTTTACGATGAGAATGTCGCCTTCGGAAACAGCGAACTGCTGGCCTTGGGTTTTGATGGTCGCTTTCATAAATAAAACGTCGAACTAAGAGGTTTTGGATGGGCTCACGCAAGGAGATATTTGGGAAATTAAACAGTTCGGTTACGGAGCCTGAATACCGCACTCGTCCCGGTGGATTTGGATAGCGGAAGTTGGGTAAAGCTTTCTAGCGTCATGGCCATGACCACCTCGATACCCCTTCGTGGCGCATCCGCGCTGCTTTTGCTTGGATCCATTATGACGCTCTCGCTGCATGCTCGTGTCGGCGAAACGCAAGGTGTTGTGGAGGGGCGTCTTCTTCGGCCCAATCTCGGGAAAACGTTTTTTAAGCAAAAGGAAAAGGAGGGTCCTGCTACGGAGCGCGAACGTCTGAAAGAGGAGCGTGAACAACCTTTCAACGATGCCAAAAAGTTCTTTCCGGCTGATACGGATGAACGCATTTACTGGAAGTCGGCCCTCGCCAACCAGCTGAGCAGTGACAACGGCTGGAAGGTTCATGTGTTTTATGTCGCAGGTCGTTCGGTGTTGGAGGGCTATCGTCGAGTCGGCGAAGGGCTTAACGAATTTGAGGTGCGCGCGTTGCTCACGGCCAATCGAGGGGCTTCATCGTGGAAGAAAAACTCTAGTGAAGGCGGGGGCACGAAGGGTATCGGCTACGACTATGAGTTGGAAGATGGTTCGTTGCGCGCCAAGCAGCAGGGCAACTGGCTGATGGTTTTCTCGGCGAAGCTGGATGCGTATGTCGTCGATCAGCAAAAAACGGCCAAGGATATCCGTGACAAGGAAAGCGAGCGCACGAAACTGGAGCAGCAAAGTAAAGCTCCGGAGAGTGTGATGGGGTTGTGATACCATCCTGCCGATTGCTTCGGGTGTTTACATACAATAACACGAAGGGAGTGAATCGTTGCAGGGGCGTGCACACCGGTGTGGCGTAGTTCATGTGAGTGCAGATGGGGCGAGTTAGCCGCTGCCGGAACTTGGCGACCGGCAGCTTGCTGCATAAAGCTTCATTGCCTAACGCGACCCCGCTCCTACGTTCCGAACTTCTCCTATGACCAAGTTTCGTCCCTGTATCGACCTCCACGATGGTAAAGTGAAGCAGATCGTCGGCGGATCGTTGCGCGATGATGGCGCGGGGTTGCGCGAAAACTTTGTGAGTGACGAGAGCGCTGCAGCCTTCGCCGCGCGTTACCGCGCTGACGGCCTGATGGGGGGCCACGTCATCAAGCTGGGGCAGGGCAACGACGACGCGGCGCGCGAGGCACTGGCGGCTTTTCCTGGCGGTCTCCACATCGGCGGCGGCATCACGGCCGACAACGCCGAGACCTGGCTTAACCACGGCGCCAGCCACGTGATCGTGACGTCGTGGTTGTTCGATGCCGCCGGACACTTTTTGGCCGACCGGTTGGAGGCGTTGGAGCGTCGTGTGGGTGCGGGGCGACTTGTGTTGGACCTGAGTTGCCGTCGCACCGCGACCGGTTGGACGGTGGCGATGAATCGGTGGCAGACGTTGACGGACCTGCACGTGACGCCGCAGACGCTCGACCGCCTGGCGGGCAGTTGCGCGGAGTTTCTTATTCACGCGGCCGATGTCGAAGGCTTGTGCGGCGGCATCGATGCGGAGCTCGTCGCGCTTCTCGGCGCGTGGGGCAAGTGTCCGATGACCTACGCCGGTGGGGTAGGCACGATGGACGATGTCTTAAAGGTTGAGCAGGCGAGCGCTGGAAAACTCGATCTCACCGTCGGGAGCGCGCTGGATATTTTTGGCGGGCGAGGCGTGCGCTATGCGGACTTGGTCGCGTGGAACGGGCGATGCGTGTGACGTTTGGTTTTGTGGGCGCAAAAAAGCCGCAGCGGTGAGGCTGCGGCTTTGGTTTTTTTAATGAAGCGGTGATTTAGGCAACCGGTGCTTCGGCTGGAGCTTGCTGGGCGGCTTCCTGATCCTTCAACGCGGCCTTGCGGCTCAGGCGCACCTTGCCCGACTTTTCGTCGATGCCGATGCACTTCACGGTGATGCTGTCACCCATCTTCACGACGTCTTCGGTGCGGCGCACGCGGAAGTCGGCGAGTTCGCTGATGTGGCAGAGGCCTTCTTTGCCGGGCAAGCATTCGACGAAGGCGCCGAACTCTTTAACACCGGTCACGCGGCCGGTGTAGATCACACCGATCTCGATGGGGGGGCCGCCGGCGTTGCCGCCTTTGCCGCCGCCACCGCCGCACAGGGAGTCGATTTCCTGGATGGCGCGGTTCATGGCTTCACCGTTGTTGGAATAGATGAAGACCTTGCCCGAGTCGTCGTCGGAGATGTCCACTTGGGCACCGGTCGTTTCGACGATACGGCGGATGGTTTTGCCACCAGGTCCGATGAGCAGGCCGATCTTTTCGGGATCGATCTGGATCGTCTGGATGCGGGGGGCGTAGGCGCTTAGGTCCTTGCGGGGCGCGGGGATCGAGCCGAGCATGTTTTTGAGGATCTCGACGCGGGCTTCGCGGGCCTGGTGGATGGCGGTCTTGGCGATCTCGAAGGGAAGACCGTTGATCTTCAGGTCGAGCTGGAAGCCGGTGATGCCCTTGGTGGTGCCGGCGAGCTTGAAGTCCATGTCGCCGAAATGGTCTTCCTCACCGATGATGTCGGTGATGGTGGTCCACTTGGTGATCGTGCCGCTGGCGTCGATCTCGGTCATGAGGCCGCAGGAGATACCAGCGACGGGGGCGATGATCGGAACGCCGGCGTCCATGAGGGACAAGCAGCCGCCGCAGATCGAGGCCATCGAGGTCGAGCCGTTGGAGGCCATGATCTCGGAGACGACGCGGATGGAGTAGGGGAACACATCCTCGGGCGGGAGCACGGGAACGAGGGAACGCTCGGCGAGCGCACCGTGGCCGATTTCGCGGCGGCCGGGGGAGCCGAAGCGACCGGTCTCACCGACGGAGAACGGAGGGAAGTTGTAGTGAAGGATAAAGCTCTTGGACTTCACGCCGCCGGTGAGGGCGTCGAGGGACTGGGCTTCCTTGGTCGGTCCGAGGGTCGTGATGACGATGGACTGGGTGTCACCGCGCTTGAAGGCGGCGGAACCGTGGACGCGGGGGAGAACGCCGACCTGAGAGTGCAGGGGACGGAGGCTCTTGGCATCTCGGCCATCGGCGCGGACGCCGCGCTCGAGGACGGTCTTGCGGTAGGCTTTGTATTGGAGGTCTTCGAAGACGACGTTGAGGTCGACATCGGTGAACTTTCCTTCGCCGAGTTCGGCGATGAGGGCCTTCTTGGCCTCTTCCTTGAGGGCTTTGACGTTGGCGGAGCGGATGTTCTTCTCGAAGCCGAAGATGGCGGCGGAGACGCGCTCAGCGGGGACGACGCGCTCGATGATGGCGCGGGCCTCGGGGGTGGCACCGACGAGGGCGAAGGTCTGCTTGGGCTTGCCGCATAGCGTCACCAATTCACGGATACCGCGGATGATGGGCTGGATGGCTTCGTGGGCGAAGGCGAGGGACTCGATGAAGCGGTCTTCGGGGATCTGGTCGGCGGAGCCCTCGATCATGAGCATGTCCTTCTCGTTGCCCACGTAGATAAGGTCGAGGGAGGACTGGAACATCTGCTCGATGGTCGGGTTGGCGACGAATACGCCGTCGATTTCGGCGACGCGCACGGCGGCGATCGGTCCGTTCCACGGAATGTCGGAGATGGCGAGGGCGGCGGAGGCGCCGTTGATCATGGGGATGTCGGCCTCGTTCAACTGGTCGGCGGACATGAGTTGGCCGATGATCTGGACCTCATTGAGGAAACCCTCGGGGAAGAGGGGGCGGCAAGGACGGTCGCAGAGGCGGGAGGTGAGGATTTCCTTTTCGGAAGGACGGCCTTCGCGCTTGAAATAGCCTCCGGGGAAGCGGCCGGCGGCGGCGTATTTTTCGCGGTAATCGACGGTGAGCGGGAAGAAGTCCTGGCCGGGCTTCATGCTGGAAGCGACGCAAGCGGTGACGAAGACGTTGGTCTCGCCGACGGCGACATTGACTGCGCCATTGGCGAGGGCGGCGTAGGTGCCGGTGGACAGGGTGATCCCGAGTTCGGAGATCGTGACGGAGTGTTTCTGCTGCAGGGACATGTTATGTTTTTCTGTTTTCGGATACGGTTGCGCGTCGCGGATAGAAGAGCACGGCCTGCGACACGCGGCAGGGAGGCTCGGGGGTTTCGAGGAAAGTGGGGCTGACGGGTTGCTCTGCTTCTTTCCTCTTTCTCTTAATCGTTCTCTTTCGTCAGGGACGGCGGGCGGGCCGGAACCGGAACGGCGGGGAGAAAGATTAAGAGAAAGAGGAAAGAGAAAGAACCAATCATGGGCAGGATGCCCATGCCACTTTCTGAAAGGGTGAAAATGTTAACTGAACGGGTGGCCCGTCTCGCAATCCTCGTCTTGGACGAGAGATTTCTGGTTGGTTCCGACGGGTGGGGTCGGCGGCAATCAGAAATGTCCCGCGCTAGTCTCGAGTGTCTTAAAGACAAAGGGCGACCCCCGGATGGGGTCGCCCGTGTTACAAAGTGGGTTACTTGCGGAGGCTTAGACGCTGCAGAAGTTCGTTATACTTCGGTAGGTTGTGGCGCTTGAGATAGTCCAGCAGCTTGCGGCGGCGGGAGGCCATCTGGAGGAGACCACGGCGGCTGTGGAAGTCCTTGCGGTGCGTGCGCAAGTGCTCGGTCAAGTGATTGATACGAGCGGTGAGCAGCGCGACTTGGACCTCGGAGGAGCCGGTGTCTTTATCGTGGATCTTGTATTCGGAGATGATTTCGGGTTTGGCGACTGTTGACATGGTTTAATTGAACTGAGTTACACGACTGTAGGGGACCTTTGCAGGCCCCGTGCCACCCGCTCGCGACGTGGGGTAAACCACGGCGTTTGCCGGCGTCACCGTTCCAATCCGACGGAGTGCCGGACCAGTCATGGTGGAGCCCCGTAACCGACGGAGCTTCACTAACGCAAGGGGCCAAGTTCCAGAATCAGGGGACGGTCGGCAAGAGAATTTTTTCAGTGCGGGTAGAATAGGGTGGATCGGACTTATGCGATATGCGGACGGATAAAGCAGGGTTTGATCAACCGGCACGGATGTTGAGTTCCCGGACTTTCGAACAACCGGGTAATTTTTGGATACGCTCCACGATCATCTGGCGGTGGATGAACAGTTCGTTGCGAACGACGGCATGGCCGGCCAGCACGGTGAGACGGCCACGCGGGTCGATCTGGGCAGCATGCGAATAATGTGCATTGGCGGGGCCGACGAGTTCGGGCCAGTTTTCGCGGATAGTCTGTTCGGGGGATTCGCGGCCGACCTGGTATTTGATCATGAGCTCCTCGACCAGGCCGGAGAGATCCTTGGTCGGGCGCTTTTTCATGCGGGCCGGCGTGGTGTCGGGCACGCGGCGCAGCGCGGCGATGAGTTTTTCCGCCTGATAGGAGAAAGGTGTCGGCTCCTTGGGCATGGCGGACGGGAAGGACGGCTCAGGCGGCGGCGTTCTGCCGGTCGTAGAGGGTTTTGTAGAGCGGGTTGCGATCGTAGAGCTCGGCATGGGTGCCGGAGGCAGCGATACGGCCTCGGTCGAACACGAGAATCATCGAGGCGTCGCGGATGGTGCTGAAGCGGTGGGCGATGATGAGCACGGTCTTTCCGGCGACGAGTTTGCGCAGGGCCTGCTGGATGGCGGCTTCGCTCTCGCTGTCGAGGGCGCTGGTGGCCTCGTCGAGAATGAGGAGGGGAGCGTTGCGGAGGAAGGCGCGGGCAAGGGCGATGCGTTGGCGCTGTCCGCCCGAGAGCGTGGCACCGCGTTCGCCGACCACGGTCTCGTATCCATCGGGCAGTGACAGGATGAAGTCGTGGGCGAAGGCTTCGCGCGCGGCCTGCTCGATTTCGGCGCGAGTGGCGTTTTCGCGACCGAGCAGGAGGTTGTTGTAGATCGTGTCTTTGAAGAGAAACGGATCTTGGGAAACGAGGGCGATGTTGCGACGCAGGTCGGCAAGGCGTATGTCGCGCACGTCGATCCCGTCGATGGTGACGCGACCGGCGGCGGCGTCGAAGAAGCGTGGCACGAGGTTGGCGAAGGTGGTTTTGCCTGCGCCGCTGGGGCCGACGAGCGCGCAGACGGTGCCGGCGGGGATGGTGACCGAGACGTCGCGGAGGGCGGCTTCGTCGTCCTTGTAGGCGAAGGTGACGCCGTCGAAGACGAGGTTGCCGGTGAGGCGTTGCACATTGGTGGGTTTGGCGGGATCGGCGATGGCGACCGGCTCGTTGAGAACCTCTTCAAGGCGGTCGAGGGCGGCGGCACCGCGCTTGGTGTCGTTGCTCAGCGCGGCGAGTTTTTTGATCGGCTCGTAGCACAGGAACAGCGCCGTCATGATGGACATGAACGTGGACTGGGAGAGGCCGACGCGGTAGGCGTAGATAAAGGTCGCCGAGATGCCGAACGCCGAGATCACCTCGACGGCGGGCGGGAGGGCCTTGGCGTATTTGACCACCTTCATCTGGTAGGTCAGCAGCAGGCGGGTCGTCTGGGAGAAGCGTTGGGTCTCGCGCTCCTCCAGAGAGAACGCGCGCACCTCACGGGCGGCGGCGAGGTTTTCGCTGAAGCGGTGGGTGAGTGAGCCGAGCTCGGCTTGAAGTTGGATCGCACGGCGCACGATCTTGCGGCCGGCGTAACGAACGGGGAAAACGCAGAGGGGAACGCTGGCGATGCAGACGAGCACCAAGCCGACGCCGCTCTCCTTGAAAGCGAGCCAGACCAGGTAGCCGAAGGTGGCGACGAGGGTGGCGGGTTGTTTGACGATTTCGTTGGCGAGGTTGCTGATCGTCGTTTGCAGCTGGTTGGTATCGGCGACGCCGCGCGAGATCAGGTCACCTGTCTGGTGGCGCTGCAAAAAGGCCATCGGCAGCATTTGCAGTTTGCGGAAATATTCGAGGCGGAGCTGCTCAAGGATGCGCGTGCCGCAATACTGGATCAGGTAGGTGTTCAGGTAGCCCGACAGTCCGCGAACGATGAAAACCGCCGGAATCCAGGAGGCGTAAAACAACAGCTGGCTGGTCGTGAGCGGAATCGTTGATGAAGACTCGAAAATCTTCGGCAGCACCTTCTTCACGACGTAGGGCAAGGCAACGCCATTGGAGAGCGCGTAGAGCAGGCCAAACCCAAGGCCGAGGATCAGCTGGGGCCGGACGGCCTTGAGGTAGCTGAAGTAGGGTTTGAAACGACCGAGATTGGAACGCATGGAGGGGGCGATGACTAAACGGGGCGGGGAGGCGTCCGGCCACCTCAATCTTTGGCGGAACGGACATCCAAGGCGTCGCGCAATCCGTCGCCGAGGAAGTTGAGGGAGAACAGGGTAAGTGAGAAAATCGTGCCGGGGAAAATGAGGAGCCACGGATATTCTTCCATGCGCTCGGCGCCGTCTTTGATGAGAACGCCCCAGGAACTCATGGGCGGTTGCACACCGAGACCGAGGAAGCTGAGAAACGCTTCCAGCAACATGACGCCGGGAATGGTGAGCGTGGTGTAGACGATGATCGGCCCGAGGATGTTGGGGATCATATGGCGGAAAATGATGCGCGTCGTGCTCAAGCCGAGCGAGCGGGCGGCTTCGATATATTCCATGCGCTTGATCGACATGATCTGGCCGCGAACAATACGGGCCATCGTGAGCCATTCGACCGCGCCGATGGCGACGAAGAGCAGGACGATGTTCCGGCCGAAAAACACCATCAGGAGGATCACGAAAATCGTGAAGGGCAGGGCGTAGAGGATGTCCACGATGCGCATCATCACCCGGTCGAGCTTGCCGCCGATGTAGCCGGAGACCGCGCCGTAGATTACGCCGATGGTGAGGGCCACCACGGTCGCGACCAAGCCGACCATGAGCGAGATGCGTCCGCCAAAGAGCAGGCGCGTAAGCAGGTCGCGCCCGAGTTGGTCGGTGCCGAGCCAGTGGGCAGATGATGGAGGAGAGAAGGTGTTGTAGAGATCCGTCTGCTCATAGCCGTAAGGACTGAATAAGGGGCCGAGCACGCAGCAAATACCAAGGACCAGCACGCAGACGCCGCCGAATACGGCGAGGTGGTTGCGACGGAGACGGCTCCATGCATCGCGCCACGGGGACACGCCGCGTTCCAATTGGTAGGTTGTGATGTCGGCGGACGGAAGTTTTTCTGCAGAAGGGGAGAGCATGGCGACGGGCGGCTTACTCAAATTTGAGTTTCGGGTTGAGCCACACCTGCACCACGTCGACGACGAGGTTGAGGGCGATGATGAGGACCGCGTAGAGAATCACCGTGCCGAGCACCAAGGTGTAGTCGCGATTGAAGGCGCTGTTGACGAACTCGCGGCCAAGGCCGGGGATCTGGAAAATCGTTTCGATAACAAACGAGCCCGTGAGAATGCCGGCGATGGCGGGTCCGAGGTAGGAGACGACGGGTAGTAATCCGCCGCGCAAGGCATGCTTGAAAATGATACGCGCCTCCGAGGCACCCTTGGCCCGGGCGGTGCGGATGTAATCGAGGCTGAGCACCTCAAGCATGCCGCCGCGGGTGAGACGGGCGATGGACGCGGCGTAAACGATGCCGAGGGTGAGCGACGGAAGAATGCGGTCGTGCCATGAATACCAACCCGAGGCACTGAACCAGCCGAAGTGGATGGCGAATACCAGGACCAGCAGCGGCCCGAGCACAAACGTCGGAACGCAGATGCCGACCATCGCAAACGAAGAGGCGAAGTAATCGATCTTGGTGTTGCGCTTTACGGCGGCGAGCACGCCGGCGGAAAGACCGAGGACGAGGGCGATCATCAGAGAGAGGCTGCCGAGTTGCAGTGAGGCGGGCAGCTTGTCGGCGATGATCTCGTTGACGGTGCGGCTGGCGTATTTGGTGGAGCGGCCGAGGTCACCGTGAAGGACGACGGCTTTGAGGTAGTTGAGGTATTGCTGGTGAAGAGGGAGGTTGAGTCCGTAGTAGGCCTCCAGGTTGGCGCGAATCTCAGGCGTGGTGGCTTTCTCGCTGTCGAAGGGACCGCCCGGAACGAACCGCACCATAAAAAAGGTGGCCGTGACGATGATGAAGAGGACGGGAATCGTCTCCAGAAGACGTCGGGCGATGAAGCGAAACATGGGAAGCTCTTTCGAATGTCGGAGCGGCTGGCGAATGCCAATTCCTTTTCCTCGGAACGATGAACGAATGATGCCGTTTCGTTTTTCAGCAGCGGATGGTTTCTTAGTGATTGTGCGGGTGCACAAAAAAGGCGCTCCGTGACGGGAGCGCCTTTTGCAAGAGGGCTGACTTAGACCTCGTAGGTCTGGAGCGGCACCGGATCGATGATCTTGCTGCCGGGCATCTTGGCCGTGAGCTGTTCCATGAACCAGTTGCGGGCCGCCGGGTCGCCGTGGGTCAGGATCACGCTGCGGGCCTGCGTCTGCACGGCGAACTCAAGGAGTTCCTCGCGATCAGCGTGGCCACTCAGTTCGTAGCGCTCGACGCGGGCGTTGAGCTTGGTGCTGACGTTGGCGGTCGCAAAGAGGAACTCTTCGCCCGTCTTGGTCTGGAGGAGCTGGCCGCCGGGTGTATCGGGATCGCAGAAACCGACAAAGCCGATGGTGTTGCGGGCGTGGCCGATGAGACCCGAGGCCAGCGTGTAGCTGGGCGTGCGCTCGACCAACATGCCGGAGCTGATGATGTAGAGGGCGTTTTGCTTCGGGTCCTCGCCGGCGACCAGCTTGCGCGGTGCGGGCTGGACGTTGAGCTCTTTGATGACCGAGCGGCTGAATTGCACGTCCTTGGTCTTGCGGGAAATCTCGTCGAAGTAATCGGCGAGGTCCATGCCGAGACCGGCGGCGAAGATCGGGCAATCGACCAGACGACCGAATTTACGGGCATCGTGGATGATCGAGAAGACCTCCTGCATACGACCCAGCGCGAAGACGGGGATGAGGAACGAACCGCCGCGGTTGATGGTGTCGTTGATCGAGGCGATCAGGCGGTTGACCTCGTTGAGACGTTCCTTGCCGGCGGCGCGCTCGGTGGTGCCGCGGGTGGTCTCGATAACGATGGTCTCGAAGTGGCCGGCGGGGAACTGTGCGCCCTGGAGGGTGCGCTGGTTCTCGAACAGCACGTCGCCGCTGAAGAAGAAGTGGCGGTGTTTGTGATGGATCTCGATCGCACCAGCACCGGCAACGTGGCCGGCACGGTGGAAGAGCAACTCAACCTCGTCCTTCTTGCTGTGGAATTTTTTGATCTGGCCGAAGGGCAGACCGATGATGCGACCGGCGAGACGGTCGATGTCATTGTGCGTGAAAAGCGGATAGTCGGGGATGTTGGCCTCTTCCTTTTGGCGCATCATCACGTTGGCGGAGTTGTGCAACATGCGCTCGATGAGCATGCGGCTCGACTGCGTCATGATGACAGGCGTGTTCGGATGCTGCATCATCACCACCGGGAGACTGCCGATGTGGTCCAAGTGGCAGTGCGTGATTAGGATAAGGTCGAGTTCAACGTCCTTGATCAGGTCAAGTCGCGGTGTCGCGGCACGGCCGGCTTGTTTGGGGTTGAGTCCGCAGTCGATGAGGATGTTGAGATCCCCGATCTGCACGAACATGGAGTTGGCACCGATGCCACCCTCTGGATTCAAATCAATTAACTTCATTTAATAAACGGAAGATCAGGAAGGACGCGACGAACGGGCGCAAGGCGCAAGTTTTGCGCATTCACCGCGTGCGATACGTAGTCGAGGACCGATACGACGGACGAGCCAGTTACACATCGCACGGTCCAGCGCCGCTAAGTCCATTGGGAATCGCCATATCGAAAGCCGGCAGCACGACATGAATGTGGCGCCCCAGATCATCGACGCCGTGGAAACTGCCCTGCGAACGCGCGGGCCCGGCGGAGACGTGGTAACTGTTGTAGGAAAATTGTTCGCCGGGGGCGAGGCGCGGGGTTTCGCCTACGATCTTGTCTCCTTCGATTACCAACTGGCTGCCGTCTTCGTGGGTGACGACCCACTTGCGGCCGAGCAAGGTGACGGTGTGCTCCGAGCCGTTGTGGATCGTGATGAAATAGACGAATGCATGCGGTTTGTCCGGCGGCAGGCTCTTGCCCCCGTGGTGATACACGAGTTTGTCGAGGCGGGCGGTGAGGCCGGGAAGGGCGAGGGAAGCGGGCACGGGCAACAACCAATGCACGACCCGCGCCATTGCAACCGCGCGATTGGTTGGGACGGTCAGGGCAGTCCGGACCACTGCAAGCTTGCCTCTGCTTTGGCGGGGGCGCACAAACCACGTTTTATGGAAAAACTGGCCCTACTTTCGGTGAGCGACAAAACCGGTTTGGTGGACTTTGCCACCACCCTCGTAAATCAACACGGCTACAAGCTGCTTTCGACCGGCGGCACCGCGAAGCTCCTAGCTGAAAAGGGCCTGCCCGTTACCGAGGTCAGCCAGCACACCGGTTTTCCCGAGATGATGGAGGGCCGCGTCAAAACCCTCCACCCGAAGATCCACGGCGGTCTCCTTTGCCGTCGCGACAAGGCCGACCACCTCGCCGCCGCCAAGGCGCACAACATCGACCTCATCGACCTCGTTGTGGTCAACCTCTACCCGTTTGAGCAGACCGTCGCCAAGAAAGACGTTCACTTCGAGGAGGCCATCGAGAACATCGACATCGGCGGGCCCTCCATGCTGCGCAGCGCGGCCAAGAACCACGAGAGTGTCACTGTGGTCGTCGACCACAACGACTACAACGCCGTGCTCGCCGCGTTCGCCGCCCCTGCGACCCTCGGCGCACTCCGTCGCAAGCTTGCTCTCAAGGTTTTCCAGCGCACCGGTGCCTACGACACCGCCATCGCCAAATACCTCGAGTCCCAGGCCGACGAACCCAGCATGGACGCACTCAGCGGCCTGCCCGAGACGCTCACGCTTTCCTACAAGAAGGCCCAGTCCCTTCGCTACGGCGAGAATCCTCACCAGCAAGCCGCGCTCTATGGCACATTCCACGACCACTTCCAGCAGCTTCAGGGCAAGGAGCTTTCCTATAACAACATTCTCGATATCACCTCCGCGACTTATCTGATCGGCGAGTTCGAGAAGCCCACGCTGGCCATTCTCAAGCACACCAATCCCTGCGGTGTCGCCAGTGCCGAGGATTTGGATACGGCCTGGGACAAGGCTTACTCGACCGACCGCCAGGCGCCGTTCGGCGGCATCATCGTGGTCAACCGCACACTGGAGGCTTCGCTCGCCGCGAAGATCGCCGACATCTTCACCGAGGTCATCATCGCCCCGCGTTTCAGCGACGAGGCGCTGGCGATTTTTGCGAAAAAGAAGAACCTGCGCTTGATGATCGCCAGGGACGGTCTTGGCGCCGACTCGCTTCAGGATGTGCGTTCGGTCGTCGGCGGATTGCTCGTGCAGGACCGCAACAAGCTTTTGGGCAACCCGCGCGACTTCAAGGTCGTCACCAAACGCCAGCCCACGGCCGAAGAATGGGATACCATGATGTTCGGCTGGCGCGTGTGCAAACACGTCAAATCGAACGCCATCGTCTACGTGAAGAACGAGCAGACGCTCGGCGTCGGTGCCGGCCAGATGGCGCGTGTGGACAGCTCGCGCATCGCCGTGTGGAAAGCCGGCGAGGCCAAGCTCGACCTCACCGGTTCAGTGGTCGTGTCGGAAGCGTTGTTCCCCTTTTCCGACGGACTCATTGCCGCCGCCGAGGCGGGTGCGACCGCCGCGATCCAGCCGGGCGGTAGCGTGCGCGACGCAGAGGTTATTGCGGCCGCCGACGAGCGCGGCATGGCGATGGTCTTCACCGGCATCCGCCACTTCAAACACTGAGGCTGACGGCGCATCCGCACCTTCTGGGAGACCCGACGACCTCGTCGGGTCTTTTTTTAATCCAGCCCGACGGCGTAGTAGGGCAACCTCTCAATCTCATGAAACCCCACCACAATCTCGCCGAGACGCGCACGCCCGACGGCGCGCGGCTTTCACTGCACGAGCATGACGGCAGCTATTGCGTCCGCCTGAACGGCCAGGACCTCATGCATTCGTCGACGAGTGCCTCCGAGGTGCTGCTGGGTGAACTGGCGCATACGCTCATCGATACCAAGGCACCAACGCGCACCCTAATCGGCGGCATGGGGCTGGGTTATACGCTCAAGGCCGTCCTCGCCAAAGCCGGTCCGAAGGCGCTGGTCGAAGTCGGAGAACTTATGTCCGAAGTCATCGAATGGAACCGCACGTTTATGGCCGGACTCAACGGCAAGCTTCTCGACGATCCGCGCGTGCAGGTGCGTTTGGGCGACGTGGTCGAGACGATCCACAAAGCCCGTCCGAACTCCTATGACGCCATTCTCCTCGATGTGGACAACGGTCCGACGCCGATGGTGCAGCACGGCAACACCCGACTCTACAGTCCGCGCGGTCTCGAAACCATGAAGGGCAAACTTCGACCCGGCGGACGCCTTGCCATCTGGTCGGCGAGTCCCGACCACACGTTTGAAAAACGTCTGCGCGCCGCCGGGTTCAATGCGCAGGCAATCCCCGCCAAACTCTTCCCGACTGCCAAGCGCAGCGCCTACGTGATCTACGTCGGTGACAAGCCGTTGGACGCCGAAAACGAGAAGCCGGCGGATGTTTCTAGGCGCGGGCGTTAGCCGACGTGTGGGCGGGTGTGGGTATTTCAGGGTAATCCAGTTCGAGACGGAACCGTGCGAGGTAATCTGGGTCGGCTCGCCGCAGGGCCGTTTTATCGAGAGGGCCTGAGTGCGAACCTGCACACCCGATTCTATGAATACCCATCCCCATCTTACCGTTTCGCTCTGCGCCTATCAAATTTGGCAAGACTATGGCCGCCCCTCCGGATGTGATGATGCGATTTGGTTTGAAGCCGAACGTAAACTGATCGCCCGGGTGGTATCTGTGCCTGTGGTGGTTACCTCGCCGGTTCCGAATGAGCCGACACTGGGTGAATCACATAGCGATCGCGCTCTTGCTGAGTCGACTGCGCTACAGCGCAAAGAAGCCCGAGCTCCGATCACTGCTCACACCCACGCTCCGAAGCCCAAACCGCCCGAGACGGGCAAGCCTTTTGGAGTCAGCCGCATTCATCCTGATCCGGAACTTACCGCGAGCTTACGATGCCGCTGCGGGCAGCGGCTGGCGGCCAAAACCCCACGAGAATCCGGCGTGCAGGTGTTCGTGTCCGCCGACACGCACGCCGTGAAACATCGTTTCCGCCATCGCGGTCGCGTTGAGTAACCGCGCGACGTCGATCATGAGTTCGGCATCCGCGACCAACCGGGCGACGTCCTCGCTCGGGTAGCCCGCCCAATACTTCAGGTCGTGCTTAAAACCCGCCGAGTAAATACTGATGCCGTGCCACTCGTTTACCCAGCCGGTGCATCCGTCGCTCTTGAACGGGCGGACCGGGGGATCGGCCTCGATTTTTTTCCACAACTCAGTGAGTCCGTAAAATTCGCAAATCTCCTTGATGCGAGGCAACGGTACGACTTCCCCCATCTCAGGCAGTTTGATTGTTTCAAGTGCGGACATGTTGGAGTGTGTTTTCGAGGAGCGAAGCGCACCGCGTCGGCACCCGCAATTGCGGAAAGTGTTATCCGTTTACCGCACTAGAGAGACGCTGATTTAATCTTCAGACGGAAGGAGAGAGGAGAAGGAAAGGGAGCGTCAGTTGCTATGAGAGGAGGCATGAACCAGCAGAGCAGTATCGCGCAGATGGAGTTTGCGGGGAAAAAGAAGATGACGCGGCGAGAGAAGTTCCAGGCACGGATGGAGGAGGTGATCCAGTGGGCGGGGTTGCTGGCGGTGATCGAGCCGCATTACCCGAAGGGTGAGCGCGGCCGTCCGCCGGTCGGTTTGGAGCGCATGCTGCGGGTCTATTCCCTCCAGCAGTGGTATGGACTGGCGGACGAAGCCCTCGAAGACACGCGCTAAGACAGCCAGGCGCTGCGCGGCTTTGCGCGGATCGATCTGGTCGAGGGCGGCGTGCCCGACGCCACCACGCTGCTTAAGTTCCGCCGCCTGCTCGAAACCCACGACCTGTGCAAAGGCCTGTTCACCGCGATCAACGCCGATCTGGCCGAGCGAGGCCTGCTGCTGCGCGAAGGCACCCAGGTGGACGCGACCTTGATCGCCGCGGCCTCGTCGACGAAGAACCAAAAACACGGACGTGACCCCGAGATGCACCAGACCAAGAAGGGCAACCAGTGGTATTTTGGGATGAAGGCGCACATCGGCGCGGACCGGGACAGCAAGCTGGTGCACACCGTGGTCGTGACCGCGGCCAACGTGGCCGACATCACGAAGACCTCCGAACTCCTGCACGGCGAGGAACAGCAGGTGCATGCCGACGCCGGCTACACTGGCGTGGAAAAGCGCCCGGAGATCGCGGCCCTGAAGCGCGGGATCGACTGGCCGATCGCCTGCAAACGCAGCCTGATCAAAACCTTGGCCGAAAGGAGAGCGGAAGGAGTCGCTCAAGGCGCTGGAGAAGGCGAAGGCATCGGTGCGGGCCTTCGTCGAACACCCCTTCCTCATCGTGAAAAACCTCTTCGGGTATCGGAAAACACGTTATCGGGGACTGGCGAAGAACGGCCATCAGCTCCACATGCTCTTCGGCCTGGCCAACGTGGTGATCGCAGCGCGGTCGCGTGCCGCGACCGCCCTGACGGCGTGAAACCCGGCGGGTGCCCCGAAAAACGCATCGAACACCGGTGATAGCCCCACCCCGGCCGGACCGGCGTGACGTCCCAGCCCGACAATCCCGCCCCCCGCAGCGTCCAAAACCACCGTGCTTCCTCCTTTTTGAAACCCGAATTTGAAAAAACCCTTTGTTCAGCGCTTCCTTAGTGCGGCTTTTTCAGCGGCTGCTTCCTCTCGCGATTTGAAGTTCCGGCGAACGCGGACTCCGTTGATCGAACCAGTGACTCTCCAGGATATCACGCCATTGCGATTCTCGAATCGCGCGATGGCCAACAATGTTTCGTGGGACATGTGAAGGTTGCCACGTGAACCGGCAACCTAGCACTGGGGGAAACTTAAGTATCTCGCCCCCAACGGGAAAAGTGGTGCTCGGGAAGGGACTCGAACCCTTACGCCTTTCGGCACACGCCCCTCAAACGTGTGTGTCTACCAATTCCACCACCCGAGCATGTCTAACGAAGGGAAGGCGGACTAAGATAAATCTCGTTGGCCGTGTAAAGCCCCGAAATGGATTTTTCTCACTTCGGGAAACAGCTTGCTACTCATCCGACTGCATGGAGACTGCCCAAGCGCATTTTGCGCCTCCAAAGACCGCCTTCAGTTAACACCTACGCAGGCCCCTACGCCCGCATCGCTCCGAATGTCCGAGACGCCTCCCAACGATAAACCGGCCAAAGATTTCAACAAAATCGATTTGGCCCAACTGCAAAGCTTCAGCTTTGGAACCCAATGGTCCCAAGATAAAGCAGAGCCCGCCGGCGAAGGTTCGCGTGAACCTCGTCGTGATGACCGTCCTCGGCGCGATGGCCCCGGCGGCGGAGGTCCCGGCCCGTCCCGTGATCGTCGCGGCTTCCGCAAACCCGCCGGTCCCGGCGAGGGTGGTGGGTCCGCTCCGTCCGGTGGCGCTCCTTCCGCTCCGGTCTCCCGTGAGCGTCGCGAGGGTGGTTACGAATCGCGTGCTCCCCGTCAGGATGGTCCCGGTGGCGCTCCCGCCCGTGGCGAATTCCGTAGCGGCCAGGGCGGTCCCCGTTTCGGTGGTCCTCGCGAGGGTGGTTTTGCTCCGCGCGAGCAAGGTCCCTACATCAGCCCGTTTTTTAATGTCACGTTCTACCCGGAAGACACCGGCTTTTCTGCGTTGGCCAAGGCCATTCGCGCGTCCTGCCGCACCTACGAACTTTTTGAGATCGCTCGGGTGATCATCGGCAAGAACGACCGCTTCATTGCCGTCGTCCAGCACAAGCCCTCGGAAAATCCCGACGCCGGTAAACCCGCGCCGTTTGCCATTTCGGTTCCGGACGGAATTCCGTTTGAGAGCGAAGAGGCTGCGGTCAATCACGTCATCGAAAAGCACATCGGCCAGTTTTTTGAAACCGCTGACGTCGAGATCGAAGCGCCCAAGGGCAACTTCCAGGTTGTCAATCGGTGCACCGTCACGGGCGAGTTGCTCGGGCCGCCCAATTATCATCGCTACAACCAGATCGTGCAGCAGCACCACGCGGCCAACATCAAGCTGCCGTTCGAGGTGTATCGCAACAAGATCGAGTCCGTGCGCGAGCCTGAGGTGATTGCGCAGTGGCTGGAGAAGATGAAGAAGGCCGTGCGTTATACGTGGAAGCTCACGTCTGCCGTCGCTCCTGCTCCTTCTGCTGCTCCCGTTGTCGAAGCCGACGCCGAAGTAGCGCCTGCTCCCGAAGCGGTCGAGGCAACTGCGGAAGTTGCACCCGAGGCTGCTGCTGAAACCCCTACCGCTGAGACTGCTCCTGTGGCACCGTCCTTTGATTCGTTCGAGGAGGCCCGCCAATATCTGCTCACGACCGCCAAGTCCAAGGTCGTGCGCACGGTCGAGTCGGTCCGTTTCTCCGGTAAGAATCTCGAAACACTGCCCCCTGGCGAACTCCAGCGCACGATTGTCGGCGCGCTTGAGCGTCAGCGCCGTTTCCCGCTCGACACCGCCAACGCGTTGCGCGGACGTCTGCGTCGCGAAGGCTTCACGATCTTCAAGAAGGGATCGAAGGGCATCAGCTATGTGTGCGCAGTGAAGCGCAAGTTCCGCATCCCGAACCAGACGTTCTCCGATTCGATCGGTGCGCTCATTGGTTTCTTGGAGACACATCCGATGATCAAGGCCAGCGAGCTGGCGGAAAAGTTCCTTGGCTTTGCTGCTCCGGCGGCTCCGGTCAAGACAGTGGCACCTGCCGAAGGCGAAGCTACTGCCACCGAGGCGACTCCGGCACCGGCCGCTCCGACGCTCAGCGCCGAGCAGATGGCCAAGCTCAACCGCCTCAACGGCGACCTGCGTTGGTTGGTCAGCGAAGGTTACGTGACCGAGTTCATCGATGGACGTCTTTTCGCTCCGGCCCCCGTGGTCGAGTCGCGCAAGAAGGAAATCGAAGGAGCCGAGCACGATCCGGAGAACTTCCCCGATGCACCGGTGGAAACTGCCGCAAAGTCCGCAGTGGTGGCTCCGGCTGAAACGACCGCGGTTGAAGAACCGGCGGCGGAAACGGCTTCGGCCGAAGCGCCCGCTTCGGAAGAAGAACCGGCGAGCTGAGTGTTTCGTTTTTCTTTTTTCAAAGGCCGCCCTGACCGGGCGGCCTTTTTTGCGGACAGTCACCGGACCGATGGTCCGTGCCCGGATCAGTTGCGCAGCCGGATCGAGTGCCGCTGATCGGGAGTGATGCCGAGGTCGAGGTGCAGGGCGTTGGCCGGAATCCACGGCGCGATTTTGTCAGGCCACTCGACGGCCAGGCACCAGGGGCTTACCAGAAAATCCTCCAGCATCAACGCATCGATCTGGCGGTCATTTTCGAGACGGTAGGCATCCATGTGGACAAGCGTGCGGGCGTTGCCACGGTAAAGCGTGAAAATATTGAAGGTCGGACTCGTCACCGGGTCGGTTACGCCGAGGCCGCGCGCGAGGCCTTGAACAAAGGTGGTCTTGCCTACGCCGAGGTCGCCGTGAAGCGCCAGTGTGGTGTCGGGGGCAAGCGCGGCGGCGAGCTCCTGCGCGAGCGCATGGGTCTCGTCGGCGGATGCCGTGGTGACGCCGGCGCGGAGTTTAGCGAAGATGCTCATATCCTTGAAACTCGCCTAGGTTGATCGCGCCGGTCCCGAGTGTGCGCGTGAAGCGTCCGATGCAGGTGAGTCGGGTTTTGAATTTTCTGCGCCAGGAGGTTTCGAATTTCAGGCGATTCGCTCGGGCGGCGAGGGTGAGCAACAGCTCAAAGTCTTCTCCGTCACCGAGGGCATGAGCCAGGGCAGGTCGGCTGTCGCGTCGGGCGAGGGTGCGAGCTGCGGTGCTGATCGGAATGGTCGGGGCACACAGCGACGGAAGGGTGCCTTGCGGGGTGAGCGCGTGGAGGTCTTTGGCTAGGCCGTCACTCAGATCCATGAGTGAACGCACCTCGCGGCGTCCGGCGAGCCAGGCCCCTTCGGCGAGGCGGGGCGTGAAGCGGTGATGGTGGCCGAGGATGCTTCCACCGAGCGTGCCGGTGACGTAGATCCAGTCTCCGGACTTGGCTCCGTGCCGGGTGAGGATGCGCGGGCCATTTGCTTCTCCGATGAGCGTGAGCGAGGCGGAGAAACCGCCTTGTTGTCGAGTGATGTCGCCCCCGGCAATGGGGATTCCGTAGGCTCCGGCGGTTGCGGCGAGTCCACGGTAAAACTGCTCCAGCCAGCGCGTGTTTACCTTTGGATCGAGCGCCAGTGCGACCACGGCGGCGCGGGGGCGGCCGCCCATGGCGGCGATGTCGCTGAGGTTGCGTTTGAGCAGTTTGGCGGCGACGGCTCGTGGTGGAATGGAGTCGTCGAAATGTTCTCCGTAGACCACCGGATCGACGGTGACGAGTTGGGGGTGACGCGAAGGCGGCAGCACCGCGCAGTCGTCGCCGATGCCAAACGGGGAGGATGGCGTGGCCGCACCCAGCCAGCGACGGATCTCCGTGATCAGACGTAGTTCGCCCAGAGAGCTGACGGATTCGGCGACGTTTGGGGAGAGGAGGTTCACGTTGTTTACAGACTGCAGGCGGTGGAGGGAATCAAGAGGTCACTCCCGACAGGACGAGCAGGATGGTGTGCAGGTTGAAAAGGGCGTGTGCGATGATGGGGACGAAAATCCGGCCGGTGCGTTCGTAGGCCATCGCGAAAAATACGCCGAGGGCAAACAGCGGCAGGAACGCAGCCACATTGCCGTGAAGCCATGCAAAAATGAAAGCGGGCAGCACGAGGGCGAAACCGCGTGTGGTGCGGGTGCGCAGATAACGGAAAAAACCGGCGCGAAAAACCAACTCCTCGGTCACGGGTGCGACGACGGCGGCGAGCACCGTCATGAAGATCAACCGGACGGGTTCGTCGAAGTTACGGAACATGCCGATCATTTCCTGTTCGTCGACAGCGAAGCCCAACCATTCCACCAGCACTTTCGAAACGAAGGAAATCGCGCCGATGAGGGGAATCGCAATCAGGAAGGTCACCGTTCCGGCCAGCAGTGGGTGCAGTGTTGGCGCAACGGTTGAAGTGGGTTCATCGACCACAGGTGCAAACTTGGGCAGGCGCTTAATTTGAAATCGTAGATAAATGCCGGAAAGAAGTGCGCCTCCGAGTAGCCCGAGTTGGAAGGCGGCACCTTGGACGACCAGCCACCATTCGCCGTCATAGGCAGCGGGGCCTAGAATGTCGTTGCTCAGATAGCTGGTTGCTTGGGGCAGAAGAAATCCACCGGCGGCGATTAACATGATGCCCGTGACAAACCCCTCCAATGAAATCGGCCATGGCTTGAGGACGGGGGTCGAGGGCCCCATGCGCCCGGTGAGTAATCGCCAGAGCAGGATGCTACCACCGAGCCAGCCGGCGATTTCGACGGTGCTGACCAGGATGGCGAGATAAGGGTCCGTGGGCATGGGATTCACCATCAGAGGCGAGCGGGAAGTCCGCGCCAAGCGGAATACCTGTATGTCTAAAACCGCTTCGAGGATATTTTTGTCGATGGCTATCGGCAATTTATCGCCACAGAGTCGGGAGATTCCCATTGACGCCACTCATGGGGGCCTTTTTCTCTCACCTTCCGTTACGGCAAAATAGCTCAGTTGGTAGAGCAGCGCACTGAAAATGCGCGTGTCCTCGGTTCGATTCCGAGTTTTGCCACCACTCTCAAAAAAGCCGCACTTCAAATCGAAGTGCGGCTTTTTTGTGCCCTGATAATCAGGGCAGTGAGAGGGTGTGGGCGAACCAGACCACCGGTCTGGTCTACATGTGAGCACTTACCAAGCGGCGACTGCTGAGGCGACGGACGCCTTATCCATAGCGCCGAAGAAGGATGTGCCGGCGACGAATGTATCGACGCCGACGGAGCGGCATTCGGGGCCGGTTTTTAGGTCAATGCCGCCGTCCACTTCGAGGCGGAAACCGAGGTTGCGTTCCTGCCGCCAGCGGTCGATCTGCGCGATCTTGGGCAACATATCGCGGCGGAAGGGTTGTCCGCCGAAGCCGGGTTGGACGGTCATGACGAGAACGAGATCCACGAGGGAAAGGAAAGGCTCGATGGCTTCCGCCGGCGTCCCGGGGTTTAGCACGATACCGTTCTGGCAGCCCAACTCACGGATGCGGGCGAGCGTGACTGCGTGGTCGTAGGACGGCTCGACGTGGATACTGATGAGGTTGGAGCCTGCCTTGGCGAACGCTTCGATATAGCGGTGCGGCTCGTCGAGCATGAGATGCGTGTCGAAGAAGAGCGAAGAGCCTTTGCGCAGGGCGGCGACCGTTTGCGGGCCGAAGGTCAGGTTGGGCACGAAGTGCCCGTCCATAATATCAAGGTGGATCCACGGAATGCCCAATGAGGAGACAATCGAGGCGCTGGTGCCGAGATTGGCGTGGTCGCCGGCTAGGATCGAGGGAGCGAGAATGGAGGCGTGCTTCACGCGTTCACAATCAGGGCGAAGCTTGCGGGATGGAAAGCGCGAATTCGCGAATCAACCTGAGGTCGCTCACCGCGCGACGTCAGGTTTTTACCAAATGTCCAGCGTTATGCCGCGGATGTTTTTGGCGAGTGTTTCGGCAAGCAGGGGGATGGTCTGGTATTCGGCCTGAAGCTGCTGGCTGGTGCCAATGCCTGATTGGTTGTCGGCGAAGACTTCCCGGACGGCCTGCGCCTTGCGGTTTTCGAAGATGGGTTTGCGGCTGTGGTTGTCTGTTAACGTAGCCTCGGCATTGAGCGTGACATCAAAATTACGCGCCAAGCCGGTATCAAAACTTTCGTGGGTCTTCACCTTGCGACCGTAGGAAACCAAGCGGACGTTGAGCGTGGCGTCGGCTTCTTCGGGGGTGTTTACGAGGACGACACGGGCGTCATGGAGAAAGGCTTCACGGAGTTGCGTGCTGACGATGGCGACGGCTTGGGGCACGCCGGCTTCATTGACCACGGGGGCGACGTAGAGCGTGTGGAACGAGACCTGGCCTCCGGTTCCAAGGTGGTAGTTGGAGCAACCGGAAAGAAAGAGGACGGTGAGGCAGACAAGGAGAAATGCACGCATGGAAAAGGGGCCGCACGAAGGCGGGCGAAGGGAATCAGAACAGCCAGAAACTGTGCTTGGGCTTGGGACGGGGCACGACCGGCGCCTTGGCCTTGCTCTCCGAGGCATCGACTGCGGCGAGGCGTTTACGCGCTTCGCCGGCGGCAGGGGAGTCCGGGTAGGAGGTGATGGCTTCGTTGTAGAATATGCGGGCAGCCTTGTAGTTGTCGCGTTTGTAGAAGTAGAAGTCACCGATCTTGATTTTGCTTTCGGCAAAGGTGGTGCGCACGTCGGCCAGTCCTTTGTCTACGGAGGCCACGTTGACGTCGGAGGGGAAGAGAATAAGGAAGTCCTCGAAGTAGGTGATGGCCTGGCGGGTCGAAGCTTGATCGTAGTAGGGGCCCTGAACGAGGGAGGCGTGGGTCTGGGCCAGTTTATAGTAGGCGTCGGGGGCGAGGAGGCTCTGCTGGTAGTTGTTGATCATGCGATCAAGCGCGTCGATGGCCTCGTCGGGCTGGTCCAGCTTCTGGTGGCCGCGGGCAATGTTCATCAGAGCGAGCGGGGCGTAGTCGCTGTAGGGGGCGGTGACCACGATTTTCTCGAAATACTCGATGCCCTTTGCACGATTCTTGAAGCCGGGGATGATGCCGAAGTAGCGTGTGCGCTTGCCGTCGACGAGGGCGTTGGCAATGCGGTATTGTTCGCCGACGATTTCGTTGAAGTGTGTGGAGTTGGGGTAACGGGAAACCACATCCTGAAATTCGTCGAAAGCCTTGAAATACTGGCGGCGTTCGAGGCGGATGCGGGCGGCGCGGTAGAGCGCTTCGGGGGCGTAGACGGAATTGGGATACTTCTTGGCGATGGTCTCGTAGCGAGACATCGCGGAGGAGTGGTTGCCCTTGTCCTCTTCGGTGCGGGCCTTGTTCATGCTGTCCAGCGCGTTGCGGCCCTCTTCGGGCAGCACACCGGCGAGGGCACCGCCTTCAACCTTCCATCCTGTGGCGGCCGACCATATGAGGTCGGCACGGGCGGTGGTGCTGGAGAAGATCGCCAGCGCAATACCGAGTAGAGTGAAGGCGGGAAGGGCGCGTGCGATGAAGTTGGGCATGTCGAAAAGTGTTACCAGCGAACCAGTGCTGAACCATAGGTCAAGCCCGCCCCGAATGCCACGAATAGAGTAATGTCGCCGGCTTTGACACGACCGGATCGGCGGGCCTCGTCGAGGGCGAGCGGAATTGATGCGGCGGAGGTGTTACCGTAGCGGTCGAGATTCACGAAGAATCGCTCGGCGGGGAGTTTCAGATATTGGGCTATAGATCCGATGATGCGGAGGTTTGCTTGATGCGGAATGACACAGGCGACTTCCGATGCGGCAATGCCGTGCTCGTCCAATATTTCACGGGCGGCTTCTTCCATCTCGCGCACCGCGATTTTGAAAATTTCCCGCCCCTTCATGGTCACGGTGCCGGGGGTGCGGGGCAACGGGGAGGTAGCGACCGGGTCTCCTTTGGTGTCCGGGACGCACAGGAGGCCGCTGTGGGCACCCTCGGCATAGAGTTTCGTGCCGATGATTTTGCCGGTGCCTCGGGCCGGGCCGATCACAACGGCTCCGGCACCATCGCCGAAGAGGATGCAGGTGGTGCGATCTTTCCAGTCGAGAATGGTGGAAAACTTTTCAGCACCGATGATCAGTGCATGCCGGTAGCGACCTGAACCGAGCATGGCCCAAGCGGTGTCGAGGGCGTAGATGAAGCCCGAGCAGGCGGCATTAAGATCGAAGCAAGCGGCGTGGGTCGGGACACCGAGGAGGTGTTGGACGAAGCACGCAGTCGCCGGCATCGGCATGTCGGGTGTGACGGTGGCAACGATCAACAGATCGATGTCGGAGGCGTTTAGTCCGGAGTCGGCGAGCGCGGCCCGTCCGGCGTTGGCAGCCATCTGAGAGGTGGTTTCATCCTCTCTGGCGATACGTCGTTCACGGATGCCGGTGCGTGAAAAAATCCACTCGTCCGATGTGTCGACGAGCTTTGAAAGATCGTCGTTGGTGAAAATTTTATCGGGGGCGTAAGAGCCGGTGCCGATAATGGCGATGGCGGGGGAACCCATGGTTGGTCGGTTCGGAAGAGCGTGGACGCGGGTCTGCGGTCAGGTCTCAGGTGGCTGGGATTTCCAGAGCCGGCGAAGCGGCGGGCTGGGGTGGGCGGATGATCGTGTTGACGCGAGTTGCGTCGGCCTCGATGAGGTGCAGCAGATCGCCCTTGATGAGTTTGTTTGCGGCGTTGATGGCGTTTTTGATCGCTTGGCGACTACTGGAGCCGTGGGCCTTGAGCACATTGCCGCGAAGACCCAGCAACGGAGCACCGCCGTAAACTTCGGGATTCATGCGCTGCTTAAGGGCTGAAAAAGCGCCTCGGGACAGAATGGCACCACCCATGCGAAGCGGGTTGGCCTTGAGTTCGGACTTGAGCGTGGCCGAGAAGAAGTGGGCGAGTGATTCCCAGCTTTTGAGCAGCAGATTTCCAACGAACCCATCGCATACGGCGACATCGCAGTGATCATCGAAAACCTGGAATCCTTCGGTTGGACCGACGTAGTTGATCAGGTCGCCGATGTTTTTCAGGTGCTCGTTGGTCGCGCTGACGAGGGCATTGCCCTTGCCTTCCTCGGTGCCGATGGTGAGCAGGCCGACGCGAGGGGTGGTCACCCCGAGAACCACGCGGGCGTAATGACTGCCGAGGAGGGCGTTGTGAACGAGGTGTTCGGCTTCGGCTTCGGGGTTGGCACCGGCGTCGATCAGGATGAAATAACCGTTTTTGCGAGGGATGATCGCTGCCAAGGCGGGGCGATCAATACCGGCGAGCGTGCGTAATTTGATCGTGCCGCCGGCCATCAAGGCTCCGGTGTTACCGCAGCTGACCACGGCCGACGCCTCGCCGGATTTCACCAATTCAATGGCGCGGAACATGGAGGCGTCCTTCTTGCGCTTGAGGGCAAGCAAGGGCTTGTCATCCATGGTGATGACCTCGGAGGCATGAAAAAGCCCCAACGAGGGATGCCCGTCGAGGCCATTCCGCTTGATCAGCGGCTTCAGCACAGCTTCATCACCCACGAGGGTGATGGGGTTGAGTCCGGTAAATTCGGTCAAGGCGAGTTTTACGGCCGCCACCACTTCGGGTGGGCCCAAATCGCCTCCCATCGCGTCAACCGCGATGCGCCCGGTTAAGCCGGAAGAGGATACCATCGCTAGGGATGGTTTTTTATTCAACGCGATGGAGACGCGAGGTTTAGACCTCGACGTTCACCACTTGGCGACCGCGGTAGGTGCCGTTGGCGGGATTCACGTGGTGAGGGCGGAAGGCGGTGCCATCGGCCGGATCACGGGCGAGCTCGGGAGCTTTGAAAGCGTTGGCGGCGCGGCGGTTGGCGCTACGGCGTTTGGACTGCTTGCGTTTCGGATTAGCCATGGTCGGTGTGGATTAAAGGGTGGGTGACGTTCGTGTATCGAGGTCTGTGATGAGTGATAAAGGATGAAAGTAGAGGCCGGCGGTTTATGCCGTCAAGTGCTATCACGGCTGCGGATGCTCAAATCATAAACCACGCGATCAGCACGGCGGCGGTGATCAGGCGGTAGTAGGCAAACAAGCCGAGTCCGTGGCGGGTCAGATAGTGGATCAAAAAGCGAATCGAGATGGCGGCCGTCACGGCTGCGACGACGCAACCCAACAGCACATGGGGCCAACCGAATATCTCAATCATCGCGGGGCCCGACTTGTAGCTTTTAAAGAGGGTGGCGGCCGTAAGCGTAACCAGGCCAAGCAAAAAACTGAATTCAGCAGCCTTGCGCGGATCGAGTCCCGCGAAGTAACCGCCAACAATCGTGGTCATTGACCGGCTGGTGCCGGGCCAGAGGGCGGCGCATTGCAGGGCTCCGACTCCAAGTGCGGCACGTGGCGTGAGTTCTTCAACGCGCTTGGTGGATGCGTGGGTCTTCCGCCAGTGTTCGGCGGCGAGCATCAGCACCGCACCGCTTATCTGTGCAGTTACAACCGCGGCGATGGAAAAGAGGTTTTTTTCGATCCAGTCGTGGAGTGCGAGACCGAGCACGGCAGCGGGGATAAAGGCAATGATCAAGTTGCGAAGCAGCCGCAGTCCGGCGGTGTCGCGTCCAACCAATCCGAGTAGGATAGACCGAATTTGCCGCCAGTAGAGTCCGGCGACGGCGGCGATGGCTCCAAACTGGATGACGACACAATAAGTGTCGGCCGCGAGTTTGAGCGTGAGCGGTTCCCCCTCGGGAAGCTTGGGGGAGGGCTTTTTATACCAGAGTGGCTGCCCCTCGGCATTGGTGAGCGGGGCGTCACTGTCGAGTTTCAGCACCGCGTTGGCGATGATGAGGTGACCGGTGGATGAGATGGGCAAAAATTCGGTGACGCCTTCGATTACTCCAAGCACCACCGCATCACGGGTGCTGAGCTCGGCGGCAGGGTGAACCGGAGGTTCCTCTGCGGCGCGAATGAGGGAGGGTTGGGCGAAAGCGAGGCAAACAAGCAGTGGCAGTAGGATACGACGCACCTGCGTTTGCTCCCACAGAGGCGGGTGGGTGTCGAGTTTATGCTTCCCACTCGCGGCGGTTTTTCGATTTCCTGCACCTTCATGCCAGACATTGCCGAATTCACCTCCAAGCTGCGGGCACTTCAGGAACTTTCCTCCGCCGAGATCGAACTCGCCGCCGGAGCCCTTTCCTCTCCCGAGATAGCCGATGAGGCAAAGTCACTCTTTTTGACGGCTCTTGCGGACAAGGGCGAAACGGTGGGCGAAATCGCAGCGTTTGCCCGGGCTTTCCGTGCCCGGGCGATCGATCCCGGTGTCGGTCGCTGGTCGGCCAGTGCCATCGACATCGTGGGCACGGGTGGCGACATGGCGGGCGGTTTCAATATCTCCAGCATGGTGGTGCTGACGCTGGCCTGCGCCGGTGTGACGGTCATGAAGCACGGCAATCGCGGCATCACGTCCAAGTGCGGCAGCGCGGACCTGCTCGCGGCACTTGGCTTCAATTTGGACGCATCTCCCGAGCAAATTCGCGGAGCACTTGAACAGCTCGGCTTCGCGTTTTTCTTCGCGCCCGCGTATCATCCTGCGTTCAAGTATATCAGTCCGGCACGTAAACAACTGGCTGCTCAGGGGCGCCGTTCGGTGTTCAATATCCTTGGTCCTCTTATCAATCCCGGCCGGCCGGCGCATGTGCTCCTCGGCGTGTTTTCCGAGGTGTGGGTTACGAAACTCGCCGACGTGCTCGACCTGCTCGGGACGGAGTCCGGTCTGGCCGCGCACGGCGTGATCGCGCCGGGGCGAGGTATCGACGAACTGACTACGGCCACGCCCAACCGGGTTCGCGGTGTCGGCCGCCTCCGCGACATCGACGGGATTTGGAACGCATCCGAACACGGATTCCGGAGCTCGCCATTTGCCGATCTCGAAGGCGGTGACTTGACGACCAATCTGGCGATCGTGGACGCGGTTCTCGCGGGGCGTGGTCCGGCCGGTCTGGTTGATACCATCGTGTTGAATACCGCCACTTCACTCTGGATCACCGGGCGAACACCGTCGGTGTCTGCGGGTGCGGAGCAGGCGAGGGAGCTTTTGTTGGGTGGCGCAGTGAAGGCAAAAATCGCGGCAACCCGGGAATTTTTCGCAAAATGAAACGCATCTATTTCGGGACCGACGGTGTGCGTGGGCCCTATGGCGGTCCGGTGGTCAACGAGTGTTTTGCGGCGCGCCTCGGCGAGGCGGCGGGCCGCTGGGTGGGAGGCAAGGGGCGCGTGTTGATCGGTCGCGATACGCGTGCTTCGGGTGAGTCGCTGGTGCGTGCGGTTGCCGCAGGACTGGCGGCGGCCGGGTTGGAGCCGGTTTCGCTCGGTGTGTTGCCAACCCCGGCGGTGGCCCGCGCGGTGCGGATGTCTGATGCGGTTCTAGGGGTGGTCATCACGGCTTCGCACAATCCGGCGGTGGACAATGGGATTAAATTTTTTGCCGGCTCCGGAATTAAACTCACCGATGCTGACGAGGTGGTGATCGAGTCGTTTTTACCGGCTGAATCGAAGCCGCTGCTCGTGAATTTGGAGGAGCAGGAGGGTATCGCGGAATATATCTCGGCTGCACGGGGGCTTTTGCCTGCGCAGTCACTGGCGGGCTGGCGGATCGTGTTGGATACGGCCAACGGGGCGACCACGCCGACCAGTCCCGTGGTGCTGCGGGCGCTTGGTGCCGAGGTGATCGGAATAGGCGACTTGCCCGACGGCCGAAACATCAACGACGGTGTCGGCAGCGAACATCCGGATAAACTTGCTGCCCAGGTTCTCACAACGGGTGCGCGTCTGGGGATCGCCCATGACGGAGACGGTGACCGCTGCATCTTGTGTGATGAAACGGGCTCGGTGCTTGATGGCGACGAGGTGTTGACGTTACTGGCACTGCATGCGCTGGCCGCGGGCCGCTTGGTGGCCTCGACTCTGGTGATTACGGTGCAGAGCAATCTGGGCGTGGACGCTGCGGTTACCGCCGCAGGCGGCCGGGTTGTCCGGACTGCGGTCGGCGACCGTTATGTGATCGAGCGCATGTTGACTGACGGGGCCACGTTGGGCGGCGAGTCGAGCGGGCATATCATTTGTGCGGAGACTTCGCCGACGGGTGACGGGTTGGTTGCAGCCCTGAAGGTCATCGAAGTGATGTTGGCCAGCGGCCGGCCGCTTTCCGAACTCCGCCAAGGGCTCAGGAAGTTTCCGCAGGGCACGCGTAACCTGAAGGTTCGGGAAAAGCGGGAGCTCGTGGATTGCCCCGCGCTTACGGCGGAGATTGCTGCGCTGGAGAGGGAACTTGGTGCGCGCGGCCGGGTGTTGGTGCGTTTTTCGGGCACCGAGGCCAAACTCCGTCTGCTGGTTGAGGGCCCAACGACCGAGGTGGTTCAGGCGGGGCTAGAGCGGTTGGTCCGTGCTTCCGGAAGTGATTTGCAGGTGATTTAATAGGCACTCTAGCGTTGACCGACTCGTTGCGTATGAATTCTTTCTAATATCCCCTATGCCAGAAATCCCCGTTTCATCGCTCGACCCCCGCGTTCAGAAACAAATCGAGAACTCCCAAATCGCTCTTCAGCGCGGAAATCTCGATTACGTTTTGGACGTCACCTCTCAAGTCCTGAAAGCCGCCCCGGGCTGCCTGCCAGTGCGCCGCCTGCAACGCGTAGCACAGCTGCGTCACCTTGGTTCCAAGAATAAACTTTTTGCCAAGGCGTTTGGTTCGGTCACTCAGGCCGGCTTCCTATTTGGCGGCGGTAAGAAAGATCCCTCCAAGCTATTGGAGAACGCCGACAAGATGCTGGCGGCCGATCCGACCAGTGTGCCCGCGCTCAAGCTGCTCGCCGAGGCCGCCCAAGGCCTCGACATGCCGGAGACCGTCGCCTTCGCATGGGAGTCGGTCCACGAATTGCATCCGACCGACCGCGAGGCTCTCTTGAATTTTGGCGAGGCTTGCTTGCTCGCGAAACGTCCGAAAGACGCACTCCGCGCCGCCGACGAACTGCTCAAGCTCAAGCCTCAAGATGGCGACGCGCTGGCGCTGATGCGCAAAGCCGCCATCGCCCAGACCACGACTGCGGGCAATTGGGAAGACAAAGGTTCCTTCCGCGAGAAGCTCAAGGATGAGGCCCAGTCCACCATGCTGGAGCAGGCATCCAAGATCGTCACTTCCGACGAGATGACTCAGCGGTTGATCGATGAAGCCCTTGTCCGGCTCAATGCGCAGCCCGACAATCTCAATCACTACCGCAGCGTCGCCGACGGCTACAAGAAGCTCAACAAGCTTGAAGAAGCCCTCGAATACATCCGCAAGGCCCGCGCGCTTCCCAGTGGCGCCGCCGATTCCTCCCTCGGCCAGCAGGAATCCGATCTGCTCAACGCCATTCTCGATAAACGCGTCAAGGATCTCGAAGCCCAGGTGACTGCCGCTCCTGACAATGCCGAGCTCACCGCCGCGCTGGCGAAGGCCAAGCGTGAGTTTACCGAGACACAGCTCAGCGAGGCGAAGTCCTACGTCGAACGCTACCCGAACGATTACGCGGCGCGCTTCACGCTTGGGAATCTCTACTTCGAGGCCGGCGACTACCAGAACGCCATCGCCAACTATCAGCAGGCCCAGAAGAATCCCAAGGTCCGCCTCGCGGCGATCACGGGCATGGGCAAGGCGCTCAAGGTTCGCAAAATGTTCGATCTGGCCGTGGCCCAGTTCCAGACCGCAAAGAGCGAACTCGAGACCATGGACGACCTCAAAAAGGACGTCATCTACCAGCTCGCCGAGTGCTACGAAGCCATGAATAAGAAGCAAGATGCCATCACCGAGTATAAGATCCTTTACAGCGAAGACATCGGCTTCCGTGACGTCGCGGACAAGATCAACGCGTTCTACTCCAGCTAAGAACCGGCTGCGGTCGGTTCTATTTCAGGCGGGCCTTTAACGGCCCGCTTTTTTTGTGGCCACCGGTTTCCATTCGGCGACGAGCACGGCGGTGACGAGCAGTCCGAGGCTTATGGCCAGGCGGGTCAGGCTGGCCGTGGTTTCATGGAATATAACCAGTGAGCAGACGACGCCGAGGGGAACCTTGGCGTTGTTGAATGCGGCGAGTGTTCCGGTATTCACCCGGGTCGCACCGTAATTCCACAGGAAAAACCCGAGGCCCGAGGCAAGTATGCCGAGATAAGCCAGCACGCCCCATTGCGATGCACTCGGACGGAACGCCAACCAGTCGGTGTGGAAGGCGGAGATAACGAGCGTGATCGCCGTGGCGCCCAAACACGGCCAGAAAAAGATCCCCGCATCGCTTACGTTTTTGGGTAACGTAGGGCGGATGCGTTTGTAGGCAACCTGTCCGGCGGCGAAGCAGAGGTTGGCACCCTGCACGATGAGAAAGCCGGTGACGATCGTATCGCTGGTGCGGTTTTGCCAGATGAGCACACCGGCACCGAGCACGGCCAGCGACGCGGCGACCATGTGCCGCCAGCGCGTGCGATTCTCCACAGCGGCGTCGATCAGCGCGACGTAGACGGGCGTGAGGATCGTCGCGAGCGCGACTTCATGCGCCTTCAGGTAGCCGTAGGCGGCGGTGTAGAGCGCATACATGACGCCGAACTGGATCGCGCCGATGAAGGCGAGTCCGATGATATCGCGTCGCGGCAACGCACGCGGACGCAGGAACGGCAGAAATACCATCGTCGCGAAGGCCAGTCGCAACACGCTCACCGCGACGGGATCAAGGCCGGCGAGCCGGCCTTTGATCAGACCGAAGGAGAATGCCCAAAGCAGGGAAACAAAAACGAGGGACAACATCAGTCGTGAAGCGGATCAGACGCGGAAGATCGCGCCCATCTTTTTTCCGAGGATGAGGCTCATGCCTACAATGGTCACACCGAGGAAGACCATGGCCCAGACGCCGAGGGCGCTGGCGATGAATTTGCCGTCACCGAGAAGTTGGAAGAGTTCCAGAATCGACTTGGTGATCGGGTAGAACGCCTGTTTCTGCGCGAGGATCAGCGAATCGCTCACCTCCAGCATGGCGAAGGCAAAGGCCAGCAGTCCGCCCGCGATGAGATTGGCGGCGATGAGCGGCAGTGTGATCTTGAAGACCGCTTTGAGCGGAGGGCAGCCGAGGTTTTGCGCGGCCTCTTCGAGCGTCTCGCTGGTCTGCTGAAACCCCGCGGCCGCCGAACGCACCACGTAGGGTAACCGGCGCACCGAGTATGCGATGATGAGGAGGACGGTCGGGTTCTGGACTGGGTTGATGAAGGAGAAAAATTTCCCTTCCTGACTCATCGCGAGGTAGCCGAAGGCGAGCACGAGACCGGGCACGGCGAGCGGCATCATAGCGAGGAAATCGAGGATCTGGCGGCCGGGGATTTTCGAGCGCACCACCACGTAGGCGATGGCGATGCCGAGGAACACGTCGACGACGGTCGATAGGCTGGCGAACTTGAGCGAGTTGGCGATGGCGGGAACCGTGAGGTTGTTGCCTAGGGCGAGTTGGAAGTTCTCCAAGGTGAAGTGCTGCGGCAACACGCTCGCATACCAGTCGCGGGAGAACGCCACGAGAATCACTCCGATATGCGGCAGCACCGCGATGAACGTGATTCCGGCGAACGCCAGTGTGCACAACCAGGCTTGGAGACGGGGCAAATCACGTGCGCTGCCCGAGCTGGTGGCCTTGGCCATCATGGCGTGGGTCTGACGGCCGAAGAGGCCCTTGCCGATGGCGTAGAGGAGGGTGGTGCTCACGAGCATGATGGCGACCAGCGCATAGGGCGCGGGGTTGCCGCCGATGTCTTTCAGGCCGTAAAAAATCTGCACCGCGATGACACGCGGATAGTCGAAGATCAGCGGCACACCGAGTTCGGTGAACGCCCAGATGAAGACGATGGTCCCGCCGGCGAAGAGACCGGAGCGGATGAGCGGCAAGGTGATTTTAAAGAAGCGACGGAACCCGGTGCAGCCGAGATTTTGCGCGGCTTCCTCCATGGCGGGATCGACGTTGGCGAGGGACGCGGCGGCGTTGAGGTAGATGATCGGGTAGAGCGAGAGGGCGTTGACCATCGCGATGCCCCAGAACGGACTCACCGCAAACCAGTCGTGTGTCCAGCCCTCGGGACGCAGACCGAGGTCGATGAGGAACGCGTTGAGCGCTCCGTATTGACCGAAGATCTGCTTGATGCCGATCGCTCCGACGAAGGGCGGAAGGATCATGGGAATCAGCACGATGGAGCCGAGCAGGGCTTTTCCAGGGAAGCGGAACCGGTCGCTGATGAACGCCAGGGGCAACGCGATCAGAAAGGTGAGCGTTGTCGTGGCGCAGGCCAGCAGGAAGGAGTTACCGATGCCACCCAAGTAAAGCGGGTCGGCCAAAAGCGCACCTACGTAGGAAAACGTGAGGTGTCCGTCGGCGTCGATGAAGCCGCCTTTGAGAATCTGGAATATGGGCCAGAGGAAGAACGCGGCGAAAAAAAGCGCCGTGAACGCAAATACCATGCGGGCAAACGACTGCGACATCGGTGCAAAGGCTGACCAGTCTTCGGAATTCGAAGCAAGCGTAAGCCTTGAAAACAAAGGAAAGCAGCGGAGATTTATCCCTGAATTAGCCTTACCTAAATTTGTTACTTGATTATAAATCTTGGGGTTGTTTTAAGGTATTCGAGAATACCAATGCCGAACATAGAACCTGCGATTCCAGTGTCATCACCTGCCGACGTGACCGAGGCAGCCGAGACGGACGCGCCCCGAGTATGGCGGCGCGACGCTGGGGCGGACTCCTTGCCAGAGGTGCATCGCACGATTGGTGTGCCGGGTGCAGGGACTGCGGTTTGGCGGAAGGTCCTGGCGTTCGCCGGTCCGGGATTTTTGGTGGCGGTCGGCTACATGGACCCGGGTAACTGGGCCACCGATCTGGCGGGCGGAGCACAGTTCGGCTACACGTTGTTGTCGGTCATCATGATTTCGAATCTGATGGCGATCCTGCTCCAGCACCTGTGCGTGAAACTAGGGGTGGCCACGGGCCGCGATCTCGCGCAAGCCTGCCGAGACCATTATTCGACGCCGGTCGTTTGGTTTCAGTGGATTCTTTGTGAACTGGCCATCGCCGCGTGCGATTTGGCTGAGGTTATCGGCTCGGCCATCGCGTTGCAGTTGCTCTTTGGTATCCCGCTGGTGTGGGGGTGCATCATCACCGTGGCCGACGTGCTGGTGGTCCTCCTTCTGCAACAAAAGGGATTTCGTTACATCGAGGCGATCGTCATCACGCTGATCGCGACCATCGCCGGTTGTTTCCTGGTCGAGATATTTGTGGCCAAGCCCGATATGGGCGGGGTGCTCAACGGCTTCGTTCCCACCGTCGAAATCCTGCGCAATCCGCAGATGCTCTATATCGCCATCGGTATTATCGGTGCGACCGTCATGCCGCATAACCTCTACCTGCATTCTTCGATCGTGCAGACGCGGAAATTCGAGCGCACCCCGGCGGGCAAGCGCGAGGCGGTCAAATATGCGACCATCGATTCCACCTTCGCGCTGATGTTTGCCCTGTTCATCAACGGGGCGATTCTCGTCCTGGCAGCGGCGGCCTTTCACGGCACCGGACATGAAAACGTGGGCGAGATCCAGGAGGCGTATCACCTGCTGGACGGCGTGCTCGGAGTGACGTTTGCGAGCGCGTTGTTTGCGATCGCCCTGCTGGCGTCGGGCCAAAACTCGACGCTCACAGGCACGCTGGCCGGGCAGATAGTGATGGAAGGATTTCTCAACATCCGCCTGCGTCCCTGGCTGCGGAGGCTCATCACCCGGGCGATTGCCATCGTGCCGGCGGTGGTGGTGATCGGCATGTTTGGCGAAGAGAAGAGCACGGCATTGCTCGTGGCCAGCCAGGTGTGTCTAAGCATGCAACTCGGCTTCGCTTGCTGGCCGCTCATGCGCTTCACCGGCGACCGCTCAAAGATGGGCGACTTGGTGAATCCGCTTTGGATCAAGCTGCTGGGCTGGACCATCACGATCGTCATCATCGTGCTCAATGTGAAGCTTCTCGTCGATACGTTGCTGCCCGCCGAGTGGTTGCAGGGCTTCTATGGACTCATCGGATTGTCCCCGTCCGCCTGACCGCCTGCTTCCGCGAGTTTTGCATCATCTCCGTCAAATGCATCCGTTCCGCTTAAGGGGAATGTCCGCAGGTGTGTTCGTCGCCATGGCGGGTCTGGCGCAGGCGCAGACGTCGGATGATCCCTTCGTGGTTCCCGCCGGCCGGATACTGGTGGAGGTCGATGTTTACGAAACGTCCGGGCAGGGAACCGACACGCTCAATGTCATGCCGGTGCTCGTCACCTACGGACTCAACGCACGCACCGACATCGGTGTCGGGTTCGACGGCTATTACCATGAACGCACGAAAATGGCGGGCGTTACCACGACCACGCACGATTGGGGCGATGTCACGTTGCGCTGCAAATACAGCCTGTGGGGACACGACAACGCCGGCACGCAGACGGGGGAAACGGCTTTCGCGCTGTTACCCTATGTGAAAGTCCCGCTCGGTCTGGGCGATTCCGGTTCCGATCAGACAGAGGGCGGACTGATCCTGCCTTTTGCGGTCACGCTTCCCGTTGACTGGTCACTGGTGATCATGACCGGGTTTGACGCTGTGGCCGACTCTACCGACACCGGCTACGACTTCCAGTGGGTTGAATCGCTGGTTCTTTCCCGGACCTTTTCGGGAAAAATAAGCGGCTACCTTGAATTCTACTCTGTGTTACCCACCGAGGCCGGTCTCGATTGGAGCGCGCAGGTTAATGTCGGAGTCTATTACTTTTTCACGCCCGACTTTTACTTCGATTGCGGCTGTAATTTCGGGGTGACCCCGGCGGCGCCCGACGTGGAACCGTTCATCGGGCTTACCTACCTCTACTAACTACGCAGTTTGCGAGGCAGTCGGCAGGGTGGACCCTCCTCGCAGTGCCCCCTGCAAAATCTTCGACATTTGCCGGCGGGTGCCTTCTGTTTCCCTTTCCGCCCATGAAGAACTTCTACATCACGACCGCCATCGACTACGTGAACGGTTCGCCACACCTAGGCCATGCCTACGAAAAGGTGCTGACGGACGTCATTGCCCGGTTCCGGCGGTTGATGGGCGACAACGTCTATTTCCTCACCGGCGTCGACGAGCACGGCCAGAAGGTCCAGCAAAGCGCCAAAAAACGCGGCATCCCGCCCCAGCAGTTTTGCGACGAGGTGTCCGAGGAGTTCCGCGCGCTCTGCAAGAAGCTCAACATTTCCAACAACGACTTCATCCGCACCACCGAGGAGCGTCACAAGAAAGTTGTCCGCCAACTGCTCCAGCAGCTCTTCGACAAGGGCGAGATCTACAAGGCGGAATACAAGGGATTCTATTCCACGCGTCAGGAGCAGTTTCTTCAGGACAAGGACCGCAATCCCGACGGCTCGTGGCCGGAACTCTTCGGCGAGGTCACCGAGATCACCGAGTCCAACTACTTTTTTAAACTCCAGCAGTATCAGCCGTGGCTCGTCGATCACCTCAAGGCCAACGAGAACTTCGTCTTCCCCCGCTACCGCCAGAAGCAGGTGCTCGAGTTCCTCTCCGAGCCGCTCAACGACCTCTGCATTTCCCGTCCGAAGGAACGCCTCGAGTGGGGCATCACGCTACCCTTCGACGAAAACTTTGTGACCTACGTGTGGTTTGACGCGTTGGTGAACTACTACACGGCGGTTGTGGACAAGCCCGAGTTCTGGCCGGCCGATTTCCACGTGATCGGCAAGGACATCCTGGTGCCGCCGCACGCCGTTTACTGGCCGATCATGCTCAAGGCCTGCGGCATCGAACCGCCCAAGTCGCTTCTGGCCCACGGCTGGTGGTCGATCAACGGCAGCAAAATGTCGAAGAGCACCGGCAACTTCGTCGATGCCGCCGAGTTCGCCGACAAATACGGCGTGGATGCTCTGCGCTACTTCATGATCCGCGAGATGAGCGTCGGACAAGACAGCGATTTTTCGCTCAATCAGTTCCTTGCCCGCTACAACGCCGAGCTCGCCAACAATCTGGGCAACCTCGTCAATCGCACGCTCAACATGACCAACCGCTTTGGCGGTGGTTTGGTGCCTGCGGCGGAGGTTTCCGAACAGCCCGAGCAAGACTTGCAGGCGTTGTGGGTGAAAACTCGCGACGAAGTCATCGCGTTGCACGAAGGCTTCCAGTTCCACATCGCGCTCGAGCGCACGTTTGCGTTCATCACCGCGACCAACGCCTACATCGAGACGCGTGCGCCGTGGAAACTCGGCAAGTCGTCCGAGCCGAAGGATCAGGCGCTGCTCAAAACCGCGCTCGCCACCATGGCCGAGGCGCTGCGTCTCGGCGTGTCGTTGCTACCCGCCGTCATGCCCGACACGACGGTTAAAATTCACGGCGTCCTCGGCTACACCGCAGGCACCGTCTGGAAGGATGAACTCGTGTGGGGCTCACGCCTTACCGGCTCGAAAGTCGCCGAGACGGCGATTCTCTTCCCGCGTCCGCAAGTGGAGCCGAAGGCCGGTTAAAATCATTCTCGTTCTTCTTAATCATTCTCGTTCGTCAGCGTTCGATCGAATCCGAAAAACGAGGAGAAAGATTACGAGAAAGAAGAAAGAGAAAGATTCGGATGACCATCCTGCCCATCAACCCCTCCGCGAATGCTTCGCCTGAGGCGCTGGTCGCGTTCCTGCGCCAGTGCCGCAAGGCGGCGCGATCGGACGGGCGACCGCGATTGGTGAGTATTTCGGTAAAGGTCGGTGCGCTTGATCCGCTCGCCGTGTTGGAGGCGATTTTTGAGCCGGGTGAACTGCATTTCTATGCGGAGCGGCCGAATATCCAGACGACCATCGCCGGGGCCGAGGCCGTCTTGATTCACGAGGCGTCGGGTCCGGACCGGTTCGCGGCAGCACAGCGTTTTATCGACGATGTGCTGGATCGCACGATCGCGGTCGGCGACGTGGACGCCCCTTTCGGCGGACCGCATTTTTTCGGGGCGTTTGCGTTTCTCGATGAGGTTGAGGCAGGTGAGGCTTTCCCGGCATCGCGCGTGTTTGTGCCGCGCTGGCAGGTGGCGCGGGCGGGAGACGTGACGACGGCGGTGGCCAATCTGCTCGTCGCGCCCGATGCCGATCTGGCAACGCTGGCCGAGCGGGTCTGGCGCGCGCACTCCAAGTTTCAGAACGTTGATTACGGCGAGAAGACGTCCGATGGCGGCGGGAGCAGGAGTGAGTTCAACACCTCCGAAGTGGGCGACTACCGAGCGGCGGTCGGCGGCGGATTGGCGGCGATTGCGGAGGGTTCTGTTAAAAAAATCGTGCTAGCCCGTGCCCAGGACATGCACGCCGATGCGCCGCTGCATCCGCTTCGGTTGCTCAACGGTCTGCGTGAGCGTTTCCCCGAGTGCTACAGTTTCTCGGTGGCGAATGGTCGCGGACAGAGTTTTATCGGCGCAAGTCCCGAGCGGCTGGTGCGCGTAAGCAAGGGAATGCTGGAAACCGAAGCGCTGGCCGGTTCCTCCCGCCGCGGGATTGGCGCGAGCGAGGACGCCGCGCTCGGCGCCGGGTTGCTCGGCAGTGAAAAGGACCTCCGCGAGCACCGGCATGTGCTGGACTCGATTGTTCGCCGATTGGAGCCGTTGGGAATCACGCCGCAGTTTCCGGCTGAGCCCGTGCTGAGAAAGCTGGCCAATGTGCAGCACCTGCACACGCCGGTCACGGCGGCGTTGCCGACGGGTATTCATTTGCTGGATGCACTGGCGTGCTTGCATCCGACCCCGGCGGTGGGCGGGACGCCGCGTGACGAGGCGGTGGCTAGGATTCGCGGGCTGGAGGGGTTTCCGAGGGGACTCTATGCGGGCGCGATCGGTTGGATGAATGCGCGGGGTGGCGGCGAATTTCTGGTGGGAATCCGCTCGGCGTTGGTCGAGGGGAACACGGCGCGTGTCTATGCCGGTGCCGGCATCGTGGCCGGGTCGGACCCCGAGCGGGAATACGTTGAAACCGAACTCAAGTTCCGCGCGATGCGCGAAGCGTTGCTCGGTTGAGTTATCGCCAGAGCGGAACGAGCGCCTCGACGCGCACCCAGCCGGTCTGGCCGTCGGTGAAGACGAGGCGGCGCCAGCCGAGGAAGGCCTTGTCGGTGTTGGCGATCACGCCGACCGCGAGCGCAGTGGATTTTTGCGGCGCATCGACGTCGGTGGGAATTGAGCGGAGTGTCGTCGCGGTCACTACGATGACGGCGCGGGTGTCGGTGAGGGGACCGTAGATGTGCAGGCTCACGCCCGACGCGGCGGCGAGCAGCAGGGAGACGACCATCAGGGGAATGGAGACCCACCGGAGCGACCGCTTGCGATAGGCTCCGTAAAGACCAAGGGAAATGGCCAGAGCGCTGAGCCAGGCGGAGGCGATCAACGCGAATTGCCAGCGGGTCGGCGAGGCGAGTCGGGCCAGCGCGGCGGCGGGGGCGTCGGTGAGGAAGGGCTTGAGCACGAGCGGGGTGACGCCGGCGTTTTTGAAGGCGTAGCCGAGATGCCAGTCGACGGACGGGTTCTGCGGTTGTTGCACAAACGCGGCCAGCGCATGGCCGGCGGCTTCGCCGGCGTGGTCTTGCTGGATGAGCGCCAGCGAGAGGTTGTGATGCGCGGACCAGTCGGTGGGCGCGGTTTTGAGGGTGTCGCTCCACGCGGTGCCGGCGGTGGCGAAGTCGCCTTTTTCGTAGGCGTCGCGGGCGTCGTCTGCGAAGGCCGTGTGAGCGGTAACAAGCGAAGCGATGAGGACGAAGAGCGGGAGCAGGTTACGGGCGAGTAAGAGCTGAAAAACCGAGAAGGACGGCGCACGGCGAAGGGGCAGGGCCTGCAGGGCGCGGTCACACCAGTCGGCGGGGAGTGCGGCTTCACTGTAGAGCGTGCGGTCTGACTCGGCCCACAAGGTGGACCACGTATCGTTGGAGAAGTGAGCAGACGTAGGCACGGCGATGGGCAGTCGCCAAAGGATCGAGGTGTCGGTCTGCCAGCGTTGGAGCGCGAGCCGGAGGTCGGAACCCTCGGAGTGGGCGGCGTTCAACTCGCGGATGGTGAGGGCGAGCCGTTGGTGAGCTTCACGCAAGGGCCGTCCGGGATCGGTCACGCGGGCGCGTCGCAGGGCGAGGATATACCAGACTGTCAGCGGAAGGAGCGCGGAGAGCAGCAAGCCGAGCACGAGGGTTGAACGTGTGAGTGGTGCCAGGCTGGTGCCACCCGGAGGAAGTGGATCACGAGGGATGGATGCCGATGGAGCGGAAGCGCGTTCGACTGCGGGTTTGGCGGGCGGGGAGTCGGAGGGGCCCGTCGTGTTGGCGGTTGGAGTGGCGGACGTGGACGCGAGGTTGGTCGTTGCGCCGGGGGAGACGGTGATCGTGACCGGTTCGGTGCGTTGCGTTTCGTAGGCTCCGGTGACGGGGTTGAAGAGGGTAAAGGTAACGGGGCCGAGCGTGTAGGTGCCGGGCTTGGTCGGGATCAGCACGATGTCTTCGGTGATCGATGCATCGAAGAGCGAGCCGTCTTTGGGGGTGCGTTTGGCCTGCGGTTGAACAATGCGGAAATCCTTAGAGACGGAACGCGAGGGAAGACCGGCGATGTCGGGCCAGTTACCGATGCCGTCGAGGGTGAGCGTCCAAGTGATGGGTTCGCCGACGGCGGCGGTCGCGGGCACCACTTTGGAATCGAGGGTGAATTTGCCGACGGCTCCGGTGAAACCAGCCGGGGCAGGCGAAGGCAGAGGTTTAACGGTGAGGCTGGCGGGCTGGCTGGTGATTTCGAATTGCTGAAGGTTGGCGCGAGAGAAGAGTCCGAAACCGGAGTTGCCGGTGCTGATGTTAACGAGCTGGGTGGCGGATTTGAGCGGGAAAGTGCCGGGCGTTTTGACGAGGGCTCGGGTTTTGTAGACCACCGAGATGCGGGGCTCGTTGTTGAGCATGGCTTCGATCTGATCCGGGTTTGACCAAGGTTCGATCGTTAGTGGTTGGGTATCCCAATCGAAGTCCTTGTTGAGGTTGTAGAGGTAACGTTTGGATGCGTTGAGGGAGTAAGTGAGCGGGAACACCTCGCCGGCCCAGACCTCGTTGGCCGGAATCGTGAAGCGGGATTGGGCGACGTTTTCGAGGGATTGGCCGGACTGGCCGACAGTGGCGGCGCCGACCTCGAAGGTGGCAGCTGCCACGGGCTGGCTGCCTTTGTCGGTTTCAACAGTGAAGGCGGGGATGCGCAGGGTGTGCTGCTCGGAGGGGCGGACGCGAAAGGTGTAGGTGACCGTCTTGGTGGAGGTCGTCTTGGAATTGTTGACGACAAAAGAACTGCTTTGGGAACGGTTGGGCTGGCCGAATTCGAGTCCGGGGACTTTGGGTAAGGTGAGTGTGCCGTCCGGTTCGCATTGTTCGAACACGAGACTGAGTTCGCTGAGTTGGTTGAGCGCGAGGGTGCCGGCGCCGGGTTCCCAGTGCACGGTCTGGGCGTGCAGCGCGGCGGCAAGCGTGAAGAAAAACGGGAAGAGAAGGCGGCGGAGCATCGGAAAATAGATCACCAGTTTTTACCCTTGTTGGCGGGAGTGGGCGTGTCGGAAGGGGGGCCTTGCAGGATTTGAAAAAGGCGGGCGGGTGAGTCGCCTTGTTTTACCTGATCCAGTTTTTGCAGCGGGATGGCCAGGTTGGGGTCCAGTTTGGCGGGGTCGGTGGACGTCTGCTCCGTGGCTCCGCCGACCTGTTGCATTTCACCGGATTCGGGCGTCTCGGGTTGATCCGGTTTTTTCTCGGCGGTGCCCGGTTGGGGCTGCGGCTTTTTCTCGGCGGGATCTTTCTTCATGTCACCGAAAGCGGACTGTCCTTTGGTGTCGGGATTTTTTTGTGAGTCGGACTGTTGTTGATCCGAGCCCGATGATTTTTCGCCGCCGCCATTTTTATTTTCGTCGGACTTGGATTGGTCAGGCTTGGACTGATCTTTTTTGTCTTGGTCGGATTGCTTCGATTGGTCGCCCTTGTCGCCCTTCGAGTCCTGCTGGTCGGACTTTTGGCCGTCTTTGTTTTGATCGGGCTTTTTTTCGTCGGGTTTGGGTTTGTCCTGCTTGGGCGGAGGCGGATCTTTTTTGGGGAGCAAGGCTTCCAGTTGCTCGCGCAAGGCGGGCCAGTCGGCGGCTTTCGGGTCGAGTTCAGCACCTGCGGAGACACCGGCAAGGGCGTCGCGCACGGCACCCTCGGGCACGGTTTTTTGCGAGGCCTTGGTGCGTTCTCCGTAGGTGATCGTGGTCCGCGCGAGCTCGGCGTAATCCTTGGCACCCGGATGGTCGTTTCGAGAGAGGCGTCCGATCAACTGCGTGAGCGGAGCGGCCAGCGCGTCGGCCTCGGAGGCTTCGGCTGCCTTGGCGGCAGCGCGCGCGGAGGAGGTGGGATGAATCAGCGCGACGAGCAGAAGGAGCGAGGCGGCGGTTTTAAGCGCGGGCGAGGCGAGCTGAAGCGGACGGGGCTTGGGGCGCACGGGGAACTCGCGCCAGAAGCTGAGCAAGAGAAACACCAGTGCGGCGGCGAGCGGCCATTGGTAACGTTCGGCCAGGCGCACGTGACTGGTTTCTTTGAACTCTCCGCGACGGCCTTGGTTGACGGTGTTTTCGATGAGTTGGGAAAGATCGACCCAGGAACTCGCGTCAGTATAGACGCCGTCGGTTTTGTCGGCCAGTTCGCGCAACGTGGTATTGTTGAGTTTGGAGAGCACGACGGCACCGTGTTCGTCTTTCACGAAGGCACCCTCGCCGTCGGGAATGATCGCTCCGGCTGCGGTGCCGATGCCAAGGCTGAGAACGCGGATGCCCTTGGTTTTGAGTTCACCGAGGTGTTTCTGCCAAGTTTCGGACTGGGCCTCGCCGTCGCTGAGGACGATGAGAAAGCGGTCGGCGGCGTTGGACGTGCCGAAGGCGGAAACGGTGGTGTCCAGCAACGCGTCGTAGTCGGTGCCGCCCTCGGGCAAGTAGTCCGGATTGAGCACGGGCAAAAACTCGCGAAGGATTTCGTAGTCGGCGCTGAGCGGGCTTTGCAGGAATGCGGTGCCTGAAAAAACGATGAGCCCGACGCGTTCGCCCTTGAGCCGTTCGAGGAGGCTGGTGATGAGCAAACGGGCGCGTTCGAGGCGGGAGGGTTTTACGTCCTGGGCCAACATGCTGCGCGACAAATCGAGGGCGATGATGATTTCGCGGGCCTGGTCAAAGACGGGTTCTTCCAAGCGTCCCCATTGCGGGCGGGCGAGGGCAAACGTCGCGGCGACGAGCCCCAGATAGAAGAGGACGCGCACCCGCGAACCACCGGACCGACCCGACGCGGGTGTGAGGACGAGCGATGCATGTTTCGCCTCGGCCCGGGTGATTTTGGGGTGCGCGTTGGCCGTGGCGGTGCGGCGACGGCGCAGGTCGAGCGCGATCAGCACCAGCGGGATGAGCAACAGCCAGAAAGCGTGGGGCCAGTAAAACGTCATGCGCGGGCGGGGAGATGTTCGGCGTCGCGGGCGGCGCGCAGGCGTTGAGAGGAGGCGAACAAGGAGGCGAGCAGGAGGCATCCAAGACCGGGCGCGGCCAACCATGCGAACAGCTCGGTGGTCAACAGGTAGCTCTTGGCTTGAAATTCGATTTTTTGGGCACGGTCGATGGACTTGAACGCGGACTCGATGGTCTTGGAATCATCGGCCCGGTAGGAGTGTCCGCCAGTCAGGTTGGAAATTTCGATGAGGGCGTTTTGGTCGAGATCGGACATGCGGCGGGAAGTGCCGATGCGTTCGCCGGCTTGGTTGAACACCGGGAAAGGGACGATGCCATCGCGACCCGCACCGATGGTGTAAACGGGAATGCCACGGCCTTTGGCGATGGCGGCGGCTTGCAACGGGGTGAGTGTGCCGCGGTTGTTGGCACCATCGGTGAGGACCACGGTGAACGCGCCCTGGCGGTGGCCGGCGTTTTCATGGGCGGCTTGTTCGAGACGCGTGAGGGCGAGGCCGAGGCCGTCGCCGATGGCGGTGCCGTCTTCGATGAGGCCGACCTTGAGCCGCTCGACTTGGCGGGCCAGCCAGTCGTGATCAAACGTGAGCGGGGCCAAGGTATAGGCGCGTCCGGAAAACACCACGATGCCGATGCGGTCGCTGGGGCGGTCATTGATGAACGCTTTGATGACGGGTTTGACGGCATCGAGGCGGTTGATGCGCACGTCACCTTTTTCGTAGTCCTCGGAAAGCATCGAACCGGAGAGGTCGATCGCGAGCATGATGTCGTAACCCTCGGTGCGGATTTCGCGCTTGTCCTCGACGCGTTGCGGGCGGGCCAGGGCAACGATCAGCAGTATCATGCCGAACACGGTCAGGCCGACCGGCCAGCGGGACGGCGAGGCGATGGACGGGCGGTGCCAGGCGGCGGCGAACGGCACCAGCAACACCGGCACGGACCGACGCGAGCGCAACCAGAGCACCGCCGGGATGAGCAGCAGGGCGAGTAGCCAGTAGGGAGATTGGAACACGAGGTCTTTCAACGTGGGGATCAGCGTGATTGCCGGGCGTGGAAAAAACGGACGAGGGCGTCGAGGCGGTCTTCGTTGGTGCCGACGACGAGGCGGGCGAGTGAATCAGGGAAAAGGGTTCGCCAGGCTTCCTCGCGTTCCTCGCGCCAACGGGCATGCGCGATGCGTTCGCCGGCGGAGTTTTCGAGGGTGACGAGTTGTCCGCTGACGGGATCGTAGGCGGCAAAGGCTTCGCCCTCGGGCAAGACGCGATCCCACGGGTCGTCGACGCGAAAGCCCATGGGTTGATAACGTTTTCGCATGACCGCCCAACCTTCAGGGACAGGTTGCGGGGAGAAGTCTCCGAGCCAGATCAGCACGCTGTGTTTGGGCGCGGCGCGGGCCAGCAGACGCCAGGGGATTTGAGATTTGGGGTTTGGGGTTTGGGATTTGAGCGCAGGCGCTTCTGCGCCGAGCAAGGATGCGGCGGCGTGAAGAATGGGGCCACGTCCGCGCACCGGTTCGCGGAGCGTGTAGCCGTCGTGCGTGACATGGACGAAGCCGACCCGGTCGCGGTTGACCGCGCCGAGCAACATAACGAGACCGGCAAGTTCAAGCAGGGCTTCGCGTTTGGATTGCGCACCGGAGCCGAATTGGAGGCTGGGAGTGTCTTCGAGGACGATCATCACGGTGACCTCGCGCTCCTCGACGAACTTTTTGCGGTAAGGCTCGCCGAGACGGGCGGTGACGTTCCAGTCGATGTCGCGGACATCGTCGCCGAACTCGTATTTGACGACCTGGTCAAATTCCATGCCGCGTCCGCGGAAGGCGGAGCGGTATTCGCCGCTCAACATGTTTTCGACCGCGTGGCGCACGCGCCATTCGAGCCGTCGCAGGAGGGCGATGGGCGAGGCGACGGGGGAGTCGGGGGGCGGGACTGGAAGCGGGGGCGGCACGGTTGGGAAATCGTTCTCGTTCTCTTACTCTTTCTCGTTCTCGTTCACCCGGATCGAAGGGGGCGGAATGGGGAAACGAGAAAGAGAACGAGAACGAGAAAGATAAAGAGGAACGAGAAAGAGGCGGAGGTCAGACCTCGGGGACCGGGGTTTTGTTGAGCACTTGCGCGATGAGCTGGTCGGAGGTGATTTCCTCGGCTTCGGCCTCGTAGGTCAGTCCGACGCGGTGACGGAGCACGTCGGGGGCGATCTCTTGGACGAGGCCGGGGGAGACGTAATCGAGTCCGCGCAACCACGCGAGGGCGCGGGCGGCCTGATAGAGCGCGAGCGAGGCGCGGGGCGAGGCACCGAAGGTGAGGTAACGTTTTTTGCCGGGGATGGGCGTGGCGAGGTCGCGGGTCGCGCGCACTAGGGCGAGGATGTAGCCTTGGATGGCCGGAGAGAGGTGAACTTTGTCCACTTCGCCGCGCAGTTCGAGGAGCTCGTCGCCGTTGGCCACGGCGACCAAGGCGGGCTGGCGGGTGACCTGACCCCAGCGCTGCATCATCGTGGCTTCTTCGTCCAAGGAGGGATAATCGACAATGAGCTTGAACAAGAAGCGGTCGGTCTGCGCCTCGGGGAGCGGGTAGGTGCCCTCTTGCTCGACCGGGTTTTGCGTGGCCATCACGAAGAACGGCCGTGGCAACGCGTGGGTGTGTCCGCCGATGGTGACCTGACGCTCCTGCATGGCTTCGAGGAGGGCGCTCTGAACTTTGGCGGGGGCGCGGTTGATTTCGTCGGCGAGGACGAGGTTGGCGAAGATGGGGCCGCGGTGCGGGGTGAAGCCGCCGTCCTTGGGCGAGAACACCATGGTGCCGACCACGTCGCTGGGGAGCAGGTCGGGGGTGAACTGGATGCGTTCGAACTGGACGCCGAGGGCGGTGCCGAGGGATTTGATGAGGAGGGTTTTTGCGAGACCGGGCATGCCCTCAAGGAGGACGTGGCCGTTGGCGAGGAGCGCCACGAGCAGGCGCTCGACGACGGCGTCCTGACCGATGACGGCCTTGCCGATTTCGTCGCGAAGTTTTTGGGACCAAGTGGGACCGGTAATCATGGATGTAGGCAAAATGACTGTGGGCTAAGTGGGGTGGGACTCGCTTGCGCCGAAAGTGTTTCGTAGAGAAAATGGTCGAAGCGTGGATTTACCAACTCAAATTCAAGAACGGCTGGATGCCCTCGGCGTGATCCCCTCCGACGTGGAGGAGCGGTTTATACGCGGATCGGGACCCGGCGGGCAGAAAATCAACAAAACCAGCTCGACGGTGTGCGTGAAGCACCGCCCGACCGGCGTGGAGGTGCGTTGTCAGAAAGAACGCTCGCAGGCGGCGAACCGGGAGACGGCGTGGGTGGAGTTGTGCGTGAAGCTGGAGGAACGCTTGCGGGCGGCGGAACAGCAACGCCAGCAAGCGGTGGCCAAGACGCGTCGCACGAATCGCAAGCGCAGTGCGCGGCAGAAGGCGATTTCGGTGGCGGGCAAACGGCATCGCGCGGAGATCAAGGCTGGACGCGGAGCCAAGCCTGCTTCGGGCGAGCAGTGAGTGCGGTCTGCGAGGGCATGACTGCGCGTTTTCGGATCATGGGCAGGATGCCCATGCCACACCGAGGCAGTGCCGTCAGGCCGTGAGGTTGAGCACCGCGTAGGTGCGTTTACCTTTGCGGAGGAGGACGTGTTTGCCGAAGAGAAGGTCGGCTGGCGTGAGGGTCTTGGCGATGTCGGCACACTTCACGTTGTTGATGTAAACGCCGCCGCCCTCGATGTCTTTTTTGGCCTGGCCTTTGGACTGGGAGAGGCCGGCGTGAACGAGGGCTTCGGTGAGGGCGAGGCCGGGCGCGGCGAGTTGGGTGGAGGTGATTTCCTTGGTGGGAATCTCGCCGACGACGTCACGGAAAACTTCTTCGGAGGTATCGCCGATCTCGGCGCCGAAGAGGATGTCGCTGGCCTTGAGCGCGGCGTCGAGCGCGGCTTGTCCGTGCACGAGTCGCGTGACCTCGCGGGCGAGGGCCTTGTGGGCTTCGCGAGGGCCGGGGTTGGCGGCGTGTTTCGCCTCCAGCTCCTCGATCTCGGGACGGGTCAGGAAGGTGAACTTGCGCAGGTATTCGGAGACCTTGGCGTCTTCGGTGTTAACGAAGAACTGATAGAGCTTGTAGGGGCTGGTGCGGGCGGCATCGAGCCAGACGGCGCCGCTCGCGGTTTTGCCGAACTTGGTGCCGTCACTCTTGGTGATGAGCGGGAAGGTCCAGCCGAAGGCGGCGGTCTCGGAGCCGAGTTTTTTGCGGATGAGATCGGTGCCGGCGGTGAGGTTGCCCCACTGGTCGGAGCCGCCGATCTGAAGTTCGCAGCCGCAGGTCTTGCGCAGGTGGTAGAAGTCGTAGGCCTGGAGGAGCTGGTAACTGAACTCGGTGTAGCTGATGCCGCCGTCGCCTTCCATGCGGGACTTCACGGAGTCCTTTGCGAGCATGACGTTGAGCGAAAAATGTTTTCCGACGTCGCGGAGGAAATCGAGGAAACTGAAGGGCGCGATCCAGTCGGCGTTGTCGACGAGGCGGGCGGGATTGGCGGCGGCGGTGAAGTCGAGGAGACGGGAGAGCTGGGCCTTGATGCAGGCGATGTTGTGGTCGAGCTGCTCGCGGGTGAGGAGGTTGCGCTCGGAGGAGCGGCCGGAAGGGTCGCCGACCATGCCGGTGGCCCCGCCCGCGAGGGCGATGACGTGGTTGCCGGCGCGTTGGAAGCGGGCAAGGGTGAGTTGGCCCATGAGATGGCCGACATGGAGGGAGTCGCCGGTGGGATCGAAGCCGCAATAGACGGTGAGAGGTCCTTCGGCGAGGCGCTTGGAAAGGCCGTCGAGATCGGTGCAGTCGGCGAGGAGGCCGCGCCATTGGAGGTCTTCGATGAACGTCATAGGGAGGGTCGAGGTTTGCGAGCCTGCGACCCGGAGTCCAGAGCGGAGACGAGTCTTACTTTGGTTCCTCTTTCTCGTTCTTCTTAATCGTTCTCTTTCGTCAGGAAATCGGCGGCGGGAGAAAGATTAAGATAAAGAGGAAAGAGAAAGATACGTCACTTAATCAAGTCGGGCGGGACGTTGGACAGCGCTTCCTCGACGGTGGTGAGCCCCATCTTGACCTTGAGCATCGAGTCTTGGTGGAGCGTCTTCATGCCGGTGCGCATGGCGATGCGCTTGAGCTCGGCGACCTCGACCTCCTTGTTGATCGCGTTGGTGAGCTCCTCGTTGTTGATCATGAGCTCGTGGATACCCACGCGGCCTTTGTAGCCGAGGCCGTTGCAGGTCGGGCAACCCTGGGGGTTGGCCTTGAAAATCTGTCCGCTCCAGCCGAGCGCTTCCTCGATGATCTTCTTTTCGCGGCCCTCGGGTTCGTAGGGTTGTTTGCAGTTTTTGCAGACACGGCGGAGGAGGCGCTGGGCGCATACGCAGACGAGGGAGGCGGAGATGTTGAATGGCTCGACGCCCATCTCGCCGATACGCGCGATGGTGGAAGGAGCGTCGTTGGTGTGCAGCGTGGACACGAGCAAGTGACCGGTGAGGGCGGCCTCGACGGCGATCTGCGCGGTTTCCTCGTCGCGGATTTCGCCGACGAGAATGATATCGGGGTCCATACGGAGGTAGCAGCGAAGCGCGCGGGCGAAGGTGAGCCCGATCTGGCGGCTCATCTGCATCTGATTGATGCCGGCGAGCGTGTATTCGATCGGGTCCTCGGCGGTCTGGATGTTCACGTCGGGCGTGTTCACCTCGCCGAGCGCGGAGTAGAGGGTCATTGACTTGCCGGAGCCGGTCGGGCCGCAGTGGAGAATCATGCCGTAAGGCTGGCGGATGCACTCGCGGTAACGGGCGAGATTCTCATCGGAGAAACCGAGGGCGGGCAGGGGCAGGGTGGACTTTGTCTTGTCGAGAATACGCATGACGACCTTCTCGCCGTGGTTCATCGGGCCGGTGGCCACGCGAAGGTCGATATCGATGTTCTTTTTGGTGAATTTTTTGAAAACGATACGACCGTCCTGAGGCAGGCGACGCTCGGCGATGTCGAGGTTGCACATGATCTTCAGGCGGGTCACGAGACTGTTGGCCACCTGCTTGGGCAGGCGGAGTTTTTCCTGGCAAAGGCCGTCGATGCGGTAGCGGATCACGAGGTCCTTTTCCATCGGCTCGATGTGGATGTCGGACGCGCCGCAAATGTAGGCATCCTCGATGATGCGATTGGTGAGCTGGATGACGGGCGCGGAATCTTCGCTTTCAAGATCCTCGACCTTCACTTCGCCACCTTCACCGCTGTAGGCGGAGCTGATGACTTCGGCGACACTGGAGATGTCGATGTCGCCTCCGGATGCGACCGGGTCGTTTTTGAAATATTTTTTGAGCAGACTGTCGATGAACGGAGCGGAGGCGATGTGGATGTCGTCGATGACGAGTTCCGTGGCCTGCTGGAATGATTCGCGCCGGGCGAAATCGAGCGGATTGGTCATCAGCACGCCGATCGAGTTCGGCGACGTGCGATTGCATGGGAAAATGTGCTCGCGGCGAATGATCGCGTCGCCGATGGCGGTGACGAGATTTTCGTCGATGGTCAGTTCCTCGATCTTGGTGACAAGCGGGTGATTGGTGAGGCGCGAGATGAACTTGGCCGTGTCGTCGGGACCGGGTTCGAATTTGGGATCCAGCATGCGCTGGATGAGGGCGGCCGAGTATTCGGCGACTTCCTGCAACAAGAGGAGGTCGTTGTCGGTAAACTCACCCTGGGTTCCGGCGGTGGGCTCCTTGTTGAGAACCTGGATGGCACCGATCACCACGGCTCCAGCCTTGAGCGGGACGGTCAGCATTGAGCGCACATCGAAGCCGGTCGTCTGCGCCATCGACAACATCATCGGTGCCTGGGTCTGGGTATTGCGGAAAAAAATGGGTTGGCCGTCGCTGATGACTTTTCCGACGATTCCCTTGCCGATGGGCAGTTTGAGCTCCAAGAGCTTGGTGGCGGTGGCCTTGAAATTGGCGGCCTTGGCCTCGTCGGTGCCCCAGAGGGTGGGCGAGTAATAAACGTGACGGAAAACGATGTCATTCCCCTCGACGATGTAGAGGGTCATGGACTGGGCTTGCAGCGCCTCGACGACCTTCGATGCGGTCAGCTCAATGACAGATGAGACATCCTCGCGACTCGGCGTCGGCTTGGAGATAACCTTGATCAGGAGAGAACGGCGGAGGGTGTTGGCGATTGTGTTCGAGGCCATGAGTCAAAGGAGGCGCTTGCGCGTGTAATCCGGAATTGCCAGCGTAGGCGAAGGGTCGCAATGACAATCATTAGCAACCCGAAGAGGGCGGCGAGAATATGCTGCAACGACTCAAGTTCTGGCTGGGACGAATGCCGTTTTTTCGGCCGACGGCTACGGGAGAGCGTGGTGAGCGACTGGCGGCTGATTTTTTACGGCGGCGTGGTTACCGTGTCGTGGCGTCGAACTGGCGCAGTCCGCGCGACCGACGCGACGAGATCGATCTCATCTGCCGTGATGGCGAGGTTTTGGTGTTTGTGGAGGTCAAAACCCGCGCCGCCAACGCCCAAGTTTCTGGTTATTACGCCGTGGACAACCGCAAGAAAGCCGTGGTCCGCCGGGCTGCGTCGGTTTACATGCGGCAATTGAGGCCGCGGCCGCACACGTTTCGGTTCGATGTGGTTGAGGTTGCCGTCGAGGCCGGAGGGCATTCCGAGGTCAGGCACTACGAGAACGTCGAGTTGTTTTCGAAGCACTTCCGGCCATGAGTAAAATTGGATTCATGGATGCGGATAATTCACAGCATTAGCCTTGCTTGCACGCACGGGCATGGGCGAAGTTTACGAACATGGCCGAAGCTCAACGTCACCCATTTCTTCAAGGACTCAGCAAGCATCGTGGAAGTGCTCCCACCGTCGTCATCATTTTCGGAGCCTCCGGCGATCTGACCGCCCGCAAGCTGATCCCGGCAATCTACAACCTAAGTTACGATAATCTGCTGCCTGCCGACTTCTTTTTGGTCGGCTATGGTCGCAAACCGATTCCGGACGAAGAGTTCCGCGCCGACGCCACCGCCGCCATCAAGGAATTTTCCCGTCGCGAGCTCAATGCCGAGGTCTGGGGCCGCGTCGCCGAGCGCACCACTTACGTGTCCGGTGGTTACGACGAAAAAGAGGCCTTTGACCGTCTCGCCGCCCACATCGCCGACATCGAAAAGAAACTAGGCCGTGAGGTGCAGGCGCTGTTCTACATTTCCACGCCACCGTCGGTGTTTGCGCCGATTTTGCTCAACCTCGGTGCCAGCGGGCTCGCCGCCAAATACCTCGGCAAACCCCATCACTCGAAGGTCATCATCGAAAAACCCTTTGGTAAGGACTTGAACTCGGCCTTGGCGCTGAATCAGACCATCCGTCAGGTTTTCGAAGAGCATCAGGTTTATCGTATCGACCACTATCTGGGCAAAGAGACCGTGCAGGACTTGCTCGTGCAGCGTTTCGCCAACTCTATTTTCGAGCCGCTGTGGAACCGCAACTACATCGATTCCGTGCAGATCACCGTGGCCGAAGAAGTCGGCGTGGGCACGCGTGGCGGTTACTATGAGCAGAGCGGTGCGCTCCGCGACATGATCCAGAATCATACGATGCAGCTGGTCGCGCTCACCGCGATGGAGCCGCCCGTGTCGCTCGACGCCGAGGCCATTCGCGACGAGAAGGTCAAACTCCTCCGGGCGATCCAACCGCTCGACCTGAGCCCCCGCGGCGATGTCGTGCGCGCCCAATACGCTGCAGGCATGATGGGCGGAAAACAGGTGAAGGGGTATCTCGACGAGGCCGGTATCAATCCTCAGTCGGCCACGGAAACCTACGCCGGCATCCGCCTTTCGATCAATAATTGGCGCTGGCAGGGCGTCCCGTTTTATCTGCGCTCCGGCAAGTGTATGGCCCGTCGCGTCACCGAGATCGCGGTCAATTTCAAGCGTCCCCCCGGCACGCTCTTTGCCGAGGGTGACCGCTTCAACATCGCCCCCAACACGCTCGCGTTCCAGATCCAGCCTGACGAAGGCCTCGGACTGGTGCTCAACGGCAAAGTCCCCGGTTTGGAGACCCGCACGCAGCCGGTGAAAATGAACTTCCGCTATTCGACGACCTTCGGCTCAAATACGCCCGAGGCCTACGAGCGCCTGGTGCTCGATGCCATGACGGGTGACGGCACGCTCTTTATTCGTGGCGACGAGGCTGAAACATCGTGGAAACTCTACACTCCCGTGCTTCAAGCTTGGGCGGCGGCTGGTCGTGCCGGCATGGACAGTTATCCCGCCGGTTCATGGGGACCGGCCGATGCCGATGCGCTTCTTGCCAAGAACAACCACGTCTGGCGCCAACCCTGATCGCATTTGCGCGACCGGCTAATTATTACCAGACATGTCCGAGATATTTAACGCCCTTCCGGGCATTGAGGTTCCCGTCAGCTCGATCAAGCACAGCTTGTCGAGCATGTGGAAAGACACCGCCGCCAAGGGCGGTCCCGCGCCGTCGTCCGACGATGCCAAGGCCACGCAGGTGAACTTCGTGATGCATCTCGGCTTGAACACGACGCCCGAGGATGCCGTTGCCCAGTTCAAGACGGCGGTCGCTGTTTCCCGGCGCTATCCCTGTCGCGTGGTGGTCCTCTGCCCCATGGCCGATGACACAACCGCGACCGAAGTCCGGGCCAAGGTTTATGGCGAGTGCCATCTCGGGAAATCCAAGGGCGACACCCGCTGCTGCGAGTTTGTGATGCTGACCTATTCGTTCAGCGCGCGCCCGTTTATCGAGGATCAGGTATCCATCTGCTTGTCCACCGATCTGCCGCTCTATTATTGGGCACACCGGTTTGTCTCCAGTGCGCGCATGAGCCAGTTCCAGTTTTTGCTGAGCAGTGCGAAACGGGTGATTCTCGACAGCGCGCTTACGCCGGCCGACGCGCTTACGTATCCCTGGCCCAAGCCCGCCGCACTCCGAGACCTTGCCCACGCGCGGTTGCTGCCCGTGCGGCAGACGATGGGTCAGTTTCTCAGCTCCTATGCGCCCGCCAAGATCATCGACGGGTTGCAAGGTGTTGTTCTCATCTATCAACCGGCTTTGGTTGCGGAGGCCCGTGTGTTGGCGAAGTGGCTCAACGGCCGTCTGGCGGATTGCGGAGCCAAGGACCTTGCGGTCGAAATCAAAGAAAACGCCGACGGCGTTTCGTTCGAGTTGGATTTCAACTACTCGAATGCGCAGCGCTTTCATTGGTGCGGAGACCTTGCGCATGGCAGTGGGAAATTCGAGGCTGACTATGGCACCGGAAAGACCCTGTTGCCGACTGCAGTCAGCCTGCTGAGCCCCGAAGCTGCGTTGGGCGAGGCGATGTTTTTCTGAAATCCTAAAGCCGAAGCGGCTAAATCCTAAAGTTCTGAATTATGCGTGAAGTGAACTCCGATTACGGCCGTGTTATCGTCGGCTCCAAAGCCGAATTGTTTCAGCAAGCCGCCGACCTCGGTCTCTCGGCTCGCGCCACGACGACCCGGTCCCGCTTCTTGTGGGCTTTGACCGGCGGCGGCACGCCGAAGGAATGGTATCAATGGATGGTGTCTGAGAAAAAAATCACGCCTGCCGCAGCGGCGACGATCGAGTGGACGGTGAGCGACGAGCGGCATGTGTTGCTCAGCAATCCGGAGAGCAATTTCGGAAACGCCGAGCGCCAGTTGTTCGGGCCGTTGGACGTGCCGACGGATCGCCGTCATCCGTGGATGGTCGCCTGGCCGGTCGCCGAGGCGGCCGAGGCGTATCGTCGCACGATGCTCATCCTCGCCGGTCCCGGCCAAGCCTACGATGTGTGTTTTCTGGGCATGGGCGACGATTGCCACACGGCCTCGCTTTTCCCCGGCACACCGTTGCTTCGCGATGATGGCGGGCTTTCGTTTGACGGTCAGGAAGTGCCGGGCAAGGGATGGCGTCTCACCATCACGCCGACGGGTTTGCGCCAGTGCGGATTGATCGTCGTGATGACACTCGGTGCCGGGAAGGCCGATGCTCTGCACCGCGTCATGCGCGGCACCTACGATCCTCTCAACGTGCCTTCGCAAATTCTGAAAACCTGCGCCGACCGCGTGGTCTGGCTGGTGGACGAAGCGGCGGCGGCGAAGCTCTGAGATATAGACCCGACCGGTGGTCGGGTAATGGAGCAGGAAGCCGGACCAGCGGTCGGTTGCTACATCACTCGCGGAGCGTGCCGGCGGTGCGCTCGGCTTGAAACGCGGCGTAGGTTTTCGCGAGACCTTCGCGCAGGGGAATGCGGGCGTTCCAACCAAGGTTGGCGAGCCGGGAGACGTCGAGGAGTTTGCGGGGCGTGCCATCGGGCTTCGATGAGTCCCAGCTGATTTTCCCGGTGAATCCGGTCACGGCGGCGACTGCTTCGGTCAGCTCTTTGATGGTGACGTCGGCGCCGGTGCCCACGTTGACCCAGTCGGGAGGGTTGTCCTGTTTCAGCAAAAACGCGCAGGCGTCGGCCAGGTCGTCCACGTGCAAAAATTCGCGCTTCGGTGTGCCGCTGCCCCAGGCGACGACCTCGGTCTTGTTGGACGCGCGGGCTTCGTCGAACCGGCGGATGAGGGCGGGGAGAACATGGGAGTTCTGCGGGTGGTAGTTGTCGCCCGGTCCGTAAAGGTTGGTCGGCATCGCCGAGTGGAAAAGCACGCCGTGTTGCTTGCGGTAGTATTGGGCGAGCTTGAGGCCGGCGATCTTGGCGATAGCGTAGGCTTCGTTGGTCGGTTCGAGTTCGCTGGTGAGCAGGCAACTCTCGGGCATGGGCTGCGGAGCGAGCTTGGGGTAGATGCACGAACTGCCGAGGAAGAGCAGGCGCTTCACGCCGTGACGATAGGCGCCGTGCACGGTGTTCGTGGCGAGGGCCAGGTTTTCGTAGAGGAAGTCGGCGGGGTAGGTGCTGTTGGCGTGGATACCACCGACCTTGGCGGCGGCGATGATCGCGACGTCGGGCTTTTCAGCGGCGTAGAACGCATCGACGGCCGGCTGCGACGTGAGATCGAGCTCCTTGCGCGTGCGCAGGACGAGTGTGACGCCGGGTTCGTTTTCGAAGCGACGGACGAGCGCGGTGCCGACCATGCCGTTGTGACCTGCGATGTAGAGCTTCATGGGTGAAATCCCAAACGCCAAAGGGCCAAACTCCAAAGGACGGAGGCAGCGGAGCGAGGCGGGCGTTTATTTGGAGTTTGGTTCTTTGGCGTTTGGAGTTTCCCGGGCTTACAGAGGCGGGAGCTTGGCGACCTGCGCCTCGTGTTTGGCGAGGTCGAGATCGTGGTCGACCATGAGTTCGACGAGTTCCTTGAAACGCACCTTGGGTTCCCAGCCGAGCTGGCGCTTGGCTTTGGCGGCATCACCGATGAGCAGTTCGACCTCGGCGGGACGTTCGTAGCGCTGGTCGTATTTGACGTATTTCTCCCAGTCGAGACCGGCACGGGCGAAGGCGACCTGGCAGAACTCTTTCACGCTGTGGGTTTCGTTGGTGCCCACCACGTAGTCGTCGGGTTTGTCCTGCTGGAGCATCATCCACATCATCTCGACGTATTCCTTGGCGTAACCCCAGTCGCGCTGGGCATCGAGATTACCCAAGTAAAGCGAGTCCTGCAGGCCGAGTTTGATGCGGCCGACGGCGCGGGTGATTTTGCGGGTAACGAAGGTCTCGCCGCGACGGGGAGACTCGTGGTTGAAGAGAATGCCGTTCGAGGCGTGGAGGTTGTAGGATTCGCGGTAGTTTACCGTGAGCCAGTAGGCATACATCTTGGCGCAGCCATAGGGTGAGCGAGGCCAGAAGGGCGTGGTCTCGGTCTGGGGGACCTCCTGGACTTTACCGAACATTTCGGAAGAGGAGGCCTGGTAATAACGAACCTTTTCCACGAGGCCGGCTTCACGCACCGCTTCAAGAATACGCAGCGCGCCGAGACCGACGACGTCGCCGGTGTATTCGGGAACGTCAAACGAGACGCGCACATGGGACTGGGCACCGAGGTTGTAGATTTCGTCGGGCTGGAGTTGATAGAGCAGTTTCACCATCTGGACCGAGTCGGCCAGATCGCCGTAATGCAGAAACAAGCGGACGCCGTTCACATGGGGATCACTGTAAAGGTGATCGATGCGGCTGGTGTTAAAGGTCGAGGCGCGACGGATGACTCCGTGGACTTCGTAACCTTTGTGGAGCAGCAATTCGGCGAGGTAGGATCCGTCTTGACCGGTGATGCCGGTGATAAGGGCTTTCTTCATGGGGGAAGCGTCGATTCTGGCGAATGGCGCGGGCTTTCAAGGGAAATCACCGAATCGGGTGAGTTGAAATTACCGGCTTGCAGTGGGAGCGTCTTCGATTGACCTGATCGGCGCAGGACCACGGAGGAGTGGCTGAGTTGGTTTAAGGCACCTGACTTGAAATCAGACGTAGGCGCAAGCTTACCGGGGGTTCGAATCCCTCCTCCTCCGCCATCCTGTGCTTTGGGCAAGTGGGGCAATCTTATTTACCGTGGGTGAATTTGTTTCAGTGCTTCATGGGTTGCCGCGCTTCCATCAACTCCTTCACGATAGATCTGTGGCGTTTGAGAAACATCTGCTGGTGGATGCGGCCAACGTGATCCACGCGTGGCCCGAGTTGCGCTCGTTAATGAAGCGTGATCGCGATGCCGCGCGCTCGCAACTGATCCAGCGACTGGGTGCGGTGCATGATGCGGAGTCGATTCTCGTCACGGTGGTGATCGACGGTCGCGGTCGCGAACTGGTCGTAGAGCATCCGTCGCGGCAGGAAACATTGACGGTGGTCTATACTCCTTCGTCACTCACGGCGGACGACGTGATCGAGCAGATGGTCGGACGTTCCCCCGATCCGTCGCTTTGCGAGGTGGCCACGGGGGATCAGGCCGAGCGCAACACGATCGAGGCGACCGGAGCGGTCTGGGTGCCGCCGGCGGATTTGTTGTCGCGGCTGGAACGTGCGGAGCAACGACTCTCGGCAAAGGTGACTGGACTGAACCGCGTTAATGCGCAGGACTGGCGACGTCGTGCGCATGAGTAAGCAATCGAAAACTTCCAAACAGCCAGTCTTCGCCGGCGAAGCCGTTGCCGAGGTTCAGGGGCTCTACGGTCCATTTACGTTCCCGGAGCGGCTGTTGCAGAAAATATGGCAACGGAGTGACTACGACGGGTCGGGTCTTCGCACCGCAGCAGGGCAGGGGTTAACGGTGGTGTATCCGGGCCGGTGGAATCATTTGGGCGGGCCTGATTTTGACGGTGCGAGACTGATCATTGGTGGGCGTGAAGTGGTGGGCGACGTGGAGTTGCACCTGCATGCGAAGGACTGGGCGGCGCACGGCCATGCGGACGACCCGGCTTACGACAATGTATTGTTGCACGTTGTGCTATTTCCGTGCGCCGAGACGCACACCAAGGGTGCGAGTGGGCGGGAGATTCCGATTTTGTGTTTATTGCCGCGACTGCATCACGGTCTGGAGGAATATGCGGCGGACGAGGCGATGGAGCATCTGGCCGGGCGTCCTCTGCATCAGGCATTGGAAATACTCGGAGCGCTGGACCGTGAGGCGCTGAATGAAACGTTAAGCACGCACGCTTCGCGGCGCTGGCGGAGCAAGGTGCATTTTGCGGGGGAGCGCATCAAGCGGCTGGGGTGGGAGGGCGCGTGTCATCACGCTGCCATGGAAATCCTGGGGTATCGGTTCAATCGCGCGCCTATGCTGACGGTGGCGACGACATGGCCGTTGGGTGATTGGGCAGCGGGGCGGGTCGATCCGGCGATGATTTTCGAGGAGTTGGCCGGTCGGTGGGCCTTGCAAGGCGTAAGGCCGCTAAATCATCCGCTCCTGCGGCTTCGGCAATATTCCGAATGGTGCAAGTCCTGTCCGGACTGGCCGGTTCGCCTTCGTGAAGACAGCGGGTTGCATGCACTGGCGTCGGCCACCATCGACGCAAGTGTTGGCGAATGGCGGCGGACGGTGCGGTTGACCTCGATTCGGGGTGGCTTGAAGACCCGTATATGTGGAGGTGTGATTGGCGGTAGCCGGCTGGATAACCTTATAGCGGATGGATTCATGCCGCTATTGGCTGCGGAGGCCGGACTCGATTTGGAATCGGCATGGTCCGGCTGGTTTGTTGGTGATGCACCCGCCGTGGTTGTGGAGGTCTTACGGCAACTGGATGTATTTGACGGACGAGGACGGCCGGTAGCGATGGGGCCGGTTCAAGGATTGTTGGGGTGGATGTTGGAGCGCGAAGCCTGCGCCCGTGGCTAAACAGATTCCCCTCGGTGGGCGCGGGACTTGACAAGATTTTGCCGCACAAGCTACCTTGACCCTTTCTAACAACGTTCACTTTCCAAAAGGTGGGCCCTATGGCCCGCCTTTTTTTTCCAATATATACATCCTATGAGCAGCGAAATTCTTTCAGTTCTCGAATACATGGAGAAAGAAAAGGGCATCGGTCGGGCCGACATGATTTCGGCGATTGTCAATGCCATCAAAACTGCTGCGCTTAAAGGCGTTAACTCGGGCCAAGATCTCAAGATTGAGATCAATCCCAAGAACGGCCAACTGCATGCGTGGTCTTTGCTCAAGGTGGTGGATTCCGTCAGCAATCCCCGCGCCGAAATTCACATCGAAAAGGCCCAGGTTCTTCAGCCCGGCGTGCTGTTGGGCGAGACCATTGAAAGGGAAATCGACCCCGCCACGCTGGGCCGTATCGCCGCGCAGACCGCCCGTCAGGCCGTCATGCAGAAGCTCCGCCAGTTCGAAAAAGACCGCATTTACGACGACTATAAGGATATCGTCGGCAACATCGTAACCGGCACGGTGCGCCGTAAAGAGCGCAACGACATTTACGTAGATCTCGGCAAATCCGAGGCGGTTCTCTCCGGTAAGGAGCAGGTCCCCGGCGAGGAATACCAGCCCGGTGACCGTATCCGTTGCTTGTTGCTTGCGATCGAGAGCACGCCCCGTGGTCCCGAGCTCATGCTGACTCGCGCCAGTCCGAAGTTTGTCCGCCGCCTTTTCGAAGTCGAGGTGGGCGAGATCGCCGACGGCACCGTCAAGATCGAAGCCTTTGCCCGCGAGCCCGGCTACCGCACCAAGATTGCTGTTACCAGCACCGACCCCAAGGTGGACCCGGTTGGTGCCTGCGTTGGTGCCCGTGGTGCCCGCGTGAAAACGATCGTTCGTGAACTCAACGGTGAGAAGATCGACATCATCAACTATTTTGCCGACCCGAAGCAGATGGTTATCGAGGCGCTCAAGCCGGCCGCTCCGCGCGAGATCGTTCTCGATGAGAAGAACCATCGCATCCTGCTCAAGGTTGCCACCGAGGATCTTGCCATCGCCATCGGCCGCAAGGGCCAGAATGCCCGTCTCACGTCCCGCCTGATCGGCTGGCGCCTCGACATCGAAGAGTTCCATGCCGTTTCGACCGATCCGCGCATGGTCGCCATCGACGCCCTCGTCCAGACCTTCGGACTAAACGCTGTTCTCGCCGAACGCTTGGTTGCGATCGGTATCAACTCCCCCGCCGCCTTCGAAGATGTCGGTGCCGACGATCTCGTTGACGCCGGTTTCACTTCCGAAGAAGCCGCCACGATTATCGCCAGTGTTGGCAGCGCGCAGTAAGCCGCACTGTCCAGTCATCCGTTTAACTTTTTATCAGCCGCCAAATATTTAATGAGCATCCGCATTCACGAACTTGCCAAACGACATAACATGGAGGCCAAGGACATGTTGGCCTTGCTCAAGGAGCGCGGCTTCGTTTCTGCGGACACCAAGTCAGTATCCAGCACGCTGAACAAAATCTACGAAGAGGAAATCGAGAAGGAGTTCGCCTCCAAGGCTGCGGCCGAGGTCGTGGTCGAAGTTGTGGAACCCGCTGCAGCTCCCGAACCGGTCAAAATCCCTTCGGTGAAGAGCGCGGAAGACGTAGTCCGCGAAAAGGAAGAGGCCAAGGCCGCCGCCCACGCCGCGCATTCCCCTGTTTCGACTCCGGCACCGGTTTCCGCACCGGTTGCCCCGGTGCCCGTTGCCGCAGTTTCCGCACCTCGTCCGGTCTCGGTTCCTCAACCGCTGCCGCCGCGTCCAGCCTCTGCACCGGCACCCGTCCCGGCGATCCCGCGTCCTGCGGCGGTGTCGGCTCCTGCACCTGTCCGTCCTTTTGTTTCGCCGACATCCCCCGGTATTGCGTCCGCTCCGCGTCCGGCTCCGGTGTTGCCTGCTCCCGTCAGAGCTGCGTCGCCAGCGCCCGCGCCGGCTGTTCCCGCACCGGTCTCTGCACCGCGTGCTCCGATGCCCATTCCCGGTGCGCCCAAGCCGCCGCCCGCCATCGTATCGGCTCCGGGCAATCCCGCCATGCCGGCCACGCCGCCTGCGCAGACGGTTACCATTACCACCGAGGGCGACATCAAGGTCATCCATATCAAGCCGCCCATCATCGTTCGCGATTTTGCGACCGCGCTGAGCATGAAGCCCTTCAAGCTCATCTCCGAGCTGATGGAGATGGGAATCTTCGCCTCGATGAATCAGACGATCGAGGAACCGGTCGCGATCAAGGTCGCCGAGAAACATGGCTTCCTGCTGGAAATCAAGCATCGCGGCGAGGCCGTGCAGCAGACCCAGCAAACCGCCAAGGAAAAAGCCAAGGACAAGGCCAAGGCCGCCGCCGAGGCCGAGGTGCAAAACCTCGCTCCGCGTCCCCCCGTGGTCTGCATCCTGGGTCACGTTGACCACGGTAAAACCTCGCTGCTCGACGCCATCCGCAAGGCCGACGTCGCCGCCGGTGAAGCGGGCGGCATCACCCAGCATATCGGCGCTTATCAAATCGAGCACGACTCCCGCAAGATCACCTTCCTCGACACGCCCGGTCACGCCGCTTTCACCAAGATGCGCGCCCGCGGTGCCGATGTCACTGACATCGCCGTCCTCGTGGTCGCCGCCGACGACGGCTTCATGCCGCAGACTGACGAAGCTCTCAAGCATGCCCAGAATGCCGGCGTCACCCTCATGGTCGCCGTCAACAAGATGGACGTGAAGGGTGCCAACATCGAGCGCGTCAAGCAGCAGATGCAGGAGCGCAACATCGCCCCGGAAGACTGGGGTGGTGAAACCGTCACCGTTCCCGTCTCCGCCATCAAGGGCACCGGTATCACCGATCTCCTCGACATGATTCTGCTCCAAGCCGACGTGCTGGAGCTCAAGGCCAACGCCAAGACCGAGGCCTCCGGTATCATCATCGAGTCCCAGATCGAGGTCGGTCGCGGTCCTCTCGCCACGGTCATCGTCCAGCGCGGCACCCTCCGCGTCGGTGACTCCATCGTGTGCGGACCGCATTGGGCCAAGGTCCGTGCGATGTTCGACGACGCCGGCAAGAATCTCAAAGAAGCTCCGCCCGCCTCGCCGGTTCGCGTGATCGGCTGGTCCGGCGCTCCCGACAGCGGAGCCGAGTTCCGCTCGGCCAAGAACGCCCGCGAGGCCGAAAACCTCGCCGAGGAGGCCGAGCACCTCATCCGCAAGAATGTGGGCACCGCCGACTCCGCTCCGAAGGAAGTGTCCGTCGAGAGCCTCTTCGCCAACATCGCCGCCACCCAGGCGAAAGTGCTCAAGCTCATCATCAAGACCGACGTGTTCGGCTCGACCGAGGCCGTGCGCAATATTCTCGAAAATATCAAGAGCACCAAGGTCTCGCTGGAGATCGTTTCGGTCGAGGTTGGTCTCGTTTCCAAGACCGACATCCTGATGGCCAGCGCCGCCGGTGCGGTCGTGATCGGCTTCAACACCAAGCTCGAAAACGGCGTTACCGCCGTCGCCAAGCATCACGGCGTGCGTATTGAAACCTACGGCATCATCTACGAGATGGGCGACAAGGTCCGCGACATGATGGCCGACCTGCTCGATCCCGATCTCAAGGAGACGAAGACCGGTGCCGCCGAAGTGCGCGCGACGTTCCCGCTCGCCAAGGGTTTTGTGGCCGGCTGTTTGGTCACCGAAGGCAAGATCACCCGCAACGCCTCCGCCCGCCTCCGTCGCAAGAAGGAGATCGTGGCTGAGGGCAAGGTCAGCACCCTCAAGCGCTTCAAGGACGACGCCAACGAAGTCCGTGCCGGCATCGAGTGCGGTATCAAACTCGGCGATTTCAGCGGCTACGAGATCGGCGACGTCATCGAGTGCTACGAGATCCAGAAGGTCCGCGCTTCACTCTGATTGCAGAAGTAGCGAGTAGTGTGTCGTGCGCATCCTGAAACGAAACGCCCGCCACCTACTCGTTAGTCACTACCCGCTACTCACCACTTCACTTCTGCCATGTCCACCCGCACCCTTCGCGTCAACGAGCTCATTCAGCGCGAGCTGAGCTCCATCCTGCGCACCATCTACAAGGACGAGGCGATGGCCATCACCATCACCGGCGTGCAGGTCTCGCCTGACCTCCACGAGGGCAAGGTTTTCGTGGCCGTCACCGGTGAAGAGGATGACGAGGTCAAGTGCCTCCGCTGGCTCAAGCACAATTCCAAGGATTTCCGCTTCGAACTCGGCCGCCGCATCGTCCTTAAAAACATGCCGCACTTCACCTATTCGGTCGATGTCTCGACCGCACGCGGCAATCGCATCCTCTCTGTGCTCGACGAGATTGCGCTTCAGGACAAGGCCCGCAACGAAGCCCAGCCCCAGCCTCCGGCCCCCGAAAAGGAATAAGCGTGGACCTGATCTATCCCGAGTTCTACGAGCGCTTCGGTGCCTTCCTGCGTTCGCTCGAAGGTCGCCGGGTGGTCGTGATCTCACATGCCCGTCCCGATGGTGATTGCATCGGCTCCGAAGTCGCTTTGACCCGCGTGCTGCGCGCGCTTGGGATAGATGTGATTTGCGCCAACCCCGATCCGGTTCCGCGCCGCATTCAGTTTGCCGTGGGCGACACGCCGCTGGTGCGTTTTGAAGGTCTGCCCGACGAGGACCTGACGGCCATCTACGTAGACTGCGCCGACCAAGGCAGGGCGGGGGAGAAGTTCAAAAAACGGTTCCCCGCGCCGTTCGCCAACATCGACCACCACATTTCCAATCTCGGATTTGCCGAACACAATTTCATCGATGTCGGCTCGTCCGCGACCGCCGAGATTCTTGCTGGTCTGTTTCTCGATCATCACCTGCCGATCGATGCGCAGGCCGCCCAGTCGCTCTACGCGGGCATCGCGACCGACACCGGACAGTTCCGTTTCAATTCCACCTCGCGCCGCACGTTCCAGATTGTCTCCGAACTCATGGCCTGCGGCGCGCAACCCGCCGCCGCCGCCGCCGAACTCTACGAGCGCGAAACACCCGGCAAGCTCGACCTCCTCCAGCGTTTCCTCGCTTCGCTCCGCTATGAATGCGGCGGACGCGTCTGCATCGGCACACTGCCCGACGGCATTTATGCGGCGACCGGCACCAGCCCCGAGGATGCCGAGGGATTGGTGGATTACGCCCGCTCCATCGAGGGTGTGGAAATCGGCGTGCTCATCGAAGAGCAGGCCGGTGCGATCAAAGGCAGCTTGCGCGCCAAGGATCCGATTTACCGAGTTGATCGCGTCGCGGCCCAATTTAACGGTGGCGGCCACGCTTGTGCCGCCGGTCTCAATATCAAGAACACCACGGTCGCCGAGTTCCAGGCTCGGCTGGTCGAATCGCTCGGTGCGCAGATCACTGCGGTCGACGCCCTAAAAAAGCCCGTCTCCTGATGCTCGCACCCGCCAAAGAATTCGACGGCGTGCTGCTTATCGACAAGCCGCCCGAGCACACCTCCCACGACGTGGTTGCCCGACTGCGCGGCATTCTGCGCATGAAGCGCATCGGCCACGCCGGCACGCTCGACCCGATGGCCACCGGCCTCCTCGTCATGCTTGTCGGCAAGGCCACCAAGCTCTCCCAATACCTGATGAGCGTGGAGAAGGAATACACCGGCACCATCAAGCTTGGCGAGGCCACCAATACGCAGGACGCCGAGGGCGAAGTCCTCACAACCCTTCCCGTGCCCGCGCTCACCGAGGACGATGTGCGCAAGGCTCTCGCCGGTTTCCTCGGCGACCAATACCAGATTCCGCCGATGTTTTCGGCCATCAAGATCGCGGGCAAGCCCCTCTATAAAAGCGCCCGTGCCGGAGAAGACGTCGAACGCGAACCGCGTTTTATCCGCGTGATGAGTTACGAGCTTACCCGCTGGGAATCCCCCGAAATTGATTTCCGCGTGCTCTGCACCAAGGGCACCTACGTGCGCACGCTCGCGCACGATCTGGGACAACGTCTCGGCTGTGGCGCGCACCTGAAAGCGTTGCGGCGCATCTCTTCGGGTTCGCTCAACGTATCCCGTGCTGTCACCCTGGAGCAGTTGCAGAAGATGACCCCCGCCGAAATCGACAAGGTCTTGATTCCCGCCTACGAAGCCGCGCCCAGCGTGGCGTTTGGTTAATTGAGTTGGCTGCTTGCCGGCATCCTGAATTTTCGCAAGATAACCGCCCAGTTCGCTTGCCTACCCGAATCTATAATTCGATTTCCGAAGCTGCCGCCGCGTTGTCGGCGAAGCCCCTGCATCTGGCCATCGGCATGTTCGACGGCGTGCATCTCGGGCATCATGCCGTGATCGAGTCGGCCGTGCATTCGGCGCGGCGCAGCGGGGGGGTCGCGGCGGTGCTTACGTTCTGGCCGCACCCCAGCCGGCTTTTCAGGCCGGACAATCCGGTGCGTCTCATCATGACGCCTGCGCTGAAAAACCGACAACTGGCCCGCCTGGGGGTCGATGCGGTAATCACCCAGACGTTCGACGCCGGTTACGCGAGTATCGAAGCGGATGCGTTTCTGCCGCGGCTCAAGCAGGCACTGCCGCATCTCACCACGATTTACGTCGGAGAGAACTGGCGCTTTGGCAAAGGGCGCCGCGGCGATATTGCGATGCTCATCGCCGAAGCCCGTCAGAACGGAATCAGCGTGGTCAGCGCCCAGCGCATCAACCAGAACGGCGAGCCGATCAGCAGCACCCGTATCCGCACCTACTTGGAGGAAGGCCGGATGGAAGAGACGAATGCGTTGCTCGGTTACACGTATTTTGCCGAAGGCACGGTCACGCCCGGAAAACAACTTGGGCGCACGCTCGGCTTTCCGACCCTGAATGTTGGCTGGGAACCCGACCTACGCCCCCGTTTCGGCGTCTATGCGGTTCTGGTTTCAGGCGCAAAGGCATCAGCGCCCCTCTCGGCGGTCGCCAACTACGGACTTCGCCCGACCGTGGAAAACGCGACTGTTCCTCGCTTGGAAATCCACGTGCTCGGTCCGTGCCCCTTCGGTGAAGGCGATGAATTAAGCATCGAATGGCTCACCTTCCTCCGTCCGGAAAAGAAATTTGACGGCGTGGAGGCCCTGCGCACGCAGATCGCGGCCGACCGCGAGGCGGCGCTGACCTGGTTTAGTCACCAGTAACACGGCACAAAAAAACCACCAAATCCATGGGGATTGGCGGCTTACGAAAGATGGTGGACCCTACTGGACTCGAACCAGTGACCTCTTCGATGTCAACGAAATGCTCTAACCAACTGAGCTAAGGGTCCGACGAAAAACGAGTCGCGGAGTAAGCAGGACTTCCCCATCACTCCGCAAGAAAAATTATCATACGATTTTCATTCGGTTTTTCGCTCCCTCCGTGAACGCAAACCGACTTGCCCCGTGTCGGCGGACGCAACTCACTCGACCCGACTCCATGCTCCAATCGCTTCGCATCAAGAACCTCGCCCTGCTGGAAGAAGTCGCCCTCGATTTTGAAGCGGGCTTTACGGTTGTCACCGGCGAGACCGGCGCGGGCAAGAGCATCCTTCTCGGCGCCCTGTCTCTGCTGGCCGGTGAGCGCGCCGACAAGACGCTCATCCGCCAGGGCGCCGCCGCCTGCGAGGTCGAGGCTTCGCTGTATTTCGAGGACCCGAAGGCGATGGATGCGTTGCTCGCCGAGCTCGACCTGCCGCCTTGCGAGGACGGCGTGCTTATTCTCAAACGCAGCCTGCCGCGCGACAAGGCGCCCAAGCTCACCGTCAACGGCGGTCTTGCCTCGCTCGCCGCGCTCCAACGGCTGGGCGAGGCGTGGATCGACTTCCACGGGCCCAGCGAGCCACGCCGGTTGCTCAAGGAAAGTTGCCAGCTCGACCTGCTCGATCTTTACGGACGCTCCGGTGACGCGCTGGCCGCGTATTCGGTCAAATACCGCGTCTGGCGCGACCTCATCGCCGAGCGCGATCGTGTCGCCAACGAAACCAAACTTTCGCCCGATCAGATCAAGTTCCTCGAAAACCAGCTCGCCCGCCTCGATGCGCTCGACCTCACCGAGGAGGCCATCGAAACCCTGGAGCGCGACGCCCAGCGCATGAGCAGTGCGCAGGAACTCATCGGTCTTTCCACCGCGCTGGCCAACGGGCTCACCGGCGAGGACGGTGCCACCGGTCGCGTGTCCGGTCTCGTGCGCGAGGCGCGTCAGCTGGAAACCCTCGATCCCGCGAGCAAGGCCCTCGCCGACCGTCTCGCCGCCGCGAGCATCGAACTCGCCGACTTGGGCGCGGAGTTTGAAACGCTGGCCGGCCAGTTGAATTTTGACCCCGAGGAGGCCGAGCGCCTGCAGACCAATCTGAACACGTGGCTCGAAGTGAAACGCAAACATGGGGGCGAGCTGAGCGCCGTGATCGAGGCCCGCGACGACATGCGCCGCCGTCTCGAAATCCAAGGAGACCTCGAAGGTGCGTTGATCCGTATCGAAAAGGAAATCGCCACGGCCGAGCGTGCCGCGCGCAAAGAGGCGTCCGTCCTGCGCACGTTGCGTGAAAAAGCCGCGAAGGAACTCGCCAAAATCGCCGCCGCCAGTATCGCCCAGCTGGGTTTCAAAAAAGCCGATTTCCAGATCCGCATCGTGCCGCTCGAACAACTCGCGCCGTCGGGCGATTGCGGTGTCGAGTTCCTGTTTTCACCCAACGTCGGCGAGCCGGTGTTGCCGCTCAACCGCGTGGCTTCCAGTGGCGAACTTGCGCGCGTGATGCTGGCGTTGAAGACCGTGCTGGCCGACCTCGACGACGTGCCCGTCCTCGTGTTCGACGAAGTGGACGCGAACGTCGGCGGTGAAATCGGCCGGGTCGTCGGCGAGAAGATGGCCGGTATTTCCAAGGGCCATCAGGTGCTCTGCATCACGCACCTTCCGCAGGTTGCCGCGCAGGGCGACAGCCACTTGGTCGTCGAGAAAGACCAGTCTAAGGATCGCGCGGTCGTCACCATCGCGCCGATTCAAGCCAACCGCAAAGCCCGGGTGAGCGAACTCGCCCGCATGCTCGGCGACCGCACGGCCAAGAGTGCGCTGGCGCACGCCGAGGAACTGCTGGGGTAGGCGGGGGCGCTTACCGCACGTTCAACGTCCACTGCCGCGACTGTTCGCTGCCGGTCAGAACGACCGAGTAGGTGCCGGTTTTTAATGCGCCACCGGGCAGCGTGATCACGACGGGACTTTCCTTGGTGCGGGCGGTGAGGTCGCCGTCAAGCGGTTCAAATTGGGGCACGATGATGACGCTTTCGCCGCGCACGAAAACCTGCGCGCCGCCGAGCTGGTGTTTTTGGTCGCCCAACGTGCAGTTGAAAACCATCGGGTAGGGGAGCATCGCGGCGGTTTCTTTGGAGGCGGAAACCGAACTGAACGACAGCGGGAGTTGCGGGCTCTCGACCAACGCCGCGGCCAGTCCTTCGTTCAGTCCGCCCGGTGCCGGGGTCACGGTGGCGAGTGCGTGCATGGTGCGTATGAGCTCGTGCGGCTCGGCCGGACGCTCCGCATCGACGGTGATGCGCTGATACCCCGCATCGAGGAGACGCATGACATTTGCCCGCTGCTTCGAGTCCTCGTAGGGCTGGTAGGATGGGCCGGGCTTGCGGTAGGCGAGCGTTAGCCAAGTGTAAGGCACGATGCACGCGAGGATCGCCACGGCCACCCACTTCATGGGCCAAGGTTTGCGATTGAGAGGATCGGACATGCGGGCGAGTGAACGGACCGGCCCGCGCAAGGCAAGGAGGGAGGCGCGTCCTTAATTTGTCCGCGTGAATAACATTTGCGCCGGGCGGGGCGGGGTGCTTCGGTGGCGGGCTTCATGAAGACTTGGACCAAGTTCCACATTTCCACCCTGCGCGACAGCCCCGCCGACGCTGAAATCGCCTCCCATAAACTGCTCATGCGCGCCGGTATCGTGCGCAAGCTGGGCGGCGGTCTCTACACCTACATGCCGCTCGGCCTGCGGGTGATGCAGAAACTCTCGCAGATCTGCCGAGAGGAGCTCGAGGTCGCCGATGCCATCGAGCTGTGGATGCCGCACATCCATCCCGTGGAAAACTGGGAACAGGGCCCGCGCTGGGCCGCCGCCCGCGAGATCATGTTCCGCGTGGACAGCGCCGGTGCCGGCAAGGGCCGTTCGCGCGAACCCGAGTTCGTCCTCGGGCCGACTCACGAGGAAATCATCACCCCGCTCGTCAAAAACGAGATCACCAGCTACCGCGACCTGCCGAAGAATTTTTATCAGATCGCGACCAAGTTCCGTAACGAGATCCGTCCGCGTTTCGGCCTCATGCGCGCCCGCGAGTTCGTGATGATGGATTCGTATTCCTTCGACGCCAACGACGACGGCGCGGTGAAGAGCTACTTCGCGATGAAGGATGCCTATGCGCGTTTCTTCAAACGCATCGGCGTCACCGCCATCGCGGTCGAGGCCGACACCGGCGTGATGGGCGGCAGCTTCTCCCATGAGTTCATGGTGCCCGCTGAAATCGGCGATGACGACGTGATCTACAACGAAGAGAGCGGCTACGCGGCCAACCGCGAAAAAGCCACCAGCGCCCTCGTGCCCGCCGACCTCGTTGACGCGACGCCGACCGGCGCCGTCGAGGAGTTTGCCACGCCCGGTGTCGTCACGATCGCCGCGCTCGCGGCGGCTCCGTATGCGGTCGCTGCCGATCAGCAGTTCAAGACCCTCGTCTATATCGGCGACGGCAAGCCGTTCATCGTGATCCTGCGCGGCAACGATGAACTCGAAGAGGCCAAGCTTGGCTCACTCGGGTTCACGCTCACGCGCGCCGCCACCGCCGAGGAAATCGAGCCGGTGCTGGGTGCGAAGCCCGGCAGTCTCGGTGCCGTCAAGGGCTCGATCAAAGATCCGTCGGCGCTCGCCGGTGTGTTTGCGGACCAAGCCATCCGGCTCATCGGCAATGGCGTGACCGGTGCCAACAAGGACGGCTTCCACGTGCGCAACGTCAACGTGACCCGCGACCTCGCGATCACGAAGTTCGGAGATTTTCGCCGCGTGCGTCCGGGCGAGCCCGATCCGAAGAACGGCCAGCCTTTGTCCGTGAAGCGAGGCATCGAGGTCGGCCACATTTTCAAACTCGGCACGAAATACTCCGAGAAGTTCGGTGCGGTTTACACCGATGACGCCAAGCAGAACCACCCGATGGTCATGGGCTGCTACGGCATCGGCATCAGCCGCACCATGCAGGCTGTGATCGAGCAGAGCCACGACAACGACGGCATCATCTGGCCCTGGGCGGTCGCGCCCTTCCAGATCATCATCACGTTGCTCGATCCTTCGGTCGCCGAACCGGCCGAGCTGGCAAAGAAACTCGCCGCCGCCGCCGAGGCGGCCGGTGCCGATGTGCTCATCGACGACCGCGAGGAGCGTCCGGGCGTGAAGTTCAAGGATGCCGACCTGATCGGCATTCCGCTGCGTATCACGATCGGCGGCAAGGGACTCGCGGCCGGCATCATCGAGCTCAAGTGGCGCTCGGTCAAAGAAGTCATCAAGGTGCCCGTCGCCGAGGCGGAGGAGCACATTGCTGCGCTGGTGCGCAAGATGGCTTCGGCCTGAGGACTATGGGGAATGGCCACCCGGGCGGGATGCACCGGGTGGCTTGAGTTTTGCCAGAGATTAGTTGTTTCTATGTGGCTCAGGCCATGGCTTACAGACGAACCCCAATTCGATGGTCTTTGCTCGCGGTGGCGTTCGTCGCGACCGCACTGCTGTTTTTCGTTGGTAACGAGTCATCGTCACCTCGACGCCCTTCACCGGGCTCTGAAAACTCCACGAGTCGGCAGACCGAACCGCATGCGCGGGCGCAGGCGTCGAACGACTCTCCGGCTCGGCGCGCACGTCCGCAGCTGGTGTTGACGGCCGGGCCGGAATTGACCGGAGCGAAACGTCCGGTGATTCCTCCGCGCTACGGCGTGCCCAGCAAGGCCGAGGCATTCACGCGGGCCATTTCGCTTACGTTGCCGGTCGCCGGACAATGGGCGTCCGCAATGGCGGGTGATCGCGTGAGCTTCCCGTATTTCGACGGGCGGGTTTTGCTCGGGACAATTTTGCAGATCGATCATCAGGCCGACGGACAGCGGTTGATCGTGGGTGCACTGGACAGCGGCGGCACGTTTACGGTGGGCGCGGGGCCGCGGGGTTTTGGCGGACGCATCATGCCGGCGGGCGAGGTCAACGTTGCCGTGATTCGCGCCACCAAGACGACACAAACCTACCTGTTGGAAAAATCGCGCCAGTCCGTTCTCTGTGTCGCGTATCCCAAGTCGCCGGGGTTGACGGGTTCGGGGGTGCCGGCACCGAGTGCGATCGGCGAAACCATCACGATTCCGCAACCCGCCTTTAGCAGCCGTCCGGGAACGACGGCGGTGGTGTATCTCGATTTCGACGGGGAGACGGTCTCGGAACTCGACTGGCGGCTCAGGGATGATGACGGCGATCCGGCTACTGACCCTATATTACTACCTCCCATCGATGCCGGCTTCAGCCAGCTGAATGACGACCAAGTGAAGGAGGTATGGCAGCGCGTGGCCGAGGACTACCGGGCGTTTAATATCAACGTGACCACCGATGTGGCTCTTTACAACGCAGCCCCGGTGGGCAGCCGGATGCGATGCATCATCACCACCAACGATGCAGCCGCACCCGATGCCGGCGGTGTTGCCTTCACGGGTTCCTGGGCGGATGCGGCGGCGGTCGACTACAGCAACAACGTGCCGTGCTGGGTGTTTTCGTCGGCGTTGTTATACGACGCCAAATTGGTGGCCGAGGCGGTCTCGCATGAGATCGGCCATACGCTGGGGCTTTCGCACGACGGCCTCAAAGATGCCGGTGGTTCCACCGTGGTGGAGTATTACGAGGGCCATGGTTCGGGGCCGACGGGTTGGGCCCCGATCATGGGGCTCGGTTATTACCGATCGCTCAGCCAGTGGAGTCGCGGCGAATACATCGCCGGTGCGATGGTGGTAAACAGTATCGAATACGTCGACGGTGCGATGGTGGTGAACAGTATCGACTATGCCGCCGGTGAACTGGTGGCCAACAACACCGAGGACGATCTGGCGATCATCGCTTCCAATGGAAATCGCACCGGGTATGTCACCGACAATGCTTCAGGTGCGTTGGCCGAGGCGGCGAACTTGCCGCTGGTCGGCGCCACTGCGGCCGAGATCACCGGTGTGCTGGAGCAAACCGGTGATGTCGATACCTACCAGGTCGTCGTCGGCGCGGGCTCCGTGCATTTCACGGTCGGGCCGGCGCTGGCGGATGCCATGGTGGATGGACTGGGTGACGTGGATGCCCAGTTGGAACTTTACGACTCGGCGGGCACGTTGCTGACGACCTCCAATCCGCAGGGGGCGATCACGGCGGATTTGGTGTGGTCGGTGCCGGCGGGCGTGTATCGGTTGCGGGTTCGCGGCACCGGCGAAGGCGACGTGTCCGGAACCGGTTATTCCAACTATGCCAGCATCGGTCGCTACCGGTTGGCCGGCACGTTTACGGCTCCGGTTCCCCAGGCGCCCGTCATCGGCGGACCGCTGGAGTGGCGTCCGGCGACCGGAGTTCCGGCGAGCTACCAAGTGCAGGCGGTCGGCGCGCCCCTTGCGTATTATGCCACCGGATTGCCGTATCCCCTGAAAATGGATTCGGCCACGGGCGTCATCAGTGGAACTCCGGCCACGCCCGGCGAGTATACGGTGACATTGACTGCGGTGAACCAGAGCGGGAGCACTTCGCGGGCGTTGAGCCTGGTGGTTTTATCGAGTGAGTGGGGGGCGGCGGTCGGCGCTCCCGAATTGGCCTGGACCAGCGGTGGCGACTTGCCCTGGGTCTTGGATGACGTGCTGTTTTTTGATCTGCGGTCCTCGATCCATAGCGGACCGGTGCAGGGCTCGCAGCAGAGTTGGGTGGAAACAACCGTGACCGGACCGGGTGACTTGAGTTTCCGTTGGAAGGTTTCGAGCGAGGAAAACCTGGAGCATCCGGATCAGCCTTATGACCGGCTGGAGTTTTTAGTGGATGGAAACCGGGTGGACTTCATCAGCGGCGAAGTCGATTGGGCGCCGAAGACCTATGCGGTGCCTTCGGGCACACACACGCTGCGCTGGACCTACCAAAAAGATCCGTTCGCATCGGTGGGGCAGGACACCGGCTGGCTCGATACCGTGGTTTATGCCCGAGCGGAAGCGCCCGTGATCACCGCACCGGCTTCAGGCGTCGTGGCCGTCGGTGATGGTTATAGTTTTAAGATCGTGGCTTCGAATACGCCGAATGCTTACACGGCGGGCGCATTGCCGCCGGGGCTGGTTTTTGATGCGGGCACCGGTGTTCTCAGTGGAGTGCCGACGACGGCCGGGAGCTACACGGTGAATCTCGGCGCGACCAACGGCTATGGCACGGGCAACGCCACCCTCATGCTGACGGTGTGCAGTCGGTTTGCGGCATGGGCGGGGGAATACGGGTTGATCGCGGATCCCGGTTTGGCCGGCGCTGATTCCGATGGCGACGGCGTGCCCAACTTGGTCGAGTATGCTTTCGAAACCGATCCCACGGTGGCCAACCCGACTGCCGCCCCGGTCGTTACCACGAAGGCCGGTGGAGTGGAAGACCCGCACTTGGAGATCGAGTTTATCCGTCCCGCGACTCGTGCAGATTTGGCCTATACGGTGGAGGTATCCTCCGACCTACTGTCGGGCTGGACTGCGGGGCATGCTTACGGTCCGGGGGTGGATAACACGGGTGTCACATCCACGCAGGAGATCGAGTGCGTCCCGCTGGGCGATGGGCGGGAACGCATCCGTGTGCGCGACCTGCTGCCGCCGGGCGCGCCGCGGCGGTTCATCCGGTTGAAAATCACCTCGCCATAAACAATGCACCTGTGAGGTTGCACGGCGCACCGCGGTCCGTTTACTGCGTTCCAATTTGATGTGTTCCAGCTCCCAAACTAAGTCTGTGCAAGAGGCCGTCAGCGCCGCCTTGAAGCAGGGTCCTTGGCGGGTGGTTTTTTTAAACGACGCGGTCACCCGCATGTCGTATGCCGTGATGGTGCTGCGCAAGCTCTTCGGCTTCGACGAGGCGACGGCGACCAAGCACATGCTGGAAGCGCACGAGCAGGGGCGCTCCGTCGTGTGGATCGGCATGCGCGAGAATGCCGAGGCCTATGTCTTTTCGCTGCAACAATGGCATTTGTCGGCAACCCTTGAGCATGATGAAGAGAGTTGAAGTCAGGCTGAGTATTTCCGCGGTCGCACCGTTGCTTGATCTCATCAAGTCGGTGGCCGACGAGCTGCGGGTGAATCTCGCGGTGCCGCTGGCACTGGGCGAATCCGACGCGGAACTCGCGGCCGTGTGGAACGAGGACCTGCTGGCGTCGCAGCGCGACGACTGCGACCGCCTGTTCTCACTTTTTAACCAGGAGTTTTTCAGTGAAGGCGTGGTGGCCTTTGATCGCGACAACGCCGAGCCGGTGCTCCGGGCCTGCGCTGCGTTGCGGCTGCGGTTCCGGTCGACGCATCTGGCGCAGATACCCGACGACACGCTGGAGGCCTTGGAGGCCAGCAGCAACCTGGGCGGGCTCAGCGAGGCCGAGCAGAAGACCTTCGCGTGTTTTCTCTTTTTGGACGAGCTGCAGAAGATCATCCTCAAGTATCTGGATCCGATGGCGGTCGAGGAAGATGAGTGAGGTGCGGTGCCATTATTCCGGCGTGCCGATGCAGGTGGCGCATCCCCAACCCGGGCGGCATTATTATTCGTGCACCGGGTGCGCCGTGGCCGGCAGCGTGCCGGTGGATGCCCAGGGTAATTTCCCCGTCAACGGTCCGTTGATCGCGGTGCTTGTCGGCGGAGTGGCGTTTTTCAATCAAGTGATCATCTGGCCGCTGTCGGTCATGCTTCTGCGGCAGGGCAAGGACTCCACCGCCGGGCACCTGGTGACGGCATCCCTGGCCATCGGACTGGTGTTGTGGCTGGCGCTGGTCGTCGTTCAGTGGCGGGTGACCGGCGGCGGACGACGAGCCGACTGGCTGGTGGTGGTGTTTACCGCATTGCTGGCGGTTTGCGGGCTGATCCTGCACTCGCCGGGATGCATGGTCGAAGGCACGGCGCTGCTCATGGTGTGGGGAGCGCGCGGACTGCTTTATAAGAAGCGGTTTCAGGCCGGAGCCGGGGGATAATATCCGTGATGGCAGTTGACGGTGGGGCGGGCGGGCTTACGTTTGTTTCCGACACCCTGCAGTGTTCGAGGTGCTTTCAATAACTGCTCTTTGCCTTTGATAAAATTCGGGATCCGGAACGGGTGGGGGAGTGCTAGGCCGTAAATCGGAAAGCGCGAAGCCATCCGGAGGAGCCCACCTAGTCAAAAAAAGGTTCTCGAGCCTTTGGGCGCACGGCACAGGCGGGGTGTCACTTTTTATTTTCCGGCGCCGGGACGGCCGGTTGTTTCGCCTGATAGTAGCGCACGTAGTCGATCTCGAAGCGGTGCGGGAAGAGGGTTTCGTCGATGCCCTTGACTCCGCCCCAACCACCGCCGATGGCGAGGTTCAGGATCAGGTATTGCGGCCGGGCAAACGGCCACACCGCGGGATCGTCGCTTTCCTTGCGGTAGATGAAGTAGCGGGTGTCGTCGAAGAAGAACTCGATGCGGTCCTCATACCACTCGATGGCGTATTCGTGAAACTGCGACCACGGGGCCTCGGCAGTGAGCTTGTTGCCCTTGCCGGTGTGGATCATGTGATTGTAGGCCTTGCAGTGGATATTCGCGTGGATTTTTTCCGGGTCGAAGCCGACGTTTTCCATGATGTCGATTTCGCCGCAGGCGGGCCAGCCGGCCTGCTTCGCGTTTTCACCCAGGGTCCAGATGGCGGGCCAGGTGCCGCGTCCGGTGGGGATCTTGGCGCGCACCGCGATGCGGCCGTAGAGGAAGGCCTTTTTGCCTTTGGTGCGGAGGCTGGCGGAGGTGATGGGTTTGCCGTTCCAGTTGTCCCGGCGTGCCTCGATCACCAGGTGGCCGTCTTCGATGCGCATGTTCTCGGGCCGGTCGGTGTAATATTGTTTTTCGCCGTTGCGCAGGTAGCCGAGTTCGGGGGACCAGACGGTGGCATCGGGTGCGCCGGGTTGGTTGAACTCGTCGGCCCAGACGAGGGTCCAGCGCGACGGGTCGAAGGGGGCGTGTTCGGGTTTGGTGTCGGATTTACCCGCGAGTCCCGCAGGCGCATCGGGATTGGCGCAGGCCAGCGACACGGCGGCGAGAAATAGGGCGATGCGGCGGACGGGGGGCATCGGGCGATGAACGGGCATTCTGCCAGGGAAGACAATGCACGATGTAAAACCTACCCTAGACTTTTGCGCCGGGTTCGCCGACAACGTCGGCCACCCTTTCACACTATGAGTCCCACCGTCTACCACATCATCCACCTGGTCTCCCTGTTCGTGTTGTTCGGCTACACGTTCTACGCGTTTGCCGCTCCGGCCGAGACGCGCAAAAAAGTCCTCATGATCACGGGCATCGCCAGCCTGCTGGTGCTCGTGAGCGGCTTCGGTCTGTTGCACAAGCTGCAGCTCGGCTTTCCTGCCTGGGCGATCGTGAAGATGGTCTGCTGGCTGGGCCTTTCGGCGTTCGCCGGTCTCGGCTACCGCCGTCGCGGCGCGACCGGGATTTTTGCCGTGGTGTCCATCGTGCTCGCCCTGGTGGCCGTGGTGATGGTTTACGCCCGGCCGTTCTAAACTTCGGCGGACGCCATGAGCGAATCCCTCTGTGGCGTGTGGGTGGACGACGACGGGCTCGTCCACCTCTCGGTGGCCGCTGACGAAGGCCGGCGCGCCACGCGCACCGAAAAGCTCCGCCCCTTTGCCTGGCTCAATGATGCGGTCACCGCCGCGGCCGAGGGCATCTTGATCGAGCCGCTGAAGGGCGAGGGGCCTTTCAACCGCCTCGCGCATGCGGACACGTTGGAGGTGTTCGACGCTTTTTTGAAAAGCGCCCGCGAGACCGGCGGCGTCGATGCGGTGCGACCGCTGGAGAGCCAGTTTCTCCTGCAAAACCGCCAGCGGCTCTACCGCGACCTGAGCTTCACGCAGCTGCGCCGTTGCCAGCTCGACATCGAGACGGCGTCGAGCGACGGCGAGTTCAGCGACGCGACGAAACCCGACGACCGCGTGCTCGCGATCGGGCTGCGTTTCGGCGAACGCAACCGGCTGCTCGTCCTCGATGAGGTGAGCGCGGCGGGCGAGAAGCGGCTGCTGGAAGAGCTCAACGCGGTGCTGGCCGAGGAAGACCCCGACGTGATCGAGGGGCACAATATCTTTAAGTTCGATTTCGATTTTCTGCGTCAGCGTGCGAAGAAACTCAAAGTGCCGTGCGCCTGGGGGCGTTTCGGGCAGAAGGCGACGTTTCGCAACAGCCGTCTGAAGGTGGCCGAGCGGTGGATTGATTTTCCGCGCTGCGACCTGCCGGGGCGCACCGTCGTCGATACCTACCTGCTCGTGCAGCAATACGACATCACCACGCGTGAACTCACGTCGTATGGACTGAAGGATGTCGCGGTATACTTCGGCATCACCGACGAGGACAGCGAGCGCACCTACCTCGCGGGCGACCAGATCCACGCGACCTTCACGACGGACCGGTCGGCGTTCCTCGCCTATCTGGCCGACGACCTGCGCGAGACCAAGGGCATCGCCGACCTGCTGTTGCCTACGTATTTCGAGCAGGTGCGCACGTTCCCGATTCTGCTGCAAGAGGCGACCCTGCGCGGGACGACGGGCAAGATCGACCTGCTCTTCCTTGAGCATTACTACCACGCGCGGCAGGCTTGCCCGGTGCCGCCCGAGGTGACGCCGTTCGAGGGCGGCTACACGCGGAGTTTTCAGGAAGGCGTTTTTAAACACGTGCTGCACTTTGACGTGGCGTCGCTTTACCCGAGTTTGCTGATGAGCATCGGGCGGAATCCGGGCAACGACACGCTCGGGGTGTTTATCCCGTTGCTCACGCAGCTGCGCGAATACCGCCTGCGCTACAAGCAGCTCGCGAAGACCGCGCCGACTGCGGAGGAACGCGCGGAAGCGCAGGCGCGGCAGTCGAGTTTCAAGATCCTGATCAACTCGTTCTACGGCTACCTCGGTTTTTCCGGCGCGCGCTTTGGCGATGGTGAACTCGCGGCGGAAGTCACGCGGCGCGGACGCGAGCTGCTGCAGGTGTTGATCGACGAGTTTACGCGGCACGGCTGCACGATCCTGGAGGCGGATACCGATGGTATTTACCTGTCGACGGACGGGTTTTTTGCCCGACCCGAGGCGTTGCTGGCGAAGGTGATTGGCGTGCTCCCCCCGGGCATCGAGTTGGAGTATGACGGGCGCTACGAGGCGATGTTCTGCTACAAGGCGAAGAACTACGCGCTCTACGACGGCAAGAAGGTGACAATTCGCGGCAGTGCGCTGCGGTCGCGCGGGATCGAGCCGTATCTGAAGAAGCTGGGGAATCAGCTCATCCGGTTTTTACTCGGTGCGAGTGCGGAGTCGCCGCTGGGAATGGTCGAAGAGTTGCGCACGAAACTCGCGGCGCGGGCGTTGCCGGTGGAGGAGGTGGCCAAGGCCGAGGTGTTGAGCATGAACCCGGATGCCTACGAGCGGTTCATCGCCGGAGGGGGCAAGCCGCGCCGGGCCTCGGCGGAAGCGGCGTTGTTGATGACGAAGCGCCCGCGCATGGGCGAGCGGGTGGTGTATTACATCACCGCGAAGGAGAAGGGGAAAACGAATGACTGGCAGCGGGCGCGACCGGTGGCGAGTTACGATGCCGCGACGGCGCCGTATGATCCCGGTTATTATGCGGACAAGCTGGACGACTGGCTGGAGCGGTATGGGGCATTTCTTGGCGTGGCACCGCAGGGAGGGGAGCAAGGAGAGCTGTTCTGACCGGAGACCGGATTGAGGGTGCGAATTACAGATATGCGGGCAACCCTACTTTGATGCGCTCGAAGATAGTTTCCTTACACCAACGTCCATTAGTTTTTAGATTTTATGCTGGAGCGCCAGAGTTTACCTGATCGGCGAGCCAGGAGTGGACCAGGGGCTGGCAGCTGCGCAGATATGATTTTCGAGTTTGCGCTGATTGTCATACAGACGGTTGGCGACGGCGGCCTTGATCAATCTTCCGAAGCGCCCGACCGGATTGAGTTCGGGTCAATAGGGAGGCAGCGGGAGTAAGCGGAGATTGGCGGGGATACGCTGATCGCTCTCGGGCAGATGGAAGCCGGCTTGGTCGGCGATCACCACGTGCAGCGCTTGCGGATCAGACTCGACGATTTGCTTGAGAAAGAGCGAGTGGATGTCCTGCTCAATGGCCGGGGTGAACAGCAACCTCAGGCCTCCAGGGCGTTGCCGAGATTGATGCCCAGTTCCAGGCGTGTATTGGCTGTTTGAATGCTTTCGGCTGGCTACATGACCGTGCCGAGGAGCGGCAGGGCACAACTGAAACTGACAGGGGTAAATTTCATTGGCGCGTATCCTGACGATTCGCGCGTCCAAACCAACCGCGCTTTCGATGCCGGGCGGCGGTTGATTATGGCCGATTACGGTTTCTTGGCCTTTTTAGGCGCAGGTTTGACTGAGGATGCGATGAACTTGGACTGGGTCTTCTGATTGTTCCGAAAGCGAGCGGTGGCTTTGAGATCTTTTTTAGTCGGCAGGTATTTGGCTCCCATGCCATCAGGAGCACCGATAACCGAGGGGTGGACAATCAGAATCGTGTCGGAGGAACCGGCCCGGCGGCTTCAGTGACTCAGAATCGCAGGTGTTTGACCGTGAGACCTTGGTTGATGAGCTGTTTGAGGGAATCGATGCCGATCTTGAGGTGATCTTCGACGTAGACCTCATCGACGGTGGCGTCGCTTGCGGCGGTTTTGATGCCGTCGGGAAGCATGGGCTGGTCGCTCACGAGTAGCAGGGCACCGGTGGGGATTTCGTTGAAGAAGCCGGTCAGAAAAATAGTGGCAGTCTCCATATCGACGGCCATGACACGGATTTTTTTGAGGTATTTTTTGAAGTCGGTGTCGTGCTCCCAGACCCGGCGGTTGGTGGTGTAGACGGTGCCGGTCCAGTAGTCGCGGGCGTGGTCGCGGATGGTTGTTGAAATGGCTTTTTGCAGAGCGAAAGCAGGGAGGGCGGGGACTTCGGGTGGGAAGTAATCGTTGCCGGTTCCTTCGCCACGGATGGCCGCGATAGGGAGGATGAGGTCGCCGACTTCGGCGCGGTGTTTGATGCCGCCGCACTTGCCCAGGAAGAGCACGGCCTTCGGGTTGATGGCGCTGAGCAGGTCCATCACGGTGGCGGCGGTGGCACTGCCCATGCCAAAATTAATGATGGTGATGCGTCCGGCGGTGGCGCTACTCATGGGCTTGTCGCGACCGTTGATTTTAACGCGGTGTAGCTTGGCGAACAGTTTTACGTAATGCTGGAAATTCGTGAGAAGGATGTGGTCACCGAATTGGTCGAGTGGAACGCCGGTGTAACGGGGAAGCCAGTTTTCGACGATATCGCGGCGGGTCTTCATGGTGCCTAGTTAATCAACGGGATGGCGGAGGGCACGGATAAAACAAGGCTGGGGGGCGCACTCAGGATGGTTTTGGGTGTATCCATAAAAACGCCGCCTCGGTGAAGAGGCGGCGTTTGCAGAGATGTCAGGGAGGGCGGATTTGGCTCAGGGAGAGGCGGGGCGGAAGAAGAAGAAGTCCGGGGAGGCCTTGCGGTAGATGATGAGGATATCGCCGACGTTGAGAACTTCGGAGCCGCGATCAACCGAGGTGCTGGCGGAGGAGCGCCAGCCAATGCCGCCGGAGCCTCCGGACTTGTAGTAGAAGCGGTCCCAAGCGGTGCCGTTCCAGCGTTGGAGTTCATCGGCGGCCTTGATCGTGGTGGCACCCAAGAGTCCGGTGGTGTTGCTGCCGGTGTAGATGCCGAATGTATCAAGGGTCACAGTGACGGGCTGGCTGACGACGATCCAGTTGTAGCCGCGAACGACGAGCATGGCCTGGGGTTGGGTGCGGGCTTCGCCGATGGCAATGTAGCAGTGGGTGCCGCCTTTTTTGTTAAGGATGACGAAGGCTTGCTCGGGGTCGACCACCGTGCCGCTGTAGTCCACATTGCTGCCGGTGGAGGGATGCCAGCCAATACCGCCTAAACCGCCGTTTTGGTAGAAGTAACTTTCGGTGAGCTGAGTGAGGTTATTGAAGATCTGGAGTTCGTCGGCGCCCGTAACCCAGACTGAGGCCGTAAAGGCGAGCGGGTTGGCGGTGCCAAAGATGCTACCGATGGTCGCATGCTGGCGCAGCTCGAAACGCTGGCCGGAGGCGAGCGCACTGGCGACGGTGCCGGAGAGCGTCAGGGTGTTGTTGGTGTTGCTCACGACGTCGAAGTTCAGGCCGGCCATCGAACCTTCCAAGATGGTGAGGTAGTGGGCCGTGGAGGAGAATTGATTGGTGGTCCATGGCGTGCCGGCAACCGTGACGGTGTTGCCGGAGACGGTGTCGGCGTAGCTGCGCCAGGCGGCGGCGCGGGCGAAGGGCTGACCGGCCGGGTTCTTGACCGGGGTGGTCGAGGTGCCGGGGTTGATGGAGGTCAATCGTCCGCCCATAATCGGGGTGGTGGCACCGGTATCCACGTTCCATCGGATGAAGCGGGGGCTGGATCCGAGAGGAACGTTGTCCCGCACGACGAGCAGGGTTGAGGTGTTGGTCAGGGTGACAACACCGGAGGAACTCCATGGGTTGAGTAGGTCGCCACTTAGTTCGACGACCGGGGAGACATCCGTGCGGTCGGTTTTACGCGTGATGGTGAGGCGCAGGTAGGTCGACCCCGATACATCGACGGTATCAAGCACGGGCAGTGCGTCGAGCGAGGGCGTGAGGGGATCGGAGTCGAGCGCGTATTCCATGAGGTTGGTCAGAGCGTCACCATCGGGGTCGGCGTCGGGGCCACTGACCGCGCTGTCCGCGAGTTGTCCGGAGGAGAAGTGGAGGGCCTTCCAGTCGGTGTAGCTCAGGGAGGCATTGACGGTCAGGTTGAGGCTGGCGGAGCCAATGTTGCCGGCGGCATCCGTGGCGCTGAGGGCTACCGTGAAGGAGCCGAATACAGAAGGTGTGCCGCTGATCTCGCCGGTCGAGGTGCTCACGCTGAGTCCGGCAGGCAGCCCGGTGGCATTGTAGCTGACCGGCGAGCCGGTGGCCGTGATGAAGTAGCTGTAAGCCGCGTTTTGGAAAGTGCTGTCGGTGGTGGCACTGGAGATCACCGGGGCAGTGTTGTCGAAGGTGAAGGTCGTGCTTAGGACGGCGGGAGCGGTGTTGCCTGCGGTGTCGCTGACGCGGACTTTCAGCGTATTGCTCGCCGTCAGGGTCGTGTCGAACGACCAGGTATTGGCGCCGACCGAGGTGGTGGCGGTGGCCCAGGTCGAACCGTTATCGAGGGAGACTTCGACGCGTTCGCCGCTCACGAGGTTGGCACTGGTCGTGCCGGAAATTGTCTGCGCGGCCGTCTGCGTGATAAAGTCCGTGTTGCTTACGCCAGTGTCGGCGGAGAACGCGGCGGTGGCGGCGGTCGTGGTCGGCGCGGTGGTGTCGAGCACGTAGGCTTGGCTGACGGCGGTGTTGGCATTGCCGGCGCGGTCGCTCACGCGGACTTGCAGGGTATTGCTTGCAGTCAGGGTAGTGCTGAGCGACCAAGTGTTGGCCCCGACCGAGGTAGTTGCGATCGTCCAAGTTGAGCCATTGTCGAGGGAGACTTCGATAATTTCGCTGGCCACAAGATTGGCGTCTGTGGTGCCGGAGATAGTCTGTGAGGCTGTCTTGGTGATGAAGTCCGTGTTGCTTGTTCCGGTGTCGGCGGAGAACGCAATACTCGCAATCGTCGTCGTCGGTGTGTTCGTATCAATGGTGATCGACCGGCCGGACGAGGCGGGCCCAATGTTGCCGGCGTTATCAACGTTCTTGGCCGTGATCGTGTGGACGCCGTCAGCCAAGAAGGTGGCGGAGTAGGTCCAGTTTCCGCTGCCGTCGGAAAGCGTGGTGCCCAGCAACGTCCCGTCAGCGTAGACATTGACCCACGAGTTCGCATCGGCGCCGGTGCCCAGGAAGCACGGACCGGACACATTCGTGATGCCGTCCGAGTTGCTGACGCCGCTGTCGGTGGCGGGGTCGTTGGTTGGGGCGTCGGGCGAGGTGGTGGGCGCGGTCGTGTCGATCGTGACAGTGAGCTTGGAGGAAAGGATGGAAACGTTGCCCACGGCGTCGGTGGCCTTTGCACCAACCATGTGCGCACCCTCGGAGAGCGTGGAGGAGGTGATCGTCCACTTGCCCATCCCATTGGCGGTGGTGGTGCCGAGGACGGTGGTGCCATTGGTGTCGTAGAGGGTGACCGTGCTGGCGGCTTCTGCGGTGCCGGTGAAATTCGGGGTTGTCTTGTTGGTGAGGTTGTCGGACGAGCTCACCCCGCTGTCGGAGGCGGCCATGAGGTCCGGCGTGCCGATCGCCGGTGCCGTGTGGTCGAAGGTGTAAACTTGGCCGGAGGTGAAGCCGGTGGCGATGGCGTTGGTCGCGGTGTCGGTGATGCCGGTGCCGGAACTCTTCAGGTCGAGGCGGAGAGTGCCGTCACCCGCGAGGGTGTTGACGGTGACGGTGTAGGTGGTGCCGGAGCCGGAGACAGCGGAAACCGAGCCGGAGACCGTGTCGGTGGTGGTCAGGGAGAAGTCGGTGGTATCAACGCCGGTGACGCTTTCGCTGAAGGTGACGGTGAAGTCGACGCTGGTGGCGTTGGTAGTCGCGGCAGAGACGCGATTGATCGAGCTGACGGTGGGCGGCGTGGTGTCGGCGGGGGCGCTGGTGGTGAAGGTGCCGACGGAGCTGTAGTTTGTGCCTTGGCCGTTGGTGGCGTAGGCGGCGTAGCTGTAGCCGGTGGAGGCGGAGAGGCTGGTGGCCCCGACGGTGAAGACACCGGTGGTGCCGGTGCCGGTGATGTTGGTCACGCCCATGCCGCCAATCTGCGGATTCGAATTGGTGGTCGTGACGGACACGACGACACCGCGTGCGGTGACAGTATCTCCACCGTCACTGGTGACATTGCCGCCGAGAGTCGCGGTCGTTGACGTAATGCTCGCGCTGGTCGGCGTAGTGATCGTCGGAGCCGAAGTCGCCGCAGCTAGAGAGGCGTAGGCGTATTGGAGTTGTCGGGATCTGATGGGGCTTGAAGTGCTGGAAGGGGAGCCGCTGGCGGTGTAAATGTAGTGGTCGAAAAGGCACATGGCTAATTTCGAGTCGGTGATAGCGGCGGTCAGGAACCGTGCGGTGTTGTTGGTGGTTACTCCGCTGGTCATGACATTGCCAGTATCCCACGTTGACCCTGTTCCGCCGGACAGCAGAGCGTAAGCGGTGGCACCGGTGGTGGTTGAGGAGGTCGATGTATTGTAGAAAAAGAAAACGTCATTGTTACCATTAATGGCCAGGGGGCGTTTGGAGGACGGGTCGATGGTTCCAATCAGGTCGCCGTTGATCTGGGTCCCGGTGAAGGAGCCGGAGGAGTTGGTGTGGTAATACAGCTTGTAGGCGCTGTCGCGACTGACGATGTGGACCTTGTTGTTGGAGTCCGCGACAATCACGGCAGCAGTGGCTGCGGCCGCACCGGTGGATCCTGCGGCCAGGGTGTTGAGCGAAGACCAGGAGCCGGAGGTATTGGTGACGTAGCCCAAACTGCCATCGGTGCCGCTGCCGTTGGTTTCCACCGACATGACGACATGAGCCTTACCGTTGTGGTCAAGGGTGGCGGCGCAGGAGTTAATTGCGTTTGACCCGGTGCCGGTGCCGCCGTTTTGAGAATAAGCGGATTCCGAGGACCAACTGGTTCCATCGTAGGCGTAGTGCCAGATGGTCCATACTTGTGAGGTCCAGTTGCCGGTGCTCCCGGATGAGCCTATGTTGCTCTGTAGAAATATGACGTGGGGGCGGTCGTTTTGGTCTACGTCGATGGATACATAGTTCGGAGTGTTGTTGGTAGTCGTATAGTTGGCCAGCACGGTGAACGACCAGGAGCTGCCATTGGCGCTGTAGCCATAAAAGACGCCGTTGCCCAAGGGGGATCCCACAGTTAGACTAAGCGCTACGTGATAGTGACCGGCGCTATCCACCTTGAGGACCACGTTGCTGCCGACTCCATAGCCAGTGCCTATGCCGGGAATATCAACAAACCGGAAGCTGCTGATACTGTCCCACGAGGTCGTGCCGGTGTTCCAGCGGATTAACTTGAAATAAGCGTCATTGCCGGTGGATGCGCTTTGGGCTCCGTCCAGCCACAGGGCGTAGATTTTCCCATCAGGTCCGACATCGGAGCAGGAATATACGTTGGAAGAACCATCTCCTTCTTCGACGACATTGTTGGTGAAGGTTTGGGCTGCAGCGGGTAGGGTGATTGCAAATGCGACCAGCAAAGGAATCAGGCGGCGTAGGTGGGTTAGAAATATCATGATGGAAATTATTTAGAAGGAGGGCTTGATGGCGTTTCAGTTGTTGCTTTTGGGATGAAATTTCCGGAGGTGGTTATGGAGACGGGGCATTGTAGATTGTTGGTTCGCCGGTGGGATGACGGTGCATCCAGATGTCGTTTGCGTGAGCGGGATGATTATCCGTTGCGTGTGTCTTGGGCCTGATTTGAAGGATCTCGATTGCAACGTGCATGACGAGGTCGATCGCAGGGCAATTGCGGGGTTCGTGCCAAACTTTGGCCATGCCATGCCGTGTGACTTCGGTGGTTACAGATGATGCACTCCCGTTTTTGCTTACGAGTAGTTTCTTAACTATCTATTTGTTAATGGGTATTGCCTTTTTTTGTGGGTCTTGATGGCCGAAGCGAACCCACTCTGAATGGAAATAAATGAAGTTAAAACGTCAGCGAGCATGCGTGTGGACGGCATTGTAAATGGGTCGCAAGAAATGCGATTCACGTCGAGCTTCTTAGAAGTAATTTTACGAATATAGGCATTTCGTCTAGCTTCCTTATGTGCCTCTTGCCTAGGGTGAAAAACTTGTTATATTTTGATTATAAACAAGTTGGGTTTTTAGGCGTTTTTCGTATCCATAAGGAGTAGGCCTCTTTGGTGGGGTTTACGCCTGCACTGGCTCCAGATGAACTTATCGTTTGGCGCATAACTGCGTGGAAGGAGCGGGATTCGGGCGATCCGTTTTGGACTACAACAGCCTTCGTGGGGCAGCTATTGGCTAGGCGTGGCGGGGTCTTCGGCTGGTTCGACGGTGACGCCGAGGGAGAGGGTGTGCTGGCCGCCGCCGTTGAAGACGCCGCGCACGGGGCTGACGTCGGCGTAGTCGCGTCCGCGGGCAACCACGATATGGCCGGCTCCGGCGAAGCAGTGGTTGGTGGGGTCGTAGTCCACCCAGCCGGTGCCGGGGATGTGGATCGACACCCAGGCGTGCATGGCGTCGGCACCGATGAAACGGGGTTGGCCGGGCGGGGGTTGGGTGAGCAGGTAGCCGCTCACGTAGGCGGCGGGCAGGCCGAGCGAACGGGCGCAGGCGATGTAGAGGTGAGCGAAGTCCTGGCACACTCCGCGGCGCAGCCGGAGAACTTCGGCGAGCGGGGTGGAAATATCGGTGGCCGCAGGATCGAAACGGAAGTCGCGGGCAAAGAGTTCACCGAGCGATTGCATCCACGTGAGCACGGGGGCGGTGGAATCCAAGTCGGCGGCCAGGTCGGCGGCGGCCTCGACACGCGGGATCGCAGCGGACGGATGGCGGAATTGTTCCAGTAGGAATTCACCCGAGAGCACGGCTTCGTCGGAGAGGTCGGAGACTTCGGCGACGGGTGGAGTGAGCGCCGGCATGGGGAGCAGGGGCTCGGTGCGGTTGACGAGACTGTGGGCGTTGACGGTGAATTCCTGATGGGCGGTCCGCACGGTGAAGACGTGCAGGTGGTTGCCGTGGTAGTCGGTGCGCTGGGTGAGGTCGGTCGGGCGCGGGAGAATATCGAGGTCGAACTCGAGGCAGGATTGGGAGTCCTCGTCACGGGGGCGCAGTCGCACGCTCTGCCAGGCCGCGTTGGCGGGAACGCCGTGGCGGTAGGTGGTGACGTGGTGGATACGGTAGACGGGCATGGGGGACCTGAAGTAGCGGGTAGTGGGTAGTGGGTAGTCGGAGGGGAGTTAGGCACCGTTTCTACTTTGAGGGGGTTAGGCCACGGTTTCGCCGTCGGTGTGGGCAAAGTAGATATGGGCGAGTTGGTTGCTTACGTCGGAGAGGAGGGCGAGCTGGTCGTTCCAGAGTTCGATCGCCTGTTCAGGGGTGGAGGCGAGGGTGTCCATGTCGGCCAGACGCACGCTGCTGAGCAAGCGGAAGACGGTGGTGCTCAGGGCTTCGACGGAGCGCGGGGCGAGTTCGTCGGGGAGCGTGGCGAGGTGTTCGGTGATGCGTTCGACCTGGTAGCGCAAGCCGCGTGGGTTTTCAGACTCGGCGAGCATCCATGACATGACGCTGGCGGGGTGGAAGGTGCCGTTGAAACTGGCGCGATAGGTGAAGAGACTGTCGGCGAGGTGGAGACAGGTTTGCAGGCGGAACTCGGTCGGTCCGGGGCTGGCGGCCGGACGATCCAGCAGGGCGCGCATGAGTTGGAGTGTGTGGGTGGCGCGTTCGATGCGGCGGCCGAGTTCGAGAAAACGCCAGCCGGTGTCGTGGACCATGACCTCGGCGGTGACGCCGTCGAGGTGGGCGAGGTGCGCCTGGATGGCGATGGGGTTAAGCGTGATTTTGCTGGCGGCGCGGAGTTCGCGGGCCAGACGCCAGGCATCGGGGGGGAGGCGGAGCTTGGAGGCTTCGAGGATGCGGGCGAGGCGGTTGAGATTGGTGGCAATGCTGCCCGGGTGTCCGAGGTTGCAGGCAATACGGCGGGCGTAGTCGGCCTTCTGGTCGAGGGTGCCGCCGGTCGCGGCTGGTGAATCCTGCAGGGAGAGAAGGAACGAGATCGTGTCGTTGAGCACGGCGGGATCGAGCACGGCGATCTCGTCGCGCAGAAGCGGATCGAGCTTGGCAAGCAGGCGGGTGAGCTGGCCGGTGCGTTCGAGGTAACGGCCGAGCCAGAACAGGTTGTCGGCAAGGCGACTGGGGGTGGCGGCACCGTGGCGTTGTTCGTTGGTGTGAATCGTGGCGGCCTCCATGACGGGGGGCTCGTCGCTTTGTTCGGGGCTGAGCACCCATGTATCCTTGGAGACGGAGCCGCTTTGGAGGGAGACGATGGCGTCTTCGCCGGAGGTGTTGAAACGGCTGAGTCCGCCTGGCATGGCGTGGTATTCACCGTCGTGCCACGACAGGTAGATGCGGGTGACGAACGGCATCGGTCGCAGTGTAGACGAAGCCGGATCCCAGGCGGGCGTGGTGCCGAGGAGCACGCGTTCCTGTCCGCAGTAAGCGGACGGATTGGCGGAAATCTCGGCGGCGAGGGCGGCGCGTTCCTTGGCGTCGAGCAAGGCACCGTAGCGGGTGGCGGGGGCGGCGGGGCCGGCGTAGGTGGGCTTGATGACGAGTCCGTGCAGGTTGGCCAGGATGTAGTCGCGCGCGGCGCGTTGTCCGCCCCACCACGTGGCGGCGCTCGGGATGAGCAGGTCTTCGCCGGCGATCTGGCGGCAGAGAGAGGGAAGGAACGAGAGAAGTGCGGTGCTCTCCACGGCGCGGCCACCCATCTGGTTGGCGATGGCGACGCGGCCCGATTGCGCGGCGTGGACGAGGCCGGGCACGCCGAGGAGGGAGTGTTCGTCGAGTTCGAGGGGGTCGCAGAATTCGGAGTCCAGCCGGCGCACGATCACGGAGACCTCGCGCAGACCGCCGACAGTGCGGAGGAACACGCGACCATCGCGCGTGCTCAGGTCACCGCCCTCGACGAGAGGGCAGCCGAGGTGGCGGGCGAGGTAGACGTGTTCGTAGTAGGATTCGTTGGCCGGACCGGGCGAGAGCAGCACGATGCGCGGGGACTCGGTGCGGGATTGCAGGCGGTCGAGCGAGACGCGGAAGTCACTAAAAAACCGATACAGCCGGCTGACGGGTGCGTGCTTGAAGGCGTTGGGGAGGACTTGGCGGACGATGATGCGGTTTTGGAGGGCATAACCGAGACCGGACGGGGATTCGAGGCGGTCTTGGAGGATCCACCAGCGGCCGTCGGGCGAACGGGCGACGTCGGCGGCGTAGGTGTGGACGAAAGGTTGGCGGGATTTACCGAGGCCGGAGCAGGCGCGCAGGAAGTGCGGGTTGGCCATGCCGAGGGCGGCGGGCAGGAGGCCCTGGCGGAGGAGCTTTTGTGGGCCGTAGAGATCTTGCAGGAGGGTATTGAAAACACCCGCGCGTTGACGGAGGCCGGTGGACAGGGTGTTCCAGTCGTCGGAACCGAGCAGCAAGGGGACGACGTCGAGGGGCCAGGCGGTGGCGTCGGAGTTTTCGCCGGTGTAGATGTTGAGGCTGACGTCTTGTTCGACGATGGCGCGGCGGGCGGACTCGCTGGCCGTGCGCAGGGTGGCGAGCGGGTCGGCACCGAGGGAACGGGCGAAGGCTTGCCAAGCGGGACGAACGGAGCCGTTGGGGGCGAGCGCCTCGTCATAACGGCCGGCCAGACTGGCGTAGCCTTTGAACAGTGAGGAGGTGAATGGAGCCGCCGGGGGAGTCATTACGGGTGTGACCGCAAAGGTTGTGCCAGCGGACGGCCGTGGCCAATAAAAACGCCGCCCGTTTTCGCGCCGAAAATCGGTGCGGAACGGGCGGCGGAGGGTAGCCGAAACTGCTTTGGAGCCGGTTTACTTCGATTTTTTCTTCGACTTGGCGGCGGGCTTCTCAGCCTTGGCGGCGACCGGAGCTTTGGATGCCTTGGACTTGTCGGTCGATTGGCTCTTGGCTTTCGAGGGCTCTGAGGCGGCGGTAACGACGGCGGCGAGGGCGGTTTTCACCGATTCGACAGCCTTGGAGACCATCGACGTGGGGGCGACGGCTACCGGACCGACCACGGGGGCGGCAGCGGGCGTTTCGACGACGGCGGCGGATTTCGACTCGCTCACGCTCGTCGCTACGGGAGCGGCGACGGGGGCAGGGGCGAAACTCACGAAGTCGCGGGTGACGTAGGCGGCGCCGTTCCACTCGCGCAGCATGACGACGAGATGGGAACCGGCGGCCGGCTTGGTGGCGCGCAGGTGCATGGCGGCGGGAGTCCAGAGGCGGCCGCCGGCGAGTTCGCCGAGTAGGGCGCCGGCCACGGGCTGGCCTTCGAACTGGCCGCCGGCGTAGGCGTGGTCGAGAGCCCAGACCTCGAGGGAGAGAGTGCCTGAGAGGTTATCGTCGGCGCGGTGGTTTTCGATTTGGTCAACATCGAGGACGAGTTCGGTGTCGGATTCGAACCAGAAGCCGATCGCACCGGCGAGGCGGGGTTGGGCGAACGACTGGGAGAGTTCGTAGGTGAACGTGTCATGCAGTTCGACGTTGCCGGCGGTGTCTCGGGCAACGAGCGCGAGCGTGATCAGGTGGAATCCTTGCGCGGCGGGGTAGAGGGCACCGGCGGCGACCTCGTAGTTTTCGACCGCGCCGGTGAGCTCGGAGAGCGGAGGCAGGGCGACTTCGGTGATGACGTGACCGGCGAGGGCATCGGTGCCGGCGACGAGGCGCAGGGACCAGGAACGGCCTTGGTCGGCACCGGCATCGGCGACGAAGGAGGCGTTGATGAACACGGTGTCACCGTCGAAACGGTAACCATGGGAAGAGCCGAGGCGGGCGGCGACGGCGGATTGGGTGGGTTGGGTTTGGGCTTTCATGGGTATGAAAAATGGGTGGGGGACGATGGAGCTTTTTTCTTTCTCTTAATCTTTCTCGTTCTCTTTCTCTGGTTCGTGTTTCGGCACGGGAACGAGGGAGAAAGAGAAAGATTAAGAGAAAGAGAACGATTTTTAGCGGCGCACGGTGGCGGGGTCGCGGAGGTCGAGCGTGTGCGGGAGCTCGGGGGCGACGTTGATTGGGGCGGGCGGGATGTTGTTGCCCGGGGTGTGTCCGCGGGGGAAGAAGCGCGCGAGGCGGCGCGATTCAGCTTCGTAGGAGTTGACCGGGAAGGTGGCGTAGTTGCGTCCGCCGGGGTGGGCGACGTGGTAGGTGCAACCGCCGAGCGAGCGGTTGTTCCAAGTGTCCACGAGATCGAACACCAGCGGCGAGTCCACCGGGATGGTCGGGTGGAGACACGCGGCGGGTTGCCAGGCGCGGTAGCGCACGGAGGCGACGAACTCGCCATTGACTCCCGTGGGCTGGAGCGGGACGCGGCGGCCGTTGCAGGTAACGATGTAGCGTTCGCCCACTACACCGGTGACGAGCACTTGGACGCGTTCGACCGAGCTGTCGACAAAGCGCACCGCTCCGCCGGCGGCACCTTCTTCACCCATGACGTGCCAGGGTTCGAGGGCGTGGCGGAGTTCGAGGGTCATGCCGCGGTAGGCGACTTGGCCGTTGATCGGGAAGCGGAACTCGAAATGCGGCGCAAACCAGTCGGCGTCGAAGGCGAAATCGTTGTCGTTGAGGTCCTGGATGACGTCGGCGAAGTCGGAACGCACGTAGTGCGGGAGCAGGAAGCGGTCGTGCAGATCGGTGCCCCAGCGGACGAGGCGCGTCGGCGAGAACGGCTCGTCCCAGAAACGGGCGATGAGGGCGCGCAACAGGAGCTGTTGGGCGAGGCTCATGCGGGCGTGGGGCGGCATCTCGAAGGCGCGCAACTCTAGCAGGCCGAGGCGGCCGGTGGCGGAGTCGGGCGAGTAGAGCTTGTCGATGCAGAACTCGGCCCGGTGGGTGTTGCCCGTGACGTCGATGAGGAGGTTGCGGAAGATGCGGTCAACCAGCCACGGGGCGACGTGTTTGCCTTCGGCGGTGAGGCGGTCGAGTTCGAGGAAGGCGATCTCGAGCTCGTAGAGCGAGTCGTTGCGGGCTTCGTCCACGCGGGGTGCCTGCGAGGTCGGGCCGATGAAGAGACCGGAGAACAGGTAGCTGAGCGAGGGATGGTTGTGCCAGTAGGCGATGAGGCTCTTGAGGAGCTGCGGACGGCGCAGGAACGGACTGTCGGAGGGGCGTTCGCCGCCGACGACGATGTGGTTGCCGCCACCGGTGCCTGTGTGGCGACCGTCGACCATGAACTTCTCGGTGCCGAGGCGGCACTCGCGGGCCTCGGCGTAGAGGGTCTCGGTTTTCTCAACGAGTTCAGACCACGTGGCGGACGGGTGGATGTTGACCTCGACGACACCGGGGTCGGGGGTGACCTTGATGTTGTTGAGGCGAGGGTCGTAGGGCGGCAGGTAGCCTTCTATGACGACGGGCAGATTCAACTCGGCGGCGGTCGCTTCGATGGCGGCGAGCAGGTCGAGGTAGTCTTCGGTGGTCGGCACCGGAGGCATGAAGACGAACAGGTGACATTCGCGTGCTTCGACGCAGAGGGCGGTGCGCACGATCCAATTGGCCGACTGTTGCTGGCCGGGAATGGTGGAGGCATCGGACAGCACGCGCGGACGCGGACGGAAGTGTTGAGGGAAGGGTTTGCCGTCGGCGTCGAGTCCGTCGGCCCCGTAGAACGGCCAGCCGCGCAGATCAAACGCTTCGCGACGCAGGTCGCGGGTCGAGCCTGCAGCGGCGGCACCCAAAGAAGGCGCACCGGTGCTTTGGAAATACTGTCGGGCGAGGGCGTCGCGGTCGGGCAGCGGCGGCAGCTCCATCGTGGGATCCGGCTCGATGCCGAAGCGATAGTCGAGCGGCGCGTGCCAAGGTTGCGAGTCGAGCGGCAGGCGGTAGCCCATCGGCGAGTCGCCGGGAATGAGGAAGAGATTTTCCGAACGCAGGAACCAGGGGCCGGAGGTCCAGCCGAGGCGGTTGCCTTTGATGACGCGCTCGATGGGCATGGCGTAGCCGATGACCTTGTCGAGGCCCTGCTCGAAGACCTTGGCCATGCGCTTGCGCTCTTCGGGGTCGGAGAGGCGGTTTTTGAGCGGGTCAACGTTGGTGGGGAGACGACGCTCCTTCCACAGGTAATACCAGGTGTCCTCGTAGCCGGGCATGATCCAGCGCGGATCAACCTCCAGGTTTTGGGCGAGAAGCTTGGAGAAGCGTTCGGCGTCGGCGGGCGTGCGGACGGAGGAGCGGTCGAAGTTGTCCAGCAAGGCCGGGTTTTGCCAGATGGGTTGTCCATCGCGGCGCCACAAGCAGGTGAGTGACCAGCGGGGCAGGGACTCGCCCGGATACCACTTGCCCTGGCCGTAGTGAATGAAGCCGCCTTTGCCGTAGTGTTTCCAGAGGCGCTTGATGAGCTGGTCGGCGAGACGGCGCTTGTTGGGGCCGACTGCGACGGTGTTCCATTCGGGGCCGTCCATGTCGTCGATGGAGATGAACGTGGGCTCGCCGCCCATGGTGAGACGGACATCGCCGGACTTCAGGCGTTCGTCGATCTTATCGCCGAGGGCATTGATGGCGGCCCACTGGTCGTCGGTGTAGGGAAGGGTGACGCGGGGCGACTCGTAGATGCGGGTGAGCTCCATCGCGAAGTCGAACTCGACCTCGGACTTTTCAACACCGCCGCTGATGGGCGCGGCACCGGAGGGCTCGGGCGTGCAGGCGAGCGGGATGTGGCCTTCGCCGGCGAGCAGGCCGGACGTCGGGTCAAAGCCGATCCAGCCGGCACCGGGGAGGAAGACCTCCGTCCAGGCGTGCAGGTCGGTGAAATCCTTTTCGGTGCCGGACGGGCCGTCGAGGGACTTCTGGTCGGGTTTGAGCTGGATCAGGTAGCCGGAGACGAAACGGGCGGCGAGGCCGAGGTGACGCAGCAGTTGGACGAGAAGGAGGGCGGAGTCGCGACAGGAGCCGGAGTGCTTGGTGAGCGTTTCCTCTGGCGTCTGCACGCCGGGTTCGAGGCGCACGACGTAGTCGACGGCGTTCTGGACCTTCTGGTTGAGCTCGACCAGAAAATCGATCGTGGTGCGCGGCTTCAGGTCGATGGTCTGAAGAAAGGCGGCGACACGGGGATTGGCCTTCAGGTCGTCCTTGCGCAGGAACGGGATCAGTTCCTCGGCGACAACGGGCTCGTAGTTGAAGGGAAACTTGTTGGCGGACGGTTCGAGGAAGAAGTCGAACGGGTTGTAGACCGACATCTCGGCGACCACGTCGACTTCGATGGAGAACTCCTTGGTCTTCTCGGGAAACACGAGACGGGCCTGATAGTTTCCGTGCGGGTCTTGTTGCCAGTTGATGAAGTGCTCGGCGGGCGTGACGCGGAGCGAGTAAGAGACGATGGGCGTGCGGCAGTGAGGCGCGGGGCGCAGGCGCACAACCTGGGGGCCGAGACCGACGAGGCGGTCATAGCGGTAGGATGTCTTGTGGTGAAGGGCGGCGTGAATGGCCATGGGTTCGGGAAATGGATTTGATACTATAGCAAACCCGTGTCCAGCGGCGGCAAATACGAACAGTGCGTCTGAAATTATTTCATGTTTTTATGTATCTTAATGTTTTTTATATTATTATGAAATTAATAATGGGTGGTTAATGGCTTTGTTGGTTCATTGAAACCGACTTGTAACATAGTGATATGCCGAGGAAATGGCCGTGCCGATTTCGCTCTGTGTATAAAGCGAGACTGTGTATAGGCACAAAAAACCAGCCCGGTAACGGGCTGGTTGGTGAGGACGGGGCGGCTTTGTCTGATCAGACTCCGGCCAGGGCGTTGGCCGTGTTCAGGTGGTCGAAGCCCGTGTATTTTTGCGACTGTTCGTCGGCGTGGTAACTGGAGCGAACCATGGCACCGCTTTCGACGACACCGATGCCGAGATTGAGGCCAAAATCTTTCCAGCGGAGGAATTCATCGGGATGGACCCAGCGGGCGATCTTCCAGTGCTGCGGGGTGGGTTGGAGATATTGGCCGATGGTGACGATGTCGGTCTTGTCGTGGGCGATGTCGCGGAGGGTCTGTTCGATCTCCTCTTCGCGCTCGCCGAGGCCGAGCATGATGCCGGTCTTGGTGGTGAAACCGCGGGACTTGGCGTGCTGGAGGATGGAACGCGAACGGTCGTAGCGGGCCTGCACGCGCACGGGTTTTTGCAGGCGTTCGACAGTTTCGAGGTTGTGGTTGAAGATGTCGGGCTTGGCGTCGAGGACGAGGTCGAGCAGGTCGGTGTTGCCCTTCCAGTCGGGGGTGAGCACCTCGATGGCGGTGTGCGGGTTGAGGTGTTTGACGGCACGGATAGTGGCGGCCCAGACGGCGGCACCTCCGTCCTTCAACTCATCGCGGGCGACGGAGGTGATGACGCAGTGCTTGAGATTCATCTTGGCGACGGCCTCGGCCACGCGGGCGGGTTCGCCGAGATCGAGCTCGGTGGGGCGGCCGGTCTGGATCGCGCAGAAGTTGCAGGAGCGCGTGCAGATGTTGCCGAGGATCATCACGGTGGCGGTGCCGCGGGACCAGCATTCGCCGAGGTTGGGGCACTGCGCGCTCTGGCAGACGGTGTGAAGTGAGCTGTCATCCACGAGTTTGCGGACAGCGGCATAGCCGGGGCCGGTGGGCAGTTTGGCACGGAGCCAGGAAGGTTTGCGCGAGGTGTCGTCCATCGGAAGGTGCAGGATGAAAAGTTGAACCACTAATGCACACTAATTTTCACCGATCAAATTCTCTATTCGACCGGCCATTAGTGGAAATTAGTGGCCATTAGTGATTCAGAAATTCCGGGAGGAGGTGGGAAAACTCGATCGCGAGGATGGATTTAACCTCTGAGAGCTCTATTTCTCGGCCCAGTTCGGCCTGCAGGGATGTGACGGTGCCTTCGCTGGCGCTGATGCCGCACGGCACGATGCCATGGAAGTGGGCCAAGTTGGAGTTCACGTTGAGCGCGAAGCCGTGGTAGGAAATCCAACGGCGCACGGCGACGCCGATGGCGGCGACCTTGCGTGTGCCGATCCAGATGCCGGTTTTGCCTTCTCGCCGGGTGGCGGTCAGTCCGAGCGTGCCAACGGTGTTGATCATGACTTGCTCAAGCAGGCGCAGGTATTCGTGGAGATCCTTGCGCGGGGAGAGATCGACAATCGGGTAGCCGATAATCTGGCCGGGTCCATGATAGGTGATGTCGCCGCCGCGGTTGGTTTTGACGACTTCGATGCCTTCGTGCGCGAGACGTTCGTCGGACCACACCAAGTTGTCGGCGGCACCACTGCGCAGGCCGATGGTGTATACAGGTTCGTGCTCGGTAAAAACCAAGGTGTCGCCAATGTGGCCGGCGATGCGGCGTGCGACCAGTTCGTCTTGCGAGCGCCAAGCGGCAGCATAACGCGTCCGACCCCAGTCAAGGACCACGGGTTCGGGGGCTAGGTGGGTGTCGCATGGGAACATGACAACGGATCCTGTATACCGATCTTTTGTCCGGTGCAAGCGCAGGGCCGTATCATGCTTTTTACACGAAGAGGGCCGCGCCCGCACCAACGGCAGCGGTGGCCAGGAGCACTCCGCCCGCCCGACGGCGCAGGAGCGGAGAGCCCAAGCTGGCGGCCAGAGCGGCTTTCAGCAGCGAGTTGGCCAATGCGGCGATGATCACGGCCCGGGCGGCCAACTCAATGGTCACCGTGGAGGTCCGTAAGTTGTTGGCCATCGAGAGTGAAATGGCGTCCATGTCGGTCAGTCCGGACACGAAACTGAGGGGCAGCAACCCTGCCTGAAGGTCGAGTTGCGTGGCGGCTTTTACCAAGAAGGCGATGATCGCGTAGAGCAGCGCGAACTTGATGGCGGTCAGCAGGCTGAGGGGGTTGGCCATCGAGGGGGAGGCGACGGCGCTTTTTTCGGGACGGCGGGAGAACCACCATTGCCAGACACCGTAGGCGACGGCGGGTAGTAGCATCGCGGCGAAACCGGGGGCGATCCGGACTGCGAGTTCGGGGCTGAGTAAAAAGACCACGACGAGCACGCGCGGCAGCATGACGGTGCAGGCCGCGACCACGGCAAATGCGTAGTCCCGTGAAAGCTCCGGTTCCTCACGACTGCGTCGGCTGAAGGCCAAGGTCGATGCCGTGCTGGAGGCGAGTCCGCCGAAAAGACTCGTCACCAGAATTCCGGCCCGCGTGCCAAACAGACGCATGGCGATGTAGCCTGTGAACCCCAGTCCCGAAATCAGCACCACCATCATCCAGGTGGCAAAGGGATTGAATCCGCCGAATGGGCCCAGGTCGCGGTTGGGCACCAAGGGCAGGACCACGCCGGTGATGGCGACGAATTGCAACGTGGCGCGAATATCCACCGGTGTGAAGGCGCGCGTCCAGGCGTGGATGGGCTGCTTGATGCCGAGAAGCACCATGGTGAGTGCTCCCACCACAACGGCGGTTTGCGTGTGTCCCCAAGCGACGAGCGCACCGGTAAACAGGGTGAGCAAAGATGCTGCAAATGAGGTGCTGCCGGGCGACGTCGCGTCCACCAACCGGCTGTGGGCGATGAGCAAGTGTGCCGCCATCACGATGATGACCACCGGGAATGCAAGTGGAGTGAAGTCGCGACTCGCGACCGCACCGAGGCAGCCGAGTATCGCCCAAAAGGTGTGGGTGCGCACGCCGCCGAAATCGGCCCGGCCATTGTGTTCGGCTTGTTCACCCCATTGACGGATGAGGCCGATGAGCGCGCCGAGACCGGCGCTGGCAAAAACGGGGCCAAGAAGCGGGGTGATCACGGTCTGATGATGCGACGGAGGGAGGTCCGTCGCAAGGCTGGCGACGGGCGTTCTGAGGTGGGAGCGAGCTTGCTCGCGAGGTTTGCGGAAAATCGCGAGCAAGCTCGCTCCCACCCTAGGTTTTTGCGTTTGCGCAGGGCCGGGGGGCGCGCCACGGTTTCCGATTCCCATGAGCGAGACTCCTCCGACCGATATTTCCCACGACCAGCATGCCGTTCGCCGCCAAAAACTGGCCGACATGCGCGCCGCCGGTTTCGACCCGTTTCGGGCCAACGTGACCCCGACGCATTTCTCGCAGGACGCCAAAGCCCTCTACGTCGAGGAACAGGACAACACTGTCACGGTGACCGTGGCCGGCCGCTTGGTCACCTTCCGCGTGCAGGGCGGCAGCTCGTTCGTGAAGATCCAGGACCAACAGGGCGTCATCCAGCTCTACTTCCGCAAAGATGTGCTCGGCGAGGAGCGTTACCTGTTCTTCAAAAAGGGGCTCGATCTAGGCGACATCATCGGCGTCACCGGAACATTGTTTAAGACGAAGACCGGTGAGATCACCGTGCGCGTTGACTCGTTCACGCTCGTCTCGAAGGCGCTGCGTCCGCTGCCGGATAACTGGAGCGGACTCACCGATTCCGAGCAGATCTACCGCCAGCGTTACCTCGACCTGATCGTCAACCAGGAGTCGCGCAATCGTCTCATGACCCGTTCGCGGATCGTGTCGCACATCCGCCGCTTCTTGGAGGATCAGCAATTCCTCGAAGTCGAAACCCCGGTTTTGCAGAACGTCGCCGGTGGTGCCGCCGCCCGTCCGTTCCAGACGCATCACAACACGCTCGGCGTTGATTTCGTGCTGCGCATCTCGCTCGAACTTTACCTGAAGCGCATGCTCGTCGGCGGTTACGACCGCGTATTCGAGATCGGTCGCAACTTCCGCAACGAAGGCGTCTCGCGCCGCCACAATCCCGAGTTCACCATGCTCGAGGTTTACCAGGCTTACAGCGACTACCGCGGCATGATGACGCTTGTGCAGAACCTGTTGCGCTCGCTGTGCGACAAGGTGCTCGGTGTTTCCCAGATCAAGCACGCCGCCACCGGCGAGATGATCGACTTCGGCGGCCAATGGCGCGAGGTGACGTATAAGGACCTCATCATCGAAAAGACCGGCGACGCCGACTGGTTCTCGCGTTCGAAGGACGAGAAGATTGCCGGTGTGCAGAAGCTTGGCCTCTACGCCGACCCGAAGTGGGAGGACTACGAGCTGACCAACGAGATCTTCGGCAAGCTGATCGAGCCGACGCTCATCCAGCCGACCTTCGTCACGCACCTGCCCAAGGAACTTTGTCCGCTGGCGAAGATCACCGAGAGCGACCCGAGCACGATCGACGTGTTCGAGTTGATCATCGGTGGCATGGAGATCGCCCCCGCCTACTCGGAACAAAACGATCCTGACGTGCAGCGCGCGATGTTCGAGGCGCAGGCCGGCGAGGAACAGCAGAAGATCGACCATGACTTCCTGCTCGCACTGGAACACGGAATGCCGCCCGCCGGCGGCATGGGCATCGGCATCGACCGCCTCTGCATCCTGCTCACGGGTGCAGAAAGCATCCGCGACGTGATCCTTTATCCGCAGCTGCGTCCGGGCGCCTGACGCCACTTCTTTCTCTTTTTTCTTTATCTTAATCTTTCGTCAGAGCCGATTCACGAAGGAGAAAGATTAAGATAAAGAGGAAAGAGAAAGATAAGACACAACCCATGCCCTGGTATCTCTATCTCGCCCTGAAGCAGCTCTTCCCGACCGGGAAGCGGCTGTCGTTTTTCACGGCGATCTCGATCCTCGGCGTGGCGCTCGGCGTGGCCACGCTGGTCGTTACCAACAGCGTGATGGGTGGCTTCGGTTACGAAATCCGCCGCATGATCATCGACACGCAGGGCGATGTGCAGATTCGCGCCAACGGCCTGATCGAGAAAGCCGAACCGCTTATCGACACCGTCTCCAAGGTTCCGGGCGTGCTCGGCGTCACGCCGTTTGCGGAGGGCGTGGGTATGCTTGAATACGGACGCAAGCCGGCGTTCCCCTTGATTCAAGGCGTGGACGTCAACCGGGTAAACGACGTCATTCCTCTCAACCGCTTCATCCGCGTCGGTTCGCTCGATGAGCTCGACGACGACACCGTCATTCTATCCTCGCAACTGGCTTATTCATTGGGCGCGCAGATCGGCGCCAAGGTCACGATCACGTCACCGCTCCTCATCGAGCGGCTCAAAAACGACGAGGTGTTTCTGCCGCGTGAACTGACCATCGTCGGCATCTTCGAAATCGGCCACCAGCAACTCGACAGTAACACCGTGCTGGTGACGTTGCGCCGCATGCAGGACCTCTACGGACTCGGCGAGGCGGTTCACGGTCTCAACGTAAAGATCGATCCGAAACTCGACGCCGATGCGATGGCCACCCGCATCAACGCCGTGTTGCCCACGCAACCCGAGACCCGCGCCCGCTCCTGGATCGAGGCCAACAGCGAGTTTCTCTTTGTCCTTCAGATGGAGAAGAACCTCGTTTCGATTCTCCTGCTTTTTATCATCCTCGTCGCGTCGTTCTCGATCATGAGTTCGCTGCTGACGACGGTCGTGCGCAAGACCCGCGAGATCGGTCTGCTCGGCGCATTGGGCGGACGTTCGCGTGACATCGCCGCGTGTTTCTGTGTGCAGGGCTTCCTGATCGGCTTTATCGGCACGGGCACCGGACTCGCGCTGGGCTTCGCGTTTCTGGAGGAGCGCAACAACATCCTGCTCCTCTTCACCAAGCTCACCGGCAGCCGGGAAACGCTCGAACGGTTTTATCAATTTAGCAACGTGCCTGCGCACATCGAGTCGATCGATCTGGTGGTGATCATCGTGGGCACAATCGTGATCTCGACACTGGCGGGCATTTTCCCCGCTTGGCGTGCATCGAAACTCAACCCCGTGGAGGCCCTGCGCAATGAGTGACCTCATTCTCGAATCCTTCGATCTGCACAAAACCTACTTGAGTGGCGAACGCCGCCTAGAGGTTCTGCGCGGCGTGAGCCTCGCGGTGCACGACGGCGAGAGCGTGTCCATCCGCGGTGAATCCGGTTCGGGCAAATCGACCCTGCTTCATCTGCTGGCCGGACTCGACGCGCCTGATGCGGGGCGAGTGCTCTGGTCGGGTCTGCCCGACACCGGTGCGAACCGTCGCGCGCGGTTTCTTGGCATGGTGTTTCAGTCGTTCTATCTCATTCCCGAACTGGATGCCCTGGGCAACGTGCTCATGGCCGCCCGGGTCGCCGGCAAGATCGGTGCCGCCGACAAAAAACGCGCCGCTGAATTGCTCGGCCGCGTCGGTCTCGCCGAGCGCGCGCACCACCTGCCTTCGCAGCTCTCCGGCGGCGAACGGCAGCGGGTCGCTGTAGCGCGCGCATTGATGAATTCACCGCGCCTGATTCTCGCCGACGAGCCGACGGGCAACCTCGACGAAAAGACCGGCGACGCCATTATCGACCTGTTGCTCGGACTCTGTGCCGAACAGCGGATCGCCTTGGTTCTTGTTACCCACAATGCCGCCCACGCGAGCCGCACGACCCGCACGCTGTTCATGCACGATGGCGCGCTGCAATCACCTCCAACTCCACTTTCCCCATGAGTCTCTTCTCCTCCTCCAAGCCCAAGGTTAAATGCGGCGTCGTCGGCGTCGGTTCGCTCGGCCAGCACCACGCACGCATCTACGCGGCGCTGCCCAACGTCGAATTCATGGGCATCTACGAGGCGAGCGACGAACGCGCCAAAGAGATCTGCGCCCGCCACAACTGTCACCGCTTCGCGTCCATCGAGGAACTCGGCGAGGCTTGTGACGCCGTTTCCGTGGTGGTGCCGACCGACAAACACGAGCAAGTCGCTCTGCCGCTGCTGGCCCAGAAGTGCCACCTCTTGATCGAGAAACCGATCACCGCCACGCTGGCCGAAGCCGAGCGCGTGCTGGCCGCCGCGCAGGCCAACAACTGCATCGTGCAGGTCGGCCACATCGAACATTTCAACCCCGTGATGAGTTTCATGGAGAAACACATCGACCGTCCCGGCTACATCACCGCCGAGCGACTCGCGCCCTACACGCCGCGCGGCACCGAGGTTGGCGTGGTGCTCGACCTGATGATCCACGATATCGGCATCGTGCTCGCGCTGGTAAAGTCGCCGATTCGCAAGATCGACAGCGTTGGCATCAGCGTGCTCTCGAAGACCGAGGACATCGCCAACGCCCGCATCGAGTTCGAAAGCGGTTGCGTGGCCAACCTCAGCGCCAGTCGCATGAGCCTCAAAAAGAACCGCGAGATCCGCATCTTTCAGGACAACGCCTATCTGTCCCTCGATTTCATGAACCAGAAAGGGCATCTGGTGAAAAAGAACGACCTCATCGCCTATGGCGTGAAGCTCAAGGTCGGCCTCGCGAAAGCGGGCGATGCGAGTTCGATTCCGGTGCAGGAGATTCCGATCGAGAAAGACGAGCCGTTGAAGCTGGAGTTGCAGCATTTCACCGAGAGCGTGGCCGAGTTGAAGCAGCCGAAAGTCGGCGCCTCGCTGGGCAAGACCGCGCTCGAAGTCGCGATTCAGATCACCGACCAGATCAAGGCCGCGCAGAAATAATTATTGGATGAGCGAAGCCGCACAATTTCGTCTGCCGCCGCCTGTTTCGGCGCATGTGGATTTGCTGGTCATCGCTGGCGAGCACTCGGGCGATCAGCATGGCGCCACGATGGTGCGCGAGTTGAGGGCGAAACGCCCCGGCTTCTCGGTCGTCGCGCTCGGCGGTCCCGAGTTGGCAAAAGCCGGTGCCCAGGTTCTTCACGACATGACCGCCTCGTCGGTGGTCGGTCTGGTCGAGGTGTTGAAAAACTATCCGTTCTTCAAAGCCCTCTTTGAAGAAACTCTGCGCTGGATCGCCGAATACAAACCGCAGGCCATCTGCTTCGTGGATTATCCAGGACTGAATCTGCGTCTGGCCAAGGCGCTGCGCGAACGCGGACTCTCCGTCAAAGGCGGCGGCACGATTCCGTTGCTCTATTACATCTCCCCGCAGATCTGGGCATGGAAAGCGAAGCGTCGCTTTACGATGGCGCGCGATCTCGATGCGCTGGCGGTGATTTTTCCTTTTGAGGTGGAGTGCTACGCCGACACGTCACTGCCGGTGGAGTTTGTCGGACATCCGTTTCTCGACGATGCGCACGAAGCGCCGGTGCGCTACGATTCGTCTGCACCGATCCTGTTGCTCCCCGGCAGTCGCAAGCAGGCGGTCGGGCGGATTTTCCCGCTGCTCTTGGCCGGGCATGCAGCCTACGGAAAACGCGATGCGGTCGTGCTGTATCCGAGCGAGTTTATCAAAGACGTGCTGCTGGCGAAAGGGGTGCCGGCCAACGTGAAGTTGTTGCCCACCGGCTCGCCGGTCGCGGCGTCGGCGGTGCTCACGTCGAGCGGGACCATGTCGATGCATTGCGCGCTGGCGGCGATTCCGGGCGCGGTGGTTTACCGGGCGAATCCGCTCACCTACGTCATGGGCCGCATGCTCGTGAAGGTGCCTTATCTGGGCATCGCCAATCTGCTTCTCAAGGAGGCGATGTATCCCGAATACATTCAGGGCGCGGCGACGCCACAGGCGCTGGCGACGGAACTGGACGCGTGTCTGCGCAACATTGACCGGCTGATCGCGACACAGACGCAGGCGGAGAAATTGCGGACTTTGCTGCGTCGACCGGCGGGCGGCACGGTGGCCGACTGGGTGCTGCGGAAGATGCGGTGATTTTTAATTCTTACAGTGCGCCGCCGGCCTGCGGTTCGATCTGTTTCCAGAGAGCGGCGGCTTTTTCGGAGACGATCTCGCGGGCGTGGGCGACCTTGGCGGTGCGGGCGGCGAGGTTGCCTTCGGCAATCTTGGCGAGGTCGTCGAGGTTGTAGAGGAAGACGTTTTCCAGCTTGGCCACCGCCGCGTCGATGTCACGGGGCAGGGCGAGGTCGATGAAGAACAGCGGGTCGGCCGGACGCTGTTTCATCGCATGGGTCGTGTCGTCGAGCGTCACGACCACATCGGGCGCGGCCGTCGAGCCCACGACGACCGAATAATCCGCCAGGTGATCGGCGACATGCTCCCAAGGCAACGCGGTGGCGTTGAGCGTCGTGGCGAGTTCCATGGCACGACCGAGTGTGCGACTGGCGACTGTCAGCGAACCGGCGCCGCGGCTTTGGAATGCCTTGGCGGTTTTTTCACCGATTTCACCGGCACCGAGCAGCAGAATACGGGTGGTGGAGAGGTCGCCGAAAATTTTCAACGCGAGGTCGACCGCGACGTTGGCCACGCTGATCTGGCCCTCGGTAATGGCGGTGTGACTGCGGACGTATTTCGCGTGTTGGAACGCTTTTTGGAAAACGCGGTTGAGCACGGGGCCGGTGGTGCGTCGGTTTTGCGCGTCGGCGTAGGCGTCCTTAACCTGTCCGAGGATTTCGGTCTCGCCCAGCATCTGTGAGTCCAGCCCGCTGGCGACGCCGAGGAGGTGTTCGAGCGCGGCGAGTCCGGTGGCCTGTTGGCTGATGGTGGCGAAGGTCTCGGGCGTGAAACCTTGGAAAGCGCAGAAGGTCTCGCGAAGGCGGTGGACCGTCTCGGGCGATTCGGCGGTGCCGTAGAACTCGACGCGGTTACAGGTGTTCAGCACGACCAGTTCGCGCATGCCGGGGAGGGCCGTGGCCGCCTGATGGAAGGCCGGCAGACGCTCCGCAGTGAGCGCGAGTTTTTCACGTAGTTCGAGAGGCGTCCGGTGATGGTTGGCGCCGATAAGAAAAAGGACCGGTGAGCTCATTCGGCGGATACGGCGGTCTTGGGGGCGGGGGAATGTCCGCCGCCGACCAGCGGCAGGGAAATGAGGACGGCTCCGAAGAGAAAGATAAGGAACCAGGCCAGGCGCTTGCCGACCAGCATGCTGCGGAGGCGCAGGATCAGGACGACGGCGTAGGCAAACCACACTCCGATGGTTATGGCCAGCTTGGTGGTGTTTACGGTGGCGGTGTCGTCGAGCCAGTAAACGGCACCGACTGCGAGCGATGCGGTGAGCAGCACGGTGCCGGCGGTGAGCAGACGCAGGCTGATATGATCGAGGTCGCGGATCGACGGAAGGAACGAGAACAATCCGTGCAGGTGTTGGCGTTTCAGGCTGAAGACCTGCAGCACATACATGATCGCGGTGAGGGTAAGCAGGCAGAACACGCCGTAGCTGAAGAGGGCGAGCGCGGCATGAAACTCGATCCACGGGTTGCCGCCGAAAATATTGGAGCGATGAATGGCGTCCCAGGCAGGAAAGGCGAGCGAAACGGCGGTGAGTGTGGCGGCGAGAACCGACGTGAAATAACCGAGGAAGCTGAGCCGGAAAGTGGCACCGACGACGAGGTAGAGGGCGATGGCCGACCAGGCGACGAATTGGAACAGCTCGAAGGTGTTGCCGAGCGGGCAGCCTTTGACCTCAAGGCCGCGCAGATAAAGGCCGAAGGTTTGGACGATGAAGCCTGCGGCGATGACAAAATACATCAGAGCCCGGGAGATCTTGCGTTCACGAATGACCGCCAGCGTGCCCAGCACGAACCCCGCGAGGTAACACGCGGCGGCAAACCAGAGCCAGGTGCGATCGGTGAAGTGTGGCATGGAGGTTGGGTAAAAAGAGACGATTGCGCAGGTGTAGCGACGGCGCAAGTCAGGGGTTGCACGCGAGTGCAAGATGTTCGGATTGCCTGAAACGACAGTTATTTCACGAGGAACGGGAAATTGGCGGCGTCGGCTCCGCCTTGGCCGTCTCGCACAATACAGAATACACGATAAGGGCCGGGCTTGGACGGAGTGCGCAGGTGCAGCACGGGACCGTCGGCCTTGATGATGCACCCGGGCACGGCCGGGGGCGCGGCTTCCTTGTCACCGCCGGTTTTACGGTCGGTGCTTTCTTCGACGATCTGCCATTCGTAGCTCAAGTCGCCGAGGTCGGGGTCGGCGGCGGAAACGGCGACTTCGGCTTTGGTTTCGGGGGCGATGGTCTTTTGGCTGAAGGCGGCATCGAGGCGGGTGATTTGCGGGCTGCGGTTTTTCGGCCAACGGCCGGTCCAAGCGCGGCTCATGGCATCGACGGCGGGAAGTTTTTCTCCGCCGGCCAAAAACAGGCCATACCACGTGGACGTGGTTTCCTGTTTATGGCCCCACACAAAGGCGAACGTGCCGAGGCAACGGCCCTCGCCGTCCCGCATGATCGTGGCGTAAGTGGACTGGTAGGCGTCGGCTTTGTCCGGACCGAACGGTTCAATCGGAGCACCCCATGCTGTGGCGGGCACTTCCCAGTGGCCGGAGGGGCCGAATTCGGTGAGCAGAAAAGGTTTTTTCCAGCCGGCTTCACGGAGTTCTTTCGCGACGTGGCGGGCGGTGGCGTAAGAATTGACGCCGAGCAGTTCGAGCGAGGGATAGTGCGCGGCGAGGGCGCGAACCTTGGTGTCCCCGGCTCCGGCGATGACCGTGACGACGGGATGTTCGGGGTCTTCTTCGCGGACTATTTGGGCGAGCGTTTCGAGTTCTTTCCAGATGCGCGGATCGGTGCCGTCGAGGGACGGGTTTTCCATTTCGTTGCCGAGTCCCCAGAGCAGAAGCGCGGGGTGGTCCTTGTATTTGCGGACGGATTCGCGGACGTAGTCGCGCTGGCGTTGAAGTTGGACGGGGTCGTCGTAGTTGAAGCCGTGGCGTTCGTGTTGCACCCAGATGCCGGCCATGACGGTGAGGCCGAGCGCTTCGCAACGATCCAGCAACGGGCGTTCGTTGTCCTTGGGCTCAAGTTGCCGGATTCCCCATGTGCGGATGGTGGTGGCCCCGAGTTCGCGGGCGAGTTCGAGGTGGGTGTCTCCACCGACTCCGCGAATTTCGTAGGGACGGCCGTCGCGGGTCAGCACGTAGCGGCCGGCGCTTTCGTCGATGACGCGGACCGGAACGGGCGCGGCGCTCAGGACGGAACTGATGGAGAAAAAAGCGGCGAGGAGGGGGCGCATGGGAAGAGTTTCAGAGCGCGTCGGGCAGGCGGACGGGGAGGCGGCCGGCGAAACCGATTTCGCCGAGCAACGCGGCGACGAGGGCGGTTTGCGTGGCGTCGGCGGCGGAGTAGGTCGCGACGAAGTTGGGCAACATCGAGAGTTCCCACGGCACATAGGGACTGCCGAGTCCGCAGTAGATTACCGGGATCGTGCGCGGAGCGCGGGTGAGTTCGATGTATTGCTGCGCGTCGTAAGACAGGCGCACGCTGCCGCGGCCGGCCTGCGGTCCGGTGAGGAACAGGTAGATGAGCGCGTCGGCATCGGCGATCTCGCGGGTGAAGTCGGGCAGCGTGCGCACGCAGACCGAATAGTGTCCGCGGGACTCGAAGGCGTTTTGCAACGCGGTCTTGGGGCGCACGGCGTCGTCCTGTCCGGCGATGACGAGGCTGCGCGAGTTGTTGGCTTCGCGCGGGAGTTCAAAGACGACGATCTTCGATCCGGGGCGCAGACGGAGGGGAAGGGCGGCGTCTTCGTCGCGGACCTGGGTGAGGCAGTTTTCGGCGAGGGAACGCGAGACGTTTTCGAGGGAGCGGGAATCGAGGAGAATCGGGAGTTCGGACTCGGAGGCGACGCCACGGTGCTCGGCGAGGCCGGTGCGGGCTTTGAGTGCGAGCACGCGGCGGACGCTGGCTTCGAGTTGCGTCCATTGCAGGCGGCCGGTGTCGAGGGCGCGGTGGATGGCGGCGACGGATTTTTCGAGGTCGTCGGGGAAGAGCACGACGTCGGTGCCGGCGGCGAGGTTGGCGACGACGCGTTCGCCTTCGTCGAGGATGTGGCCGGTCATGCCGCCCATGCGAATGGCGTCGGAGACAATCACGCCCTCGAAGCCGAGTTCGTCGCGGAGGAGTCCGCGCTGGATGCGTTCGTCGAGTGTGGCGGGGAGCAGGCGGCCGGTGCGAGGGTCGCGCGAAGACACCCCGGCGAGGGCGATGTGGCCGGTCATGCACGTCCACACGCCGGCGGCGAAAAGTTCGCGGTAGATGCGGCCGAAGGTGGCGCGCCATTCGGCGAGGGGCATCGTGTTGACGCTGGTGACGAGGTGCTGGTCGCGCGCGTCCACGCCGTCGCCGGGGAAGTGTTTCACCGTTGCGGCCATGCCTTGGGACTGGGCTCCGCGCACGAAGGCGGAGGCGATGGCGATGACGCGGTCGGGGTCGTCGCCGTAGGAGCGCGTGTTAACGATGGGGTTGTCGGGGTTGAGGCTGAGATCGACGACCGGGGCGAGTGTCCAGCGCGTGCCGACGGCGCGGCCGGCGAGGGCGCTGGTGCGGCCGATCTCGTGCGCGATGCGGGCGGCTTCGGTCGGGTCGGCGACGGCGGCGACGGCCATGGTGGAGCCGATGCCGGGCATGTTCGCGATGGCGGGACCGCATTCGTAGTCGGCCGACATGAGGAGCGGCACGGTGAGTTGGGCGTCGAGGCGCGTGAAGAGTTCGCGGAGTTGGGCGGAGGTGCGTCCGCCGCCCTGGAAGACGGCACCGACGTGCGCGGCGGCGGCCGAAGCGAGGCGGGCTTCGAGCGCGGGCGCGTCCACGGTGATGAACGGGTGGAGGAGCTGGCCGATTTTTTCGGCGGGCGTGAGACGGGCGAAGAGGTGTTCGATCCAGAGGGATTGGTCGGGCGTGAGGGCGGCGAGGGACATGGCGGAGGGTTTAGGGAAGAGGAGCGGTGGCGATGGTTGAGAGGTGGGCGGCGCGTTGTTCGTCGGTCGTGGTGCCGGCGGGGAAATCGAGGAGTGTCCAGCGGACGGTCCAGTCGCGGTGTTCGCCGGCGCGCAGGTGCCAGGACGGGCCGAGGGTTTCGAGTTCGTGGTAGGCGCGGGCGGTTTCGCTGTAGAACTGGAGGCTGCTTTCGTCGGGGTAGAAAGCGGAGGGATCGTAGGCGGCGGTTTGCAGGAACGCGGAGTTATTTCGCGTGACGGCGATCCACGCGCCGTAGGTGCCGGCTTTGATTTTTTCGCGGGCGAAGGCGACGCGGAGCACGCGGTCACGGGCGAGCAGCCGGGCGGACGGTTCCTCGGTGAAGGCGCTTGGCCAGCGTTTGAAGGCGGTGCCGTCGTTTTGGCGGACGGCGGGTTGGCGATCCATGAACACGGCATCGCCGGCGGGTATCGAAGTGACGGCCCAAACCTGGACGGGAAACGGGTTGTCCGCGAAGCGTTCGAGGCGGATGCGGTGGATGACCTCGGCGCGGCCGGCGGGAAGCTCGATGCGGCGGATGATGCGGAGGGCAAGCGGGGCGCTGTCGGGACTGCGCAGTTCGACAAAGCGCGGGCCGGAACCGGTGACGGTCCAGGGGCCGCTTTCGATGGCGAGGTCGAAGTTGGGTCCGCCGTAGGCCTGCGGGGCGAACTGGATCAGCAGCGGCCAGATGCGGTCGCCGCCCCAGGGTTTGTAGTCGGTTTCTGGAGACGTAGGCTCGTCGAAGATTTGGACCCAACTGCCTTCGCCCGGACGGTGGAGGCCGGTGATGCGGCCGAGCGAGGTGGCGACGTCCACGGCGACGACGCCGTTGTCGAGCGTGAGGATGGGGCCGAGGTGGCGGGGCGCGGCGGCGTGCAGCGAGCCGGCGAGGAACAGGACGAAGAGGAGGCGGATCATGGGGAAACCTTTCGCCAGAAGACGCCGTTGCCGCCGGTGGCGATCACGAGCCGGTCGCCGGCGAAGGCGGGCACGTTGCGCGCGTGGCGGTAGGGGAGGCCTTCGTCCGCGCGTTGCCACGTCGCACCGGAGTCGGTGCTGACGAAGAGACCTTGGGCGCCGTTGAGCGCGAGTCGGCTCGGGTTGGCGGCGTCGAGGGCGAGAGACCAGGTATCCTGCGAGGTGAGGCGCGACCAGGTTTGGCCGCCGTCGTCGCTGCGCCAAAGCCCGCCTTCCTTGCGGGCGAGGTAGAAGCGGCCCGCGGTGGCGGGATCGGCGACGATGGCGTTGACCCCGCCGGAATTGGCAGGGAAGGGAATCTCGCGCCAGCGGCCGGTGGCGGTGTCAAAGGCGAAGACACGACCGGAGTCGTCGCTGACAGCGACGCGGGAATCGTCGGCGGAGACGGCGATCTCCGGGCCGGCGACCCAGATGTCGGTGCGGAAAAGTTTGGCACCTTCGGGAAGGCCTGCGCCGGACCAAGTCCAAGATTGACCGGCGTCGGTGGATTTCCAGACACCGCCTTGGCCGGGGCGGACGGGGCCGTCGATGACGAGCCAGGCTTCGTCGGGACGTTGAGGGTGGACCGCGATGGTGTTGCAGCGACGGTCTTTCATGTCGGGCAGGCCGGTCATGGGGGAGCGGGTCCATGAGAGGCCGGCGTCGTCGCTGACGAAGACCTGATTGGCATACCAATGCCACTCGCGCGGGCCGACGGCGTAGAGGCGCGCGGGGTGCGAGGGGGCGACGGCGATGTGTTTGATGTTATTACTGATCCCCTGCTTGTTGAGTTGGAACGTGGCGCCGCCGTCGGTGGAGCGGAAGTAGCCGACATCGGCGAGACCGACATGGATGAGTTTGGGATTGGAGGGATCGGCGGAGACGGTGTGCGCGACGGTCATCTCGATGCCGTCGATGGCGAGTTGCCAGCTGTGACCGGAGTCGGGCGAGCGATAAATCGCATACCAGTCGGTCAGCACCCAGTGGCGCGGGTTGGCGGGGTTGACGGCGAGCCAGCCGAGCGCGCTGCCGAAGTGAGGATAGCCGTGTTTGGAGAGGCCTCCCCACCAGTCGCCCTCGGCGATGTCGGCGGGGACCCAGGTGATTTTTGCCCACGAGGAGGATCCGCGGTCGAGGCGGTAGATGCTGGCGCCGTTGCCGCCGAGCAGGGTGAAGTCGGGGCCGGTGGCGAGCGCGCCGTAGCTGCCGTCTTTACGGGGCTCGTAGCCTTTGGGCGCGGGCGGGAGGCCGGCGTCGAAGCGGGTCCACGTGCGGCCGAGATCGGTGGAACGCACGACGCGATCGGGGCCGGGCTTGAGGGCGATGAGGGCGGAGGGATCGTTGGGATCCTGCACGATCTCGCGCAGGCCGGAGTCGGAGAGTTTTTCCCAGGTGTCGCCGGCGTCGGCACTGAAGTAAAAACCGCCGGCGTAGGATTTGCCGCCGGCCCACCACGGTTTGGACGGACGGGCGCTGAGCCAGAGGTGACGCGGGTCGCGCCGGTCGATGAAGAGATCGACGGGAAAGAGGCCGGTGGGGCCGGCGGCGCGCCATGTCTTGCCGCCATCGGATGAGATGTGGACGCCGGTGCCGATGGCGGCGGCGTAGAGTTTCGCGGGGTCGCGCGGGGAGGCGACGAGCACGCGGCCGTCGGCGCGGTGTTCGCCGTTGCCGTCGAAGCGAGCGGTGAGCAAGCGCGTCCAGGTTTTGCCGGCGTCGGTGGAGCGCCAAACGCCGGTGTCGGTCGCGATGGTGACGCGGTCGGCGTTGCGCGGATCGACGAGCACGCCGCGCACGGAGTAGTTGCCGGCTTCGGCCGGAAGAGAACCATGGAGCATGTGCCACGTCGCGCCGTTGTCGTCGGAGCGGAAAAGACCGCCGACGTCGGATGACAGGTAGAGCCGGCGCGGATCGGAAGGGGCGAAAACGGCGTGCTGAAGGAAGCCGCCGCCACCGATTACGGAGGAGGCCCAGGCTCCATATTGGCGGTGGGGCGGGGTGGTTTGGGCCGTGCAAGCAGTCTGAACGAGGCAGCTCAGGCAAATGGCTCCGATCAGCACAGGGAGAATCTTTGAAATCATAGGGGTATAAACAGGAATGGGTTACGAATCCCGGATTATTGGTGGCCGGGGTTTATCGATTAATTTGCTTGCACGACATAATGCTTACAAGCAAAATGCTTCTAAGCAAGTAAGCTCCATGTCATATTCCAAGGCCAGCATCCCCTTCAAGCCCTCCAGCGAGACGACGGCCCCGCTTTACGATCAGGTCATGCGCTGGCTGACTGCAGTGATCGAAGGCGACTTCTCTCATGACGAGCGGTTCTTCACGGAGCGGGAGCTGATCGAGAAGCTCGGGGTGTCCCAGCCGACCGTGCGCCGGGCGCTGCAGGAGCTGGTGAATCAAGGAAAACTCAACCGCCATGTGGGCCGCGGGACCTTTGTGCAGAAGTTCAAGGCGACGCGCCTGCTGGGCATCATCGTTCCCGAGCACCGGTCGCCGGTCATCATGCGGCAACTGGAAGTGTTTTCGGGGCTGTGCGACGCCTACGAGTGCAACCTGCGCGTGCACCACACGCGCAAAGGAGAGTCGTTGCGCGACATGGCCCGGAGCCTCAAGGCCAACCCGCACGAAGAACGCATGGTGTTTCTCGGGCATTCGCAGGAAGCGGCCTGGACCTTGTTCGACGAATTGGAACACCGCGGTTTCCGCACGGTGTGCGCCGTGCCCTTTCCGCAGGGGTATCCGGGCAACTGTGTATCCGTGGATCCTTACATCAGCGCGAAGCTGGTGCTCGATCACCTGACCGGCCTGGGGCACGAGCGGATGACCTTTGTGATCAACGAGCCGACCGAGCTGGCGAGCGTGCAGATGCGAATCGCGACGCTGCGCGAGGAAATCGCCCGGCGCGGGCTGAAAAAGGCGGTGTTCCACGACTGCAAGACGCCGATGTGGGGCGATTCGTTCGAGGCGGCGCACGCGGCGATGCCGGCCGTGCTGGCCGCGACGGAAAAGCCGACCGCGATCGTGCCGATCTCGGGCAACGGCGCATGGGCGGTGCTGCGTTACGCCGGCCAGCACCGGTTGCGCGTGCCGGAGGATTTTTCGCTGGTCGCGTTCGACGATCTACCCGGCTCGGCCCTGCTTTATCCGGCGCTGACCAGCATCAGTGCGGACGAGAAAGCGTTTTCACAACAGGTGCTCGACATCCTGTGGTCCGACGATGCGAAGCCGCGGCAGGTCTCGGTGCCGACCGCGATCATCGAGCGCGAGAGCACGGCCCGAATCGGCTGAGTCCGGATAGATGGATTTTCCCCTACATAAACCCGTTACCCACTAAAGTTATGCCTCATAAGTTACCCCGTGTCCTGATGGCCGCATCCGCGACCCTCGTTCTATCCCTTTCCATGCGCTCCGAATGGACGGGCGCAGCCGCCAATAATCTCGTGGATGACCCCGCCAACTGGGCTGGTGGCGTGATCGACGGTGTATTTACCCCGACATTGACCGCCAACTTGACGCTGCAGGCGACTGCAGACGTGGAATTCACCAGCGGATTATCTTTTTTGTCTGCGAGTGATTTTTCGCTGATCATCGAACCCAGCACGGTGACGACGCGGACGTTTACGTTGGGAGGCGACATCAATGTCGACATATCGGGCAACACGACATCGAAGGTCGTGAGGTTGGGCGCCTCCACGGGAAGCCGTCCCATCGTGCTCGATCTGGATGGCGGCACGCGCACGATCACGGTGAACGCGGCTCTGGCGGCGACAGCGGGCACGGGGCGTGACACCCTCACGCTCTGGGGTGATGTGACCAACGGCAGCCTGATCAAAACGGGCGGAGGAAGCCTGGAGTTTAACTCCGCGCTTTCGCTTTCGGGAAGCTACGTCAACGAGGGTGGATACACGTTGCTGCAAAACTCCGCATCCATGCTCTCTGTGGGCAAAGTCGTCGTCGGAGGATCCGCCGGACGGTTTGTCTTGAAGGGTTCTGTCAACGACCGCCTGAGTGATACCGCCGATGTGCATCTGGCCGGAGGCATATTCGGCTATCAAAACGTGGGGGGCACTTCCACCGAGAACATCGGCACCGTTTATCTGCAAGGAGCCCGCTCGGCGATCGGTCTGACCTCCGGCACGCTGCACCTGGCGGAGCTGGTGCGCGATCCGTATTCAACGGTGGCACTGGTGGGCAGTTCAACCGCACGTTTTGGTGCCGGGTCGACCAAATTCACGGTGGGCAGTGACGCCAATATTCTGTCTTCGCTTACCGGCGGCGACGGAACTGAGGGCACGACCACGGTAAGCATTCTGCCGTGGGCCACGGCGACGACGGCGATCTCGAACTCATTCACCGATTCTTTTGATTCCCGCTACTACAGCGCTGACTTCGGATTTGTGACTTACACCAGCGACGGCGGTTTTCGCGTTCTCGACAAAACGACCGAATACGTCTCCAGCGTGACGGGTTCGAGCAATGCGACGGACAACGTGCGTCTGACTGCTGATGAGACTCTCGCAGGAACCAAGACGATCAACTCGTTGTTCATGGACAAAGGTTCGAACCACACGCTGAACCTTGGCGGGCAGACGTTGAATGTGACCAGTGGCGCGGTGGCCGCCGCCAACAATCAGATCACGATTTCCAACGGGACACTGAATTTTGGATCGAAAACCGGCTACATCATGCTGGGTCGTAATTCGAGCAGCGCCATATCGGCCAATCTTGCCGGGTCTGGCGGCGTGGTGTTTGCCATGACTCCCGATCAACCTTTGACGATTTCCGGAGCGAACACCTACACGGGTCGCACGGTCGTCAACAGCGGCACGCTTGCCCTTGGTGCCAACAACACGCTGCCCACCGGCACGGATGTGCGTATCGACAAGACGGGCACCCTTCGTGTGAACAATGGTTTCAGCCAACTGGTTCGCTCTCTGTCGGGCAGTGGCGTCGTGCAATTGAGCAACACGGCCTCCCGTCTCGATGTCGGCACCTCGGTCGCCAACTCCTCGGCGGGCGTCTTCACCGTCGGCACCGGCGGTTCGGTTTCGGTGGGGGATGATGCCGGGTATTACCAGGTCTCCCAACTGACGTTCACCGGCGGTTCCGTGAGCTTCGAGGCAGGCTCGGTTCTCGACATCGACATCGCCAGCGCGTTGAGCTTCGACAGCATCAATCTGGCGACCGCGGGCAAGACCGTGACCGTTGCCGGAGGCACGCTTTCCCTGAGCTTTCTGGATGGTTATGCGCCCACTGTGGGCGATTCCTTTCAGCTCTTCAGCATCGCCGGTGTCGCGGTGGCCAACTCGGTCGTGAATGCCGGGAACTTCACCATCGTCGGACCGGCCGACTACACCTTTAGCCTGGATAACACCGGCTTGCTCACGGTCGTCTCGGCTGTTCCCGAACCCTCAACCTATGCGGCCCTGTTTGCCGGCATGGTGCTCACGGTTGCTGTCGTGCGCCGTCGTCGTGGTTGAGGTTCGGGCTTTGCTTTCAGCAGATACCCACGGCGTTTCCATTCCATCATTGTAACCTCTGTTCCCTCCGTGTCCGTTATCGCATCCTCTGTTGATTCGCATAGCCTCATGTCCGTCGACGGACAGGCCGTTTTATCGGTCGCAGAGGAGAGAGAGCGGGTTGCCGCCGTGTGGCATGAATGGGTTCCGACGGTGCTGGCCCGCCAATGTTGCGACGGTTCGGTGAACGACGGCGGGTTTGCGCAGGATGACACCGGTTGGTATTGCGGACGCCATGCCGCCTACACCCTGGCGCGATTGATGGCCGCGCATTTATGGGCGGATGAATTGCGGCTTTCATACGCATCCCTTGACACGGCGTGTGGACGGGCGCTGGCGTTTCTGCTGCGGAGACAGGCCGCGGACGGCAGTCTGGATCTCGGCAGCTTTTATACCTCAAACGAGGTCGGTTTTCCTATAACGGGTCTGGCACTTGCCTGGAAAAGAATGAACGAAGCCGGTGTTTCTCCGGGGCGGGCGTTCATGGACAACTTGATGCTCTTTTGCACGCGGGGAGGGGAGGCGATTCTCGCAGGCTCGCCACTTACGGCCAATCACCGCTGGGCCGCCGTGTGTGCGCCGCTGGCCGCCTTGAATCTTATCCGCCCCGACGCCCGGTATGTTGCCCAAATCGAAAGGCTGCTGGCGCAGGGTGTGGACGTGAACGCGGATGGCTGCTGGGAACATGAGCGCAGCCCCAACTACAACAACGTGGCGAATCAGGGGATGATCGCCCTGGCCGACGCACTCGGGCGTCCGCAGCTGCTTGAGGCGGTCGTCGAAAACGGACGCTTTTTGCTGCACAGCCTCCAGCCCAATGGAGAGATGGACTCGACGATCAGCCACCGCCAGGACCGGGCGCAGCCGGATTGCCCTGCCTGCTCCTATGGCCTCGCCCGCCGGCTGGCTTTGATCACCGGAGACGGCCGTTATACGCAGCTCGCGCAGGCTTCGTGGAGTTCATATCCGGAGCCGGAGCGGGAACTGGTGCCCTTGCTTTTACAACTGGACGCCATGCCCGAGCCCTTGCCGCAGGCCGTGAAGCTGCCCGACCGTTACGAGGTTTTTTTCGAGACGACGGGACAGGTTCGCCATCGCACGCCACGCACTTCGGTCAGTCTGGCCGCCGATGCCGGCGGGCATTTTTACGACACCGTGCGTGATCGCTGGGGAGGAGCGAAACGCAGCGACGACTGGTTTCACCTGCATCATGGAGATGTGGTCATCGAATCCCTTGTGCTGGCGGGAGCGGGTATGCAGAACATGCAGCCCGGTGTGCTCAAACGCATCGAGACGGGGAGCTATGAACTCACGGCGGATCAACCGGGCTGGCTGCATACGTTGCATTTCGCACCCGGTGCGCCGCAGGTCCCGGTGCGCTGGGACTGGCGGACACGGATCGCGGTGCGCATCACCGATTCGGGGGTGGTATTTTCGATCAGGAGCGCCACTCCGAAATCGCTGGCGGCTTCGTTGCACTGGCTGGTGCGCCCGGGTGTGACGTTGCATCAGGCGGGATTGGCTCCGCGTGTGCTTTTGGCCGGGGAAGGCATCGCGCTGGCCGGTGGCGCCCCTTTCCGATTGATGGCCGACGATGGTTCCACGGTGAGCGTCGCCGGACTGCCGAATGGCGAGCATCGGTTGCCGTTGCTTCACGCGCCGGGCATTCCTTCGGGGATGGCGCACACCTGTGCCACGCTCTCGCTCGGATTGACGTTTCCCGTGTGCCTTGACCTCGAACTGACCTTTCCCGGTTAACCCCGGATGCCGCTTCATGAAACCCCTGACCATTTCCTTCTTTTTTGCATTGGCCGCCGTGCTTTTATCTGCCGCCTCGCAGGCTGCGGAGAGCGCGGCAGCATTCGGCACGGGGAAGGGAGGGCTTACCGCGGCCGGAGCGGGGTCGCTTAAACTCACATCGCCGCAGATGCGCGCCTCGGTGCGGTTCACGGCGGGGACGACGGGGGACTTGTCGGCGTTTCATTTCGGCGCGAATCCGGGGCGCGGTTATGTGTCGAAGCAGAACGATGCCTTCACCGTCACGCTGCACGCCGACGAGGGCGGCAGTCCCGGCAAGGTGATTGCCCGTGCGGGCGAGACGATTTTTAACGACGGCGGCGCGCGGGTGCGCACCGCACGTTTCGCGCCGGGCACGGCGCTGACAGCCGGTTCGGTCTATCATCTGGTGATCACCGCACTGCAGGCGGACGCGGCGGCGCGTGTGTTCGGAATCGAATATGCGTTGCTCGGCCAATCGGTGACACCGGTCGATTCGACCGACCTGGAGCGGACCGATCCGGCGGCGGCCGTGTTGTCTTCGTCGGACGGCGGCGGATCGTGGACTCCGGTCAAGTGGGCGATCGCCGCGCACGAGATCGTCATCGGGGGCAAGTCGCAGGGCTGGGGCTACACCGGAACCCAGGAGTTCGCGCTCAAACGCGGCCCGGCCGGCGCGCAGTATGCGATGCAAACCTTCCGTTTCACGACGTCTGGGGGCGCGGCCAAGGCGGTGCCGCAGCGGCTGCGTCTGGCGTTGCGTCCGCAAGGCGCGTTGGCGGGCAAACCGGTCAACGTGTTTGCGGAGATCGTCACGCCCGTGGGTTTCCAGACGGTGGCCGAGGCGTCCGCGACCGTGACGCTGGCCGACGCGTCGCGATTCGAGCCGGTGGTGCTGCCGTTCGAGACAGCGACGCTCACAGAGGGCGCGAGTTATGTGTTGATCGTCGGGCTCATCGATGAAGCGACCGCGACGCCCAAAGATTTCCTGTTCATGCGCGGTTACAGTTGGGGCATCGGTTCTCCGAATCTGCACGAGGTCTCGTGGCAGGGCACGGCGGGCTGCGCCTATGTTTCCCCCGACGCCAGTGCGCTGGGCGCACCCAATCGTGGCGGCGACCTCCCCTTTCTGATCGAATACCTGCCGGCGAAGTAATTCGCCGCGCCCACGTCGCGGATGGCCGCGACATCTTTCCACCCCATACCCCTCTTGATGTCCGGTTTAATTCCAGTTTCCCCGCGGATGCCGCGCCAGCGACGCGCGGGCTTTGCATTGCTCATCACGATCACGCTGCTGGCGTTTCTCGTGCTGCTGCTGGTGAGCCTCGCGTCGCTGACACGGGTGGAGACCCGGGTCGCGTCCAACAACCAGACGCTTTCGCAGGCGCGGCAGAACGCGCTCTTTGCGCTCAACGTTGCGTTGGGACAGTTGCAGAAATACTCGGGTCCCGACCAGCGTGTGACCGCCCTCGCCGACATCACGACCGTGGACGACAAACTCACGCGCAACGCCGCCGGGGAACCCGTGGTGAACGATGTCAAAAACGCGTTGTGGACCGGTGTCTGGGACAGTTCGAAATGGAATCCGCTCACGGGCGCCTATGACGGTTCGCCGCGCGCCCGCACGCGGCCCGAGCCGATGACCTGGCTGGTGAGCGGAAACGAGGACGTCGCCGCGCCGAGAAAATACGCTCCGAAGAACGCCTTGCCGGCTTCGTCGGCGACGACGCCGAAACAGGTGCTCGTCAACGGTGTCGCCGCCGACGGTTCGGTGGACACGGCCAACCCGCGCGTGGAAGTCCCGGTGGTGGAGATCAAGAGCGCGACGGTTCCCGGTCTGCCGGGCGATAAAACCGTGGGGCATTACGCCTGGTGGGTCGGTGACGAAGGAGTGAAAGCGCGTATCTCCACGGTTGCGCCCGCCGTCGTCGCGGACCAAGCCAAGCCCGCGACGCCGGCGGGCACGGGTGCCGCGTTTTATTATTGGAAGGTGATGGCTCCTGCGCGTGCAGGCGGCGAACTGATGACCGGCCCGGGCGGAGCCGTGCGCGTATTTCCCGATTTTGATGATCTCTTTGCCACCACGACCGCAGGGCAGACGTTGCGCACGAGTTTCGGGCAAGTGATCGCACCGCACCAGTTGGCGCTGCTGCCAGCCGGCGCGGGTGGCGGAGCCATCTCACCGGACATTGAGCTGCGCAAAAACGCGCCGGCCTTCACCACGGTTTCGCGCGGCGTGCTGGCCGACACCGTGCACGGTGGACTGCGGCTCGATCTCACGCGCTACCTCGAAACAGGGAACACCGACGGCGCGTTCAACGCAACCGATTCGATCTACGCCGATGCTGCGCTCACCGGAGCGCGCCAGCCGGCGTTTTCATTGCTCAAGAGCTGGTATGACACCGGACGTGGACTGACGGGCGGTGGCTTCGCGGCGACGGCGGCGATCCAGCCGGAGACCACGTCGGGCAATGTCATCACGGGGCAGGGGATTTTCCCGGTGATCACACGTTACCAGATCGCGCTGGCCGCGATGAGCGAAGGTCCGGGCTCTCCGTTGATGCTGGTCGTGCATCCGAGCGTGACGTTGTGGAATCCTCACAACGTCAGCATCGGTCCCGAGGATCTGGTGCTGGAAATCGACGAGAATTCCGACTTCCGGTTCATCGCCGAGGCAGACGACGGTGCGGGCGGCGCCCACCAGTATATCACCCGGGATGCGGACGGCGGCGGTGCCAGAAAATCCTTGGGTAATATGGGGCTCGGCTATCCGGCCGTGTTTCGTATGCGCATCCCGCAGGTTCGGTTTGAGCCGGGACAGGCGCTGGTCTTCAGCCTGAAGGGTAACGGAACCGTGCCTTCGACCGAGGTAGCCGCACCGGAGGGAACCGCGACCTCCGGTTTTCCGCTGATGGTGCCGCAGTGGAACGACCGGTCTTTCCTGATCGCGGACACGGGTCTTGTGCTCGACTCGACGCCGCTCGCTCCCGGCAAATACATAAATCTGTCCATCACGAGCGGGGTGCCGTCGAACTTCCGGTTTCGCGCCCGTCTCTATCGTGAATCGGATCATCCGGCCGGCGTCAAATTGCAGACGATCGAGCATCCGTTCAACGAGGGCATCGACGTGAAGGTGACGTTCAAGCTGCTCGCCACGCCGCCGACGGACAGCACCGCATTTCGTTCGAACGTCGCGGCGATGCGCCTTCCGTATAGCAACAAGGGCAACGTCTCCTCGGGCACGGCGACCAACGCACCTGCAGTGCCGTTCGCCCAGTTCAACGTGCGCGGCGCGTTTGGAGTGAACACGAGTTTCGAGAAATCGACGGAGAGCCTGGCCGGCGATCCGTTTTTCGCCAGCTACCGGGAGAGTTCACTCGCGCAGATGCCGTTGGAGGTTGGACCGGACGGTGACCTCGGGTTTGGCGGTCCGTCGGAAATCGCACGTCTTGGCGCGGGCGGAAGCAACCAAGGGAATTATTTTATCCTATTTGATTATCCGCGCCCGGAAACCGCCGTGGATGGAAACTCCGGGCGACCTGCCTTGGTTTCGCTCGGTGAGTTCCAGCACGCCGACCTGAGTTCCAATGCGCTTCAACCCACCTACGTGTTCGGCAATTCCTGGCCCGATCCGCGACTCGGCCGTGAATCCATCGCCGGAAAATGGAGCGGTTATCCCGCGGCGATTCCCCAGCAGTCGGTGTTCTCCGGCAACGACTACCTGCTCCGCGACGCGTCCTATCTGGCGAATCACGCTCTGTGGGACCGGTTCTTTCTTTCGACGATTCCGCAGCAGACGGCGAACACCGCGTTCGACGGCGGTGTGGTGCTGCCAAACGTGCGTCTGCATCCCGTGCCCGGCATGATTACGGGCAAGAGTGGGTATCCTGATTTCAATGACGTGCGCAACACCCGGGCGGCGGCCGGCTCGCTGCTGCTCGAAGGCGCGTTCAATATCAACTCGACCTCGGTGGACGCCTGGCGCGCGCTGCTGGGCGGACTGGCGGACCTGACCGTGCCGACCGCGGGTTGGTCCCAGGGCGGCAGCGTCCCGCCGGGGGCCACCGCGAACCCCGCGGGACGCGGGTTGCGGCATAATTATTCACGCTTCCTGCTGCCGCGCGGCGACGCCTTTGACCAGACGGATTCCTCGTTTGGCGCGGGCAACACCAATGGCACGCTCAGCCGAGCCGCGTGGACCGGGCATCGTTATCTCACCGACGCGGAGATCGACACGCTGGCCCGCAACATCGTCGAGGAAGTCAAGGTGCGCGGGCCGTTCATGTCGCTGGCGGATTTTGTGAACCGCCGCCTGATCACCGCGGCGGCGGACGACTCGCTCTCCGTCACGAACGATCTGGAAAAACATCGTCTCAAGACCGGCACGCTCGGCGCGTTGCAGAAGGCCATTCTCAACCTGTCCGACGTGAGTCGCGGTCTGAACGCGGCGCTCAACCAGCCGGCGATGGCCTCGACCGATTTCAGCTATACGGGCGGCTCGGCGAAGGTTTTCCGCAACGGCGCGCCCAACTCGGTCGGCTTCCGGAATCTTCCCGCCTATCCCTCGCAGGTCGAATTGCTCAACGGCGGTCTGCTCGGCCAGCTCTCGTATGGCGCGCCGGGATTTCTCACGCAGGCCGACGTGTTGCAAAAAATCGGTCCGGTGATCGCCGCGCGCTCGGATACGTTTGTCGTGCGCACCTATGGCGACGCGACGAATCCCGCGACCGGCGATGTGGACGGGCGAGCGTGGTGCGAGGCGGTGGTGCAACGCCTGCCGGAGTTCGTCGATCCGGCGCAGGCGCCCGAAACCGTGATAACTTCACTTAATCCGACCAACCGCGACTTCGGTCGCCGCTACCGCGTCGTTTCCTTCCGCTGGCTGACGCCGGCCGACCTGTAACCCCTTTTTCATCCGACACCGCCATGCATGCGCTTTCACGAGTTCTCACGATAGTCGGCCTCGGTTGCCTGTTGTTCGCCGTCGTCGCGCGCGGCCAGTCGCCTGCGCCTGCCGAGCTGGAGATCTCGCTGGTGGGGCTCGGTGATCTGCCTCCCTCGGTGAAGATCGCCGACGGCACGCGTGTGCTCGAAATCTCCGTGCCGGCGAGCGGACGGGGCGACCCGGTGTATTACCGCGGGAAAAACCCGCTGGTGTTTTTCCGCGAGACGACCGACGCCGAGGGCAAGACGCGGCGCGTGCCGGTTGCCACGGTCGAGTTTTCGCCCGCCTGGAAAAAAGCACTGGTCGTGCTGGTCTCGGCCGGACGCAAGGGCGGCGACTGGAACTTCACCGGCCAGGCTTTCGACGACAGTGCCGAGGGGTTCCCGACGGACTATGCGCGGTTGTTTAACTTTTACCGGAGCACGCTTGCGGTGAACAGCGGCGATGGTCTGGAGCAAGTTCCGCCGCGCGAGTCCCGGCTCATCGCACTCAAAGGATCGCGCGCCCGCGTGTGGATGAAACTCGCGGTGCAACGTCCGGCGAGCTGGGAAGTGCTGCCGACCTTCGTCACGCAGGTCGCGCCGAACACGCGGCTGTTGATTTTCGCCTACGAGGCGCCCGGCGACGGCGGCGGGATGGAACGCACCTACCGCAGCATTTCAGAAGTGATCGCGCCCGAACAGATCGCGGCGGTTCGTTGAAGCCGCACCCCATTTTACCCATGCCCACGTTTACCGAGAAAGTCCTTCATTTTTGTCTGGCGATACTTCTGCCGCTGACTCTTGCCGCCGCCGACACCTCGTTGCCCCCGGGGGCGGATGTCGCGGAGATCGTTTTCGACGAGACGCCGGTCGAACGCGGGCTGACGTTCGAGCGGGGCGGCTGGCGGTTTTCACCGGTCGCGTTGAAGGGGAAAACGGAGTCCGCTTGGGTTTTGGAGAATGGCACCGACCCGGCGATGCGCTGGTTGCGCCCGATTTTTTTGAAGGTGACCGATCCGCGTTTCCAGAAAGGCGGCCGGCCGGCGGTGGACATCGAGATCACGTTTCACAATCCCGGCTTCGGCAGCGTGCGGGTGAAGGGCGACACGACCGAAGGAGCGCAGACGATAGGTTCGCTGTGGGGCAACTCGAAGGAGTGGAAAACCCTGCGCTTTCCGATCGACAACGCGTTCTTCGGAGCCCGCGTCGACGACAAGGACACCAAGCCGCTGCTCAATGGATTCGACCTGCGCATCGACGGCATTAACGGGCCGTTTTATCTGAAGCGCGTGCGCCTCATCGGCTACAATCCCACCGAAGACGTCCTGTGGTCGCGCATGTTGAAGGTTTCCGCGATGGGCGCACCTACGCCGGGCAAGGTGCTCGCGTTCACCCAAGGCGCGGACCGCCGTCTCGACGTGCAGCTAAAAAACGTGGCGCGTGTGGATCGTCCGCTGCACTACCGGTTGCAAATCACGGGGCAGGACGACCAGGTGCGGCACCGTGTCGAGGCCAAGGCCGTGGTCTCCGCATCAGGAATGACCGATCTGCCGTTCGCGTTCGACACGAGCAACTGGCCGCTCGGGCCCTACGAAGGCCGGCTCGAACTTTTCCTCGGGCAGAGCCGCGCTCGTCCGGTTTACACGCGTTCGTTCCGGCTCGGCGTGATCAGCCAAGGCGAGCTTGCGAAGGCTCGCCCGGGGGAGTTCCTCTACGGACTCGACGCGGCCAACAACACGATCTTCCCGATCCTCACCCCCACGGCGTTTGCCTATTACCGGCTCATGGGCGTCGATCTGCTGCGCAGTCCCTACAACACCGACATGCGCGAAAACGTGGCCGACCTCGGTCGCGCGCTTTCGATGCTCGCCGCCGAACAGGTGCAGTCCGCCGTCATGATCGATCCGCCCAAGGATCAGGATGCGGGCAAACGCGCCGCGCAACTGAACACCAAAGTTGCCTTCATCGAGGAGGCGTCGCGGCTGTATTCGGGGGCCGGGGTCGGGAAGCTGCATTATTACGAAATGGGCAACGAACCGGATCTCGTTCACTTTTATCCGGCCGAAATCCCGACTTACATCGAGAGTTATCAGGCGATGTATGACGCCGTAAAACGCGGAGCGCGCGCGGCCGGTCTGACGGACGCCGACACGGTGGTGATGAACGGAGGTCTGTCGTTCGCCGGAACCAACGGCGCGCGGCGCGCGGCGGAGTTTGTCGAGAAAGTGGATGCCTCGAAACTCGATGCCATCGGTTATCACGGCCATGGCGCCGGTATCGAGGCCGAGCGCTCCGCCTACGAGCGGTTGCAGCGCGTGGCCGAGAAATGCGGCAAGGCGCGGATTCCCTTCATCGAGACGGAGTCGGGTTTTTCCGGTGTGGATCGCATCGGTTTGGCGGAACAGGCGCGCACGGTGGTCGAGAAGATGACCTATGCGCAGTCCAAGGGGGCACCGATTTTCATCTTTTTCCGCCTGTTCATGGAAGGCACCGGGATAGAGAGTGGCTACACGATGGCGGAGAACTTCATCGAGCCGCGTCCGTCGGTGCTCAGTTACCGCAACCTGGTCGAACGGCTTCGGCATCACCGGTTTGAGCGCGAGCTGAACTTTGCGGGTGAAGCGGGCGCGGACGGAATCACGTCGTATTTGTTTGCGGAAATCGACGCTGCCGGCGCACCGACCGGTCGCAAGACGGTGGTGGCGTTCTGCGAAAAACCGATCCGCTACGAGTTGCGTCTCGGTCTGGACGAGCCCGACGTGAAGACCGGCGCGGCGTCGGCGTTTGATCTCTACGGCAATGCGCTGCCGGTGGAAACCATGCGGGACGTGGCGACGTTCTCCGCCGGAATGGATCCGGTGTTCGTGACCTGGACGTCTCCGGGTGCGGCCGTGGCGACGCACGTGATGCCGCCGTTGCTGACAGTGGACGCGACGCAGCCGTTGCTGCCGGGCACGGCGAATCCGCTGTCCGTCACGGTGCGCAATGCTCGCGCCGACCAGCCGCTCGACATCGAGTTGGGCTTCACGGCCGGGACGCGCCTGGCGACCAAGGTCGAGCCGGCAAACCGCAAACTCACGATCCCGGCGGGCGGTTCCGTGCAGGTGCCGTTCACGGTGACACTCGGCGGTGCGGATCAACCGCTCGGCTTGCCTGCTTGGTGGACGGTGTTCACCGACATCGACGCGGCGGCGCTCAAGCCGGCGCAGCTGGTTTCGGTGCCGGCACGGTTGCCTGCGAAGGACGGCGGCGCGGCGGTCGCCGGACGCCAGGCGGCGACAGAGGCGGGGCGGTTGAATTTTGCCCGGCTGGCGGGCGGTTTTGGCGAGAACCGCACGGCGGTCGCCTATGCGTTCATAGACTCGCCGCGCGCGGTGGAGATGGAATGCGGCGCGAGCGGCGACTGGTATATGGCCTGGTATCTCAACGGCGAAAAAGTCCAGGACACGCTGGAGCAGGGCAACGGTCAGCACGGGCCGATCTCGCTGCATCCGTTCAAACTGAAGCTCAAGGCCGGCCGAAATGTCGTCGCGGTGATCGTGACCAGCGGACGCGGCGGCTGGGACGTGCAGCTCGGCGGACCGAAGGAGCTGCGCATCGCGCGCACGGCGGGCGACGATCCGGACAACGTGACGGTGGTCATGAAGGCGGCGGACGGCCGCACGTTGTCGCAGCAAAAAGAGCCGCTGGTGCTGGCGTCCGTGGTGCCTGCGCTCGGCACGACGACCGCGCCGTGGCCGGAGAGCTGGTTGCAACTGGAACCGCTGGCGGTGCTCGGTAGCGACGCGGTGGACAATTTCTGGGTGAAGGAACCGGACCAGTCCCGCTGGTATCGCGGCGAGAAAGATCTCTCTGCCGTGGCGTGGTTGCGCAGGGACGGTGACCTGTTGCGCCTCTTCGTTGCCGTGAAGGACGACGCGCTGGTGCAGGCCGTTTCGTCCGGCGTGCTGTCCCAGAACGACAGCCTGCGCGCACTCATCACAGACGAGGAGGGCAAGCCGCTGCTCGATATGACCGGCGGACTCGTGGCCAACCGCGCGGTGACCGCGGCGGAGGACGCAGGCGTGGAATTCAAGGTTGTGAGACGCGAAGGCGGAGACGCGACGACATATTACCAGGTGTCGTTCCCGAAGGCGCGGGTGGGCGGCGGCGCGTTCCGGGTGAACTTGCACGTGACGGACAACGACGCCGGTTACCTCAAGCAAGCGCTGCGACTCGGTGATGTGGAGTCCCCCGCGAAGGGCAAGCGGGGGATCGCCGAATAAACGTCCGGCCGGGCGTAATTCAAACACCCGATGAAAAGCGACCGGTGCACGCGAGGAAGGTCCCGCGTGCGCCGGTCGCGCCGTTCATGGCGCCCAACGGTAGACGAGCACCTTTCCAAACCAGTCGTCCTCGACCATGACGATGTATTCGCCGTTGGAGCGGCGGGCGGCGCGCATGCCGTAGGGCAGATCGATCTGCGCGTCGTCGAGACTGGCGGCGGGGCCGGGCTGGAAGGTCTTCACAAACGTGCCGTCGGAAGTGCGGTAGACGTCGGTCTTGTGGTCGTTGGGCACGGCGTCGCATTTCGACCATTGCAGGAAAACGTGGTCGCAGGCGACGGCCATGCCGGCGATGAAGACGTCCTTGTGCTCGATCTTGCTCGGGCGGAACACGAGATCGTCGATGGTCCAAGCGGCGGTCGTGGTGTTACCCGCGAGCCAGCCGGAGTAACGGGCGACGACGCGGCCGGCGCACTTGCCCCAGATCTCCTGCACGCCCGGATCGCCAAATCCATCGTTTGGATACACGGCGGTGTAGCCGGAGAGGTAGAGGGCGTCGGAGGGTTCGTCGTATTCGACGCGCCGCAATTGGGTGAACGGGGCGGGCATCGGATAAGTGGTGAGATCGGCGGGCGCGTAGCCGTATTGCGGGGCGCCGTTGAGCAGACCGGTGCAGCGGAAGCGGCGGATTCCGCCGGTCTTCGAGCATTGCCAGACGTCGCCGTTGGCGGAGACCGCCCAGCCCCAGGTATCGGCGGGAGCGTTGGTTCCGGTGGAGGCATATTCGCCGGCCTCGGGGATGGCGTCGCCGTCACGGTCGCTCCAGATCCATTCGCCGGCGGAGGGCTGGGTGGCGGGCCAGGCACCGAGGTTTTTGCGCGTCCAGAGTCCGCAGGGAATCGCGATCTCACCCTGGGTGGCGGAGTCGAAGCGATAGACGGCGAGCCAGTCGGCATACATGTTGGTGACGAAGGCAAATTTTTTTCCAGCGATGCGGCGGACGGCGAGCACGCCGGCGTAAGTCGTGTCGAGCCGGTTGCGCGGATCGTGCGGAAAACGAACGGGGTCGAACGTGTAGCCGCCGGGAGTCCAGAAGGAGTCGTAGCCTTGCGTGTAGTCCACGCGCAACCGGTGCGTGAGCGTGTAGAGATCGTTTTCCGCGCCGGGGTCCATGTCGGCGGACGTGACAAAACAGAGATTGTGCAGCGCCCAGCGGCGGACGCCGGCGGAGGTGTAGCTTTCCATGCTGACGCCGCTTTCGCCGAGCGCGCTGGAGGCGACATAGACATTGCCCGTGGCGTCCGTGCCGATGCCGGAGAAATTGATGAATTTAAGAGGACCGTAGGCGCCACGCGTGCCGCCGTAGAGACCGTTGAGATTGCCGAACGTGGCCGACATCGCGGTGGGCGAGCCGGTGAGCCAGTTCGGGTTGTAGATGCGGATGCGGCTGTCCGCGCCGTTGTCGGCAACGAGCAGGCGGCCACCGACGGGATTCCAGGCGATGGCGACCGGTTGCGTCGCGGCGGGGAAGGTCACGATGTGGCCGGAGGGCACGCCGGTGGCGGAGACGTAGCGGCGGACCTCGGGCGGGGTGGTTTGCTGCAACACCCACAGGCCGCCGGTCGAGTCGAGCGTGAGGCGCGTGGGCGAGGGTGCGGTGAACTCGCGGAGGTAACCGAGCGTGGCGGCGTCATAGACTTTGATTTTCTGGTTTTGCGGATCGCTCACGAAGAGTTCCGTGGCGCTGGCGGCCATGCCGGCGAGCGGTTGGGCGCAGACCGCGACGTCGGCGCCGGCGGGCAAGCGCGTGGAGCGCAGATAGCGGCGGAAATAGCCGTCGCGCACGGAGACAAAAACGTGGGTGGCATTGACGGCGACCGCGCCGCCGTCGGGGTGGAGCCAGGAGTATTGCGTGCCGGCTTCGAGCAACTGGCCGAGGTCGGCGCCGTCGCGATAGGTGCCGAGGAGTTTGTGCGATTCGTCCCAGGTGCAGTTGGTGTAAACGGTGCCGTCGGAAGCGACGGCGAAAGAATCCACCTTCATCTGCACATGGTTGGTGCGCGGGACAAAGTAGGAACCGGCTCCGCCGAAGGTGTTGCCGATCCAGGTGGACGTGTAGTCGGGTTGTTCAAGCGCGACGACCGTCATGCTGTCGAATGTGCCGTTGGTGGCGGTGACCCCGGCGGGAGCGGAGCCGACGGCGTCATCCTCAAACGTGTAGAGTTTCGGGAGCATCTGTTGGTTGGAGGCATCGACGAGGGATACGTCGTCCACGAGCAGTTCGCAGGTGTCCGCGTCGTTGTTCCAGAGCTTGACCATGATCTCGGGATAACCGGTCCAGGTGTCGGTGCCGCCCACGGTGACGGTGGTCTGCTGGCGATACCAGAAGCCGTAGGCTCCGGCGATGCTCACGCTTTTTTCGAAGTCGTTGCCGTCACCGTTGGTGCCTCGCAGCGTGGTGCGCAGGTCATCGGGCTTGTCGATCCAACGGAAGCGGAAGCTCAACGTGTAGGTGCCGGCGGGAAGGGCGGAGGCGAGGGGGAAACGCAGGCTCGGCGAAGCCGCGGTGCCGGCGGCGACGGTTTTGGTGACGCGGAGCGCGCGGACACTCGGGCGGTGATCGACGACGGTGGTGTTGTCGGACTGGACGACGGTGGCGGCGGGCGCCATCGGGAGGGCAAGCAAGGCCAGCAGCGCAAGGCCGCCGGCTCGAAGCGGGTTCGGTGTCATGGGGTGTGGGGTGGGGTTGAGGGGAGCAAAACCGCGAAGCGGGATCATGTTTGCGTGCGCGGAGGACGGGCCCGAGTTCCGCACGGGGTTAACGATAACCTCTTGGCCTGATTGATGAGCACGCAGCCCACTTTGGCGGAAATCGCGGCCGTGATCGGCGTCAGTGTGATGACGGTGAGCAAGGTGCTGCGCGGGGAGGGTCGTATCTCGAAAACGATGCGTGAACGTGTGAAGGCGGAGGCGGCGAGGCGCGGTTATCAGCCGAATCCTCATGGCGTCGGTCTGGTCCGGGCCAGAAAGGGCCAGGGCTGGCGCGGCACACTGGCGCTGCTCGTCGGGCACAAGGAAGCGAATCCGCGCACGGCAAATCCGCCTCACCCATTGCACTACCATTATCCGCGCATGGTGGCCGGGGTGCGGACGCGTGCGGCGGAGTTGGGGTATGGGTTGGATGTTTTTTGGGTGTATGAACCCGGGTTGTCGGCCGAAAGGCTGGAAATGATCCTCTGGACGAGAGGAATCGAAGGGCTGGTTTTGCTGTCGGTTCAGCCGGGCGAGATCTCCATCAATTGGACGAGATATGCATGCGCTTATCTCGGCAGGCCTGAAAATGCGGACGGCGTGGCTTTTGCCTGGGCCGATTTTTATTCGGCGACGCGGCTGGCTTATTTGAAGACGCGTGAGGCCGGGTATCGACGCATCGGGTTGGTGATCGACACGGTGCATGACCGCCTGACGGAAGGTCGCTGCACGGGCGCGTGCGTGGCGACGCAGTTGTCATGCAAAGACCCGCGCGTGAATCCCCTGATATGTCCCGTGGATGCGCTGAACCGGTCTGTTTTTTCGGACTGGATGGAGCGCGAAGGTGTGGATGCCGTGCTCAGCTTGCGTAACCGGACCCAGGAGTGGCTGACGGTTGCCACACGGACGAATTCACCAGGTGTTGGTCGGGCGGATCTCGATTTACGCACATGTGACGGCCGGATCGCGGGTATCTGGATGCCCTATGAACGCATAGGCATGGCCGGAGTGGATTTGGTTAACGGGCAACTCCAGAGAAATGAGCGCGGACTTCTGGCGACGACTGCCGAAATAGGATTGTTGGCCGAGTGGAAGCCTGGTGCGTCGATGCCGCAGGTTGCCGACGAGGGCAATTAATGTCTTTCAGCTACCCAGAACCGGCACTCGTCGGAGAAGTCGACGACGGAGCGGGATTCGCGGGCGAGGTCGCGGCGCATGGAGTCGAACGTGTGCGTCCAGCCGGTGGCGGCGAGATCTTCCAGAATCTCGGTGCGGTCGGGCAGGTGCATGAACGTGCGGCCGACATCGTCTTCGAAGTAGCGGTCACCGAACTCGACGAGGCGCGGATCCTGTTTTCCATCGGCCCAGCGCAGGGCTTCGAGTTTCCACGAGGCGCGTTCGACGCGCGAATGGTCGCGGTCGTGGGTCGTGAAGAGAAGCGGCGCGCCGGGACGGCAGACGGCGGCGAGGTTTTGCAGGGCGAGACGGCGGTTGGCGCGTCCGGGGATCTGCATCAGGCCGTTGAACATAAACAGGGCGCCGTCGAACAAAGTGTAACCTATTGGGTTACACTTTGGTTTCTTGGGGGTGGTATTTTGAGAGAGCGCGACGGGAGAAGTGTAACCTAATAGGTTACACAATGGCTGCGTGGCGTCGGCGTGGTGGACGGGAATGGCGGCGGTGCGTTCTTCGGCGAGGGCGCGGGCTTGGTCGACGAGTTCTTCGGCGAAGTCGAAGGCGACGAGATTGCGGTAGCCGAGTTCCCAGAGGCCGAGGGTGACGCGGCCGGCACCGCAGCCGGCTTCGAGGAGGCGCGCAGTTTTGTCGGTGAAGAAACGCTCGATGAGGAGCTTTTCGGACTTCCAGAGTCCGAGGTTGTGCGCGGCGCGGGCGTAGTGGACCACGGCGACGGGATCGTTGAAATCGTCGCGGACAGTGGCGGAGGTGATTTTAGGAGATTTAAACACGGAGGCACAGAGAGCACAGAGACCAGACAAGAGGATCGGACTCCGTGTCCTCTGTGTCTCTGTGGTTCAGAATGATTATCAGGACTTACGTTTCCACGCGGCGATGAACATGCCGTTGGCGTTGAGCTCGTGGGGCCAGAGGTGGAGCTGCGGGCCTTGGCCGAGCACGGAGTCGGGGATGAGGTCGGGGTGCGCGGCGGTGAAGGCGTCGGCCACGGCGGTGGTTTCGCTCTTGGTGAGCGTGCAGACGGCGTAGACGAGGCGGCCGCCGGGTTTGAGGGCGGGGGCGGCGTGGTTAAGGAGCTGGAGCTGGATCTCGGCGAGTTCCTTCACGTCGTCGGGTGTGGTCGTCCAGCGCGCGTGCGGGTTGCGCTGCCAGGTGCCGACTCCGCTGCACGGGGCGTCGATGAGGATGCCGTCGAACTTGGTCTTTGTGGGGAGGAACGGACCGCCGTTCCACGTGACGACACGGTAGTTGAAGGCTTGGGCGCGGCCGGCGCGTTTACGGAGGGTGGCGAGGCGGCCGTTGTTGCGGTCGCTGGCCCAGATGAGGCCTTTGTTTTCCATCAATGCGGAGAGGTGCAGAGTCTTGCCGCCTTCGCCGGCGCAGGTGTCCCACCAAGTTTCGCTCGGCTTGGGATCGGCGGCGTAGCCGACGAGTTGCGAGGCGAGGTCCTGAATCTCGAAAACACCTTGGTGAAACTCGGGGGTTTTGAAGAGATCGGTTTGGCCGCTGTAACGCAGGGTGGTGGCGCGGTGGGCTTCGGGCACCAGCGGGGTGGCGGCGGGTGTGAGGTTGCCCAAGGAGCGGGGGAGGGCGGCGGCGAATTCGTTTTGGACGCGGATCCAGAGGGTGGCGTCGGTCTGGAGGTGGCGGAGGTATTCGGGGGAAAGCTCCATCTCGGCGGCGACCCACTCGGGAACGGCGCGGGCTGCGAGGGTCTCGGTTTTGAAGTAGGACGGGTCGGTGTCGAACTTGCGCTGGAGGTCGAGGGCGGAGGCGACGCGGCTTTGGGTGGAGGCGGCTTTATCGAGCCAGTTGAGCCAGCGGTAGTAGATGAAAACGGCGCGGGAGATGTCGCGCTTGTCGGCGGGGTGGAGGTCTTTATCCGCGCCTAGCACGCCGCGCAGCACGTAGTCGGCGGGCTTTTCGGCCGAGACTTGGTTGATGATATGGGTGGCGTGGTTGAGTAGGGCGGAGTCGGACATGGAAGGAGGAGGTGTTAACTACGACGGAGCGCGATAGCGCGGAGATGGTCAATGGCGTAGGCATTGACCCCGGAGCGAAGCGGAGTGGGTGACTGACGTGGTTGCCCTTCGTGCAATGGAAGGAACAAGCACACAAAATACGCGAAAGAATCCGTGTGACTCCGCATCAAGTGTCACAACAGGGTTCAGTCCTGCTTGGCAGGCAGGCGTGGAGTCAGGACCGGGTGCGGGAAATTTTCTTTTGCTGAGCGTCCGGGGCGGTGGCGAGGGCTTGAAACCATTCTTTTTGAGGAGGAGTGCGGTTGGGGCGGGCGAGCACCCATTTGGCGTAGTTTTCAACCCATTGCCCTTCGACGGTGATGGTTTGGGGAAGCGCGGGCAGGCCGAGTTCGTTGCGTTGAAGCATGGTGGTGAGGTGGGCGCAGGCCAGCCGACCAATCGAAAAGGGGTCTTGATCGATGCCGCGTGAGCGCGCATCGGCATGGCTGATGTTCATGTTGACGTAGCGAATGTGTTTGGGTGGAGGTTTCCCCTCGGATGCTTCGTAGGCTTGGGGAAAATCGCAGCCAGCGCTGATGATGGCATCCGGCTTATGCAACTTGATCCATTCGTGGAAACCGGATCCTTGCGTGGTCGGTGTATTAAAAGGGGCACAGGGGTTGACGGGGATACGTCGTTCAGTCGGGAGGTTTTCGGAGAAAAGCGAGTAGGCTGCCCGCCAGAGATGGGTAACTTTTGCATCGTCACCGGGGCTGATGTTAAGCCCGATTCGTTTGCAGCCTTCATGTTCAAGCCGGTGCAGGGTTGAAAGCATGGCCCGATAGTAGTCGGGCGTTATTCGATGGATGAGCGGAGATGTGAGTGGGTTGCCAGCCTCATTGGTGCTGCTTCGAGTGAGTGAACCTATTACGGCAAACCGCTTCCAGTCCAACTTGAGCGTCGAGCTTGTCTGCGGAATGCCTCCCAGCAGCAGTCCGCGAATGCCGCGAGTGGTGAGGAGTTTATTCATGCGCGCAGGTGTCATGCCCAGTTCTCCCATATGGAAAATTTGAACCCGGTAGCCGAGTTCTGCAGCGCGTTCACATGCGCCCAGGTAGTAATCGTGGTGCGATGCGTGACGCCAGGATTCATAATCTGGATACATGCTGAGATAAGCGATGGTTTCTCGGTATTCGACTGCGCTGTGTGTGCGCAGGTGTTGCATGAGGGTGGAGAGTTTCGGGTCGGGGCAATAGCCGAGCCTCTTGGCGATGGCCTGCACCCGGACACGCGTGGCGTCGGAGACTCGCGTATGATTGCGCATGGCCATCGAAGCGGCGGCGACAGAGAGGCCTGCTTTGATGGCAATCTGGCGAAGGGTGGGACGGGGCGATGAACGGTCGGATGAGGGAGTGGACGGCGAAAGCATGTTAACGATTAAGCAATAGCGGTGTTGTTTACGAGCAAGTGTGTAATCAGCTTCCGGTAAAGCCCCTTACCCCATGCTGGTGTTTACATCCAATAGTCCTCGGCATTCCCCGTTGCCCCACTTTCCGTCTCCGCGAGGAGCGCGATCTGGTTTCACGTTGGTTGAGCTTCTGGCGGTAATGGTGATCCTGGGCGTGTTGACCGCGATTACCATTCCGGTGGTCGGGCGCGTCCGTGCTGCGGCTCGCACGACACAATGCCAGTCGAACCTGAGGCAGTTGCACGCAGCGATCAGTTTGCATGCTTCGGACAACAAGGGCCGCTACATCCAGGGCATCGGTCGCAATGCAGCGAATACCGCGGATATTTGGTGGTCCTGGGCGACCTCCCCGCTGGCTGCGTATGCAGGCGGCAGTGCCGCATTGCAAAGAATCGCGGTCTGCCAGGAGAACCAGGCGACGCCGCCTTTGTTGAATCCTTATATCAACAACGCGAACGGTTATCCTTACTTGGTTAACTACGTTGTCATGTATCAGGACGGAACCCGTGCCGTGCCGGTTTCATCCATCGAAACACCGGCGCGCATGCTGATGATGGTCGATAGCGAACGAACGAATTGGGGTGTGGGTTTCGGTTCGACAACCAACGACTCAAAGTGGGCGCGGGTGGGTGCTCTGCATGATGGGAAAACCAATGCACTTTGGTGCGATGGGCACGTTACAACGCAACTCGTGGACTCTTTGAAACCCTAATCCGCCTGCAGCAAAATCCCAAAATCATGTTCATCAAAAACAATCATCTCATGCCGGCTCTGTTTACTGCTGGTTTAATCTTGTCGTGCCTACCTTTGGCTTCGGCGAGCAGCGCGGCGGCGACCGATCACGTCCCTGAGGAACGGGTGCGGTTGAGCACCAAGCGATCACAAAAGGAAACCCAGAACATGGCGCTGCGAAACAACACTGATCTGCCGGAGACCTCGCGCAACCGGTATGTAGGCTCGGCGTTCACGGCTCCTTCTAGTTTCGTCCTGGGAGGAATCGTCTTGGGCGTCACGAGTGTTGATCGTGGTTTCGCCGGTGCCGTGTTATCGGTTTCGATTGTAGAGCTAACAAACTCGGATACGCCGCCTTTCAACACGGCGATTTCCCTTGGGAAGGAACTTCAGCGCGATACGCGAATTGCCATGCCGCCGGAGCTGCGTGCCGGTGGGTTTCTCGTGCTGGGGATCAGTCCGATGCAACTAAAGGCAGGGCGCTCTTATGCGTTTATCCTTAACATCGAAGCCGCTTCGGCACGCCGGAGCATAAACCTGAATCTGGCGGACGATACGCGGAGAGGCTTCGGAGTGATGTCCAACGATGGCGGACGGACATTCTTCGCAGTCGGAGCTCCGCTTGAGTTCCACCTGCTTTCGGTGGCGCCGCGTTGAGCCCCGCTTATCTGACGAAACTAATTTTAGAATACCCATGAAAACAAAACTCCAACGGTTCATCCGCATATCAATTCCTTCTCTGGCGGCGCTCTTCGTGATGGTGACTCAAGGCCGGTCATCTGGTGTCAGCTTCAGCGCAACGGCTCCCGCCGGGGATGTGTTTTTCAGCACGTCACGGAGCTCGAGCAATGAGTCGCGGGACTGGAAGAATGTGGGCACGGGTGCCCAGGATGACCGGTGGCTCGGCGAAAACTTTCGTGTCAGCTCTGATTTCGTTCTGGATAAAATCACGGTGGCGTTGAGCCCGGCCACCTCCAGCACGCAGTTTTCAGCAGTTGTTGGAACGAGCGCGTCCATTCGCGTGCTGGATATGGGAAGCACGTCCTTTGTTAGTTTTAACGGCGCGGTCTCGCCGGTGGGAACGCTTCAGGTGGACTCGGGGCTGGCTCTGCCCGCATCCCTGTCCAGCGGCTTTCTGACTTTTGATATCACGGACCTGCAATTGAGCTCGGGTAAGAATTACGCGTTCGTCTTGTCGCTGGACGGCGCCGGGGCCGCGAATCGCGTGCTTAAGTTGTATTTCTCAAACGGTTCGAGCGTGTCCTACAGTTTTCTCTCCTACGATGATGGGGTGACCTATACGTCCAGCGGGACGCCGATGGAGTTTTATTTGCAAGGCCATGCCGGAACCATTCCGGAGCCCGCAACGACGGTTTTAATCCTGGGGGCCGGCGCGCTGGTCGGGGGGATTATGCTCAAGCGTCGTCAACGTGGGTCCGTCTGAAGTTTTAGCTCATGAAACTATTTTTCCAGTTACCGATACTCGCCGTAGTTTTGGCCGTGGCCGGAGTCGTCAGTCTTGCGGCCGACCCCAAACCGGGTGATGTGATCTACCAGCGTTCGTTCAAAAATCTCTCTGCAGAGACCTTGGGCACCGAGTGGAAGAGCCTTTCCGGGGAGGCTTCGCATGGCGCCCGTCTGGACGATGGAGCGTTACTCTTTGATGCGGGCGCGTCAGGGAAGCCGGGCAGCATCAAGCTCGAGCGCACCATCCCACTGGAGGGGTTGCGCGGCGGCGCGATTTTCGTGCAGGCAAGAGTGAGAGCGGAGAACGTCACCGACCTCGTGAAGCCTTGGAACGGAATTAAACTCATGTTGCAGATGGGATCCTCGTCGGGCGTCTTCGTCTATCCTCAGGCCTTGGTTGGAACCGGAACATTCGATTGGGTTACGGTCAATTGTGTGAGCACCGTTCCTATGAACGGTGACACCGCTCGTCTGGTTATCGGGCTTGAGCAGGCGGTTGGTAAGGTTTGGTTCGACGATATAGTGATCAAGGTGCTGGAGGTGGCTCCCGTGTCGGGCGGGCTGCCGTCAAAGGCGGCCATTGCATACAAGGGGCATCCCTTGCCGCGGTTGCGTGGGGCGATGGTTTCTACAGAGGCAACGGAGGAGGATTTACGATTGCTGGCGGAATGGGGAGTGAACTCGATCCGTTGGCAGCTCGGGATGGTGCGATTCCGTCAAGGCTTGGAAACGCCCGATTTTGACTTGGTGCTTGAAAGCGAACTAGCGAAATTGGATCGGGTGCTGCCGGTCTGTAAAAAATACGGCATTTATGTGGTGCTTGATTTGCATGCATTGTCCCAGCAGCTGTTCGTGAATCGGATCAATCAGGATAAATTGGTGGAGGTCTGGAAAAAAATGGCCGCTCGCTACAGAGACAATCCTGTGATTTGGGCGTATGATATCGCTAACGAACCTAAGTTAGGTAAGTGGAGCGAAGGAGCGCAGTTATGGAACGGACTGGCGCAACGTGTGGGTGAGGCGATCCGAACGGTCGATCCGGTGAAGGCGATCATGGTTGAGCCGGAGTATGGTGGCAATCCCAGCGGGTTCATTACATTGCTTCCACTTACGGTTTCGAACGTTGTTTATAGCGTGCATATGTATAACCCGCATGACTATACACATGCGCGTGTCTCGAATAAGCAACAGCCCTTGTTCACGTATCCAGGCATGATTGCCGGCAAAGAGTGGAATAAGGCAACCTTGCGTGAGGAACTACGCCCGGTAATCGAATTTCAGAAAAATTATAACGTAGCAATTTACGTGGGGGAATTCAGTGCCATCCGCTGGGCGCCGGGTGCCGAGCATTACCTGAGTGACTTGATTGATATTTTTGAAGAAGAGGGCTGGGACTGGACCTACCATGCATTCCGCGAGTTTCACGGGTGGAGCGTGGAGCACGGCAAGGAGATGAATGACACTCAAAAAACGATTGCGCCCACATCCCGGGAAACGCTGCTGCGTTCGTGGTTCGCGAAAAACGAGCGGCCTGTCTGGACGGGTAAATAAACCCCAGGTGACGGCGGGCAATACCCGCCGTCTTTGGATATTTTTATGAATTCAGTCTCAAGTAGCGCGTCCATAGCGACGCGATCCTCGCACGATCAACTCGCGAAGTTTTTTTTGAAGTCCCCGCTTCTGACCCGGTGGATCGATCCGGTGACCGGCGTGGTCAGTCATATCCTGGATCGGCGGGCGGCACCGTTGCAGCAGTCGTTTTATTATACGCATCCGAGTATGACGGAGGATGGCCGGTATTACTGGTTTTATTGTGCGTTTCCGCCGAGTGGCGATGCGCGTGACGGGCGTTCGCTGGCCGTGGCGGATTTCGTGGAGCATACGGTCACGCATTTCCCGGATGCGCATTTTCGCGAGGCGTCACCTTTGGTGGATCGCTCGACCGGCGAGGTTTATTGGTGCGAGGGAGACTCGATCTACAAACGCAGTCCGCGCAAAAACGACGCGGGGGCGATCCGGGTCAACCGGTTGGCGCCCGAATGGGTAAAGTATCGCAATCTGGGCAGCCTAGCGACGCATCTGACGTTCTCGGCGGATAAAAAAAACCTGAACATCGACACGCGTGCCGGACGCGAATGGATGGTGGGCCATGCGCCGTTGGATGGGGGCGCGGTGGTGACGTGGCAGACCTTTGAGCGACTGTATAATCACGGGCAGTTTTCGCCCACGGATCCAGACCTGCAGTTGATCGCACAGGATTACGGGGCCGACATTGTGACGGGTAAAATCACCGCGTATGAAAACCGGATGTGGCTCATTCGTAAAGGCGGACGGGCGGAGCCGGTTTTTGCAGCGAATACAGAGAATGGTTATGCCGGCGAGGCTTGGAACGCGCACCTCAATGGGGAGGACGGACGCAGCTGTGTGGCCGACCCTCGCGCTCTTCATGGGCACGAGTGGTGGGATGCCGACGGGGAGCATATCTGGTATATCCACTACGGACGTGGCGTGGAGCGGGTGCCGCTGGATACACGAAAGCCGGAGTTGGTGTGGCCGTTGAAAACCATCTCACACGCCCATGCGAGTGCCGATGGTCGCTGGCTGGCGGGTGACAACCAGCCGCCGCAGAATCCGGCGGACAGCCGGGTGTTGTTCTTTAACCGTGAAACGGGTCGTGAAATTGAAATCGTCTCGCACATGCCGAGGATGGGAGCGGACTTTAAGCCCTACCATATCGATCCGCATCCGCAGTTTTGCTTCGGAGATCGTTTGGTGTGCTACACGACCATGGTGCGCGGCCAGGTGGACGTGGCGTTCTGTGATGTTGCCGAGTTGGTGAAATTGACCGGATGATGTTTGGCATGACGAACTCCTGGCTTCGAATTTTCGGCTGTGCGGTCTGCCTGTGGCTGGCGGGCGCGCTAACGGGTTTTGCGGGGGACCTGGTGCTGCTGGGCACCACGGATAACCCCAAGGCCCTTTATGCGCCGGGCGAGAAAATGCTTTTTCGCATCCAACTCGAACAAGACGGAAAACCGGTGATTGGCCGGCGGCTGAATTGGGAACGCACGGGTGACGACGGCCTGTCGGATCGAGGGAGCGCGCAGTCGGAAAACGAGCCGCTGCTGATCACGACGACGCTGGGAAAACCGGGCTTTGTGCGCGTGTTGGTTTCGGCCGTGGATGACGCCGGTGAGGTCATCAAAAATACCAGCGGGAAAAAAGTGGTGTTTGATGGAGGTGCCGGTGTGCAGCCTGAAAAGCTGCGGGGCGTGGCAGAGCCGGCGGACTTTGACGATTACTGGGGGCGTCAGAAAACACGATTGGCTAAAGTCGCTCTTACGACGTTGGAGCTGACCCCGATGGCAGAGTCGGATGCAAAGGTGGAGACGTTTGACATCAAGATCGCCTCTGCCGGAGGAATGCCGGTGTCCGGTTATTTTAGCAAAACCAAGGGGGCGGAGCCGAAGTCGGCGGGGGCGCGGCTTAATTTTCAGGGCTACGGGGTGACCTCGGCGACGCGTGCAGATGCGCAGGCGAATGATCCGGGGAAACCGATGCTGGTGCTCACGATCAATGCACACGGGATCGAGAATGGACGGGCTGCGGAGTTTTATGAAAATCTCAAGCAGACCACGCTCAAGGGCTATGCCTTCGATAGCCGGAAAAATGCGAATGCCGAAACAGCTTATTTCAACGGGATGGTGCTGCGCGTGCTGAGGGCATTGGAGTTTCTCAAGGCGCAGCCCGAGTGGGATGGAAAAACGCTGATCGTTTCAGGAGGGAGCCAGGGCGGGTTTCAGGCGTTGATCGCGGCCGGACTGGATCATCAGGTGAGTTATTGCTTCGCTGGAAAACCGTGGTGCTGCGATTTGGGCGGCGTGACGCTCGGCCGTCTCAAGGGATGGCGTCCCGATTACACGGATGCGCTGGGCTATTTTGATCCGATTAATCATGCGAAACGTATTCGCTGCGAAACGTCTATCACGGCGGGCCTCGGCGATTATGTCTGCCCGCCGTCGGGCGTCGCGGTGCTCTACAACAACATCCCGGCGGGCGTGCCGAAGACGATCGAATACCGGCAGGGTGCGACCCATGCCGATGCCCCGCCGCGCATGGTGAAGCATGTGGTCAGCAGTAAATAATTACAGACGGGATATGGACGCCAAATTAGCTGTGCTCTCGTTTGACGATGCGGTGAGCAATCATGCGACGTTTGTCGCGCCTCTGCTGAAGGAGTATGGATTTGGAGCCACGTTTTATGTGACGGAGTATGCTGGTGAAGGCACCGATCATTTTGAGACGGATAAATCCCAGTATATGACGTGGGCGCAGATCCGAGGGCTGGATGAAGCGGGCTTCGAAGTAGGAAACCACACGGGACACCACGCGCTCATGCGGGACTTGTCCGACGCCGCGATGACGGCGGAGATCGATTTTATTGAGGAGCGCTGCCGGACGCATGGAGTCACGGCGCCGCGGACGTTTTGTTATCCGTGCGGGGTGTGGGATGAGGCGGCGGTGAATCTTTTGAGAAAACGCGGCTATCGACTGGCTCGGACGACGGAGAGCCGGGCTTATCTACCGGCGAAGGACGATCCGCTGCTGGTCCCGAGTTTCGTGATCGAAGAAAAGGAGGCCGGAGGTTTTGAGGCGGGGCTCCGGAAGGCCGAGGAGGTTGGCGGAGTGGCGGTGTTCACGTTGCACGGCGTGCCGGACTACAACCACCCGTGGGTGACGCTTTCCCCGGAGCGATTTCGGGAATACATGGACCTGCTCAAGGCGGAAGGCTGGCAGGTGGTGGCGATGCGGGATCTGGAGAAGTGGATGCCGGCGCAAACGCGCTGACTGCGGATGAGTCAGTATTTCTTCGACCACTTGCGGTCGTTTTCGATTTCGAGGTGTTTGGCTTCGATTTGCACGCCGGCGACGGCGGGGTGGGTGCGGAGTTCTTGGAATTTGTTGGGCGTGAGTTTCCATCCCAAGGCGCCGCTCACGTCGGAGAATGCGGTGATACGGTCTTCGAAGATGAAGCCGAGGCTCGTGAGCGTGGAGCCGACTTGTTTGTCGAGTGTCTGGCGGAGCGTTTTGAGAAATTCGTTGAGCTGCGAGTGATCGGGTTTGAGAAGCCAAGTCACGCGTTTGATGTTGCCCATGACATAGGCTTCGAGGGGGCGGACTTCCTTGATGTTAATCCGCGCGCCTTCTTGGTTGACGATGATGTTACCGAGGACGGCGACTTGGGCGTTTTCGGCGAGGTTGATGCCCCACTTGGCAGTGGCGTCGGCGAACATGTTGAGCTGCAGCGAGGCTTTGCGCGTCGAGAGCGTGAACATGAACCATGGGCGGTTGTCTTTTTTGGCGAGTCGCTTGACGAGGTTGCTGGAGAGTCCGCAGAGACGGAATTCGACGCGGTCGCCTTGGTTGAGGAGTTCGTCGGTCGCGAAGGTGTCGAGCGCATCGGCGAGCCCGATGTAGGCGTTCATCGGGTGGCCGGTGACGTAGAAGCCGAGGAGTTCTTTCTCGAACTGAAGACGTTCGGCCTGGGTGAAGTCGTCTTCATCGGGCGAGGCTAGCCTGGCCTTGGAGTTGGCGGCGGCGGCCTTGGGTTTAGGAGCGGAGTCCTCGGCGAGCATGTCGAAGAACCCGGATTGGCCGGCGGCGCGGTCGCGGGCGTTGGCGGCGGCGGTGGCGATGGAGCCATCGACTCCGTCGAAAAGTTTTTTGCGCGAGGCACCGCAGAAATCGAAGGCGCCGGTTTTGATGAGGTGCTCGATGACGCGTTTGTTCACGGCCTTGCCGTCAACGCGGTCCATGAAATCGCCGAAGTCGGAGAAGGAGCCGTTCTTCTCGCGTTCCTCGATGATCTTGAGCGCGGCACCTTCGCCGACGCCCTTGATGCCGGCCATGCCAAAGCGGATTTTTTCACCGACGGGGGTGAAGGTGTCGCGGGATTCGTTCACGTCGGGGCCAAGCACGACGAGGCCCATGGCCTCGGCTTCGGCGACGAAGTGGGATACTTTTTCGGAGTTGCCGAGCTCGGCGGTGAGCACGGCGGCCATGAACTGGACCGGGTAGTTGGCCTTCAGGAAGGCGGTCTGGTAGGCGACGATGGCGTAGGCGGCGGAGTGCGATTTGTTGAATCCGTATTGGGCGAACTTGTTGAGGAGGTCGAAGATTTCGTTGGCCTTGTTTTCGGAGATGTTGTGCAGGCGGCCTGCGCCTTCGACGAACTTGATGCGCTCCTTGGCCATGCCTTCGACGTCTTTTTTGCCCATGGCGCGGCGAAGCATGTCGGCACCGCCGAGGGTGTAGCCGCCGATGACGCGGGCGCATTCCATCACCTGTTCCTGATAGACGATGATGCCGTAGGTCTCCTTGAGGACGGGCTCAAGCAGCGGGTGCGGGTAGGTGATCGAGGCGGGGTCTTTTTTGCCGCGGGCGTAGTCGGGGATGAACGCCATCGGGCCCGGGCGGTAGAGCGCGGAGATAGCGTTGATGTCGTCGATGTTGGAAATACCGACGAGCTTGGAGGCGTTTTGCATGCCGCCGGACTCGAGCTGAAACACGCCGACGGTCTTGCCGATGTTGAGGAGCTCGTAGGTCTTCGGGTCTTCGAGCGAGATAGTCTCGATGTCGAAGGACGGGTTCACGGTGCGACGGACGTTGTTCACGGCGTCGGAGATGACGGTGAGCGTCTTGAGTCCGAGGAAGTCCATCTTCAGCAGGCCGAGTTTGCCGACGGCGCTCATGTCGAACTGCACGGTGACGTCGCCTTCCTGCAAGGTGAGGGGAACGAATTCGTCGAGGGGCTTGTCGGTGATGATGATGCCGGCGGCGTGTTTACCGGTGTTGCGCACCATGCCTTCGAGCACGCGGGCGGAGGCGACGATCCGTTTGGCGATGGGGTTGCGGTCGATCTCCATGCGGAGGTCGGCGGACTTGGTGATGGCGTCTTCGAGCGAGATGTTGATCTCGTCGGGGATCATCTTGGCGAGGCGGTCGGCGTCGGCGTAGGGTAGGTTGTTTACGCGAGAGACGTCGCGGATGACCATCTTGGCGCCGAGCGTGCCGTAGGTGATGATGTTGGCCACGCAGTCACGGCCGTATTTGTCGCGCACGTAGTCGATGACTTCTTCGCGGCGGCGCATGCAGAAATCGATGTCGAAGTCGGGCGGGGAGACGCGTTCAGGGTTGAGGAAGCGCTCGAAGAGCAGGCCGAAACGGATCGGATCGACGTTGGTGATCTCGAGGAGGTAGGCGACGAGGCAACCGGCACCCGAACCGCGGCCGGGACCGACGGGGATGTTGTGGGCCTTGGCCCAGTTGATGAAATCCCAAACGACGAGGAAGTAATCAACGAAGCCGGTGACGTTGATGATGGAGAGTTCGTAGCCGGTGCGCAGGACGAGCAACTCGTGCGGGTCGAGTCCGGAGTAGTCGGGCGGCTGGGGCTTCTGGCCGGCGGGAACGTTGACGAGTTTGTCGAGGCGGGGGACGAGGATCTCGTGAACGGCGACGTTATCGTAGTCGAAGTCGTAACGTTTTTTGAGACCATCGATGCAGAGCTGCTTCAGGTATTCGCCGGGGGTATACTTGGACTTGATCTCGGCGGGCAACGGATAGCGCGGGTAGCGCTCGGAGCCCTTGGGGAAGGGGATCGCGAGGTCGCACATGTCGGCGACGAGTTGGGTGTTGTCCAGTGAGTCGGGGCGTTCGCCGAAGAGTTTCAGCATCTCGTCGCGGGATTTGAGGTAGAACTGGTCGCCGGTGAACTTCATCCGGTTCTCCTCCTCGATCTTGGCACCGGTCTGAATGCACAACATGGCGTCGTGCGGAGCGGCGTCGTCGTGGTTCACGTAGTGGACATCGTTCGTGCAAATGACCTTGAGGCCGAATTCCTCGCCGAGTTTGAGGAGGTCGGGGATGATTTTGATCTGCTCGGGGATGCCGTGGTCCTGAATCTCCACGAAGAAGTTTTCCTTGCCGAAAATCTCCACAAACCGTCCGGTCGCCAGACGGGCCTCCTCGTAACGGTCGTGGAGGAGGTGTTGCGGGACGATGGCGGCAAGGCAGCCGGTGAAGCCGATCAGGCCCTCGGAGTATTTGGCCAAAGTCTCCAGATCGGCGCGCGGCTTGTAATAAAAACCCTTCAGGTGGGCGTCGGAGACGAGTTTGAGGAGATTCTGGTAGCCGGTGAGGTTTTTGGCCAGCAACCCCATGTGGTAATAGCTTTTCCCGTCCTCGGATTTGCCGGCTTTTTCGAGCCGGGATGTTTCCACGATGTAGATCTCGCAACCGATGAGCGGCTTGATGCCTTTGGCCTTGGCGGCGTTGTAGAACTCGATTGCCCCGAACATGTTGCCGTGATCAGTCAAGGCCAGGGCTTTCATCCCCAGTTCGGAGGCGCGCCCCATCAAACGGTCGATACGGCAGGCTCCGTCGAGCAGGCTGTAATCGGTGTGGACGTGGAGGTGGACGAAGTCGGAGGCGGCGGACGACACAGGGCCTAGGCAACGGGTCGCGGCGGGCTTCGCAAGCCTGCGTGCGGCAAAGATCGTGCGATATACGGGCGACGCTCAAAAAAGCCATTGACGCAAGCGGACGCGTTTGGCCTATTCCTCAGCTTTTCCGCCAAAACTCACCTCACTTTCATCATGCCCATCGAAATCAAGATCCGCAAAAACGAGCCGGTTGACCGCGCCCTGCGCCGTCTGAAGAAGAAGCTCGAGCGCGAGAACATCATCAAAGATGTTCGCGCCAAGCGCTACAACGAGAAGCCCACCGAGCGCCGCCGTCGCAAGGTGAAGGTCATGGCCTTCACCCAGATGCTGCGTAACCGCCACGCTGAATAACTCGCTCCTCGCGGAGTCTGTTTTCGTTTTTACACGACCGCGTCGGCCGAAATCATTCGGAGACGCGGTTTTTTTGCGGGTGACCGTATGCTTTGCGGTCTTCTGCGGTTGGTGTAGATTTTAGCTTAATGGTGAAGCCCTCCCTAGCTCTGTCCACCTGTTGGAACTCGTTCCGTCATACCGACGGTTACGCGATGTTGCGCGAGATTGCGGACCTTGGCTTTACCCATGCCGAGCTGAGCCACGGTATCCGTATCGTGTTGGTTCCCGGGGTGATTCGGGCCGTCGAGGAGGGCGTGATCAAGATCAGCTCGACGCATAATTTTTGTCCGTTGCCGGCGGGTATCACCCAGGCGGCACCAAATCTGTTCGAGCCATCCGCCCGGGATACGCGCGAGCATCAGCAGTGGGTGCGGCACACCAAGCGGTCGTTGGATTTTGCCGCACAGGTCAAATCCCGCGTTCTTGTTGTCCATCTCGGAAGCGTGCGGTTTTTTTGGCTCAATCCTGTTCGGAAACTGAAGAACTTCATCCGGAAAAACCCGACCATCACCGTGCCCGGCGACAAGGCCTACCAGCAGGTGCTCAAGAAGGCGTGCGAAAAAATGCGGGTGAAGATGGTTCCGCACTGGGTGCAGGTGCAGGAAAGCATCGAAGAGATCCGTGCCTACGCCGTCGAACGGGGCATCCGATTGGGGTTTGAGAACCGCGAGCGTTTTGAGGAGCTGCCGATCGACGATGATTTTGACGCACTGTTCACCGGGTTGCAGCAGCCGCACAATGCCGGTTACTGGCACGATGCCGGACACGCAGACATCAAGCAAAGCCTCGGACTGCTTGAGCACCGCCTGCACCTGGGAAAAAACGCTCCGCGATTGATCGGTTTCCACCTGCACGATGTGTCGGCGGATGGAAAGGACCATCAACCGGTTGGCAGCGGTCGCATTGATTTCAAGATGATCAGCGAATTTTGGCGGCCCGAGCACCTGTTGACGCTGGAGCTCAGTCCGCGAGTGAATGTCGACGGGGTGGTCTCTTCAAAGCGCCGGATCGAAGAGCTGATGACGGCGCGGTTCGGTGTTTGAAAAAAAGAAACGTCCGGCGGCCGGACTTATTTTTGCGACGAGAGCAGTTCGGTTACCCAGCGACGATGCGGTCCCGACAAGGTGAGTGACGCGATTTCATCGGTTGGAACCCAGACCAAGCCGGTGCCGAGCGATGCCGTGGTTCCGATCATCGAGGGCGTCACGGAGTAGATCGACTCGGTGATGGCGAAGCGGGTGATGCCCCGCTTTTTTTTGGCGATTAGCTTGGCGTCGACGAAGGCGGACTCCGTCAGGCCGACGTGTTCACCGGTTGGCAATTCATGCAAGTTGGCCAGCCGTCGTGAATCTCCGGCGGTGCGGTGGAGTAAAAGTTTCCCTTTGTGGAGGCACCACACTCGGTTGACCGCACGCTGCTCGATCACTTTGGCCGCGAGCTGCGGGTAGGACTCCGGATCACCTGCGCGGCCGGCGGCGCACAGTTTCAATACCGGGCAGACCGTGCACAGCGGATTTTGCCGATGGCAGACAGTCGCGCCGAGTTCCATCATGGCCTGGTTGTGGTCGCCGGGCTCGTCGTGGTTGAGCAACGCGTCGGCCAGTGGGGCGAGGGCTTTTGATGCGGATGCGCTGTCGCGGAACGGCGTGGCGTCGGCCGTGAGTCGGGTGAGGATGCGCACGACATTGCCGTCAACAACCGCAGCGGCGGTGTCGAACGCGATACTGGTGATGGCCGCCGACGTGTAGGGGCCGATCCCTGGCAGTTCCATCCAGGCTTCGCGCGTGCGCGGAATCGAGGGCAGGGCGGCAAGCGCGCAGGCGAGTTTGTGCAGGTTGCGGGCACGCGTGTAGTAGCCGAGCCCCTCCCAGTTTTTCACCACCTGTTCCTCGGTGGCGGCGGCGAGTGCGGCGAAATCAGGGAACACCTCGACCCATCGGGCGAGGTAGGGGAGCACGGTTTTGACCTGCGTCTGCTGGAGCATGAACTCGCTGACCACCGTCTTGTAGAGCGACGGCTCGGTGCGCCACGGGAGTTTGCGCTGGTGCACGCGATACCAGTCGAGCAGCGCATGCTGAAACGCGTTTTTCTGCAAAATGATCGAAGCGGTGGCCACAAGGGCCAGAGAAGGCGCAAAAAACCCGAGTAGGCCAGCGCAGATTCCTTTTGTGCTTTGGGTGCTTTTTGTGGCCAATGTCCACATGCCGAAAAAGCCGTCCTCCGACGACGAAGCCCCCAAGAAACTTAGCAGCTACACGATCAAGCTGGATGACGCCCAGATGGAACGGTTGCGGGCGATCTGCGTGGCACGCGAATGGATGCCTTTCGAAGTGGGCTATACGCGTTTCGCTTTCAAGGCGGATCACCTCAAACTGAACATAGCAGCCTACACCAGCGGCAAGGTCGTCATTGCCGGCAAGGGCACCGAAGATTTTGTCCGCGATGTGTTGGAACCCGAAGTGACGAAGGCGCCGAAGCTCGGCTATGACGAGGTGCTCAATCCCGACTGGTTCGAGGCCCACGCCGGTCTCGACGAAAGCGGCAAAGGCGACTTTTTCGGTCCGTTGATCGCCGCCACCGTCATCGGCCAGAAATCCATGATCGAGGCCTGGCGCAAGGCGGGTGCCCAAGACTCGAAGAAAATGGCCGAGAGCAAGATTCTCGAACTCGACCATATCATCCGCAACACGCCTGGCGCGGTGGTGAAGGTGTGTTTCTGCGGCATGCCAAAATACAACGAGCTGATGGCCCGCCCGCGCGCCAACCTGAACCTACTGCTCGCCTGGCAACATGCGACGGCGCTTTCGCAGGCACTGGTCGAACAACCGGTGAAGTGGGGGCTCCTTGACCAATTCACCGAGCAGCCGCTCGTGCAGCGTGAACTCGCTAAGAAAAAGGTGGAAAACTTTGAGCTGCGCATGCGCACCAAGGCCGAGTCCGATCCCGTGGTCGCGGCCGCGTCGATCGTGGCGCGCGCCGAGTTTGTGCGGCAGATGAACCAGCTCTCGAAACGACTCGGCGTGAAACTCCAGAAGGGCGCGGGGCCGCTGGTGAAGGCGCAGGCTCATGACATCATCAAAAACCTGGGGGTTCTGGCGCTGAAGGATTTTGCCAAGCTCCACTTCCGCACCGCCTATGAGGTCGTCAAAGAGGCGGGAAAACTCGACGAACTTCCCTTGCCCGAACCGAAGGAGCGGTTCGGTTTCGGTCGCGATTAAGCGGGCCGATCTGATTACGTATGGCCGGAAAACGACGCCAGCTCCGCAGGTTTGACCTCAAGCATATCGACGGCTTTGCGGAGCTGATCGGCGTGGATGAGGCGGGGCGCGGCGCGCTGGCCGGTCCGGTGGTGGCGGGAGCGGTGTTGGTGACGCGCGAGTTTCTCGAAAGTCGCTGGGCCGATGAAAATGTCCGGCGTATTAACGATTCGAAACAGCTCACCGCCATCGAACGGGACTCGCTGTGGTTTGATTTTGAAGCCCTCATGGCCTTGGGGAAGATCCACGCCAATTACGGCGTGGCTGACGTCGCCGAGATAGAGCAGTTCAATATTCTCGGGGCGACCAAGATCGCTATGCGACGGGCACTCGAAGGCATTCACCCAGCGGAGTCATTCGCACCGCCAGCGAAGGAGCCTGATTTGTTTTCAGCGCCTGAGGAAATCGCTGCCTTCAAGCCGATGGTATCGGCGCGCGTCTTGGTGGATGGACTTCCGCTCAAGCATTTCCCGTATCCGCACACGGGCGTGGTGGGGGGCGACGGGCGTTCGCTCTGTATCGCGATGGCCTCGATCATCGCGAAGGTGACGCGTGACCGGATGCTCAACGATCTCGATACCACATTCCCCGGTTATGGTTTCGCCCAGCACAAGGGCTACGGGACCGAGGAGCATCGCCAGGCCGTGCTTCGTCTCGGGCGTTGTCCGCAACACCGGGAGATGTTCCTGCGCAAACTGCTCGCTGCGCGCGTGGACCCGGACCAAATCGATTTTCTGGCCGAGTAGCCGGCAATACCCTAAACCCCCCCCCCATGGCCGGCAAAAAAAACACTTCGTTGGATCGCGTGCTCGGGCGGTTGGACTCGCTCGATTCGGCGAATCTGGCCAATTTGGTGCAGCGCCTTGCCCGTGAGCGCGGCTTGTTTGAGAACGTCTTCAATACGCTGCAAGAGGGCATTCTGGTGATCGATGCCGACGGCGTGATTGATTACGCCAACTCGGCGGCTCATGGACTGATCGGTCTGGCGGCGGACGATTTGTCGGGGAAAATATTGTGGCGACTGGTGCCGGGGTTGCGTCCCTCGTTGGCGGCTTCACTCGATGATATCGCTCCGGTGCGGTCGGTGGTGGCGCGCGAGATCGAGCTGACTTATCCGGAGCCTCGCACGGTGCGACTCTACATGGTGCCATTCGTGGGTGATGAGAGTGGGGCGGAGCCGCGGTTTGCGGTCATTCTCACTGATATTACCCGGGACAAACTCACCACCGAGGCACGCATAGAGGATGAGCGCACCTCGTCGATTTTGCTGCTCGCCGCCGGGGTTGCCCATGAACTGGGAAACCCGCTCAATTCGCTGACGATTCACCTGCAGTTGATTGAGCGGAAACTCAAGAAGCTGAAGGCGGCGGCACGTGACAAGGAGACCGCCTCTCTGGCTGAGTCGATTCGTGTGTGTCAGGAGGAGGTGCTGCGACTTGACGGTATTGTGACCAATTTTCTGGAGGCCATCCGTCCGCGTCCGCCTGATCTGGCGGATACAAATCTGGCCGATGTGATCGAGGAAGTTTTGCGCTTTCAGGAACGGGAGTTAACCGACCGGGGCATCGAGGTGGATGCGGTGATTTCACATGCACTGCCGTCGGTCATGGCGGACCGAAATCAGCTCAAACAGGTTTTTTTCAACATCATCAAAAACGCGATGGAAGCGATGGGCCCGGGAGGTGCGCTGCGCATCATGACTCGTTCCGACGACGAAAATGTTTATCTGCTTTTCGGCGACTCGGGCAGCGGCATCAAGCAGGAGGACCTGGTTAAAATTTTCCAGCCCTACCACACGACGAAGCAGGGTGGACACGGACTGGGGTTGATGATTGTGCAGCGCATCATGCGCGAGCACGGCGGTCAGGTCGGCGTGGAGAGCAATCCGGGGGTGGGCACGGTGGTCACCCTGCAATTCCCCCAGAAAAACCGCCGCGTTAAAATGCTGCAGTGAGTCGCCCCGGTCTCAGAAGCCCGACGTGCTGTTGGGCGCGGAGGACTGTTGCTGGCGCACGCGTTCTTCCTCCTGTGTCCGTCGTTTCTCTTCGCTGACCCTGAGCTGTTCCTTGACGTAATCGTCGAGCTTTACGGAGTAAACAATGAGCCATCCTTTGACGACGCGGGCGCGAAGGGTTCCATCGGCAAGTTGGTAGTCGCAACCAATCACCGAGGAGGTGGCTTCAATGGAGTCGGGTTCGACTCTTTGCCACTCGGAGGTGCCCTGATTGGCGCGGAGAATGTTTTGGATCTCGAATTCGTTCATCGAATCACCGACCCGCTGATATGCCTCCAGCACGGAAACATTGTCATGAAAGAACACATGCACACGCCAGCCGTTATCGTTGCTGAGGACGTTGGGAACGGCGGATTTCCAGTATTTGCGCTCACGGATGCCGTCGGGGAAATGCACACGGACCTGATTGAACGGTTGCTGACGCAGAATTTCTTCTTCGCGAGCCGGGTCGGGGTTTTTCTCGCGGGGAATAAATTTGCCGATGGCTGGCTGCAGTAGCCGGCGTTCGAATTCCTCCTGGGTTTCGCCCACGCGGGCGGACGCCGTGATGGAGGCGGAGAGAGTTGCGAGCATACACGCGACAAGCGCGGGGGTAAAAAGGCGCATGGCGGGGACATCACCTTTTTTGACCGGCGGCGGCGAATCAAATTTTACGTCCCGGCAGAACCTGTTTGCCGGCGCCTTGACCACGGGGCGGTTCCTCGCGTTGATGTCGGCATGCTTTCCAGCGTGCTCATCGTCGATGACGAGAAACACACCCGTGATGGTCTCCGCCAAGCCTTGGAGGACGACTACGACGTCTCCGTGGCCGCCAACGCCGAGGAGGCGTTCAACCAGCTCGATTCACAAGAATTTGACGTTGTTCTCACCGACTTGCGCATGCCGGGTAAGTCAGGGCTCAAGGTCATCGACAAGGCGCTGGCGTTGCCCAACAAACCGGCGGTCATCATGATGACGGCCTATGGAAGCATCGACTCGGCGGTCGAGGCCATGAAGCGCGGCGCGGTCGATTTCCTGACCAAGCCGGTGAATATCGAGCGGCTCGAAGTGCTCATTCAGCGGGCGCTCAAAACGCGCACGCTCGAGGTGGAAGTAAAGCAGCTCAACGAACGTCTCGACGAGAAGTTTAACGTCGAGGGCATCGTGGGTCACTCGGACAAACTCAAGGACGTCATCGAACGCGTGCGTCTGGTGGCACCGTCCAAGGCGACCATTCTCATCGATGGCGAAAGCGGTACAGGCAAAGAGCTCATCGCCCAAGCAATCCACCAGGCGAGCAACCGCGCGCGCGCGCCGTTTATCGCGGTGCATTGTGCCGCGCTTTCGGAGAATCTGCTGGAGAGCGAAATTTTTGGTCACGAACGCGGGGCATTCACCGGCGCGATGGAGAAGCGGGTGGGGCGTTTTGAGGCCGCTGATACCGGGACGCTTTTCCTTGATGAAATCGGGGAGATTTCGGCGTCCACTCAAGTGAAGCTACTGCGGTTTTTGGAGACGAAGTCCATCGAGCGCGTGGGTGGCTCGAAACCCATTCAGCTCGATGTGCGTTTGGTTGCCGCCACCAACCGCGATCTGGAGCAACTCGTGCGCGAGGGGAAGTTTCGCGAGGACTTGTTTTTCCGTCTGAATGTTGTGCGCATCACGCTGCCGCCGTTGCGCGAACGTCCCGACGACATCCCGCTGCTGCTCGCGCATTACATACGATTTTTCGCCCAAGAAAACTCTGTGCCTGCGCTCAAGGTGGAGCCGGGCGCGTTGCGTTACCTGCAAGGCTATGCATGGCCGGGTAATATTCGTGAGCTGCGTAATTTCGCGGAGAATGTGGTGGTCATGCACCGCAGCGCCAAACTTACAGAGTATGATCTCGAGCCGCGCTTTCGCGGTGATCGCTTGGCGCTTCCGGCACCGACTGCCGCCTTGGGTTCTGGCGGGGCGGCTTTGGCAATCACGGGAGGGGGAGCACCTTCATTGGGGTTCTCGACCCCGTCCCTGTCGGTCGAAGAGAACGAAAAACGCCTTTTGAAGGAAGCCCTGATCAAGGCGCGGGGAAACCGGACAAAGGCGGCGCAGTTGATGGGAATCAGCCGGCGCACGCTGCATCGGAAACTGACCCAATGGCCGGAATTGGATGTAATTGACGGTTGAGTTGCAGGTCATCGTCAAAACGGGTTAGGGGTTGCCTCAATCGTAGTGTGACCTTTGTTCATAAGGCCTTCACCCCATGCGTATTTTCTCTTTCTTGCTGGTCATTACCCTGTCCGCGCTCGTTGTGCATGCCGAAGTTCGTGTAGTCGGCACCGATCTTTTGGGGAAAGATTTTTCCAGTGGGCTGACTGCATATTCAAAACTCAACGATCTCGGAGTGACGCAGTCCCTTGAGGGAAGCCGGTCGGGACTGGGGAGGTTGCAGTCCGGTTTGGCGGATCTAGGCGTCGTGGTGTATTCGCCGGGCGAGAAACCGTTGACGGGCGATTTTATTTCGATGCCGGTGGCCTATCATACGGTTGTCGTGGTGGTGCCGGTCACTTTGCCGCTCACGCAGATCACCTTTGCCCAGCTCAACGCGATTTATGGCGACGATGCACAGTCCGGCCTCAAGCGATGGAATGATCTTGGTGTCGTGGGCGAATGGGCGCAGCGCAATATTCTGCCCAACATACCGGGCACCGGAGGCGGACTTACCTACGATCTTTTCCGCTACTCGGTGTTAACGACGCCCACGCTCAAACCGACTGTGAGCGTGCAGGCGACATTGTCCGACAGCCTGACGCGTATTCGTGGAGACGAAGGCGGCATTGCCATCCTGCCGTTGCTGCCGACTAACCAGTCCCGTTTGAAAACCCTGCTGGTTGCCCGTCGCGCGGAGGATGTGGCGTTTGGTCCCACTCCGGAAAATATACATTCGGGCGACTACCCGATTCGTCTGCCGGTGTATTTGGTATTTCGTAAGGATGCGGCCAAGCGCCTGCAGCCCACGTTGCGTTATCTGTTGAGCGAGGATGCGTTGCCTCTGTGGGAGGGGGCGCAGCTCGTGCCGTTGCCGATTCAAGCGCGCAACCAGGAGATCTTTGATTTGGAAGTTCTTTAAAATCTCCAAAAAAGCAGTTGACGAAGAGGGGTGGGGGTCTTGTTCTCCACCTCTCTCACGCAGGCGTAGCTCAGTTGGTAGAGCACCACCTTGCCAAGGTGGACGTCGAGAGTTCGAGTCTCTTCGCCTGCTCCATTTTAAGAAAGCGTCCGGTTACGACACCGGACGCTTTTTTGTGCCCGGTTTTTGTGGTCGATGACGCCAATCTCTCAGCGAAAACGGGCGAGGCGTAGTTTAGGTTATACGCTGCCCAGGGGATAGCTTCCTCATCGCCTTGACCTGCTTATTTAGTATCGATCCGGGGGCATTAGTATTTTGTTTTAGTGCCTACCCATGAACGCAGTTCCTTCGCGACGTTTGCTTGGAGTCGATTTTTTTACCGGCACGCTGGATGGTGCGGTCGAGCGTGGGGTTGTCGGTGGCGGCTTGGTGGTGGCACCGTCCGCGCCCGGACTAGCGGTTGATCTGGTGAAGTCGGCGGCTTATCGCGAGGCGCTTACCACGGCGGATCTCGTTATCACCGATTCCGGTTTCATGGTAATGCTATGGAATTTTTTTACGGGGGAAAAATTGCCGCGCCATTCAGGTCTCAAATATCTCCGTGCCGTGCTGGCTCGTCCCGAACTCAAGCAGCCGGCTTCTGTTTTTTGGGTGATGCCTTCGATGGAGGAAGACGTGCGCAATCGTGGTTGGCTGGTTCAAAATGGGTTTTCGGTCACGGAGGATGACGTGTATCTCGCGCCGTTTTATCCGTTGGGTCCGATTGTGGATGAGGAGTTGGTGCGCCGGATCGAGGAGCGGCGTCCGCGGGTGGTCATGCTGGCAATCGGCGGCGGAGTGCAGGAGCGGGCGGGGCTGATGCTACGTGAACGACTGAGTGGGAAGCCGGGGATTTTGTGTTTGGGCGCAGCCATCGCGTTTCTGACGGGCGGTCAGGCCAACATTCCACCGTGGGCGGACAAACTGGTGCTGGGGTGGCTGCTGCGGTTGCTCTCCAACCCGCGTAAGTTTTGGCGACGTTATTGGGATGCGCTCGGGCTGGTGCGGCTGCTGTGGCGCAATCGCGAGCGGTTGCCGGAGATGAGGTAGTGGCGGCAGGTGAACGGGTGGGAACCCGTGCGCAAAAAAGCCGTCCCGCGCGGGCAGGACGGCTTTGCTAACACACACTGACACCGAAATTTTTTAGTTACGCTGATCGCGATCAGCCGTGGACGACTTCGAGGTCATAAACTCGCGGATGACTTCGTGGCGGGCGCGGACCTGTTCCTCGATCTCGATCTCCTCGACCGTGCGCTGGTGCTCGTGGCTGGCCATCGCCTTTCTCATTTTGGAGAGGGCGATGTTCTGGAGCTGGCGCACGCGTTCGCGGGTGACCTTGAACTTCTCGCCGACCTCTTCGAGCGTGAGCTCGTCGCGGCCGTCGAGTCCGAAGCGATACTTGATGATCTCGGCTTCGCGCGGTTCGAGGGTGGAGATCATTTCGTAAAGATCGGAGTTGCGGGTCTTCTCGCGCAGGGACTCGAAGGGACTGGCGGCGTTTTCATCGCCGACAATCTCGCCGAACGTGCCGGAGTCGCCGCTTTCGCCGATGGGGGCGTCTAGCGAGGCCGGACGCACGCTCACCGACTTGAGGTGTGCGACGCGGCTCGTGGGCACCTGGAGCTCGATAGCAATCTCTTCGTCGGTGGGCTCGCGGCCGAACTCTTCGGTGAGCTTCATGGCGGTTTTGCGCATCTTGGAGATCTTGTCGACCAAGTGAACGGGCAGGCGGATGGTCTTCGATTGGTTGGCGAGGGCGCGCTTGATGGACTGTTTGATCCACCAGGCGGCGTAGGTGGAGAGCTTGCCGCCCTTGCGCGGGTCAAAGCGTTCCACGGCCTTGATGAGGCCGATGTTGCCCTCGCTGATGAGATCGAGGAGCGGGAGACCGAAGTCCTTGTAGTCCATCGCGATTTTCACGACGAGGCGCAGGTTGGCCGAAATCATGTGGTCGCGGGCGGCTTTGTCGCCCTTGCGGATGCGGCGGGCGAGCTTCACCTCCTCCTGGATGGTGAGCAGGGCGGTTTTGCCGATCTCCTGGAGGTAAAGCTGGAGGTTGCTGCGGTCCGCCGGGGCGTAGTCGCGGGCGGCGGCGGCATCGGTCTTTTCCAAGAAGGAGGGCGGCGCTTCGAACTCGGCGGCGACTACGGCGGTGGCGGCAGGGGCGAGGGTTTCGACTTCGTCGGCTTCGTTGAACTTGCTAGCGGATTTCGATTTGGCGGCCATATTGGTAAGAGTTGAGAGGTTAAATTCTATTCCGGCATCCTTGCACCGAGTTCGGTGTGTGGAGTGAGACTAGCTGGAGCTGGAAACGTTCCAACTAGATAAACGGTCAACTATCATGGGTGGATGCACTTTTTTTTCGCAAAACAGAGTGCGCCAACCTGGCTCGTTTGGCGGGATGGGCACCGGCGAAGTGCGCATCTAAGTCGCAGTGGGCTGGACGGCGCGTTGGGCGGCGGAAATATCCATCGGGACGGCGTCCGGATCGGATTTCTTTTGAAAATGGTCGGGACGGAGAGATTCGAACTCTCGACCTCTACAACCCGAATGTAGCGCTCTACCAGGCTAAGCTACGTCCCGACGACTCATTTTCGGCCGCTGTTTCCGGCGGGAGGCGAAGCGAAGCGGGCGGGTTTTGCGGCTGCAAACAAATTCTGGGGCGAAGTAGCGGGTAGTGGGTAGTGAGTAGGGGCGGAGAGCTCGGAGCCACGGGCGGTGGGCTACTTTACGGGTGAATCGATGTTTTTTGGACTACGGACGTCGCACCGGCCCGGACACGAGGTCCGGCCCTGCACAAAACGGCTCACAGCTACTAACCCGAGTTCGTCAGTTGGGAAGCTCGGCCAAAAAACTTTCAGAGCAGAGTGCGTTTTCGGGTTAGGACCGCCACGAGGGAAGGCCGCGTTTCGGAGTCATGTAGTGCCGAACACCCCGTTGATGGGCGGTGGGGTTTCTGCGATCCTGCCGGGCATGTTCCTGCGGCGTAAGACCAAGTCGGCGCGTGGCGTCGGTTACAGTTACTGGCACTTGTGCGAGACGGTGCGCACCGCGTGCGGGCCGCGCCAGCGCGTCGTCGCCTCGCTCGGCAAACTCGAACAGACCGATCTGGCCGGTCTGCGCGGCGGCTGGGACGACTTGGGCGCGCTTTTGCGCGGCGAAACGCCTACGGCCAAGACCGCCGACTTGCCCGGCCTGGAGCCCTCGGCCTCGACGGAGCCGTCCGCCCAATGGGAACGCGCCGACATCTCCGGCTTGCGGGTCGAACGCACCCGCGACTTCGCCGAGAGCTATCTCGCCCTCTCGCTCTGGCATCGGCTCAAGCTCGACGAACTGCTTGGCGCGCTCCTGCCGGAGGCGCGAGTCGGTGGCGTGGGCTCACACCGCCGCCTTGCTCACCGCCCTTGCGGTTTTGCGCGCAACGCTCCGAACTCGGCGTGACCGAGCATTGGTATGACACGACCGCGCTCGACGACCTGCTCGGTATCGGCACCGCCTCGGTCAACGACGCGCGGCTCTACCGCGCCCTCGACAAACTCGGCGCGCACAAGGACGCGCTCTGCGCCCACCTGATGGAGCGCTACCGCCAGTGGTTCGGCGTGCGCTTCGAGTTTTTGCTCTACGACGTGACCAGCACCTATTTTGAGGGCGAGGCCGAGCGCCCAACCCCCAGGCCCAGCGCGGCTACTCCCGCGACCAGCGCTCGGGCAACAAACAGGTCTGCATCGGCCTGGTCTGCACGCCGGAGGGGCTGCCCCTGAGTTTTGAGGTGTTCGCGGGCAACCGCGCCGACGTGGGCACGGTCGAACAGATCGTGCGCGGGATGGAGGAAAAATACGGCCAGGCCGAGCGGATATGGGTGATGGACCGGGGCATGGTCTCGGAGGCGAACATCGGCTTTTTGCGCGAGCGCAAGGCGCGCTACCTGGTAGGCACGCCGAAAAGCTGGCTGCGCGCCCATGAGCAGACCCTGCTGGAGCAATCCGACTGGAAGAGCGTGCAGGACGGCCTGGAGGTGAGGTTGGTCGAACAGCCCGGAGGCGAACCCGGCGAGCGGTATGTGTTATGCCGTAGCGGCGTCCGGGCCGAAAAAGAACGCGCGATGTTCGCACGCCAGAGCGAGCGCTTGACCGAGGAGTTGATCAAGATCGACGCATGGTTGCGCCGCGCTCCGCAAGCCGACCAGGAAACGGTGGGCCTGCGGATCGGCCGGCATCTGGGCAAGTATCCGGCCGCCGCCGCGATTGTTGTGGCCGATGTGATCCACGATGCCGACGGACGGGCCGTCGCGCTGCGCGTGAGCAGCCGGCTCGACGCCGGGCAAAAGGCGCACCGGCAAAAGGGCGCGTATCTCTTGCGCACCAACTGCGAGGAGACCGATCCGGCCCTGTTGTGGAAGTGGTATATCCAGATCACGCAGGCCGAGGCGGCGTTCCGCACCGTCAAAAGCGACCTGGGCCTGCGGCCGGTGTTTCACCAAAAAGAGGACCGGGTGCAGGCGCATATCTTGGTGTGCTTCCTCGCCCTGGCGCTGTGGCGCAGCCTCGAGCAATGGATGCCAGGCGAAGGGCCTGGGCACCTGCGCGCGCCAACTGGTCAAGGAGGTGGCTACGATCAAAAGCGTGGACGTGATCCTGCCGGTGCTGCGCGGCACAGCGCGCACCGAACTGCGCCTGCGGATCGTGCCACGCCCGAGCCGGCCACCGTCCAATTGCTCGCCCACCTCGGGCTACGCCTGCCCAAGGGCCCTCGAATCGTGGCGAATGTAGTGCCGAAAATCGCCCCTTGAATAAGGCAAAATGCTGATGATCAATAGAGTCGTTCTCCGAACTGACGAACTCGGGCTAGAGAGACGCTGATTTAATCTTCAGACGGAAGGAGAGAGGAGAAGGAAAGGGAGCGTCAGTTGCTATGAGAGGAGGCATGAACCAGCAGAGCAGTATCGCGCAGATGGAGTTTGCGGGGAAAAAGAAGATGACGCGGCGAGAGAAGTTCCAGGCACGGATGGAGGAGGTGATCCAGTGGGCGGGGTTGCTGGCGGTGATCGAGCCGCATTACCCGAAGGGTGAGCGCGGCCGTCCGCCGGTCGGTTTGGAGCGCATGCTGCGGGTCTATTCCCTCCAGCAGTGGTATGGACTGGCGGACGAAGCCCTCGAAGACACGCGCTAAGACAGCCAGGCGCTGCGCGGCTTTGCGCGGATCGATCTGGTCGAGGGCGGCGTGCCCGACGCCACCACGCTGCTTAAGTTCCGCCGCCTGCTCGAAACCCACGACCTGTGCAAAGGCCTGTTCACCGCGATCAACGCCGATCTGGCCGAGCGAGGCCTGCTGCTGCGCGAAGGCACCCAGGTGGACGCGACCTTGATCGCCGCGGCCTCGTCGACGAAGAACCAAAAACACGGA